>NZ_JAEMNX010000020.1 GCF_016463975.1 Marinomonas transparens | reverse complement strand
TGCTTAACTGTTGTTTAGAACTTTCAGTTTGGCGCATTGACCCCGTAATGAGGAGCGTCCATCTCATCAACCACCTTTCAAACCCTGTCATACCAAGGGGGTTGGTGGTTTTTCTACTAACGCTCTCTGCCTCACCTTGCCCACCACCCCGCGCCTAATGACCGAAGGGCACATCAATCAAACTTGCGGTTTCGGTAACTTTTCGTCTTGCCATGCTCAGCCGCTTTCAGTGCCTGCTTCTCTCGTACGCGTTCAGCATCTTCCAGACTGAGTTCTGCAGGTTCGCGGTGGGGCTTGTCCTTCAGGGGTAATGTGCTATCTAGGTGGCAATTCAAATTGCTCAGAAGAAACACGCGGCAGGTTTTTAAACGTATAAAGATAGAATATTTCCACTTTCTCCCGTGGCCATTCCGTTTTCTTGAGAAACTTCACACTGGATTCAATGCTAGGGTTAGTTTTGAAACAGTTGATGTTTAGATAAGCGTAGAGAATTTTAAAACCGTAGTGATCAACTACCTGGGTGAGCAGCTCTTGTAATCCCAGACCGTGAAGTGGGTTGTTGATCTCGTCGTTCATAAAAGTGTCCGGTAATAAGTCGAAAGGTTTGAATGTCATCATACCTGTGACGCTTTAGACAATATAGTAAAGCTTAGTCTCAGCCGCTGTGGAATAAATTGAGTCAAACCAAAGTTAGCAATGTTTCATCCAGCGCCGGATAATCGAGCTTGTCCACATCATCAAAGCCATCCGATTCTGCCAACAATAAAACACCCAAGTCTGAGAAGGGCAGAGCGAATGACAGCATCGGCAACCTTAACAAGCCACACAAAACGTCCCCATAGAGTTTTTTAAACGACAGATACTAAAAGTAATGGTTTACTGTACAGCTTCTTCTCTAATCTCTTGTTTTTTCAGGGTATGAATAAAATGTACTGTATTAATAAATTATTTAATTAATGAGGAATGTATGGAATTAAGCATGTGGTTACTTTACATAAGCGTGATCAGTATATTGATACTTAGCCCTGGTCCTTCTACTTTATTATGCGTAGCGGATGGCTTGAAATTTGGTAATAAAAAAGCAATACCGACCGTTTTAGGAGGCGCTATTGCTGCACTGGTTCTAATGTTTATTTCGGCTGTTGGCCTTGGCGCGATCTTGGTCGCCTCTGAAACGCTTTTCTTTATTGTGAAAATTATTGGTGCCTGTTATCTGATTTTTTTAGGCTGGACAGCTTGGAAAGAGGGCGCTATAAAAATAGAAAGTCATGCATCGTCTAGCAATCCGCTGATTAATTATTCATGGTACTCACGTTTTCGAAAAGGCTTTATGGTCGGTATCAGTAACCCTAAAGATTTGTTGTTTTTTATTGCGCTATTTCCTAGCTTTATGAACGCTGAGTTGCCACAGGTTGAACAATATATAGTGCTTGCATCTACTTGGTTCTTCATCGATTGTGCATCTATGTTTATGTATGCAAGTATTGGTTCAAAAATAAGTCCTTTTCTGTCTAATGTTCGTCATATGACATTTGTTAACCGTACTGTTGGTAGTGTATTTGTTTTCTTAGGTGGCGCATTAGCCGCTTCTGCCAGTATCAGTAAAAAAATATAACGGGGTGGGGTTGAGAGTTAGTGACAAATTGGCGCTATCCAAACCTCGCCAACTTTACCTTCATTGATTCTCTAAACAACAAACACTAAAAAGCCCACAAATGTGGGCTTTTTAGTGTTTTTTATAATGGTTTACATACTACTGGGCTGTTTCTTCTTTCATTTCATCATGAGCAACGAGGTCACAAGACCAGCCCCAGCCTATTTGCTTTTCTACGAAAGCCGTGGCTTTGTTTTCGCAATAGCCAACTTTGTAGTTTGCGCTCCACAATGTTTTTGTTTCCCCTAATTTTGTGTATTGCACTTCACAGGGAACGTTACCCTCACCAGAGTAAACAATGTCGATAATGCGTGTTTGGTTGTCGTGTACGCACAGGGTAGTTCGGTTTTCCCGTGCTATTGCTGAAGTAGACATGGCAGCAACTAAACAAGTAGAAACGAAGAGGGTTTTATTTAATTTAATCATAATGATTTCCTTATTGGTTGAGTGCATTTTAGTCTGTAAGTTTATGTAAATCAATGTGCCTCAGTCTTATGCCTTTTAGCGTATTACCATGTTAAAAATCGCTTTGTTGGTCAAAGGAAGTCACGGTAGGTGTCTTTGCCATTTTCTTCTAAAGGGTCTGAATTGAGTGGCATATTTTGGTTTATTGATAGTTTACGGATGATTCTACGTGGTAGTTTATTGCTGTTCAAATACTAACCTAATAAGTCGATGTCTGTATAAATATCGACCATTTAAACGATAAGCAAAAAGAGACAGATGAGGCTTTTAAATTGGGCCCTAGGAGAGGAAAGCGATAAAAGGTTTGGAGTTGATGAAGTTTAGAACCAGCCTTTCCTGAAACTTCGCTTATGGCTATGAGTCGAAAATTCTTCGTTGTAGAAAATTTTACTTGGTTATTCGTGACGTTTAAAACTATACTGTACATATATACAGTATATTTTGGTGTGTTTTATGCGGGTAACTTATCTTGGGGTGTCTCATCTTCAATCCTTTATTGATGCGAACAGTGTTCAGATTCCGCTTTATGTAGAAAGGGTGGGGCTTTCTTCTCCTGTTCAGGAATTAGCTGAGCGAGATTTGAATTCGAATGCGCTTTGCATTCCTCATCCGGCAGCGACTTTTTTTGCACGGGCAAAGGGGGAATCTATGCGGGATGTCGGGGTTGTTTCGGGAGATGTGCTTGTTGTCGATCGTTCGCTAACGGCAAAACACGGGGATATTATCATTGCCAGTATTCATGGGGAAATGACGGTGAAGGCGTTAGAGTTAAAACCAGAGGTGTTGCTTCGTCCTAAGAATAAAGCCTATTCACCGATTCCGGTTACCGAGGCGTCTGAATTCGAAGTGTTTGGTGTAGTGAGAAGTGTGGTTCGTCAGTTAGGGAACCACTAATAATAAGCTTTTTAATGTTGAGCAATGTGGGTTCTGTTTCTCCCTGCGTTTTTGGCCTCATAGAGTGCTTTATCAGATAAGGTGAGTAATGTGTAAAAGTCGGTTTGGGTGTTTTGACGAGTGACGACTAAGCCGATGCTTACGGTGATTTTTATGTTTTCGATCGATTGCTTGCCAATCAAGGTTCTTATTTTTTCTGCCAGTAGAAAGGCGTTCTCTTCATCAATGTCTGGTAAGAGTAATACAAACTCTTCACCGCCCACTCTTGCCACTAAATCGTTTTTTCTGCGTTCTTTGCTGAGGGTATTGGCGAGATGAATTAGCACCTTGTCTCCAGTCTGGTGACCATGGGTGTCGTTCACTTGTTTGAAAAAATCGACATCAATAGCAAACAGGGCAAAGGTTGATGATTTTCGCTCTGCTCGATGGGCGATTTTTTGAGCCTGAGCTTGTAATTCACGTCTATTTAAGAGGCCTGTTAAGGGATCGGTTGTCGCGAGGCGAAATAGTTCTTGAGACTGAGCCTCGAGCTTTTCATTGGCTTTTAATAGTTCGTCTTGAAGTTTGTCACGAGTTTCGCAGACGTAAAGTGACCAATAAGACAGGCCGTCTGCCCCAAGTTTTATATTTACAACAATGGGTATTTTCTTGCCACTTTTCCCTAGCCAAGTCATTTGCATTTCTTGTACATAGGATTGGTTAATTAACAGAGGGTATATATAGCTATCAATAAAAATGGTCGAGGCTTTAGTGAAATATTGAGATATAGGGGTACCCAGTAAATTGGCATTAGGGTGACCACTTAAATCGCACATATAGACATTACAAAAAATAATTTTTCTGTCTTTGTTTACAATGATATGACCAGAAAAAAAATCGTTAAAATCTTGATTTATGTTTTCTTTCATCAGGCGATATTTTTAATGAACTTGAGGGTAATCGGTATAATGTCTTGAGGGTTTGTCATGTGTAGGCAATGACCTTCTGCATTGACAATAGCAAGTTCGCTATGGGGGATTTCTTTGTTCATATACTGTCCGATATTGGTGCCGGCTAATGCATCGGATTGACTTTGCAGTATCAGAACTGGGCAGCTGATGTCTTTTAAGATGTCTCTATGATCAGAAAAGAATGTTGCTTTAGCAAAGGTTTTGGCAATGAGGGGGTCGGTACTGCAAAAGCTTCCTGACAGCTCACCAATGAGCTCTTGTGAGTTTGAGCTTCCCATAACGAGAGGGGCTAAATAATTGGCCCAACCAATGTAGTTTTTGCTCATTAACTCAATGAGTTCTTCTAGGTCGCTTCTTTCAAACCCGCCTTCATAATCAGGGGGAATATTGAGAAAACAGGGCGATGGGCACACCATTACGATGCTTTTTATGTGTCCTGGTGCTTCTAGGGAAGCAATGGAAGCAATAATAGAGCTTACCGAGTGGCCAACGATGGTGACATCTTTTAATTCAGATTCTTCAATGATATCTATGATGTCTTCGGCGTAACCTTCTAGTGTCGAGTATTTTTCCTTTGAATAGTCGGTTAATAAAGAGTTGCCCGAACCAACATAATCAAATACGACGATTTTAAAATGGTTTTCTAATTCGGGTAGCATGTAGCGCCACATATTCTGATCGCAGCCAAAGCCATGGGCGAACATTAGGGTGGGGGCGTTTTCTTTCCCCATTATTTTTACGTTATTTCCTAATGTTACGCTGCTCATGGCATTCGCTTCCGTGTTGTTAATATTTGTTTTAATTAGATTCTTATAACGCTTGTATCTATTGTAGCGGGTTCTTCGTAAACCATAGTACCTTTACCAACCTTTAAACAACAGGCGCAAAAAAGCCCGCCGGAGCGAGCTTTTGTGTTTGCTATTTAAAAGTCGATGGAAAGAGGGTTATGTTCACCCTACTAAACAGAATGTATTGGCTTGATTTTCGCCTGATGTTTATCGGACTGAATACGTTGGTAGACTTCTTCGCGATGTACACCTATTTCTTTTGGTGCGGCAATGCCAATGCGAACTTGGTTGCCTTTGATGCCCAATACTGTGACTTCCATATCATCGCCGATATTGATGGTTTCACCGGGACGTCGAGTGACTATTAACATAATTCCTATCCTTTGGTTGTTTTCGACGCCTTTAAAATACAGTTAAAATTGTTTTTATGTCAACAGTTAATTTTGTATTTTTACTTGTAAGTTAAACAAGGTATGGCGGTGGGCAGATGCTATTAGGCGAGAAAAAAGTGGAAGAGAGGTGGTGGTATAAGCACTTAAAACGTCATTTTTGCTTCTTTTACCACACCAATAATGTGGCAGTTTTTATCGGCTTCAATGGGGCGATAATCAGAATTTAGTGATTTTAGATAGGTTTGACCAGCGTCAATAACGAGTTTTTTGAAGGTCACTTCATTACCTGTTTCAAGCTTAGCGATGACCAGGTCGCCATTGTCTGCGGATAGGCTGGGTTCCACCAGAATCAAGTAACCTTCAGGGATGCTAAGGCCAGATGCCGAGGTCATGCTGTCGCCAACGACCCTGAGCCAGAAAGCGTTTTCCCCCACTATGCTAGGCGTTTCCTCCCATATTATATCTTTTGTTATTGGGCTTTTTCCCTCTGCCCATTGCATGGCTTGGAGATAGCTAATGATAGGGGCTTTATGGATAAAGGAAGAAGACGAAGTGGATTTCTGTTGGTTATTATAGAGCAGGGCAGGTTCTCTGATTTCACTTAATACACCCGATTTTAACCATTCAGCAGTGCATTTTAAAGCGCTCGCAATCTCCACCAAATCCCTTGGTTTTTGTGTGCTGCCGTCTTCAATTTTTTGAAGCGCCTGCTGAGATATGCCAACAAGTTTGGCTAACTTGGCTTGAGTCAGCTCTTGTTCGATTCTCTTTTGTTTTATTCGGTCTGCAATCGTCATGATGCTGATGATTACAACTTTTTCTGTATTTGACAAACAATAAAAACTGTATTTAAACTAACAATAAAGGTTGTTAGGGAGGTTATATGTCAGCCATTGCTAAAGCGGTCCAAATTGTAGGGAGTCAAACGGCGCTCGCAAATATTCTCGGTGTAAAGCAAGCCCATGTGTGGAATTGGTTGCACCTTCACAAGCGCTCTCCTGCAAAATATATACGCCGTATTTCACAAGCGACCCAAGGACAGGTTTCCGAAAGTGAGCTATTGCAGGACCACGAGAGTACAAGCTCTGGATAAGGCAAAGCTAAAACGGCACGATCTTATAAGATTTTAATCGTTCAACTATTATTTAGTCTGCTCATTGTGAAGACGGCTGTTTATTGCAGAGGTCAGTGTAAACAATGATGGGTAGGTAAATTTTGAAGAGTGATTTAGGGGAGCAGATGGAGGGGGTAAACCTAAAAAGCAAAGCGATTCCATTAGTCATGCGGCTTTATATTCTGGCTTTAGTGATCAAAGTCATATGACCAATCACTTCACTAAAACATTTGGGTTGTCTCCCGCCCGTTGGTTAAAAATAGTCGGCATTGTCTGACGTATTTTTATTTGCCCTCATGAAGAAAGCGAATTTTTTTTGTGGGAAATAGGCTTTTTTTCCTTTTATAATTTTTTGTAAAACCCATGCCATATTGGCATGAAAATGTATTGCCATGGCTAAGAAAGGGGCTATCCCTTGAGTTAATTGGCCTGATTAACGGTACTTATTTTTAAGGGCTTTTCTTCTTTTTTTAGAGGGGTTCTTGTTTCATTAAGTCAAGAGAAAAAATGCAGCTTTTGCGTATTTTTTATCATGTAAAGTTACTAAAGTTTACTAGGTCATTTGGGCTCCCGAACCTATGATTAACGCATATGCAATTAGAGAGATTTTGTTATGCGTGTTTCCTATCTTGGCTCATCCGAGTCTGCTGCGTTTATTGCCGCAAATAGTGTTCGAATTCCTCTTTATTCGCAATCAGCGGCCCTTTCTTCTGCCGATGAAAGCTTGGCGGAGGAGTCGATGGATTTGAATGAATTATGTATTCAGGATCCAGCGGCGACGTTTTTTGTCCGCGCTCAGGGGGAATCGGAAACTAAGATCGATATCAACTCTGGTGACGTATTAGTCGTTGATAGATCGTTAACCGCCCGCCATGGCGATGTGGTTATTGCTTGTGAATTCGGTGAACTGACAGTGAAAACATTAGAGTTGCAGGCTGATGTATTATTACGACCTAAAAATAAAGCCTATGCCGCGCGTAAAGTGGTGCCGTTAGCCCCAGCCGAAGCCCCTAAACTAGAAGTGTTTGGTGTCGTGACCAGTGTGGTACGCCAGCTAGAGCGCGGTTAGGTATTGTCCAGAGGGTAACGAAAGTCAGTTTGATACCTTCATGGATAAATCGATATGAACCACCTTCGGGTGGTTTTTTATTGTCTGATGTTGGTTAATTTTGAAAAAAGCCCTTTATTACTCGGTAATAAAGGGCTGGATGGCCTGTCGGCCGAGTGGCTTACCGTCACCTTGGTATGCGAGTCCAAGGTGACGAGGTAATTACCCGTCGCTCGGTTGTTCTCTCGGCGGTACGGGCGCTTGCTCTTTGCTTTGACTCTCTAGATCTTTGTTGCCAGCCAATGGACGAATGTGTCCGTTGTCGCGGTAGAAACCAATGTCTTTGAGGTAGTGGTTGTCTAGATGACGAAATACCTGATTGGTACGACGGGCTTCTAAATATTCTTTCGCTAGGTTGAATAGGGCAATGATACTCATAATATTCTCCAATAATGTTTTTTTGGCGGAATTTACGAGGTATTTTTTAGATAGGTGACCGCGTAAATTCCGCGGTCAATGGTGTTTATTACACAGGCATTGAACGCGTTGAGCACAAAGATGGTCGGTTTTGCTTGGTGCAGATGGCCATCGTCAAAGAAGCAATATGATTCATGGTAATGTTTGTCATGTTACTTCTCCTTAATCTGTGCGTTGTATTCAATTGTGTAATAAATGGTCGCTCTGAGAGCTTCTTAATTAAGTGATATTTTCTGACTTATGTCAATCACTTATATATAAATAACCAGAAAAAATATTTTGTTCTTCAGGGTTATCATCTTAATGGAAAATTCGCATATTGAATGGGTGTTTTACGGTATAATCAGTCGTAAATTTTGACTGTCCTTTTCTGATATTGAATTAAGTGTAGTAAGTGAGCCCATGGCAACGAAAGCAACGGTATATAAAGCATCAGTACAAGTGTCCGACATGGACCGACATCACTACCAAGGTTATGACTTAACCTTGGCATTACACCCGTCTGAAACCGAAGAGCGCATGATGGTGCGTTTAGCGGCTTTTGCTTTGTTAGCCGATGAAAAAGAAGGTGGCGAGCAATTAAGTTTTACCAAAGGCATCAGTACCGAAGATGAACCCGATCTTTGGCAGAAGAATTATTCCGATGAAGTCCTGTTGTGGGTAGAGCTGGGTCAACCAGATGAGAAGCGCCTGCGCAAAGCCTGTGGTCGTGCTAAAAACGTTATCATTGTTAACTATAACGACAAGTCAGATATTTGGTGGGAACAGAACAAGGGGAAGAACAGCCGCTTTGATAATATGCGAGTACTGCAATTCCCTGAATCCCAAGTCCAAGCCCTAGCGACAATCTGCGCCCGCTCTATGCAGTTAAATGTCACCATTCAAGACGGTGAAATGTGGGTCTCTGGCGAATTGGGTGAATGCGCGTTGACTCCAAACTGGCGAGGCGAGCAATAAGCTCACCTCCCATTGGTATTGTTCCACTCAATCACTAGGCTTTATGTAGCGTGCGCTGAAATAAAGCGACGGCCTTGTTGTAGCACTCTAGGGCGAGGGCTGGGTCGTATCTATCGCCTTCGTCGCGCATAAAGGCATGTTGGCCGTTGACTTCATGCCAAGTGAATAAACGGTCGGTATCGATGAGTTGCTGGTAAATTTTCTGGCGACCTGTGGTCGGTACATGGGGATCTTGCTTGCCCCATACCATGACCAATTCCCCTTCAATGTCTTCGGTACGAGTAAAGGAGTCATTGCCTTGTGCGCAAGGTAGGGTATTTGAGTGAATATCGGTCGCGTACAGGCAGAAAGCCGCTTGAATACAAGGGTTTAGTGCCGCGCGATAGGCCAGATGACCGCCTAAGCAAACGCCCATGGCGCCGAATTGCCCCGTGCAATACTCTTCCTGCTCGAAGTAGCTAATCATGGCAACCGTGTCGCTGTCATAGTCCTCTAGTGGCTTGGTAAATTTATCTGAATTGCCCTTGTCTTTGCCGACATCGTCGTAATCTAACACAGTGCCTATCGGGTTCAATTCATGGAAAACTTCTGGCACGATGACCACAAAACCGTGCCCCGCCATGATGGCCGCCGAGCGAGCAATCGGAGCCGTTTGCTGGAAAATTTCAGAATAGAAGAAGATACAGGGAAAGCGGCCTTCCGCTTGTGGGCGATAAACCGTGCACCGCATGATGCCGGTTGGCGTGTTAATATCTTGATCCTGTTTTTGAATGATCATGGTATTCCTTAAAGGGGTCGTTATTTGCCACCATGATAGGCGACCTCACCCAGAAAACGAAGAGCAAAGAGACAAGAATCTGTGCGAATTTTACTGATCAGTGCCTACGAAGCCAGCAGCCACAAAGCGTGGGCGAACACCCTAATGACTGGCTTGAGTGACCATCGCTGGTGCTATTTGTCGTTACCTGCGCGCCATTTTGCGTGGCGTATTCGCGGTAATGCCATGAGTTTTGCCTTTGACCCTAAATTTAAGCCCTTATTGGAACAACCCTACGATCTGGTGATCGCCACTTCCATGACAGATTGCGTCGGTCTAAAAGCTTTTTGTCCTGATCTACAAAACATCCCTTGGTTACTGTATTTCCATGAAAATCAATTTGCTTACCCAGTGAGTGACAAGCAACAAGGCTTGCTAGAAATGCAAATGGTTACCCTCTACAGCGCGTTAGCGGCGGATCAATGTGTCTTTAACAGCCAATTTAATAAGGATTCCTTTTTTGATGGGGCACGAGCGCTGTTGAAAAAACTGCCTGACTACGTCTCGCCGGATTGGCTGATTAAGACGGAAGAAAAAGCACAAGTCTTGCCTGTTCCGTTAGACATCGTATTAGAAAGTGCTTTGCCAAGTGACGGTGCCTTACCTAAGAGAGCGCGCACACCAGACAAGCGAATCAAATTGGTTTGGTCGGCTCGTTGGGAATTTGATAAAGGGCCGGATCGATTGCTGGCGATTCTACAAGAATTAGAAAGCCGCTCTATTGATTATCAAATTGCGATTTTAGGCGAGCAGTTTCGCTCCATCCCGCAGGAATTCGAGCAAATCAAAGCGCAGTTTTCTCACCGCATCGTGCAATTTGGCTTTGCTGAAAGCAGAGAAGACTATTTGGCCTTTTTGGTGGCAGCGGACTTTGTGCTTTCCACCGCGCTGCATGAGTTTCAAGGACTCGCTGTATTGGAAGCGGTGGCGTTAGGTTGCGTGCCTATTTTGCCGAATCGACAGGTTTACCCAGAACTGTTTGGCGATGGCTATCTTTATACGAGCCACATAAAGGATGTGCAGCAAGAAGCTAAAGCCGCGGTGGCGCTAATACAACGGCATGCCCTAAATGTCGTCCAAGCGCCGCTGATGAAAAAGTATCAAGCAGATAACTTATTGCCAGAGTACCGAGACCTGATTGAGACAATCGGTGGGGAAGGTCTTCCGCAATGACAGCAAGGCTTCAGTATTCAGCGGTGTACATTCCTGTTCTTCTCGTCTTGTGGTTTGGTTTGTTTTTGGACAGCGCGTTTGTGGCCGAGCGGATGGAATACAGCCAATGGTTAACGAATGGACTGGTTTTTCTGTGCTTCGTTTGGGTTTATGCAAGAGCGACACGAAAAATACAAAAGCTCATGTTGTACGGTGTGGGGCTCGCTTACCTTGGCGAAGTGGTTTTTTCTATCCTACTGGGCATGTACGAATATCGATTAGAGAATGTGCCTATTTATGTGCCTCTCGGACATTGCTTGGTGTACGCGGCGGTGTTTTATATCCATAAAGAAAAATTAATCCAAACCAATAAAGCCGTTATAAAGTCGGTGTTATATTGGGGGATGATGGTCTATTCGAGCCTTTGGTTGATCTTCGATAAAGACATACTGGGCTTTCTCTGTATGTTAGTGGTCGTGCTATTACTGAAGAAAAAAACGGGCAATGAGCTTTTCTTTCTCATTATGTTTTTCATGGTGGTGTATTTAGAGCTATTGGGTACCTATTACGATTGTTGGGTTTGGCCTGATATCTGGTTTGATAAAATTCCTTTTATCACCAGCAGCAATCCACCTAGCGGCATTAGCGTGTTCTACTTCGGTTTTGATATTGCTTGTCTGTGGATTTATAAAAAACTCAATACTAAAAAATGGCAGCGCATGAAATCCCTAAGACAAATTCGAGCGACTAGGGTGGCGAGCTAGGTTTTTGATTGGGTTAAACTGAGCGGCGTTTTTTCTTAAAACTATCACCGGAATTTTAAGCACTATACACGTTGTGGTTCACGTACCAAACGCCGCTTTTTTGATGAATACCGATAGCAATCAGCAATTCTTTTTTCTCAAATACTCCTTTCCAAAAGAACCTCAGACCATCCGGGTATTTATCTTCATTCGACATTTTAATGGAACCAAAATACTCGCGGCTTTGGTAAGCGCCTAACGTTTGCCTCATATGCTCTATATCTTTATGGAAGTTATCCTTGCTTGGGCCATTATGATTGTCTTTCTCAAAGCGTTGCATCCAAGCCTCGTAATCATCTGCTTTTTCGGCGGCAAGCATTTCATCAAGGTACTTTTCGGCTAAGGCTAATTGTTTAGTGATGTCATTCATTTGCATTCTCCTTGGGGGTTGGCAGTTTGATCTAATCTTATGCTTTAAAAAAGCGTCGTATTTCTGTTACTAACACTGTTGGGTTCTCTTCTATGACTAAATGCCCAGCATTAGGCACAGTGACCAGTTTCGAGCCTTCGATTTTACTTTGCAGTACATGCGCTTGTTCGCAAGGTATCCAGGTATCTTCTTCGCCCCAGAGGATGAGAGTTGGAGCGCTAACATCAGCAAACTTGTGTTGGAATTCATCGGTGAATCTTGAGTCAGCCTGCGCAATTTGTCGATAAAAGGCTGACTTTCCGCCTTCGCTAATCCATGGCGTGAGTATGCCATCTATGGTTTCTTGATCTAAAGCCTGATGAGCAGCGGTTTTAATATAGGCCTCTACAATCGCCGCATGAATATAGTCTGGTACACCAGCAAAAGCGCTTTCATGCTGTTCAATATGTTTAAAAAAGGGGGATCCCCATGGTGATAGAGCGACAGGGTCAATCACGACTATTTTCTTGTAGCGACGTTTATCCAAGATATGATTACGTAATACGGTCGTGCCGCCAAAATCATGGCCAACAATAAAAGATTCCTCTAGTTTCCAGTGGTCGATCAAGGCATCAAGCAGCTTGTTTTGTATGCCTAAAGACACATCCGCGTCACTTTTGTCGGATTCGCCATATCCTAGTAGATCAAAGTAATACACAGTGTAATCACGAGATAGATCATGAATTAAATGCCTGAGGTTAAAAGACGACCAAGGCGTACCATGCACCAAAACAAGAGGTTCGCCTTCGCCTGATATACCGTATTTAACCTTTCGGCCTTTAAACTCAAAGTTGTGTGGAAGTGTCCAAGTGTTCACTACGAATCTCTCTAGGTTTCATCAAGGTGTAATCAATATTAGGTTCTAGTTGGTAAGCTCAATGCCTGAACCCTAGCTAAGGCGTTACGCACAATTAATATATGAAAGGGAAGTATGACTTTAAGGTAGATTTTTCCGCCGATATTGTGTGTATGCACCCATGTCGATAAAAATACTTGCCCATTTTGGGAGATGACAGAGAGCCTAAAGTCCAAATGCTTATCGTTAAATCCTGCGATCAACTCCTGATCGTTTTCAGCCTCGACCGGAAAGAAGCCAACCTTATCGTTGGCTTCTGGCCCATCATCTAATAAGCCAAGTTTGGAAACCACAGCATTACGGATTCTCACCAGTAATTGCGCCCACCCAGGGAAATTGGTCACAATGTCAGCGGCTTGGCGGGGTGATAAGTCGGACTCAACGGCGTAGCAATCAACAAAGTCTGACCCCTTTATTCGATCATGAAGAAGGCTAAAAGAGGGAAGTTCCGCTTCTGTTATTTTACTCATAGTTTACATCCTACTAATTGAGTCTAGTTAACTTGCAAGCGATCAGAAATCACATTTCGCCACTCTGGCGCCAGTTCTGTAACCGATAATGCTTTAGTAAAGACAGTATGGGTATCTTGATAATCCTTATCAAATAACGCTCTAAACAAGGTGTTAACGCTCACCGAATCCTCGTGCTGGTGGATATTAACCAGCTCATCACCGGCTTCAATCCTTCCTTCTTGTATGACTCTAAAATACACGCCAGTACGATAACTCTTTGTGAACTGCTTAGGTGCTCGGGTGTTGTTCAAAGCGATACCGAGCTTGTAGCAAGGCATTCTAGGTTGGCTGACCTCTAGGATGCAGTCACCAAGGCGAAAGCGGTCACCAATGTTTATTGCAGCTTCATCTAACGTGGCTATGGTGAGGTTTTCACCAAATGCCCCTGCGGTTAAACCTGGGTCATTGAATGCGTCACGCCAATGGTCGTAACGATCATGAGCAAAGGCATACACGGCTTTATGAATGCCACCGTGGTTTTCAAGGTCTGCTTGCTTGTCGCCTTCAATATTGAGCGTTTTAACAAGAACCTTGCCTTGTATGGGCTTTTTGAAAATACCCGTCTGTATCGTCTCGCCGTTATAGTCAGCGTCTTTTGGTTTGGATACGTTAATAGAGACCAGTTGCATGTCTTTTTCCTCCGTTCGCTTTATGGGCAGGCGCATTCTTCTCTTTTTTCCTTTGAAAGAGTAACCAATGAGGTGAGTATGTTATTTCAAATCGAAATGTCCTGATTTATCCTATAAGACATAAAATATAGATAAGTTGCCAATCATGACGATTAATGAACTCATCAAAAAATATCCGAGTCGCCAAGTTCTTTCAAACACTTACGACCTGCCTGCGCATTTTTCGGAGGAATTGCATCAACACCCTTGGCATCAAATACTGTTTCCAATTTCTGGATTACTTCAATCTGAGATAGCCGGTAAAAATGTCATCGTGCCACACAATGGATTGATCTTTATACCAGCGAACACCCTTCACAAATCGGTATCCGTAACCAGAACACAGTTTCTAGCGGTATTTCTCAACCCAAAGGGGGCGGTAGACTACGGGCATAGCTTTAAATCTTGCTTGGTCAGCGCCTTTTTAAAAGAACTGATTGTTTTACTCATTGATCAAGGCTTAGATAACCAAGCAGAGCAGATGACGACCAACATGCTCAGTGTTTTGCGGGATCAAATCACCATCGCCGAACGTTACGAGATTCCCTTGCTTATTCCAAAGGACAGAAGGTTACTCGCGATTTTTAAAGAACTGAATCAACAGCCGGATCTACCCCTAACTCTCGCTGAATGGGCGGTAAAGGTAGGAGCCTCACAACGAACCCTATCGCGACTGTGTGCCAAGGAGTTTAATCAGTCGTTCTCCATGTGGCGGCAAAACATCAGGCTGGTGTTATCCCTGCAATGTCTAGAAAGCAAACAGTCCATTCAAGACATCGCATTAGAGCTCGGTTACCAATCCGATTCCGCCTACATCCATGCGTTTAAAGGCTTGTTTAACCAGACGCCAAGCCAATATCGTAAACGGTATTTGTTGGGGTAGATTGATTACTTCGATGTTGTCAAAGGGCCACCTTGGTCCAAAAGCAATTGGCGTAGTTGGCAAAACACCTCCGAAGACTGACGCACGCCATCGTGTTCGTAGCTGTTGGTGATCCACACCTTGGTATTGGCCACTTGCTCGGCTGTTTTAAGGGAAAGCTCTCGTGGCACGTACATGTCGTTGTAATACACCGCCGCGACAACGGGGACTTTGTTATTGGCGAGTTTGGCCATGTCGTAAAGGGGCGCGTAGTTTTGGTATTCCGCGAGGGCATTGGCCGCATCGGCAAAGGGGCGTAATGACGTGATTTGCTCGAACATCCACGAATACATCATTTCTCCCGTCAACATCAGCGGCGAATGGCTAGCATCAAATTCCTTATAGTCTTCCCGAACCTGCTGCGCTGACCAGCTTGTGCTCTGGTTAGATTGGCCGTAGATGCTTTCATGAATCGCCGCAAACAGTGGCCCTTCGTGGTAGCTGGTCATTTGCATGACTTGTTCTAAAAACGTATCGCTTAGTTGGTTTTTATCACTGCCAGCAAAGGCTTCGTCGATTAACCAGTGGATTTGGTCAATTCCCTGCCCCATGCCTAATAAAATACCAATACTTTGGAATCGTTCTAATGTGAGTTGATCACCATCGGGTAACAGCACCTTGTTGTTGGTAAGGCACTCAGCAATCTTTGCCATGACCTTGGCATCGTGCGGGTAACGGGCGTAGTAGTCTTGGTTTTTCTCAATAAGGCGCTGATAGGTAAGCTGATAAACCTCTTTTGCCGATTCTTCTAACCCCGCAAGTCCTCCCGTAATGTAACAAGCCGCCAAGCCTTCAGGCGCTTGGGATAAATACGCCAACGTAATGAAGCCGCCATAACTTTGCCCCAAGGTTTCAAACAAACGACCTTGGTAAAGGGTTTTACGAAGATGCTCGCAATCCGCCACTATGCTGTCGGCACGGAATTTCAGTAAATAATCTCGGCCTGCTTCGGCAGACAATTTACTCATAAGACTCTTATCAACACGGCTACTGCGGCCCGTACCTCGTTGGTCGAGTAAAATGACCTTGTGAGTTTTTAACGCCTCACTCATCCAAGGGGACGAATCGGGCATCGGGCGAGGGGACTTACCACCGGGGCCACCTTGCAAAAACAACAGCAAAGGCAACTCATCATCGACTCGATCCAAACTCACCACCTCACGAGCAAAAAGCGTGATGGTGTCGCTCTTCTCGGGTGAGTGCCAATCCAACGGCACCTCTAATTCATAATCACTGACGAGCATGCCTTTCATTTTGTACTGCTGAGTTACTGCTTTCATACTTTCCTCAAGACGGTTTGTGCTGTGGCTGGCACTTTAGCATATTGCTGGATTAGGGGTTATAGGGGAGTGGTTTGATAAAAAGCCAGTCATTGGATACGACTGGCTTTATGTGGACTGTTATAGCGAATGTTCAAAGAGGTTTATTGATACGTTATTGCTAGCTTCTCAATTTCAGCCAGCACTTCTGCAACGGTTTCTTCTAGCTCTGACCCCATCCGTAAATATTCATTCGGATATTCCTCTTTCATTAAAAACATTAATGCATAATGGAGGGGTTTAAACTGTTCTATTAAATCAAACTCTTTAAACCATTTATCGACAAGATGAGTTTGTTTTTTAGCCAAAAAGAGTATTAATAAAAGAAATGTTTCTTTAGTATTTTCTTCTAAAATTTTCGACCATGAATCGAGACTAAATATTTTTTCCATTGAAGACGCTGCAATATCCAGCTCATTATTCCATAGAGCAGTACACACTAATATGTATAAACTATCAAAACCTTCATTATGGCTAACACCTTGTTTTGCATAGTTAAGGGCTTGGCTTTTTTTATCTACCAATTCTAATGAAAAGTGCATTGATGCTATAGCGGAGTAAGCATCGTAAATATTACGTTCAATAGCTTGAAGATAAGCATGTTCTGCTTTAGCAAAATTATAATCATTGTATAGATATAAATAGCCTAAGTATAAATATGCACGGTGATAACCATACTTGATAGCTTTAAGATAGGCTTGCTCAGCCTTAGAAAAATCCTCAAATTTATCTCTATATAAATGACCTAAATGTAAATAGGCGCTGTGGTCACCATGTTCGGTTGCTTTTATATACATTTGCACAGCCCTAGAATAATTTTTAAAGTTGACTTCATATAAATCAGCTAAGCCCATATAGGAATGGGCTTTGTCATCATCATGTTCTATCGCTTCAAGGTAAGTTTGTTCTGCTTTGGTGAAATTTTTAAGATCAATTTTATATAAAGAAGCTAATTGGAAATAGGCAATATCTATGTTGTTCTTGGTAGCTTTTAGATAGTTTTTTTCTGCTAATTTGATGTCAATAAGTTCATAATGATATAAATAAGCAATTATGTAATAGGCTTCAAAAATATTTTTTGATATTGCTTTTTCTGCGTATTTTATTGCTTCTTCAAACTTTTCATTATCCATACAATCAATCGCATGGAGGGCATATTCTTTTCCTTCTATTTCAGGCAGTGAGTTTAAAAAATTAGGTTCATTCTGTTGTTCAAAAAAGGTATGAGCATGTTGATATATCTGTTCTTTTTCATTGATGCTAAGCGTTTTACAACCGAGCAATGCTGAGGTGTAAGCCAAGGTGCCGGGTAGGTAGGCGTCTTTACTTAACCCTGAGGAGAACTGCATTACTCGTTCTGTTAAATCTTCCTTAGTGCACCACATTTCAATAAATCGAGTGAGCCAAAGCAGTTTGTTTTTATCTCGACGGCGGCCATAACGCATGAGATACCAAATATTAAAAAACCGTTCTTGAATTCTGTAGAGGTGGTTTTTGTTGTCGGTGGGGACTTTTTCGATGATCCACTGCTTTTGCAGTTGGGTTAACTGAGCCGATATGGTTTTACTGTTTATGCGGGTTTTTTGGGCGATCTCTTTTACTGAAATCGCATCCCAGTGTTTGGCTATGGCATGTACAATGGGTTTTTGTTGTTTGCTTAGGTCATCCATCCTGTGCTTGTAAATAGGGGAGGCCATGTCTAATGTGTCATCTAAATAACCAAAGGTCGTGCCGTGGGGGCCTTCGGCCAAAATATCAAATAACAAGGCCATGGTTCTGGGGACACCGCCTGTGAGCCGACGAATGGATTCAATTTTTTCAGGTTGTTCCTCTATGGCTAATGTAATTTGTTTAACGGCATCTTCTCCTGCCACTTCCGCCAGTGCTAAGAGTAAGTCTAGGGCTTCTTTTTGGGTCAGTTTTCCTAAGGTGATAACGTTAAAAAACTGATAAAAAGGCTGCTTGTGATCATAGAAATTTTCTAGCGAAATGGCAGAACCACCAATGATTCTAATATTGGCTTTTTGGCTTAATATTTCTCTTAGTATGGCTAAATCCATGTCAGAGAAGTGGTCAAATAATTCAGCGATGTTATCAATAAAAATAATGATTTTTTGCTGATGCTCATTCAAGGCATTATTAAGCAGATTGAAGGCTGCCTTTGCGTCTTCACCCTCTTCTGGCTCTATGTCTTCTATTGTTTCTGTTAAGTCTTTAAAGTTTGTTTTATACAAAGGGTGTTCTTCTAAATCTTCTGCGATACGTAACCAAAAACTGAATAAAGAGCTAATACCATACTCTTCTTCTTTTAGCTGAATCGGGATTAGCCAAGGTGATAGTGAGTCACTTTCTTCTACCTCAATGTAGAGCCGAGTCAGTAAGGTGGTTTTACCAGCCCCTCTTACTCCCTGAATAATATAATGTTGCTCTGGCGATGCCATATCGGACTGTGAAATGGCTTTCCATAGGCGTTTAAACTCCTTCAGTCGGATGGCAAAGGTGCTTTTTAGTACCGCTGTGGATGTATTTTGCGGATTATATTTTTTAGGTATTTCGTTTTTATAAGGCACGGTCGGCATATCTATTCCACCAGTCTTTTAATATGGGTGAGGTAAAGCGGTAGGTTTTTGGTTCTGTCTCAAAAATGTAGCCATCATGCTCCAAGCAATCAATGACATAACCATGTTGAGTATCTTGGTATTTTTCTTGTTGGCTAATATTAAAATAGTCGTTATATGAGATTTGTTTAGATGTGGAGAGTAAATTTAAAAATTCTTTTGCTAATGCTTTTTCTGATTTTTTCAGGCGATTAAGTCGTTCAACCCAATGATTGAAGTTGGAGCGATAAGCTTGATTAAATAAGGTGTTATAAGCGGTGTCGACATCGCTATTTTCTGGTGTGGTATTTTCAATGTCAAAGCAATGGTCCTCAAGTCGCTCCCATAGAATTTCAATATAGTAAGGCATTAGCCACTGTACTTTTTTTAGCATATAGAGAGCGACATCGTGTGTGATTTTTAATGAACTGTCGTTCTTTTTTGTTAGAAAGTGAATAAACGCCAATCCATCTGTTTCATTTAGAGTCGATAAGCTTAATTTGTGTTGATCGTTAATAAGGTTAGATACTTCAAGTCGATTAGCTAATGAATCTAAACCAATAGAACCTGTAAAAATGAACTGCACCATTTGATTGAGTGATGTGTCTTGGCATAGGGTTCGGGTGTTCTTCATGAAATTTTTGACGGCAGATATGCCGTCATTTTCATAGATAGATTCAATGACATCAGGGTATTCATCAACAACGATGACTAGTTTCTTCTCTAATTGAAGCTTGCGAATCACCATTGCTAAGTCTTGGTGGGTGATGTGTCTGGTTTTGTCGGCTAACTTAATACCTGAACCTGCTATGTTTATGTTCTCAATACTTTTTAAAACACTACCTAGCCACTCTTTGCCTTTTTTGTTGGCTCTCTCCAAATTTTTTATAAAATCAGTATCGTACAGTTGATCAAAAATTTGTTTGTAGAACGCTTGTTCCGTCGTGCAAGACTGAACCATGGTATAGAGAAAAATGTAATCTTCTTTAGGGTTTTGCTCCAAATGCCTGAGCATAGATGTTTTGCCTGACCGCCTAGGAGCCAACAGAATAATATGAGCCCCTCTGTCTAAGTATCTCCATACCTTTTGTTGCTCTTTTTCGCGTTTAAAATATTTTTCTCCGAAAACAACCTGACCAGACATACCAACCTCCATGTATTTTGATATTGTTTTTTTTGACAATGAATATTTTGTCAATATATTCGACAATAAAATCATTGTCAAATAAGTTGACTATAAAAATATAGTTAAATTTTTTAGTCGTACCAGTCGTTACTAGGATAGACACGTTAAGAAGCTTGAATTCACAAAAAGACTTCTGCTGCGTCTTATATATTGGAGCAAGGCATTTTCTATTGGTTAAAAAACCATTAGTTAAAAGGCCACTGGAAAGCATCAATCGCTTATAAATTAGCTTGCAGGTGAATTTATTGCTGTTTTATGCGTGTGGCTTAACAATATAGTAGGAAACAATAAATGGATTACCCAGATAATGATGATTTAAAAGCAAGTAATGTGAGCCAAGACGATGGCATTTCGCTAGCGAAGATAGCCGATAGTGCGGCTTCAGTGGCGGCTTTGAAGCCGCTTTATGATGAGTTGCTTGCGGCCATTAACGAAGGCGATGTGACAGAAGACCAGAGTGTGTTGTTACAATTAGCCCTGTCCATGAGTAACCAGATGAGGGCGAAAAAAGTCTTTCTCGCTACCGGAACCGCCAATGACATCGTATTGACCACCCCTGCTGGTAAACAGCCAGTTAAGGCCCTGCAAGAGCATGATGAAATACACTTCACCGTGGCGCTGACCAATACCAGCACTGTTCAGGTTGCTGTTGATGGCCTAGGGCAGATTGGCGTGGCGAATATCGTTTCAGCCAACCAGTTATTTAAGGGGGCCCTAGCGACCATTAGCTATCTTAATGGCCAGTTGTGGTTGACCAAACAGATTAATCCGTTAACGGGCAGTGATGTCAAAGACATGGCAAAAGTCATCACCGACTCGTTGGACATTATCGAAGTGGGGGAAATCGCCCTAGATGGTGCGACACTCAAGCGTGCCGAACACCCAGTCTACTGGGCCAAAGTGCAGGCCACTTCTAACCTGATCGACCAAGCCACGAAGGACGCAGATACAGAAATGTATGCCGGTTTTTATGGTACGGGGGATGGTGAGACCACTTTTACTATCCCGACCTTAGGCGGTGAATTTATCCGTGGTTACGACAACGACCGTGGTGTGGATGTAAAAAAATCGTTTGGACGTTGGCAAAAGGCATCTGTATCAGCAATGGACCCATCATTAAGTTCAATAAATTTATCATCGCTAATTAATTCCAATGATGATGTAGGTAAAATGTTGAGCAGAGCTGGTTATGATGAAATAAATTACAACAATTATTTAGGCGTAAAAAAATCCCATTACAACTCTGGAACTGGTGTAGGTGCTCTAAATGCCAACGGTTTTTTTGCCGGCGGGGCCCGCCCTCGCAACATCGCCTATTTCTTCAAAACCCGAATCTGACCTTGTCATCTTAGAGTCTAATTTTTACTGAAAATACTTTGTTAATAATGCTCTATTTCGTCGTAATTGCTAGCAGTGCAGGGGGCAAAGATCTCGTAAAGTAACTTTTGTTTTTCACAAATTCATGGACGAACCGTCTTATCTATAGGGTTGTAGCAGGCTTCATGGCTCAGATCATGCTAAGGAGTCCCTATATTGATGATACGGAACCAGTAAGAAGGAGTGTTTATGAATACGATTATTTTGACTGTGTTAAAGGTTACACTAACGAAATTGTTTACTGAAAAGGTGTTGATTGCGATTTTTATACATGTCGCGGAATATCTGACTAAAAAGACCAGTAATACCCTTGATGATGAGCTTGTTGCTGAAGTCAAAAAAGCGCTAAATAAATCGCAAGGTTTAGGGCCAGATCAAAAATAGAATGATTGTGCCTCAAAGTTCTTTTCTCTAAATCCCATTAGAAAAGTCGAACTTTGGGCTGAAAGTCCGATAAGAGCCCTTTGGGTTATGTTTGTACTACTTCATTTCCCCCAATTCTAAATATTCCCCTTCCATGGCTGTGGCGTCTTCTGGGTCGTGGGTAACCAGCAGCGTGGGTATGTTAGCGCGGCGTATTTCAGTTAGTACGAATTCTCTGACTTCCCGTCTTAGGGCAGGGTCGAGTTTACTGAAGGGTTCGTCGAGCAGTAGGTAGTCGGGTTGGGACAGTAGGGTACGCAGTAGGGCGACGCGGGCTTGTTGGCCGCCGGAGAGTGTTTTCGGTAGGGTGTTGGCTTTGTCTGGCATGCCGAGCCGTTGCAGGGAGTTTTGTGCCTGTTGTTGTCGGTTGTGTTTGTCGATGTTTGTGGGAATGGCGAAGAGTAGGTTTTCGATGATGCTCATGTGGGGGAAGAGTAAGGGCATTTGCTGTAATAGGCCGACTTTACGTTGTTGGGTGGGTTTGGTGTGTAAGGCTTCGCCATTTAAAAAGGCGTCTCCGGTGGCGCTTAGGGTGTCAGGAAGTGTCCCGCTCAAGTAGTGCAATAAACTGGATTTGCCTATGCCACTTGGCCCCATGATGGATAATACGTGGCCGTCGGCGATGTCGAAGCTTAGGTTGCTGATGAGGGTTTTGTCATCGAGTGACAAAGAAAACGCGTTTACGCTGAGCACTTTTTATTCCTTCTAGGGTTTATTCTTCTTAACGAGGTTTTTAACGCCAGCCGCCATCTTGTCCAACGTGGTGGGATGTATTGTGCCATCCAAAAGATCATGACGGGGAAGAAGGCTTGTAACAAGGCCATGCTGCCCACTTGTTTGCGGTCACCCGAGGCGGCGCGTGCCACGGCTTCTGTGGTTAGGGTGCTGTATCGGCCTTCGCCTGCAATCAGGGTCGGTAAGTATTGGGCGATGCTGACGGAAAAACCAATGGCGAAGGCGGTAAATAAAGCCGGTTTTAACATGGCGAGTTTAATTCGCACGTAGTTACGCCATGTTTGGCGGTTTAACCGATTGGCTTCTTGTAGGTAGTTTTCCTCGTAGGCTAGGTAGGGGCCTTTTAATGTAAGGTAAACATAGGGCAAAACGTACATTAGGTGCAAAGCGATGATGGCGCATAAGTCACCGTTAAGGTTTAGGTAAATCAATAATACGTGCAAGCCAAATAAGAAGCCGATTTGTGGCAAAAGAATCGGTACGTAAATGAGCCAATCAAAAAGATGTGGTTTGTTATAACCTGATGACTTGTTTGTCGAATAGTGGGTTGATCGGCGTAAAGTTTCCAACATTAGAAGCGCGATGAAACAGGCTAATAACGTTGCGCTGAGCGCGATCAGCAAGGTGTTTGAGGTAAGTTCGATCAATAAAGGAGTAGCGCGATCTATGTTGTCCCATGTCCATTTGGCTGGTAAGGCATCGGGAAAGCGCCAACGTTTGGCCAGTGACCAAATGGGTAATAAGGCTAAGGCGATAAAGCCACTGAGCAAGGACATTAGGCCAAGTATTACGCCACTTCTTAATAGGTTATCCGACAAACCAGAGCGTTTGCCGTTGCTGCGCTCTGGTCGAGTGGCTTGGCTGAATATTTGGTGAGCCAGCTCCCAGCCGCCGAGCACCAGCGCAATAACCAGCATGAGGAAGACGGCCCCTGCGCTGGCCATTAAGCGTCGGTCTAAATCTGGGTCGTTAAACCATCGGAACAGGGTCACGGCTAAGGTGGATGGTGTATTGGGGCCGATGATCAAGGCCAAATCCACCACGGTTAAACTAAAGGCGATGACGATAAAAATCGGCAAACGAATAATGGGGTAAAGCTGAGGAATGAGCACTTTGCGCCATAGGGTAAAGCGACGGTAGCCAAGAGCTTGGCAAGCTTTGATGGTGTCGCTTGCTTGTAGGCTTTTCATGGCGCCGAGCATGACAAACAGTAAGTAAGGCATTTCTTTGATGACGAGGGCGAAGATGAGCGAGGCGCCGTATGGGTCTTGTACGCTAATCCAATTGGGTGGTCGGTCAAAGCCAGTAAGCCAAGGGCTAAAGAGCCGTACTAGCCAACCCGAAGGGCTGAGTAAAAATAATAACCCGATGGCGATGGCGGCGTGGGGGATGGCTAAAATGGGGGAAAGCAGTGTTTCGATCTTCCGGAAAAAGGGCCGCTGGTATCCCCATGCCAGTAAGGAAAGGGAAAACCACAGTGCCAAGATGGGCGCACCGATGCCGGTGATGAGGGTGAGTTTTAAGCTGGCGTAAAATTCCCCTTGTTCAAACAGACTATGCCAAGGGTCAAGGGAAAGTGTGTCTTGTCCAAGAGGCGGGAAATACTGAAACGCAGGAAGCAAGGTGCCGATTAGGCCAATGGCAATGGGGAAAGCCAGTAGTAGGGCGATTGTCCATTGTGTCCATTTTATCTTTTGTAATGGCATCTTACTTCTTATTCAGGAGGTTGGTGGTTATTGAGCGTAGCGCTTACGCCATTCTTTTTCTAATGCGCCCACCCAGCTGCTGTGCGGTTCCGGTAGGGTTTTACCCAGCTCTTCTATGCTTAAGGTCGCAATGCCCCGTGGTAAAGCATCAAACTTGGCTTGGTCGCTGGCGGGTAATTTAGTGTAGGACAAAACGCTTAAGTCACCCCAAATGGTGGGGGTTTGTTTTTTGATTTGCGCTTCGGGGGACAGCATAAAGTTGGCGACCACTTGGGCACCTGCGGTGGCGCTGCTGTTGTAGGGAATGGCTAAAAAGTGGGTGTTGCCAATGGTGCCGCCAGTGAAAACATAAGAGCGCACCGTATCTGGTAAGTTGCCTTTATCGATTTGCACTGAGGCGGCGGAAATATCAAAGCTCAATGCCACGTCGATTTCTTGGTCGTCTAGCAGTCGCATCATTTCTTCGGCGCTGGATGGGAAGGTTTGCCCGTTGCGCCACGCGACTTTATGAAGTTGGTCTAAATACGCCCATAACGGCGCGGTGATTTTATCAAAATCCACAGAGTCTACCGGTTGTGATAGAGCTTTACGGTAAGGGCTTAGTTCATACAGAGCTTGTTTTAAGAAGGTGGAACCAAGGAATTGCGGTGGCT
The DNA here is from genome assembly GCF_016463975.1 of Marinomonas transparens. Lineage (GTDB taxonomy): Bacteria > Pseudomonadota > Gammaproteobacteria > Pseudomonadales > Marinomonadaceae > Marinomonas > Marinomonas transparens. The sequence goes on along the minus strand of NZ_JAEMNX010000020.1, from coordinate 89,941 downwards.
CTGGGTAGGTGATGCGCCCCGGGTGTTGTTTGGCATAAGCCAAGAGTTCGACCATGGATTTTGGCGGTTTACTTAGGGTGGCGGTGTCGTGCATGAAGATAACTTGCGCCATGCCCCAAGGGGATTCCATACCATCGACTGGGGTACCGAAATCTTGCGTTAAGCTTTGGCGAGCGTTTTCGTTTACGTATTTTTGGTAGTTTGGAAGAGATGGGCTGAAAGGGCCAAATAGTAGTTGGTTGTCTTTCATGGCGCGGAAGTTTTCGCCATTGATCCACATAAGATCGATGGAGCCATTCGTGTTTTTACCCGCGGCTTTCTCGGCCAATACACGGTTTACTGCATCGGATGTGTCGGTCAGTTTGACTTGCTTTAGAGTGACATTGTATTTGTCTTTGATTCTATCGGCTGCCCATTGAATGTAGTCGTTAATGTTGTCTGCACCGCCCCAAGCATTGAAGTAAACGGTTTGGCCTTCGGCTTGTACCAATGTGTCCTGCCAATCGGCTTGTACTGGGTTAGTAAATGCTAAGGTGGCTGCGATGGAGGCAGCGATGAACGATTTTTTCATTACATGTATCCCTGTCGTTTTTTTGTTGTGTTTTTGGGGTGTGGCAAACGTTTGTACTCTTTTAGACGCAATGACATTAGCATTTCTTACAGAATAATTATTAATGAGAAGGTTTTTCTTCAAATTGGCTTTTAGCGTAACATGTGCGGGCTGAAATTAGTCGAGCAAATTGGTGCGAGGTTGTATGTCTTATCAAGTTTATTCTCATGTTTTACCGAGTGCGACACCCGGTACTCAGCGGACTGTAAAAGCCCACCATTTTGGTGATGCGGGTGCTCGCCCTAAAGTGTATTTTCAAGCCGGCCTTCATGCTGACGAATGGCCCGGTTTTTTGGTCTTAAACACCTTAATTAAATTGCTTAAAAAAGCCGATGATGCGGGTTTAATTAAAGGCGAAATTATCATTGTGCCAGTGTCTAACCCGATTGGTTTGGCGCAAAATTTTCATGGTTATATTCCTGGGCGTTTTGCTTTTTCGGACGGTGGCGGCAACTTTAACCGTAATTGGCCTAGGTTAGGCGCAAAAGTGGAAAAGCGCATTAAAGGCGATATAACGGGCGACCCTCAGGAAAACGTGAATTTGGTTCGTAAAGCGATTCGTGAAGAGTTGGCTTTGTTACCAGAAACCACCGAACTACAAGGTATGAAGAAAACCTTGTTGGCTTTGTCGATGGATGCGGATGAGGTGATTGATCTGCATTGTTCTGGCGAAGCCAGTATGCATGCTTATGTGCCGCAAGAGTTTGAGGAACATTTTAAGCCCTTGTTGGCGTTATTGGGGGCAAAGGTCGGTTTGTCGGAGTTAGAAACCGGCGCGGCGTCTTTTGATGAAACCAATGTCAGTGTGTGGCGAGAATTAAAAGTGCATTATGCGCATTTAGTCCCTTGGGGCAGTCGTTCTGTTACTTTGGAGTTGCGAGGTGAGAATGATATTTCTAATGAATTTGCCTTGCAGGATGCACAGGCCTTATTTGATTACCTTGTGTTACGGGACATTGTTTCTGGTGAGCTGGCAGAGATTGATGATAGCCAAGTGGAATATTACCCACTGGATGCCATGGATTTAGTGAAGGCGCCTTGTGCTGGCATTGTGTGTTATCACAAAGCCATTGGGGAGGAGGTCGAAGCAGGGGAGGTAATTGGTGAAGTGGTGAACCTGATGGACGATGATGTTGAGTCGTCGAGTTATCCGCTTATCGCTCGAACCAATGGGGTATTTTTTGCCCGTGTACAGCGGCGTTTGGTGGTGTGCGGTGAGTCCATTGCGAAGGTCGCGGGCAAAGAGCATCTTTCTTTTAGAGAAATTGGTCATTTGTTTGAAGACTAACATTAGAAAGTAAACACCATTCACACTAGGCATTATTATTTTGACGCAAGCGCAACAGAGTACAGAAACAGGGCATTTGTTAACCGATGAGCAGGGTCTTGTCGTACAGCATGATCTCACCACACCCGCGAAAGTCATCGCGGTGGCGGGGGCCGGAAAAACCACCACGCTCATAGCCCGTATCGAGCACTTATTCGCTCAGGGCGTCGAACCTTCTCAGATTGGCGTGTTTATGTTTAATAAAAGTGCTCAGGAAGAATTTTCTGGGCGCTTAAGTCAGCAAATCACGGCGGCTGGGTATTTTCGTTCTCCCAGTGTGATGACCTTTCATGCGTTTGGGATGAAGCTATGTCGTCGTTTAGAACAGCAAGGCTGGTTACCCTCTGCGAAACTGTTGACCGATGATTTCAGTTTGGTGAAGCTGCTGCGGGAAGCCTTGCAACGCCTGATGCGTAAAGGCGAAAAAGTTGCTCTGCAAGACGAGAAAGATTGGCTAGAAGATGTGCTGTTGTTTGTCGATCAGGTGAAAGCCTCGGCACAGCCTGCGAAAGAGGTGTTTGATGACTTAGGCTGGTCAAAAGAGCGTGCGTTTTTTCCCGCCTTGTATGACGAGTTAGAAAGCTTGCGCAAACGCGATAATACGCGTTTTTTTGCGGACTTATTGAGTGATCCATACGCTTTGTTGAAAGCGTTAGCCGAGCCTGAGCGCATGCAGGTTCAAACCTTTGTACCGCCATTTCGCTATCTACTTATTGATGAGTTTCAAGACATTAACCCGTGTCAATATGAGCTATTAAAGTTGCTGTATCCGCCACAGGCTTGCCAGTGGATGATAGTCGGAGATGTGCAGCAATGTATTTATGAATGGCGTGGCGCTAGCCCGCACATTATGGCAAAGCAATTTGATGAAGAGTTTGGCGCGGTGACGACCTACCCACTGAGTACCAGTTTTCGTTTTGGTCATGCCATTGGTTTAATGGCGTCAAGCGTGATCAGTGAAAATGATCCTGACGCCTTAGTCATTGGTGCTGGGCAGGCAACGCGAGTGTCGTTCGCCAAAGCACCTAAGACAGGTAAAGCCTTGCTTGGCGAATTAAAGTCGTGGGTTGAAGAAGAAAAGGCGTTGAATGAGACTGCGGTGCTGGTTCGGCTCTATAGTGACATGGTGCCAATTCAATTGGCGCTGATGCATAAGGGCGTGCCGTACCAATTGCATGGGGATTCGCCGCTATTAGAAAACCGTCAAATTCGCATGTTGATGTCTTATCTCGCCGTGATTGCTGGTGGGCTGGAAAACCCTAAGGTGTTTTTTCATTCAGATGACATTGAATATCTGCTGATGATTCCTAGCTTGGGTGGTTCCGTGGCGCAGCGTAAAACCTTGATTCAACAGGCCAAGCAAGCGCCGCATTTATTGCCGCAGATTATTGAGTCATTGGCGGACGCGACAGAAGGCTGGCGGGCGAAAAAACTCTATGAACGAGCCGATTGGCTGCGTAGCCTGAGTATTTATCGTACCGATCCGGCGCAAGGTTTGGCCCATACTTTAGAAAAACTGGGTATTTATCGTTACTTTGAAAGCACCAGTAGTAAGGACATTCAAACCCAAGAGAAAATAGCCACGTGTGATGCTTTTATGGCGTATGTTCGCGGTGTGGGTGGGGATGCGGCGTCGGTATTGGCGCAGCTTACTCATTTGAACGAGCGTCAGACGGACGACAGTCATGGGGTGCACTTGATGACGATTCATAAGTCGAAGGGGTTGGAATTTGATCAGGTGTTGCTGTCTGGTTTGCAGGAAGGGCGTTTCCCTTATTATGATGAAGGCCTCAGCGCGATAGATAAAAAAGCCGCCAGTGAATTGGCGTCAGAAAGACGTTTATTTTATGTGGCGATTACCCGTGCTAAGCAAAAACTGGTGCTGTTGGAATCGCCCACTCCGGACGAGCATAAATGCATGAAGCAGGGTACTATTCCTCGGGTGGCGTTAAAGAGTTTGTCCTTGTCACGCTTTGTTTTTGAGGCTCAGCCTTATGCGGTGAGCCGTATTTGTCAGGTGTGGAATCTGGCGTCCGACGAGAACCCTATTGATACGGAAAAAGGCGCGATTTTTCAGCGTTATTTGAATGCCGTGGCGGTATCGCCTGCCTTGGTGTTTCGTCATCGAGTGAATGAGGGGAAGGGACTGTTGCAGTCGGGGGATAAAGTTCGCCACGATCAGTTCGGGCAGGGCGTGGTAGTACGCCAAGAACAAGATGGTAAACAAATGATTTTTGTGGATTTTGGCGAAGTGGGCTTAAAACGCTTTAATCCTAAACATACGCAACTTATTAAATTGTCTTCACGAAGCTAATCTCGCAGTAGGAGAGAAAAACATGTCTATCCCCTTAATTGACTTATCCAAGTTGATTCATGAAAGTGATGTCGTCCGTCAGAATGAAATTAAAGCATTGGATAAAGCGTGTCGTGAAATTGGATTTTTCTACCTGACCAATACTGGTATTCCGACCGAGCTCATGGCCAAGTTGATGCAAGAAGCCAAGCGCTTTTTTGCTCAACCGCAAGACAAGAAAAACGCCATCGACATTACTCACTGCCAGAACCACCGTGGCTACGGCAATATCGGTGAAGAGCAGCTAGACGAAGTGGGTCACGCGGATTGGAAAGAAACCTTTGATATGGCGCTTGATCTGCCGAGTACACATCCCTTGGCGGTTAAATACCCCACCATGTATGGACCAAATCAAAATCCGAGCGACCCTAAAACCGTTGAAGTGCTGCAAGATTATTATGTGGAAGCCTTTCAAGTGGCACAGAAACTTTTAACCGCCATGGCTCAGGCCTTGTCTTTAGATGACGACTTTTTTACCCGTTGCTTCACAGATCATGTGACCGTATTGCGGATGATCCATTATCCGCCTCGTCCAGCCAATGACCATGACAACGGGGCGGGGGCTCATACGGACTATGGCTGTGTGACCTTGTTATTACAAGATCAAACGGGCGGGTTACAGGTAAAAAACCGCAATGGCGAGTGGGTGGATGCAACGCCCATTGAAAATGCGCTCGTTGTCAATATTGGTGACCTGATGCAGCGTTGGACCAATGATGATTATGTGTCTACTGCCCATCGCGTCAGGGCTTCTTTGCCGGATGTGCACAGGTACTCGTTTCCTTTCTTTGTCGAGCCAGACTACGAAACAGAAGTAAGCTGTGTGGCGAGCTGTGCAACAAAAGATAAGCCTGCGAAATACGCACCTATTTTAAGTGGTGATTGGATTCAGTCGCGCTTTGATGCGACTTATGCTTACCGTGAAGAAGAGAGCCGTGAAGAAGAAAGCTGATAAGAGGAAAGTCGTGAAGAGGAAGCGCGAAGAAGGTTAAGTTAATAAAAGTCACTTTTCAGTCGCTAAGCGCTTGTTTCGAAGGAAAGCGTTGCTGCTTTTAAACTCACCCTATTGCACCAAAAATGACCGCTTAGGCGGTCATTTTTAGTAATTCAGGTAAGGACTGAATGTGGAAACGGTTTTCTTTGATCTTCGCCACGTGGCCTGCTGGAACCAGTGTCCAGCTTTCGCTCGAAAGATCCAGTGGTTCCGAACCAATAACGATGTGATTATCAAATTGCTTGCAGTAAAGACTTGGGGCTTGATCATCACTGGAAAAGCGCACGGCAATGATCTCTTCGCCATTAGAAAGCACGGCAGTGAAGCGTAATGGCTCTTCGATCTTTTTCTGCTTCATCATGCTAATAATTTGTTCCAAAGTCACTGTTATTGCTTGCTCTGGATTGCTTTCTAAGCCATTGGCAATCATTAACAGAAAAATGACTTCTGAGTCTGTCGCCCCATGGCGGTGGTTGTATAAGTGCTCGGGAATTAAGCGATCCATTTGCCAACGTAGGGACTCATAACCACCAATTTGACCGTTGTGCATGAACAGCCAATTCTTGTAGCTGAATGGGTGGCAGTTTGAACGATTCGTTTCCGTACCTGTTGAGGCGCGAACATGGGCGAAGAACAATCCACTTTTTATGTGTCTAGCTAGGCTTTTTAAATTGCTGTCGCTCCATGCAGGTAGAACCTCATGATAAAGGCCGGGCTCTTCTCGTTCGTCATACCAACCTAGCCCAAAACCATCTGCATTTACTGTGACTTCAGATTTTCTCGCACTTAAGCTTTGGTGTATTAAGGAATGTTCCTGTTTGAAGAGTAATGATTCAAGGTATACGGGCTCACCGTGATAAGCCATCCAGCGGCACATTTTTGTCTCCTACAGCAGCGCAATGAAAATAAAAAGAGGGAATGAAAACTTCCTTTCTAATCGATAAGTTTAGAGCATTTTACACTTTAAAATAATGAATTTTAGCGGATAGCTGCGTGGCTAGGTCTGCCAGTTGCTCAGCAGATTGAGTAATAGAGTGAATCGAATCCGTTGTTTGGGAGGCAATGTCGGTAATGTTAGAGACATTATTACTTACTTCTGCTGTGACGCTGGCTTGCTCTTCTGCTGTTGCTGAAATTCTATCATTCATATCGCGTATCTTAGAGACGGAAAGGTTGATATTTCTCAGCGAATCTTCTTCGTGTCTTACTTGTTCTACAGCACTCATTGAACGCTTGTAGCTAGAGGACATGGCGGCTACTGCGGAGTTTGTGCCGGTTTGCAATAGGGCGATCATTTTCTCAATTTGTTGTGTGGCATCTTGTGTGTTTCTTGCTAAGTGGCGGACTTCGTCTGCAACCACCGCAAAGCCTCGGCCCTGTTCGCCAGCACGAGCAGCCTCGATAGCGGCGTTAAGAGCAAGTAAGTTGGTTTGTTCTGCAATGCCTAAAATGACATTTAAAAAACTGCTGATTTCTTTGGTATTGGACTGCAAGTTATTGATGGTATCTGCTGAGCCAGAAATTTCTTCTGCCAGTTCTTCAATGTCTTTAATGGTCGCCGAGACTATGTCAGAGCCTTCCGCTGCTGCACTTTCTGCTATATGGGCGGCTTGACTTGCGTCGCTAGTGGATTCAGATACATGTACCGCTGTGGTTTGGATTTCTTGTATGGCTTGTGAAATGAGAGACGTCTCCTGCTGTTGGCGTTCTACCATCTTGGAAGATTCATGGGTGATTGTATTTAGGTTATTTGCTGCGTTGGTCAAAATTGAGCTGGATTCAGCAACTTCATGCAAAATACTGCTTAATTGTTCGACGAGTTTATCCATCGCGATTTCTAGTGAGCCAATTTCGTCTTTACGGGTGCTTTTAGAGGTGGCTTCTACTAATTCGCCAGAGGCAATTTCTTCTGCTCGTTTTACGGCTTTTTTTAGCGGGTTACAGATGCCGTTAACGATAATGAGACTAATAAAAACACCGACAATAATAAGTACAGTTGCTAGTATGCCACTGGTGTAGATGGCGTTATTTAATTTGCTGCTTTGATTGTCAGCAACCTGATGGCTGTATTCATCGATAGAGGTAATGATGGTTTCCATTTGCTCATTGACTGTTTGCAAGCTGGCATCAGCAATACGACGCGATTTGTTCGCCTGCATTGTCTTAAGTTTTACCCACCATTCATAGGTTTTAGTACTGGCTTCTAAGAAAATGGCTTGTTGTTCTTCAAGGGCGTTGATTTGTTCTAATAAGGCGTTTAAACCGTCGCTTTTAGGAAGGTCGGCAAGAATGACCTTGACGTTTTCTATGCTGGTTATCAATTCTGTAGTATAGGTTTTAAATTGTTCAGAGGATTCGGTAATTCGCTCTGTGCCATATCCGCCAAGGGATTTAGCAATAGATACTTGAAAGAAACCTCGTTCGAATTCAACGGTTTGTTGAAGCAAAAGCTGGCGGCTTTTTTCGAGATTTTTCATTAGTTGTAAGCTTTGATCAGACAGTGTCTGTAATTCAGCGGAAACAGATTTACTGGAAAGGGCAGAGCTGACACTAATGCCAATAATGGCAATGGAAAATAGTGCGATAAGAGAGAGTATTTTCGTTCTTACGGAAAAAATTATCATGATTGCTCCAGTTTTATAACTTGGGGAGGTGTCACCCGAATAGATATAAGCAAGTCCTATGCCTAATTACATAGAGTTACACTTATCGTCCGATCATGATAAATAATCTAGTTTTTTTGTCCACTAAATAAGGAAAAAATTAGTAATAAATATAGGAAAAGCGCACACATCCAGTTTTTTATGCGCTTTGTGTAAAGAATATGACTGATCGGTTCGGTTTGGGGTTATATGGTTAGATTGGAGCGGAATTAATAATGACCTCATTGTCTTCAACTTTAAAGAAGAAGCAATCGCGTCGATTGGTGTGGCAAGCAGGGCCTTGTTGATCGACTTTTAATAGAATGCAGTCACCATCACAGTCAAATGACATAGAAACCAAAGATTGACGGTGACCTGAGCTTTCGCCTTTGCGCCAATAGGTTTGACGAGAGCGAGACCAATAGCATACCTGACCTGTTTCGAGGGTTTCACGTATGGATTTTTCATTCATATAGGCCAGCATCAAAACTTCACCCGTGTCGTGTTGCTGAGCAATAGCGGCAATCAAACCAGAAGCGTCGGCTTTTAAGTTGGCTAATATCGTATCTAAAGGCAGCTTGTCGCCTTTTGCGAGATTTTCGTATTCTTTTAAACTCATATGGCTGTTACCTTGCTTTGTTAGTAATTTTTTTGATAAATAACATCAACTTACCAGTTTTATGACTTTCTAGGCGCGTATCTTAGCGTAAATAGATAATCGGTTATAGATAATGGTAGGCATGATAAGGAATTCAGAAAAAGTAAGAGGCAAGGGCGCTCAATACAATGAATCGCTAAGTATTTGAAAAACGTAAGAATGCTGTTGATATTTGAAATTGCCTGCGTATAATTGCGCCCCAAGGTCAACAGGCCTCCTTTATGGTGTCTCTGCTGGTCCCCTCGCAACAATAAACCGTTAATCTGGTCAGGTCCGGAAGGAAGCAGCCACAGCGGTGGACTTGTGTGCCGAGGTGCGGCTGGTGGAGATGCCACCTTAACTTACTTTATTTATATCCTTCCATTATTTTTGAAATGCCCTATTTCTAAAATGGACGTATATAATTCTGCTCCGTGGCGTGTTTAGCTCGGGGGCTAGTCCTGAGGCATCCCCACGAATTATTCAATCTAAAGCTTTTGAAAAACACTGTATTAAGCGTGCTGATCGAGTGCTTTCTAACGTTCACTTACAACAAGAACCGCTCTCTATTTATGCTCACATGTGTCACCTTTTTGCTAGCAAAGGACAACCCATTATCAGTGTCGATTGGTCTGACCTTGATGCTCAAAAACAACACTTTCTCATCAGAGCGGTAGTGGCCTTTCAAGGTCGGCCATTTACTCTATACGAAGAAGTGCATGGTATTAAAACCAAGGAGAAACCCAAAACACATAAGTACTTTCTTTCCAAGCTGAAGTCTCTTTTACCAAAAGATGTCAAACCAATCATTTTCACAGATGCGGGTTTTAAAATGCCTTAGATCGAGTTAGTAAAAAGCTTAGGGTGGGATTATGTCGGACGCGTGCGTCGACCACGACACTTTTTTCGATGAAGTAAGCCAGTCGTGGCGCTGTATTTCACACCTATTTCCTCAAGCAAGTCATACACCAAAGCCTTTTTCATTAACGCTAGGTAAATACAAGTCGTATTTTTGTTACTTAGTGCTCTACAAAGGAAAACTAAAAGGTCGGCACTCCTTAAATCAAGACGGATCAACGAAATCATCAAAGACTTCATTAACCGCTGATCGCGGAGCAAAGGAGCCGTGGTTGTTGATTTCATCACTGCCAAAGAACAGCTCGTTTGCCAAGAAAAGCGTCAAAGTTTATCAAACGAGAATGCAAATTGAAGAAAGTTTTAGATACATGAAAAGTACTGAATTTGGATTAGGCTTTGAGCATAACCACACTAAAAAATTAGCCAGAATGGCGCTGTTGGTTTTGCTCACAACGCTCACTGTCATGGTACTTATTTTGTTGGGTAAAGTTATTGAACTGTCTGGATTGGCTTATCGTTTTCAATCTTCTAGCACTCGAAAACGCAGGAGACTCTCTCACTTTTTTCTGGGCAAAAGAGCGTTATCTACGAACCTCAAAATTACCCTTAAACAATGGCGAGAAGGGATTCGTGAATTCGCCGAACAGCTATTTAAAGGAGAAGGTTTATGGCTTAAATTCGTGGAGATACCTCAGGGACTGAGGCCTAGTCTAGTCGATTTCGCATACTTGTTATGCTTAAAGGTTATGGCTATTATTCGGTTTGGGTATTTCCCTATGACTAAGAAGGATATTGGTTATGAAAATAAGAGTAATTAAGCTAAAAGATCACCATTTTCCACATTTATTGAAAACCGCGAAATATATTTCTGTCACATTACTGGCATTTGCTTCTTTTTCTGTACAAGCAGAGAGGGTGAGGACATGTCATGTCATCCCTGTAGATATAGCTATTGGTATAGATTATAACGGCGATCCAATAACGGCAGGTGGATACCGGTATTCGGCACCTTATACCACGGCTGGACGACATGGGGGAATTCAAGCAAACACCGCGAGAAAGCGTGCTGTCGCTAGGTACAAGGCATGTGCTGAGCAGTTGGTAAATAACCCCACTAAAAACGTGGAAGACATTAGCGAGTGTAATAATAATACTGCAGGCTCTAGTAACCCTTACGATATGTCATACCACCTAGGCCCTAAAAGCTTAACTGAAAAATACGCTTGTCCGCATGCAATTGGTAGTACCTCACAGGCTTCCTTTGACAGTAATTTTTTTATCGACGTGAAAAAATTTACTGTTTCGGGAGAGACTTCCGGGTTGCAAAACTGTTCTTCAACGATTTCCAAAACGGCTTCAGTGCAGAACATCAAGCTCTCACAATTTCACTGCAAAGACATCTATTACCCTCAATATTCACTAAACACAGCCTTTTCCAACCCACGCTACAGCGGTACATCTGTGTTTGTTGCGATGATGAATGGCATTAAAGATATGATGGAAATACTCGCTTCTGAGTCAGATGTTGACAAAATATTTGGGGAAGGGCACCAAAGCAAAGCGAGTGAATTGTTGACTATGCTTGAGCAGGCTAAAAACAATCAAAATACCAGCGCATTGAAACAATGGATGCCGCATGTGTCAGAGTATCAGGAGCTTAGTGGTGCAGAGGTGCTGGGTTATAACGGCCTTACTGTTAATAACGTTGACGGTACGCTTCCTCCTTTTCAAGCTGTTTATGATAGATCAAAAAAAGCGATTTACATGTCTGACCAAGCTCTTTATACCAGGGATGAAATAACCCAATGTACTATGGTACAGGCTCTGGCTCAGCATGTGAGCCATTATTTCGATGGATTTAACGGCCTTAAGACAGAAATACTTGGTTCAGAAGGCATGCTAGCCGCCCTTAGGATTTGTAATCCCTCCATTTTTTCTAGTCTCACCGATGAGCAGATTGAGGCATTGCAAAGAAAGGCGAACTACGCAGATGTTCGCCTCCATGGCAAATACAATATACATAAGGTAGGGCTTAGTTTTTGGTCATACGAGGAAGACGGACTCGCATTAAATTCTCTGTTACCTGAGTCCGCAGAAGTCTTGCTAGAGGCGCCTGTTGTTTCTGTTGCGGGTAATGAGGTGATGCTTCAAGAACTGAGTGATAAGGCGAAGCTTGCGCATAGCTTAAACGAAGTGTTAGTTATGGATAGTAGCGGGTATGGAAACATTATCGGTTCTTCAGAGGCCATCGCTCATGCCAACGACACCCTTTCTGCTGTCGCGCTGCTTGATCGTCCGTATGATGCGAACAAGCTCCATGATTTTACAGGTAGTCAACTTCATCAAGTTCATCTCTACTTGCATGCTGGCGGTTATCAATTTGTAGGCTACCGTTTGGAACCGCAATATGCTGTAGCGCAGGCCATGGTTAACGAGGGTGTAGCAAGAGTGGAGCAGCCGGAGTATGAACAGAGTGATGATAATTATGCGAATAGACGTCAATGGAAAGGACTGAATGTTTCTGAGGATATTGAATTGGCTAGCCAAGCTGGCATCGATAACCAAGTAGCAACAGGTCGTATATTACGTGTCTACCTGCCGAGCGATGCCGCAAATCGTTTGTATAACTTTGGACCCTATTTAGACACTCCAGAAGCGGATAGCTTAGCCCGTGAGTTGGTTGGTTCTGACATTAACTTCTCAAGCGTAAATGATCTTGAACAGCTTTATTTGATGCGTGGTCGAGCGAAAGAGGGTTATGGTAATAGCAATGGTATTGATTACACCGAAACCTTTATTAGCTGGGCTTTAGCAGAGAGGGCCATTGTTATTCCTGCTGCACGACAGATAGACCCAAGTCGCTTCGAGCTGGAAGTGATAAATACCGCAAACCGTTGGGAAGGGGAAGTCCCTATCGTCGCTGGGCGCAGTGATATTGTTCAATAATCTGAAAAAACGATTATGTACATGATGAGATGGTTCAGCATGTGTTGAGACAAAATAAGGCCTCTACTTGGGTTTAAGTAGGGGCCTTATTTTATTAGAGCGGTAGCTGATCTCTAATATTACAAAGAATCGGATTCTCCCAGAGCAATGGCTCAACTTTAGTTTATTTACTAAGTCATCGACTTCTCAAGCCTAGATGTATGAATGCTTAGGGCAAGTAGCCAACAAACTTACTTTTGAAGTGGCTTAAGTTGTGTGTTTAGTTTGAGCGCCAAAATCTATTAAAAACAAACTTTGCTTTTTTAAGGCGATGTTGTTGCAGTGCGGCTTCTAATGTCTGTAAGTTATTGTAATTTCTTTGGTTCACAATGCTTGTGCATTCGCTTGTAAGGCGCTATAAGTAGAGGGGTAAGAGTATGGTGCTTGATTTTAGCGAATATCTAATAGAATCAGAGTGATAAGTACTTTAAATTTTAGCTGGTGGTCGTTAGAAAAGGATATCTTATGACTGTATGGATGAGGCAAAAAATAGCGGTTACGGGGTGTGTTTTCTGCCTCGCTTTAATGGGGGGGGGCGCTTATTTTTTTGATGTGGCGGGCATGATGCCGACGCGAATGGTATGGCTGCCAGATATACAGTTTGACGCCAAAAAAACGACTGACCAAGGTTATTCTGCTCTTTCTGGCGACCTATTTGGCCCGCTTCCTGATATCGAAATAACTCTGACAGAAACCAATTTGAATCTGACTTTAAAGGGAACCGTCCCAGTTTTTAATCAACAAGACGGGATGGCGATTATTATGGTGGGAGCAAAGGACGAGCAGGCTCTTCGTGTTGGGGACGAGGTGCTACGGGGCGTCACCTTAGATGCTGTGTATGGTCAATATGTGGTATTAAGCCGATCAAATGGCAAAGAAGTTTTGCGCTTTCCTAATAGTGACGAGCAACATAAGCTTTTGCCACTTGGAACGAATGTAGCCGTTGAAACGCTTCCCGCACTTGAAGAAGAGCAAGAGGCGTCTATTGGTTTTACGGTGAGTGATTAGTTTGTGCGATAAGCTGGCAATCAAATCAAAAGTAATGAATGATAGTTCCTCAAAAAATAAAAGCTGAATGACTTGGGCTGTATTTTGGCGTTTAAGGATGAATACTAAATAGTAATCAGAGGTTTTTTCTGCTTTTGATGAGATGAACAGAGCAAGATGGCCCCGATGATGAATAATAAGGGTAGATGTGAAAATTATTAATTTTATTAAAATGACAGCGGTAATGTTTGTTTTATTGCCGTGCTTAGCTTTTGGTCAGACATGGAAAGTCAATTTGCAGCAAGCCGACATTCAGGCTTTTCTTAATCAGGTATCTGAAATCACGGGTAAGAGCTTTATTCTAGATCCTAGAGTGAAGGGCAAGGTAACGGTGGTTTCTAAGACTGAATTAGATAAAAAAAGCGTATTGAACCTATTTTTTACTGTGTTGAGTGTGCATGGCTACGCGGCGATTGAAACGCCTGAAGGGATCAAAATTGTCCCGCAGAGTAATGCTAAGCAATCTGGTTTAAGGTTTGACTCCGATAGTAATACCGTTGGTGCCTTATTGGTGACTGAGGTGATTGCTATTAAGAATGTGGTTGCCGCAGAACTTGTCCCTATACTCCGTCCACTTATTCCCCCTTTTGGCCATTTAGCCGCAGTAAAAGAAGCCAATGCGTTAATTATTAGTGACCGGGCAGATAACATCCGTGAATTAGAAAAGCTGATTCAACGCCTTGATAATACTTCGGATAAAGAAATTCGCGTTGTGCAGTTGGTTCATGCTTGGGCTGGCGATTTGTTAAGTTTGCTGACCAATCTGGCCGATGAAAAGAAGGGTGGCAATGGGGCTTCTTCACAACATACGACGAAAGTGATTGCCGATGAAAGTACCAATCGGCTGATTTTAAAAGGTGAGGTTGATGCCTTAGATCAGGTCGAATCATTGATTAAACGGCTTGATCAACCAGCACAACGCTCTAATCGATTGCATGTTGTTCCCCTTCGTTATGCCGATGCAACAGAAACGGCGGAACTTATTTCAAGCTTGCTGGGCGCTGACCCGAAAGATAAAAACAGCCGAGGTTCATCGATTGTTAAAGCCGACAAGTCGATGAACCGTTTAGTGATTAGTGCTGAACCCAGTGCGATGGCGGATTTAACACCCATTATTCAAGAGTTAGATATTCCGCGAGCTCAGGTGTTGGTTGAGGCCATCATTGTTGAAGTTGTTATGGAGGATAATGAAGCGCTTGGTTTTCAATGGTTATTAGAAGACAGCAGTGGGGGTGGCAGTCTGTTAGGCAGCAACTTTACGACCGCTGGAAATAGTATTCTTGGTTTCGCCGATAACCTGAGCACGGGCACGACAGCCTTAGCCGAAGGAGTCACTGGCGGTGGTGCTTTTACCAGTGGTAGTTTGAATATTGCTGGTGTTTTGCAGGCAATTGAAGGCAATTCAAATGCTAACCTTTTGTCTACGCCTAAAATTATGACCTTGGATAATCAAAAATCTAAAATCTTAGTGGGTGAGACGCGCCCATTTCAAACGGGTGGTTATTCGGACACAACCAATAATGCCTTTGTGACCACAGAGCGCCATGATATCGGCCTAACTTTAGAAGTCACGCCACATATTAATGCTGGCGATGAAGTAAAGATGGATGTGACACAAATTGTTGAAGCCGCATCGTCTGAGCAGAGCAGCTTAGGTACTATTACCACTAAGCGTGAAATTACCACTACCGTGATTGCTGGTGATAATCAAACCATCGTTTTGGGTGGTTTAATGCAGGACAATATTAACGAAATTTATCAAAAGGTGCCGTTATTTGGTGATATTCCTGTGCTCGGTGCTTTGTTTCGCAGTCGCTCCATAGAAAAAACAAAGCGTAATCTTTTAGTTTTTATTCGGCCTACGATTTTGCGTAATAAAGAACATGCGAATGCGGTAACGGGGGATAATTATCGCACCTTTAAATCCATCGAAATGATTATGCCAAATGGTGATGTAAGACCTGCGACTGTCGATTCACTGTTTGATTAAGTAGAGGGTTGATTATGTTGAGTTTACCTTTTACTTTTGTTGAAGAAAACGGGGTTTTATTACTGGCAGACGACACTGGTTGTCGTTTAATCCATAAGGAGAGAGCAAGTCTATCTGCCCTGATGGAGGCGGTTAGAGTCAGCCCGTTTGAACCGACAATAGAATTGTTCTCGGATACTGAATTTGATGCTCAAGTGGTGGCTTTCTATCAGCAGGAGAGTAGCGATATTTTGTCTCAGGGGTTTGGTGAAGAAATTGACCTGAATTCTGCGATTGATGCCATTGCGGAAAATGAAGATCTGTTAGAAAGTGAAGGCGATGCGCCTATTATTCGCTTAACCAATGCCATTTTAAGCGAAGCCATTAAAGAAAATGCCTCCGATATTCATATCGAAACCTTTGAAAAAAATATGCGCGTGCGCTTTCGCATTGATGGTGTATTACGGGAAGTGGTACAACCTAAACGCGCACTCGCGCCCATGCTGGTGTCTCGTCTTAAGGTGATGGCAAAGTTGGATATTGCTGAGAAACGCGTCCCTCAAGATGGTCGTCTTGAGCTTCGTTTATCCGGCCAAGAAATCGACGTGCGTGTGTCGACCATTCCTTCGACCTATGGTGAACGTGTGGTGATGCGTTTGCTTCATAAGGAAACCACTCAGTTAGGTTTTGAAAGTCTTGGGATGCGAGAAGAAGAGCTCGAGACCCTGAAAAAACTCATCTATAAGCCGAATGGTATTCTGTTAGTGACTGGCCCAACGGGTTCAGGTAAAACCACTACACTGTATTCTGCCTTGGCCCAGCTTAATGATGGCAAACGTAACATCATGACGGTGGAAGACCCGGTGGAATATCATATTAATGGTATCGGTCAGACCCAAGTGAACGAGAAAGCCAAAATGACTTTTGCCGCTGGCTTGAGGGCGATTTTGCGCCAAGACCCTGATGTGGTGATGGTGGGTGAGGTGCGGGATAAAGAAACCGCAGACATTTCTATTCAGGCCTCGTTAACTGGTCATTTGGTACTGTCAACTTTACATACTAATAGCGCAGCGGGGGCGATTACGCGTTTGCAAGATATGGGGGTAGAACCTTTTCTTATTTCCTCTTCGTTAGTCGGTGTGATTGCTCAGCGTTTAGCAAGACGTTTATGCCCCCATTGTAAGTCTCCCGTGATGGCGGATGATGAAACGAAAAAACTGCTGGAAATGCCACTTGATCAGGAGGTTATTCATTATCAGCCTGAAGGTTGTAATGAGTGTTTTGGGCAGGGCTACCGTGGTCGTTTGGCGTTTTACGAGATTATTGAAGTGGATCACGAGTTGAAGAACTTGATTCATAAAAAGGCGGGTGAATCCGATATTGAGAAATACACCCGCAGTAAACATGCGAGCTTGCAGCAAAGTGGTCTTGCCCAAGTGTTAGCAGGGGAAACCAGTATTAAAGAAATTTTGCGAGTCGAACAAACGATGCAGGCTGAGGCTTAGTAGCATGGCGGCTTATGAGTATTTAGCCTTAAATCCACTGGGCAAAAAACAGAAAGGGGTACTGGAAGCGGAAAGTGAGCGCCATTTACGCAAAAAGCTCAGTGAGCAAAAACTCATTTTAATCCGCTGTAAACAAGGTAAGGAATACCACGCCAGTAATTGGTTTAGCCCTAAGATTAGCGTTAAAGAACGAGCTTTGCTGACAAGGCAGTTAGCCACCTTGATTGAAGCGGGTTTGCCTATCGAAGAGGCTTTATCTGGTGTGGCAAGGCAAAGTAAAAAGAAAAAACTGGTGAGCATGTTGCTGGCGATTCGCTCTAAAGTGTTGGAGGGGAATTCATTGGCGTCTTCTTTAGCCAGTTACCCTAACGCTTTTCCAAAGATTTTTCGTGCTAGTGTCAAGGCAGGTGAGGAGTCTGGTTTTCTTGCTGTGGTGTTGGTTGAGCTGGCGAACTTCAGTGAGCGTACCCGTAATAATCAGCAAAAGTTACGTATGGCGATGCTTTACCCCATTATTCTTACGTTAGTGGCTATTGCGATTGTGGTGTTTTTGTTGGGCTCTGTGATGCCCGATATTGTCACTGCTTTCCAGCGTCAAAACGCTGAATTACCTCCCATTACCTTATTTATGTTGAATATCAGCCATTGGATTCAAGACTATGGCAAGCTCTCTTTAGCCTGTGGCGTGGTGTTGGTGTTCCTTTATGGGCTGGCGATGAAGAAGGCCAGCTTACGCTTAATACGAGACAAGTTAGTGCTGAGTACTCCGTTGTTAAGGGCGCCGGTGAAAACCATCCAGATAACCCGTTATACCAGTACTTTGGCTATGTTGGCTCACAGTGGTGTGTCATTAGTCGACGCGATGAATATCGCCGCTCAGGTCACAGAAAATCAAATCGTTCAGGCCAAGCTTAATGACGCCAGACAAAGGGTAAAAGAAGGCATTGCGCTAGGCACGGCGCTTGATGAAACTGACTTGATGCCACCTATGATGTTGCAGCTTATTATCAGTGGTGAGCAAAGTGGTGAGCTGGATGCCATGTTAATGAAAGCCTCTAAACAGCAAGAGGAAGATACCAATAATTGGATCGGTACCATGGTGGGATTATTTGAACCTGCCATGTTACTGGTGATGGGCGCGGTCGTTATGCTGATTGTGACAGCGATCTTGCTGCCCATTATGAATTTAAATCAACTTTTAGGTTAAATAGGGAAAGACATAATGAAAACTCCATTCAGTATGCGTTCAATGACTCAGACTCCAGTCGCTGAAAAGCAAATTGACCGTGCTGCAACTTCTCAAGAGGCTCTTGTTTTGGGCGCGAAGTCTGGTCAACAGGGCTTTACTCTGCTTGAAATGATGATAGTGCTGGTGATTCTAGGTTTTTTGGTCGGCATGATCGCGCCTAATCTGCTGAGCCGTGCGGATGACGCTAAGGTGTCGGTCACCAAGGCTCAAATGCGTGATGTGGTGACTTCTTTGAACCTTTATAAGTTAGATAATGGCAGTTTCCCTTCGACTGCCCAAGGCTTACAAGCGCTGGTTAGCGAGCCATCGGGTTTCCCAGAAGCAAAGAACTGGAAAAAAGGGGGTTATCTTCCTAAGCAACCACAGGATTCTTGGGGTAACGAATTTATCTACATTAGCCCAGGTTCGTCAGGCAATTACGACCTTTTATCCTTGGGTGCGGATAATGCTGAAGGCGGTGAAGATGATGCCGCTGATATTGCGGCGACTGATTTGCAATGATGGTAAAGAGTGGCTCTGAGCAGCGTGGCTTTACGCTTTTAGAGCTACTGGTTGTGTTGTTTATTCTGGTTTCTATTGTTGGCTTGGTATCGCCTTATATTGCGGTCGGTACTGATGACGATGTGCTGGAGGCCGAAAGCCAAGCATTGCGCTTTGTTTTGCAGGATGTGGTGGATCAGAGTTGGATCAAAGGTAGTACTTTTGTGGTGGTGAGAGAGCCGAATTCCGCTTTGAGTCTATGGCAGGAAAAGCAGGGTGAATGGGAAAAGTTACGTACGCTTTATACCTTGCCAAAGGTTCTTTCATTTCAGCTGGTGACGAATGGCAGTGAAATGGAAGAGGCATTGGAAGTGCTCGATTTTAATAAGAATGGTGTCTTGGTGTTTTTATCAAGTGGCGAATACCTACCTTTTACACTGACTTTATTTTCGGAAGCGAGCTCAGAAGACGCGTTAAGTGATAGTTCAGTGACCCTTAATGGAGATGGCATTAATGAAATCTTCATCGAATAACGGGGGCTTTTCTTTAATTGAAGTGATGATCGCTGTGGTTATTTTGTCTTCTGTGAGTATTTTAGCGATGAAGACCTTGTCTACGGCGATTGATCAGACGGCTTATTTACAGCAAAAGATGCTGGCGGTTTGGGTAGCGGAGAATCGCTTGACGGAATTACGCATTGCCTTGCGTTTAGAGCAAAGTCCTTCTTTTTCTGATGAAGAGGTAGAGCAAGGCGGAGTGGAATGGAAAACCAAATTGTCTATTGGTAAGGCAACGGGCACCTTAACCCGTGTCGAGGTGGATGTTTACCCTGAGGGGAATGTTGATAACCCTATTTATAGTTTAAATAGCTTTGTTCCAACGGTTTTGTTAGCGGGGGCGCAATGAAGTCGAATCAGGCGGGGTTTACACTGATTGAGTTGCTGGTCACCTTGGCGATTACGGGCTTCATTGGCTTGGTGGCTTCTCAGCTAATTACGACCAGTTTTAAAGCTCAGTTGAGTGTGAAGGAAGAGGCTCAACGGTTGGAGAAGGGGGCGCGAGTTTGGTTAAGGCTGGAAAGTGACCTGAGCCAAATTGTAGATCGTCCCATTATTGACGCGCTTGAGAGTCAAGAGGCTGCGTTGATGTTAGACGGTGAGGCGCTGACTTTTACCCGTGCCGGCTGGGCCAATCCGTTAAATGAAGAGCGCTCTCAGTTTCAGCGAGTGTCTTATCGTTTGGCCGATAGTGGTTTGATTCGACGTTTTTGGCGGGTGCTTGATCGAAGTTCTGACAGTGAGCCAATTGAGCAAACCTTTCTGGATGTGAGTGTTTTTGAAGTAGAAGTGATGAATGCGAAAGGGGTTTGGTTAGCAGCATGGTCGGATGAGGATGAAGGTCTTCCTGTTGCCATTAAAGTCACTATGGCCATAAATGACAAAGCCGAGTTTACACGGATTTTTGAAGTTGCTTCTTACTCAATAGATGACACGCCCGTTGCCGGACAAGGAGGCTAGCATGAAGCAGCAGTCAGGTTCTGCTTTGCTTTTGTCTTTAATGGTGCTGGCTTTGGTGAGTGGTATTGCAACGAGTTTGCTGATGTCGGTGCAGAACGAGCAATCTGTGATTGCTAGAATTCAAATGAACAGTGATGTTCGACAACAGTTATTAGGTGGTGAAGCATGGGCCCAAGATTGGTTGATAAAAGAAGGGCTAGTGCAGGACATATCAAGTGGCAATAGTTTTGCTGTTATTCCTACTTCGAGTTTAGTTGTGCATCAGGTATTTGAAACAGAGGCGGGTAGCCTTGATATCAGTCTGTTTGACCTACAGGCTTGCATCAATATCAATCGCTTGGCAAATACCAACAGTGTCGAAATTACCAAACAGCGTCTGACGAAACTGTCGGAATATATCGGTATTGATAAGGGGTGGATTAGCGTTGCTCAGGATTGGTTGGATAATGATCAAAACTTGGCGTCGGGGCAGGGGAGAGAAGATGCTTTTTACTTATCTAAAGAAGAGCCTTATCGAACCAGTCGGTCGTTGATTTTATCAGGGACGGAATGGTCATTATTGGATATACCACAGGCTTCTATCGCATTATTGGCTCCTTATATTTGTGTTCTGCCTGAGAGTATGGGAGTCAATATTAATCGAGCACCTGATATGCTGGTGAAAAGTTATCTACCTACCATTAATACGGAACAGCTGACTGCATTGAATGATATAAGGGCGGTGGGTGGCTTTGATGCGCTCGATGATTTTATTGAAGACGATGCTTTTAAGTCGTTAAAGTTAGAGGAGCAAGATTGGAGTATTAATACGCGTTTCATTTCTGTGTTTAGTAAATTGACGACAGAGGATGGTGAGTATTGGCTTCATTCTCAGTTAAGTCGAGATAAGGACAACAAGGTGAAGGCTTTCTATCGGTCTTTTGCTCCGTTAGATTTTTATAGCAAAGTGAAGATGAATATAGAGAGTGGAATGTAATTATGCATCGAGCAGCAGGGAATTATGTCTAAGGAGTTAGTTTGCATCAGCTAGTGCTACAACTTATTGAACCAAGTGTCATTGATGATCCGTGGACGGCGGATGTCTGGTTGTTTTCAGATAAGATGGTGTTCATTGTCAGTGAGCAATCTCTTGCTATGGCTGATATTGATGCTTGGGTTCAAGAACAGCTTAATGCTAACCATTCAGAGCGTCTGGTTGATCTTATTGCTTTTGCGCCGGCTTCCCGTGGTCATGCGAGGCTATTGACCATTAGTAAAGGTCAGGAAAGATACATTAGTGATATTGCTCCCACTTTGATGGAGTCGTTTTTAGCTCAGCCTATTGAAGACATTCACTTTGTTACCAAGGTTGTTGATTCTAATGGAGTATGGGTGAGTGCCGTTGATCGAGAATACATGGTGCAGCTTAGTCAAATAGTGGACATGGTTACTGCGGTTAAAAAGCGTTTATTACTGCCTCAATCTTTGCTTTATAAGCGGTTTGATGCAGAAGAGTTCGTCTCTTTTATGGGAACAGACTACCGTTTCTTAAATGATCATTTATTTCCCATTCCTCATTCGTTTGCCGCACAATCGGCTACCGCTCCGAGCAAGGTGTTAGATGAGGATTTTCTTCGTCAGTCCTTATTGGATATGAAATCTTGGCAAGGGGTGAACTTGTTTGAGCGGGAGTTTGCTCAGCAGTCGTCTTCTCAGAAGTTTGCGCGTTTTTGGAAAATCGGTGGTTTTTTATCCGCTGTTCTTTTGGCAGGCAGTTGTACTTGGTTGCATTATGAAGCCTCGGTTTATCAGCAGCAGGCCACTTTTATCGAGAACAAGGCGAATAAGGCCTTTTTGACGTTAGCACCTGAAGAAGGCCGAGTGGTGAATTTAAAGCGGCAAATAGAAGGCCGACTGCGCTCAAATGAATCGCAAGAGAAGGTCGATGACCAAGATTATTCTCCTTACTTTGTGTTGAAAAAAATTGAGCAGGCAAAGCAGGACATTAAAGAGCAGAATGAACTTCAGCTGATTGCCTTTCGGGACGGGGTTTATATTCTAGAGTGGGCTGCTGCCGATCAAGACACGCTCGCCAAGATAAGTAAAAGCTTTGCTCGCTTTAAATTGGATGCCTATCTCGATCAGGTAGTACGAGAAGATAAATTGTACGTTGGCTCTTACCGAATTCAGGGGATGTTATGAAACAGTGGCTGATGAATCAGGTGGAAGGAAGTGCTTCGTTACAGGCGATCTTGTCTGCTTTTAATAGCTTATCTCAGTCTAAGCAAAGGTTGGTGATTATTGCTCTTATTGTCATCTTATTTTGGCTAGCGATTAAGCTTGTTTTTACCCCTTATTATAATGACTACCAAAAAGCGAGTAATCGCTTAGCAAATGCCACATCGAATTACTTATTGTTAGCCAAACACGCCAGTGATATTGCTTCGACAGAAGATGCCGGGGTTGATTATCTTGATCGTAACTCGGCTGAGTTGCGAGTTATTGTGAATACCAGTATTAAAAGAACTAAGCTGGCTCCTGAGGTGATCAGTCGTGAAGGGCAGAGCCGCTTAAGGGTTGGTATCTCAGAAGCACCCTATGAGATGGTTGCTCAATGGCTTAACCTGCTCGCACAGCAGAAGGTAAAAATAAACAGTATGCAAATACAGGCTCTGTCTCCGGGCGTTGTGAGCCTGAGTATTTCTTTGGATTAAGGAACAACAGATATGAAGTTAGTCCGTCGGTTTGTGTTGAGCAGCGCCTCCATGCTGATGGTGTTGTCCTGCGATGTGTATGCTAAGGAAGAGCAAGAATCCCAATCCATCGTACCGTCTGTGTTTGTCGAAGTGTCGGGAGGCGATGGTGCTGAGCACCTAGAGTTGGCGGTTGGTTTGGAGCCAGATGATCAAATAGGTAGCTTTGCTGGTCTTTATATCTCGCAATCTTCCTTAGGTGAAGACGGGACAGTGAAAGAAGTGGGTATAACGGCATTTAACTTTGCTGAAGTCAGTAGTGAATCCTATGGTGCAGAAATGCATATTGCGCTTAGTAGAACGTCATTGGATCAATATGAGCGGAGGGGAGCAGAGGTTGGAGTGAATCTTTATGGCTTTTTCACTGAATCCTTTGCTTTGTTTGTTGGGGCCAGTTTAAGGCCTAGGTTTTTTTCCTTGGATTGGAGCAATGACGAGCTTTTTGAAGTGAGCTCTAATATTGGTTTACGTTATCAACTCCCTTATAACTTGAGTATTTTCACTCAGTATCAATACGATAACTTTATTAAAAATAACTGGAAGTCATCGAAAATAGCAGACCATGGCATGGTGGGGATGAACTGGCTTTTTTAATGATGTGATATTTTGGAACTCGGGAGGGTGTAACCACGCCCTCTTGGCTCAGCAATGGTTTTTCTACGTTGCTTCTCACCACTGTTCTTCGGTTTCTGCCCCTCGGTAGCTGTTCCTACGTTGCCCTAACACTTGTATCCATGTAAGCGTCCGCTTTGTCGTCTATTCTTTCCTCATCTTGGCTTTGCTCGAGGCTTGTTGCAAAGGTCTCTTCACTTTTTTATTGCAAATAATGAAACTTCGTTCCATTATTTAGGCTTGGCGATTTTAGTGTTTATTTGGCGAGTAAGTTAATTGGTTTTTACCTATTAAAGGAAGTGAACTTAAGGCTTTTTGTCTCGGTTGCGTTTTACTTTAGCAAGGGGGATTGCTCGCTTAACCTTAGCGACTACGCAAGGCTGATGATGACGGATAATGTTTTAATAAAATGGGTTTTTATCGACAATATAAGGCAAGGCAAAACCTTAGTACTTGTTTGTGCGCAACAGGGGGCTGAGTGGGGGTATGACGAAGTCACTCTTGATATGGGAGGTCGTGATTTGCATTTGCATAATTTTTTGGCTGCGGATGGCAGTCGTATGATTTCCGGACAAAGCTTGGTGGTTAATGGAGGTCGTTTGTAATGGCTGCATTTCATTTTACTGAAGAGAAGGCGAGCTTTATTGCCGTTGATTGGGGAACCACCAATTTACGGGCATTTTTAATGGATCAGCAGGGGCAAATTCAAGCGCAACGTGACAGCCATTTAGGTATGTTAAAGCTGGCTTCTGGTGAGTTTGAAGCGGTACTGTCAGAGTTGTTGGCTGATTGGTTAACACCAGACTTGCCGATTTATATGGCCGGTATGGTGGGTAGCCGTGGGGGATGGCAGGAAGTGCCTTACCAACAATGTCCAATCCAGCTGGATAGCTTGGCTGAGCATTTGTTTTGGCTAACGACGTCGCTGCCTAATCCTGTGGCAATTGTGCCGGGGCTACAGGGCGTTGGTATGAGCGGTTATGCGGATGTGATGCGCGGTGAAGAAACCCAGCTGCTTGGCATTATGGACTGGTTGGCTTCTCAAGGGCGTGAACAGGAAACGCCTTTGTGCTGTATGCCGGGAACCCATTGTAAGTGGGTGAAAATCATTCATGGTAGCGTGGCACAGTTTTCTACTTGTATCACCGGTGAATTGTTTGCGCAGCTCAACGATGATTCCAGTTTGGTAAAAGATTTGCCCCAAGCTAAGGTGTTGAACGAAGATGCTTTTCATAAAGGTCTATTGGCAAGTCAGCAAGCGGGTGGTGTGTTACATCATTTGTTTAGTGCCCGCAGTCGTTTTGTGTGTGGAGAGTTAGGCGCAGAGGAAGTGCGTGACTACCTTTCTGGAGTGGTGATTGGTCATGATGTGAATGATATTTTGCTGTCGCAGAGTGTCGTAGATAAAAACACTCCAATATTGATTGTAGGCAGCCAAGCCTTAAGTGCGCGTTATGCGTTGGCTTTGTCATTCTGTGACCTTCAATCTGAATTTTTAGAGGCCAGCGAAGCGAGTATCCGCGGATTGAAGCGCTTGGCGAGTCGTCAGAACGCGGTTACCAGTGGCGCGGCAGGAGCTTAATAATGAAACATTCTTTTGATGCCTTAATGCAAGAATTTCCTATGGTTGCGATCCTTCGAGGCGTGCAACCTGATGAAGTGGTCGAACACACGCGTGTCTTGATTGAAACAGGTTTTCGTTTAATTGAAGTCCCCCTTAATTCCCCTGACCCCTTTACTAGTATTCGCCTGTTGCAAGACACCTTTGGTGAACAAGCATTGATTGGTGCGGGTACTGTGTTAACCATGTCGCAGTTGACGCAACTTGTTGCAACAGGGGCGGGGCTAATGGTTTGCCCGCATACGGATGTAGAGTTGATTAAAGCAGCCAAAGTCGCTGGTTTGTATGCGATGCCGGGCTTTTTTACCGCAAGTGAGGCTTTCGCGGCCTTGCATGCCGGAGCGGACGCGGTGAAACTATTCCCAGCGGAGGCATTGCCTACCCTCAATGTTATTAACGCTCTGGGGGCGGTTATTCCCGCAGATACTTGGATATGTCCTGTGGGGGGCGTGACGCCAGCGAATGTTGAAGACTATTTGAAAGTCGGTGCCCGTGGTTTTGGTTTGGGTTCGGCTTTGTATAAAAAAGGCCAGTCTGTCGTGACGACGAAAGCGAATGCTGAGGCCTTTATGGCGACATGGAAATCCTATCAGGGCGTTCTTTTTTCAGGAGAAGGTAAATGAAACAAATAAGTACACAACGTCATCAGTTAGCAGAAGGGCCATTTTGGAGCCAAGCTGAGCAAGCTTTGTATTGGGTCGACATTCCCGCTTGTCAGGTATGGCGTTGGCATCAAGAGAGTAACGAATGTCAACATTGGACTTTACCCAAAAAAGTCTCGGCGGTGTTTACGACTCAGAGCGAGCGTTTGTTAGTTTGCATGGCAGATGGTGTCGCTTATTTAGACAAATTGACGGGTGATCTTGAGTATTTATGTGCGCTCGATACGGATTTACCTAGCAATCGCAGCAATGATGCTAAGTGTGACCCTAATGGAACACTTTGGGTTGGCACCATGGATGATGTGGAGAAGAATACTTCTGGTCGTCTGTGGCAAGTGACGGCAGAAGGTAAGAAAACACTGATGTTAGAAGGTGTGGGGGTTGCCAATACTTTGGCATGGGATGAGCAAAGAGGGCGGTTTTATTTTGGCGACTCTATGACGCGACAGATTCACGCTTTTCCTTATCCTGAGTTCTATGACATACGTCGTCAAAAACCGTTTGTAGAAGTCCCTGAAGGAATTGGTGCTGATGGTTCTTGTATCGATCTAGAAGGGTGCTTGTGGAATGCGAATTGGAATGGGGCTCGTATTGTGAGATACAACCCGGATGGTGAGTTATTGGAGACCATTGAACTGCCCTTTGCGAAGCCAACCAGCTGTGTGTTTGGTGGGCCTGAGGGCAAGACCTTATTTATTACGTCTGCCAGTGTTGCCACCAGCGAAGAAGACTTAGCTAAGCAACCTTTAGCGGGTCATGTCTTCGCGATTGATTTAAAAAAGGCTCTTGATCTAAAAAGTGATTTTGAGGTTGATATAGCGGGAGCACCAAGCCAGCCCTTCGCGGGAGGCTAGAATGAAATTAGCTGTTTGTGATTAGCCTGAAACGGATAGTACTAAATTGCTGATTAGTAGCTGAGGGCTAGAAGTGGCTGGTGTCGCCATTTGGAAACGGATAAAGCTAAATTACGAATGCATATTCTGAGTATCCATGGCATGATAAATCTACGGACGTTAGGGCTAATGCGAAGAAAACAACCTTTTTGAGGGTGAGTTATGTTTTCTTCTTAGTGATTTTTTGCTTGTATGGAGCTTGAGGGTTTCTTACATAATGGAGTAATTAACAAGGATGATGATATGGACTTTAATAAAGACGATGTAAGTGGTTTTGTGGGTAAAAGCTTTATTTATATTTATGATGCTGGGTGGCGTTATGAGCTTTATGTAAAAAACGAAGTGACCATTGATTACCGCGTTCATAGCGGCATTGTTGCGGGGCGTTGGGTCAAAGATCAAGCTGTTAATATCGTACGCATAGCAAAGGATGTTTATCGAGTTTCTTGGAGTGAGCCGACTGGGAATAATGTTGCGCTCTCGTTGAATCTGCATAATTACATCGTACATGGCACCATATTTTTCCCTCGCTGGGTAATCAATGACCCGAAAAAAATTGCTTGTTTTCAAAATGAATACCTTAACGAAATGGAGGCTTATAGAGAAGCAGGGCCTGTTTATCCAATAGAGGTAGTGGATAGCTTTGCAACACTCATATACATGCGTGATTGTGGTATTAATAATGAGGAGGTCATTGCTTGTCCGCCAAGTGAACTGCCTGATAACTATCCTGAGTGCTTGTCTGATAAGAATTTATTACCAAAAAAAGAATCTGCTTTGGCGTAAGGCATAAAGAAGGTAATCGGGTATCTGATATAAAAATCCCCCCAGCATGACTTTATGCTGGGGGGATTTTTGTATAATGAACTCACTTAGACGTTTTTAATAAACCATACAACTCGGTTCGCTAAAGCTGTTGTCATGGGTTCCTTGGAAGCCAAAGGTGACGCTTTGCCCCGGTGCTATTGTGCCGTTGTAATTGGCGCTGGTGACTTCAACACTTTGTATGTCAGCACTGAAGATGCCATTCCAGCCAGAGGTGAAGGTAATGACATTATTAAAGTCGACCCTCGCTGCCCAACTGGTGACAGTTTCGTTGCCTAAATTGGTAATAGTGACTGGACTAAGCACAAAGCCTGTAGCCCACACACTTGAACCACCTATCACACAACTCATTTCTGCTGTTGCCGGCCCATTGACGGTGATATTGACACTGTCTGTTGCTGATGTAGGTGTTTGATTTTCGTCTAGTGCTGTCACTAATAGGCTGTAGTTACCTGCTTCGTTCGGCGCTTGTATTTGCCCTGTAGAGCCAGAAAATATCGTGCTGATACCCTTTAATTGCGCTTCAAAACCTGATGCATTGTCTAGTGATACGGTCAGGTTTATGGTGTCGCTGGTTTCAAATGGCGTGCCTTCCGCTGGGGCAAGGATAGAAATCATTGGCTCAAGAGGGACATCATTAACTGCATTTAGGGTGATGCTATCGCTGACTGGTAATTCTATGTTGTTGCTGTCTACGCCAACAAGTCGTACCTCGAAGGTGCCGGCGGTACTGGGTGAGGTCACTGATGCTGAACCAGTGATGCCTTGGGCGATTAATGCATCGTTTAGGTAGACATTGACGGAGGTGGCTTTTGTTAAGCTATAAGCGATTGTGACCTGTGTATCGGTTAATACCTGATCGCCATCGTTTGGCGAGGTGATATCGATAGAGGTTGTTAGGGTGCCAAAGTGATCGCCAAGACTTATTCCTGTTGCTTCGCTACCCAAGGCGACTTGGTGGTCTAGGCTGATAAATTTGCCATTTTCATTGCTCCACAAGGAGGGTTTGAAAAGGGCATATTTTGCTTCATCCCATGTGGTCCAATCGTCGTTAAGTAAACCGCCGGTATCGCCTGAATTTGGGTTGATGCACCAGAATGTATGGTGGAGTTTATATTCGACAATGAGGTCTCGTATGGCGTTCATCCATTTTTCATTATCACCGCCATCCATGAAACCTCCCCATTCTCCGATGAGTAGAGGGGCTATGTTGTCTTCATGAATGTATAGCCAGTTATCCCTCCAAACATCTTGGTATAAAGTGTCTTTATTAAAGCCGTTATAGAACCAATCCTGTTGTGATACGAGGGGGCCATAGTCATGGGGTGAATACAAGAGTTGGCTTTGGCGATTCCCTAAGTCCACTGGGTAATCTTTAACACCACGTAAATTCCCTCCCCACCAATTGTTGTGGTAATCATTGATATTTGAGCTTGTCCAGGTGACGCCATCTTTAGGGAACGAGGCGACACCTTCGCACATAACCAGCATATTAGGATTAATATCTAAAATGCGGTTCGCGGCGTTTTCACAGACCTGTTTCCAGTTGTTGTCATCATTAGAGTTATCCCATTTAGCAAAGGCGCCACCACCCCAAGGCTCGCCGTGGGGCTCGTTTTCGAGGTCAAACGCGAGAATGGTGTCATCATCTCTATAGCGGTCAGTAATCCATTCCCACGTGCTATAAAAGTCTTCCGCGGTAATGTCATCTTGATACCAAAGTGGTTGGAAGTGACCTGCGTTATCGGCTTTTGGACTGTGCATATCTAACAGGACTTTTAAGCCTATTTTGCGAGAATGAGCTAGGAAAGCATCAAAAACTTGCAGTGAATTTGCGCCAGCAAGATTTGGGTTTGCGGATGAGTTGGCATTAGCTGGAGAGTAGATGCCGTTTTTCCATTCTTTGATGAGCTCGGTTGAGATGGGGACTCGTAATAGGTTAATACCACGGCCAGCGATGCTGTCTAATGTGCTTTCTAAGTTGACCGACCAAAGGCCGTGAAAAATACGTTCGTTAGTATTAAAGCCGAACCAGTTAGCACCGGTTAACCAGACTGGGTTGTTGTTAGCATCAAGAATTTGATTACCGCTTACGTGAAGCCAGTCATCACCATTAACGGGTTCGCCAGCTAGAGATAATGAGCCCATTGCCGATAGAACTACGCCAGCAAATAGGGATTTCCAGGTTGGTTTATGTATATTGAGCTTTGCTCTACTGTCCTTCATATCTTGCCTCTTCCTTAAGAAAATAAATTCGCTTGTTATATATAGCTGAGCCATAGACAAAAGTAAGCAGTGCAAAACAAAAGTACTCAATTCGACACAAATGAAAACAAATGCTTCTTCTTTTTTATAAGGGAAATCATGACGCTTTCTGTTTTGGATGAGAATTTTGCCACTGTTATGCTGTTTAGCTTAGTGCGGAATTTCTAGCATTCTCTTCTTTATTTTTAAAATGTTATAACATATCATTTCTTTCGTTTTTTCATATACCCTTGTTAATCTTTACTGGATGGTAGGTTTTATGCGTAGTTTATTTAGATTTATACGACAGATGGGCTTTGGTTTTCTCGCGAGCTTTTTAGTGGTTTATGGCTCTATGTCTTGGGCCGCGTCGAGCAAAGAAAATACTCTGTCTATTAGTAGTGCCTTTGAGTTCACCAGTCTTGATCCATCTAAAAACGGTTATATTTATACTCGTATGCAGCTGCTAGAAACCTTGCTTGATGTGAATTCAAAAGGGCAGTTAGTGCCTGCGTTAGCGAGTAAATGGAAAGTGTCAGAAGATGCCAAGTCTTGGCGTTTTACTTTGCGTGATAAGGTGCATTTTCATGATGGTTCTTTAATGGATGCAAATGCTGTTGTAAAAAGCCTGACGATTGCAAAACAAAAGCATGGTGCATTACGTAAGGCTCCGATTGAGAGCATTCAGGCAATAGATAGTAAGACGGTAGAAGTCAGGTTGACGAAACCTTATCTTCTGCTAGGCGCTATTTTAGCCCATTACTCGAACGCTATTTTGGCACCGGCGTCCTATGGAAAAAAAGGTGATGTGTTGGCTTTGTCGGGAACAGGACCTTACCAACTGTCTCTTTATGCTCCGCCACATAAGTTAGTCGTTGAGAAAAATTCTGCTTATTGGGGTAAAAAAGCCAGTATTCCTTATGTGAGTTATTTGACCGGACATCGGGCGGAAAGCCGTGTAATGCAGGCTCGTAGCGGGCAAGCAGATATTGTTTTTGGCTTGGCACCAGCGGCCTTACCCCTCTTGAAAAAGCTGCCTAGTTTAACGCTATATTCGAATTCTATTCCCCGTACAATCGCATTGAAGGTAAATAGTGGACACCCTTTTCTTAATGATGTGAGAGCACGACAAGCGTTAAGCCTTGCTATCAATCGTACTGGTATTGCCAAAAGTATTTTGCGTATCCCTGATTCAGAAGCTGAGCAGTTGTTGCCGCCTTCTATGACAGATTGGTATTTGCCGACTATTTCTAAAGAGCCCATGCCATTAGAAAGCGCGCAGGCATTGTTAGCCTCATTAGGTTGGAAGAAAAATGCGGATGGGGTTTTGGAGCGTGATGGGAAAACCTTTGATTTGACACTGATTACCTATGCCGATAGGCCAGAATTGACGACAGTAGCCACTGCGCTTCAAGCACAATGGAATGCTATTGGTGTACGTACTAAGGTGAATGTCACTAATTCCAGTGCGATTCCTATGGGGCATCAGGATGGTTCTTTAGAGGTTGCTTTAATGGCGCGTAATTATGGTTTTATTGCTAATCCTCTTGGTGTCATTTTATCTGATTTTGGTGCTAATGGGGGTGATTGGGGGGCGATGAATTGGCATAACAAGACTATGTCAACGTTATTGGGCTCATTGGAACACACAACTGACCCTAAAAAATATCATCAGCTTGCACAACAAGCTGCACAGTTGATTTATCAGCAACGACCTATGATTCCGGTTTCTTATTATGTTCAGCAAACGGCGGTAAATAACCGTGTTAAGGGTTTCCATTTTGACCCTTTTGAACGTAGTTTTTTCCTGAATGATTTGGAATTTAAATCGCCGTGAAGCAGTTGATTTTTAGACGCCTGCTTCAGTTAGTGTGTGTGGTTTGGGGGGTTGGTACGCTAACCTTTGTTCTGATGCGTGCGCTGCCGGGTGATATGGCCTACCGAATCGCAGCAAGTCGTTATGGACAAGATAATGTCGACTCTCAGGCGGCAGCATTAGTTCGTAATGAGCTGCAACTGGATTTACCGCCCTGGTTGGCCTATTGGCATTGGCTAATGGATCTGTTGCAGTTCAAATTGGGCCATTCCTTAGTCAGTGGTGAGCCGGTTATCGATTCTGTCCAACATATGTTGGGCCACTCTTTACTGCTTGCTGTCGCAGGCTTGTGTTTATCTGCCCTGATTGCCGTACCGTTAGGCCTGTTTAGTGCTTGGCGAGGGAACCCATTAGATTCGGTGTTAATGGGGTTATCCAGTATGGTACGTGCCATGCCAGTGTTTGTGCTTGGGGTGCTGCTGTTGTTGGTGTTTGCCTTGCATTGGAACTGGTTTCCTGTCGCTGGCTTTGGCACGGCAATGCATCTTGTATTACCTGCGCTGACGTTAGCGATTAGCTTTGCTGCCATTTCAAATCGTGTGGTGAGAGATTCGGCAAAACAGGTATTCGGTTCGTCTTTTTATACTTTCTCTCAAGTGAAGGGCTTGTCTAAGTGGCGCACTTTTCAGCGTCACGGTATACGCAATATTGCCTTGCCTGTGGTGGCGTTTTTGGGCATTCAGTTGGTCAGTATGATCGAAGGTATTGTGATGATTGAGTCTCTGTTTTCTTGGCCGGGGATTGGCCATGGTTTGGCCCATGCTATTTTTGCTCGAGACATTCCTGTTATTCAGGGGGCCGCTTTAGCTATGGGGGCATTGTTTGTATTGCTAAATACCTTGGTCGATATTGTCTGTCATTGGATTGACCCTAGAGGAGGTATGCCAGTATGACTTTTAGCATGAAGTCTTCTCAAAAATGTGGGCTGATCATTTTGCTTGGCTTGTTGGCTTTTGCGGTATTGGGTTCTTGGTTGTCTCCTTATACGATTTCGCAACAGGATTTGAATGCCATTTTAGAACCACCAAATGCCCAGCATTGGTTAGGAACAGATCATTTTGGACGCAGTATGTTTACTCGCATGGCCTATGCGGTGGGCTTATCCTTTGCGCTTGGCTTGGTATGTGTGATGACTTCGGCTCTTCTTGGCACCTTTTTGGGGGTGTGGGCGGCGTGGTCTGGAAAACAAGTGGACGGTGTTTTAGGTGTGTTTGTAAATATTCTGCTTGCTTTACCTGGATTGGTGATTGTGCTTCTGCTGGCGGCAATTGCTCCTGGTTCCTTTCTGATGCTGTATCTGGCGATTTCCCTTGTCCAATGGGTTGAGTACTTTCGAGTCGTGCGAGCCGTGACTCAAGCGGTGGTTCAAAGTCCTGCGAGGCAATCTTCACAGATGATGGGGTTTGGACGTTGGTATCAATTTAAGCGGCATATTTGGCCTGCTATTGCGCCCTCCGTTTTTACTTTGGCGGCGTTTGGCGGTGCCAATGCTATTTTAACCATGGCTTCTCTCGGTTTTATCTATGTTGGTATTCAGCCTCCCTTGGCGGAACTTGGTTTGATGACGGTGGAGTTGTTTCCTTATTACAGTGAGGCTCCTTGGTTGCTAGTACAGCCTTTAGTGGTGATCGCATTGATCGTGTTTGGATTTCATTTGTTGGCTGGTAAGCGAATATGACGATACTACTTAAGTTAACCAATGTGGCCGTTTATGCTGGAGACAGTTGTCTATTAGAACCGATTTCTTTGTCTTTGGTACAAGGAAGGCCGCTTACTATTTTAGGACAAACAGGTTCGGGGAAAAGCTTATTAGCGCAAGCTGTGATGGGGTTATTACCAGAAGAATTGGCTCTTCAAGGTGAGATTGAAGTTCTCGGTGAGAGCATGACGTGTGATGAACGAAGGGCTTTATGGGGGACAAAATTAGTGATGTTACCCCAAGAACCGTGGAACGCTTTGGACCCTTTAATGAAAGGGGTTGATCAGGTTCAGGAGGTGTATCGCTATGTACATGGCAAGCATCAGCGTGAAGCAATGGCGCTTGCTCAGGCTGATTTACAATATGTTGGTTTGGCTCACAGTGGCGCTAAACGGCCGAGTCAGTTGTCGGGTGGTATGGCGCAACGTTTAGCGATTGCGGCTGCGACAGCTGGCGGGGCATCATTAATTTTAGCGGACGAGCCAACAAAGGGGTTAGATGCCTCTCGCCGTTTGGATATTGTACGTTTACTGCAAACTAGATCTGCAATGGGTG
Organism: Marinomonas transparens; assembly: GCF_016463975.1. GTDB lineage: Bacteria > Pseudomonadota > Gammaproteobacteria > Pseudomonadales > Marinomonadaceae > Marinomonas > Marinomonas transparens. Next base: position 56,049 of record NZ_JAEMNX010000020.1, on the reverse strand, counting down.
GCTTGTTAACCATTACCCATGATGTGGCTATTGCTCGTCAATTGGGGGGGGATATCTTGGTAATCAAAGCTGGACGCTTGGTAGAGCAAGGTGATGCGCAAACCGTGTTGAGCCACCCAGAAGGAGAATATACTCAAGCTTTATTAGGGGCAGAGCCTAGAGTGTGGAAAGAAGCAAGTTTTAGTGTGCCGCTTCCGGAGTCTCCAGAGGTGGTATTGAATGTTGAAAAATTGTCTATAGAACGAGGCGGTAAGTCTTTATTCAATGATCTTTCATTTCAGGTTAAACAGGGCGAAGTGGTTGGTATTGTTGGTGAAAGTGGCTGTGGAAAGTCTTCTTTAGGGGATGCTTTGCTTGGTTTATTACCGGTTGCTTCTGGACGAATTTCGCGTTTGATTCCAGCTGCTCAGCCTTATCAATGGTTGAAGTTGTATCAAGACCCACCTTCGGCTGTTACTAGCAGTGTGACACTTGGGAAGTTATTAGAGGATCTAGTGGGTTTACACGGTATTGATAGAGGTCGAATTGCTCCTATGATGGATAAGCTATCATTACCTGAGGTGATATTAGAGCGCAGTTGCCATGGTGTATCTGGAGGAGAGTTGCAGCGCTTTGCTATTTTACGAGCCTTGTTATTGAACCCTGTCTTCTTGTTTGCTGATGAGCCTACTTCGCGACTTGATCCTATTACTGCAAAGGAGGTGACAACCTTGCTCTTTAGCTTAGCTAGAGAGACAAAATGTGCTGTTTTGTTGGTGAGTCATGATGCTGATCTAGTCCGAAAAACCTGCGATCAAGTGATTGCGTTATAGATTTAATAATTGAAAACCTCTGTTTTCTGTAGAGCAGGGGTTATTCTTCTCGCTTTTTGTTTGATTTGTGCTCCTGCTGTGGTCTAATTTTTGAGCCGATTAAATATTTTCTACAGGATACTATTATGCCATTTAAGGCTTCGTTTTTTTCTTTCGCTATTGCGTCTTGTGTTGTGCTTACCTCTTCTAACGTGTTGGCGGTAGACGATTACTGTACCCCTAAATTGAATACCTATTTAAAAAATGTTCAAAAGACAGTCGATTCTAAATATGTCTCTCAACGCCAGAAAGAAGTTGCCCAAAAAATTCTTGATAAGGTAAAGGGGAGCCGTAATGAAACTAAAGACTGTGTATTGATCGATAAACTGTTGCCTTAACATTCAACTCTTCACTTTAGCTTTTGATTTATAATCAAGAACGGAGCATTTATTCCGGTCTTGGTTTTGTTTTTTGCTACGCTTTAAGCTTTAAGAGCCAAACTTTTAGCGCTTGTACTTAAAGAGGGGAATACATGAATGAATTTGAAGCGTCTTTAAAAGTCGCTAGGTCGCTTTTAGGTGTGTCATGTGCCGGTCTGATTTTTGATGATAGCCGTGTCGTGACTTCAGGTTCAATTCACGATTTTGACCTTGAGAAGTTTGCATTACAATTGTGGCAAACGAGCTCATTGTCTAGCGCTCGCTACTTCGATTTCTCTCAACTCCTCGCTGGTCTTTCTTCTCTGTCTGTGTCTCCTAAACTTGCTTGTTTTATTGTTGAGCCCGTTCAATTTGTTGGCGGCGGGAAGGCGAGCCTGTTTTTTGTGGATGAGCGATCTTATCAGCAGGAAGAAGGAGAGCTGGAGCAGCATGTATCTTCACTTGTCAGTATGTTTTCTGTACTACCTTTTCCTGGGCCGGATGCGAAGAGCTATCAAAATTTATGTTCGGAACGTGATGACCTTTTGAAGCTAACAGACAATCTTCCTTTGCTTGTTTCTGTGATGAATGAAGAGTTGCGTTACGAGTTTGTTAATAACAGCTATGAGAAGCGTTATTCTTTGCCGAAAGAAGACATTATAGGCATGTATGTTAGTGATCTGATCAATCCTGTTGCTTTTGAACTGATTGAACAAAAGTTGAAGTCGGTGTTAGCAGGGGAGAGTGTCCAATTTGGCTATCCTATAAAGCTGGGTTTGAATGATGAAATTCGCTACCTAGAGTCTTCTTATATTCCTCGTTTTTCAGACGGCAAGGTCAATGGTATTTTTGGTTGTGTTCAGGACGTTACTTCCAGTCGTAGGACTGTACAAACCTTAAGTCGATTACATCAGGTGACGGCGGATAATGCCCTTAGTTTAGATGAAAAATTACAGAAAATTCTATTGGTTGGTGTCGAGCAATTCGGCTTACCCATTGGTTTGATTAGTTCCATTAAAGACAATGTTTATCGTGTGGAATACTGCCACACGCCGAATGGTGAGGTTGAGGCTGGAGCTACCTTTGGGTTAGAGGATACCTATTGTGTACATACACTAAAAAGCGATACTCCGACTTCTTATTATCATACTGCGCTCAGTGAAATTTGTGATCATCCTTGTTATAAAAGCTTTGGCTTAGAGGCTTATATTGGTGTTGTTGTTTATGTTGACGGGGAGCGTTGGGGAACACTCAATTTTTCAAGTCCTAATCCCAAAGGCCAGCCTTTTGGTGATGATGACGATGAACTAATGAAGTTGCTTTCCCAGTGGGTGGGTAATGAAATTACTCGTCATAGATGGGAGGTATCTTTAAAAGCCGCTGAACGTCAACAAAGGTTGATTTTAGAATCGGTTCACGAAGGGATCATAGGTTTAAATAGTGTCGGCAAGATTACTTTTGTTAATCCCGCTGCTTGTAGGATGACAGGTTATGACAGTGAAGAGTTATTAGGACAAACCTTATATAAGTTGTTTTATCAGGATAAGCCAATAGATGGTACCTCCTACGCCTATGAGGATTGTCCGGTTAATACAACGCTCTTTTCTGGTGCGAGTAACCATGTTCGCGGAGAGTCTTTTTATCGTAAGAATGGCACCACTTTCGTTTCTGAATACATCACTATTCCTATGTATTCTGAGGAAGGTGTTGTCGAGGGTGGCGTGGTCACCTTCCAGGACAGAACAGAGCAGTTGAGTGCCGAAAAAGAGTTAAAAGAACAAAAGCAACTGTTTGAGTCCTTGTTCGTTGATGCACCAGAGGCGATTGCTTTAGTCAGTGTGGATCGTAAGATTCAAATGGTAAATCCCGCTTTTTGTGACTTGTTTGGCTACTCTGTTGACGAAGCTGTGGGTAAATCAACGCAAATGTTTTATGCCGATGAAGGCGAGTTTGCTGAGACTGGCTTAGTGATGGAGTGTCTTGTTCATAAACATGAGTCGGCACGCTATCGAGTCAGTTATCGAGACAAACAGGGACGAGCTTTTCAAACAGAGACAGTGAGTAGCATGGTTCGTAATGCTGATGGTGGCTTGGGAGGCTACATAGGCCATATTCGTGATGTGACGGAACGCCTTAAAGTAGAGCAAAAAATGATAGACACCAATTTACGTTTATCTATGGCGGCTAATGCGGCAGGTATCGGTGTTTGGGATTGGAATTTATACGACGGTACATTGCACTGGGATGAGTGGATGTATCGTATATTTGGTTTGGTTAAAAATAAAGACAGTGATCCTTATCAGGCTTGGGAAGAGGGGGTTGGGGAAGATAAGGCTTGGATTACGGAAGGCAGTGAGAGGCTAAAGGCGTTAGCAGGAAAATCAAAATATGAAATTGAAAATTCAGACTTTGACTTTGCTGATCTTGACCTTGATTTTCGAATTCTGAGAACGGATGGACAAACCCGCTATCTTCAATCTAATGCCGTGATTGTGTATGACGAAAATGGTCGAGCCTCTCATATTGTGGGCGTTAATATGGATGTAACGGCGCGAAAAGAAACCGAAGCCGTATTGAGAGCAGCGAGTGAGCAGGCTGTGGCGGCAAGTCAGGCAAAAAGTAATTTCCTCGCTACCATGAGCCATGAAATTAGGACACCTTTAAATGGTGTGCTAGGTATGGCGGAGTTGTTGTCTGGCTCCGCGCTCTCTTCAGAACAAAGGGGGCAGTTGAAAGTGCTTCGTGACTCTGGCGAAGGTTTGTTGGAATTGATCAATGAAATTTTGGATTTTTCTAAGATTGAAGCGGGTCATTTATCCATTGAACGGGTGGATTTTAATTTAGAAAAAGTCATTTATGATGTGGCCCGCTTACTGATGGTGCGGGCAGAAGAAAAAGGCATCGATTTATTGGTTGAATACGATAATGATTGTCCTCGTATGCTGGTGGGGGATGCTTTTCGTATCAAGCAAATTATCAGTAATTTGGTTAGTAACGCGGTTAAGTTTACTCATGTGGGGCAAGTGGTTATTTCGACTAAGGGGGTTACCGATGCGTTAGGAGGTGTTTCCTTACACTTATCGGTTAGCGACACAGGAGTCGGCATCGCAAGCCATGTTCAGCCGTATTTATTTAATGCCTTTACACAGGCGGACAATTCCACAACACGCAGATTTGGCGGCACTGGGCTTGGTTTGGCTATTACTAAGCAATTGGTCGACCTAATGTCTGGTGAGGTATCTTTAGTCAGTGAGCCTGATGTGGGATCGGTATTTTCGGTGCGTTTGAACTTACCTGAGAGCTATGTGCCTTTAGAGGCAGAAAATATGATTGACTTGTCTTCGTTAGCAGGTCAAAAAACCTTAGTGGTTGACGATAACGAAACCAATTTGACCATTTTAAAAAATCAATTGTCTGCCTGTGATATTGATGCAGATACAGAGTTAAACCCTGAAGTCGCTTTGGATCGAATTATACAGGCCATAACAGAGGGGCAACCATACAGTATCGTGATATTAGATTATTTGATGCCGGATCTAGATGGCTTGATGTTGTGTCGGCTGATACGTGAAGTCACTCATTCTAGTTATCGACCAACAATACTAATGACCTCCTCTTCTGGGCAGTTATCTAGGGATGTTTTGGTTGAAGCAGGGGTTAATATTTGCATTGCTAAGCCGATGGATTGCACAACATTAAAAGAAGCTTTAGTGGCCACGGTTTCTTCCTCTGTTTTGGGATATTTAATTTCTTATGCAGAATCTGGTCATGGCGATGTAGAGGAAAAATTAAGTTCTGGTGTGGTTCGTGGACGTGCTTTAGTGGTTGAGGATATGGCTGCCAACATGGCGGTAGCTCGTGGATTGCTTAACCGTCTTGGGGTTGAGGTAGTTGAAGCTGAAAACGGAGAAGTTGGTATAGAAATGTGGGAAAAATATCGCCCTGATATTATTTTCATGGATTTACATATGCCTGTTATGGATGGCATTTCAGCCATGCGACATATTAGGCAGGCGGAAAGCAGACAAGTAGAGAAAGGGAATGGTAACAGAGTCCCTATTTTTGCTTTAACGGCAGATGTGCTGCCTGAACGTTTGGTTGAAGTGAAGCAGGCGGGTGGTGATGGCTTAATTCCTAAACCTTTTAATTATAAGGAGTTAAGTGATGCTCTGGATAAATGGTTGCCATTGCATAATGGTGCCGACCTCAAAGAGACGAGAACCAAAGAAGCTAATATTGAAGAGGTTGTTATGGAGGATGTACAGTCTGTTACTTTAAGTGAGCCTTCTTCAAGCGAGTTACCTTCACTACTTGATAGGCAGGTTCTCAATGAATTAAAAGCCTTGTTACGCAGTGATTTCCCCTTATTGATTGATGCATTTTTTGCCGATGCTGATAGCGCTTTAAATTATTTTGAGTCACTCGATGGCGTAGAGTCTGTAGATCTAAATGAGGTGTTTGCTCGTTCCCATAGCCTAAAGTCTATTAGTCAGAATGTTGGTGCTATGGAATTATCCAAAGCAGCTGCTAAGCTTGAGAAAGAAAGCCGTCAAGGAGATGTGCCCAAATTGGATGAACAATTACGTGATTTAATTGCTATGTACCACGGTGTAAAAAGGGAACTTAAAACTTTGGTTGCAGAATTATGAAAGTACTCATTGTAGATGATACCAATACTGATAGATTATTACTTAAACTGCATTTGGTTAAATTAGGTTACCGAGTGGTAGAAGCCGGCAATGGGCAAGAGGCGATTGAGCAATTTCTGGAACACTCTCTTGATCTAGATCTTATCTTAATTGATGTTCAAATGCCTAAAATGAATGGTTTTGAAGCGGTTAAAGCCATTCGAAAAATACAGCAAGAGAAAAAACAAGAATGGTTACCTGTTATCTTTCTGAGTGCCAGCGCAGAAGCTGATGATGTGGAAGATGGTATTTTAGCAGGCGGTGATGATTATCTTGTTAAGCCATTAAGCCAAAAAATATTGTCTGCGAAAATGCTTGCCATGCAACGAATTGCTGATATGCGGCGTCGCTTGGTGGAGTCCAATATTGCGCTTGAAGAGCAGGCCTCAACGGATTATTTGACTGGTGTTGCCAATCGACGTGCTTTTGAAGTTCTTTTAGAGCGAGAAATGTCTCGTACGAGGCGATACGGCAGCCATTTAGCTTGTGCTGTGATGGATTTGGATAAGTTTAAAGACGTTAATGATACTTTTGGTCATGATGCAGGGGATACTGTTCTCGTTGAGGTGGTGTCACGAATTCAGTCAAATCTAAGGGACGATGACGTCATAGGTCGGCTTGGCGGTGAAGAGTTTGGCATCATTTTAGCGAATACAAAAGCGGAAGAGTTGTTGGCTATTTGTAATCGTTACCGCCATCTTATTGGTGATACAGAGGTCATACACGATGATGTCTCTATACCAGTGACAGCGAGTATCGGAGTCACTACTTTTCATGGTGAAAAAGAGACAAAGGCGGCTTTTATAAAACGTGCAGATGAAGCGTTGTATGAAGCAAAAGAGACTGGCCGTGATAAGGTGGTTTATTATCCCTAGCGTTTTAATGAGACCTTTGCACGACTGCTGTGTGCGCCAACACATTGTTAAAAATAGACTCAAAGGGCTCAAAAATCTGTGGGAACAGATTTAAACAGCTTTAGCTGGCTCGAAGGGTGGAGCGCAGGGATGCGCGGAGTATTTATAACCCATAAACGCGGCTTTGGCATCCTCGGCAATAGCGCCTACATTGCCCTATTAACCACATCCGTGTGGTTATGCGTCGCCCTAACACTTACATCCATATAAGTGTCCGCTTTTTCGTCTGTTTTTGCCTTGTCTTGGCTTTGCTCGCGATCTCGTGCAAAGGTCTCTTATTGAAATTTAAAAGATATAAAAAACCGAAAATTCACATTTTCGGTTTTTTTATACTTAAGGTTTATGTTTATTATGCAACAGCCGTTTCATTGTGTTGAGTGATTTTTTGATTCACTGTTGCGACTAGTGCTTGAACGGATGCTGAAACAATATCGCTGTCGATGGCGACACCATTGAAACGATCCCCATTAATATTGGCTTGTACATAGGCGATAGCTTGTGAGTCACTGCCTACGGTTAAGGCATGTTCTTGGTATTGAATGATATCAACACGAATGCCAAAGTGTTTGCCTAATGCTTCGCTAAACGCAGACAAGGCGCCATTACCTGTACCACTGATTTTGACAAGGCCTGATGTGCTGGTTATTTCGGCATGTACCGTGTCTACATCATCTTTCACATGTTCGTATTTACCTAGTTTGTATGGGGTTTCGCCTGTCATAAAGCTGCTTTCAAACAAGTTTCTCATCGATTTTGCATTGACTACGCCACCTTCTTGTTCAGCAAACTGTTGAACGATTGGGCTGAATTCTACTTGCAGCCAGCGTGGTAAAGCTAAGCCGTATTCTTGTTCTAGGGTATAAGCAACACCACCTTTGCCTGACTGGCTATTAACGCGAATCACTTCTTGGTAACTGCGTCCAACATCACGAGGGTCGATGGGTAAGTAAGCCACGTCCCAAGGTTTGTCATCGGTTTGGTTGGCCAAACATTTTTTGATGGCGTCTTGATGAGAGCCAGAGAAAGCCGTAAACACCAATTCGCCTGCGTAAGGGTGGCGCGGGTGAACTTGTAACAAGGTGCAGGCTTGAACTACGCTGATGATGCGATCCATATCGCCCAACATTAACTCTGGGTCAACCCCATGACTGTACATGTTCATCGCCATAGTCACTATGTCCATGTTCCCTGTACGTTCACCATTACCAAGTAAGGTACCTTCGATACGGTCTGCACCAGCCATTAAGCCTAATTCTGCTGCTGCCACACCACAGCCACGGTCATTGTGTGTGTGTAAGCTGATGATCATGCTGTCACGCTGTTTGACGTTGCGACAAAAGTATTCTATTTGGTCCGCAAAGCGGTTTGGCGTGGCTACTTCAACGGTCGCAGGTAAGTTGATAATTATTTTGTTGTTGGCAGTGGGTTGCCATACATCAGCCACAGCATCAACGACTTCAATGGCATAGTCTGTTTCGGTTCCAGTAAAGCTTTCTGGAGAGTATTGGAAAACCCACTCTGTCTCAGGGTGCTTTTCTGCGTGCTCTTTAACGCATTGTGCACCTTTTACAGCGATGTTTTTAATGCCTTCTTTATCTAGGCGGAAAACTTGTTCTCGCTGAGTTTTAGAGGTGGAGTTATAAACATGGACAATGGCTTTCTTTGCACCTTTTAGTGATTCGTAGGTGCGAGCAATCAATTCAGGACGTGCTTGAGTCAAAACCTGGATATAAACATCATCAGGTACTTGGTCTTCTTCGATCAACCAGCGCACGAAATCAAAATCTAATTGAGAGGCGGCAGGAAAGCCAACCTCGATTTCTTTAAAGCCAACATCAACCAGTAGGGCGAAAAATTGTTTCTTTTGTTCCACAGTCATTGGCTCAACGAGCGCTTGGTTGCCATCACGTAAATCAACACTAGACCAAATTGGTGCTGTGGTGATTTCTTGGTCTGGCCAAGTCCTGTTTGCAATGGCAACCGGCTTAAATGGTACGTATTTAGTGTGGTCAAAAGATGTCATGATCTTTCCCCTTTCTTATGTTGAGGAGTCGATAAACTCCAGTGCTTAATATTATAGGTCTTGGTTGGCGACCTTCTATGTATCTATCATAGCTAACTTTTTAGGGTAAAAGATTGCGTTTTTTACAATAAGATGATTTTATTTGAAATTATATTGCTATATTTTAATAATTTTAACAATTTACGGTCTTATATATGAAATTTGATAAGATGGATTTAAGTATTCTTCATGAATTACAGCAAGATTCTAGCTTAACCAATCAAGACTTGGCAGATCGAGTTGGTTTATCTGCCTCACCTTGTTTGCGCCGAGTTAAGGCGTTGGAGGAAAGTGGCATTATTGATCGTAAGGTAACGTTGCTTAATCAAAAAAAACTTGGTCTTAAGTTAACTGCCTTTATTCAGATTAGTATGGACCGCCATATTCCAGATCGGTTTGAAGTGTTTGAAGAATCTTTGGCGTCTTTTCCTGAAGTGACGTCATGCAATCTGGTTACTGGTCAATCGGCAGACTACTTATTAGAAGTCGTAGTGGAAGATATGGAGCGTTATCATGAATTTTTGCTTGGTCGATTGACACGTATACCAGGAGTGACGGGCGTACACTCTAGTTTTCTATTAAGAAAAATCATCGATAGAACCTCTTTGCCGCTAGACCATTTAATTTAAAGTGGTATTTACAGGTAAGAGCATTGAATTCTTATGGTTTGACCAAATGTATGGGGTCTATGATAAGAAAGATCCCTAAGAGAAGTAGTTATGAGTGATTTGACTGTAAAGCGTCGAGTAATGATACCTGTTAGAGCAGGTGACGTGATGGCTGAATTCATTTCCTTCAATGGTGATGATTCAGGCAAAGAACACATAGGGATATTTTTTGAAGGCAGGCAGCTTAAAAATAAGGGGGCTATCCCTTTGGTTCGTTTGCACTCTGAATGTTTAACGGGCGATGTTTTTGGGTCTGGGCGCTGTGATTGCGGAGAACAGCTTGACGAAGCGATTGACCGCATTAATGAGGAAGGAGGGTATATTCTCTACTTGCGTCAGGAAGGTCGTGGAATTGGTTTGTATGCAAAATTAGAAGCCTATGCGTTACAAGATAAAGGCTTTGATACTTATCAGGCGAATGAAATGCTGCATTTACCTGAAGATGGTCGTGATTTTGGTATTGCTGCGAAGATGTTAGCGTCTCTTGGCGTATCCAAGGTGAGATTGCTGACTAACAATCCAGATAAGGCGCAGCAGCTTATAGAATACGGCATTGACGTGGTTGAGCTAGTACCGACTAAGGTTCATGTTAACCAGCATAACCGTCAATATTTGAAAACCAAAGCGGATCGTAAGCAGCATACGATGAAGTTTGACGATTAATTATATTGGTCAAGCAAGAGATAGGGTTCATAAAAGGCAGCATCTTTTATTGAGGTGCTGCCTTGTTAGTTTTCAGAGGCTGATTTTTCGTTATTTTTTGGAGGGGGCTCTTTTCTTTTTCTTCTTACTGCTTGGCGAACGGGCCTTGGTTTTGGGCTCAAGCCCCTCAATGCGGCCAAATTTAATGTTTGTCTGCATAAAACGTTGTATTTTTTCTATCATTGGTAGGTCGTTAATATCGATCAACGAAATGCAATCACCTGCAGCTCCTTCACGAGAGGCGCGTCCTGCACGGTGAATATAGGCGTCCGCTTTACGAGGCAGACGCAGGTTAATGACTGTGTTTATTTCAGGTAGATCGATACCCCGAGATGCTACGTCGGTCGCGACTAAAACCTGTAACCGACCACGTTTCATTTGCTTCATGTGCTCGCTACGGTCACCTTGCTTCATTTCGCCATGTAAGCCATCACACATCAATCCCATGTTGCGAATACGTTGTACCCATACATCCACATGCTCTCGGTTTGATACAAATAATACCGCTTGTTGAACCCGTTCTTGGGTGAGTAGGTGTTTTAGAACGGCTTCTTTGTGCTCTTCGCTGTCCACTCGGTAGGCTATTTGACGAATTTGGTTTGGCACAGTACGGGCCGATTCGCCAAGCCGAAGTTGTTGCGGGTCATCATTAAGTAGGGCGCTAGCAAAGCGGCCCATTTTTTCACCTTCAAGGGTGGCAGAAAACATTAATGTTTGGTGTTCCTGTGGCAGCTCTTTGGCGATGTGATTAATAGCATTAACAAAGCCCATATCCAGCATACGGTCAGCTTCGTCAATGACAAAATAAGACACATCGGTTAGATCAAGCCATTGTTTTTCATCTAGTTCCACAAGCCGGCCAGGAGTTGCAATCAATATGTCACAAGGTTCGCTTAGTTGCTGCTGCTGCATACCATAGGGCGTACCGCCAATAATCAAGTGAGATTGAATGCGAGTGTGTTGAGTCACTTGTTCTACGACGTTAAATATTTGCCGAGCCAGTTCACGGCTTGGTGCTAGAATGAGTACTTTAGGTGCGGTTGTTGATTGTTCATCACGGTCTAGGATGTGTTGAATGGCAGGGGCGCAAAAAGCAATGGTCTTGCCGGTTCCTGTTGGCGCTGTTGCGAGTAAGTCTGAGCCGTCCAATGCGATTGGGATGGCCTGCTCTTGGATCTCTGTCGGGGTTTCAAAGCCAAGGTCACTAATGGCTTTTTCTATGGTGAAATCCAGATCTAATTCAGCAAATGACATGTAAATTCTCTGTTACGGGGAAAATGGTACAGCCAAAGATTAAGTCATGTTTTCAGTGGGGCCGTATATGCGCTATATGATACCTTGTTTTACAGGGCTTCGAAATCGAAACCTTGGGTGCTGACTTGATAAGTTAGACCCGGTGTGTGCTTTGCACTAAAATGGAGAAAATTATAAAGAAGGCGGATATGCAGTTATCGGATGAGTTGGTCACGACCCAAACCATGAAGTGGGTTAATGAGTTTATTATTAAATTAAATGTTTGTCCGTTCGCCAAGCGTGAGGTAGAACGCGAGTCTGTTCGTTTTGTTGTGCTTAGGTCCAAAAAAGTGGACGTGGCGTTAGAAGAATTAATGACAGAGGTTGCGTGGTTGGACGAACACCCAGAAACAGAAACCACTTTATTGATTTTTCCTACCTTATTTAAAGATTTTTTTCGTTATTTGGATTTTGTCGAAGTCGCTGAGAACTTGATGTTTGATCAAGGCTGCGAAGGGGTTTATCAACTTGCGACCTTTCACCCTGATTATTGCTTTGCTGGTGCTGAACCGGGTGATGTTTCTAATTATACCAACCGATCGCCTTATCCTATGTTGCATTTATTAAGAGAGGGTAGCCTTGATAAGGCGATTGAGATTTATGGGGATACCTCAGCGATTCCAGTTCGCAATGTAGAGAAAATGGAAGAACAGGGTGCAGCTAAACTTGAGACTATTTTTGCTTCTTGCATGAAGGTAGGCAAGGATTAACGAATGGTTTCAACATATCAGTATTGCGCTTGTTAATTAAGTGCGTATAGTTCGAAAAAAATTGCTTCCCTCGGAGAGTTTATGACCACACAAATAGGTCGCTTAAATACCTTAAGAGTCGTTAAAGAAAAAGATTTTGGTGTCTATCTAGATGCCGATGAATTAGGCGAAGTCTTGCTGCCTAAGCGTTATGTTCCAAAAGACCTAAGGGTTGATCAAGAGGTTGAAGTATTCATTTATTTAGATTCAGACGATAAATTGATTGCGACGACGGATATGCCAAAGGCGCAGGTGGGCGAGTTTGCTGCACTGACCGCGATTGCGGTGAATCAAGTGGGTGCTTTTTTTGATTGGGGCTTGCCAAAAGATTTATTGGTCCCTTTTAGTCAGCAAAAAAACCGCGTTGAAGAAGGCGAAACCCATTTGTTATTTATCTATTTGGATAATATAACCAATCGTATTGTAGCGACGACTAGGGTCGATGCTCTATTAAACCGTGAAGAAGCACCTTATAAAGTGGGCGATAAGGTGTCCATTATTATTGGCGATAAAACTAACATAGGTTTTAAATGCGTCATTGACAATCGCTTTTGGGGAGTGTTGTTTTTTGACGATGCGTTTAGGCAATTACGTAAAGGCGAGAAAACGACGGGCTTTATTAAGCAAATGCGAGAAGACGGCAAGATTGATTTAAGTCTGCAAGAAGTTGGTTATAAAAAGGTGCGTAACATTTTAGATGATGTGCTTGATTATCTTGATTCACATGGTGGTGAGTCACCATTGACAGATAAAGCCTCGCCAGAAGCGATTTACGCGGTATTTAAGGTCAGTAAGGCCACCTATAAAAAAGCTTTAGGTGCCCTATATAAAGATAAAAAAATTCTACTCACAAAAGAAAAAATCACTAAAATTTAGTTGTTTTTTTCTTATCAAAAAAAGCTCTTAAGTCATGCTTAGGAGCTTTTTTTTGATTTCTTCGCTGAGTAGGGGGAAGTCGATACCATTGTATAGTAAAGACTGAATTGGCAGTTCAACCGGACTGTTCTCCACAAGGAAACCGGAGATGAATTCATTCTCGGTTGGTCGTTGTAACCTAAAGTCTTCATACATGGAGGAGCGGTTTAAGCGCGTGAGCTGCGCAACCGTATTCACTCGGTTGGTTAGGTTGTCTAGGGTTAAGTGTTTACTTTGCTCGGCGTAGATGAACTTGGGGTTTGTAAAGACACTGGCGAGCTCTGTTAAGGTGGCATTCAATAATGGGTGAAACTGCTCTTCTAGCAAGTCGCCATTATGAATAGAAAATAGCGCCGTAAGTGGGTTGATGGCGGCATTAACAGCTAGCTTTTCAATTAACCTCTGATGAATATTGGGTACCACGAAAGAGTCAAGAGGGAAGTCTTTGGTCTCTGTATCTTTTAGCCACTGACCAAAGTAGGTGTCGCCTAGCCCTGTATGTTTTATGTGGTTTTCATTTATCTTTAATACGCCTTCGCTAGTGGTGCCTGCCCATAGGATTTGTTTTGGCATTAGAGCCTTTTGCAGTGCTGCTTGTGCCCCCATTCCATTGCATAAGCAAGCTATAGTCGCGTCTTCGGTGACGTGATCGGATACTTGCTTAAAGGCGTCCACTAGATCGTAGGCTTTTGTGCATAGCAGGACTTTATCGTATTGCTTGCTGAGATCCTGTGCGAGAAAGCTCTTAATTTTGTGTTCAGATGAGGTGATCTTCTGTTGGCCATCTTCATTCGCTAGCGCTTCTAACGTTATTTTTTTCTTAGGGCTCGTTGAGCGATACACTAAATGGACTGAATAACCTAGTTTTTGCAGCTTACAGGCCCAGAATAAGCCAATAGCACCAGCTCCGACAATGAGCCATTGTGGTTTTTTCATGTTGAGGTTTCCATTAGGTGTTTTATTTTAATTCCTGTTATTATCGCGCCAAAATACATTGTTGAAAATGCCAAGGAGCATAAAAATGCCATCATTTGACGTAGTATCAGAACTCGACTGGCACGAAGTGACCAATGCGGTTGATCAGGCGAACAGAGAAATTACAACACGTTATGATTTCAAAGGTGTGAAAGCAAGCTATGAAGTGAAAGATAAAAACGTGGTCATGGAAGCCGAAGCTGAGCCTCAGCTTCGCCAAATGTCTGATATTTTTAATCAGAAGTTAGTAAAACGCGGCATCGATTTGAAAAGCTTAGAGAAAGAGGCGGTTGAAAAAGGCAATATGCGTGCCTCACAAGCAATCAAAATGAAAGAAGGCTTGGAAACGGACGAAGCGAAGAAAATCGTTAAGTTAATTAAAGGAAGTAAGATTAAGGTGCAGGCGCAAATTCAGGGTGATCAACTTCGTGTAACCGGTAAAAAACGCGATGACTTGCAGCAAGTTATGGCTTTATTACGCGGTGCGGATCTGGCTCAACCAGTGCAGTTTACTAACTTTAGAGACTAGCTGAGAGGGGCGCTGCATGAGTTTGATGTGGCGTCTATACGCTGCTTTTAGCTATTTTCATTAAGCACTAGTTTTGTGCCTACAATCACCCAGCCTTCCTGTTCTAATCTCGTTTTTTGTCTCAAGTAAGCATCTGTATTTTCAGCAAAGCTGATTCTTTGTTGCGCATTAACCACCCTATGCCAAGGTAGTTTTGTATCCTTGGGCAGGTTTTTCATTAAACTACCAACTTGTCGTGCATGGCTTGGAAAGCCAGCTTTTTTAGCTAGCTCGCCATAAGCGATGCATTCGCCTCTTGGTATTTCACTTAAAAACAAAAATACCTGTGATTTAAAAAGTGCCATTGCTTGATTAGTCAATGCTTTGCCCATAGATAGGTAATTGAATTTGAAATTAAGAAGATGATTATGAAATATGCTCTTTTGATTTTTATCCTAGTACCTATCATTGAAATGACTGTATTGATTCAAGTCGGCAGTGAAATAGGCAGCTTGGCTACGGTTGGTTTGGTTTTTCTCACCGCTATTGTAGGCGTGACATTGATTCGTAAGCAAGGCTTGCAAACCTCATTGAAAGCACAGGAAAAGATGCAGCGCGGTGAATTGCCTGCCTCTGAAGTTGCGGAAGGTTTGATGTTGATGTTCGCTGGCTTGTGTTTGTTGATTCCTGGCTTTGTGACCGATGGCATTGGTGCTCTATTGTTGATTTCGCCATTAAGAAAGTTATTTGCTGCAGGTTTGATTGTTAAATTTATGAGCTCAATGATGGCTCGAGGAGCGCAGTGGCGCGGTACTAGCTCCCAGCAACAAGGGGACATCATTGAAGGCGAATATGTTAATGATGATAATGACTTACTGGATAAAAAATAATTTGCTTTTTTGGGGTTGAAATACTTTTTTGTAACCGTATATAAGACCTCGATAAGGTTCTTGCCGTTATTAGGTAAGAGCGGTCCTGCCAGGGGATTCCTGGTATTGTTTTAATTGGAGAAAATGATTGATGAATATTCGTCCTTTGCACGATCGTGTCGTTGTTCGCCGTAAAGAAGAAGAAACAACAACAGCATCTGGTATTGTTTTACCTGGATCTGCTACAGAGAAACCGACACAAGGTGAGGTTTTAGCTGTTGGCACTGGTCGTATTCAATCTAATGGTGATGTACAAGCATTGGCTGTTAGCGTTGGTGACACTGTGTTGTTTGGTCAATACTCTGGCCAAACCGTGAAAATCAATGGTGAAGAACTGCTTATCATGAAAGAAGATGAAATCTACGGCGTTGTTGAAGCCTAGTTCATTTTTGTAGTTCATATTCGATTTGTAACATTTAAAACAGTTAAAGGTATAAAAGAATGTCAGCTAAAGAAGTTAAATTTGGAGACAGTGCACGTCAGCAAATGCTGAAGGGTGTTAACGTTCTTGCAGATGCAGTGAAAGTGACTTTGGGGCCTAAAGGTCGCCATGTTGTTATTGAAAAATCGTTTGGTTCACCTCTAGTGACCAAAGATGGGGTGACCGTTGCCAAAGAAATCGAACTAGAAAATAAATTTGAGAATATGGGCGCTCAAATGGTGAAAGAAGTCGCCTCTCAAGCCAACGATGTTGCTGGTGACGGTACAACGACAGCGACTGTATTGGCGCAATCTTTAGTAACGGAAGGTTTGAAATCTGTTGCTGCTGGTCGTAATCCAATGGACTTGAAACGTGGTATTGACCAAGCTGCTGCCGCTGTTGTTGAGCAACTTGCTGCTTTATCTACACCATGTGCAGACACTAAAGCGGTTGAGCAAGTGGGTACGATTTCTGCTAACTCTGATTCCTCTGTTGGCAAGATCATTGCTGAAGCAATGGAGCGTGTTGGTAAAGAAGGTGTTATTACCGTAGAAGAAGGTTCTGGTTTTGAAGATGAGCTAGCGGTGGTAGAAGGTATGCAGTTTGATCGCGGTTACCTATCGCCTTACTTCATTAACAACCAAGAAACCATGAGTGCAGAGCTAGAAAACCCATTCATCCTATTGGTTGACAAGAAAATTTCTAACATCCGTGACTTGCTGCCGATATTGGAAGGGGTTGCTAAAGCATCACGTCCATTATTGATCATCGCAGAAGATGTTGAAGGCGAAGCGTTAGCGACTTTGGTTGTTAATAGTATGCGCGGAATCGTTAAGGTTTCTGCGGCGAAAGCGCCTGGTTTTGGTGATCGTCGTAAAGCTATGCTAGAAGACATTGCTATCTTGACTGGCGCTGTTGTTATCTCTGAAGAGGTTGGCTTAAACCTAGAAACAACAACACTAGAGCAGCTAGGTACCGCTAAACGTGTCACCCTTACTAAAGAAAGCACAACCATCGTTGATGGTGCTGGTGCTGCTGCGAATATCACTGGTCGTGTTGACCAAATTCGTGCAGAAATTGCGAACTCTTCTTCTGATTACGATAAGGAGAAGCTTCAAGAACGTGTGGCTAAATTGGCCGGTGGCGTTGCCGTTATCAAGATAGGTGCAGCCACTGAAGTCGCAATGAAAGAGAAAAAAGCCCGTGTTGATGATGCTCTACATGCGACTCGCGCTGCGGTAGAAGAAGGTGTTGTTGCTGGTGGTGGTGTTGCTCTTGTTCGCGCATTGACCAATGTTATTGGTCTTTCTGGTGAGAATGAAGATCAAAACGTCGGTATTGCATTAGCGCTACGTGCGATGGAAGCACCAATGCGTCAAATCGTTAGCAATGCAGGGGATGAAGCCTCTGTTGTTGTCGATAAAGTGAAGCAGGGTGAAGGTAACTATGGTTACAACGCAGCGACAGGTGTATACGGCGATATGTTAGATATGGGTATTCTTGACCCAGCTAAAGTGACTCGTTCTGCATTACAGGCGGCGGCCTCTGTTGCGGGTCTAATGATCACTACAGAAGCAATGATCGCAGATCTTCCTAAAGAAGATGGTCCAGCTATGCCTGATATGGGTGGCATGGGCGGAATGGGTGGCATGGGCGGCATGATGTAAATCACCCCCTAGTCATTTGTTGAAAAAGACCTCGCTTAATATGGCGAGGTTTTTTTTGTCTAAAATAAGCTTTAAATGGTTATGGCGATTGATGTCAGTCAGGTTGACATCAATCGTGGCAAAGGTTTGAAAGCCATTGCTCTCCAAGAAATGTTAAACTTTGCTAAACTCATTGAGAGTGATTTCATAAGATAGACTTAAAGTAAGGCGTTATTTTGCGCGATAAGCAAATAAAATAGGTGCTATTTTGTGGATTTTTTCGCTCTCGTGCTCTAAGTGCAAACCATTGATTCTAAAGCTATTGATAAATAGTCACCTGTGTAAGATACTTGGTTAATGTCTATGTCCATTTTTGTAGAGAAAGGGAAACTTATGCTCAGGAAAACCCTCACTAGTATTGCTGTATTAGGCGCATTATATGTCTCCAGCAGTTACGCATTGGAACTGGGTGAGTTAACTTCTCAATCAACTTTAGGCGAACCTTATCGCGGTAAGATCGAATTATCAGATGTAGGGGCATTACTACCAAAAGATATTTTGATTCGTTTAGGCAGTGAAAGTGAATTTCGTCAAGCTGGCCTAGCGCCAACCAGTGTTCTTTCCCAGTTGAAATTTGAAGTGGCCCGGGAAAAAAGCGACATTGTTGTTCAGATTAGCTCTGATAAAGCCCTAGAAGTCGATGAGTTACATTTTGTGCTTGCTGCCCGTTGGCCAAGTGGCCAAGTGGTACGAGAGTATCAAGCTCCGCTCAAGCAAACTGTTTTGGTAGATAAATCCCAAGAAGAAGTCGTGCAGTCTTCAAAGCTTGCTTCAACCGATAGTACATCAAAGCAATCTGTTTTTCGTGATGCTGTTGTCGCCGCTGAAAAAACACCTGTAAAAGGGATGATGTCAGTTTCTAGAGGCAATACCTTGTGGTCTATTGCTGGGCGCAATCAACCAACAAATCAGTTGACCATTTATCAAACTATGATGGCGATTCAATCGCTAAATAAAGATGCCTTTTCTGCTAATAATATTAATTTATTAAAAGAAGGTGCGATTTTACGCTTGCCAACACAAGAGCAGATTGCTCTGTTTAATAGGTCCATGTCTAAAAAAGAGTTCCAACGTCAACATGAAGCGTGGATGGCTCTAAAAGGCACCAAAGGCTCGAAAGGAGTCAGCAAGGAGCAATTGAATGCACAAGCTAAAGCCAAGGCTGCGGCGGCTAAGCCTGCGGAAGGTTCTGATAAATTAACCCTTGCTGCAGGGCAAAGTGCGTTACCAGAAAAGTCTGCTAGCTCCAATGCCGGTAATGAACAAGCATTAGCCGATATTAAAAATGAACTGTCTGCTTCTCAAGAAATGCTAGACAAGGAAAAACGCGAGAAAGCAGAGTTATCTACGAAACTAGAGGATTTGAACAAGCAGTTTGAAACGCTTGAAAAACTGATTGCTTTAAAAGATAAGCAGCTGGCAGAGCTACAGCAGCAATTTGTTAGTGCACAGCAAGCTTTGCAAGAGCAAAAAAATACCGTTGATCAGTTATTAGAAGCGGATCAAATTCGTAGAGAAAAAGAGTTAGCAGAAGCTGATTCTTTGATGAATAAGATAGTTGATAATCCTATTATTCTCGCTATGGGCGCGGTAGTCCTCATACTACTTGGCTTCTTAATTGGCCTTGTTATGCGTCGTGCAGGAAAAAAACGCCTAGAAAAAAATGAGCCGGTTGATGATGAGTTTGATCTAGCTTCTTCGGCGGCAGCGGCGGCGATACCTGCCACAATGGCGGTTGCAGAGGAACCTGAGGTAGAAGAGCCAGAAGAAGATCCTTTTGCTTTTGATTTTGATGCAGCTGATGATAATAACATGGATGATATGGCTGGCGATTTGCAAGGGTTTGATGAATTTGACTCTGAAATTGCCTCTATGGATGAGCCGCAAGGGGAAGAAGAGGCGTTTGATTTTCCTGATGATGCGACCGTTGATGATTTAGAGACGGAAGAGGAAGCGGTACCAGAAGATGAACTTGCTTTTGGCGAGGACGAATTTACCTCTTTTGAAGATGAGGTCGAAGTTGAAGAAACTTCAGTGGAAGAGGAAGAAGCGTTGGCAGACCTCGATTTATCTGAAGATAGCCTTGAAGAATTATCTGCAGACGACCTAGAAGATTTTGTCGAAGACGATGTGCCAACAGTTGAACCAATCGACGAAGTTGTTGAAGATGCAGAAATTAGTGAGGAAGAGTCTTTTGTTTCCAGCCTGTTGGACGATACTGAGCAGGAAGATAGTGATGAAGAGTCTATCTTCAATAAAGAGCCGAATGAATCGTTAGCCGATAGTATTGAAGAAAGTTTAGCAGAAGCTCAAGATGACTTAGATGAGCTAGATGTCCCAGAATTTGGTGAAACTGAAGCGGCTGGAGATGAAGAAGTTAGTGACGATGAAGAAGAATTTGATTTCTTTGATGCCAGTGGTGATGAGGCCGCGACTAAGCTTGATTTGGCAAGGGCTTATATGGATATGGGTGATGAAGAAGGTGCTCGTGTTATCCTAGAAGATGTTGTTGGGTCAGGTAATGAACAGCAAATTGCCGAAGCAAAAAATATGATGGAGCGGATGTTCCCAAGTGACTAAAAAAGTTGTTTTGGTTGTTGAATACGATGGCTCGGCATATAAGGGTTGGCAATCGCAAAAGTTTGGTGTTCCAAGTGTTCAAGAAAAAATAGAGACAGCTCTGAGTGTTATTGCAAATCATGATGTAAAGGTGATTTGTGCAGGGCGTACAGACTCCGGTGTTCATGCTAGTGCTCAAGTGATTCATTTTGAGACACCAGTAGAACGTTCTGTTCGATCATGGACACTGGGTACTAATACCCACCTCCCTCCTGATATTTCGATTGTTGCTGCGAGTTATGTGGCAGAGGACTTTCATGCTCGTTTTAGCGCTTTAAGTCGTCGCTATCGTTATGTGATTTATCAGTCTGCCTTACGTCCCGCAGTTCTAGCAAAAGGCGTGACTTGGACTTATAAAGAGCTTGATGCAGGCGCGATGGCAGAAGCTGCGAGCGTTTTTTTGGGTACCCATGATTTCACTTCTTTTCGTGCTGTAGGCTGTCAAGCCAATACACCAGTACGCACTATTTTGAATTTTAGTGTTCATCAGTTTGGTCAGTATATTGTCTTGGATGTTAGAGCGAATGCCTTTCTTCATCATATGATAAGGAATTTTGCTGGGGTTTTGATGGCCATAGGAGCAGGTGAGAAGCCGGTTGCTTGGGCGAAAGAAGTGCTGGATGCAAAAGACCGTTGCAAAGGCGGAATAACAGCACCACCATTCGGCCTATACTTTGTTGACGCTGAATACCCGCCAGCCTTTAATGTTCCTAAATTACCGCTAGGACCACATTTTTTGCCCTATGTTGAGGAGCTGCCTTATGTTGAGGAAGCACTTTCTTCTGTAGATAAAGTCATTTCATGTTAAAGGGCCAAATGATGAACTGCCGTGTTAAAATTTGTGGCATAACAAACGTAGAGGATGCGCTAATGGCGTGTCGTCATGGCGCGGATGCCTTGGGTTTTGTTTTTTATGCAAAAAGTCCAAGGTATGTGTCGCCAGAAGTGGCCAATGACATTGTGGCTCAATTACCGCCTTTTGTGACTCCTGTTGCTTTGTTTGTCGACGCGGACGAGTCGCTTATTACTAAAGTTGTTACGGCTAATTCCCGTTGGATGATTCAATTCCATGGCTCCGAAACGGAGGCTGAATGCTCAGGTTATCAGCGTCCCTATATGAAAGCGCTTAGGGTGAAGGAAGGGGATGATATTGCGTCTCTTACTGACCAGTACCCAACGGCAAGTGCGATTCTTTTGGATGCATATAAGGCGGGTGTGCCCGGTGGTACGGGAGAGGTGTTTAATTGGTCTTTGATACCAGCCAGTTTGTCGAAGCCGTTAGTATTAGCTGGCGGGCTTACAGTAGAGAATGTTGAGCAAGCTGTTAAACAGGTTGCACCCTATGCTGTCGATGTCAGTGGCGGGGTAGAGTTATCGAAAGGCCTTAAGAGCGAATCTAAGGTTCAAGAATTTATTAGTGGAGCAAAGCGTGG
Organism: Marinomonas transparens; assembly: GCF_016463975.1. Taxonomy (GTDB): domain Bacteria; phylum Pseudomonadota; class Gammaproteobacteria; order Pseudomonadales; family Marinomonadaceae; genus Marinomonas; species Marinomonas transparens. The sequence goes on along the minus strand of NZ_JAEMNX010000020.1, from coordinate 34,257 downwards.
ACAGTAAAGAAATCAATCAAGACTTGCCAGATTCCCATGGCCGTTTTGGGCAGTATGGCGGTGTGTTTGTGTCCGAAACTCTAATGGCAGCATTAGAGGATCTGACTGAAATGTATGAGCGCTTATCGAAAGACAGTCAATTTCAGGCTGCCTTTGATCATGATCTAGCCCACTATGTTGGTCGTCCTTCACCGCTTTATTTTGCTGAGCGTCTTACCGAAAAAGCCGGTGGTGCGAAAATTTACCTTAAGCGGGAAGATCTGAATCACACTGGTGCTCATAAAATCAATAATACGATTGGGCAGGCCTTGCTGGCTAAACATATGGGCAAACCAAATATTATTGCTGAAACAGGTGCTGGCCAACATGGCGTGGCGTCAGCAACAGTTGCTGCTCGTTTGGGTTTAAAATGTAAAGTATTTATGGGGGCAGAAGATATTCGTCGCCAATCTTTAAATGTTTATCGCATGAAGTTGCTTGGCGCGGAAGTGATTGCCGTTGAGTCAGGTACGAAAACGTTAAAAGATGCGTTAAATGAAGCCATGCGTCACTGGGTAGGAAACGTTGATGATACCTTTTATATTATCGGCACGGCAGCGGGGCCACATCCTTATCCTAAATTGGTTCGAGATTTTCAGTCGGTCATTGGTCGAGAGACGAAACAGCAATGTCTAGCTCAAGAAGGGCGCTTGCCTGATGCTCTTGTGGCTTGTGTTGGCGGTGGTTCGAATGCTATCGGCTTGTTTCACCCTTTCATTAAAGATGAAGGGGTTGCTATGTATGGTGTAGAAGCCGGTGGTGATGGTATTGAAACAGGTCGTCATGCAGCGCCTTTGTCTGCTGGTCGTCCGGGGGTTTTGCACGGTAATCGTACCTATGTGATGGCTGATGACGATGGTCAAATTATTGGCACCCACTCTATTTCAGCGGGTTTGGATTATCCGGGAGTTGGCCCTGAACATGCGTGGTTAAAAGACATTGGCCGTGCGAATTATGTGGCGATCAATGACGATGAGGCGATGGCGGGGTTTCGTGATCTAACGCGTCTAGAAGGAATTATGCCTGCCCTTGAGTCAAGTCATGCGGTTGCTTATGGCATGAAATTAGCGGCTACCATGGAAAAAGACAAGATAGTTGTGATTAATTTGTCTGGTCGCGGAGACAAGGACATTCTTACTGTTGCCGAATTGGATGGAATTGAAGTATGAGCCGTATTAAACAAAGTTTTGAAAATCTTGCTAAATCTGGTAAAAAGGCGCTTATTCCATACATCACGGCAGGAGACCCTTCTCCAGAGCATACAGTTACCTTGATGAAGGCCTTGGTTGCTGCTGGTGCTGATGTGATTGAAATTGGTATGCCTTTTTCGGATCCAATGGCAGATGGGCCAGTTATTCAGTTGGCTTGTGAACGCAGTCTAGAGGCAGGTACCAGTGTGCGGAAAACCTTACAGATTATTGCTGAGTTTCGTCAGCAGGATAAGGTAACGCCAGTTGTTTTGATGGGCTATTTAAACCCTATTGAGTTTTTTGGTTATCAAGCTTTTGCTGATGCGGCAAAAGAAGCCGGTGTAGATGGCATTTTATTGGTCGATCTGACTCCAGAAGAAGCGACAGATGTAGTAGAATGCTTCCGACAAAACGAAATTGATCTGATTTATCTGTTGTCGCCCACGACAACACCGGAACGTGCGAAGAAAATATGTGATCTTGCCTCAGGGTATGTGTATTACGTTTCTGTGAAAGGGGTGACAGGGTCTGCTGAGTTGGATGTAGATAGTGTTAAGAAACATGTTGACTCTCTGCGCGAGGTGACCAGTTTACCGATAGGGGTTGGTTTTGGTATTCGTGATGCGAAAACGGCCGCTGCAGTTAGCAAATGTGCTGATGGCGTGATTGTTGGTAGTGTGCTGGTGAATACCATTGCAGAAAATAAAGATAGTCAGAAAGAATTGATAGCTGACGCTTTAGGGTCGATTTTAGCGCCTATGCGTGCCGAAATGGATGCCTAAGCGGCAGTAAACAAGATATGTGGAGAAATAAATGAGTAGTTGGTTAGATAAATTTGTACCTTCGATTGTGCGTAGCGAAAAGCGCAGTTCATCGGCTTCAGTGCCGGAAGGTCTTTGGAAGAAATGTCCAAAATGTGAAAATGTGTTGTATCGTCCAGAGTTAGAGAAAAATCTAGATGTTTGTCCGAAATGTGATCACCATTTACGAGTTAATGCTCGTCGCCGTTTAGATATCTTTTTAGACAAGGAAGGTCGCCATGAAATTGGTGCGCACCTTGAGCCTGAAGATAAATTGAAGTTTAAAGATACGAAGCGCTATAAAGATCGTATTACCGCAGCACAAAAAAATACTGGCGAAAAGGACGCGCTGGTTGCAATGGAAGGTGTTTTGAATGGTATGCCGGTTGTGGCTGTGGCGTTTGAATTCAGTTTCTTGGGCGGTTCTATGGGGGCCATTGTTGGTGAGCGTTTTATTCAAGCGGTTAATGTTTGTTTAGAAAAACGTATTCCACTGATTTGTTTCTCTGCTAGTGGTGGTGCACGTATGCAAGAAGCGCTGATTTCTTTGATGCAAATGGCCAAAACCAGTGCCGGTCTAGAGCGTATGAAGCAAGAAGGTATTCCTTATATCTCTGTAATGACGGATCCTGTGTTTGGTGGTGTGTCTGCTTCCCTTGCCATGCTTGGTGATTTGAATGTTGCTGAACCAAATGCGTTGATTGGTTTCGCAGGCCCTCGTGTTATTGAACAGACTGTCCGTGAAAAATTGCCAGAAGGTTTTCAGCGCAGTGAGTTTTTGTTAGACAAGGGTGCGTTGGACATGATTATTAAGCGCGATGAAATGCGTGCGCGTTTATTCAATATTCTATCTCTGCTTACCAATAGAGTGGCGTGATTAAATGACATCTAGGTCATTAGACGGTTGGCTTTCATATATTGAAAGCCAACACCCTTCTGAGATAGAACTCGGTTTAGATAGGGGGAGTAAGGTTTTAGCGAAGCTGAACCTATCCAGACCAAAAGTCAAAGTAATAACGGTAGCGGGAACGAATGGTAAGGGCTCAACTTGTGCTATGTTGACCCAATATCTGGTTTCACAAAACTATTCTGTTGGTACCTATACCTCTCCCCATTTTCTTACTTTTAATGAGCGCATTGCCTTAGATGGTTCTCCTTGTCAGAATGATTTAATCTGTCAGGCTTTTGATGTTATTGAAACGGCCCGAGAAGACATTCCGTTAACCTATTTTGAGTTTAGTACGCTGGCTGCTTTATGGATCTTTGATCAAGCAAAACTTGATTTTTGGGTGTTGGAAGTCGGTTTGGGAGGGCGTTTGGACTCAGTCAATATGGTGGATACGGATGTGGCTGTGGTGACCTCTGTCTCTCTAGATCATGTTGATTGGTTAGGTAATAACATCGCTGTGATCGCCCAAGAGAAAGCAGGGATAGCAAGAAAAGGTAAGTTTTTGATCAGTGGCGTGGTCAACCCGCCAAGCTCCCTCGCCCATGTTGCCAGAGAAGTTGGCGCTATACTGATTCAAAAAGGCGATGACTTTGTTTTTCAGCTTAATCAAGGTACATGGTCTTGGTCTGGCAATGGCGTGTCTTATAACGACTTGCCAATACCTAGTTTGCCACTAGAAAATGCGGCGACGGTTGTTGCCGTATTGAGCTATATGGGGTTGTTACCTAAGCAGCAAGATCTAGTCGCGTTATTTAGCACGGCTCAGTTGGTCGGGCGTTTCCAAAAAGTGGCTGCTGATCCTGATGTCTATATAGACGTAGCTCATAACCCCGAAGCCGCTGTTGAGTTAGCTAATCGGCTTGCCTCTTTTCCTTGTGCACCTATTGCTGTTTTTGGCATGTTAAAAGATAAAGATATTAACAGCGTAGTAGCACATCTGGCGGAATGCTTCTCTGATTGGTTTTGTGCCGATTTATCTGGCGTAAGGGGAGCAAAGGCGTCCGAGTTGGTTAGTGTCATTACAGCCGTGACGGCAGAGGTGAATACGTATGCTTTTGATAGTGTTGAAATAGCATTTAACGCAGCTTTGTTGAAAGCAGAGCAAGAACAGCGTGCAGTGGTCGTGTTTGGGTCTTTTGTTACTGTCTCAGAGTATTTGACATTGAGTCAAAGGAAGAGTGATTTATGATAGATAGAAGCATAGTGTATAGACTGATTGGTGCCGGCATTATTGTATTATCTGCCGCTGTCTTATTACCGCTTATTTTAGATGGCGAACGTCCCGCAGAATTAGACGTGCAGGTGAATGTGACCGAGCCACCAGCTTTTCCTGTGGTGAAAATTGCTCCAGTGCAACCTGTTGACAGTATGTCTTCTAAACCTCAGAAAACAGAGAAGACAGAAGCTAAAGCCGCGCAAGACATTAGTTTGCTTCCTGCTCCGAAAAAAACCGTTGAACCTAAGTCAATTGCTAAAGCTGAGCCAGCTAAGCAAATTCTGGCCCCCGTAAAAAAAGTACCAGCTCCTGTTAAAAAAATAACGGTAACTGAGAAGAAAGCTGTGTTACCTGTTGAGCGCTGGACGGTGCAAATTGGCTCTTTTAAAAATCAAACGAATGCGACTGGCTTGGTCAAAAAACTAAAAGCATCGAATTATGATGCTTATAGCATCACCAAAGGCTCCCTCTATAAGGTTTATGTTGGGCCTGAATTTAAGAGAGGGGCTTCTGAAACCACCCGAGATGATATAAAGAAAAAATTCGGTCTTGCTGGCATCGTTGTTAAATACTTTGTGAATTAAGGTGAGTTTTGTGTCGCAGTCTATGGAAATGTTGAGTGATCTGGTAAACTCCGCTGCGATTTTAAAGGGGGATTCATGGATCAAGTAAATTCATTATCAACCATTGACTGGCTGATAATTGCAGTGGTTATTGTGTCCTCCTTGCTAAGTTTGAGAAGGGGGTTTGTGAAAGAAGTCTTGTCCCTCTTAACTTGGGTGGTGGCTTTTGTTGTCGCCGTTAAGTTTTCAGATCAAATGCAGGCTTTATTGCTTGAGCAAGTTCAGGACGATCAGATTCGTTATATTGTTGCCTTCATTTCTTTATTTGTGGCGACGTTAGTGGTTGGGTCGCTGGTGAGTTTTTTGCTGGGTTCTTTGATTCAAGTAACTGGGTTGTCGGGAACAGATAGAGTGCTGGGTATGATATTTGGCTTTGCCCGAGGCAGTTTGATTGTTGTCGCTTTTGTTTCCCTGTTGAGTCTAAGTCCAGCAATGGAAAAAACGGAATTTTGGAAGACCTCACAATTGATTCCTCAACTAGGGCAATTGAATGGTTGGACACGGGAAATGTTAGGCAAGAGTTCGGATTTGATGAATCCGTCTCTCATTGATCGTGTTCTTGGTAATTAGTCACTTTCTCGAGTGGCAAATAGATAAATAATGTTATGCAGCTTTAGCTGTAACTCCCCAACACGAGGATCTAGAACATGTGTGGTATCGTTGGTGTCGTAGGCACGTCCGTGGTTAATCAGGCAATTTTTGATGCATTAACCGTCCTTCAGCATCGTGGGCAAGATGCTGCTGGTATGGTCACTAGCCATAATGGCCGCTTATGTTTACGTAAAGACAATGGTCCGGTAAGTGAAGTGTTTCGTACCCGTCATATGAAAAAAATGCACGGTAACATAGGTATCGGACATGTCCGTTATCCTACTGCTGGTACTTCTAGTTCAGCGGAAGCTCAGCCTTTTTATGTTAACTCTCCTTACGGTATTTCCCTCGCTCATAATGGCAATTTGACCAATACTGCACAGCTTAAACGTGAAGTGTTTGAATCGGATTTACGCCACATTAACACCACCTCTGATTCAGAAGTGCTAGTGAATGTGCTAGCCCATGAACTTCATGAAGAAGGTAAGTTAATTCCAACGCCAGAAGATATTTTTAATGCGTTAGAACGAGTCTATAAGCGCATTGAGGGTGGTTATGCGGTCGTTGCCTTAATTACGGGTTACGGTATTTTGGCTTTCCGTGATCCAGATGGCATTCGTCCATTGATTTATGGTTCTAGAAAAACGGAGACTGGTGTTGAATACATGGTGGCTTCTGAAAGTGTTGCACTCGATGCTGCTGGCTTTAAGATTGAACGCGATATTCGACCGGGAGAAGCTATTTTTGTGGATGTGAATCATAAGGTTCATATGCGCCAATGCACACCGGAAAAAGCGCCGCGCCCTTGCTTGTTTGAATATGTTTATTTTGCTCGCCCAGATACCGTCATTGACAGTGTTTCTGTTTATAAAGCGCGTATTAACATGGGGGATCGTTTGGCGGCGAAAATTCAGCGTGAATGGTTAGATCATGATATCGATGTGGTGATTCCTATTCCTGATACTAGCCGTACTGCAGCGCTGCAAATTGCTCAGGCTTTAGCTATTCCATTCCGTGAGGGGTTGGTTAAAAACCGCTATATTGGCCGGACTTTTATTATGCCGGGACAAACGGTACGTAAAAAGTCGGTACGTCAAAAACTCAACCCAGTACCATTTGAGTTTAAAGATAAAACCGTGCTTTTGGTGGATGACTCCATTGTGCGTGGTACGACCAGTAAAGAGATTATTGAAATGGCTCGGGATGCCGGAGCGAAAAAAGTCTACATTGCTTCTGCGGCACCAGAAGTGCGCTATCCAAACGTGTATGGTATTGATATGCCAGCGGCCCATGAATTGATCGCCCATAATCGTAATGTGGATGATATTTGTGAATTGATCGGCGCAGATAAACTTATTTTTCAAGACTTAGATGATTTGATCGAAGCTTGTATTGATGAGAAACACTCTGATGTTCGTGAGTTTGATGCATCTGTTTTCGATGGTAAATACATTGCGGGTAATATTGATGCGGCCTACTTGAACCGTCTTGAGGATGATCGTAATGATTCCAATAAGTCGGTGGTAGAAATAACAGTTGGCAGCGATATGATGCACCCTATGTGATTTTCCGTTATTGGGTGACGAGGTAAAATTAAGCCAGGTCGTACCTGGCTTAATTGTTTTTAGATAGTAGGTTAACTTGGATAATATAAAACTCTAGTCGTTCATTCTGTTATGACGACTCATGGTCGCTTAACCGATGAAGAGAAACAGAAAGCTGGCATAGCCGAAGGGCTAGGACGTATTTCTGTTGGTTTAGAAGACATTGTCGTGGATGTGAAAACGGCGTTGAATCAATTGCCTCAGGCTTAAACTTTATTTAGTAAAATAAAGGATAAAAAAACCGCTGACTAGAAAATATCTAGTCAGCGGTTTTTTATGGCGTGATATTGCTATGCCAGTGTACCTTCTAGTGCGGTAAGTTGTTTTCTTTCTTTCCTGCGATAACCTAATACCAGCAAGCAAGGTGTCAGGATTAAGGTGAGTAGGGTTGCAAAAACCAACCCGCCAGCAATGGCAGTCGACAGCTGGGTCCACCATTGGGCTGATGGCGCGCCAATGCTTAATGTTTGGTGCATGAGGTCAATGTTTAGCTGGAATACCATAGGTACCAAGCCGAGAATGGTCGTAATAGTCGTCAGCAATACTGGTCTCAGACGTTGAACTCCCGTTCTAATCGCCGCTTCTCGAACCATCAAACCCTGTTTGCGCAGTCCATTAAAGGTATCGATTAAGACAATATTGTTATTCACCACTATGCCGGCTAGGGCGATGACACCAATACCGCTCATGACCACGCCAAAAGGTTCGCCTTTGAGCATTAGGGCAATCAATACCCCCATGGTAGAGAAGATCACCGCGCTCAAGATTAATAAGCATTGGAAGAAATTATTAAATTGAGTGACCAAAATAATAGCCATCATGAAGAAAGCGACACCAAATGCCTTGAGTAGGAAAGTCATGGCTTTCTGCTGATCTTCCGTATTACCGCGGAACTCGTAGCTAACATTTTTATCTAGATTTGCTGCATCCAATTCCATTTTAAAGGCTTTGATGACCTCATCTACAATTAAACCATCTTTCACATCGGCATCAATTTTGATGGTCTTTTTGCCATCAGTTCGATTAATCAGTCCTTGCTTTTGTCCTGCGTAACGATGGATAAAGTTACTGGCAGGGATGCTGCCTTGATTGGTCGGGATTTGTAAATTATCTAGTTGGTCTAGGCTACGTTGATTGACTGGATAGCGCAGTACTATGTCAATTTTGTCGTCTGCACCTTCAGGTAAGAAATCACTTAGGGTGATGCCTGTCGTGACCAGTTTAATCACATTGCCAAGGCTATTAATATCGACCCCATAGCGGCTTGCTTCGGCACGGTCAATATCAATACGCCACTCAATGCCGGGTAAAGACCTATCATCATTAACTGAAACGATCTCGCTTCTGGCGAGCAGTTTTTTTGAGATCTCATCGGCTGTTAGATTGAGTGCCTCGGTGTAATTAGAGCTCAACTGTAACTGAATATCAGCACCAGATTGGGGGCCACCTTGTTGTTTTTCCGCACTGACTTCAATACCCGGGATCAACTTGGTTTTATCTCGAATTCTATCCAAAATCAGGCTGGCTGATTGGCGCTTGTCCCAATCGGTGAATTCCATGCTAATGGAACCTATGCTATCAGGAGACGCATTATTGCCCGGAGTTGAGTAGGAGGTAACAACCACGCTTTCTAACTCTGGAATGCCAAGGATCTGCTGTTCTACTTGCTTAACAAGCGCATCTTTTTCATCTAATGACAGGTCACCACGGGCGCGTATGTCTAGGTTTGCTGATTCAGGTTCGATAGTAGGGAAAAACTCTAGGCCTTTACCAAATTTACCATAGCTTATAAAAACGCTAATCAATAAGACGATGGTAAAGGTTAATACCCAGATAGGGCTTTCTACTAAGCGGGTTAACATTCTACTGTATAAGCCTGTAGGGCCAGTTAGGTCTTTTAAATCACCCGCTTCTGCCGTTTTGAGGGCGTGCATGGTTTTTTCTGAGTAGGCGCCTTTTTTACCTATTATGGACCCTATAGTCGGAATAACGATTAACGCCATCACCAAGGAAGAGGCTAGGGTAGCAATAATGGTGATAGGTAGGTAACGCATGAACTCACCAACGATATCAGGCCAAAATAGCAATGGCATGAATACCGCTAGGGTTGTTGCGGTTGACGCAATAATGGGCCACGCCATGCGCTTTGCTGCTTCGCCATAGGCCTGACGTTTAGAAGCGCCTTCAGCGAGCTTTCTGTCAGCGTATTCGGTGACCACTATGGCGCCGTCCACCAACATACCAACACTTAGTATCAGGGCAAATAGCACCACCATATTGATGGTAAAGCCCTGCATGTCGAGGATTAAAATACCGGCTAAGAAGGCTCCGGGAATGGCGATGCCAACGAGGAATGCACTACGAATTCCCAGCGCCCAAACGATGACTATCATAACCAGTAAGGTAGAGGCTAATACGTTGTTGAATAGGTCATTTAGAGAGGTTTCAATCTCCGTTGATTTATCACCTGACAGGTTATATTCAACACCTTCAGGCCATTGTTTGCTGGCTTCTTCGACTGTTTCTTTAACTGCACCAATGGTATCTATTATGTTGGCACCAACACGCTTTGATACCGCAAGCGTGATGCTTTTTTTACCACCCACACGGGCATAACTGGTTGGGTCTTCAAAGGCCAATTCGCCAGTGGCTATGTCTTTCAGTTTTACCAGCTGATCGCCATCGACTTTGATAGGAAGGTTGATAATATCTTCTGTGGTCTTGAGTAATCCCGGTACTTTTAGGGGAAAACGTCCAGCGCCTGTGTCAAGGTTGCCAGCCGCTATTAAACGATTGTTTCCTGAGACAAAGTTAACCACATCAGTCAAGGAAAGGTTATAGGATTCCATGAGCTCTGGACGAATAATGATCTGTGCCTGCTGATCACGGTCGCCGCTAATTTTGGCTTCTAGTACTCCGGGGGTTGCTTCTATTGCATCCTGTAAGGTGCCAGCAACACGACTGAGTTCAAAGAAATCAACATTGCCAGAGAGGTTTATCCGTAATACAGGAAAGGTGGATAGATTGATTTCTGTGACGGTTGGTTCGTCGGCATCGTCGGGGAGGTCACTCTTAGCTCTATCTATTTTTTCTCGAGTATCAGTGAGTGCTTGATCAATATCTACACCGGAATCAAATTCGAGCATGATGGAGGCATGGCCTTCAGACGCTGTTGAGGTCAGCTCCTTTAGCCCTTCTAAGCCTTTTAATTCTTTTTCTAGTGGGTGTACCAATAAACTATCGGCATCCTCTGGTGAAATGCCTTCCAAACTGACAGAAACATACGCCATTGGAATGGTGATATCAGGGTCATTTTCCTTGGCTATTTCAATATAAGCCACGATTCCCATAATTAGAACTAACACAAAGAGCATCATTACCGTACGTGAGCGAGCTAAGGCCGCTTCAATCAATGCTTGCATCTAGAAAGCCTCCTTAGTTTTGGTAATGAGCGTCAACAGTGTCACCAGGGTTAACAAAACCTTGTCCAACTGTGATGATGTTAACTTGATCTGGAAGGCCACTGACCCAAATTTCATCGCGATCAGACTTAATAACTTCGACGGGGATTAGTTTGACCTTGTTATCTAGGTCGATGGTTTTAATTGCTGTCTTGCCATCATTATCCAAAGTGAGCAGTGCAGGGGAAAAAGCATGAGCTTTTTGTTCATCTAAAATAAAATCTACTTTGGCGGTAAGTCCAGTCGGGATGCTGTTATCAGGGTTATCGACTAATAGTTCTACACTAATAGATCGACTGCTTTCATTCGCCGCTGCGCTAATATAAGAAACGACACCTTCTACTTTCTGTCCTGACTCTAGGGCTATTTCTCCTGTTGTTCCCTGGGTGATTTGATAGATTTTATTTTGCGGAATATTGACTGTGATGCGAATAGGGTTTAAGGCAATCAAGGTACCTATGCTGGTTTTGTCAGCAATGACTTGCCCTTGTTGGACGTCCAGTGTGTTTAATATGCCGGAAAAAGGCGCGGTAACTGTTGCATTTTCAAGACTGACAAGCAGGGCTTTTTCGTTTGCTTGAGCAGAGGCAAGTTCTGTTTCGGCTTGAGCTAGGTTAACCTTTGAGGCGAAGTTTCCTGCTTTTAGCTTTTTCATACCGTCTAATTCAAGCTTGCGTTGTTTTACCAGTAGCTTAGCTTGTGATAACTGGCTTTTAAGGGTACGAGTATCAATTTGAATAATGGCATCGCCTTTTTTCACAAAGGTGCCTTTTTCTACCAACACTTTTGTTACGCGTCCAGGGTAGGTATTAGTGAGAGTCAGGCTTTCATTAGCAAGGGTTTTTCCGCTGAGAGGGAGATGCACCGCAATAGACTGGACTGTTAGTGCTTTTGCTTGCACTGAGTAGGCGATTAAGTTTTCTGCTTGCTGGTTTGATACTTCCTTCTCGGTAGTAACGGGTTGGGCTCCAGTTGGACTAACTGTAATGCCATTTCCAGATAAAACCATCCAAGCGACTAGTCCACTAGCAATAACGACTGCAGTAATCGGCCCGACTTTACTTTTCCACTCCATTAAGTGCTCCACAAGATGAAAGATATGATTGTTTTATTATATTCATAACATAGATGTATAAACACACCACATGCAAGGATTGTAATGATGATAGCAGAATATTTGTTATGCCTTTGTGACTGGAATTGCTGAAAAGAGATTTATATGTGGAAACCTTTACTGATTTCTAGTGCTACAGCATCGTATTTGCTGAATCTGGTATCAGAAGGGTGATACTATATCGCCACAAAATTTTTACATTATATGGATAGATATGAGTCTATTGTCGTTAGAACAGATTAGTGTTGCTTTTGGGCATAATCCACTACTGTCGAAAGTGAGTTTCGCTGCTGAAGCAGGTGAGCGTGTGGCCATCATCGGTCGTAATGGCGCGGGCAAATCCACCTTATTAAAAATCATCTCTGGAGAACAAGTTCCAGATGAAGGTGTGGTACGTATTGAAGGCGGCATGCGTGTTGCGCAATTGCCTCAAGAACTACCAGCAGCCAATGCAAAAACGGTTCGAGAAGTGGTCAGTGAGGGGGCTGGTGAGGCCCATGAGTTAATGACTCGCTATTTTAAACTGCTAGAAGACTTCGAAAATGATCACTCAGAGGAATTGGGTAATATTCAAACTGAGTTGGATAAGATTCAAGGCTGGGACTTAGAGCAACGTGTGAATAACATGATTCAGCGTTTAGCCTTACCGGCGGATAAGCTAATGTCTGAGTTGTCGGGTGGTTGGCGTCGTCGTGTCATACTTGCACAAGCCTTGATTTCGAACCCTGATGTCTTGCTGTTGGACGAGCCGACTAACCATCTGGACGTGCCTACTATCGAATGGATGGAGCAACAGCTACAACAGTTTCGTGGTTTGATCCTCTTTATTACCCATGATCGTCGTTTTCTTGAAAAACTAGCCAACCGTATTATTGAGTTGGATCGTGGTAACTTGATTTCTTTCAGCGGCAACATTAATGCTTTTCTTGTTTTTAAAGAGAAGCTATTGGAAGAAGAAGAGCGTGCCAACGCTCTCTTTGATAAGCGATTAGCCGAAGAAGAAGTATGGATTCGCCAAGGTATCAAAGCCCGTCGAACCCGTAATGAAGGCCGTGTTCGAGCTTTGGAAGCCCTACGTAGCGAACGTTCAGAGCGTATTAATCGTCAAGGCAAGGCTAAAATGGCGATTGAGACCAAAGACAAGTCTGGCAAGTTGGTGGCTGAGTTTAGCCAAGTGAGTCACGCTTTTGAGGACAAAGTAATTCTTAAACCCATGGACCTTATCGTGTCTCGTGGTGACCGCATTGGTCTGATTGGACCAAATGGTTGCGGTAAGAGTACTTTTCTGAAAATCTTGTTGGGCAGCTTGGAACCCAAGTCCGGTGAGGTTCGCCAAGGGACCAAGTTAAATATCGCCTACTTTGACCAATTACGTGAGCAGCTAGATCCAGAGCAAACAGTCGCTGAAAACGTCGGTGAAGGTAAAGACGTTATCGAGATCAATGGTCAAAACAAACACGTTATTGGTTACCTTGGCGATTTCCTTTTTCCCCCTGAACGTGCCCGTACTCCGGTAAAAGCCCTATCTGGTGGTGAACGAAATCGTGTTTTATTAGCAAAACTCTTTACTCGACCCGCTAATCTATTGGTGATGGATGAGCCGACCAACGACCTTGATGTGGAAACATTAGAGCTGCTTGAAGAGCTACTAATGAACTACGATGGCACCTTATTATTGGTCAGCCATGACCGTACTTTTCTTGATAATGTGGTGACCAGCGTGATTGCCTTTGAAGGCGAAGGGAATGTGAAAGAATACGTTGGAGGTTATAACGATTGGATTCGTCAAGGCGGTAAATTCCCAACGGAATCGACCTCGCAAACGGATGAAGCACCAAAGTCTAAAAAAGAGACGAAAAAAACAAGTCCGGAAGCGGTTGCTGAAAAAGCGCCTGCGGCTAAGCCGAAAGCCAAATTAAGCTATAAGTTACAGCGTGAATTCGAAACCATGCCAGAAACCATTGCTAAGTTAGAAGAAGAGATTGCTGCTCTGCATGCAGTGACAAGCGCAGCAGACTTTTACACAGGTGATGCAGAAAAAGTGCAGCAAACCTTAGCTAACATGGCAGACAAAGAACATGAGCTTGAGACAAGCATGGAGCGTTGGCTTGAGTTAGAAGACATGCAGAATGGATAAGTTATGAGTAAAAAAATTACGCCAGTGTCGTTTGTTCCACGCTTTTTTGGTGCCTTTGGGCAGTTTTTTAAATACATGGGAAGTGGTGATTACGCTGCTCGTTGTCAGCAGATTGCTGCGGGTGACGTGTTAGCCAGTGAAACGGAGCCACAAACCATCACAGAGACGGTTGAAGTGATTCGTGAAATTGAAGTCGCGGCGCCAGCTTTGGATACGGTAAGTTCCGATGGGGCATACCAGTTGTTGCAACTCTTGCAGCAGGAAGCACGCTTTATCGACTTTACCCAAGAAAGCATTGACGGTTACGACGATGCGGATGTGGGTGCGGCCGCGCGCCAGATTCACGCTGGTTGCGCTAAGGTGATTCAGCAACACTTCACCATTGAAACGGTGAAGGACGCAGCAGAAAACAGTCGCATAGACATTCCTGTGGGTTACGATGCCAAGCAAGTTAAGCTGCAAGGTCGAGTAGCAGGCGATGGCCCTTACACTGGTACCTTGATTCATCCCGGTTGGAAGGTGGTGGAAACACGTTTACCTAAAGTTGCCAGTACCGATAGCCTGCATATTTTAGCGCCTGCCGAAGTCGAGGTTTAATGCGTGAGTGATTATTTTATTGGTATCGATTTAGGTACCACCCATTCGGCTGTCTACTATTCAGCAACAGGCGGTGCAGGACAGAGTGGCATTCAACAACTGATGATTCCGCAGTTTACCGCGGCGGGTAGAGTGGATGAGTTAACTCTACTGCCATCTTTTGTGTATTTTCCGCACAAAACAGAATTCCTTGAAAGTGATTTGCAGCTTCCTTGGGGCAAGACCGATGCCATTGTGGGCCAGTTAGCCCGCGAACTTGGGGCCAAGTCCTCTGGCCGTCTCGTGCAAAGCGCCAAAAGCTGGCTTTGCCATGCTAGCGTGGGCGCAGACGAAACGGTGTTGCCCGTGGATGCTCTAGAAGAAGTCAGCAAGGTCTCGCCAGCACACATAACAGAAACCTTATTGTCACACCTAGTTAATGCTTGGACGTTGGCTTTTCCCAATGCGCCGATGAGCGAGCAAGATGTGGTGATTACCATTCCTGCGTCGTTTGACCCGGCGGCTCGTACGATTACTGAGCAAGCGGCGCAAAGCTTAGGCTTACGCGCACGTTTAATTGAAGAACCCCTAGCGGCTTTCTATGCTTGGTTGAGTGATCAAGCATCTTGGACTGACAGTTTAGAGGTTAACGAACACATCCTAGTGGTCGATGTTGGTGGTGGCACGACAGATTTGTCCCTAATAAAAGCGGTCGAGCAAGAGGGGGCTTTAGGATTAGAGCGTGTTGCTGTGGGCCGTCATATCTTATTGGGTGGCGACAACATGGATATGACGCTGACCTACCATTTAGCCGCCCAGTTGGCGCAAGCGGGCACTAATCTAGAGGCATGGCAGATTACTGGGTTAACTCAAGCCTGCCGGGACGCTAAAGAACGTCTATTGTCAAATGCTGACTTAGACAGGGTGAGTGTCGTCGTGCCTAGCCGTGGCCGTAGCTTGTTTAATAACAGTATCAAAGCCAGCTTGAGCCAAGTGGAAGTGCAGCAATTATTGATTGATGGCTTTTTTCCTGTTGTACAGTTTGGTGAGCGAGCTCAAAAAACACCCCGTAGCGGTTTTAGTCGCATTAACTTGGACTACGAAAGTGACCCTGCCATCACTCGACACATCAGCGAATTCTTAGCCCAGCATAATATTAAGCCAAGCAAGGTATTGCTCAATGGCGGGGTTTTTAACGCGCCACTTATTCGCAGCACTATAGAGGCTCGAATAGAAAGCTTATTGGCAGACGGTCCGCTTGTTATGCTAGCACCTTCCCACTTGGACTATGCGGTGGCCAAGGGAGCGACCTATTACGCACAGGTTCAAGCTGAGGGCGGTGTTAAGGTGAAAAGTGGCTTAGCGGCCAATTATTACATTGGCGTTGCTAGCCCTATGCCAGCGATTCCGGGCATGGTGCCCCCTGTTGATGCCTTATGTGTGGCACCTTTCGGTTTGGAAGAAGGCTCAGAAGAGCAAATGCTACCGAATGAGTTTTCTTTGGTCGTGGGTGAAGTCGTCACCTTTCGTTTTTTTCAATCGCAAACCAGTGATGTAGACAGCATAGGTAAAGTTATCTCATCCTTCGCGATTGGTCAGTTGAGCGAGTTGAACCCTTTGTCTGTCAGCTTAGAGGCAGGGCACTATAAAGAAGGCGACATGGTGCGCATTTATTTGACCTCTAGAGTGACGGAACTTGGTCTGTTATTGCTCCAAGCCCACGATACTCAATCTGATTTAGTCTGGACCATCGAGTTTTTAGTTAGGGAGTCCTAATGGCTGTATCGACCTATCGAGTCGGAATTGATTTAGGGACGACCAATTGCGTCGTCTCTTACCTTTCAACAGTATCGAATCATGTAGCTATGCCTAAATTGTTGTCTATTCCACAATGCATGGCCGACGGTTCGGTGCAGGAATTTACCCATCTTCCTAGTGCGATTTACCTGATTGCCAAGGATGAAAAGCGAGAGTCTGTATTGCCTTGGTCAAAAGTGGGGCGCGGTGAAGATAGAGACAAAATAGTTGGCGTCGGCGCCTTGGCGTTAGGTCAACGTCGAGCCAACCAGCTCGTGCAAAGCGCGAAGAGCTGGTTAAGCCATCGACAGGTAGATCGTCGTTCTAATATCTTACCGTGGGGCAGTGACATTGCGAAAAAGCTCAGCCCTTTAGATGCCAGTCGTGCGTTACTTGCTCATATTCATGCCAGTTGGAACCATCAGTTTCCTAATGCACCATTGGAAAATCAAGCGGTTGCCTTAACCTTACCCGCCTCCTTTGACGAAGAAGCCCGTGCTTTGACCTTAGAAGCGGCTCACTTGGCGGGCTTATCTAACCTCTATTTACTCGAAGAACCGCAAGCGGCTTGTTATTACTACATGAATGACGAAGCTAAGTTGTCGGCATTAGCAGATAAAAAAATGCTCTTGGTGGTAGACATTGGTGGTGGTACCAGTGACTTTAGTTTGGTGTCGATTCATCCTGTTAAAGATAAAATAGCGCTTAAGCGTATCGCGGTGGGGGAGCACCTGTTATTAGGTGGTGACAACCTTGACCAAGCCTTGGCTTTTCAGCTCGATCCAAAGCAAATCTCGGCGCTGTCAGCGACTCGTTTAGCCGCCTTGGTTCAGCAAACTCGTCAGGCGAAAGAAACCTTGTTGGGTGACGATGCCCCAGAGCAACTCAGTATTAGGGTATTGGGTGGCGGTAGTCGTTTGATCGGTGGCTCGCAAAAATTTCATGTGGCTCGTGATGCTTTATTAGAACAGGTTCAATCTGGATTTTTTCCGCAAATAGAGTTGAATACTGGGGTGCAAAAGAGCGGTTACGCCATGCATACCTTGGGCTTGCCTTATGAAACTGATCCGGCTTTCACTCGCCATCTAGCGGCTTTTCTAACAGCACACCAAAAAGATATTCAAGCCGCGACGGGCAGCGACATGCCTGATGCGGTGTTATTCAATGGTGGCTTGTTCAATAGCCCTATATTGAAAGAGCGCTTGCTTGGACAATTAAATACCTGGTCTTCGTCCCCTATCTTGGCTTGCATCGCGCCGGAACCTAATGACGCGGTAGCTAAGGGTGCTGCCTTGTATTTGAGCGCCCTTGCAGGGGAGAGCGCACGCATTGAAAGCGGCGCAGCCCATGCTTTGTACCTGAAAATAGACGAAGATCAGTTTGTTGGCATCTTGCCGAAAGGCACTCCTAAAGGGGAAGTGCTGACACTGGATCAAGATTTTCAACTGACTTTGGGTGAGCGCGTTCAGTTCCCCTTGTATCGTTCTGAGGATCATCTTGAATGTCTGTCTGGGCAAGTCCGCCGTGGCGATGATTTGCATTATGTATCGACTTTGACGACCGAGCTGGATGCTTCTCAAGCGGCTAATCAAATTAGTGTCAAGCTCGCGGTTCAACTCACCGAAGTCGGTGTGTTGCAAGTTGAATTGAAAGCAGAAAATCAGCGTGATGTTTGGCGGTTGGATTTTTCTACTCAACAAGATGCAGCAGCAGAAGAGGAAGGTTCAGGCAAGCAAGCTTTACTGCACGGTAACATGGGCGCGGCTGAAGAACACTTGGTGACATGCTTTTCTAGTGCCGGTCAAAAGCAAAACCCAGATCTCGTTAAATCTCTTAAGCAAGATTTGGATCAGTTATTGGGTTCCCGTGACGATTGGAACCTAGCCACTTCGCGGCGCTTGGTAGACAAGTTGCTTAGCGTGAAATCAGGCCGAATGAAAAGTGCGCAGCATGAACGTCAATGGTTACAGCTTGTCGGCTATTGTTTACGCCCCGGTTATGGTGCCGATGAAGATGCAGCGCGTGTGACGCAAGTGGTCAACCTCATTAAAGCGGGCACGCATCATGATAGCGCCGCCGTGTGGGGCCAATACTGGACGCTTTATCGCCGCATTGCTGGTGGTTTAGACGAAAGCCGTCAACAGGCTTTATTCAAAGAATTTAGTCAGTTTTATTCGCCCACTGGTCAACGTTCGCGGGAGAAAATGAAAACCCTGACAACGCGTTCTAGCGATGACTTGATTCGCCTTGTCGGTGCGCTAGAAGGCTTGTCATATGATGACAAAACAACCGCTATTGATTGGTTGGTAAAGCGTCTGAAGAAATCCTCTGAACCCGATACCGCATGGTGGACGGTAGGGCGCTTGGCCTCTCGTCAACTTTTGTCCCATGACCTTGATGCCAGACTGCCGGAAGCAGACCTTTATCCGCTATTGGATGCAGCATTGAAAGAAGACTGGAAAAAGCGCAAACAGGCAGGTCTCGCTGCGGTGCTTATGAGTCAGGTCTCGACAGACGAAACCGAGAAAATGACCGGTTATCGAAAAAAAGTGGCTGCCAAGCTGAAGAAAGACAAATGTCCAATCCAATGGTTAGAGCGTTTATCTAGCAAGAATGAAATCAACGAAGACGAACTTAATGCATTGCTTGGTGAAAGCCTACCGATTGGGTTGCGACTTTAGTTTTTGTCAGGGCTTTAAGCCCGACTATCAAGGTGTTTTTGAGGTAGCTGGGATTGTCCTAAAACGGCAACGATAAGAATAAAGTCTTTTTCTTTGGTGTAATAGGCTACATGTTTACCGACAGGAAAATAGAAGCCTTTTTGATAGATGTCATCACAGCTTCGCCCCAATCCTTCGTTATTGGCCAAATTTTGAAAGCCAGAAAGTAAGGTGGTTTTATATTTTTGCCACTGTGCGTCTGAATAGTTTTCTACCGTATAGCTCTTGATTTTTAGTAGATGTTCTTGGGCTAAGCGGCTGAGTTTGTATGGTTTGTCCTGCATATGTGTTAATGAACTATTAAAGAGAGCTTATAAAAGCGTCACCATCGACAGTGGCTCCACTGTCTAAATCTTTTTTTGCCGACTCAAAGCAGTGTTTAAGGTAATCAAGCTTCATGGCTTCAAGCTCTTCAAAGTCTTTCATCGACATAACCACAACCGTGTTTTTACTATTTTTACTAATGATGACAGGTTCACGTTGAGCGTTTAAAAGTAGTTCGCCAAAATTTCTCTTGGCATCGTTTGCTGTTAGTGTATGCATGATTAAGTTCCATGTTTAAAATTACACAAAAGTATAATTTATGGTGCTTTTTAATTAAAGTGATTAAATCGTGTGATTTTTGTTATGAATGGGCGTTATTTTAAAAGTAGATGGTTCGATCGCGGGGGCCGAGTGCAGAAGTTGACGGACTATTTTTGCATTGCTTCGCGGCTACAAAATTAACGCAAAGCTCTAGGTTAGCGGATGAAAAGTATCTCTCATAAAAAATTGGAGGGTCTATGAAAAGCCATGGTAAGTGTTTATGTGGTTCAGTTACTTTAGAAGTTGAGTATGCCAGCAGCGAAATAGCGGTATGCCACTGTAGTATGTGTCGCAACTGGGGTGGCGGTCCAATGCTCGCAATCGACTGTGCTGATTCTGTAAAAATATCAGATGAAACAAGTGTTACAAGGTATTCATCATCAGAGTGGGCAGATAGGGGCTTTTGTAAACAATGCGGCACCCATTTATTTTATTACCTTAAACCAGCGAATCAGTATCATCTTCCTATTGGTTTGTTGCAAACGGATGATCACTTTACCTTTACCCACCAAATATTTATTGATGAAAAGCCCGAATATTATGAGTTCAAAAACGAAACACACAATATGACGGGTGCTGAAGTATTTGCGCATTTTGAAGCAGAAGGGTAACAGAGTTAGCGGTGCATCGAACTTGGGAACATTATGCCTACGATAGAATATGTAAAATTTAGTGAGGTAAATCCAGAAAGCTTTTTACCTCTGTTAAATAAGCTAAAAATTAGAGAGCATTTGATCCAACATGAATTATTTGACCGCGATTCTGCTGCAGCTTGGATGAAATCTAAGGTAGACGTTGATGCTAGCCATGGATGTAAAGTCCGCGCTATAAATGTAGATGATCAACTTATTGGGTGGTGCGGTATCCAGCTAGAGGATGCTAAGTACGAGATCGCAATAGTGATAGACGATGGTTCGTGGGGGCTTGGTATTAAGATATTCCATGAAATGATGGGCTGGGCTAAAGCGATGGGACATGACGAAGTTTACATTCATTTTCTACATACCCGTCCTAACTATAAGTTTCTGCAAAAAATGGCTAAAAAAACCTACGAAAGTGACATTTTGGGCAATAAATTTAATACCTATCTACTCGCTGTAAACTAGTCCATACCAAGTGAAATGACATTCTAATCAGGTAGACGCTAGTTTTGTGGAGGAATGTCATTTCAACTTTTGGTTTAAACGTTGTCATTAGGTCGCGTGGTTTTAAACTTTAAAGATCATCACCTTTTGTCTTTGATCATTTTTCCAGAAAGAATCCTGTAATTAGATCAGTCTAACGAAAAGCCAAACAAGCCTATGTTCGTTTTATAGGGAACCTCTACAGGTGAGTCCTGTAGTTCATCGATTAAGCTCATGTAGGTTGTCATTTGATGGGCTAAGAGGTTTTTGTCACTCGGGATAGAAGTGGTGAATTTGGTGGCTCTTAACATGCTTTTGACGCCGTTGGTCTGTGCGTATTTGTTATCACCTCTTAAAATGATCTCTTCTCCCATATGCCAATAGATATCCAAGTTCTTTATCTGCAAAGGGCTTAGAGGTGGCACCAATGGCACTATGTCGTTGGGTGTAACGACTCTAGTTAGAGGTAAGTCTGAAAATTTATTCGCGCCTGTGACATTGGTGACTTTCGGCTGGCCAAAGGTTATGACCTGGGTGACTTGATAACCATCCTGCTGCAAATACATGGCAAGTATGACAGCGATGGCTCCGCCTAAACTGTGTCCTGTTATCTGCACTGGTTTGTCAGTGCTAAGAAAAGGTTTTATATCTTCATAAACAGCTTTCGCGCCTGAGGCAAAGCCCCTATGTAGGTCGATATCAAGCTTAGCGTCGGGTTGCAATGAAATATCCAAATCCAACATGGCATTTTCTAGGTTTGCTGTGCCTCGGATAGCGATGTTCTGCACGTCATTGGCTTGGCTCAAAAAGTAACTCACTTCGGAAACGGGAATCACGGCTTGATGAACGAATTCTTGTGCTTGTTGTTGAAGTACGTTTTTAATCTCGGCTGCTTCAAGGTAAGAGTCGTTCGATAACTGGGCTTGGATTTTAATCTCTGCGAAATTTTGTCCAGCGAAAGCAGCCTGAAATGGATTCAGTAAAGTAAGAGTGATAATGGCGATTAATATTTTAAACATGTTTAGTGTGTCAGCTCGTTTACTCGAAGTCGGTGAGGGTACTAAAAAATGCCACAATCTAATAGTGTCTTTGCGTTAAGCAGACATTTTTGTTTTATAGCTTTTAAATTTCATAAAAGCTTTGCCATACTGAGTGGTTTTTTCATTAATGGAGTATCGAATGCTAAGTTCTAAAGCCAGTTGTCAAAGTCGAACGTCTGTTACCGCTAGAAACTGGAATGCTGTCAGTAGGTTTAGGGAACTGGCTAAGCAATTATGATTGACTCATAAAAAATTGAACCTTTAAGGAAGCGTTATGGAAGCAATAGAAAAAGTACTCACTTTTATTGTTGAGATAGAAAAACTTAAAGACGTGCAACGTAATACCAAGCCAGTTGGTTTGGAACGTTATGAAAACTCCGCCGAGCACAGTTGGCATGTGTGTTTATCGGCTTTGATGTTGCACAGTTTTTCAAATGAAGCGGTTAACATTGATCGTGTGATCAAGATGTTATTGATACACGATCTGGGTGAAATAGATGCAGGGGATACCATAGTATATGCCAGTGAAACAGCGGCGGTAAAGAAGGAGGAAATAGCTGGGATTCAGCGTATTTTGTCTCTTTTACCAGATGACATGGGTAACGATTTTTTTACCTTATGGCATGAGTTTGAATCTGGTGATACGGCGGATGCTCGTTTTGCCAAGGCCATCGATAGAGTCCCGCCATTACTGCATAACATTCACGGAGATGGCCATAGTTGGAAAAAGCATGGTATCAGCAAGGAGCAGGTTTTTTCTGTTAATCAACGCATTGGGCAAGGCAGCGAAGTACTCTGGTCGGTAATGCGTGGTAAGTTAGAAGAGGCTGTAGATCAAGGCATTCTCGAGTAAACTATAGATTCGTACAAGAAAATAAGAATGAGTATTTAATGAGTGCTGAATTTTCGATTTTATCTGCTACCTTGTTGTTTTTATTCGTCATCGATCCGTTTGGTAATATTCCAATTTTATTGTCAGTGATGAAGGGCGTGCCGCAGAAACGTCAATATCAAATTGTTTTGCGAGACGGTTTGATCGGTCTGATCATTTTGGTGTGTTTTTTGTTTTTTGGGGCGCAATTCCTAGCCTTGCTGCATTTAGAGACTGAGTCGATCTCTATTGCGGGTGGTGTGGTGTTGTTTGTGATTGCCCTGAAGATGATTTTCCCGAAACCGGTTAGTTTGGAATCTGGGCCTGTGATGGAACCTTTTATCGTGCCGATTTCCATTCCTATGTTGGCTGGGCCGTCTACCTTGGCGACATTGTTGGTGATGGTGAAAGGGTTTCCAGCTAAGCAAGACGATTTATTGATTGCAGTGATGGCGGCGTGGGGCATTTCTGTGGTGATCTTGATGATGGCGCCACTGCTGAACCGAATTCTAAGGGAGAAGGGTTTAGCCGCGTTAGAGCGTTTGATGGGGATGCTGTTGTTGATGATGTCGGTGCAGATGTTGGTGAATGGCGTAAGAGGGTTGATTACGCACACGGTCTTGTAGAGATCTTTGCATGATTACCATGCTCGTAACATCGTGAAAAGGCCTCTTATTTTGTTATGGCAAAGTAAGGGGCTTTTTTGCTACCGCGATGCCATTAAGGTCGCAATAAATATAATCCCCTTGGG
The DNA here is from genome assembly GCF_016463975.1 of Marinomonas transparens. Lineage (GTDB taxonomy): Bacteria > Pseudomonadota > Gammaproteobacteria > Pseudomonadales > Marinomonadaceae > Marinomonas > Marinomonas transparens. The sequence goes on along the minus strand of NZ_JAEMNX010000020.1, from coordinate 11,069 downwards.
CAATCTGGATTCCTGCGATGTGTAGGGATTTTCCTAGATCGCCAAGGCCACGCTTTTCCGTTGGCATGGGATGAGCACAAAGGGCGTGAATGCCGACCTCAATTGTCGCTTGAGCGGCGATGTCTCGAATCGCACCATAAATTACAAAACCCTCCCAGCCATTGTTGGCGGCTTTTTGTGCCAGCATGTCGCCTAATAGGGCCCGTCTTTTACTGCCACCGCCATCGATTACCATGACTTTTCCTGTGCCGTTTTCATTGACGAGTTCACGTACTCGGCTGTTGTCTTCAAAGCAGGATATGGTCACTACTTCACCATAGAAGTGACTGCGTTTACCGTAGGAGGTGAAGATAGGCTCGGCAATTTTCAGTTGCTCTGGATACAGGTCACATAAATCTGGCAGCAGGTCTTTCATAGGGGCACCTCTTGTTTGTGATGAATCGAATCAGTCTACTTGGTCTGGTATGTCGCTTGGGTCGATAAGGCCGTGCTCTACCGCAATGTGCAGCAGTTGGATGACGAGTTCATCGGGCGGAAGTAAATGCAATGGCGTGTTGTTACCTTGCTCTGCTACGGCGTCGTCTAGGTTGACATCTCGCTCTTCAAACCAAGAGTGGATGCTTTGCACTTCAAAGCTTGGTTCAAGACCTTTGGTGTCGTAAGTGGCTTGCACCAATAGGCTGATAGCATCGGGGTCTAATCCGTAGATGACGTCGGTATCAAATTCGTTGGTCCATTCTGCGAGTATGTCGCTGGCTTCAAATCCAAATTCGTAAAGTTGTTGTTCGTTAAGGTCATGAAGGTTGGGTTCAATGGTGTGGTTTTCTAGCCACTTATCGTCTGGGATCACCAGTACTTCTTTTACTTGAGTTTCTGGCGTTGACCAAGTGAAGAGTAGTGGGAAAGCTGGCTCGTCGGAAGAGTTGGCGACAGCCGTCATGAATATAGGTAAACTTGCCATAATGTAGAACCAATACCTGATTGTTAAGGAAAAATAAATGACCAGCCGAATCAAGATCAGTAGTGCATTTGATGGCGGTAACATCTCCGTGATTGAAGCCTTGGAGCCGGACAATATTAGAGTAAAGATCCCTAATGATACAAACTCTAAATTCTTGCAGTGGTTTTATTTTCGCTTACAGGGTGGAATGGGAGAGCAATGCACCATTCATTTTGAAAATGCCAGTGATGCGGCTTACCCAGATGGTTGGACGAATTATCAAGCCGTGGCCTCCTATGACCGCGAATATTGGTTCCGTGTGCCGACTGACTATGTCGATGGCAAGTTGGTGATTTCCCATCAACCGGAACAAGACAGTGTGTATTATGCCTATTTTGCCCCTTACAGCTATGAAAGGCACCTTGATATGGTGGCGTGGGCAGCTAGCCATGAGGATTGTATTACTGATCATTTGGGTGAAACCGCCGAAGGTCGTGATATCACCTTGTTAGAAGTCAGCAAAACCCAAGGTTTAGCGAAGAACATCTGGATCATTGCCCGTCAGCATCCGGGTGAAACCATGGCGGAATGGTTTATAGAAGGCTTACTAGAGCGTTTGTTTGATGAATCTCACCCGATTGCCCGTTCTCTTTTGAGACAGTGCCGTTTTTACGTGGTGCCGAATATGAACCCTGATGGGGCTGTGCATGGTAATCTGCGAGTGAATTCTAAAGGCGTCAATTTAAACCGTGAATGGAAGAATCCGACTAAGGAATTCAGCCCTGAAGTCTTGGCCGTACAAGCGAAGATGGCCGAAACGGGAGTAGATTTGTTCTTGGACATTCATGGTGATGAGGCCCTACCTGTGAATTTTGTCGACGGTTGTCAAGGAGTGCCTTCGTTTGATAATCGTATGGCAGCCATGGAAAATTTATTTAAGGATGTGTTTGAAGCGGTCAGTCCAGATTTTCAAAGTGAATTGGGCTATGCCCCTGATCAATTTGGTGAGGCTAATTTAACGGTAGCGACTAAGTGGGTAGGGGAAACCTATAAGTGTCTTTCTTTTACCTTGGAAATGCCCTTTAAAGACAACCAAAATTTGCCGGATGAGGTGGTGGGGTGGTCTCCTGAACGAGCGAAAATTTTGGGTGCGGATGTGTTGTATCCTATCTATCAAGTGATTATGAGCCCACAGATGAAGGTGGAAGGCTAAGTGATGGATTCTTTAGCCGAGCTTAAGTTGGCGATGCGTCAATTTGCACAGGAAAGGGACTGGGAGCAATTCCATTCGCCTAAAAACCTGTCAATGGCGTTAGCAGGAGAAACCGCAGAGTTACTGGATTGTTTTCGTTGGCTCACAGAAAAAGCATCCTATGAATTAGATGCTCAGCAACAACAGGCGGTGCAAGAGGAGTTGGCGGATGTGTTGTTATTTACTATACGTCTTGCCGATAAGCTGGATATTGATCTGCTTTCTGCCGCGCAACAGAAAATCATTAAAAACGCTGAGCGTTATCCAACTGATAAAGTCAAAGGCCAGTCAAAAAAATATAATCAGTATTAGTTTACTCTAGCGGTCTGCACAGAAGTAGATTAGCATCATGAACGAATTTAAACACTGATATCGATTTTATAACACGTTATTTTTAGGACGACAAAAAATGCCTAAGGCGAGTGAAATTAAAAAGAACATGGCTGTCGATTATGACGGCAAAACTTTTATTGTAAAAGACATTGAACGCTCAGTACCTCAGGGTCGAGCTGGCGGCAGCTTGTATCGTATGCGTATGTACGATGTGGTGACTGGCCGCAAGGTAGACGAAACCTTTAAAGACTCAGAGATGATTGGTTTGGCGGATTTGATTCGCAGACCAGCGATGTTTTCTTATGAAGATGGCGACGAGTATGTCTTCATGGATAATGAAGATTACACGCCTTATAACTTGAATAAGTCCGCGATTGAAGAAGAAATGCTGTTTATTAATGAAGAAACCACGGGCATTCAGGTAATTCTAGTTAATGACGCACCAGTCGCTTTGGATCTGCCGACCAATGTTGAGCTAGAGGTGATCGAAACGGATCCTTCTATTAAAGGCGCTTCCGCCACGTCACGAAATAAACCTGCTACCTTGTCGACAGGGGCGATTGTTCAGGTGCCTGAGCATATTTCTACAGGAGACCGTATTAAGGTCAATGTGGAAGAGCGTAAGTTTGCGGGTCGAGCAGATAAATAATAAGGCATCTCGTTATGATTGAAGCGCAGCCAAGTGGCTGCGTTTTTTATTGCTATTGAAAAGGTACTTTTGTTATTCAGGCTTTTCTTTGACGTCATTTTTTGTGACGCTACGCTTTTCGGGATGATTGTTGGCTTCTGTTAGTCCTGCTTCGCGCTGTACGGCGGCGAGAACGCCTCGCAAGATACCCAGCTCTTGTTTTTCAGGGCGAGAGCGGTTGAAGAACCTATGCAGCTTATCTAATACTTTCCCCGGATGGTTACGAATAATGAAGTTGATACCGTAGAGGGTTTCTTCTAGGTGTTCGTAGAACAGATCCATGTCTTTTTTACGGGGATATTCTGGCGCTTCTGTTTTCTTGAAACAGTTATTTTGGTTGGCCATCCAAATTTCATAAGCGACAATTTGTACCGCTTGGGAGATGTTCAATACTGGGTATTCGTCGTTGGCGTCGATGTACACTTGGCGATGACACTGGGCGATTTCTTCGTTTAGAAGCCCTGTGGTCTCACGACCAAAGACAATGGCGACGTTATGGTCTTTGGCTTCTGGAATCACGCTTTCAGCACATTCTCGGGCGTTCATTAATGGTAGTTGGAAAGTACGATGACGGGCGCTGGTGCCCACCACTAGACTGCAATCCGCAATAGCGTCTTCTAAAGTTGATACCAGGGTGGCATTTTCGAGCAGATCCACGGCACCCGCCGCTCGGCTGGTGGCTTCTTCTGATGGGTAGTCGTTTGGGTCGACCAAATATAAATTAGTGAGTCCCATGTTCTTCATCGCGCGGGCAATAGCGCCGACGTTGCCTGGGTGAAAGGTGTTAATCAGTACGATTCGGATATTACTTAGCATGGGTCTTGATGTACTCAGGGTTGTTTGTCTTTAGAAAGGGCTTTGATTTATTGCTTTAGCGTGAGGGTTTGCTCAGTGCCAGCAAAATCAACATTTTCTAAAATGACTTTGGTTGTGTCGTTAAAGAGGAATTGATTACAGGCGTGATGATACAGGGAACCTGTCTCTAATACCAAGCGGTAACGACCACGGGGAATGTAATTGGCGGCGTAGGCTTGTCTGGCATTCAGGTAAATAGAGAAGGGAGCCTGACCATCGAAGGATTCAAATCTTAGCATGCTAGGGGATTGCAGTTGATTGAGTATGCGTAATCGACTTTTGCCACTGGCATTGCCAATAACTTGCCCGTGCCGAGGCGCTACTCCCGGCTGTCCTAGGCAATTTTTATCTATGGCGGTTTGCGCTGAACCAAAGCCAACATCTTTTGCTTGTACCCAACCATTGACTCCTTGGTAGCGGACGGTCAACCAGTCCCCCTGCATTTTGATGCTTTGTAAGTTGGAAAGCATGGGGATGCCGAGTAATTCCGTCGTCGATAGATCAGGTTCCGCATACAACTTGATGTCCGTTAAGCTGTAGTTTGTACCGGTGCGGAATTGTGGGTAAAGACCGCGTATATAGGACGTGTCTAAGGTTTCTTCTAGTGCTGTTTGTTGGGCAGACTGCCAGTATAAAGTGGTATAAATGCCAGCGGCGAAGCAGGCAATATAAGTGGCGGCTCGAAAAGCCGCTTTCGCAGCATATAGGCGGATAGGGCGGCTAACCGTTTGAGTACTTTGAGGTGGTGTTTCTTCATGATCAACAAAGGATTGATAAGGTGGAATGTCTGTTTGCTGATAGCTTTGTTGGTTTTCAGTGTAACCTTGTGAGGTAAAATTTTTTGAGCTTTTAAAGGCTTCTTCATAGATGGCTTTAACGCGCTTTTCATTGAGTGTATTGCGTGCTGATTTGATCGCGTCGTTACGCGTTTTCTCCTGTTGCATGCTATTGCGCTTCATTTCTTCATAGGCGCGCTGCCGTTCTTTGATAAAGGCTTTTTGTTCTTTGTCTGTAGCAGAAGAGGCGTGGTAGCGGTTGTTTTCTGAGCGACTTTGAGTATGAGCTTGGGTGAAGCTATAAGGCTTCCAATCGTTAACTTGCATACCTTGTTTTATGGCGTCTTGCACATTTTGGTAGGCCGCCTGCAAGCGTTGGAAGTGCTCTGTGGTATCTATGTCAGGGTTTTTGTCTGGATGATAGCGTCTTGCTAAACGTCTGAAAGCGCTTTTGGCGTCTTGCTCGCTGGCGGAGGTAGGAATCTCCAGCAATTGGTAGTCGTCTATAAGGCTCATGCAATCCTAGGTATTAAGTGTGCTGTTTATAATAAATTGACCAAAGCATTATGCACGATTTATTAACAGTGACAAAGCCTCATTAAGTTGCAGTGAGCAAGGTGGTAATTAGCTTAATAGGGCAAGGTATTGATCTGGAGACATGGGGCGATGTAGGTGATACCCCTGTCCTATTTGGCAATGCCATGATTGTAATAGTTGGGCGACTTCTTCTGATTCAATTCCTTCAGCAACACAGGTAATGTTTAGTGTTTTACTTAGGTTGATTATGCTTTGGCATAGGGTTTGGCTCTGTGGGTTATTGAGGAGGTTAATGACAAAGAATCGGTCGATTTTTAATTCACCTGTTTCTAATGCAATGATATTTTGCATGGAGTTGTACCCGACGCCAAAGTCATCAATGGACAGTTTGAACCCTGCTTGATGCAGATGTTTGACGTTATTATCCACGATTTCATTATTATGAAGGGCACTGGTTTCTGTGATTTCTATGGTGAAATTTTCCGGTTTGAGGTTATAGCGTTTGCTTAATGTTGTGATGCGTTCTGCAAAGTCACTTTGTAGAAGATCAAGTGCCGATATATTAATAGATAAACTTTGGGCACTGAGTATCCTTGGGTGCTCTGCGGTCCACTGGAAAATCTTGTCAAATACCATATCTGTTAGCTTATAAATGAGCCCTGTTTGCTCCGCTAATGGAATGAATTCATCAGGTGATATTTGACCTAGGTGTTCATTTCGCCAACGTACTAGTACTTCTCCACCAATAACCTCCCTGCTTGATAAAGTGACTTGAGGTTGGATCTCAAAATACAGTTTTCCTTGCTGGATATCGTCTGTTAGCAGTGTGATTAGGTGTAGTTGATGGGCATGATTGTTTTTTAGTTCATTATTAAAAGTTACCCAGCCCTGTGAATAATTTGTGACTGAGTGACTAGCAATAAGAGCATTTTGATAGAGTTTATCTAGATTTGCTCCTTGTGAAGGGTAAAGGGCGCTACCTACTTGGTATTGCAATCGAAATTGCACCTTACTGACTAGCGTCGGTGTTGTCAGTGTATTCTGAAGTTGCTGAATTTGCTGGTTGATCTCGGTGGGGGTGATACTAAAAAATGCGAAGGTTTCAGGGTTAATATGGATGAGTTTTTTAGTGCTTTTATTTGGCAAAGGCAAAGATAAAATACCGTCCATGCTCATTAGCCGTTGATTAATGTTTAACATCACTTGAGCAATAGCAGAATCCGCTTCTTCTGGTCCGAATGCTTGGCTTAATTGTGGGTGGCTAGTGGTTTTAACCATAACAAAGATAAGCTCTGTTGGGTCTTGTTTCGGTAAGTACTCTATTAAGGTATCAAAATAATAGGAGCGATTTGGTAGGCCGGTGGCCGCATCTGTTAGAGTTTGCAGTTGACGAGCTTGTTCTATGTGTTTTGCTTTGTCGGCAAAAGCGAAGGAAAAAATGAGTAATTGCAAAACACTGGCTGCTGGAAGGATAGATTCGGTGAGCATATTAAGGGGCAATATTTGCCAATAAATCATGGTGTTTAATAGGGCTCCTATCATTAAAACCAGCCAAGCAGAGAGGTAAAAACGAACGGCAATAAAACCTTTGGAATAGGCCCGTATGCTCCAGTAAATACAAATTGTAAATAGCAGGGCTTCAATACCTGCAAATAGTATCGCAGAGGTTTTTACTGAAGCAATTTGGGTGACTAATAGAAAAACTAGAAATACGCCATCTCCGTATTTTCTAATAAAAGATGAAGTGGCAGGTATTCGAACTTCTTGAAGAAAATAAAGGGTGAAACGATAGAGCACCCATGCACCTAGGCCAAATATGAAGAATAGATTATGTACTAGCCATTGGCTTATTTGCTCAGGAAAAAGCCAACGATTAAAGCCAGTAAGTACTGAAAGTGATGCAAAAATTATAATGTTGAGAGCAAGGTAATAAATAAATCCAGGCTGCTTGAGCAAAATAAAGACAAAGAAATTATGGGCGAATAAAATGGCTAGACAACTTATGGTAATGGTCCAAAAAAGCCTTCTAGCTTCCTTTTCTGATGCGGCTTCTTCCGGGTTAAAAGATTTAATAGGAGTAAGAAGCGGACTGGTGCCTTGTTTACGAATTAATAGGGTCGTTTTGTGGTTGTTAGAAAGAGGAATAGGTATCCAAATGCCATAATAGGCTTTTGCTTTCATATTCCAGTCTTGTCGCATTCCTCTTTGCCAATGGTTGATTAATTTATTGTTTTGGAATACGTAAAAATCGAGGTAATCAATTACATGGTAGTTGAGTTCCAAATGAATGGTTTTATCTGCTTGTTTGGGGGGCGTTTGAGTGATGGCTGGAAACTCAAGTTTGTGCCAATAGGCATGTTTAGAAAAGTCTTGCGATTCTTGGTATAGATTTGGTTGGAATTGGGCTGTTTGTAGTACATTGAGGGCGGACGTTTGTCTTGTTTCTTGATAGGTTGGCAGAGACGTGTGGGTGTTATTTTGAGATTGATCTGAGCTAAGAACATATTGCGACGAAAGCAATAAGGTTAGTAAAAAAAGCTTGGCCCAATGTCTCATTGCTACGTGCCCTACATGAAGGTTATGTTGTCAGTGTTAAAGTCGACATTTATTAATGTGTAGTTGTGGGTGGATCTCACTGATTCTGTGAATTCATTAGACTTTGCTTGCATTCGTTTGTGCTTTCTTAAAATATAGATGAAATTTTTACGATATGTGTAATCTTTAGGAACTTTAATGACCGACAAACTTACTCATTTGGACCATCAGGGCCATGCCCATATGGTTGATGTTTCAAATAAAAATGATACTAAGCGTACAGCAACAGCTCAAGCTGTGTTGTTTATGCAGGCTTCTACCTTAACCAAAGTAATTGAAGGCGGTTTACCGAAAGGGGATGTTTTAGCCACTGCACGTATTGCTGGTATTCAGGCTGCGAAGAAAACCTCTGACCTTATTCCACTTTGTCACCCACTTATGCTGACTAAGGTGAGTGTGGACATTAATGTTTTAAGTGAAAATGAGCTGGAAGTATTGTGTAGCTGTTCTTTGGCAGGGAAAACGGGTGTAGAAATGGAGGCTTTAACTGGGGCGAGCATCGCCGCTTTAACACTTTATGATATGTGTAAAGCCGTCGATAAGGGCATTATTATTAATAATGTGGCTTTGCTTGAGAAGAAGGGCGGGAAGAGCGGTGACTGGAAAAAAGCAGATGTCTAAGGTTAATGTGGTTTTCTTTGCTTCTCTTAAAGAGTCTTTGGGCCAAAGCGCGTATCAGGCTGAGCTTGAGTTACCAATGAGTATCGGGCAGCTAAAACAGCATTTGGCTGAGTGCTTTGAAAATGGTAAGACCTTGTTGGATAGCGGGATTCAATCCTCCATTGATTTTGAATTCGCGAGAGATGGCGACATGGTTTCTGCATCGGTAAAAGAGGTGGCATTTTTCCCTCCGGTGACAGGGGGCTAGATGATTAGAGTGCAACAAGAAGACTTTCAGGTGGATACTCTATATAACCATTTATTAAAAGCCAATAAGACTGGTGCTGTTGCCATGTTTGTTGGTTTAGTTCGTCAGTTTGCTGATTTACCCAAGGAAGCCTGTAGCTTTGAGCTTGAGCATTATGCGGGCATGACAGAGCATAACTTACAGGCGATTGTAGATGAGGCGAACACACGTTGGCCTTTATTAGATGTTTGCATTGTTCATCGTGTTGGTCGTCTATTAGTGGACGACCAAATTGTCTTTGTTGGTGTCAGTGCTTCTCACCGATCAGAAGCCTTTCAAGCCTGTGATTTCATCATGGACTACCTAAAAAGTCGAGCTGCCTTCTGGAAAAAAGAAACACAAGGTACCGAAAGTAAATGGGTAGAAGCCAATACCAAAGATGAGAAAAGTTTAGAACGTTGGAAGAACTTAAGTTAATGAGGCCTTAGTGTCTTTTTACGGCCACTGGCATGACGTTCTCGGTACTCTGTGTCTATGTATTTATCTGTCGTCGCCATGCTGGCGTGGCCTGCGTCTTCTCTAACGTGTTCTTTGGGTCTAGTTTTGACATCTTCCGAAATGCCCGTATGACGTAGCCAGTGGACAGTGGCGACTCTTAAGTCTTCTGCATCGGCTCTCATACCATCCTCACACATACGTTCGTAGGCTTTATCAAAACAGGATTGCACAATGTTCCTGACCTGTCTCGAGCTGGTCATTGGGCCTTGACCTCTATTTTTTGGTACTAAAGGCGTATTTTCTGCGATGGTTGGCAGGTTTGGCAGATCACGAAAGCGACGGTAGCGGATGAGGGCATTTAGCATGTCGTCAGACACCGCCACGAGTCGTTCTTTATTTCCCTTCGATAATACTTTAAACCACCAATGGCCATCTGAGTCTTTAATAAAGTCGCCCATGACTGGAGCGGACCTTTCATCAGCTACTAATTCTGAAATACGCAAATACATACCGAGTAGGGCATTCATCACAAACAAGGTTCGCTCATGCATAGTTGGGTCTTCTTGCGCTAATATTTCTGCGGTTTCTATGACGTAATCCCATTGTAAATTAGAGATGCGTCTCACTTGCTTTCTGGTGATTTCTTTTTTGACAAATTTACTTTTTTGCCGGATCAAAGCCACTGGGTTTTGTTGTGCTGCATCTTCCTGCATGAGAAAGCCGTAATAAGATGACAGGATAGAAAAAGTGGCTCGAATGGCTGATTGAGAAAGCGAGTGTTGTTTTGCCAATGGTGTTTCACCATTTTTAAACTCTAGTTTGCTGACATGGGCAACAAAAGGTCGCCAAGATTTATTAGGGACTCTCTCTCCCATGGACAATTTAAAACGAGCCACATTTTTTGTGCCTATCCAGCTTTCTGGCGGTGAAATACAAAAATGGATGAATTCCTCGATTTGCTCTCGTTTTAATTGCGTTGTTGGGCAAGATGCCTTGTGCCATGACCAGAGCAGCAAGCGTTCAACTTCTCTTCGATAAGAGTTAAAAGTCGCTTGAGAGCCGTTGTAGCTATATATAAAACAGAGGGCCAACTGTAGGTCGCGACGGTAGTCTGGATCCATTAGCTGGGGGATGCTTCCCTCTAAGTTCGCTACAATGCGATCGAATTGAGTAAAAGGGTTCGGCAAATGTTCTAGGTTATCGATTAAAGCAAAAGGCGTCATAGTCTTTCATATCCAAACAGAGGTGATAGATTAGCAAATTTTTTCGCTGAGCCCTATCTATGTTGAATTTTCTGTTGAATTTTTGAGACCTTTTTCAGGGAAAGGCTTTTTGTTTTTAAATAATCGCTGAATTTTTAACGATTGACTCTTTGAATAATGCATAGATAAAGGTTGGTGTTTGTGACATTTATGCAAAGTGTTACTTTTGTTTGCACTCTTTGCTATAACCTCTGCTCATATTTTGATCTCTTATATTTTAATACATGACTATTTAGTTATTGTTTCCACATTTAGTCTGCAATGACGTTCTTTCTTGCGATAAATCGTTAATGTGACAAGTATTTATTCGTATTCGAATAAAAGGTGGAAGTGTTGTTTGGCATCTATTTATTTATTTTTAAAACACTAATATGTAAAACATCGAAACGTTGAACTGATTAAAAGTTCAGAAATAAAAGTCAAATAACTTTCTCTAAAGGAGATGAATATGAAAAATTTTACTAAAACTGCCTTAACTCTTCTTAC
>NZ_JAEMNX010000002.1 GCF_016463975.1 Marinomonas transparens | reverse complement strand
TTGCTCGTGAGGCTTGACCATATAACACCAAAGTGGTTTTTACTGGAGATTGTTCCAGACAATCCCAGCACTTCCTCCATCCATGGAGGTCGAGACATATAGAATTTACGAGAGAAACTGGTTTAACCTTGGTTATTGTTATTTCAAAAAAGAATTGTTAAAGATCCAAGCAACGTATTGGCGTGTTTTGGTTAACAGAGCAAAAAAGCTCATACCAGAACAATACGCAAAAAGAATTGCTTGACGATCATAGAGACGTTGAACCACCTGATCCCATCCCGAACTCAGAAGTGAAAAGCGTCATCGCCGATGGTAGTGTGGGAGATCCCATGTGAGAGTAGGTCGTCGTCAAGCTTTAAAATGAAAAGAGCCCCATCCTGCGAAGCAGGGTGGGGTTTTTTCGTTTTGGAACCACGATACCTAACTCTACACTACTTTTGGATCCATGTGATTACAGCATGTTCCGAAGGAACCAGTGGAAGACATCCGAAGTACCGCAAGGGTAGAAACCGATGCGATCCCATCTTCCTACATCTTGTCATTCAATTCGCTTACGCCTGTTTCGCAAGCTCAACGCGTCGGCGCGAATCAAATGCCAATGGTATATACATTACATTATCCAATGGACTCAGAAGTGACCCTTTATTCGCCGCTGGCGCTCGCCATCTCCGGTGGTAATCCCACAAGGGGATAAGCATAGGTCGTCGTTAAGTTTTATATTAAGAAAGCCCTGATAGCTATGCTGTCAGGGCTTTTTTTCGTTTGGAGGAAATTAATAAGTGCTCAATAAGCGACATATTGATGGTTTTATTAAAGGGCTAACAGCTTTTAGTTTGGTAAAGGGATAGAGCTGGCGTGTTTTATGCGATTTAAGACAACAGTCGAGGTTAGGTCTCTAACGCAAGGTAGGCTGGATAGGGAGTTGCTTAGGAATTCGGATAAAGAGGGGAGATCTTGGCTAATGACCCTTAACCAGTAGTCGGCATCTCCTGTCACTGAGTAGCATTCTAAAATGGTCGGTATGTTGGCAATGGCATTTTGAAATTCACCTCCTGAATCTTTTATGCTTTTATCCAATATGACACTAACAAAGGCGGTGACTTGATAGCCGAGTTCATTAGCATTTAACTGTGTTAAATACGCTTCGATCAGGTTGTTTTGTTCTAGTCTCTGAAGGCGTCTTGAGCATTGCGAAGGGGATAGGCTTACTTGTTCTGATAAAGCAACGTTGGAGAGTCTTGCGTTCGTTTGAAGCGCACGAAGCAGGCGCCAGTCATAACTGTCTAGTTCAATATTGTTCATTCGAGGTTCCTTATTAGCCCATCTTTGTGTGCTGTTTTTTCTTATATTGATAAGCTGATTTCGCTAGACCATTTAGAATAAGGAGTTTTTTAAAGTAAACAAGTTCAAATGCATCATATTTGCTTAAAATTAGACATTTGTTTGCATGATTTCTCTTTTTAGGGCATTTTTTATTTGATGAATTGTCTTTGGGGCTGATGATGTGCAAAAACCGTTAGAGAGTTACTTCTAACGGTTTTTTGGTTTATTAACTATGCGTATTTGTTTTATTACTTGGGTAGGTTTTCATTTAGCCAAGCGATTGCCTCTGGATAGGGGGCTGGCAGTGTTAGTTCTGCTAAGGCGCTTTTTAATGCCGCTAAATCAGCTGAGCAAAAGTTTAGGTGTCCTACTTTTCGGCCTGTACGGACTTCTTTTTGATACCAATATAGCTCGAGGCCTTTTATTTTTAACCATTGATAGTCTAGATCTACACCAATTAAGTTTACCATCATGCTTTGGCTTTTAATTTCTGCTGGCGCCAATGGTAACCCTGTGACTGCACGTACATGGTTTTCGAATTGACAAGTACTGGCGCCAGCTTGTGTCCAGTGGCCGCTGTTATGGACTCTTGGAGCCAGTTCGTTAATTAGTAAGTCGTTACCAACGCGGAAGCACTCCATCGCCATGACGCCAACATAGTCCAGAGCGTCCATGAGCTTTCCTAGCATCTCTTCTGCTTTACTCTGATATTGATCTAAACGTGCTAAAGGAGAAATGGACGCGTAGAGGATGCCGTTAATGTGTAGGTTAAGGGTCAGTGGGTAAAAATATTTCTGCCCATCTTTACCTCGGACGCCGACTAGGGAAATTTCTTCATCAAAGTTGATGGCTTGTTCGGCAATGGCATGGCCTTTCCAGTCTGTTGGGATTTCTGTGTTTTCTGCTTGCTTAAGCCAATATTGGCCTTTTCCATCATAGCCGCCTCTACGTCTTTTCATCAGGATACGAGGGCCAAGGGTTTGATAGGCCTTCGCGGCGGTAGAATTTTCTTCTACTGGAAACCAAGGGGCTGTAGCAAGGTCAAGACGATCTAACCACTGCTTTTGTGTAAGGCGATCAGCGAGTTGTGGAAAAGTTGACAAATTAACAAAGTTAGCATGTGTAGCTAGTTGTTTTGTTGCTGCGGTTTCTGGCCATTCTTCACGCTCTGCGGTAACGATATCATCTGCTTGGAGTGGAAGTTCTTCAGTCGTCTCGATGTCAACAGGACGAACATCCAAACCAAGAGGTGTGCCTGCTTGCTTGAGCATTGCGCCTAACTGCCCGGCGCCAAGGACCCATAGAGTTGACATTAGGCCTCCCTAGGGTCTGGATTAGCAAGTACTGTATCAGTTTGTTTCGCGCGAAAGGCTTCTATTCTTTTGGCGAGTTCTGGGTCTGAGTTGGCCAAAATCTGACAAGCTAATAAACCAGCATTAAAAGCGCCAGCGGTACCAATGGCGAGTGTGCCAACGGCAACGCCTTTTGGCATTTGAGCGATGGACAGTAAGCTGTCCATACCATTAAGTGCTTTGCTTTGTACTGGTACACCCAGCACAGGAAGGCGTGTATGAGCAGCGACCATTCCAGGTAAATGAGCAGCGCCACCAGCGCCACCAATAATGACTTGAAAGCCTTTCTCAACAGCACTTTCTGAAAACTCAGCTAGCTTTATTGGTGTTCTATGTGCAGAAACGACTTCTACATGGTAACTAACGCCAAGAATATCCATGATTTCGGCGGCATTTTCCATTGTCGACCAATCGCTTTTTGATCCCATAATAAGGGCAACTTTTGCAGACAAAACACTTCTCCTGTTGATGGTGTTCAGTTCAACGTATTGCATGGAGCATGGTACGTCGAAATACTAAATTTAATAGCCTGAGATAAATAATAGCGAGCGTTTTTATGGACGCGTCAAGTGGGCGCTAATATAGCCGATTTTGAGTGAAATCGCGAGTATTGTACGGGGTGTTTGAGGTGTCAGGAAAAAGAAAAGAGCGACTAAAGTCGCTCTTGAAGGTATTTTTCGTAATCAGGTATTCGTCTTTCAAACTCACTATCAAATAGCGGAGAAGTAATAAGAAAGTTTGCTGAAGATACGCTACAGGCAATGGGAATATTCCATACCGCCGCGACTCTCAATAAAGCTTTAATATCTGGATCATGGGGCATGGGTTCGAAAGGATCCCAAAAGAAGATCAAAACGTCTATTTTGCCTTCAGCGATGAGCCCACCGAGTTGCTGATCGCCACCTAAAGGGCCGCTAATAAGCGCATTAATTTCTACGCCGAGCTCTTTTTTAAGTAGGTTGCCTGTTGTTCCTGTCGCCATGAGCTCATGAGGAATGAGTTTTTCCTTATGATTACGAGCCCACTTAGTGAGTTCGCTTTTCATATTGTCATGAGCAACCAAAGCGATTCGCTTTTTGGCAGCCATAGTGACCAGTTTAGTTTGCAATATTGAATCCTCTAGGTGGATACTATTATATGATATCGCCAACTTTAACCACTTTCATGCTATTGGTTGTGCCATAGCTCACAAGATGGTCGCCTTTGGTAACAATAACCAAGTCACCATCTTTTATATAGCCAAGTGTTTTCACGCGATCCACTAAGCCTGTGAAGATGTTATCGACATTAAACTCTTGTGAAGAGAAGCTTACTGCCGTCACACCACGGTATAGCGCCGTTTTATTTAGTGTTGCTTGGTTTGGTGATAAAGCATAAATAGGTAAGCCAGAGCTGATGCGAGACATTAGCAAAGGTGTCGTGCCAGACTCAGTTAGGCTGATGATGGCTTTTACCCCCTCAAGGTGATTAGCCGCGTACATAGCCGACATAGCGATTGCTTCATCGATATTAGTGAAGGTGACATCAACACGGTGTTTTGAGCGTTTGATAGCAGGCTGTTTTTCGGCCCCTAAACAAACACGATTCATGGTGTGAATGACTTCTTCAGGATAAGCACCTGCTGCTGTTTCCGCTGACAACATAACAGCATCTGTGCCGTCTAGTACGGCATTGGCTACGTCAAATACTTCGGCACGTGTTGGCATCGCGCTGGTGATCATGGTTTCCATCATCTGAGTCGCGGTGATAACTGGGCGATTCAGTTGGCGACAACGTTTGATCATATGTTTTTGAACACCAATCAATTCAGCATCACCGATTTCAACACCTAGATCGCCACGGGCAACCATAACGGCATCAGACGCTAAAATAATGGCATCTAGTGTTTCGTTATCCGCAACGGCTTCAGCGCGTTCAACTTTTGAAACAATACCAGCTTTTAGTCCTGCTGCTTCAGCAAGCGCACGGGCTTCATGTAGATCATCAGCGCTGCGAGGGAAAGAAACGGCAAGGTAATCTGCTTGCAAAGCCGCGGCGGTTTTAATGTCTTCTTTGTCTTTTTCAGTTAGTGCTGCCGCGGAAAGGCCGCCGCCTTGACGGTTGATACCTTTATTGTTTGATAGATCACCACCAACAATAACCTTGGTGATGACTTCCATGCCTTTTACTTCGAGCACTTCAAGTACCACGCGACCATCGTCGAGGAGTAATATATTGCCGGGCTCAGAGTCGGCAGCAAGTTGTGGATAATCGATACCAACGCGGGTTTCATCACCATTGTTTTTATCAAAATCAACATCAAGAATGAAGGTTGCGCCGTCTTCTAGTTGAACTTTGGTATTTTTAAAACGAGCGATACGAATCTTAGGTCCCTGTAGGTCCCCAAGAATCGCCACGTGGCAATTGTTCTTTTTGGCCATGGCTCGAACCACATTCGCACGATCAATATGATCTTCTGGTTGACCATGAGAAAAATTCAGTCGAAAGACATTTGCACCAGCAAGAATCAGTTTTTCGATCATTTCTGGTGAGCTAGAAGCTGGGCCTAAAGTGGCAACAATTTTAGTTCTACGAGTCATTTTATTTACCAAAGATTAAAAAGCTTGAAGTGAAGTATATGAAACGACGAAGGCTGCGTCAGCAGCCTTCGAATATTCTGATTATTTCGCACTCATTAATGCGATGGTGTTATCGAGCATTCTGTTTGAGAAGCCCCACTCATTGTCATACCAAGCCATCACTTTTACCAATTTGCCTTGAACGCGAGTCTGTGTCGCATCGAAGTTTGAAGTGTAAGTGCTATGGTTAAAGTCAGAAGAGACAAGTGGATCATGGTTGACGTGCAATACTTCGGCAAGTACTGGGTCAGCTTTAATCGCATCTTCTATAATTTTGTTTACTTCTTCTGTGGTTGTTTCGCGAGGTGCTAAGAAAGTTAAATCAACCAAAGAAACATTGATCGTAGGTACACGTACTGCCATACCATCAAATTTACCAACTAACTCAGGAACGACTAGACCAACGGCTGCTGCTGCACCAGTTTTACTTGGAATCATATTCATCGCGGCTGCACGAGCACGATATAAGTCTTCATGGTAAACGTCAGAGAGGCGTTGATCGTTTGTGTAAGCATGGATGGTTGTCATTAAGCCGCTTTCAATACCTAGTTTGTCGCTTAATGGTTTAGCGATAGGCGCTAAGCAGTTAGTAGTACACGAAGCGTTAGAGATAACCGTCATAGCAGAAGTTAAAACATCTTGGTTAACACCGTAAACAACAGTGGCGTCTACTTCTTTGCCTGGGGCTGAGATGATGACCTTTTTAGCACCGGCTTTAATATGAGCGCTTGCCGTTTCTTTAGTCGTAAAGAACCCAGTACATTCATACACCACATCGACACCTAGTTCTGCCCAAGGAAGGTCGGCTGGGTTACGTTCAGAGAAGGTGCGGATTTTGTCTTGGTTGATATACAGTGCTTCGTCATCAAAAGTGACCTCTTCACCGAAACGACCATGAACAGTGTCATATTTAGTTAGATGAGCGTTGGTTTTGGAGTCACCAAGGTCGTTAATTGCGACCACTTGAATTTGATCGCGCTTCCCGGACTCGTATAAAGCTCTAAGGGTGTTGCGTCCAATGCGTCCATAACCGTTTATCGCTACCTTAATAGTCATACTCACCTCTAAGTCGTGTGTAAATTACAATATGCTCCATCATATAGAGCATTGCATCAATTAGTACAGTGCTAGTAAAAATACTACATAAGCATTTTTTGTAGCAAGAATTAGTATAAAGCTTATCTGATAATGCTTATTTTTTGATCATTAAATAAGCATTACTCGATGTTACCGTTAATAATGTTACATAGAGTCGGTCTATTCTAACTAAAAAAACAAGTTTGAGGGGTGGTTTTGTAAAAAAATTACGAAAAAAATGAAATATTTGATTTTTATTCGTTTTTCATGGATTAAAATGGATATAAATGTAGTAATATTACATAAATTTATTTCATGCCAGCTGTGATAGCAGTTGTGTAAAGCGGAGTTAAGTATGAATCCGATAGTAGTCAAAGTAACGAACGATATTATTGAGCGTAGTAAAACCTTACGCCAACAATACTTAAAAGATATGAAAAAGGCTCAAGAGCAGGGGCCTCATCGTGGAAAATTGTCCTGTGGTAACTTGGCCCATGGTTTTGCGGCCTGTACACCACAAGAAAAGCAAAAACTGACCTTAATGGAAGAAGCGAATATTGGCATCGTATCCTCTTATAATGATATGTTGTCTGCCCATCAGCCTTATGATGATTACCCCGCTCAAATTCGTGCAGCCGTTGAAGAAATGGGCTCTATCGCGCAATTTGCTGGCGGTGTTCCTGCGATGTGCGATGGTGTGACGCAGGGTCAAGATGGCATGGAGTTAAGCCTATTTAGTCGCGACAACATTGCTCAAGGTGCCGCGATTGCCTTGTCTCATAATATGTTTGATGCTGCCGTTTATCTTGGCATCTGTGACAAAATTGTCCCTGGCTTATTGATTGCCGCGTTGCGCTTTGGTCACTTACCCGCTTTATTTATTCCGGCAGGCCCAATGCAATCAGGCATTAGTAATGCAGCAAAGTCTGCTGTTCGACAGCGTTATGCGCAAGGTCAAGCATCACGAGACGAGTTGCTTGAAGCTGAGTCGGCTTCTTATCACAGTGCAGGCACTTGTACCTTCTATGGTACGGCCAACTCTAATCAGCTGTTGGTTGAGATGATGGGGCTTCAATTACCCGGTTCGTCTTTTGTTAATCCAACTGATCCATTACGTGCGGCATTAACAAAACATGCCTCTCAGTTGTCTACCAAGATTACCGCTTTAGGTCGAGACTACCGCCCACTTTACGACATTGTTGATGAACGCAGCATAGTGAATTCTATTGTTGGTTTGTTAGCGACAGGCGGTTCGACCAATCATACGATGCACATAGTCGCTTATGCACGAGCAGCTGGCATTATTGTGAATTGGGATGACTTTGCCGTGTTGTCTAAAGTTGTGCCCTTGATGACTCGTATTTACCCTAATGGACAAGCAGATATTAACCACTTCCATGCTGCTGGCGGTATGGCCTTTTTAGTGAATCAGCTACTTAAGGGCGGATTGCTTCACGAGGATGTGAATACCATAGTAGGTAAGGGGTTGTCTCATTACACCAAGGAACCTTTCCTTGATGGTGATAAAGTTGTGTGGCGCGACGGTCCGACTGACAGCTTAGATTTAGATGTAGTACGACCGATTGAAAACCCTTTCAGCGCAGAAGGTGGTTTATCTCTTCTAAAAGGTAATCTTGGTCGTTCTGTTATTAAGGTTTCAGCAGTCGCCGAAGAAAACCGTATTGTGGAGGCTCCAGCGGTTATTTTTCATAGTCAAAATGCTTTGGCAGAGGCTATTTCTAGTGGTGAGTTAAAACGTGACTGTGTGGCTGTAGTGCGTTTCCAAGGCCCAAAAGCACTAGGAATGCCAGAACTTCATAAATTGACACCTTATTTGGTTAACCTGCAGGATCAAGGTTATAAGGTAGCCTTAGTGACCGATGGTCGAATGTCTGGTGCATCGGGCAAAGTTCCCGCTGCTATTCATTTAACCCCAGAAGCCTTTGCTGGCGGTTTGATCGCTAAGATTAGGGAGGGGGATTTGATCCGTCTTGATGCTAATGAAGGAAGCTTGTCTGTGCTGGTATCTGATGAGGAGCTGGCGAATCGTGAAGCGGCAGAACAGGATTTGGGTAACTCTCACCAAGGTATGGGGCGTGAATTATTTAGCGCTCAACGAATGCTAGTGAGTGGCGCTGAACAAGGTGCTTGTAGTTTATTTAATGATTAAACTTTTCTCTGAATGCTAACGTTTGTTAGTAAATGGTGTTTAGGGGCTTATTTTAAGCCCTATTTTTTTGCCTGTGGTTTAGCTTTTCTTAAGGCCATTCATAAAAAAACCGGATCATTTTGAAATGATCCGGTTTTTTTTCAGCTCCTAAACTTATTTCTTTTCAACCTTTGGTAGGCGAGTGTCTTGTACGCTGAGTTTTAGCTTCTTAAGGTGAGCATTGAACTCAGGGCCACGTTTAAGTAAAACTCCCGTTGCTAATGCATCAATTAAGGTCAAGTAAACGATACGGGAGCTCATCGGAGTGTAGATGTCTGTGTCTTCTGTTTCTTCGATAGGAAGAACAATGGAGCAATGTTCTGTCAAGGGTGAACCAGGGTTCGTGATACCGATAACAGAAGCGCCAGCTTCACGAGCCACACGGGCCGTCTCGATGAGAGGTAAGGTTCTACCTGTGTAAGAAATCACAACAACAGCATCACCTGGGTGAGTTCCTGCTGCTGCCATTCTTTGTACTAAGATGTCTGTATAGGCGACAACAGGCATATTTAAACGGAAAAATTTATGATGGGCGTCTTTGGCGACAGGGCCAGATGCACCTAAACCATAAAACTCAATGCGACGAGCTTGAGCCAGTACATCGACAGCGCGACTGATCAAGGCTTCTGGTAAGATTTCTTGTGCTCGAGTTAAGTTGCTCTTTGCCGCTTCAAAAATCTTTGCTGTTACAGCGCCCGGTGCATCGTCTGGTTCAACGTTGAGGTTAACGTAGGGCGTACCAGTCGCTAAGCTTTGCGCTAACGACACTTTAAAATCAGGAAAACCACTACCGATCAGACTGCGACAAAAGCGATTCACTGTTGGTTCACTTACTTCAGCTCTTGCAGCAAGTTTGGCAATGCTTGAGTGAATGGTCGTTTTGGGGTCGGCAAGAATGGCTTCAGCGACTTTACGTTCGGACTTGCTGAGAGTGCTTAGCCTCTCTTGGATTTTACGAATGATGTCTTCGTGTTTATTCATTGATCTGCTTCAATCTATTGACTCGGATGATTCTGTTGTTCATTCTGACAGCCACTTTAGGTTCTGGCAATAAAATCATTAAAAATGACGTGTTTAACCAAGTATTTCGACAAAATGGCTGGTATTTTACCTAACTTAAGTCAAATTAAAGTAACTCCTTTTGATGAGGGCTTTTCAAATAAAGTTTATTTGCTGAGTTGGGAGAAAGCGCCTCGTTTAGTTCTGCGTGTTCCCTTTATTGATTGCCGTGCGTTTTATATTCGTCGTGATAGTGAACTCAAAGCATTACAAGGTGCCGCTGCTATTGGACTTTCTCCTCCTATGCTTTGGTGTGATGATGAGGGCGCTTTTGCTTGTCAGTATGTCTCTCAACCTTCCCTTGATTGGTCTGTTCTTCATACTGAACAAAGCATTAGACAAATTGCCCAAGCACTACAAAAAGCCCATACATTGCCCTTGGTAGATACACACTTTTCTGTTTTTGATGTAATCCAACATTATCTGCAAGGGATTCAAAAGAAGTCGCCTGAGAACTCTGCTTTTTATCAAGAGTGGCAATACCTTATTGAGCTGTTTCAAACTTTAACGCCGCCACCTCAACTTTTACCTGCTGTGCTTTGTCATAATGATATTAATCCGAAAAATATTTTAATGGATGAAGACAAGCTTTGGCTGATTGATTGGGAATATGTTGGGGTAGGTGATCCTTTGTTTGACCTTGCTGTGGTAGTGAAATCGCATAATCTTGATGAAGAACAAACGATTCAACTGCTTACTCTTTATGATGAAGGCTTGCCACTAAAAGCATCGTTATTAGTGTTAGAGACTTATGTGAAAGCCTATGCATTGCGGGAAATGGCGTGGCTATTACAGAAGCATTTATTAACGCCTGATGATGCTTTGTCCCTAGAGTATTATTACGAGTTTAAAGCCGCTCCTAAGTTAAATTCTTTTCTTATGAGTGAAAGTGGTCGATGAAAACAGTATTAGGTTAGGTGATGATGAATTTAGCGACTGATTGGCGTGAATTATTGGCGGATGAATTTGAGAAAGACTACATGCTTTCTTTGCAGGCCTTTTTGGACGACGCAAACAGCCAACAAAAGATTATATACCCTCAACCAGACGATTATTTTACGGCTCTGAATAGCACACCCTTTAATAAGGTAAAAGTAGTGATTCTTGGACAAGACCCTTATCACGGTGAAGGTCAGGCCCACGGTTTATCTTTTTCAGTAAAACCGGGGGTAAAAGTGCCGCCATCTTTAGTCAATATCTATAAAGAGTTGGAAGCTGACCTTGGTATCTCTCCCGTTCAACATGGCTTTTTGAAGTCATGGGCCGAGCAGGGAGTACTGCTGTTAAACAGTGTCTTAACGGTAGAGGCAGGCAATGCTGGGTCTCATCAGAAGAAAGGCTGGGAACTTTTTACCGATAGAATCATCGAACTTATTAACCAAGAACATGATGGTATTGTCTTTATGCTTTGGGGGGCTTATGCACAAAAGAAAGGTCGTCATATTGACCGTGAAAAACATTGTGTATTAGAAAGTGTTCACCCTTCCCCTTTGTCTGTTTATCGTGGTTTCTTTGGTTGTCGACATTTTTCTCAGGCGAATAGCTATCTTGAAAGCAACGGAAAAACACCAATCAATTGGAAATTAGAACCGTTATTAGAAACGAATGAACAAATTGAGTTGCTGCTTTAGTCACTGATGACGAAGCGAATCAGATAATAATGGCGTTTAAGCAAGCGTTATTGTTTTAGTCCTTAGTAACTTCTAGCCTATAGGGCAACGGGAGTAGGCTTATTTCTTTGTCATCTAATACAAAGTGAGTTGCGTCGTCTGGTTCTACATTCAAAATGACTTGAGCCACATAGGTATCCTGAACATACGCGACATTAAACACCTGCCCAATGCTTTTTCCTGCTTCGTTTAACAAGGCTTTTGAGTGGTCAAGATCTCCTTGCCAAGAGAAGAGAGCTAGCTGCTTTTTTGACTTTCCACGGTATTGCATGCGTGCAACGATTTCTTGTCCTGTATAACAACCTTTAGTGAAACTGATGCCACCCGTACGTTGCATATTTAGCCATTGTGGCAAGGTTTCTTCGCTCTGTTCTGATGTAATAAGAGGTCGAGCAGTGAGCAGTGATAAGACATCAGCTGATTTTGTATTTACTTCATCAATAGTATTTGAACTTGTCGCTTGAATAACCCAGCTTTGCTTACTTGGGAAGTCAGATATTTCAACCACTATGGCGCCGTTTTCTGTGTAAGAGGGTAGTATTTCGCTTAATGAGTCTGGTGTGGTTTCGTTGGCGGCTTGAAAATGGCTATAAATTTGAACGTCTTGAGTGGCATCGACGAGTTCCGTTTTAAAGAAAACGGCATATTTCTTCAGGTGGAGCAGCGTTTTTTCGACTAGATTTTTATCCATCAACATAAGAAGGTTTTCACCTTCTTGGAGCAGAAAAAAATTAGTAACGATACGGCCTTTTATGTTGCAAATGGCGCCATATAGGCTTTGTGAATCGGAAAGTTGCGTGATGTTGCAAGTTGTTTGTCCTTGAAGCAGCTTTTTCGCATCTGTGCCTGTAATCTGTAATACACCAATGTGTTTTTGCTGTGCGATGACGCCGTCTTGTAAAAGCTCAGAGGTAAGTGTCGATAGCGAATTCATAGGGTATTTCCAGACAAATCAAATTTGAGTAAAGAGTGCTAGATAGATATCTAGATGGTATTGATTTTGTGATTTTCAATGCTCGTTAAGGATCATAGCTTGTTTTCTTTTAGTGGTACTCAGTTTAAAGCCTATAGAGTTTAATGAGAAATTAACCCTTCAATATGTACATTGCTCTGGGAGCGAAAATCTCTAGGCGTCACTCCTTTGAGTTCGTGAAAACGACGATTAAAGTTGGCGACGTTATTGAATCCAACCTGAAAGCATATGGCAGAAATTTGTTGATCGGTTTCTGTTAATAGGCTGCAAGCACGACTAATACGTACACGGTTAACGAATTCAATAAAACGGTTTCCTGTCGCTTTTTTGAAAAAACGTGAAAAGTGACTGTCAGACATACTGATTAAATTCGCGGCACTTGAAAGGGTAATATCTTGGCCATAGTTTTGCGTTACATAATCCACCACGGTATTTATTTTTCGTTGTAGTGTATCGCTAGATTTGAGATCAATTTGTACTGTTGAAAGTAAGCGATAACTACGGCTTTGTGCGAGTTTTTGTAGCAAAGGAAGGACGGAAATTAATCTTGATAGACCGCTTGTATCTCTTACTTTTTCAAAAGTTTCTTTGAGGTATGCTTGTTCAAGGTCGAAGAATTCAATACCGGATTTTGCTCTAGCCAGCATAGGTAAGACTTCCGCCAATTCAGGGATTATTTTCATGCCATTAGAAAAGGTTTCATGATCAAATCGAATGGCCATGTCACGTAACTTAACGCTCTCCTGATCATTTTGGCAGATCCAATTGTGGGGCAGCCTTGGCCCTGTCAAAATTAGCTGTCCAGAAGAATAGCTACTGATGTAGTCGCCAACAAATACCTTTCCTTTGGTTGCGACAATGTAGTGTAGTTCGTAGTCATCATGGGCATGCCAACGGATAAGGTCACTTGGGTAACCGTGCTCTAAATATCGAATGGTCTCGTTATTTTCAGAAATTTCGTATTCTGGTGTGATACGTTTTGTTGTTTGCATTATCTGCTCCTCACCAAGTCGCCTTTACAGTATGGCCCTGATTTAACTCATTACATTACCACCGTCGATATTGTAGGTCTGTGCAGTAATGTAGTCGGACCCAGATGATGCGAGAAAAAGCGCTAGGGAGGCCACTTGTTCTGGGTATCCCATATAGCCAAGTGGTACCGCTTTACCAACCGCGGCTTTTTTCTCTCCAATGGCCAAACTCTCATATTTAGCAAACAAGCTATCGACTTCTTTCCACATCGGAGTGTTGATGACCCCAGGGGAAATGGCGTTGACGTTAATGCCATGGGAAGCCAGCGCAAGCGCAGCAGATTGGGTATAACTAATGACCGCAGCTTTAGTTGCGCAATAGTGTGAAACAAGCGGCTCGCCGCGCCTGCCAGCTTGAGAGGCCATATTGATAATTTTTCCAGAAAGGTTTTCTTTGACCATGTGTTTAGCGACTTTTTGCATCATGAAAAAGAATGCCTTGACGTTAATATCAAATAGACGATCAAAGCTTTCTTCTGAGGCTTCTAAAATGGGGGCTAAATCAAATACGGCAGCATTATTAACCAATATATCAATGGCACGAAAGTGCTTAATACTGGCCGCAATTAAAGCCTCGACATCTTGTTGATTACTGACATCGCAACCAATATAACGTGCCTTTTCAGAATAGTCCGATAATAGAATATTAAGCCCATCTGATGGTGTTTCTTGGTAGTCACTTAAGGTGACACTTGCCCCATTTTTCAAATATATTTGCGCAATGGCTTTGCCTATACCGCCTGCAGCGCCTGTTATGAGAGCGGCTTTACCTGTGAGGTCTTGGTTGCTTGTCGACATAGATTTGTTTCCATTCTCTTAAGGCCTTTGCTCGCGACTTCGTGCATGAGCTCTTAAATTGTTGTGATGGTATTTTTATTTGGCGTATTTATTTTGTGCTTGATAAATCGCTTGAGTTAAATGCATTTTAAAATCGGGAAACTCGCTAGGTACCCTTCCCCAGAGAAAACTGTCTGTGACAAAGGTTTTGATGCCGTCAGCATCATTAGTGAAGGGAATAAGCGCGACATTATTGGGTTCATGATATTGAACCTCTAACCTTCCTTGATTTACTAATTGTATGAAGGTAAACCAGTTGGCAATACCTTGAAGGGTTTTTTCAGGAGTGCGACCTTGACGATAAATACCTTCCAATGTTGGCAGCACAAATATAGGAAATTTTGCATAACCGTCGGTGCAAATACGTTCTACTGTGTCACCGATATTAGTATTGCTAAAACGCTGAGCAATGATGTCGGCGTAAGAGGTTAGATCAACAATAGATTCACCCAGAGCTGGAATAGCATCTTGTTGTATAAAGTCCTTAAAGTATTGATTGAGTTCGACATCTCTCATGGCTTCATCAAAGTAAGTTAAGCCTTTTAATGCCGCTTGATAAGTGATGCAGGTATGGCCTGCATTTAATATACGGATTTTCGCTTCTTCAAAAGGGGCAACCTGATCAACAAACTGTACGTCAACTAAGTCTAAATCTGGTTTTTCACCAGCAAACTTGTCTTCTACCACCCATTGAATGAAGTCTTCACCCATCACCGTCATTTCATCCGTCAGGGCAAAGCGGGCGTGAACATCATCAATGTGTTGTTGGCTTGGTTTAGGGGTGATTCGGTCCACCATGGAGCAAGGGAAAGAAACATTCTCTTTGACCCAGTTTGCCAATTTAATGTCTTTCTTCGCGGCTAAAAATTGCATAAGACCTGTTTCTAATAGCTCGCCATTATGGCGAAGGTTATCGCAGCAAAGTAACGTGATTTTAGCCTGTGAGGTTTCACTGCGTATTTTCAAACCTGCGTATAAAAAGGCATAAAGGGTATTACGTGCACCTTCTACATCCGCTTTGATAGCGGGGTTATCTAGCATCAAGGTGCGATTTTCATCAAGGTAGTAACCGCCTTCTGTGACGGTGGAGGTAACAAGCTGAATGTTTTCATCAGCCATCGCAAGATCTACCGCTTGAGGTTCTTGTGCGCCATCTATTTGGCGAATGATAGAGCGGATATGTTGATATTCAGTCGTCCCGTCAGCGGCCATAGTCTTTAGAACATATTCACCGCGTTGCTTGATGAATTGAGCAAAATATTCGCTGTCTTGAGGGCGAATATTAACCCCGATCACGCCCCACTTTTCACCATTAGGGAGAGCTAATAAGCGGTCAAAA
Source organism: Marinomonas transparens (assembly GCF_016463975.1). Lineage (GTDB taxonomy): Bacteria > Pseudomonadota > Gammaproteobacteria > Pseudomonadales > Marinomonadaceae > Marinomonas > Marinomonas transparens. The sequence goes on along the minus strand of NZ_JAEMNX010000002.1, from coordinate 430,498 downwards.
TAGACCGCTTGGTGCGCCCTATGAAAAGCCCCTACACCAAGATGAATGACACCGGCTTGGATGTTGCCTCGCAGGTAGTCTTGAACGGACAACTGGTCATTATTGAGCGACGCTTGCAAGTAATTGGCCATTTTATGCTTCCTCTGGAATCACAGAAATAACGCGGTCACTATCATTGAACAAAATGATTTCAGCTTCATCTATTTGGACATTAACGGCTTGTCCGTCTTTTAAGTCGCTACGTGCAGAGGCTTTTACGATAATGGTTTGATTATTAGCTAATTGAATGTGCGCATAAGCCTCGGAGCCTAAATGTTCCACTAATTCAACGCGTCCTGAAATCTGACCTCCATGTTCAACGAGTGCCATATGTTCTGGACGAATGCCCATGGTGACCGAGCTTGGTAATGGGCCATGTAAACGATTTTCAGGGAAAGCAACTTGGCTATTAAGCAGTTGCAGGTTTAGATTTTCTTCCTCACGTATGATGGTGTCGATAGGAATTAGATTCATTTTAGGTGTGCCAATGAATTCAGCTACAAAACGGCTGTTTGGTTGGCGGTAAAGCTCTAGTGGTGTGCCTACCTGTTCTATTTGCCCTGCATTTAAAATAACAACGCGGTCAGCTAAGGTCATTGCTTCGACCTGATCATGGGTAACATAGACCATGGTGGTACCAAGCTTCTTATGAAGGCGAGCAAGCTCTAAGCGCATTTGTACTCGCAGTGCGGCATCTAAATTTGATAGTGGTTCATCAAATAAAAATACTTTTGGTTGACGAACAATAGCGCGGCCTATGGCAACCCGCTGTCTCTGTCCCCCAGACAGTTCTTTGGGCTTGCGTTCTAAGAGCTCATCCAGTTGTAGAGAGGCAGAGGCAGCATGAACCTTTTGTTGTATTTCTGCTTGGGAAACCTTAGCTAGTCGTAGGGCAAAGGATAGGTTTTCGGCAACCGTCATGTGTGGATAAAGAGCGTAAGATTGAAACACCATGGCCAAATCACGCTTTGAAGATGCGACTTCTGTAATATCACGACCATCTAGCTTGATTGATCCGCTACTACAGGATTCTAGGCCAGCAATGGTACGTAATAGGGTGGATTTACCACAACCAGAAGGTCCAACGAAAACAATAAACTCGCCTTCAGAAATTGAAAGGTTTATGCCACGTAGAGCATGGTAGTTGTCGTAGTGTTTTTGTAGCTCTGTAATCGTTAAGTAACTCATAAAAATCTTCCTAATAATTATTTTACAGCGCCGAATGTTAGGCCTTGGACAAGTTGTTTCTGACAGAACCAACCGAATATGACGATGGGCGCACAAGCTAGCGTTGATGCGGCGGATAGTTTTGCCCAAAACAAGCCTTCAGGGCTGGAGTAGGAGGCAATCATCGCGGTTAAGGGGGCTGCGTCTGATGCCGTCAAGTTAAGAGACCAAAAGGCTTCATTCCAGCACAGCACGATAGATAAGAGAGCCGTTGAAGAGATAGCACCGACGGACAGAGGTAAAACGACTTTCACCACTTCATCCCAAGGTGTTGCACCATCCATTCGTGCTGCTTCTAAAATTTCTTTTGGTAAATCTTTGAAGTAGGAGAACAGCATCCAGACCACAATCGGCAAATTCATTAGCGTAAAGATGATGACCAATGCCGTGCGAGAGTCTAATAGCCCATAGTCTCTACATAGAATGTAGATAGGCACTAATACACCAACGGCTGGCAGCATTTTTGTAGATAGCATCCACAGTAAAATGTCCTTTGTGCGTTTGCCTGGAAAAAATGCCATTGAGTAGGCCGCAGGGATAGCAATAATCAGAGCAATGATGGTCGAACCAAACGAGGTGATTACCGAGTTCAGAGCGTGATGGACATAGTCGCTGCGCTCTTGAACGACTCGGAAGTTATCTACAGTGGGTTCAAAAAAGAGTGCTGGAGGTATGGATATCGCCTGTAATTCCGTTTTGAATGAGGTGATAAACATCCAAAAAATAGGAAAAAATAGTACCAATGCGACCGTCCAAGCGAATAAGCCGGTTACTAAGGTTTTGAGTTTGCGTTGCTGATTAAGAGTCATTGTATTTACCTCACACCGTTAAGTTTTTGCCAACGGCACGAATTAGGAAAAAGGCCACAATATTGGCAAGCAGCACGGCAAACAAACCACCGGCAGAAGCCACACCAACGTCATATTGAAGAAGAGCTTGGTTATAAATTAGGTAAGCTAAATTGGTACTGTCGTAACCTGGACCTCCACCAGTAGAGACGAATATTTCAGCGAAAATAGCCAGTAGAAAGATGGTTTCTATCATAATGACGACGGCAATAGGGCGTGCCAAATGGGGTATGGTGAGGTAGCGGAATATGTGCCAACCTGTTGCACCATCCATTTGTGCCGCTTCTTTTTGTTCGGTGTCTTGGGATTGCAGTGCGGTTACAAAGACTAAAATAGCAAAAGGTAGCCACTGCCAACTGACCATCATGATGACGGAGCCTAAGGGAAAGCTAGACAGCCAATCAATGGGTTCAAAGCCAAGAGTTTGGGAAATCCAAGCAAAGATGCCGTACACAGGGTTCATCATCATATTTTTCCAAATCAATGCGTTCACTGTCGGCATGATAAAGAAAGGCGAAATAAGTAAGACACGCACAATGCCTTGGCCGAAAAAAGGTTTGTCAATCAAGGCAGATAACATGACTCCCAAAACAACCGTGATGATCAACACAGAAAGCAGCAGTATTAGTGTGTTGGATACGGCTGGAATAAAGCCTGGGTCAGTAATAAAGAATTCAAAGTTCATCCATCCGACAAAATTATTTTGACCTGGATACAACAAGTTGTAGCGAATAGTGGAGAAGTAAATGGTCATGGATAATGGAATGACCATCCAAACCAAAAGCATGATGACTGATGGCGCCATTAATAAGCGAGTGATTGAACGCTTCATGTTGAGTTTCTCTTATTATAAGCGGGAGTAATTGTCCTATTAATAGGGGGAGCCAAAAGTGGGAAATAGGGCTAAAGCCCTATTTCTGTATTGGGCTAGACTAGTAGTAACCCGCTTGGCGCATCTGACGATCAGCTGCACGGTTAGCATTTTTTAGTGCCTGATCGACGCTCATGCTTCCCGCCAATGCCCCTGAAACCATTTGACCAGCCGTGGTTCCTATTGCTTGGAATTCAGGAATGGCTGCGAATTGAACGCCAACGTAAGGGGAAGGTTTTAGTGTGCTGTCATTTGGGTTGGCCGAGTTGATGGCTTTCAACTCGGCTTCTGCAAAGACGGCCGCTTTTTGAAACTTAGGGTTAGCATAAGTACTGCTACGCGTACCAGTTGGCACTGCAGCCCAGCCATTCGTATTGCCGACGAGCTGAATGTACTCTTTAGAAGTAGCCCAGCGCACAAACTTTTGCGCGGCATCGACATTTTTAGTGGCGACAGGGATACCTAGCGCCCAAGACCAAAGCCAGTTAGCGCCTTTTTCTGTTACTGAGATAGGGGATTGAGCAAAGCCGACTTGGTCTGCAACTTTACTTTGCTTAGGGTCTGTTACGAAAGAGGCTGCAATTGTCGCATCAATCCACATGCCGCATTTTCCTTCATTGAACAAGGCCAAGCTTTCGTTAAAGCTATTGCTGCTTGAGCCCGGAGGGCCATACTTGTTAACAAGGTTTACGTAGAAATTAACAGCCGTTTTCCATTCGTTAGATTCTAGTTGAGGTTTCCAGTTTTCATCAAACCAACGAGCGCCAAATGAATTTGCCATGGTCGTCATAAAGGCCATGTTATCGCCCCAACCAGCTTTACCGCGAAGGCAAATGCCATAGATGCCTTTGCTTGGATCGTTAACCGCAGCAGCCACATCTCGAATGTGGTCCCAGCTATCTCGGTCATTCATTTCCATTCCGGCCGCTTCCACTAGGTCTTTACGGTACATTACCATGGAGCTTTCACCGTAGAATGGAGAGGCGTACATAGTACCTTTGTAGGACAGTCCATCGCGAATAGAAGGAAGAATGTCCGCTTTGTCGTAGTTTCCGCTAGTATCAACTGCTTGCAGCCAACCACGCTCACCCCAAATAGGTGCTTCGTACATACCAATGGTCATGACATCGTATAAACCACTTTTGTTGGCAATATCCTGAGTGACATTTTGACGTAGTACACCTTCTTCCAGCGTTACCCATTTCACTTTAATGTCTGGGTTGGCTTTTTCAAAGATAGGTGTCAGTTTTTGCATTTCGATCATGTGGCCATTGTTGACCGTGGCGACTGTAATTTCAGTTTGTGCAGCCGCGTTCACAGCGATCACTGCGGCGCTTAAAGATACCGTTAAGGTCACGGCATTTTTGATGGTATTGTTCATAGGTTGCTCCCGTTTGGGTATATTTATTTTTATAGCAGTGCCTAGGGAGACCCCTAGCACTTGATAATTACTTATCAAGTGACCATTAATATAGGCTTGTCAAAATTGACTGGCTAATACATAAATAGCCAATAACGGTACTATTTTGTTCTTTTTTTTATATTCGATAGGTAAAACAGTCAAAATAATATGACTTTAATGACATCTAATACCCTTTTATTAAGGTGCAGATAGGGTTTTCTATGACAATTATCAGCGAATTGCCTGAAGCTGTTTTCGCTTTTGGCTGAAGTGTCTATAATGGCGGCATTCTTAATAGGGGACAGTTTCATGCTTGAAACATCAGAGTCAGTGAGTTTTAAACGTCTGAAATGGCATTGCCGCCGTGGCATGTTGGAATTAGATTTGCTGTTGGAGCCGTTTCTTGATGAGGTTTATTTGACCTTGGATGAAGACGATAAAGCACGCTTTTATAAATTAATTGAATGTGAAGACCAAGACCTGTTTCTTTGGTTTATGCAGAAAGAGGTGCCTGTAGATCCTGATCTCGCACGCATCGTTGATATTATTTTGACCCGTGTTCAGCCTGACAACCACCGCTCTTAAAACCTCTTGGATTGGCATAATGTTCTGGCTGATATTTGCTGGATGTTGTGCCTTTCTACTACAGCTTTTCTGGATGCCTATTGTCTGGAGGGTATCTCTCTTCATTTTTGTTTTTGTGCTCGTTTCTGCTTTTGCAATTTACCGTATGTATCAACCAGCAAGCCAAGTGGGTATTGATGAATTGGGGGCTTTCTGGTGTGAAGGTGAGCAGTATTTTAGGCTTAATTTTATACGAGTTAATGGGATTCAGTTGATTGCTCAATGTCCCAAAGAAAATCGTTTTTTGAATTATTTTTTACCTAGATTTCGAGTGATTTACCGAGATAGTGTCTCTTATGATACTTATCGGACGTTACGTTCTTTTGCATCACAACAAATATTGTTACGCCGCAGTAAAGCATCCAGCAAGCGTTTCAAATGAAAGGTTATTCCGAATTTTCCGGCGTTAAAATCGTCGGTGTGCTGGTGGCTTGTTTTTCTGGGTAGTCTAAGGTGAAATGCAAGCCACGACTTTCTTTACGCGACATGGCGGAGCGGATAATTAAATCGGCCACCACAGCCAAATTACGTAGCTCCAGTAGGTCGTTTGATACCTTGTAATTGGCGTAGAACTCTTGTATTTCTGATAGTAAAAGGTCGACTCTGTGTTTAGCCCTTAGTAGTCGTTTATCTGTCCTTACAATGCCCACGTAATCCCACATGAAGCGTCTTAGTTCTTGCCAGTTATGTGTAATAACCACGTCTTCATCTGAGTCAGTGACTTGGGACTCATCCCAGTCTGGAATATTAATGTTTTGCTTAGAAATCTTGCGGCTTAAAATGTCGTGGGCAGCGGAGCGAGCAAAGACAATGCATTCTAGTAGTGAGTTGCTGGCTAGGCGGTTAGCGCCATGAAGTCCGGTATAAGCGGTTTCACCAATGGCATATAGGTTATTTATATCTGTGCTGCCATGTTTGTTTACGACGACACCACCACAGGTGTAGTGGGCGGCAGGGACAACAGGTATTGGGCCTTTGGTCATATCATGGCCATATTCCAAGCAGCGTTTATAGATGGTAGGAAAATGCTCTTTGATAAAGTCTGGGTCTTTATGGGAAATGTCTAATAATACGTGGTGGACGCCGAGACGTTTCATTTCGTGGTCAATAGCACGAGCGACTATGTCCCGCGGTGCTAATTCTTCCCTTTTATCAAACTCCGCCATAAAGGGAGTGCCATCAGGTAATAAGAGTTTACCGCCTTCACCGCGTACGGCTTCCGAGATTAAAAAGGTTTTTGCTTTGGCGTCATAGAGGCAAGTGGGATGGAATTGATTGAACTCCATATTGGCGACTCTGCATCCTGTACGCCACGCCATAGCGATACCATCTCCAGAAGCCGTGTCTGGGTTGCTAGTATAGAGATAAACCTTGCTGCCACCGCCACAGGCTAGGGACACATAGCTTCCCTGAAAGACTTCAATAACATCATCATTCAAGTTGAGTGCGTAGACGCCAACGGCACGGTTTTCACCATCTAAGCCGAGTTTTTTGGTGGTCACGACATCAATCGCTACTCGGTCTGGGAAGAAGTCAATATTAGGATGGTCAGCAGCATTTTTAATCAGTGTTTTTGAGATGGCTAGACCAGTGGCGTCGGCACTGTGAATAATTCGTCTGTGGCTGTGGCCGCCTTCTTTAGTGAGATGATACTCTTCGCCTTCCCCGTATTTAGTAAAAGGCACTCCTTGGTGAATTAGCCAGTCAATGCTTTCTTTTGAGTGCTCTACAGTAAAGCGAATGGCATCAGGGTCGCCTAATTCCACTCCGGCATCTATGGTGTCATGGATATGAGAATCAATGGTGTCTTTATTGGATAAGACAGCGGCAACACCACCTTGGGCATAAAGTGTCGAGCCTTCACGGATATCGGCTTTGGTTAGAATTGCCACACTATGGGTGTTGGCAAGCTCAAGAGCTAGCGTTAATCCTGCGGCGCCTGCGCCTATGATGACGATATCGTGTTTAAAGTGTCGGCTCATGATGTTGTTCTAGTTAGACTATAAAAAATTAATGGTACTATTGTTGTCATAACATAGTGAAGACTTTCCGAAACAGTGCCCTGATATTTATTATACTTAGTTACTTAAGAAGAGGCTTTGAAAGCGCATTCTTTGTGTAACTTGGTGATTTACGTGAATTTCTAGGGGAACTCCGTTGATAAACAAATGTCTATGATTGGAATAATTAAGGGCGCAGATGATTAAGGTATTAGTACGAGGTGCCTATGCAGCATGAAACGTCTTCTGATCAGGCGTTAGTGGAGAGAGTACAGCAAGGCGATAAACAGGCCTTTGATCTTTTAGTCGCTAAGTACCAATACAAGGTAATAGGCCTGATTGGCCGTTATGTACAAGATAAACATGAAGTATTAGATGTTGCACAAGAAAGCTTTATCAAAGCCTACCGTGCCATTGGTAGCTTTCGTGGTGAAAGTGCCTTTTACACTTGGTTGTATCGTATTGCAGTGAATACGGCGAAAAATTATTTAGTGAGTCGGTCTCGTCGTCCGCCAGGCTCCGATATCGAATTGGATAATGAGGAAGTTTTTGCGGATTACGATGCCTTAGCGAATGTTGATACTCCTGAGGCAACATTGAACCGTGATCGGCTTGAAGAGGCAATTCATAATGCGATTAAAAATTTACCTGAAGAATTACGCAGCGCATTAACTTTACGCGAATTTGATGGTCTGAGTTACGAAGATATAGCGCAAATTATGGAATGTCCTGTGGGGACAGTTAGGTCAAGAATTTTTCGTGCGCGTGAAGCAGTAGAAAAACATATACGTCCATTTATGGGGGCAGGAGAGGAATCATGACAACACAAAATGATAACGCCCAAGAGGTATTAGCAAGCTTGTCAGCCATGTTTGATGATGAGGCTACAACACAAGACATTGACTGCTTGTTAGGCCGTGATAGCGCCTCTCTGAGTTGTCAGTTAGAGAGTTTTCATCTTATTCAGCAAACGCTACACAAAGAGGCTGCTGTTGATGTGGGGTTGGGGGATAGCCTAGTGTCACGGGTTCGATCTCAGCTGGACTTGGAAGCCCAACTTGATGATCAGCTGGGAACGGTTAGTGCTCAGAGATTGAGTAATGTGGTGCAACTGCCTTTAGTTGAACAGGCGTTAGCCGAAGAAACTAAGGCGACGCGCCCTGCGTGGTATGGCATGTTTGCTGGTGTCGCTGTGGCAGCCAGTGTGGCGTTTGTCATTGTCTTAGGAGGCAATGTTTTACAGGCGCCAGTGATGCTTGAGACGAATGTCGCACAACAGGCATCACCTGAAAACAATGCTGTGGTGACGCCTCTTGCTGATTTAAGTAAGGATACACTGCAAGCGGATAACCTGAGACTGCAGAACTACTTAAGACAACATGCAGAGCAATCTGCCATGACGGTAGGTCAAGGTATGATGCCTATGGCTCGCGTTGTTAGCTATCCGATAAAAGAGTAATACATGAAGCTGTCTTCTCTAGTACAGGTTGTTTTATTGACTTTAAGTGTATTTGTTTCTGCTATTGGCATGGCTAATACCGTAACACCTGATGCATTGCAGTTGTTGAGGCAAATGACCCAGTCTCTTTCCACCTTGAGTTATGAGGGCGTTTTTATTCATTCAGAATCCTCTCATATGAATAGTATGCGCGTACGCCATGATCTTATGGGCGGTGTAGAATATGAGAGTTTAGTGGACTTGGATGGCGATAAAGTAGAAGTACTGCGAATTGATAACAACGTCATTTGTGTTTACCCCAATGCGTCTATTGCTAATACCAGATCACCTTTACTTCCCCCTTTTAAACGCTTTAAAGACTTGGCAAGTGAGCGCTTAGAGCAAGGCTATGACATGGAGGTTGATGAAGGCATCAGCCGAATTGCAGGGCGAGATGCGATTGTTATTCGCTTGATGCCAAAGGACAATTATCGTTATGGTCATGAATTTTGGTTAGATGAAGAAAATCATTTTTTACTTAAGCATGACATGGTGACGGCTCAGGGAGAGCTACTGGAACGAATTCAGTTTACTTCAGTTAACTTTTCTCCTGACTTGAAACCACAAGACTTTGTCCCCAAAAAAGGCAGTTATTCACAACCTTTATTGGAAGCTCAGCCTAGGCGTATTAAAAACTTATGGAAGTTTGACTGGTTGCCGGATGGTTTTGTTCTTGTCTGGCCAGATGCTCGTGCTTTAAATCATGGTACCAGCATGCTGTTGTTATCCGATGGAATGAGTACCATATCTGTCTTTATTGAGCCGAGTATGAAAACGAAATCACTGTCTATTTTGAACATGGGGGCGACGATTGCTGGCGAGCGTAGCATTCGAGTTGGCGAACAAGTGTATTTGCTCACCATGGTGGGCGAAGTGCCAAAATCGACCGTTGAAAAGCTGATGTCCGTCTTTATGCCAAGGTCCTCTTCATGATCGAAGAGTCTGGAACCGTGTTAGCGGTAGAAGTTGGCTTTGCTGAGGTGGAAACCATTCGTACCAGCAGCTGTACTTCTTGTCGCGCTCGTCATGGTTGTGGTCATCATGCTATCGCTCAGGTTTCGGCAAGTAACCGTATGCTCATGCGGGCCATTGACCCCTTGACCGTTGAAGTTGGCCAAAAAGTAGTTGTCGGTATCCCCGAAGATACTTTATTACAGGCATCGTTATGGATGTATTTGATTCCATTGCTTGGCCTTATTGGTGGTGCCGTTTTACCTTCTATCTGGGGTGGCGAGTCTAATTTTGCTGTTGTTTTATCTCTTTTTGGGTTTTTAGCTGGTCTTTGGTTAGCGAAGAATAAGTCAAAAAAAGAGATGAATAATCCCAATTACTTCCCCAAAATTTTAAGAATTCAATCAGTCCAAAGTGAGCAAATACCCTTAGTATTTACACCTTGAACTTTATACAGTTTTCACTTGGCACTGTAATGAACTTGGTATGTCTTAAGGAGACCAATCAATGAACAGACTGCTTAAACAAACGAGCATGGTTGTCGTCAGTACTTTTATGATGTTTTCCATGCTTTCCCACGCGGCTTCACTTCCTGATTTTACTGAATTAGTGGAAAAAGCTTCTCCAGCGGTTGTTAATATCAGCACGGAGCAAGCGGTTACTACCAAAACAGCTAATGAGGGAAAAGGTCAGAATCTGGGGCCCAATAGCGAAGAGCTTAATGAGTTTTTTAAGCACTTTTTTGGGCAACAACCTCCTTTTAACCAAAGGAAACCGCAAAATCCTCAGGGGCCTCAAGGCGAGCGTCATTCGCTAGGATCTGGTTTTATTATTTCCCATGATGGTTATGTTCTGACGAATAATCATGTGATTGATGGGGCAGATGTCATTCATGTGCGCCTTAATGACCGCCGTGAATATATAGCGGAATTGGTGGGTACAGATCCTAGAACCGATTTGGCGCTACTGAAGATAGAAGCGGACGATTTACCTATTGTGAAAATGGGCGCTTCTGACAAACTGAAACCGGGACAATGGGTATTGGCAATTGGCTCACCGTTTGGTTTTGATTACACGGTTACCGCAGGCATTGTGAGTGCAATAGGTCGTAGCTTACCTTCTGATGGTTATGTACCTTTTATTCAAACGGATGTCGCAATAAACCCCGGCAACTCAGGTGGTCCATTGTTTAACCTAGACGGTGAAGTAGTGGGTATTAATTCACAGATTTATACTCGATCTGGTGGTTTTATGGGGGTATCTTTTGCGATCCCCTCTAAGGTTGCCATGTCTGTTGTTGATCAGCTTAAGTCCGATGGTAAGGTTTCCCGCGCTTGGCTTGGCGTGCTGATTCAAGACGTAAATAATGAATTAGCAGAATCGTTTGGCTTGGATCGTCCAAATGGCGCGCTAATCAGCCGTGTATTACCGGATTCACCAGCACAGAAGGCAGGTTTAAAATCTGGCGATATTATTATGACGTTCAATGGGAAAAACATCGAACATTCAGGTGAGCTCCCATATGTTGTTGGTCAAATGAAAGCAGGAACAGTGGTTAATGCCGGAATTTATCGTGATGGCAAAGAGCAAATCATTGAAATTAAGCTCGAATCACGTCCAACGGATCCTAAGGTTATTGCGCAATCACAACAAGACAAAAATCGTCTTGGTATGATTGTCGGTGACGTTCCTGAAGAGGTTGCTAAGGACTTGGAAGTTAAAGGAGGCGTTGTGATCAAGCAAATTTTGGGCGGCACAGCATCTCGTAATGGCTTACAACAAGGTGACATTATTACCATGTTAAATGGTCAGCATATTGAAGGTGTTGCCGATTTTACTAAGATTGCTAAAGCTATTCCTAACAATCGGTCAGTGCCTATGCGTGTTATTCGTCAGGGCTACCCAATGTTTATTCCTTTTAAAATAATGGATTAACAACGTAAGTTATTTAATAAACAGTAAGCGATAGATAGGAAAGGCGACCAATTGGTCGCCTTTTTATTAATGAATATTCCGTGAGACGTTTTTGGACTAGAGCGCTTTGGCAAAAATTTTGGAGTTACGTTGATAGTTATAAAGCGCTTGTTTTTTAGCTGGTAGGCTGGCAAGGGTTGTTTCGCTGAACCCCCGCTCGATAAACCAATGAGCAGTACGAGTGGTGAGAAGAAATATAGTGGACAGCCGCAACGTCTTTGCCGTTTGCTCAATGCCTTTTAATAAACGTTCTCCGCGATTTAAGCCGCGATAATCTGGGGAGACTGCTAAGCAAGCCAATTCGCCGGCGTTTTCTTGCTCAAATGGATAAAGCGCCGCACAGGCGACAATGGCACCATCTCGCTCAATGACGATAAAACGATTTACTTCATTCTCGAGCAATTCTCGTGAACGTCTCACTAGAACACCTTTTTCTTCAAGGGGGGTGAGTAATGCCATCATACCGCCGACATCGTCAATATTGGCTGAGCGTAGTTGTTCGTAGCTGTCTTCATCAACCATGGTACCCGCACCCTCGCGGGTAAACAGTTCTCTAAGTAGTCCACCGTTTTCGTTATAAGAGATTAAATGTGCTCGTGGCACATGTTGTCTTACTGCTTGTACACAAGCTGCTAAGGCAGAATGCGTTGTGCTAGAAAGAGAGTTTTGTTTTAAAATTGCTTCTGCATCTTTCGCTAATAGTTCGGAATAAAGCGCACCGTTATCACTCAAAATACCTTCTTCTTCAGAGAAGATGATCAGCTTATCTGCCTTGAGTTGAATGGCTGCTTGAACCGCTACCTCTTCGCCCTTTAGGTTAAATACTTCGCCTGTAGGGGAGAAGCCAAGGTGAGGTAAAAGCACCATATTGTCGTCTTCGAGCAGGCGAAAAATAGCTTCGGTGTCGATACGGCGCACTTCACCAGAATGGCCATAATCTATGCCATCAACCACGCCCAATGGGCGCGCAATAACATAGTTTCCGCTGCATACTTTTAGGCGAGCACCCGCCATAGGAGTATTGGATACTCCCATAGATAACTGGGCTTCAAGTTGCACACGAACAGCTGCAGACGCTTGAATAACATTTAACAGTTGGTCTTGCGGTGTGACGCGATAACCGTCTTCCATCAAACTGGTTAAGTGATGGTTGGACAATGCACGGTCAATTTGTGGTCGGGCACCTTGCACTAGAACTAAGCGAATACCCAATGAATCGAGTAGGGCGAGATCATGGATAATGCCAGAAAAGTGGGGGCATTCAATCGCCTCACCGGGAATTAAGATAACAAAAGTTTTTCCCCTATGGGCATTAATATAAGGGGATGAGTGGCGGAACCAGTCCACATAATTTAGCTCGTCAGGCACACTATTTCTCATTTTTTTGATGGTTTAGTTGAAGGCAAAAACGTTCTATGAGACCACGTATTACCTGCTGCATAGGTTGAATTTGATCCAACGCCATAAATTCATTGGGTTGGTGGGCTTGGTCGATAGAACCCGGTCCCAGAATCAGAGTTTCCATTCCCATTTGATTGAGGAAAGGGCCTTCTGTTGCAAATGCCACCGTAGTAGCACTGCGTTCTGTTAAGTTTTCACAAGCCTTAATAATATCTGATTCAATCGGTGTGTAAAAAGAGGGGACATCAGGGAATAAGCTGTTTAATTGTATTTTAGTGCCTGTTTTCGCCTCGATGCTTGGTAAACGCTGGGTGATTTCTGACATTAATTCTTTATTGCTCATGCCGGGTAGTGCTCTTACATCAAATTCCAATTCGCAATGTCCACAAATACGATTAGGATTGTCGCCGCCATGGATACAACCAAAGTTCATGGTTGGGTAGTCGATGATGAAATTTGCATCACGATATTGATTTTTTAGTTGCTGACGAAAGGTCATTAATTCCGACATAACCGAGTGCATCGCATCAAGGGCATTGTTGCCAAGTGCTGGATTAGATGAATGCCCGGCTTGTCCTGTAATTTGAATGCGCTCCATCATGATGCCTTTGTGGGCATGAATTGGAGTGAGCGAGGTGGGTTCACCTATTAAGGCGTACCTTGCTTTCAGTTTGCCTTGCTCGACCAAGGCTCGAGCGCCCGCCATAGAGCTTTCTTCATCCGCTGTGGCGAGAATGATTAAGGGCTGTTTTAGTTCGTTCAGCTGCATTTGACGGACAGTATCTAATACGATGGCGAAGAACCCCTTCATATCACAGCTGCCCAAACCATAAAGCTTTTGGTCCCTTTCTTCTAAAGCGAATGGGTCGGATTGCCAGCGTCCTTCATCATAGGGCACGGTATCCGTATGGCCAGAAAGAACCAAACCGCCATCGCCGCTACCAAGGGTGGCGATGAGATTAAATTTATTAGGTTGGTCTGGCAGCGGCATGACTTCACAGCGAAAGCCTTGGGAGCTTAACCAGCTTTCTAGTAATTGAATCACGCCTTTATTTGACTGATCCCAGCTGGCTTGACTACAACTGATAGAAGGCGCTGCAATCAGTTGTGACATCATGCTAATAAGCGATGGAAGTACTGGCATTAGGATTCTCCTTGAACCCGGGTTATTTCAGATATTACTGCTGGTAATTTTGGCATCTGACGCACATGTGTTTATATAGCATCAGATGTAAAAGAGGTTTATCTATTATGGCTACCGAGCTAGAACTTAAGTTAATGGTTCAGTCCGAGTATCTCAAGTCCGCAAGCGATTTTCTTGATGAAATTTGTATACTTTCTTCTTCGGATGAACAATCTCGTCAACCTACACTTTCGTTGATGAACGCTTATTTTGACACAGAAGAAGCTACTTTAATGCAGGCGGGTATGGCGTTGCGTATTCGTGCCGTTAACAATCAATATATACAAACCGTAAAAACGCGCGGCAGTAGCCGTATTGGCATGCATGCTCGTGGGGAGTGGGAATGGATTCTACCCCATGAAAACTTGGATTTGTCTCTCTTAACTGAGGTCCCCCTCCCTGAGGCATTGAAGAATATGTCGTGGAGCGACAAGCTCATCGAAGCTTATCGTACTGACTTTGAACGCCAAGTTTGGAATATAGAATCACAGGGCTCCCAAATGGAAGTGGTTTGCGACCAAGGGCTTGTGACGTCGCCTTATGGTGAAGACGTTATTTGTGAGCTGGAATTAGAGCTGAAAAACGGTGGCGAAGCGGGACTGTATGGACTGGCTTTGCAACTGGCTGATCGGGTTCCAGTACAGGTGAGCATTGTCTCGAAGGCTCAGAAAGGAGCGCGTTTAAAGCACGGCCAAATAGAGTTCCCTCAAAAGCCGATTAACCTTGCTAATGAAATCGAGTTAGCGGCCTATTGGTATGAGGTCTGGTTAGTGTATTGGGAAGCGATGCACTTTATGAAGGATGAAGTGCTGATGCAGCCACTGCGCCATTCTATGTCGCAATTGTCCCGTTGTTTATCTACTGAACTAAGGCAAGAGTTGGATCGATTGGGCAGTGATTTATTGAATGCTTTAGTCGAAGAGGAGGAGTTGCTGCTTAAAAAATTGGCTAGTATGAAGCAAATGGGTATTAGTATGCTTAGAATTGGGCAATGGCTGAATAAGCAGGCTATTTAGGTTTTTGCTTGGGAGCCGATTACATCAAAGAAAATAATAAGAATGCATTATTAAGGAAGCGCTTTGACTCCTCCAAACTTAAACCCAAGCTATAAACTTTTCTGTGAGCAATCTAGCGCTCGTTTATTATTGTTAGAAAATATTCAAGAGGCTCGACAGCAACGTAGTTTAACCGCTTTAGATGGCGATCAAATTGCTCAGCTCGAGCCCTTGTGGATATTAAGTGAGTATTTGCATCAACAGTTTATCCGCTTTCCCCATTGGTTAGATGAAGTGCTAATGCTAGATGTCTTACCTGAGAGTCCTTCAAAAGAAGCCTTGATGGCAGGAGAAGCATTTTTTTCTTGTGAAGCCGGTGCTTGCTCAAATGAGGTTTTAGAGCCTCTTGATGAAGTCAGTTTCTTAAAACGTCTACGTTTGTACCGCCAATGGTGGATGGTTAGGCTGATTGCCCTAGATATTCAACAGCGCCTTTCTTTAACTGAATTGACTGCTCGCTTGAGTGGTTTGGCAGATGCTTGCGTTAATGCTAGCTTGCAGTGGACAGAACAGCATTACTCGTCTTTATACGGTCAAGCGTTAGATTGCCAAGGCCTTCCTCAATCGATGATTGTGATTGGCATGGGAAAACTCGGTGGCAATGAACTAAACCTTTCCTCTGATATCGATTTGATCTTTGCTTTTCGTGAACATGGTGATACCCAAGGAGGAAAGAAAAGCCTGTCTCACCAAGAGTATTTTACTAAGCTTGGCCAAAAATTGATTCAGCATTTGGATCAGGTGACAGCGGACGGTTTTGTGTTTCGTGTTGATATGCGCCTGCGACCTTTTGGGCAATCAGGTGCCTTGGTTCTTAATATGGATTCTTTGGAAAACTATTATCAGGATCAAGGGCGAGATTGGGAAAGATACGCCATGATCAAAGCCAGAGTGATGTCTGGTAGTGATCAAGATAAACAGGCCTTTGAAGCGCTAAGACGGCCTTTTGTTTATCGTAAATATCTAGACTTTGGTGCCATTGGTGCTTTGCGAGATCTAAAGCAAATGATTGCCAAGGAAGTGCGCCGACAAGGTATTGAGCACAACATTAAGTTAGGAGAAGGGGGGATTCGAGAAGTCGAATTTATCGCCCAAGCATTACAGATACTGCACGGCGGCCGTGATCAAGGTTTACAGACGCCAGCCTTATTACAGGTGTTACCTTATCTAGCAAAACATCAATACCTTGCTCACCAAGAAATGGAAGCGTTACATGATGCCTATTTGTTGTTGAGGCGAACGGAGCACGCTCTGCAAGCGGTGAATGATGAACAAACTCAGCTTCTGCCTAGTGATGAGCAAGCTCGTGAGCGTATTGCTCTGATGGTCGGTTTTGATTCATGGCAAGCCCTTGATAAACGCTTATGGGAAGTGCGAAAACAGGTGCATGTTACCTTTGTTGATTTGATCGATGATGGTGACGATGAGTCGACAGGCGAGGTTAAAAGTCAGGAGGCTTGGCGTTTATTGGTAAAAAATCCTGATGACAAAGAAAGCATCGTGGATACGATTGCAGGGATTGATTGGCAAGACCAAGACAAGGTGGTGTTACGTATTTCCCAATTACTAGGGTCGCGTAATGTCGTCTTTATGCAACCGATTGGTCATGATCGTCTAGCTCAATTTCTTGCTGCCTTTATGTCCAAGTTAGCTGAGGAAGATAAGCCAGATTTAGTTTTAGAACGCATTATTCCCATCTTAGAAGCTGTATTACGACGCACTGCCTATTTGGTTTTGTTATGTGAAAACCAAACCGCTATCACCCATTTGATTCGTTTATGTCGAGAAAGTATTTGGTTTACGGAGGCGATTTCCACTACACCGTCTTTACTGGATGAATTGTTGGATGTTGAGACTTTGTTTTCACCGCCAGACAAGGCTATGTTAGAGGAAGAATTGCAACAGGTGTTGCTGCGTTTACCTGAAGAAGATGAAGAAGCGCAAATGGATGCCATGCGTCGTTTTAGGCGCTCCATTATTTTGCGTATTGCAGCTTGTGACATAACAAATGTCTTACCTATTATGAAAGTGAGTGATCACTTAACATGGCTAGCAGAAGTGTTATTAGAAAAAGTGCTACAGCAATCATGGCGCTATTTGACTCATAAACATGGTTTTCCAGTTAGCAAAGGTAAAACGGCGGATTCACCGCAATTGGCTATTATTGGCTATGGAAAGTCGGGGGGCTGGGAGCTGGGTTATGACTCGGATTTGGACTTGGTATTTATTCATGATGCACAGTCGAATGGTGCTACCAATGGTGACCGTAGTATTGATAACCTGACGTTTTATACTCGGCTTGGGCAGCGTGTTATTCATATGTTGACCAGCTTTACCGCTGCGGGTCGCTTATATGAAGTGGATATGCGCTTACGTCCTTCGGGTAACTCTGGTTTGCTGGTATCAAGTTTAGAAGCATTTAGCGATTATCAGCACAACAAAGCTTGGGTTTGGGAGCATCAAGCTTTAACAAGAGCACGAGGTTTAGCGGGCGACTCCTTGTTGCTGTCACGATTTGAAGAGTGTCGTAAAGAGATTGTTTCTATGACGAGAGATCGTCAAGGATTGAAAGCTGAAGTGATTAAAATGCGTGAAAAAATGCGTACACATTTAGATAGTGGAAGTAAGGCAAAGGGTTTTGATTTGAAGCAGGGGGCTGGAGGCATTATAGACATCGAGTTTATGGTGCAATATTTAGTGCTTGCTTGGTCCCATCGTTACCCTGAGTTGATGCGTTTTTCTGATAATGTCCGTCAGCTAGAAGCGGCAGCAGAGGTAGGGTTATTAGCGACAGAGAAGGTGCAAAGAATGATCGACACCTATACCTTTTATCGAGCTCGAACTCATCGCTTGACGTTACAGCAGCAGGGACGTGTCGTGCAGGATGATACTTTGCTTGCTGATCAGGAATGGGTAAGTCGATATTGGGATGAATTTGTTGATGGAAAAGACATTTGTTAATCTGCAAGTATTGCTGTAGGTCGCAAATTGATCAAAGGAAGGCTATACTTAATCAGTTGTCGAATTTTTGAGCAACAGGTTAAGTGTTATTTATTAACCTAAGCAAATGTTTGAAGAGTGCTTTATGAATAGGAGAGTGCTTTATGAATAGGAGAGTGCTATGTCAAGTGTAAGCGGTGTAGGTGGTAGTGAGGCAATGGCGTACGCGAAAGAAGCGTATAGCGCAAACTTATCTAAAGTCGCACAAGAGCAAGAAGCTCAGCAAAACTTGCAACTACTAAAAAGTGCTACGCAGAGCGTAACACCGACAGCAAGTAGTGGCGGACCACAAACAACAACCGACGTATTAGGACAGAATATCAACATCAATGTTTGATAATGTCTGACCTGAGTCTAAAAAGCCCCAATGCTTATTAAGTGTTGGGGCTTTTTTATGTTTCATCTCTTAACCCTTTATTGGTCGCCAGAAGCCGCCAAATAATCTTGATCTACTTTAGGAAGAGGTTGGTCTTCTATTGCGGCTTCGAATGCCTTTAAACGTTTGTAGATGGATAGCAGTTCAACAATGGTTGTCCAAGAGTTGACTAAAAACTGGAATGAGTTCTCAACTTGATCAAATGCGTTGGTTATTTGTCGGAATATACCAAAAGTGATAGTGCCTGCAACAATGGTTGGGGCCAGTGCAATAAGAGGAACTAAAACGCCTGCTTGTAAATATCCATAGCGAACTACGTTAAAATATAGGTAGTTTACATAGAGTCGGAAGTAGTTTTTACGAACATTAAGGAATAACTCCGATAGAGTTGCTGGCTCCGCTCTACCTTTATCATCCTCACCATAAACTAATTCTTTTCGATAGGCCGCTTCGACGCGTTGATTTTTAAACTCTAGTCCAGGTAGTTTTATACCTGCTAAGGCAAGTAATGTTGTACCGAAAATAGACCAGATAATGGCAACAAATACTAAAGCTTGGGGGACTTCACCTACGAAAGGAAGTTCTTTCACATAACCAGATAATCCCCAAAGAATGGGTAAGAACGCGATTAATGTCATGATGGATCTAAGTAAGCTTATTCCTAACCCTTCAACAATGGAGGCAAAACGCATAGTGTCTTCTTGGATACGTTGAGAAGCACCTTCAATATGGCGTACTTGTTGCCATTTAGACGAGTAATAACTTGTCATTGCTGTACGCCATCGAAAGACGTAATGACTAACGAAGAAGCTATTTAATACTGCGACAGTGATAAAAATAAAGGCGATACTTGCAAAGGAAAACAGTTGATCGAAATATTCATTGAGAGTAATAGAGTTGGGCTCAGAAAGTGCTTTTTGAATTAAATTGTAGAAATTTCCATACCATGTATTCAACATGACATTAAGTTGTACGCTGAACCAAGTGACAAATATAATGATGGCTGAGCCGATAACAGACCATTTGGCCCATTTTTGCCCACCATAGATCATCCATGCGCCAATGAATGCCCCGTAACAAAGAGCCATGTATTGATAAAGCCAAGCATTTAGAGCTGTTTTTTGAGCGCTCTGAAAAGCCGCTTGTGCTGCAGCGTCAGCATCCGCTGTTAAAGCGTCAGGAAAATGTACGCCAAATAATGACCCTAGGCTTAAAGTGTCGCCTAAGTCTTGAATGATCAGGTACCAGCCTAAAATACAGGCCAATGCCCAGAAAGCAAAACTAAGAAAGAATAACTTCGGTTTGGGGAAAAAGGATTGGAACACAGGATTATTTCTCTAATTAAGTGAAGTTGTGTAAGCCATTGATCTGTACGACTTGTTTGAGTATACGGATCTAGCTTAAACCAGTGAAGCGAGAAGAACAATCAAGCAGGCCTTAAGGAATCTGTAAAAAAGACGATAACAGGGAGGTAACAAGGCAAATATTGTTTCTGTTGAGAGCGAGTGATAACAAAAGGAGGGCCGAGTGGCTCAGGTTGAAGTTCATTTAGTCCGCGCTTTTTCTATTTCTGAAAGTGGCGGCAATTTGGCCGGAGTGGTGTTGAATGCAGATACTCTGACTAGGCAACAAAAACAGCATATTGCGATGGAAGTGGGGGTATCCGAAGTCGCCTTTATTAGTCAAAGCGAGAAAGCTCATTTTCAAGTGTCTTTTTATACTCCTACCGGAGAAGTGGGCTTTTGTGGTCACGCTACTCTAGGGGCTTTTTGGTTATTACATCACCTAAAACTTATTTCCGTGGGAAGGTTTCAGCAAGAAACTAAAGCAGGCATTTTGGATGTTGAAGTTTTATCTCATGGTGATATTGTCATGGATCAGAGCTTACCAGTCTGGCTGACTGAGTTCCAAGCTTTTGAGGTTGCGCCTTTGTTAGGGATTGATGCGCAATTAATCGATCAAACTGAGTTGCCAGTACAAGTTATTTCTACTGGGTTAGCGGATGTCATAATTCCGGTGCCTTATGGTGTCTTGGACCTACTTGAGCCAAATGATGCAGCCATATCAAACTTTTGCCGACAACATAAAGTCGTTGGCTTTCATGTTTTTGAACTAAACCCTCCGACGGAATTTTATACTGCTAGTTGTCGTAACTTCGCACCTCTAGTCGGCATACCCGAAGAGTCGGCCACAGGCAGCTCTAATGGTGCTCTTGCTTGTTATTTGAATAAACACTTTGGTTATCTTGAGCCTGTGTTTGAGCAGGGCAGAGTGATGGATATGTCTTCGCGAGTTATGACTAAGTTAATGGAGCGAAATGGACAGGTGATGCGTGTCCAAGTAGGTGGAGAGGCAACCTTCGAGAAAAGGCTACTGATTAATACGGATGACTGTAAAGGGTAAAAAAATCGGGCGAATGCCCGATTTTCTGATATTAACCTTGCTTAAGCTGCTTTACTGTTTGCAATGACTTTAGTTATTGCTTGTTCTAAACGTACTAGACCTTCGGCAAGCTCTTCTTCTGGAATAACCAGAGAAGGGGCAAGACGAATAACATCACCACCTGCTACTAGAATTAATAAGCCTTCTTCTGCAGAAGCCGCCATGAAAGCTTTTGCATTGCCTGCAAAAGGTTCAACCACTTCCGCGCCAATTAATAACCCCATACCGCGAATATCTTTGAATACGTGGTGTTTTTCATTAATGGCTTTTAAGCCTTCAACAATAATATCGTGACGTTTTTGTACTCCGCTTAGGACCTCTGGCGTATCAATAGTATCGATAACCGCCTCAGCAATAGCGCAAGCCATAGGGTTGCCGCCATAAGTGCTGCCGTGTGTGCCAAAAGCTAAGCTTTTAGCGACTTCTTCAGTAGCAAGCATAGCACCGACCGGGAAGCCATTGCCGAGTGCTTTTGCGCTTGTGAGTATGTCTGGTGTGACGCCAATTTGCTCGTAAGCGAAGAAGGTTCCTGTACGGCCAACACCAGATTGCACTTCATCAAACACTAAAAGTGTATTGTGTTGGTCACACAGCTCTCGAACTTGCTTGGCAAACTCTATATCGGCAGGAATGACACCACCTTCTCCTTGAATCGGTTCCATCACAACAGCGCAAGTTTTGTCAGAAATAAGCGCTTTTAGTTGTTCAATATCGTTGTAATCACAATGCTTGATCCCACCTGGAGTAGGTTCAAAGCCTTCTTTATATTTTGGCTGTCCACCAACGGAGACGGTAAATAAAGTACGTCCATGGAAGGAGTTGTAGAAGGAGATTATTTCATGCTTTTCTGGCCCAAAATGGTCAAAAGCATAACGGCGAGCCAATTTGAATGCCGCTTCGTTGGCTTCCCCTCCACTGTTGGCAAAGAAAACTCGGTCAGCAAAGGTCTTTTCGGTGAGTTTCTTGGCTAGGCGTAATGCTGGTTCATTGGTCATGATGTTCGACAAATGCCAAAGTTCACCGGCTTGTTTGCGCATAACCTCGACTAATTTGGGGTGAGAGTGCCCTAATGCGGTAACGGCAATGCCACCTGCTAGGTCAATATATTCTTTGCCTTCTTGATCCCATACGCGAGAGCCTTCACCACGTACAGGGATAATTGCTACCGGTGCGTAGTTAGGAACCATTACTTCATCAAAGGTTGCTCTCGTTACTTCTTGTGTCACTTCATATCCCTCTTAATTAATAGGCGGTCAGGTTGCTGACCGCCTTTTGGTTTATATCAGATTTCTTAGTTCACGAATAGCAACAGTAACCATGGCAAGGGTCAGTTCACTGCCGGCTTTTATTTCGCTAAACGTCATACGGTAATGCCTGATGTTATCGCTATTCAGATCACGCCAATGGCTCAAACGTTGCTCTAGGTCTTGTACATCAACACTAGATTGAATGACTTCTTGGGTAAGGGTTCTTAAGCTGTTATCCACTTCGTCGCCAAGACCTGCTTTAGCACGTCGTTGCCACATATCTTCTGCAGATAATGTATGCACACTTTGACGTAACCAATGCAGCTCCAGATCCATTTCAAGAGCAAAATAGGTTTGTGCCACATCCAAGACTTCTTTTTCAGTATTAGCTGCAACACGTATGATGTCTAACCCGTAGAAAAGGTAAGGCAAGGCAGATAACCTTTCTGCCACGCTAGTCGCACCTTTTGCCGTTATGTCTGACGTAATTTCAACTAAATGCTCTTTACTTGGCTCGGTGAGGATCGCTTGCAGGTTCGCGCGAATGATCTCCACCCCAGGTTTGTAAGTGTCTTTTAGACGTTGAATCGATAAGCTTTCACGAGTATTACGTAAGAGCCAAAGAGTTGCACGCTCAAGCAATGCTTGGACCTGAATTAATAGTTCATTCAGAGTTTTGTTCGGTACTTTAAAGTCGAGGTCATTGATAGCATCCCATAGTGCTGGAACATCAAAGATGTCTTCAGCGGCCATGTAAGCTCGCACAACGTTTAAAGCCGATGCACTGGTCTCTTCTTGCATATAGGTGCCAAAAATTGACCCCATGCGGTTACCAATGTTGTTGGTGACATGTCCCGCGATGATTTCTTGGGCTAATGGGTGTGATGCCATTTTGTCAGCAAAGCGTTTGGTTAATTCCGTTGGGAAGTATTCGTTGATTTGAGACATCAAATCTGGATCTTCACCAATGCCGTCTTCTACAAGTTCTTCCGATAGCTTTATTTTCGAGTAAGCGAGCAAAACAGAAAGCTCTGGGCGTGTTAAACCGATGTTTTTGTTCATGCGCTTTTTGATCTGGCTATCGCTCGGTATAAACTCGATTTCACGGTTTAAGCGACCTTCACGGACCAAGGATTGTATTAAGCGCCAATGGTCTGCTAAGCGTTCTGGGGCACGAGCATTAGCCAACGACAGCATGTGGCTTTGCTCAAGGTTATGGCGTAATACTAAGCCACCGACTTCATCTGTCATTTCTGCTAGCAAGGTATTGCGTTGCTTTTCAGTCATGTCGCCATCTTCAACCACACGGTTTAACAAGATCTTGATATTTACCTCGTGGTCAGAGCTGTCTACACCCGCAGAGTTATCAATGGCATCCGTGCTAATCAAACCGCCGTTTAAAGCGAACTCAATACGACCAAGCTGAGTTAAGCCTAGGTTGCCGCCTTCCCCAACGATTTTACAGCGAAGTTCTTTACCATTCACACGTAGGCTGTTATTTGCATTGTCTCCGGCATCCGCATGAGATTCACTTCCTGCTTTCACATAGGTGCCGATGCCGCCGTTCCATAGCAGATCAACTGGCGCTTTCAAAATGGCATTCAGTAAATCCGTTGGTGCCATGGATTTAATATTGCCTTCAATACCTAAGGCTTTACGGATATCGGCATTGATTGGGATCGATTTTGCTGAGCGGTTGAATATACCACCACCTTTGGAAATCAGTTCTTTGTTGTAATCTTCCCAAGAGGAACGAGGAAGGTTAAACATGCGTTCACGTTCCACAAAAGATGTCGCCGCATTAGGTGTTGGGTCGATGAAAATATGCATATGGTTAAACGCAGCGACTAGGCGAATGTGTTTAGATAACAGCATGCCGTTACCAAATACGTCGCCGGCCATGTCACCTACACCGACCGCGGTGAAGTCCGTTGTTTGGCAATTGATGCCAATCTCTTTGAATTGGCGTTTAACGGATTCCCATGCACCACGTGCTGTGATGCCCATTTTTTTGTGGTCATAGCCGTTAGAACCACCCGATGCGAAGGCGTCACCTAACCAGAAACCGTATTTCTCAGAGATGCTATTGGCTAGGTCAGAAAAAGTGGCTGTGCCTTTATCGGCTGCAACTACCAAGTATGGGTCGTCTTCGTCGTAGCGTTCAACGGAAAGGGGAGCGACTACTTCGTTTTGTACTAAATTGTCGGTGATATCCAGTAGGCCGCTGATGAAGGTGGTATAGCAATGTATGACTTCTGCTTGCACCTCTTCACGGGAAGCGTTTTTCTTCAGCTGTTTAGCAACAAAGCCACCTTTGGCGCCGGAAGGTACGATAACCGCGTTTTTCACCATCTGAGCTTTTACTAGACCAAGTACTTCGGTACGGAAGTCTTCCATACGATCAGACCAACGTAGACCCCCACGAGCGACTTTACCACCACGCATGTGAATGCCTTCTACCCATGGGGAGTAAACGAAGATTTCGAATTTAGGGCGAGGGAGAGGAACAGCAGGAATCAAAGATGGATCAAGTTTGAAAGACACATAATCTTTGATATCACCCTGAGCATCCAGTTGGTAGAAGTTGGTACGCAACATCGCCTGAATCACGGACAGGTAATGTTTCAGAATGCGGTCTTCATCCAGGTTAGCAACCTGATCCAGTTCTAGGTCGATTTTTTCCAGAATTTTTTTCGTTTTCTCAGCACGTTTTACGCCTTGGCTGGGGTCGAAGCGCTGTTCGAACAGTTGTACAAGTAGGCCTGTGATGGCTGCGTTTTTCTCTAGAGTTTGTTGCATATACGACAGAGAGAAAGGCACCTGTACTTGCATTAAGTACTTGGTCAATGCTCGTAACATGGTGATTTGGCGCCAAGTCAAAGAAGCATTGAGAACCAACCCATTGAAGCGATCATTTTCGACACGACGGCTAAATACTTGGTTGAAGGCATCTTGGAAGGCTTCACGCTGAGTGTTTTTCTCAAGGTTAACGTCTGCATCAACTATGATGGCAAACTCGACAACCCAAGTATTGGCTTGGCCGTCACCGTTTTGGTCTAGTTCGTATGGGCGAGCCTCTAAGACACGAAGTCCCATGCATTCAAGAATAGGCAGTACATCAGATAGGATTAGGGTTGTTCCAGCTCCGTAGACTTTAAAGAAGTAGTTATTTTTTGCTTGGCCAACTTGACGGTATATATGGGTCGAAATATCGCCTTCACCACCTAAAAGGTTTAGACGTTCGATATCCAATACTGCGGTATTTGGCGCGAAATCTTCACGGTAAGCGGCAGGTAAATAAGGCACGTATTCATTGTACAGGGCATTGCCTTTTTCTTCGCCATTGCTGGTGTGTAGTGCATTGAGCAATTTGTCTTCCCATGAGCTCATAGCATCCTGCATTTTTCGCTGAATGTCTTCTGCATCTATGGTTGGGCTTTGCTTAGGGTCGGCAATTTGAATGGTGAAATTGACGCGTGCTAGAACAAGTTGAGAGAACTGCACATTGAATTCTGAACTGGTGCCATTGCAGGCTGCCATTAAGATGTCTTGCATCTTCAGACGAAGCTCAGTGTTGTAGCGGTCTCTTGGCACATACACTAAAACGTTTAGGAATCGACCATAGATATCCTTGCGGAGAAAAGCCCGCAGCTGACGACGCTCTTGAATTGCTAGAATACTTTCGATGGTGTGGTAAAGCTCTTCAACAGGCGCTTGGAGCATTTCATCCCGTGGATAGCTGTTCAAGATGTGCTTAAGGTTTTTCCCCTTGTGGCTATTAGGATCCACGTTGGCCTGCTCAACAATGTGAGTAAGCTTTTTACGTAATAAGGGAATGTCTTGCAGACGAGCGACGTAGGCAGCGGAAGAATACAATCCGAAGAAGCGCCATTCACCGACGACCTTGCCTTTCTTGTCAAAACGTTTTATCCCAAGGTAATCAAGGTGAGCTGGACGATGAACGGTAGATACTGCCGTTGATTTGGTCAAAATAATCGCGTTGCTTCCGTCAACTGCCAATTTTGCGAGACGTTCATTGAGTACAATGTCGCGTTTTACTTTTTTATCGTCGATATCGCGGAAGGTACCTAGGCCTGAACCATTGACGAGCTTTAAGCGGGTTTCATTTTTTTCCACAATGAGATCATAGGCGCGAAAACCAATAAAGGTGAAGTGGTTGTTGGCAACCCAGTTTAGGAAATCAAGGTTTTCTTGGTGTTCCTCATTGCCTTTTAGATGGGCAATTTTTTCCGATTCGCTAATGATGGCTGAGAGTTTCTCTTCCATAATAGGCCAATCATTAACGGTTATTTTTACATCCACTAGGCTTTTCAGTAGTTCTTCTTTGATTTCGTCCAGTAAATTGATATCGGAAAGGCGATCAATTTCGAAACGCATCAATGCTTCTTTTGTTGAGCCGCTATCGTTTATGTTTTGCAGTTCCCCTTTCTTGTTTCTTTCTACCGCAATCGAAGGATGTGCGGTCATATGAATAGTATGACCTAGGCGAACCAGTGCCATATTGAAAGAAGAGACAAGGAATGGCATATCATCGGTCAGAATTTCGATAACAGTGTGGGTAGATTGCCAGCTGTGTTCTTCATAATTTGGGTTATAAACACGAACTTTTGGGTTGTCGATAGTGCGCTGTTGAAGGAAATCCCATAGGCAAATAATAGTGCCGTATAGGTTTTCGATTGTCTCGTTTACTAAATCTTCCGTGAGAGAGTCCTGGAAGTAAAGGTGAGCAAGTTGAATAAGATTTTTTGCTTCGTTAGCACTGAAATTTTCGTTAATTTCTATTTCAATGCGTTCGATTAGTTCATTTTTTTTGTAATCAGCCATTAGAACCTATCCCTCAAGAAGTTGTGTTCTTTATAAAACTAGTTGTGTGTAGCAAATTTTGAAAGTATTCGTTCAGGACTCGCATTAGATTATTATGAAAACTTTTATCTTTTAATAGTCTATAATTTTTCTAATTACGACATTTGGTTTCCATATCTGCTTAAGTGAGCTGAAAAAGCCTTGCTTAGAACAGAAAAAACCTTTGTTATCCATTCTAGACGAAATAAACTTCTTTTTTACTCTCTATTCGCAGGATAATAATTTGGACAAGAGCGCTTTTGCCTCAAGAGAAATCATGAAAGCGAGTAAAAAACCTCAAAAGTATGGTTTTTTACTTCTACCTAACTATTCTATGCTTGGTTTTTCATCTGCCATAGAAACACTGCATATGGCGAATTGGGTAACTGGGAAAGAGTTATATCGCTTCTGCACTATTAGTCATGAAGTTCGTGAAATGCCTTCTAATACAGGTGTTATAACGGTTTCAGATCACTTAACTAATGATGCTCCAACAGATTTAGATGCGGTTTTTGTCTGTGCTTCTTCTCCTGTGACAAAAAACGAAAATATTACTTTAGAAAATTGGTTGAAAAAACAAGCGATAAAAGGCGTTAATTTAGGCGGAATTTGCACTGGAAGCTATTTATTGGCCAAGGCCGGTTTGTTGGATGGCTATCGAGCGACAGTACATTGGCGGAGTATTGCCAATCTAAGGGATGAGTTTCCACAGGCGATAGTGTCTAATCATTTGTTTGAAGTAGATAAAGATCGTTATACCTGCAGTGGTGGTACTGCTGCCATGGATATGATGTTGTTTTTAATTGGTAAGCAGCATGGTATGACCTTGGCGAGCAGTATTTCAGAGCAATTTGTGTGTGAACGTATTCGGACACATGAAGACCCGCAACGAATTCCCTTGCAGGCGCGTATTGGTACAGGGCAGCCTAAGTTGGTTGAAGCGGTGCAGCTGATGGAAGCGAATATTCGAGAGCCTCTTTCATCCGATGATATTGCTTATCATGTTGGGGTATCAAGGCGGCAATTAGAGCGGCTTTTTAAGCAAAATTTAGACATAGTGCCATCACGTTATTATTTAGAGCTGCGGCTCCAACACGCAAAACAGTTACTTATTCAGACAGATAAAGCGATAACCCAAGTGGGAATTGAGTGTGGATTTGGCTCGGCAGCGCATTTTAGTACGACTTATAAAAGCTTTTTTGATGTCACTCCGAGGGACGAGCGCAAGCTGGTTGCTAATAAAAAGGTGGTTTCTGTTCAATCTGATAGGAAGAGACGGCAACTTTGGCGCAAGTGATTGGTAAAGTGATGGTTTATTTTATATCAGTATTTAAAAAGAGACCTAGATCTCTTTTTAAATACGATTTTATTTACGTACTAGAGCTCGCTAAATGACTAAATAGCATCCGCTCCTGTTTCACCAGTACGAATACGGATAACTTGTTCTAAGGCGGTAACGAAGATTTTACCATCGCCAATTTTGCCTGTGTTAGCGCTGTGTTGGATGACTTCAATTGCGCGCTCTACTTGGTTAGTTTCGACTGCTAATTCGAGTTTCACTTTTGGTAGGAAGTCGACCACGTATTCTGCACCACGATACAATTCTGTATGGCCGCGTTGACGACCAAAACCTTTTACTTCTGTAACGGTAATGCCATTAATGCCTATTTCCGAAAGTGCTTCCCTTACTTCGTCTAGTTTGAAAGGCTTCACAATGGCTGTAATCAATTTCATTTCTTTTTTCTCCATAGCAATAAATTATTATTTTAAGTAAAAGTAACACTCTCTAGTAAAACTCGCCACCGACTCCGTCATTATGATCTATTATTTAATAAGTGGGTAAACAGATATGGGAGAGTCAAAATGGAAAATAAGACTTTATTTAAGCACTTTACGGAAACAATGAATGTTTTCTTCGTCGGCTTGAACCATTTTTTGTCTAACCGATCAAGTGCGCATTTGTTGCATGTGTCACCTGCTCAGAATTTAGCTTGCTATCAAGTTGATGATACGGGAAGGTGTATGCACCTACGACTGGTTTTTATTCCTCAATCGAAAGGTATGATGTTGGGGCGTTTATCTTGGTTAGATAAGCGTGGTCAGGATCATGTGTGTTGTTATGTAGATGAAAGGTTAAATTGTCTTGAGAGACAGGCCGATGGCCACTGGGGCGGGAATAATAAGCAAGCTTATCAGGCTTGTTTAAATTGTTTAGAGTCTTTGGTCGCTTAAACAGACGCCTTGGCAATCAACTTGCTAAGACGTCATAATTTATAGCTCTAGGACGATTGATTTTTGTTTAGTCTAGGCCGTTAAGTGCATCAAGGTCATCAAATTGAGGCTCGTGATATTTTGCCCCCAATCTATGTACTGCGTCGATCAAGTATTTCGGGTGGTCAGGGTGAACGAATTGATGGATACCATGGCCAAGGTTAAAAACATGGCCAGTGCCATGACCAAAGCCAGCTAAAACATTTTCTACTTCTCGTTCAATCACTTCTTTATCAGCATAGAGTACACAAGGGTCTATATTGCCCTGTAAGGCTACTTGGTGGCCAACTCGAGCTCGGGCTTCTCCTATATCGGTTGTCCAATCTAGTCCCAAAGCGTCTGGGCCAGCTGCAGCCATATTTTCTAACCATTGGCCGCCATTTTTAGTGAAGACAATGACTGGGATTTTTTGGCCTTGATGCTCACGAATCAAGCCGCTGATAATTTGTTTCATGTACAGCAAAGAGAATTGTTGGTACATGGGGCCGCTTAATATGCCGCCCCAAGTGTCAAAAATCTGTATGGCTTGAGCGCCTGCCAGGATTTGTCCATTTAAGTATTCAGTTACCGACCTAGCTAGTTTATCTAATAATGCTCGAAGGACTTCTGGGGTTTGGTACATCATGGCTTTTATGTGTCTAAAATCTTTACTTGAACCGCCTTCAACCATATAAGTTGCTAGGGTCCACGGGCTCCCTGAAAAACCAATTAAAGGTACGTGGCCGTTTAGAGCATGGCGAATGGTTGTCACGGCTTTCATGACATAATCTAGATCATCGGCAGTGGTGACTGGTAAGGCATCTACATCCGCTTTACTACGAACTGCATGCTTAAATTTTGGGCCTTCACCAGCTTCAAAGTACAAACCTAACCCCATAGCGTCAGGGATGGTTAAAATGTCCGAGAATAAGATGGCAGCATCTAGCTTGTAACGCTTTAGTGGTTGCAGTGTGACTTCACAGGCGAAAGCGTCATTTTTACATAGGCTCAAAAAATCTCCTGCGTTGGCGCGGCTTGCTCGATACTCAGGTAGGTAGCGACCAGCTTGACGCATCATCCAAACAGGGGTGGTGTCGACAGGTTGTTTGAGTAAGGCGCGCAGGAAGCGATCATTTTTGAGCTCTGGAAACATTCGTACTCTCCGATGTGAATTTTATTTTGAGCGTATTTTACCTAACTTGCCGATTAAAAGCAGAGGAATAAGTGCAATTTATGATGCGGGTTAAAGAAAAGACGAATACCGTTTATTTATAAAGGGGCATGGTGGTGACCAAGATGAGGTTCTATTAGTCACCTAGGTAACGCTTTAAACTGTATTTTTGTACACGTAGGGCCGCGTTTTCTATTTCCCCCCTAGAATGCAGGTCCGCAAGGACTTGTGGAAAGACGCTTGTCGTTTGTTTGACATCCATGCCAGGTTTTAAACGGGGAGAGTAGAGTGCTTTGAGCAAGAGGTAGTCTAATGGGCTTGGGTAGGCATCAATACTGACATCATTAAAAATAGAGGGGAATACATCGTTTGAGTCATTGGGTAAGCCAAGTAGTTGGGTTATTTCTTCCACAATACAATCAAGAAAGCGTGTTTTTTCTCGAGCGTAATCGACTGGAATAATGATGACGCCACGGGTAATTTCAAAGTGTTTATTGCGACGAAAGTTTCCTAGGCATATTGCTTCGTTTAGGGCTGTGCGAATATTTTCTGGGTCGCCTATATATTTTCTAACTTTATTTTCCAGATCTGCATAACTGGTAAAAACAACAATGATACCTGCTTGTTTGGCTTTGCTTGTAAAGTCTATTGGCAGCCCTGTGATATAGGCAAGATGTTGAGCATGGACGCTAAGCATTTCTTTTTGTAAATTGGCATCCCCATAGTCACTTTCAAAATAGAGCCTAATAGGCTTTTCCCAGCGTACCAGTTTAGGGTGTTTGGTTTCTTTATATTCTCTCTCTAGGGCGATTTTGATGAAGCTTTTTTGGATGTAAGCATCATTTTGCCAGCGTTCTTCGCCAAATGCTTGTGGTGTCAAGAAAAAGGCAAATAGGCTTAAGCTAAATAGGATCGTTTGGCTGAGGGCGAACAAGCTGGTTGGCATAATGATATAGAGCGTCTAAAGAGTCGGGAGTAAATAATAGATTATTTGGGTTAGATAGAACACTATTGACGCTCATTTCATGAATCGATGCGACTTCTTTGGCTTGTAAAGTGAGGGGGCCATTTAGCGTTTCATCATATCGGCAACTGTATATTTTTCCCCAAATTCGAAAGCCTTCTCCTTGGGTAAAGAATAGACCATGATTTTCTAATGGGGCATCAAAGCCAAGTTCTTCTTCTAGTTCTCTATGGGCAGACTCTAGGTAAGATTCTCCTTTTTCTACCACACCACCGGTTGTAACACCGTAGTAGCCAGGGCAAAAAGCTTTATCGTTTGTCCTTTTTTGTATTAATAAATTACCAGCGCTATTAAATACCAAAATATAGGTGACACGATGGTAGTCAGTACCGAACTTCATCAGCTTTCTTGGTACATCGCCAATCACTTTATTGTGCTTGTCGACTAATATAATGACTTCATCATTTTTAAGCATATGTACTCAAAATTAAGCGTTGTATCTGAGAGTGGAAGGGTATCGGCATTTATCTTGAAAGAAAAGACTTTGCCGAACTTTTCTCTAGTTCAAAAGTAACAGAGAACAGGCGGAAAACTATTAGCAAGGCGACCTGTTTTTTCGTTTTACTCATTGTGCTGAGGAATCTTGTCTTTCATATCGTAAAAATAGGTATGATGAAGCATTATTTATGGCATTAATTAACGGATAAAGAATAGTGATACCAAACCATGATTTTTTGGCTCTAACTCTTTTATACCCTGAAAAATTGACTCCGTTTGAATTTTCATTTGCTGGTGGTCGAGCTTTTATAGAGGAAACGGGTGTTCTCCGGCTTGAGCCTGAGTGCTCTTCTTCAATTAGCCTTGTGTTATCGGTTGGTATTCATGGTAATGAAACAGGGCCAATTGAGCTTGTTAATGGTTTAGTAGCGGATATTTTAGAGGGGCGGCTTTCGTTAGGAATACGCCTTTTGGTGTTGATTGGCAATCCAGTAGCAGCCAATTTAGGAGAACGTTTTTGTGAAGTGAATTTGAATCGTCTTTTTCGTGGGGCATGGCAAAATCATGAAGGCTTTGAGTCTTTACGGGCACAGTGTTTAGAGAAGGCCGTCAGTGATTTTTTTGAGCCAGTTCCAGAGGGCTCTGCTCATACTCGATTACATTATGATTTGCATACCGCTATTCGTGGTTCTGCATATGAGATGTTTGCGGTTTACCCTTATGTTGAAGAAGCAGTTTACAATCAAGAGCAATTGGCGTTTTTAGCAGCCAGTGGTATTAATGCCGTGCTGTTGTCCCATCAAGCCACGACCACGTTTTCCTATTACAGCTATCTAGTCCATGGTGCTCATGCGTTTACTATTGAGCTGGGTAAGGTTTACTCCTTCGGTAATAATGACCTAGCGCGTTTTTCTGCTCTCAAAACTAGCCTTGTTTCCTTGTTGGAAGAGGGGCAGTTTGCTGCAACCGTTGTTTCACAAATGCAAATTTTTAAAGTAGTGGATGCACTGATCAAGGATCATGAAAATTATGAGTTAAACATTGCTAGTGATGTGAAAAACTTTACTCAGTTTACACAAAACTACTTGCTGACTCATTCGGCTAAGAGTGATTATCGAATAGCACAAACAGGTGATGCTATTGTCTTTCCTAATGTAGAAGTTCCTATTGGCCAAAGGGCTGGGTTAGTTGTTCGCCCAGTTTCCATTGCAGATCTTCAGTTAAACTAAGCCTAAGGTGTATTTAAAAGTGCTCTAAAAGGAGGGTCTTGAGTCTGTTGTTATTTTACTGTATTGTTATGTTATAACATTTTTAATGGTGACATATTTTATGAATAAGCTTCTTCTGACGTTAGGTGTTTCTGCGTTATCTCCTTTGACAATGGCAAAGCCGGTTATTGTAACCAGCATCCAACCTGTTTCTATGGTGGTTGCTGCTATTACAGGTGACCGTGCAGAAATAGAGCAAATAGTTTCTAGCACGGCTTCTCCCCATGACTTTGCGTTGCGACCTTCTGACCTGAGAAAAATTGCTCAAGCGGATACTGTGGTTTGGGTAGGGGAAAGCTTAGAGAGCTTTTTAGAAAAGCCGTTAGAAAATGCAGGAAAAGAAGCTTCTTCCATTGAGTGGTTGGCTCTTGATGGCATGTCATTGCGTGACTTTGGGGAAGAGCATCACGATGAACATGCGGGCCATGATGACCACGACGAACATGCAGGCCATGATGACCACGACGAACATGCAGGCCATGATGATCACGACGAACATGCGGGTCATGATGATCATGACGAACATGCGGGTCATGATGATCACGACGAACATGGGGGTCATGATGATCACGACGAACATGTGGGCCACGAAGGCCATCATCATGATGGCGTTGACCCTCATGTTTGGTTGTCGCCAGATAATGCTAAAGTCTTAGCACGAGCAGTGACCAAGCGTTTAGCCTCTTTAGATGCAGATAATGCAAAATACTATCAAGCAAACTTGGCAAAATTTGAGCAGGGTTTAACGACTCAAGACGCTACAATTCGCGCCGCACTCAATAAAGTCAATAAGGTGCCTTATATTGTCTTTCATGATGGCTACAGTTACTTTGAAGAGCATTATGCTTTGAACCATGCTGGTGAAGTGACGGTTAGTCCTGAACGTAAGCCGGGGGCGAAAAAAGTGGCAGAGTTACGTCATGAGATCGAAGAGCACAAGGTGCAGTGTGTTTTTAGTGAGCCGCAGTTCAGCCCTGCGATTGTAAATACCCTATTGGAAGGTACCAAGGTCAAAACAGCACGTTTAGATCCATTAGGTAGTGATATTAAGCTAGATATGAATGCTTATTTCAATTTTATGAATAGCTTAAGTGATCAATTTCTTAGCTGTCTAGGTTAATCCCTTTCTTATTAATTCGCTCTTTGTGACAACCTACTGCGGAGTAAGTGACTAATACTTGCTTTGTGGTAGGCGTCCAGCCTTGTCCTCTGTATAATAATCTCACCTTACATTTACTGTAATAGAGAGCAGAAAGCTTTTATGAGCGCCCCATCTAATACTCACTTTGACTCAGACCCTCTTATCGAAAGTGCTCGCCGTACTTTATCCACACAAGCTCAAGCCCTTGCTAATTTAGCCAATCAGGTAACAGAAGAATTTGCCAATGCGGTGCGGATGATTCTTGCTAGTAAAGGACGCACAGTGATTTGTGGTATGGGCAAGTCAGGGCTTATTGGTAAAAAAATTGCTGCGACCTTGGCTTCGACTGGTACCCCCAGCTTTTTCTTGCATCCAGGTGAAGCTTTTCATGGCGATTTAGGGATGATTCAAGCTCAAGATACCTTGATACTGATTAGTTATTCTGGCGAAACTGAAGAGTTGATGCGCCTTCTGCCATCGTTGAAAGATTTTGGCAATCCAAGTATCGCTTTGGTTGGTAATATGCAATCGACTCTCGCTAAACATTGTGATTGTGTACTGGATATTTCCGTTGACAAAGAAACCTGCCCAAACAATTTAGCCCCCACGACTTCTACTACCATGACGACGGCCATGGGTGATGCTTTGGCTGTGGCTCTGATGGAGTGTCGAGACTTTCAGCCCCAAGACTTTGCTCGCTTTCATCCCGGTGGTAGCTTGGGGCGTAAACTTCTAACTCGTGTTAAGGACTTGATGCATAAAGACAATTTACCCGTTTGTAGCCCTCAAACGAGCTTGAAAGAGGCGATTTCAGTCATGACTCATGGCCGTATGGGGGTTGTGCTGATTCAAGATGCGGGCAAGCTGTTAGGGATCTTCACCGATGGTGATTTACGCCGTTCCATGTTGAAAGAAAGCGAAGGTATGATACATAAACCTATATCTGAGCTGATGACGCCAAATCCCAAAACCATCAATGAAAATGTCATGATAGTGCAGGCTGAGGAACGCATGTTGCAGGATAAAATCACTCTACTGGTAGCGGTGAACGATGCGCAAAACGTGTCGGGCATTTTAGAAATTTACGACAGATAATCATACTATTTTGCTGTCGCTTCGCTTCGTTTAGTCGGAGTGGAGTATGCGAATTCAATACGGAGTTCTCTATGTCTCAAGAATCAAAAATTATTAAAATTGGCAACAAAATTGAAGTGGCTAACCACTTACCCTTTGTATTGTTCAGCGGTGTTAATGTTCTAGAGTCTCGTGATCTTGCGATGAAGGTTGCAGAAGAACATGTGAAAGTGACAGAAGCACTTGGCATACCATATGTTTTTAAAGGTTCTTTTGATAAGGCGAACCGCTCTTCTATCAACTCTTTTCGTGGTCCGGGTATGGAAGAGGGCCTTAACATTTTACAAGAGATCAAAGATACCTTTGGTGTTCCTGTGATTACCGATGTGCATGAAGAACACCAGTGTATGCCAGTCGCAGAAGTCGCCGATGTGATTCAATTACCGGCGTTTTTGTCTCGACAAACCGATCTAGTGGTGGCAATGGCGAAAACGGGTGCGGTAATTAACATTAAGAAAGCACAGTTTTTAGCTCCCCATGAAATGAAGCATATACTGACTAAGTGCGAAGAAGCGGGTAATAATAATCTGATGCTCTGTGAACGTGGCACCATGATGGGGTACAACAATCTTGTTGTTGATATGCTTGGTTTTGGTGAAATGAAAAAATATCATTATCCAGTCATGTTTGATGTGACCCATTCATTACAACGCCCTGGTGGCCGTGAAGATTCCGCTGATGGCCGCCGTGCTCAAGTAACAGAGCTTGCTCGTGCCGGTATGTCTTTGGGGTTATCTAGTTTGTTCTTAGAAACTCATCCAACACCTGATAGTGCTAAGTGCGATGGCCCATGCGCTTTACCTTTGGGCAAGTTGGCGCCCTTCTTAAAGCAAATGAAACAGCTTGATGAGCTGGTTAAAACCTTTGAAGTACTGGATACGAGCGTCTAAATCATGGATACGATGTTTCTGTCTTCATACCCAGATCTGGGTGATCCTGTGTTAATCACTAAGCTACAGTCTTTGAAACTGGTAGTGTTTGATGTGGATGGCGTCTTAACCGATGGCGGCTTATTTTACGGTGATCAGGGAGAAGCGATGAAACGCTTTAACGTAAAAGACGGTGTAGCCATGAAGTTATTGCCTAAATGGGGAATTCAGGTCGCAGTTATTACTGCTAAAGATTCTGTACCACTGCGCCAAAGAATGTCTGACCTTAACGTCGAGCATTTTTACCCCGGTTGTCATAACAAAGCCGCGGCGTTTGATGAATTAGTGGCTCGTTTAAGTGTGGAATCAGAAGAGGCTGCTTATATTGGTGACGATGTCATCGACCTTCAAGTCATGCCTAAAGTCGGTGTAGCTATGTGCCCCGCTGATGCCCATGTTTTGGTGCAGCGTTATTGTCCACTAGTATTAAATAAAGCCGCAGGCGAAGGCGTCGCCAGAGAAGTCGCAGATATCATTTTGTCTACCCGTATGTCATTAGAAGCTGCGTATGAATTCGCCCAAAAACCGGAGTTTGAAAAATAATGCCCCCAAAGTTTAACAATGATTCTTTGCCTGATTTTCATATTGTCATTCCTGCTCGATATGCATCTCAGCGCTTCCCTCAAAAACTCATGGCAGATCTAGGTGGCAAGCCCGTTTTGCAATGGGTTTATGAACTAGCATTAGGGGCTGGGGCTAAATCGGTTACTGTCGCTACGGATCATGAAGTGATAGAACAAGCGGCCATAGCGGTTGGCGCTCCTGTGGTGATGACCCGTGATGACCATGAAAATGGTACGGAACGGTTGGCTGAAGTAGCAGAAAAAATGGGCTGGCAGCAAGATGAAATCATCGTCAATGTGCAAGGTGATGAACCCTTTTTGCCCGTTGCATTAATTCATTCTGCGGTTGACGCTTTGAGCCGAGACAAGGAAGCCGAGATGGCTACCGCTGCCTGTAAAATAAGCAATGCCAAAGACTTCTTTAATCCTAACGTGGTAAAAGTGGTTTGTGATGAACAGCAGCGAGCGCTTTATTTTA
Source organism: Marinomonas transparens (assembly GCF_016463975.1). Lineage (GTDB taxonomy): Bacteria > Pseudomonadota > Gammaproteobacteria > Pseudomonadales > Marinomonadaceae > Marinomonas > Marinomonas transparens. Next base: position 393,101 of record NZ_JAEMNX010000002.1, on the reverse strand, counting down.
GTCGGGCACCTATGCCATGGGACCGAGACGGCTTTACGCAAGATGCGACTAAGGCTGGTGAGTTAGCAGCAGACTTTCCTGCGTTTCGTCATATTGGGCTTTATGTATACCGCGCTAGTTTGTTAGCCAAATATGCCAGCCTACCCATGTCTCCCTTAGAGCGTTGGGAAAAGCTAGAACAGCTGAGATTTTTGCATCAAGGCATCAAGGTTCAGGTAGCTTTCACTGATACTTTACCTCCCCACGGTGTGGATACGCCGGAAGATTTAGAGGCACTGCGTACAAAATTGTCTTTAGATAACTTATAAAGCACAGGTTCTATTTTTATAAAACCATATTCTCTGGAGAGAATGCGGTTTTTTTACATGTAGAGATTAATGCTTAAAATGCACTTCCTATACTGAGTCTCCATTTGATATGTCTTGTATAAAGAGTTGATTTATTGTGTATTTATTGTGCAAGGCCATGATGTTTTTGCTAGTCTTATTTGAGTTCGTCGATTCTAATGTTGTGACACTTATTTTATGAAGGGTAGCCTAATGAAAAAGACTTTGATTTTTACCACCAGCTTATTAAGTTCTGCGGTTATGGCTGCGATGCCAGTTTATCAGCCGATAGGCTCTAGCTTCACCTTAGGTAGCTCGGTTAATCAAAGAGCGCTAGCCACGGCTTCTGCAAATCCAGCGGCACCCTTTCTTATGGTGAATGAGCAGGATGATGATAACTTTCGTTTTGGTATTATCGGCCCTATTGGTATAGGCGTTGAAATGGGGGACATCAGCGATTTAGGTGATCGAGTTGAGGAAATAGAAGATATTGTAGATATTAACTACCTTAATGCGATTAGTGGGGCGACTTCACAATCCGATGCTATTGCTAAGGCTAAAACCGCTGCTAATAATGCAGCGAGTAAAGTTGATGCTATTTTGGATGACATCGCCGAAGATGCCTATGTCAAAACTTCTATTAGTACTCAAGTTCCTTTTATGCCGATTATCTATAAAACAAAAGATAATGGCGCTTTCATGTTGGACGCAAGTGTTTCTGCAGTCGTTCGCGGTAGCTTGATTTCAGGTGATGTGACAACAGATTTTACAGATCTAACGGATATTCAAGTTACTACTAATTCCTCATTTTATGCTCAGACGGCTGTGGACTTGAATGTAGGTTTTGGTTATAGCCGAGAAGTTTGGAAGCCAGCAGAGGATCTGGGCCGATTAATTGGCGGTGTAAAAGCGAATGTGCATCAAATTTCTCTTGGCAGGGCTTTGGTTGCTTTAGACGATGATAATGTTGAGGTAGAGGATGCCCTTTCAGATGCAGCTTCTGATGACTCTGTAAGTAGTACAGGTGTCGGTTTAGATCTAGGGGCTATTTGGGTCGCTGATAATTATCATGTAGGCATCACACTGGCTAATATAAATGAACCTGAATTTGATGGCGTTGCTTTAGGTCAAAACTGCGCAAGCTCTGATCGAAGCTGTAATGTTGCAAATGGTTTTATTACAAGCGGAGAGTTGGAACAGAAGAGTGCTTATACGATGGAAATGCAGACGACCATTGAGGCTTCTGTGACATCTAAAAATAAGAGTTGGACGTTGGCAGGTTCTTATGATGCTAATTCCGTGAAAGATCCGGTAGGTGATGAATATCAATGGGGAGCTGTGTCTGTGTCTTATTATGGAGACTCACATTTCTTACCTGGCCTTCGAGCAGGTTACCGTCAAAACATGGCAGGTACGGAGTTGAGTTATGTCTCGGCTGGGTTAACCTTGTTGAAACGTTTAAACCTTGATGTGGCTGTCGCGACAGAAACGGTGACAGATGAGGATGGTGATGAAGTGCCTCGCAGTGCTTATATTTCTTTAGGTTATGGCACCGCGTTTTAAAAAAACGTCAAGATTTGATAAGACAGGCCGATAATGTTTAGCATTATCGGCCTTTTTATTAGTCACCATCAGGCCGGGTTCTCAATTGATTCGGGCAAGTGAATGAAAAAGTATTTAGTAACTTTTAGCATGGCTATACTAGGCTCTCATGCCTTGGCATCCCTACCTATTTATCAACCCATAGGAGCGAGCACTGCCTTAGGTGGTTATGCCAACCGACAAGCCTTTATGACCTCATTAGCGAATCCTGCGGCCCCTTACATGATGACCAATATTGAAAGTGCTAGAGTGGGATTTTTAGGACCACTGAGCCTAGGTTATGAAACCGGCGATATTAAAAATCTTGACGATAAAATTGATGAACTGGAAGGGATTTTAGAACTGGACTACAGTGCTTCTTATAATAATTTAAGTGCTACCGATTTAGCGAGTCTTGGATTAACGCTCAATTCAACCGATGCGGAAATCAGTGCTGCCTTGATCCAGGCTGATGCTGACGTCGCAGCAGCCATCAATCAAGCCAATGGCATTATCACCGAAATAGGCAAAACGGCCTATGTTAAGTTATCAGGGTCGGTACAAGCGCCCTTTATGCCGATTATTTATAAAACCAGCAATCGTGGTGCTTTTACACTAGATGCAAGTGCTTCTTTTGTTGGGCGGGTTGGTATTCTCTCTGATGATATTTCTGCGACTGTCTCCGGTTCTGATGTTGAACTGGTTTCTGACACCTCCGTCTATGTTAAGAGGGCGACAGATTATCGTTTTGGTTTAGGCTATAGCCAAGCGCTTGGTCGACCTATAAGTGGGGCCCTTATTCTTGGCGGTCGGCTTAATTTTCATAAAATGGCGTTAGGGCAAAAATTGTCTGTCTTGACCGATGAAGAGAATGATGCCGATGATGGTTTTGGTGATTTTTTATTTGAAAGAGAGAATGTTGAATCAGGTATCAGTTTAGATTTAGGGGCTATTTGGACTGCTCCCAATTACCAGTTAGGTGCTTCATTAGCCAATGTGAATGAGCCTGAGTTTGATTTTGCAGAGTTAGGTAATTGCAGTGGCTTGTCTGGTTCTGAGTTAACGAGCTGTAATGCTGCGGTACGTTTGTCTAATGGAGGCAAGTTGGATTTAAAAGAAACTTATAAAATGAGAGCCCAATTGACCTTGGATGCCGCCGTTATGACAACGGATCAGAATTGGTCTCTTGCTGTTTCCTATGATGCGAATCATATTGCTGATCCTGTAGGGGATGAATATCAATGGGAGGTCATTTCTTTATCCTATTTTAATGATGATCTTTTGTTGCCTGGAATCCGAGTGGGTTACAGAAGGAATCATGTGGGCAGTAAGTTAAGGTATATTACGGCAGGCGCTACTCTATTTAGACGTTTAGAACTTGATCTCGCCTATGGATTAGATAAATTTACCCATGATGGGAGCTCTTTACCCCGTAGCCTTTATTTCTCTGTCGGTTACAGTTTTGGTTTTTAGGTGTCATGATAGCCAGATTAAACGAGAATAGTTTGGCTCGGAGTGATAATGGCTTGTAATGGCACATCCCAGTTTTCTATTGGTAAGCTTTTGACTTGCTGGCAATCATGAGCCAAACCAATTAAAAGTGGTGCTTCGGCGCTGTTTTTATCTGCAAAGGTACGGTCATAAAATCCCCCACCCATACCAAGTCGGCCACCTTGCTCGTCAAATCCAACCAAGGGTAAAACAACCAAATCTAATTCATTCCCTTCTTTGTAGAGAGTCGTAATGGGCTCTTTGATGCCAAAGCGATTCTCTTGCCAGATTGTGTCAGGAGTGTAGGAAGCAAAAACAAGGTGTTTGTCTTTCACCACAGGAAGGTAGGTGTGCAGCCCTTGTAGCCAGAGATATTCGCATAACAAATGCGGAGAAATCTCACCGTCGTTGGTTAGATAGAGAGCAATGTGCTTTATGTCAGAAAGGTAAGGGATGATACGCTCAACAATCTGTTGGGCTGCTGTCTGTTGCTCATCTGCAGATAAATGTCGTCTTGCTTGTCGCAGCTGGCGACGCAGTCTTTGTCTGGAATCTAGAAGTGAGGTCATAAAAGGGTTTCCCAAGTTGCCGTTTCGGCTATTGGCCTTGAACCCAGTGGTTCAAGGTGGAAAGAACTGTGACTTTTTAGGCTTTCCGACGCACGGACATGCACACCAAACCAACAGGCTCTCTCCGGGGTATTACTCATAGGCTCAAGGGCGTTAAGCCGCCTCGAACAACCCAGGAAACAAGCGAAGTATAGAGTAACTTCTAATAGAAATCACGTTACGACCTGGTCGTTTTTTTGACCTACATGAAGAAAATTCGTGTTCCCCACCGACATTCAAAGAAAGCTGCTCAAAGAGTGTACCCGAGAGGTTGTTCTTTAACCTGTTTTGGTTTGATGTGTTAAGGCATCATCCAGCTGTGAAGTCAGTTCTCGCAACTGTTGCTCGTTAGAGCGGACATGTTTTTTACTAGAAAGCATATCGTGAGTAATATTCAATGCAGCTAATACGGCCATTTTTTCAACGCCGTTTATTTTTCCACCATCTTTAATTTCCTGCATTTGATTGTTGAGATAATCCGCTGCTTCTTTTAAATCTGCTTCGTGCCCTTTGGGGCAATTTATCTTGTAAGTTTGTCCCAGTATCTCTACTGCGACCGTTGGCTTATCCATATTGACTCCATTTGATAGCAAGGCCCACAAAAAAATGGTCTGTTTTCCATCATTGAGTAGTGAATAGCATTTTATGCTGCGGGTAAATTCGTTACAATTCGCAATCCACTTTATTCACACTGTTTATAGCAAATTGACGCCAATATGGAAATCAACCCGATACTTTCTAAGATAAAAGACCTATCCGAACGTGCACTAACGCTTCGGGGGTATCTTTGACTACGAGTCAAAGAAAGAACGACTAGAAGAAGTCAACCGAGAACTGGAAGACCCAGAGGTTTGGAACGATCCTGATTATGCTCAAAAACTAGGTCAAGAGCGCGCTTCATTAGAAGCTGTTGTAGAAACCTTGGACAGCATGGAGTCTGGAGTTAATGATTCCAAAGAACTGTTGGAGATTGCGGTTGAAGAAGACGATGAAGAGTCAGTAGAAGCGGTTCAGCTCGAACTGGAAGAACTGGATGCTCTATTAGCGAAGTTAGAATTTCGTCGCATGTTTTCCCATGAAATGGATCCAAGTAATGCCTTTCTAGATATTCAATCTGGTTCAGGTGGTACCGAAGCTCAAGATTGGGCAAATATCCTATTGCGTATGTATTTACGTTGGGGTGAAGATAAAGGTTTTAAAGTCGAATTAATGGAAGTGTCAGCAGGTGATGTGGCGGGTATTAAATCTGCCACGATTCGCTTTGAAGGGGAATACGCCTTCGGTTGGTTACGCACCGAAACTGGCGTGCATCGTCTGGTGCGTAAATCACCTTTTGATTCAGGTAACCGCCGCCATACATCCTTTGCCTCTGTGTTTGTTTCCCCTGAAATTGATGACAACGTAGAGATAGAAATTAATCCAGCGGACATTCGTACCGATACATATCGTTCATCAGGGGCGGGTGGCCAGCACGTAAATACCACGGACTCTGCGGTACGTATTACTCATGAGCCGACAGGCATTGTTGTACAGTGTCAGAATCAGCGTTCTCAACACGCGAACCGTGATTTTGCTATGAAGCAGCTGCGCGCTAAATTATACGAATTTGAAATGATGAAGCGTAATGAAGCGGCACAAATAGTGGAAGACAATAAGTCTGATATCGGTTGGGGTAGCCAGATTCGCTCTTACGTATTGGACGCCTCTCGAATTAAAGACCTACGAACTGGAGTAGAAAGCTCAAATACAGGCGCTGTATTAGATGGCAACCTTGACCAGTTTATTGTCGCAAGTTTAAAGCAAGGCCTATAAAGCGCCTTAATCAATTTATAAACATTTAAAGAGCAATAGCAAAATCATGGCTAACGAAAACAACACTGCAGCAACACAGCAAGCTGACGATAACCGCCTAGTCGCAGAACGTCGTACTAAATTGGCGGCAATTCGTGAAGAGCGTAATGCTTACCCAAATGACTTCCGCCCTAATGCTTATGCAGCGGATTTACAGGCAGAATTTGGTGAGATTGAAAAGCCAGCGCTTGAAGAAAAAGATCACAAAGTCAGCATTGCGGGCCGTATTGTTCGTAATCGTGGTGCTTTCATGTTGTTACAAGACATGACAGGCCAAATTCAAGCCTATGTTAATCGTAAAGCCTTGAGCCCAGAGCTATTGGCAGATCAAAAAACATGGGACCTAGGTGATATTATTGGTATCACAGGCCCAGTACATAAGTCAGGTAAAGGCGACTTGTACATTGATATGCAATCTGCGCAGCTATTGACTAAGTCTTTGCGTCCATTGCCAGACAAACATCATGGCCTAGCGGACATGGAAATGCGTTACCGTCAGCGTTACGTAGATTTGATTGTAAATGAAGAATCCCGTGATACCTTCCAAGTACGTTCAAAAATTATTTCTACTATTCGACGCTTCCTTGAAGACCGTCGTTTTATGGAAGTAGAAACCCCAATGCTGCAAGTGATTCCGGGTGGTGCGACCGCGCGTCCATTTATTACTCATCACAATGCAATGGACATGAGTATGTACCTGCGTATTGCCCCAGAGCTTTATTTGAAACGTTTGGTTGTTGGCGGCTTTGAACGTGTGTTTGAGATAAACCGCAACTTCCGTAATGAAGGCACGTCTACTCGTCATAATCCAGAATTCACCATGATCGAATTCTACCAAGCCTATGCGGATTACAAAGACCTAATGGACTTAACCGAAGACATGCTTCGTACTGTTGCCGAAAAAGTGCTAGGCACAACAACCGTGACTTACCAAGGATCAGAATATGACTTTGGTGCGCCATTTGTTCGTATGACCATGTTGGAGTCTATTCTTCATTACAACCCAGAATTGAAAGTAGAAGACCTAGACACCTTAGAAAAAGCGACGGAAGTGGCTAAGAAGCTACACATTGATGTGAAACCGATCTGGGGCTTGGGCAAACTTTGGACAGAAATCTTTGAAGAAACTGCTGAGAGCAAATTGGATCAGCCAACTTTTATCACAGAATATCCAGCAGAAGTATCGCCATTGGCGCGTCGAAATGACGACAATGACTTTATTACTGATCGCTTTGAATTCTTTGTCGGTGGCCGTGAAATCGCTAACGGTTTCTCGGAGCTTAATGATCCAGAAGACCAAGCCGAGCGTTTCAAGCGTCAAGTGGCTGAAAAAGACGCGGGTGATGATGAAGCTATGCATTATGATGCCGACTACATTAATGCTCTAGAATACGGCTTACCTCCGACGGCAGGTGAAGGCATCGGTATTGACCGTTTGGTGATGCTATTTACTGATGCACCTTCGATCCGTGACGTATTGTTGTTTCCTCATATGCGTCCTCAAGACTAGTTTTAGGCCGGATAGCAAAACGTAATACATAAAGAAGGCCTCAATTGAGGCCTTCTTTTGTTTGAACTCTCTACATTTTATGAAAAACAATGGAGCTTTCCATGAGTCGTTTTTGGACAGATAAAATCGCTTCTCTTGACCCGTATGTGCCGGGTGAGCAACCGCAAGATAAAAAATACATCAAACTGAATACCAACGAGAGCCCATATTCGCCTTCGCCTAACGCAATTAGTGCTATGGCAGCGGAAGTAAACGAAAGTCTACGTTTATATCCAGATCCAAACTGTATGACCCTAAAAACAGCATTGGCAAAAAACTACGGCTTAGCAGCTAATCAAGTGTTTGTAGGTAATGGTTCCGATGAAGTCTTAGCGCTCGCATTTATGGGGTATTTTTCTAATGGCAAACCCTTAGCTTTTGCCGATATTACCTACAGTTTTTATAAGGTTTACGCTGGCTTGTATGGCATTGAACCTAAGTTGATCCCATTAACTGATAGCTTTGATATCGAACCAAGGGATTACCAAAACCTAGACGTATCAGGCGTGGTGGTGACTAACCCCAATGCGCCAACCGGTAAAGCTCTGTCTTTATCAGATATAGAAGTGATTCTAAAAGCTAACTCAGATGTGGTGGTATTAGTAGACGAAGCCTACGTGGACTTTGGGGCCCAAAGTGCCATCTCCTTGATCAACCAATACCCGAACTTATTAGTTGTGCAAACCTTATCCAAATCCCGTGCTTTGGCGGGGATTCGTGTGGGTTATGCATTAGGCCACCTAGACTTGATCGAAGGGTTAGAGCGGTTGAAGAACTCATTCAATTCTTACCCCATTGACCGCATTGCTTTAGCGGGTGCGACGGCTGCGGTGGAAGACGACGCTTACCTGCAGAAAATCTGTGCCAAAACGATGGCTACTCGCGAACAGTCGGTTAAAGACCTAGAAGCGTTGGGCTTTGAAATCGTCCCGTCGGCGACTAACTTTGTGTTTGTGACTCACCCAGAAAAAGACGCCGAAAGTATTTACCTTGCCTTGAAAGAGCAGGGTATTTTAGTGCGTTACTTTGGTAAAAAACCACGTATCGGTAACCATCTTAGAATCACTATTGGCACAGAGGAAGAAATGGCGGCATTGATCATTGCATTGCAGCAGGTATAAAAGGTTTTAATTATCTTAGATGAAAATCTGCTTTTGCGGCTTTTAGTAATAAATACACAGGGCAGTCATCGTCGAGGTTTGTCGTTGATGGGTGTCAGATTTGCTAACCATTAGGCAGAAGCTGTTTGTAGGTTTTCTATTCTTAGCTCTAATTCGGCTCGAGGCATTTCTACATTTCCTTTAGCCGCTTCTTTCTTCCAATCGGATAGTACCTGTAATGCATGTTTTTGGTCATCTGATACTATCTGTAAATCAACATTAAGTTCGTATCTATGGGTCATCGTTTTTTTGTCATGTTCAAAAAAGTATTTGATTCTTTGAGAGGTTCTTTCAAAAATTTGTTTTTGCTTGGCATCTAAATGTTTTTGCTTTTGACATATTCGAATCAATGAAACTAAATGTTTGATATAGATATCAGGGGGGTTAACGAAAGAGTGTTTTGCCAAAGCGATGGCTTTTCTGTATGCGGTTTCTGCTAATTCATAGTCTTGTAGATCCATGCTAAGTTGGGCCAGTAACGCTTGTCGAGTAATGTTTTGAGGGGCTTTATCAACTGATTTTATCAGCATTTGTTGTGCGTCTTTGAACCTGTCTTGAGCAAGGAAGCATTTAGCCAGCCAATCGTAAGCGTTAACAAAGAACTGATTATCAAAGGTAAGTTGTCTAAAGTTATTTTCTGCCTCTGTAAACTTCTTTTGTAGAAACTGAATTTTTGCTTTGCCGAATAAGGCCCATGGCATTTGTCTATCGTTTAGGACATCGTTGTAGACTTTTAACGCCTTGTCGTATTGCTTAAGTTCTACATAGCATTCGCACAAAATTCGTTGACATTTACCCTTAAGAAAAGGGTGTGTTTCGATAGAGGTTAGGCATTCGTCAATGGCTTTTTGATAGTCTTTTTTGTCTAAAGCGGTATTAATTCCAATGAGTTTTTCCTTATTTTCAACGAGACTTATAATTCTTCGATGAAGTAAGGCCTGAGAGAAAGGTTTTGCAATGTAGCCATCAGGTTGGAATTCAACAGCGCCCATGACCATTTCCATGGATGTTTCTGCGGTAACCATAATGTAGGTAGAAGTGTTGGGTATAAGCTTAGCTGTTCTCACTTCTTCGAGGATTTGCTGGCCATTTTTACCTTTACCAAGGTTATAGTCAGACATAACAATGTCATAAGTATTTTTGTTTAATAGTTCAAGTGCTGTATCAGCCTTTGCTACGATATCTACATTGCTGAAGCCAAGCTCAAGTAGCATTTTTTTTTGTATTACTCTTGCTTCTGAAAGGTCTTCGATAACTAGAACTTTCTTTTTTGTAAAATCAATTGTCATGTTCATTTTCCAATTGTCGAGCCTGAATGGTGTTTTGGAATGAATAAAGGGCTCTGAGCGATTTAGGTATTTTTAACCTAATCTCTTGATACTTATTGTAATTGTAGGTGACCTTATCTTTTTAAGCCTACTAAGCCATACAAGATATTTGTTATTTTTAGTCATTTTTGAGTGCTGTGTTAATCCGACTTGGACTAATAAGAGGAGAGATTGACGACGATATCGAGATTAATGCACTTAGTCATTTGCAGAGAAAAGCGATGTTGTGGAATAAATAGGTTTAAGGAAGGAGCCTGTGTCTTTATCTCTGCTTTCGCCAGAGCATGAGGCGGCTATTGATGCTGGTGAAGTTAAGGTTATCAAGCTAAAACGAGTGAGATATTAGATGCTAACAGGCTGTATCTTTTAGTTAGAAGCTCATTTCAATAAACCAATAATATGTGTATCCAGCGAGTAAGGCTGGTACGGTGGAGTAGAGTGTGGCGAGTAACGCGGCTTTAGGAGCTAAGGCAATAGCGGGAAAGAGTGCATCGCCATCGTTACTAATGGCATTAGCAAGTTGTGCTGATAGAGGTATCGCCCCTTGTAAGTATAAGCCCGTCACCATGATTTGAGGGCCACATCCAGGTAATAAACCCACCATGGCTGCAAAGAAGACTGTTGTGCTTCCCCAGAGTTTCAGTGAGTTAAGTATGTCATCACCAGCAATAAGAAGAGTGAGTTCAAAGAGGATAAAAGCCACCACAACCCAGCTAGTGACAAATTGAGTGTCTTGCGCCACTTTTCGAATCCAGTGTTGCGGGAGAACGTTATCATTCTCTTTTGTTAATTCAGAGTAGTGATCATTTTTAGCTGACAAGGCCCATAGCATTAGGCATATAAACCCAGTGATAGCACCTAGGCACTCTATTGATTTCTCAGACAACCCTAGTAAATGATTAACATCCTGTTGCATGGCAAGTAGTAGAGCAATGATGCTTGCAGGAATAATTAATAGGCCCCAAAACGCTGTACTGAAGCGGTTGATGCCTATCTCAAAATAATTCAGGTGTTGTAGTGTTGCTGCTTTTTGTTGATCTATTGGCTTTTTAGCGTCGTGTTTTGGGGCCGGTAAAAACCAATCGGCCACAAGTCCTGATAAGATCCCTACTATGATACTAATAGAGAGCACAATGGCGGCGTCTCTTGGCCGTTGACTAATCAATAAAAAAGCCGCATCTCCCATGGTACTGGTAAGTACAGCCACCACGGCGCCAAAGCCGATTTTACCTTGGGTATATTGAGTGATCACGACAATCGCGCCGCCACATCCAGGCAAAATTCCCATTAGGCCGGCGAAGATGATTTCGCGGTAAGACTTTTGTCGCATCCAATTTTGTAGGGGAGTGGCATTCAGGTTGTGGCTTATGCCGTAGTAGAGTGCCAGTGTCAGCGCGACAAAGGCGGAAACTTGTAAAAAAGCATCCGCTAATACAGAGAAAACGATTTCACGCAAGTTGGGAATAAGCCAAAGTATGGCAAGTGCTAACGGGATTATCATCCGTTTATTGGTGAACCCTTCTACAAGAGTGTGATTTGGTTTTACAAACAAGGTTTTGGTTTCAATTGGCATAAGTAAAAAACATAATTCATTTGCAAATGATTATCGTTTATATGTATGTGGTTATGCAAGACAAGGTAGAAAAATTGACAGAAAGGCGTTATCTATTTTCATGACACTTTATATTGTTAACGGTTTTTAGCATGTGGTTTAGTGTAGAGAAGCTATCAAGTGTCTTATTCTACAAATGTCTATAGGGTTAAGAGGTTGCTTCTTGTTCTAGTTAACGTGCTTGGGCTGGCAATTACTATGTTTGCCCCATGGACGTTTTAATAGCTGGCTTATTGTATTGGGGCTGTTGAGGAATTAGGTAGTTAACTATCTTAAGGGTAACGGCGGTTAGCTAAGGTTAATCCTTTATCCATTTAACTAATTGCTGACATAGCCACTCTGGGTTATCTAATGGGATATCGTGACCATCCAATGGGTTTTCTATAAGCGTTTCGTTCCATTTTTTTGCGATGGCTTGAGTGGCTTTATAGCTGACTAATCTATCTAAGCGGGATGAAATAAAGAGTAATTTGCAGTTTGGTTTTTCTGCTTCGAACTTTAGCGCCGCTGAGAACTGACGGAAAAAATTTTTTCTTCTCATTGGGTGTGCTTGATTAATGGCTACCCAGTCTTCTATCACTTTTACATCCAATGCCTTATTAGACACCATAGAATAAATTAACCTTTCTTTTTGGTGCGGGGAGGAGAATAGTGCGCGCAAAATAGTCACGTAGTTTTTTAATATAAGACGGTGATAGAAAGGACTAAAACCTTTTGCATTGGTGTTGATGCAAACTAGGTGATCAACTTCTTCTGGGTAGAGCTCAGCCCATTTTAGGGCAATCATGCCACCCATTGAGATTGAGATAATATTGAATTTTTTAGATCTGTTTAATTGTGATCGAATACTTTCAACCATACCTTCTATAGAGGAAGGGGAGTCTTGAAAAAATAAATCCCCTGCACCTGGAATATCAACACTGATGACATTTTGATTTGGAAAAAAGCTTTGTAGGGTGTCAGGAAATGCCCCCCAATGATACTTTCCGCGAAATAACCCTCTAATCAATATGATGTCTGAAGCCATCGTCCTTTACTCCATAAATTAAATGTCTTTTATTGCATTAAAAACTAGCATGAGCTCTCTTAGCTCACCCAGTTAGCCAGTTGTAAACAGGTACCTCGCAATAAAACTCGTGAGCTTAGGCTGTCGCCATCGACAACAATCAGTTCAAGGCTATTATTTACGGCTTTCCATTGCGCAGCGGTTAAATTCATTTTCTTGATTCCTACTGCCAATTTAGTCAGCTGAATGAAACTGCCAGTCTCCCGTTCAATTGCCCAAAGTGTGGCATTACTTAGGTCTTGGTTCGGTGTTCGCTCGTTCCAGCGAAACTCTAAACGCGAGGGAGATTTCTCTGTTTTTGAATAGGCGCTAATAACGAGTGGGGGCTCCGTTGAGGCCTGCTGTGACTGCATGACAGCAAGGTAAGATAAGGTGCCAGTGGATGTTGTTTGTTGAGTGGGGGAGTTAAATGGCATGGTAATGAATATGATTAATGCTGTAATAGAAGCAAACGCAGCCCCTTGCCATAGCAAAACGGACTTCCACCAAATCATCACTTGTTCTAATAAAGTACTTGAAGGGGCTTGGTTTTCGCTTTGAATTCGGGCTAAGACCTTTTGCTTTAAGCCAGCTGGAGCCGGCACTTCTTCCGGAATCTCGTTTAAAGGTGCTAGTCGTACTTGCCAGTGGATGACTTCTTGCTCAAAAGTGGCATCGTACTTTATAAAAGCTTCTACTCGCTTTTTTACCTGATTGCTCAATAGTCCCATGGCGTATTGTCCAGCCAAGTGTTCGCGAACGACGGGGTTTTGGTATTTTAGGCTTCTAAACATTCGCGTAACTCCTTCAACCCACGTCGTATCCACGATTTCAACGTACCTAGTGGCGCGTCAAATTTTTTTACCAGCTCAGAATGAGACGAGCCATACACATAAGCATGAACGATCACATTTTGTTGTTCTGCTCTGATGGTTTGTAAACATCGATTTAGGTCAATGTGCTCAGGCCACAGGGTTGCTTCACTTTCACTAAAAGCCTCTGGAACTTCTTCATCACTGGTTTCTTGTAAGCGCTGCCGTTGACGAACACGATCGATTGCTTGGTTACGAGTTAATTGACACAGCCAAGACCAAGCGGAGCCTAGATCCGCTCTATGTTGTTCTGCATTGAGCCAAATCTTATGGTAAGCCTCTTGTAAAGCATCAGTGGCTAATGCTTGGTCTGGTATGATTTTTAATACCAGGCCATACAATTTAGCATTTGTTAACTCATAGAGTTTTTCAAAAGACGGCTGATGTTGCAGTTTTACTTGCGCCAGCGCCTGTTCTACTTCTCGTTTCCAAGCATCATTAGTCAAGAATGAAAAAGCCTCGTTATTGATTTTTTAAGAGAGCGAACCATACGTTTTTAGCACCATTTCCTTTGGTATCGCCTTTTTTACTGTCACCACTCCAAGTATAGAGTGGTTGGTTTTTGTATGCCCACTGTAAAATACCGTCGTCACGTTTGTTTACCGTGAATTCTCCCCATGTTTTAGCATTTTTTTGTGCCTCAAAGGGGATCCAAATAGCAGAGCAACCATCATAGCAGTGAGATTTTGCTTCTTCATCAACTTTGAAGGTATACAGTGTTTTACCGTTTGCTGTCGCAAATACTTTACCAATAGAAGTATCTACTAGGCTAACGACCGAGTTGGCTTTATACGTTGTGCTATTGGCATATCCGCCAGCATAACCTTTTGATGAACAGGCACTTAATACAATAACGGAAAGAAGAGAGGTGAGCATAAGGGTTTTAATATTCATGGTGTTTTCCTATTTAGTAGGGTGAATTTCTGAAACAGCGAGAGCTCTTTTGAACTCACCTATAGGAACGAACTGAATGAGGGGTTTGGATGCAGGGAAAACGATTTTTTATGAAATGGTTGAATTAAAAAATTTATATCAAGGGGCTTAAAGAATGAAAGAGTGCCAATGAGATTGGCACTCTTGGTGATATTTAGAGGCTAGATAGTTTTTTTTCTATAGCGACTAAGATGCCTTCGGCATCTAATCCGACGCGTTTAAGCATAGAAGCATGACTAGCGTGCTCTTCGTATTGATCTGGTAGACCGATATGCAGGGTAGGCACTTGTATGTTGTTAGCTAACAAGAACTCACTCACCGCAGAGCCTGCTCCGCCCATAACGGCGTTTTCTTCGACAGTGACAATGAGCTTGGCACCCTGCTGTGCTAGCAGTGCTTCTTCATCAATGGGTTTGACAAAACGCATATCAAGTAAACTTGCATCGAACTTTTCTGCAGCTTGTAAGGCGTCGTGGGTCGGTCGACCAAAACCACAAATGACAATGCCAGATCGCCCTGTGCGTAAAGTACGAGATTTACCTATTTCGAGCAGGGTTAGCTTGGCTTCAATATCGACTCCAAGGCCTGTACCGCGAGGGTAACGTACTGCTGCTGGCCCTTGGTATTGATAACCTGTTTGCAGCATTTTTCGACATTCATTTTCGTCAGATGGTGCCATTACGATCATATTTGGAATACAGCGTAGGTAGCTTAAGTCGTAAACACCTGCATGAGTTGGGCCATCTTCGCCGACTAAACCGGCGCGATCGATGGCGAATAGCACATCAAGATTTTGCAGGGCAACATCATGGATGAGTTGGTCATAAGCGCGCTGTAAAAAAGTTGAGTAGATGGCTACAACAGGTTTAACACCATCACAGGCCATGCCTGCGGCCAGTGTTACTGCATGTTGTTCTGCGATGGCAACATCAAAGTATCTATCGGGAAAGCGTTCTGCAAAGTCGATTAGGTCAGAGCCTTCTTTCATGGCTGGCGTGATAGCCACAAGTTTGTCGTCTTGCTCTGCGGCATCACAAACCCACTGTCCAAATACGTTACAGTACTTGGGCAACTTACTTTGTGGTGCATTGGGTTTTGGGTCTGGTTCGATCTTATTTATGGCGTGATAACCAATTGGATCACCTTCAGCTGGCTCAAAACCTTTGCCTTTTTTGGTTATAACATGAAGAAATTGTGGGCCTTTTCTGTCTTTTAAGTTGTCTATCGTCGTTAGTAGATGGTCCATATCATGGCCATCAATTGGACCAATATAATTGAAGCCTAATTCTTCAAACATCATGCCTGGCGATACCATGCCTTTCATATGTTCTTCGGCTTTACGAGCCAATTCTAATGCGGAGGGTAAACCAGAGAAGACCTTGCGGCCACCTTCACGAATATGATCGTAGGTTTTACTCGCCCAAATGCGCGCGAAATAGCTGGACAGAGCACCAACGGGTTTCGAGATGGACATTTCATTGTCATTTAGGATGACCAGCATATCTGCTTTTACATCGCCTGCATGGTTAAGCGCTTCAAAAGCCATACCTGCGGACATGGCACCGTCGCCAATAATTGCTACGGCTTTACGGCCCGTTTTAAGCTGGCGCGCGGCCAAAGACATGCCTAAGGCTGCGCCGATGGAAGTGCTTGAATGGCCCACACCGAAGGTGTCGAACTCACTTTCATCACGTTTTGGAAATCCAGATATGCCATTTTCTTGGCGAATATTAAGCAGTGCTTCGCGGCGCCCTGTGAGTATTTTATGGGGATAAGCCTGATGGCCTACGTCCCAAACGATGCGATCCTCAGGTGTGTTATATAGGTAGTGCAGCGCAACGGTTAGCTCAATAACGCCTAGCCCAGCACCGAAGTGTCCGCCTGTTTGGCCGACGCTGTATAGCATGAATTCACGTAATTCTCGGACAAGGGTTGGCAATTGCTCTTTTTTAAAAGCACGCAAATCAGCCGGTGTATCGACTTGATCAAGTAGCGGCGTGTCAGGTCGCGAGGTTGGTATTTCTTCGAACATGGGCACCAGTAAGGTCACTTCTTTAGTTAATCTAAAAAATGGCTAAGTATATCAGTGGTTGCGACCAATAATATAGTTTGCCAGCTGAACTAGAGGTTGAGCTTTATCGCCAAAGGGGGAAACAGATTCAATGGCTTTTCCATATAAAGCTTGGGCAAGTTCCTGTGCACCTTTCAAACCGAGTAATTTAGGGTAAGTCGGTTTGTTTGCTTCTTCGTCAGAGAATTGTGTCTTTCCTAGTGTCTCTGTATCACTGGTAATATCAATGATGTCATCTTGGACTTGGAAAGCCAAACCTATGGCATTGGCATAGATATCCAATGACGTTAGTTGATCAAGGTTTTCAGCTCCAGTACTAATTGCTCCCATTCGTACACTGGCTCGGATTAATGCCCCCGTTTTATGCTGGTGCATTTGCTCTAGAGCTTTGATGTCGATGTTTTTGCCCACGTTTGATAGATCAATCATTTGACCTGTGACCATGCCATGGCGGCCAGAAGCTTTAGCAAGCTCTTGAATTAAAATGATTTGTTGTTGAGCATTTTTATGTTGTTTGTCACTGAGTAGTTCAAAGGCAAAAGTTTGTAGGGCATCGCCCGCTAAAATGGCCGTAGCCTCGTTGAACTGAATATGACAAGTTGCTTTGCCTCGCCTTAGGTCGTCATCATCCATAGCAGGTAAGTCATCATGGATAAGCGAGTAGGCATGTATTGATTCAATTGCGGCCGCACTGGCATCTGTTAAGCTATTTGCTTCGCCAAACAATGAAGCCGTGGCATAGGCTAGCATTGGTCTTACCCGTTTCCCGCCATTAAACAGACTGTATTCCATGGCGGTTTGCAAAGTTAAGGCTGGGTTGTATAGGTCTAATTTTTGCTTTAGATATTGGTCGACACGGTTGCTGGCGTATTGTGAAAAATCGTTTAGAGTCACGAATTAGATTCCGGGTCAAAAATTTCTAGGTGTTCACCATCTTGTTTCTCAAGAAGGATTTGAACTTTTTGCTCGGCTTGCGTTAAAACCGATTGGCAATCTTGACTCAGCTTGACGCCCTTTTCAAATGCTTTCAAGGCATCCTCAAGAGAGAGCTGGTTTGACTCTAATTGATTTATAAGGATGTCTAGTTCATTTAGGTTATCTTCGAAATGGCGAACGCTGTTTTTCCTGGACATGGTGATTACTCTTATTTTGAACCTACATTTTTTAACAGAAAATGACTCACTCTTCGAGGGTATGCAGATGATAATTACAAAAATAGCGCAAGAATGTGTCACCCTTGTCGGCTCTTTCGTTTAAAATTAGATACACTCTAATCGTATTATAGCTTTTTTTGTCGGGAGACGTGTGTGGATATCGCAACGTTATTAGGATTGATTGGCTCTTTTGCCATTGTTATTGCCGCCATCTTTGTTGGTGGTTCTGCGGGAATGTTTTTAGACGTAGCCTCAACCCTGATTGTTTTGATTGGTTCTACCTTTGTTGTTTTGATGCAGTATCCGCTTAGTCAGTTTCTTGGTGCAGGTAAAGTTGCAGCAAAAGCTTTCATGTTTAAAAGTGTTCCGTTAGATACGTTAGTCGACGAAATTTACGGTTTGGCCGATGAGGCGCGTAAAGGGGGGTTGTTGTCATTGGAAGGAAAGGAAGTCGGTCACCCTTTCTTATCGAAGGGGATTCAAATGTTGGTTGATGGCCATGATGGTAGTGTGGTGAAAAGTCAGCTCAGTAAAGAAATGAACCAGTCTTATACTCGCCATGATAATGGCGCCAAACTTTTCAAAGCCTACGGAGATGTTGGTCCTGCCATGGGAATGATAGGGACTTTGGTCGGTTTGGTGCAAATGCTGGCAAATATGGATGACCCCAAATCCATTGGTCCTGCGATGGCGGTTGCACTATTGACGACTCTATATGGCGCCATGTTAGCCAATATGGTGTGTTTGCCTATTAGCGCAAAGCTTGCTAATCGTGCAGAAGAAGAATTACTTTGCCAGAAGTTGATTTTGGATGCTCTCTTAGCGATTCAGTCAGGCCAGAACCCTCGTATACTTGATGGTTCTCTTAAAGCCTATATTGCTGAAGGTAAACGCACTGAGCGTGAATAATCTTTAATAAGTTTAAGATGTAAACGGATTCAATAATAATGAGTGATGAAGAAGAGTCAGAGTGCCCCGAATGTATAGAGGGCTTACCAGCTTACATGGGGACGTTTGCCGACCTTATGTCGCTGTTAATGTGCTTCTTCGTACTTTTATTGTCATTTGCTGAAATGGATGTGTTGAAGTTCAAGCAACTTGCTGGTTCTATGCGCGAAGCATTTGGTGTGCAGAAAGAAATAAAAGCAGATTCGATTCCCATGGGGACTTCTATCATTGCTCAAGAATTTAGTCCTGCACGACCGGAACCTACACCGATTAATGAGGTTCGCCAGGATGCTGATGATACCCAAGACAATACGCTCGAAGTTCTCTGTAAACCTGATTCAGCAGAAATAAATGAGAAGGATGGAGCTGGCTCGCCGTCGCCAGATACTTTTGTTGATAAATCTAAGGCAGATCTAGAAAGAGAAAAGCAGATCCAACAAACGGAAGAGGATGCCAAGCAAATTGCTTCGGTACTGCGAGAAGAGGTTTCTAAGGGAACGGTAGAAATTGAAACGCAAGAACAGACGATTACTATACGACTAAAAGATCAAGGCTCTTTTGAATCGGGCTCAGCGGAACTGAATTATGATTTTATTCCCGTTATCGATTTGGTGCGTGAAGTATTAGTTGGCCTTGAAGGTAGCATTGCCGTAGAGGGGCATACGGATAATGTGCCAATAGAGACAGCGCGTTTCAAATCGAATTGGCAGTTATCCTCTGCCCGTGCGATTGCTGTTGCAGAGGAATTGTTTGCTACTGGAGAGTTGGAGCAAAATCGATTTGCAGTGACTGGCTATGCGGATACTCGTCCTTTGGTCCCTAATGATACGTCAGCTCATCGCGCGACAAACCGTCGAGTGGAACTGGTGATTAAACAGAATGATTTGTCTCGACCAGAAGTGCAGCCAACCACTGATGACTTGTTTAATGATGGTGTGATTGAACTTGATCTGTTTAGTGCTGACGAGGATTCAGATGAAGACTTACTAGGTTTTGATTTGGAACCGAGTGAAATATTCTAAGACTTTGAATAAATAAAATAAGGGGCTTCGGCTCCTTTTTTATTGCTGAGATTTAAGGTTTTTTTTGCTATGGTTGGCGCAGATAAAATTGAGGAAGTAAATAAAATGCGAGTAGCAGTCATTGGCGCATCTGGGCGCATGGGAAAAAATCTAATTACCGCTGTTAATAATGCTGATGGTGTGACGTTAGGCGCGGCGATTTTAAAACCAGCTAGTAGTTTAGTTGGAGCGGATGCTGGCGAAATTGCGGGTGTTGGTAAACTAGGGGTAGCTGCAGTTGCGTCATTAGTGGATTGTGTTAATGATTTTGACGTGTTGATTGACTTTACCACCCCAGCTTTAACATTAAGCAATGCCGCGTTTTGTGCCGAACATCACAAAGCCATCGTTGTTGGAACTACAGGCTTAACCGATCATGAAAAAGCAGAGTTGAATGAGGCTGCTAAACGCTCTCCTGTCGTGTTTGCTCCTAATATGAGTGTTGGTGTTAACTTGACTTTGAAGTTATTAGCAACGGCTGCAGAAATTCTCGGTGATGATTATGATGTAGAAATCGTTGAGGCTCATCATAGACATAAGGTTGATTCGCCTTCAGGAACGGCTTTGCGTATGGGAGAAGTGGTTGCAGAGGCATTAGGGCGTGATCTAAAGGAGTGCGCTGTCTATGGTCGAGAAGGCCAGACAGGTGCGCGAACACAAAAAGAGATTGGCTTTGAAACGATTCGTGCCGGAGATGTGGTTGGTGAGCATAGCGTTTGGTTTGCAACAGAAGGTGAGCGTATTGAAATCGTTCACAAGGCCAGCAGCCGAATGACTTTTGCAAAGGGCGCTGTGCGGGCCGCGAGCTGGTTAGCCGGTAAGCCAGCAGGTATGTATGATATGCAGGACGTTCTTAATCTAAAATAGACGAGCTTGTGTATTGTTATCATAAAAAATGGCCGCTGTGAAAATTGCGGCCATTTTTTGTTTTTAAATTTATTAAAGTTTATCGAGGGCTTTCTCAAGTTTTGTTTTTATGTCTTTGCTCACCCATTGTGACCAAATTTCTTGATGGTTAAGTAGAAAGTTCTCCGCTGCATATTGTCCATCCGCTTGGTTTTCTTCCATCCAGGCAAGTAGGGCATTCATTTGAGCATTGGTGAAAGTACGTTTTGTAAGGTAGGTGTAAGCATCCGGGGCTCTTTTGGCAAATGCCGAGGTTGTAACACTGTAACTGACTGCTGATGGGTACATGGTTACTTTGGGTTCTAGACAGTCTTCTTTGCTGATGCAATTGATGAAGTGTTCTTTATCCACACCAGAACCAAAATCTACTCTTACCATGTCGTATTTTCCTAGCACAGCAGAGGGGCCCCAGTAGTAGCCAAACCAAGGTTGTTTACGCTCATAAGCACGACTTAAGGAACCAGATAACGCGGCTGATGACCCTGGGTTGATTAATTCAAAGCCTGACTCTTGAAGCTTTAGCGCCTGAAATAGATTGGTACTGGATATTTGGCATCCCCAGCCTGCAGGGCAGCCATAAAAAGCAGAAACGGAGGCGTTTTCTGGGTTGGGGAAGTCTTTTGCGTGCTTCTTTATGCCTTCGATGGTGGCTAATGACGGGTTTTTATCAACCATGTATTTAGGAACCCAAAAGCCTTCAGGGCCACCATCTGAGTATGATTTACCTGCGATACGTAAACTATTTTCGGCGACACCGCGGTCAATGAGTGTTTGCACTGCGTTTGACCACATCTCTGGCGCAATATCTGGTCGGCCTTTTTCGGTCATGGCATTACTGATCGGTATGGAGTCACCAGGAATTAATTCTGCATCGCAATCGAAACCATAACGTAAAATAAATTTATCTGTGTAGGCCATGATCGAGGCTGAGTTCCAACTCATATCTGCGATTTCAACCTTGCCACAGCTGCTTGTTGTTGCGAAAGAATAGGTAGCGGTAAGAGCCATAAGACCCGTAATAATACTTTTTTTATACATCATAAAGTCCTTTTTTGATGTTGATATTTATGGAAAAACCTTTTTGAATTTACCTAGTTAGTGAACTTTATAATATTCATTAGTATTTATGAAGAGGTGTCTATGTCTTATAAAATAAAAATGGCTGCTATGAAAATAGCAGCCATTTTGTGTTTGTTGCCTATGCATCAATTTCACGCTTTATTTAGGGTGTCAGTACACTTGCCAGCTTTTGTGGTTCTAGCCTACCTTTTAATTCACCTTTTTTATTAATGACTGGTAAGTCAAAGTGAGTATTTAAGCAGCATACAGGTATTACTGCTTGTAATAGGCTGGTTTGGCTAATGGACTCTACATGGTGCAAGACATCTTTTAGTGGTGCTTCGTCTTCTAGCTGATCCAGTTGTTGCTTGGTAAGCACGCCTTGGTAACCCTCTTTATTGAAGACAAAGGTGTAGTCTTCACCTTGCGGGAAGTCGTTTCTGACTTCTCCTGCTGTATCACCTTCTACTTTATCTGTATTAGGAGTCAGAATAGTATGGACACTAAGTGCTCTTGAGCGGTTTACGTCTTTAGCGAAAGCTCTCACATAATCATCAGCAGGGTTCAATACGATGTCGACAGGTGTGCCAACTTGTACCAGCTTACCGTCTTTTAGCACAGCAATACGGTCACCGAGTCTTAGGGCTTCGTCTAAATCATGGGTGATAAAGATAATGGTTTTGTGTAGGTTCTCTTGCAACTCCATGAGTTGCTCTTGCATCTCGCTTCTTATCAGAGGGTCAAGTGCTGAAAAGGCTTCGTCCATTAATAGGATTTCCGCATCGGTACACAATGCTCGTGCAAGTCCAACACGTTGCTGCTGGCCACCTGATAGCTGTGAGGGATACTGGTCTTCATAACCCGCTAGTCCAACCGTATCTAACCATGAGACGGCTTTGGGAGCCCATTCCGCTCTTTTTTCACCCTTGATAAGTAGGCCGTAACCGACGTTATCAAGTACGCAGCGATGGGGCATAAGGCCAAAATGTTGAAATACCATTGCCATTTTATGGCGACGGAAGGTAATTAGCTCTTTTGCCGACAGTTCCATAATGTTCTCGCCATCGACTTTTATTTTACCTGCTGTCGGATCGATAAGGCGGTTAAAGTGACGAATTAACGTGGATTTTCCTGAGCCGGACAAGCCCATAATCACGAAGATTTCACCGCGTTTTACGTTTAGGTTAATATCTTGTAACCCAATGGTGTGACCTGTTTCGGCTAAAATGTCTTCTTTGGAAGCGCCTGCTTTGACTTTAGGTAGAACATCTTTCGCTGATGGGCCAAATATTTGATATAGGCCTTCAATTTCGATTAGCGTTTCGCGATCATTATCCATTATCAGTCCCTCCAAGGTGTTTCTGGGCGCGTTTTGCATAGCTTTGAGAGACGCGGTCAAAGATGATGGCAAGCGCAACAATAGCGAGGCCATTTAATAACCCAAGGGTAAAGTATTGGTTCGTAATGGATTTTAAAACGGGTTGGCCTAAGCCTTTTACGCCTATCATGGAAGCGACGACGACCATGGCCAGTGCCATCATAATGGTTTGGTTGATACCCGCCATAATGGTTGGCATAGCCAGTGGAATCTGTACTCCAAAAAGTCGTTGTGTCGGTGTTGCTCCGTACGCCTTAGCCGCTTCTAGAGTTTCTTGATTTACTAGTCGGATGCCTAAGTTGGTTAAGCGAATAACCGGAGGAATAGCATAAATTACAACGGCGATGACGCCAGGGATTCTGCCGATACCCAGCAGCATAACCACAGGGATAAGGTAAACGAAAGCTGGCATGGTTTGCATAATATCAAGCAGTGGTGTGATGATGGATCGAGCTCTATCTGAACCTGCCATCAGGATACCAATAGGAATACCGATACAGATAGAAAGAATGGTGCATACAGTGATGATGCTAAGGGTTCGCATGGTATCTTCCCACATACCAAAATAGCCGATGACAAGGAATGAGGCGAGTACCCCAGCGCATAATTTCCAAGACCGTGTGGCGGCATAAACCAAACCGATAATGGCGATTAAAACAATCCACCAAGGGGTTTGGATAAGAAGGTTTTCAAACCAGACAAGGAAGTGTAAAAGAGGGTCGAAGAAGTTTTCAATGGAATCCCCGTAAGTACGGGAGAAGGTTCGATAAGCGCCGTCTAATGTTTGTCTTATAGCGAGAAGGTCACGCCGACTCATATCTGGGAATTCGGTTAACCAAGAGCTGTCTATCATAATAAGTGAGTTCTCAAAGAATAAAATGAAAAAGCAAGAACCGTGCTGTAGAGTTCAGCACGGTTTTTCATTGATTGAATCAATTAAAGATTATTGAGTGCTTTTTCAAGTTTTTCTTTTACGTCTTTATTAACCCATTTTGACCAAATGTCAGCATGGTTAAGCATGAAATTTTCAGCTGCATATTGTCCGTCAGCTTGGTTATCTTCCATCCAAGCAAGCAAGGAATTCATTTGCGCATTAGTAAAAGAGCGTTTAGCTGTATAGGCATAAGCAGCAGGCGCTCTTTTTGCAAAGTCCGTCGTCGTTACGCTATAGACTGGAGAAGGTGGAAACATGGTCGCTTTTGGGTCTAAACAGTCGGCTTTAGTAATACAACTTAGGTAATGCTTCTCGTCTACACCAGAACCAAAGTCCACTTTTACCATGTCGTATTTACCAAGTATGGCGGTTGGTGCCCAGTAGTAACCAAACCACGCTTCTTCGCGTTCATAAGCACGACTTAAAGAGCCAGATAAGCCAGCGGATGAACCTGGATCGATTAGCTCAAAACCTGCATCTTTAAGCTCTAATGCTTTAAAAAGATTACCGCCAGAAATTTGGCAACCCCAACCAGCAGGGCAACCATAAAAAGCGGAAACAGAAGGATCCTCTGGGTTAGGGAACTCTTTGGCATGCTTTTTAATGCCTTCGATTGTTGCTAATGAAGGGTCTTTATCTACCATATATTTAGGTACCCAAAAGCCTTCTTCGCCACCGTCGGATAAAGATTTCCCGGCGACTTTCAAACGTTTTTCGTCTACACCGCGATCAATAAGTGCTTGAACGGCGTTTGTCCACATTTCTGGCGCAAGATCTGGTTGGCCTTTTTCTATCATGGAAGTACTGGTTGGCATGGTATCACCAGGAATCAACTCAGCGTCACAGCCAAAACCGTGATTCAAAATGAATTTATCGACATTGGCCATCAAAGAGGCCGAATTCCAGTTCATATCGGCGATTTCCACCTTGCCACAGCTGTCTGTTGAGGCGAAAGAAGAAGTTGCGGCTAGAGTCATAAGACCCGCAATGATACTTTTTTTATACATTATAATGTTCCTATTGAGTATGAATTATTAGAGTACTAATCTTTTTTAAGTTTACACGTCTAACTAATTATATCAAATCTATGTTGTTGATTTTTATGGCTGAAATTGTGAAAAGTCATTTAAAAACAATGGTATGAAGACTCTTTCTAAATTTTGTAATGAATGGTTTATTTACAGGTTATATCGATTAAACAGGGAGGTGCTTAACGCTGAAAGCATAAAAAAACTCGGCAAACATGGGCTGTTTGCCGAGTCTTAGAGGGTTAACAAAGGGGAGTTAGATATTAGGAGAGTTGATATCGAGCATAGGTGCGGCATCAATATGTTCCGCGTCCATCATCATGGCGATGCGCTGTAGTGATGACAGCACCTGAGTTTGTTCCCAGCCTTCCAGAGATTCAAATTCACCGATAAATTTTTCATGCAGTAAAGGCGGTGCGGTGTGTAAAAGTGCTCGGCCTTCTGGTGTTAACCTTGCGTTGACAATGCGCTTGTCTTTTTGCGCTCTTACGCGTTCCACTAGTTTACGATCCTCAAGCCGATTAAGAATCGTTGTTACCGTGGCTTGGCTTAAAGAAACGCTATTGGAAATACGGCGTACTGTTACATCACCTAGCTCTTCAATAGATCTAAGTACCATGATTTGTGGAATGGTTAAACCGCAAGCCTTAACAACACGTTTAGATTGTAGGTCGGTGGCGCGGATAATACGGCGTAAATGAACAAGAACATCATGTAAGTGTTGGGAGTCAGACATAACTCGAGCTGCCTAAAATATGACGAATGATAGAGGCTGGATTATCCCTATCAAGGGCATCTGAGTGCAAGCTTCTTTTCGCTATTTTTCTCGTCTTGGCTTTGCTCACGACGTCATGCAAAGATACCCTCTGTATCTTACTGTTGTGCTATTTATTTAATGCTGAAAAAGCGTCAATGGCCTGTGCTCTGGCCGGTTTGTAATCAATAATGGGTTCCGGGTAGGCGCACCTCGCTCTTTGCTCTGAGCTTGGGTTGTGTATCGCTTTAGCTTCTAGAGGTTCTAACTCAGGTACAAAGCGACGAATAAAGTCACCGTCTTTATCGTAGGTTTCTGATTGCCTTGTGGGGTTGAACACTCGAAAATAAGGTGCAGCATCACAGCCTGTAGAAGCACTCCATTGCCAGCCACCATTATTGGCGGCAAATTCGCCATCGATGAGTTTGCTCATAAAATAGGCTTCTCCTTTACGCCAATCGGCAAACAGCAATTTAGTAAAAAAGCTGGCACTGATCATGCGTAAACGATTGTGCATCCAACCAGTTTGATTCAGTTGTCGCATGGCGGCATCGACAATAGGGAAACCAGTACGGCCCTCGCACCAAGCCTCAAACTCAGCCTGATTATCTCGCCACTGTATTTTGTCTGTTTCCGCTTTGAAGGGCCTGTGCTTCGCCAGAAAAGAAAAGTGTCCCATGAGCTGTCGATAGAAATCACGCCAAGCTAGCTCTTTCAACCAGATACTCTCTTGCCACAATCGGTCATTTTGCTCACACACATAATGTATCGCCTCTAGACATTGTCTTGGTCCCAGTGCACCGAGTGCCAAATAGGGTGATAGGGTGCTGGTGGCAGGTTTGATCGGATAGTTTCTGTCGTTATCGTAATGTTCTTCCTTGGTATGGCAAAAATGCCACAGCCTTTGTCTAATAATGTCATAGTCTGCTGGCCAAAGGTCTTCCCTAAAACTGGGTGCAGCTGAGCGCACCCAGCTTGGGGGTGACCACGAAAAGTTTAGCGCTTCTGCTTGTTTTGACGGTGCTGGGTAGGGGCTGTGTTCTTGTGACGACAGCAGCATACTCCAACGTTTGAAAAAAGGTGTGAAGACTTTAAACGGCGTCCCCTGTTGGCTCAGGACATCTTGTGGAACGAAAAGATCCGACGCCAGTTTGTTGACCTGAATATCATGACTTTGCAGTGTTTGTTTAACCGAGTTGTCCCGTTGTAATTCGTGCGGTGGAATATCTTGATTAAACCAAATGTGGCGGACGCCTTCAGCAAGACAAAACTTTTCTAAAGCAGGAGCAACCGATTGAAAGGTATCGACTTCTAGAATGTCTAGGGGGATACCTTGTGCTGCAAGAGCATGGCCTAGAGTCGTGATAAATGCTGCTCTTAAGCCGGTCTTTGCCGGAGATTCATTGTGTGCGATCCACTGTTCGGGGGTAGCCGTAATAACAACCCGAATATCACCTTGTTGGGAAGCAAGGTAAAGGGCCGGGTTGTCCTCTAGCCTGAGATCGTTTCTGAGCCAAACGAGATGTTTTGTCGCCATTTTTTACACTCTATTCCTGATGCCCAATGGTGTTGGATAAGGGGCGAAATAGCTTTGTTCCTTGATGTATTTACTACCGTAGTGTTTTAAATAGTGATGTAGCAACGTCATTGGCGTGGCCAGATTGACTTCACCACGACGGTATTGTTCAACCACGTCAAGAATGTCATTTCTGACGGAGGCATCGACCGAACGCTTGAGGTAACCGACTAAATGCATGAGTACATTGCAATGGTTTTTACGCTTCGCTGGTGTGGATAAGGTCATCATGAGAGTTTCAAAATAGGCGTCTTTTAACGCCAAAACGGGTCTTGGGTCACTGCCTGATAACATACGCCCTAGTAACCGGTAAGTCGGTTGAGAATGGGCCATGACCAAATATTTATAGCGGCTGTGGAAAGCAATGAGGTCTTTCATGCTTGGTGTGTCACCGACGGTATGGCGGAAGTCATGGTGGGCAAATACGCGCAGCAAGAAGTTCTCTCTTAATGCCGGATCATTTAAACGACCGTCTTCTTCAATGGGTAACAGTGGATAACGTTGCAGTAAGGCTTTGGTGAACAGGCCCGCACTGCGTTGCATATGTGGATGGCCGTTTTCTTGATACACCTTAATGCGTTCCAAGCCGCAGCTTGGTGAGTTTTTCATCACGATATAACCGTCAAGGTGCGCTAGGTTTTCTAAATAGGCATTTGATGTCGCCATGAAGGTGGCAGAAACGTCCTTGTCGGTTTGCTTAGTGAACACCATACGAGGTTGGTTCGGGTCACCCTCTAAACGTAAGGTAGGACGTGGTGTGCCAAAGCCAGCAGCGACTTCAGGACAAAACTTTTGATAGTCGAAATAATCGCTTAGATCCTTATCGCAATAGTCTGAACGACTATGGCCGCCATTGTAGCGGACATTATCACCGAGTAAGCAGGCACTGATGCCGACAGGAATTTTATGGTCGAGCTGATCGGCTGAAAAACGTGAAAATGGCATAATCCTATCCTCTAAATGACGAGGCTCTTATCGCCTCATTGTCCTGTTTTCATATTCAGTTTTTAAAATCAATAGGCTAAAAATGGCTTCGTTCTAGGAAATGACACAAGGCTAAGGCACTGAGTAGCGCCCCTTCTGCGTCTCCTTGGCATAACCAATCACCTGCCAAGCCAATATTATTTTCGATATCCCAAGCGAAGGCGTTATTGCCTTTATTTTCGTTAAAGCGACTAAGTAGCCAGCGGTGAGCTTCCCCATGCTGGATGACTCTTTGCTCTGTGAGCGTAGAAAAGGCTTGTATCAGCGTGCTCGCTACCAAAGCTTTATCCGCATCGAGATATTGCTTAGTCCATTCTGGGCTGGTTTGAATCACCCAGCGATCCAATTTAGCACTATCGCGCATGGGCTTATGGTTATCTTTCAGCATACGACATATTGGTGAATTGTGTGGGGCGATTAGTGCATTAAGATCACTTATTGGGGTTTCTAACCACATAGCCCACTGAGCTTGACTACTCTGGCAAGCTTGGTTTGCTCTAAGCAGCAAGATGGCAAGATCAGTATGGGTGGCTAATATCATGGCAGCCTGTGGCGCAGGGGCAGTAATAATGACTTTTTCTGCGACCACAACGGCTTGATATTTATCGTCTCGAAGCAACCATTGCTTATGGCTACCTGATGCTTGGGTAATCTGCTCTAGGTGATGCACTCTGGTATTACTAATGAAAGGCGCATTCCCTAACCAATGGCGGGTAATCGCACTCATTTTTGGGATGCCGACAAAGGCTTGCGTGTCTTTTGTATTGAGTTGTTGCCATGGGGCTGCAACCTTGTCATCAACTAAGCCTTCCATTAATGCCAATGAACTAGCGTGACTGGCATGAATGAAAGGAGTGCCAAGGTCACAGCTAGTGCCGTCGTCCAATTTTTTACTGCTAGCACGGCCACCAGTGCCACGACTTTTGTCTATGACACAAACCGTTAAGCCTGATTGGGCGATTAAATGAGCGCACAGGCTACCTGCCAAACCAGCGCCAATAATAGCAACGTCGTATTTGGTGCTGTTTTGATTATTTACGGTTTGATTGCCCATGCAGACGCACCTTTGGTCTATTAATATTTTTCTTGTACAAAAATAATTTTGTATCACTTTATTCTTATACAATATAGAATCTTGTATAGAAAAAGCAATAAACTTTTACAAAATAAATTCATGTATAAGTTTATTGCGGCTTTCGCTTATTATGACGATGATAAGAATTGCACGATGTGAAGGTTAAAATAGCGAGTTGTTGGTAACCCTATGAGTGAATCAGATAATAACGTTTTCCCTGCTAAATCGCCGTCTGATCTGGAGCGACTTTCCGAAGATCAGAACTACTTTCCTATACGAGACTTGTCTTTAAAGACAGGAGTAAACTCTGTCACCTTAAGGGCATGGGAGCGTCGCTATGGATTATTAAAACCTAAGCGTACAGCAAAAGGTCATCGTCTCTACGGTGAAGCCGATGTGCAGCGGGTTGAAGCGATATTGCGTTGGATTCAGCAAGGCGTGGCGGTCAGTAAAGTGCGAGCTTTGTTGGATCAAGGTGTTTCTGTCGAAGAGGCGTCGTCTACAAATGAATGGCTCGCATTACAAAACACCTTAATTGAAGCGGCAAAAAATTATCGAGAAGAGAAAATCGAACAACTCTACCAGCAGGTGTTTTCTCAGTACCCCGCCGCTATTGCAATACGAAATTGGCTATTGCCGAGTTTCGAAAAACTAGATGAAAGTGCCGCTTTGGCTTGTTGTGAAATGCAATTAATCCACGTTCTATCGAATCGCTTAGCCAGTGTTAAATCCCAGCGTAAAAAGGCTGCCAAGGTGTTGGTGACAGGGCTGTCCTCACAACGAACGCTTTGGTGCTATATGGCAGCGGCACTTTTGTCGGATAAAGGTTTTGTCTGTCGAGTAGTACCAAATGTGATGCAGGCTCAAGATTGGACCGCTGTGTTGAATGGCGTGCAAGCGCAAGGCGTGGTGGCATTTTGTGGCAATGAGCAGGCTGGAAAAGCCACTGAGTTATTGCAGCAAATGCAGCAATGGCATAAGCCTGTTGCCGCTATTGGCGCCAGTTTTTGGTTGGCAGCGAATGACGCCGACATGACAAGCTTAGGCAAGGTAACGGTTTATTCCGATGCATTAGAAGCGGTCGTTGGCTTTATTGAAGTCATGGAAAGCGGTGTGATTCATTCGCAATAAAAGTCTAAAGCTATTACATTTATATCGATAATAAATTTTAACGATGGCTCATCTTTCTCTAATATCTTTATTAAATAAAGAGGAGAGAATCAAATGACTAAAACTATTACCTTCGCCATCATGCACTTTTCTATTGCCTTCACCGTGGCTTATCTCATTACCGGCAGCTTTATTGTCGGTGGTTTAGTGGCCATAGTGGAGCCAGCTATTAATACGGTTGCTTTTTATTTTCATGAAAAGATTTGGAATAGAATGTCTCAATCGAATTCACCATCAATGATGGCCAAGATCTTTCAATCCACAGGGGAAAGCTACGCGTTAAAATCCATGTGATCTGCTTGGCACAAAAGCCCCATAAAATTATGGGGCTTTTGCCGTTTACGGTCATCTTCCTGTCAAGGGAAGCCATCAGAAAACCAGACGATTCTTCGGTCTATGCGCTACTTCAAAGCGCAACATTTCATAATTATGTCAAACATGCATTTGGTGCTTAATTTTTAGGCGGCCTTATGACACTATTGCCGCAGCGTTTTACTACGGCTGAAGTACGCTATTCAGCTTTTGAATCTATTAGGTTAAGTAATGGGACAACACACAGTAGAAAAAATCGGCGGCACGTCCATGAGCGACTACCGTTCGGTGCGAGATAATATTATTTTTAAACCTGCGCAAGGTGAAGACCTTTACCAGCGAATCTTTGTTGTATCCGCCTACGGTGGATTAACCGATCAGTTGTTAGAGCACAAAAAAACCGGTGATGCCGGCGTGTATGCCTTGTTTGCCCAAGAGCGCCAACAGGATAATTGGTCTGCTGCTTTGCAGAGTGTTCGTAATAACATGCTGTCTATTAACGAGACATTATTTGGTGCAGGTGAGCTACTTCAAGAAGCGAATGAATTTCTTAATAGCCGTTTGCAAGAAGCAAAAGAATGCTTAGAAGATTTACATCGCCTTTGTCAGCATGGCCACTTTTCGATTAGCGAGCACCTAGCAACCGTACGTGAAATGTTAGCCAGTATTGGTGAAGCGCACAGCGCTTGGAATATGGCTCATCTGTTAAAACGAGATGGTGTTAATGCGGTATTCGTCGATCTAACGGGTTGGAACAGCCCAAGTCATATGTCGTTGGATGAACGCATTGTAGATGCTTTTAAAGCGGTTGATATGACCAAAGAATTGCCGATAGCAACGGGCTATGCGCACAGCGAAACGGGCTTGATGTCGACCTTTGACCGTGGTTACAGTGAAATGACCTTTAGCCGCATTGCCGTATTGACCCATGCCCGTGAAGCGGTGATCCATAAAGAGTTTCACCTTAGCAGTGCAGACCCTCGTTTGGTGGGTGAAAGTAACGCTGTACCGATTGGTCGTACCAACTACGATGTGGCCGACCAGCTTGCCAATCTTGGAATGGAAGCGATTCACCCGAAAGCGGCGAAAGGCTTGCGCCAAAGCGGTATTGCTTTGCGTGTTAAAAATACCTTCGAGCCAGAGCACACAGGTACACTGATTACGGGTGACTACGTGAGCGATGCCCCCTGTGTAGAGATCATTGCAGGTTGCCGTGGTGTGTATGCGGTAGAACTGTTTGATCAAGAAATGGCGGGAGAAATAGACCAATTTGATGTGTCTATTTTAGAAGTGTTAAACCAGTTTAATGCGCACATTATTGCCAAAGACATTAATGCCAATACCATTACTCACTACTTGGCGATCAACCTAAAAACCCTAAAACGCATCATGCGATTCCTAAAAGAGCGTTTTGAAGGGGCTGAAATTACTCAGCGTAAGGTCGCCATTGTATCGGCCATTGGCAGCGACATGAAAACCACTGGCATGCTGGCGCAAGCGGTAAAAGCCATTGCAGAGCAAGAAGTGAACGTATTGGCTATGCACCAATCCATGCGTCAGGTAGACATGCAATTTGTGGTCGATGAAGAAGACTATGAAAAAACAATCTGTAGCTTGCATAAAGAACTGGTAGAGGTGCATAACCACGGTCGAGCAATCTGCTTGGCGTCTTAACGGGAGCGTTAGAATACACCTCGACGATTAAAATTTAGTCACAAAAAAACCAAACTCCGTCTTCCGGTGTTTGGTTTTTTTATTGGTGTTTTTTTAGCTATCTAATCGCTTGCTTATGCAATCGCTAGAAATAAGCCCGCAACCGCTATAATGCTGCCCGTGATGCGAGTAATTATTGGTGCTTGGAAGCGTTCAATGATGGAACCAAGTACAATGCCCGCTACATGCAATAAAGTGGTTGCTGCTGCGAAACCAAGAGCATATTCAGCGCCATTCGCATTCAATGGCATTTCCATACCGTGAGCGGCGCCGTGGAACAAAGCGAACAAACCTGCAATCCCTGCGCAAACCGCAACAGGAAAGCGTGCAGCACCAACAAGTAACGCGCCCATCACGATCACAGACAACAAAATACCTTGTTCAATAAAAGGTACTTGTACGCCTGCAACTGCTAATCCGCCACCAACCATCATAGTGCCAACAAACGCCATAGGCACAGCCCATAAAGCGCGACCGCCAAGGCTAGCAGACCAAAGGCCAATGGCTAACATAGCCAACAAATGATCAAAGCCGCCCAGTGGGTGCATAAAGCCAGTCATAAAGCTGGTGGTGTGTTCATGTCCAGCGTGAGCAAATACAAGAGCCGGTGCGGCAGAAATCAGTGCCACTAATCCCATTTTAAGCGCATTAAGACGCATGATGTAATCTCCTAAATAAAAAATGAGTTAAGTTAAACCACCGCTCTTGCGGCTGGAATAGTTTTGGATTCTAGCATACCTTCGGTGAGGATAAATTGACGGATGTTGTCTCGATCCTGTGCTTTTTTCATCTTACTAATAAATGAGGCTTTCAATGCAGCTGAGTGACCAAAGTTGGTCGTTAAACATCACGTCCCTTCCCTAAGAGGGAATCGTATTTATGTTTCTTATTGTTAACATGGGCGTCGAATCCAGAATGAAATGGTTGGCATCAGGTATTTGATGAAAATATAAGAAGCTGACGCTAATAAATGGATCCACTTAGCTTAATAATACATAAGGAAATAAAAATGAAATTTATATTAGCCATGGTTGTGCTTCTTAGTTCAAGTATAGCTTCTGCGGGTGCTGGCAGCTCTAAGATTGATCGCGTTGGAATAAATAGTGTGGGTCAATTGTATATAGATTTGCAAGACAATGTTGTTCAAGACGGTTGCTTTGCTAATGCTAAAAGACTACTGGTACCAGTAGACCACGCCCAGTTGGATAGATGGTTTTCATTGGCCCTTGATGCACGTATTTATGATTTACCAATAGAATACAGTTCTAACGCATGTACCACTGATGGTTGGAGTGCGTGGCTTGATACTGGCTGGTTTCAGATTACCTATCCTGAAAGCAACGATTAAGTGAATAGAAATTATTGTCATTTATTTAAATCAAGCATAGGAAAAGAATATGAAAATTAAATTGACGTTGGCACTGGTTGCGCTTCTTAGTTCTGGTATCGCTTCTGCGGATGTTGGCATCTCTAAGGTTGAGCGCGTTGGAATAGATAGCGTGGGGCAATTACACATAGATTTGAAAGATGATGTTGTACAAACTGGGTGTAGCCAGATCACACGATTAGTGGTACCAGCATCTCATTCTCAGTTAGATCGATGGTTTACATTAGCGAAAGTGGCACGTATTCATGGTTTGCCAGTCGGTTATAAGTCGTCTGGTTGCGTTGAGGGTAATTGGGGCGCCATCCTTGATGATAGTTGGTTTCAGATTGAATTTCCTGAAAGCAGCGATTCATAAGCTTTAACGTTATTTTGGTCGGGGTAAGGTTTTATATTTTGCCCTGACTTCTTCCCTTTAAAAGACCTGTTTTATCAATACTTCATTTTCCACTTCACTGCTTCCCCATACCTTATTATTTTAAGTTTTCATCGGCTTTCGCTGTTTATATGGGGGATAATGCGTTTTACTTCAAACTTTTTGTATTCCTAAACGTTATTTCGCTCTGTTGAGTCTGTAGCGTTTGCTTACTGTTTTTTAGGAGAGATTAGCAATAAGTTTCCGTTTGAGCTAAAAGATAAACAAGATGAATGGCAGGAGCGTGAAGCTTACGATAGGGGAATGGTGCGACTACTTCGCTTATAAACATCTAGAGAGTTAAAAAATCATTATTTCAATTAGTTAGGGATAAATTATGGCATTTCATATCTGGACGGTGTTC
Source organism: Marinomonas transparens (assembly GCF_016463975.1). Classification (GTDB taxonomy): domain Bacteria; phylum Pseudomonadota; class Gammaproteobacteria; order Pseudomonadales; family Marinomonadaceae; genus Marinomonas; species Marinomonas transparens. Next base: position 358,459 of record NZ_JAEMNX010000002.1, on the reverse strand, counting down.
TTCTTGGCCTATTTAGTCACTACGCTTTCGCCCGGCCCCAATGTCTTGTTGGTACTTAAAAACAGTATTCAATACGGCTGGAAGTCTGCTTTTATAACGATTGTTGGTAATCTCTTTTGCCAGTTCTTTATCGTATGTCTTGTTGCGCTTGGTGTTGGGACACTTTTACAAACTTTGCCTAATTGGTTTTTGGTGATGAAGGTTCTAGGCGGTACTTACTTAATTTATCTTGGTATTAAAGCGCTGAGGTCGAGTAAGACATCGACCTTTGAAGCCATGGATAGAAAATTCTTGAAAGAAAAATCAGGGCGAGCATTGTTTGTTGAAGCCTTTTTCGTTTCTGCCAGTAACCCAAAAACACTGATATTTTTGTCTGCCTTTCTGCCTCAGTTTTTGACTCTAGATAACTCTGCTTATGTACAGTTCTCGGTCATGTTTATCACCATCTGCTTTATAGTGATCAGTGTGCATATTGGCTATGCCTTTGGTATTACCTGTCTAAGTCAGCGTTTTTCCCTGAAAAACATGGAAGCTAAAATAGCAAAAGTTACTGGCGGGTTGTTTATTAGCATGGGCAGCGGGATCTTGTTGAGTAATCGCTAATTTTTCTGAGTGCATTAATATCAACAAGTAAGAGGTTTCTAGACAGTGTTTAAACGAGGTTTATTGGATGGCCAGTGGCTGGGCGCAAGATGGTTCGGTACAAGAGCAGATTGATGCGACGGTCGATGCTGAAGTTGAACGCGCTAAAAACAGTTTGCCTAAAGGGGAGAGTCTGACACATTGTGAAGAATGCGATGCAGTAATTCCTGAACCCCGCCGTCTGGCTATTCAGGGTGTGCGTTTGTGTATTCAATGTCAGTCTGAGCAAGAAAAGAACCACAAAGAATTTTCCCTATATAATCGTGCAGGAAGTAAAGACAGTCAATTAAGGTAAATTGAAAGCTCTTTAGTGTTGTCTCTACCATGTTTGTCTTTGAATTCTTCCTGCCTGACCTTCTGCAATATGTTAAGGTTTTGCCTGTCTGGAGAGTGCTACAAGCTAGTGTTTGTGCTCTGTTTTTTTATTGGAAATTTAGAAGGGTAAGGTTGTGGCTGACACTCAATCTGTAGAGATTAATAAGTTAGAAAAATTACGTGCGGCTTGGTTACCAGCCGTTGAGTTTTTATTTGGTGAGGCCGTGGCAGAAGCTCAATTTGATGGTTTTAAAGTGAGTCGTGATATTGCCAAACCTGTGGTGTTGTTTGAAAACTCCGGTGAACCTTTTCGTTACAAAATTCAAATGCCAGCACGCAGTTTCACGAACGACGTTATGTTGTTGGCAGATGTGATTCAAGAGATGGTTCGAGGCCTTTACCCAATCGGTTTTGTTGGTAACGACGCTGGGCGAGAAACGCCGGCATTGTGTGAAGGGGCTGGTGTGTATGCTGCTGTTACTGCGATTAGGCAAGTGTTCGGTGAGGAAACGGTAGATTCTTATCTTGATGCCCTACGCGAGCAAGCCTTTCCCTATTACGATGCTTTTTCCTATGTGGCTGTACTTTTGTCAGACGATCCTCAGGCGATTAAGAAGCTGCGTGCGATACAACCTTTTTTGTATGAGGTTCAGAAAGCCGATTTTATAACGGCAGACGTGCAGGTAGAGAGAAAATTTATCGATGTGCTGTTGTTTACTTTCCGGGCTTGAATAAGCTTTTTTCTAGGAGGGAAAATCTCTAGATCGATAACCTTCCAGCCCAACGTAATAGGCTAGGCTGGAAGGTTATGCTTATTTAGGCTGTAGTTCTTGTAACTCTTCGCTAAACCAAATTTTGCGTTTGAACCGAGGATTCTTAGACGACATGTCAATTTTATAAGGATTAGCTTCTTGAGTTTGTGGTAAGTCGAGAATGTTACACAGTTCTTGAGCAAGCCATTTTTCTACTTTTAATACCACCATCTTTTTACGCAAACGGCCCTGCTCATCACGATTCAAAATAGTAGGTAGCGTATTGAGCGTTAAAATTTCACCCAGTGCCGGATGTGCCATGCGCTCACGTCCTTCGTCACTGGCATAGAAATGCGATACCGCAAAGACCATGCGTTGCGGATTGATTTGTCGTAAAAACTGACAAGATTTTACGACGGTAGAGCCGGTACGTACCATGTCGTCGAATAAGATAATGCTAGCGCCATCTAAACCGTCAAAGGTGTGTTCACTTTCTTTGTGTAGGGTGATTTCTACCTTGCGCTCATGGGTACGTTCTTTGTCTAGCATGATGAATTTTGCTTTGCTGAGCCCCAATCGATTGAACATCTCTTTTACGAAGTCCCGTGCGCCTTTATCTGGAGCACAAAGTACCAGTCCTTCGCCATCTTCGCCGTAGTTCAATATGTTTGAATTCAACAAATAGTGCGCGTAAATCTCATAAGGGATTAGGTTATGAAAGTCACCTTCAAATACTTCGTTAAACATTTTCTGTACGGAATCGGAATGGTTGTGAATGGTCATCACTGTGTCCACTCCAGAAAGCTTTAGCATTTGTGCATAGAGCTTGGCAGTAAAGGGTTGGCCATCAAACTTCTTAACGTCTTTTAAGTCACGTTCAAAACTGGTTTCCCCTAGGTTATGGTGTGGGCCTCGGTCTTGTGCGCTGTAGAACAAATCTGGCTCAACCAGAATAACGCGTGCGGCACCGTTTTCTTTAGCGGCACGGGCAATAATGAAGTTGGTCATTGCGAGTTCTTGGCGGCTTTTTGTGTGGCTACCGGTGCTTACAATAACGATAGATTTGCCTTTGAGCTTACGGCCAATGTTCTCAAAATCCGCCTCGTCAGATATAAAGCGAGGGCAAAATTCAGAGTTCATAAATTGTTTCATACTGATCAAATCAGCGATGTCATCGTATTGACCCATTGCATAGGCGATATCAATAGCAAATGGATTATCGGAAGAGTTACTAACGACTACGACATTAGTTGACTGACTGGTCGACAAAGGCATGAAAGATCCTTAACTAAGGGGTAGGGGATTTGCGCTGATTTTAATACGTGCGGGCGCGTTTCGATAGAGCTGATTGCGGATAAATTGCCTTTTTATTTCAGGTTGTGTTGCTTTGCTTGTGTTCGTGCGAAAATTTAAGGGTAGCGAGCTTTTTTAGACCCACGAATTAGAATGAAAGGCAAATACAAGTAGAGGGTATTTATAATGCGTTGTTGTTGAAGTAGAGAGAATAGACTCATATCTCACTGGGTTTTCTAACATGGATTGTGATGTGATTGTAATCCTGGCGTTCATAAAGCACGGTTTTTAGTATGATAAAACCAATGTTTTTCAGTTCTGTGATTAAATTTTCCATTGAAGTTATGTGTCGATAAGGAATGCCGTCGCGCAGGATCTGATGATTGTCATTGTCTTTCGAGCATAAGCTACTGACAAAAAAGATACCGTCAGATTCCAGTGCCTTGTATGTATGGTTTAAAAATGTAGAGCGGTCATTGCCAATGATGCAATGCAGACAATTTCCATCAATAATGACTTGATATTTATCGGTTAGGGTTAAAGACATCTCGGTTAGATCTGCAACAAAAAAACGGCTTTTAATGCCAGTCAGCACGGCCTTTTCTTTTGCCCATTCGATCGCTGTTGAGGAAATATCCACCCCCGTGGTTTCATAACCCAGCTTTGTAAACGTCCGACAGTGATGGCCTTCACCGCAACCAAGCTCAAGAAGCTTGCCTTTAGATGGTCTTTCTTTCAACGCCATAAATCGTGAAACCAGTTTGGCGTCCGCTAACCCTTGATTACCACCCCAACCATTCCAACCAGCTTCTTTCGCTGCAATGTAGATGTCCTCATGAACTAAATAATTTGGTTTCATATCAATCCTGAGAAAGGCTAGTTACTATTTTGTACCTGACTCGTCGATACTAAAATGCTTTTTAATTGTCTACCAGCATGAAACGATACAAGGCTTTGCGGTTACAGAAGAACAATATTTTCCAATTAAGAAGACTAACTCGCCTCACATTGCTGATAGCAACTGGGTGATCTTGGGCATACCGCGCCGCGTGAGCAGATGAGCCTCGCATCGTTTTCTATGCCGCGTTCTATCCAGTTGATATTGAGGATTTTCGCTACGCTCATTAGATCCTTCTTAATGCTTTTCGGAATGTGTGATGAGCCGCCTTTTGTTACACAGGCTTGGCGTAAGTCGTCAGCGATGGAGAGAGCGTCTTTGCCTTGGGCGTTGATGGCTGGGTTGAGGTCGATGCCAGAGCAAAGTACATGGCTGTTGCCCGCGAGGTCTTGCACCTTGACGGATTCACAAGCATAAATACGTGGTTCGTCTCCCGTATTGAGAATCGATATTTGCGCTGATGTGCCTATGGTGGGTTCGCTGATCATGCGAAATACCGCCCAATGCTGGCAAGGGTCTTCCACCATACTCATATTTCCCCAAGGTAAGGGAATGCCATTACCTCTGTACACGGCTTTGAGTTTACCCGGTGCGTAGGCATCAAAATAATGCCAGTGGGGATAAGGCGACGCAGCGGTCATGCGTCGCATGGCCACGGACTCTGAAACGCCTGCTAATTGGGCTGTATTGATCTCGTAACCGTTACGATCCAGCATTTGCCGAAAGGGGACTTTAGGACACAATAAAGCGCCTGCAAAAAAGCTACATTCAAAATCCCGCCACGCGTGCAAAATATCCTGAGCGTCCATGCCAGAGGATTGCATTTTTGAGTGTTGTGCTTGTAAGGGGGTAATTTCATTGCGCCCTGTGACGAGCACATTTTTCATACCGTCTTTGTCGTGCAATACCGCATGACCAATATGCACTGCGAGGTTGTACTTCAAGCGCTGTGCTTGTTTTTTCATGATTTGATTTACGTAGATGGTACTTGGTGGATCGAAAAATGACGTGACCACATGGCTTTCATCAATGCCCATGCTTTCTAATATTGATAAAGGCGTCTTACGAAACCATTTTATCTGTAGGCCCATTTGCTTGGTGATGGCGATAATATCGTCAAGGCTTAATGGCAAGCGCTTCAGTCCGACTTCTTCAGCGGCACGTTCTAGGTCAGGAAAATGATTTTGATGATGTTCTTGGTGTGCGCGAATTAATAAGTGAGCAAATTGGCGGCCACTGGTGCCAGTTTGTGAGAGCATTTCTGGTATGGCGATTTGTAATATTTCTTTAGAAAATAAAAAGTTCGGTTCTAAAGCCATGCCGTTAATGCCACCACCAGACCCCTTTGATGGAGTGATGGCTTCTTCTTCGGGAATATCGTCCAGAAACCATTCGATATTTTTTTGAAAAACCTCGGCAATAACTTCCAATACGTCTTCACTGGGAATGCGTTTGCCCCTTTCTATCATCGACAGATAAGACACTGAAGGTGCCGATTCCGCGTCGACCTTGATGCATCGTGCCGACAGGTCTTCCATGGTCAAACGGTTGCGCTTACGCAGGTTGCGAATCTTGGTGCCCAAAAAATGGGCTTTGCGATTAAGGTTATTTTTATTTTTCATTTTGTAAAATTTACACTGTGTAATTCTTATTGTGAAATTTTATATTAGTTGGGAATAAACTATAAATCAAGCAAGGGGAACAGGGTTTTCTCATTGCTAACTTGATAAAGATAAGAATAAAGCTCACTAAAGAAGGAAAGCGAGATGAATATGCCTCTATCTAAAAAGAACAATGTGATTCACCCAGAGTTTGGCAGCTTCATCAATGAAGAAGTACTGCCACTTCATGATATTGATCCGACCAAGTTCTGGCATGATCTTGATCAGCTAATCGAGGATCTGTCTCCCATTAATCGACAGCTATTAGTGACCCGAGATCGTATGCAGCAGCAGATCGATCAATGGCATCTTGCTCGACAAGGGCAACCGTTAGATATGCAAGCCTACGAAGGTTTTTTGCGTGAAATAGGTTACCTCGTCGATGAAGGTGAAGACTTCAGTATTACGACAAGCAATGTGGATGCAGAAATTGCGACACTTGCTGGGCCGCAGTTAGTGGTTCCCGTGAAGAACGCGCGCTTTGCATTGAATGCCGCCAATGCTCGCTGGGGCAGTTTGTACGATGCCTTTTACGGTACCGATGTGGTTCCTAAAAGTGCAGGGTTGGAGGCTCATCAGAATTATAACGCGGCGCGTGGTGAGCTGGTGATTGCTAAGGCGAAAGCCTTTTTGGATGAAGTATTCCCTCTTGAGACTGGGTCTCATCAAAACGTCAGCAGTTATGTGATGTATTACCATCATTTATTGGCCTTTTTTGACGATGGCAGTCAGAGCGGGTTGCAGCAGCCTTGTCAGCTAGTGGCGGTAAACGGTCAGCGCAGTGATCCAGAATCTGTATTGTTAAAAAATAATGGTTTGCACGTGGAAATCCAATTTGACCGTAATGGTCAAAATGGCGCCAAAGACAAAGCGCATATCAACGACATCCTGATTGAGTCAGCATTAAGTACCATCATGGATTGTGAAGACTCTGTTGCCGCGGTGGACGCAGAGGACAAGGTTGAAGTTTACCGCAATTGGTTGGGTTTGATGCAAGGCACCTTGGAAGCCCGTTTTGTGAAAGGCGGACAAGTACAGACGCGACGTATGGCCCCTGATCGCTTTTTCACCGATTTGGATAATAAGGAATACCGCTTACATGGCCGTTCGCTATTGTTGGTACGTAATGTTGGGCATTTGATGGAATGCGATTTAATGCAGGATGCACAGGGCAATTTTGTGCCTGAAGGTATTGTGGATGCGGTGGTGACTGTGTTGATTGGTGCACTTGATTTGCAGCGTACAAGCGGTATTCGCAATAGCCGCACCGGCAGCATTTACGTGGTTAAACCCAAGATGCATGGGCCAGAAGAAGTGGCGTTTGCTTGCCAGTTGTTTGGACGCGTAGAACAGATGTTAGGTTTGCCAGAGAACACGGTTAAGGTCGGCATTATGGATGAGGAACGTCGCACCACCTTGAACCTGAAAGAGTGTATTCGTCAGGCAAAATCACGGGTGTTCTTCATTAATACCGGTTTTTTGGATCGAACTGGTGACGAGATTCATACCAGTATGCACGCTGGGCCATTTTTACCAAAAGATCAGATTAAAGCTCAGCCATGGATTCAAGCTTATGAAAATCGCAATGTGGACATCGGTTTGCAATGTGGTTTGCCAGGTAAAGCGCAGATAGGTAAGGGCATGTGGGCCATGCCTGATGAAATGGCGGCGATGATGGAAGCAAAAGTAGCCCATCCTAAAGCGGGTGCGAATACAGCTTGGGTGCCTTCACCAACGGCGGCGACTTTACACGCGTTGCATTATCACCAAGTGAATGTCTTTGAAGTGCAGGAGCGTATTAAACGTCGTTCTACAGCGAGTTTTACCGATTTGCTTACGATTCCAACTATTCCCAATAGTTTGACCTTATCGAGCAAGGTGATTGAGCGGGAAATAGAGAACAACGTTCAAGGTTTGCTGGGTTACGTGGTGCGCTGGGTAGAAGCAGGCGTTGGCTGTTCGAAAGTGCCAGATATTAACAATGTCGGCTTGATGGAAGACCGTGCCACCTTACGAATTTCTAGCCAACACTTAGCGAACTGGTTGCTCCATGGTATTTGCACTAAAGCGCAAATTGATGAGGTGATGCAGCGTATGGCCATGGTAGTGGATGAGCAAAATAAAGGTACCGAAGGTTATTGTCCGATGATGCCTAACGTTGAGTCGAGCTTAGCCTTTCGCGCCGCACAAGACTTGATTTTTAAAGGGGTTATTCAACCCAACGGTTATACCGAACCCCTGCTTCACGCTTACCGACTGAGGGTGAAAGAAGTGAGTTAATCGGCTAGAGGTTTATAAAAAATTATTCATTTGAAAAACGACATTTATCAATCTAAATAGAGTGAGAAAGAGTATGCAAACGTATAAAAACAAAACTCAACAGGCGAGTAATATCATTAATCAACAAGGTCCATCATGGGCGGCGATGAACCCAGAGTCGGTGGCGAGAATGCAGCTGCAAAATCGCTTTCGTAGTGGCTTAGATATTGCTAAATATACCGCCAAAATCCTGCGTGAAGACATGGCGAGCTATGATAAAGATCCTGCTAACTATACTCAGTCTTTGGGGTGCTGGCATGGCTTTATTGGTCAACAGAAGATGATTTCAATTAAGAAGCACTTTGGCACGACACGCAGTCGTTACCTTTATTTGTCTGGCTGGATGGTCGCGGCGATGCGCTCCGAATTTGGTCCTTTGCCAGATCAATCCATGCATGAGAAAACCTCTGTGCCAGCCTTGATTGAAGAATTGTACACCTTTTTGAAACAAGCGGATGCTCGTGAGTTACAGCATTTGTTTAAAGAAATGGACGAAGCTAGAGAAGCCGGCGATCAGGTACGAGAGCAGGCGGTGCAACAACAAGTCGACAGTTTTGAAACCCATGTGGTGCCAATTATTGCGGATATTGATGCAGGCTTTGGTAACGAAGAAGCGACGTATCTGTTGGCCAAGAAGATGATTGAGGCGGGGGCTTGCTGTATTCAAATCGAAAACCAAGTGTCTGATGCAAAACAATGTGGTCACCAAGATGGCAAGGTAACGGTTCCGCATGAAGATTTTTTAGCGAAAATTAATGCCGTGCGTTACGCCTTTTTAGAATTGGGTGTGGACGATGGGGTAATTGTGGCCCGTACTGATTCGTTGGGCGCGGGTTTGACACAAAAAATTCCTGTATCGCAAAACGCGGGGGATTTGGCTGAGCAATACAACGCCTTTATCGATGGAGAAGAAGTGACTTCTTTGCAGCAGATGCAGCCGGGCGATATGGCCGTTAAACTCGGTGATCGCCTGATTAAACCAACGCGTTTAGCTAATGGTTTGGTGCGCTTTAAGCCGGATACCGGCGTGGATCGTGTGGTGTTAGATTGCATTACCTCTTTGCAAAATGGCGCGGATTTATTGTGGATCGAAACGGAAAAACCCCATATCGGGCAAATCGCTGCCATTGTGAATCGTATTCGTGATGTGGTGCCGAATGCCAAGTTGGTTTACAACAACAGCCCATCTTTCAACTGGACATTGAACTTCCGTCAACAAGTATTTGATGCTTGGTTGGCTGAAGGTGAAAATATGACGCCATATCAGCGTGATCAGCTGATGTCGCAAGATTACGATGGTACGGCATTGGCTTTGGAAGCGGATGAGCGCATTCGCGCTTTCCAAAAAGATGCAGCGGCACAGGCCGGAATTTTCCATCACTTGATTACCTTGCCGACTTACCATACGGCGGCTTTATCGACCGATAATTTGGCGAAAGATTACTTTGGTGAGCAAGGTATGTTGGGTTATGTATTGGAAGTACAGCGCAAAGAAATTCGTCAAGGGTTGGCCTGTGTGAAGCACCAAGATATGTCTGGATCGAATATTGGTGATGACCATAAAGAGTATTTTTCTGGCGCTCAGGCTCTTAAAGCTTCAGGCAAAGATAACACCATGAACCAATTTGTGGTTTGATTAAATCAATATCCATTAACTTGAAATTGATAGTAAAGGCCAGCAGTTTATCCCTGCTGGCCTTTTGGTGTATGCCTTAGCGGCCATCTTGATGGTATAAAGTCACTTTAAGTGGGTTTCCAATGCAATTGAAAAGCGACTATTATTGAATGGATTAGATTTCTTCACTGATGTAATCCAAGCTCTTAACCATTGATTCTGAGAATGTCATTGAATAATTCACGTTATACACTGGGTAATAAGCAAGTCAATGATATTAGTTTAAAAGACTTAGCTAGGCGCGCCAGATATGGGGGAATCTTCTATCTGCTTGCATTTTGGGTCATTGTTTTCAGTTCTACGCCAGCGCGTGAACATCTAGGCATTATTGGTGCGTTTTCTGGATGTTTTATGCTGTTACAAGTGTATCGCCTGATTTTGTATTTCAAAGTCTATTCATCCAATGATATTGATATTTCGTCGTGCTATGCCTACCTTAGTTTTATCTACAATGGATCCGCTATTATTTGGGGGAGCAGCACAGCTTGGCTGTATTATGTTAATCCAGACATTAATATAGCTGTTACGGCTAATATGATCGCCACAGCTGGTATAGGTATCGGTGGCGTTACTGTTTTGGCGCCTTCTTATAAGATCTTACGCAGCTATTGTATATTGATCTGCTCTACCTTTGCTTTATCGGCTGCACTGTTTTTGAATGGTCCTGGTAACTGGGTCGTTGCCAGCTTAATTTGTGCCTACGGTGTGTTTGTTTTTCTTACTGGGAAACAGCAAAATCGTGTGTATTGGCAGGCACTGAATGATAATTTAAAGCTTTCAGCTCAAGCCGAAGAGTTAGAAAAAGCGAAGGTGGAAGCTGAGCTTGCAGGCCAAGCAAAAGCGGACTTTTTGGCAGCGATGACCCATGAAATAAGAACACCAATGAATGGTGTGCTGGGTATGGCTCAGTTGCTGGCTATGGGGGATCTTAGTGAGCAGCAGCAGCAGCAAGTTACTGCGATTAATAGTGCTGGTCGCACCTTAATGCACATTATTAATAATATTTTAGATTACTCCAAAATTAATGCAGAGCAACTGGAATTAGAAAAAAGCGCATTTAGCTCACGTAATGTCGTCAATGACGTGATGCTGTTGCTTTCACCCCAGTTTGAGGAAAAGGCAATAAAGTTAACCTGCGCTATTCATGATGTCCCTGAGTTCGTACAAGGGGATTCTTATCGACTTCATCAAATTTTATACAACCTTGTTGGTAATGCCTTCAAATTTACTGATGAAGGAGAAATATCCATAGAAGTCTCCTGCAAGGACAGTGATGATAAAAGTACAGTGATAATGTCTTTTGCAGTAAGGGACACAGGTATTGGTATTTCGCCTCAAGATCAGCAACAGATTTTTGAGCAGTTTTATCAGGTCAACCAGTTTAATCCTAATGTTCGAGGGACAGGGCTGGGGTTAAGTATTACTCAGCGGGTGGTTAATCTTATGGGAGGGACTATTTCTGTGAAGAGTACGGTTGGGGTTGGTACTGTTTTTACCGTAGCACTTCCATTTACCTTACCCGTTGATGAAACGCTGAATGAGCCAGTATCAAAAGGCCCAGAAGAATCAGTGATAAGTGCTGAGGCACAAGGTGGTTTGCATATTTTGTTAGTGGAAGATAACAATGTAAATCAAATGATTTGTGAGCAGTTTCTTATTAAGTTGGGATGCACTGTTGATTTGGCTGAGACGGGCGTCATGGCGCTGGATAAATTTGATTCGTCCCAGTGTTACGATGTCATTTTTATGGACTGCAATATGCCTGAAATGGATGGCTTTTCAGCCACTTTAGGCATTCGTCAGATTGAAAAGGATAAGCATTTAAAGAAAACACCTATTATCGCGCTTACCGCTCATGTTGAGGAAGAGGTAAAACGAAAATGTTTGGCGTCTGGCATGAATGACTTTTTAAGCAAGCCTTTTTTGTTCGAAGACTTAGAATCCATTATTAGTAGCGTTCGAATAGGAAAGGCTTCTTGGGTTGGCTTAGATTGAGTTTTTAAAGTATTAAGTTAAAACAAGGCAAGGTATTAACGCCTGTGCTGATTGACGAGATAGAGGTGATAAGGCCAGCAGCTTAGCTATGCTGGCTTTTTTATTGTTGATATCTAGGGATCACCTTTTCAGCGGAGGTCATTAAAATGTCATCACAAGCCCTTACCCTGAAGTGACAATCATAAGAGTGCTAATTCACTAAAGGGGCAAGAAATGACGGGTAAAATCTGGTTAGCGAGTTTGGTTTCTGCGGCTGTTATCGGTGGCTGTGCTACCAAGGTATCGACGGTATCGACACAAGGGACAACGGACTTTGTGGATAGTTTTCCGAAAGAAGGTAGCGAGTTACCTTATTCTGTATTGCGTGGTGATTTGATTGACGGAAAAACCAATCAAGCGTTTGAAATTCGTAATGGCGGTTATGGTTCTGCAATGACAGCTCACCCAAGCGAAGCGAATCAGTTTTATGCTTTAACTGATCGTGGTCCGAATGCCAACTACAAGGGGGACTATGGTAAAGGCAAGAGTTTCCCTATTGCGTCTTATACTCCTCGTATTGGCCTGTTCGAAGTCGAAGCGGATGGCAAGGTCGTGATGGTGAAAGCTATTTTACTTAAGCACCCTGAAGGTAGTTTGATCTCAGGTTTGCCTAACTCTTCAGCGTTGGGAGGAACGGGGGAAACGCCATATCATGCCAATGGTAAGCCTGTGTTAATGAATGATGATCAGCCTTATGACAAGGTAACCAACCCAATTAAATTGGATGATTATGGTTTAGATGGGGAAGGTTTAGTTGCATTGAAAGATGGCACTTTTTGGGTAAGCGACGAATACGGCCCGCATATTGTTCATTTTGATAGTAATGGCGTGGAAATAGGGCGTATAAATGCTTTTAAAGACGATGGTCGTGATGTATTCCATTTGCCTGCCGTATTCCAACATCGCCGCCCTAATCGTGGCATGGAAGGTCTAGCGATTACGCCAGATGAAACCACCTTGGTGGGCATTATGCAGTCAACCATGAAAAATCCAAATAAAGCGGCACAAAAGGGGGACATAACACGCATAGTGACAGTGGATTTAACCAATGGAAAAACTGAGCAGTATTTGTATCGACAAGAAAAAGCGCAAAATGCCAATTCAGAGATTGCTACTTTGACAGCGAATAAATTTTTAGTAATTGAGCGGGATGGTAGCTTCCTTTTGGGCGGTCCTAAGAAGGCAAATCCTAATGCCCAAAAGCAGGTTTATCGTATCGATTTAACCACGGGAACGAAACTTTCTACTGTTGCTTTGTCGTCCTCTATTACTCGTGATGTCAGCCATGGGTTGATGATTGATGGTTTGACCTTAGAGCAGTATACCGAGAAAAATGGTTGGGATGCGCTAGCGGCAAAAGACATTAAACCGGTTAACAAAACCTTGGTAGTGGACATGGTCAAAGAAGTGGCTTATCCACACGATAAAATGGAAGGTCTTTGGGTAATCGATGAACACCATTTAGGTGTGTTAAATGATGACGATTTTGCCGCTTGGTCAACCAAAGGCAAGTTAGAGCAAAAAATGTTAGATACAGACACGGTTGATTCGAATCGTCTTTATATCATTAAGGCAGACTTGATGGGGAACTAATGCTTATCTTCCCTAGAGAAGAGTAAGAGAAAAAGGAATGTATCCTCGTACATTCCTTTTCTATCCTTCGTTACACTGGTTTCCTTTGTTATACTTTCATTTTACCTTTTCTATAAAAGAGCACTTTGTGAAGATTGTTCCTGTCATTTTGGCTGGTGGCTATGGCGAGCGCTTATGGCCTTTGTCCCGCAGCCATTCACCTAAGCCTTTTATTGATCTGCTCAATGTATCGCACACCTTATTTCAAGAAACTGTTCTGCGCTTTTCAGGGCTAAGCACTTGTTCGCCCATTGTGGTTTGTCATGAGGATCATCGTTTTTTAGTTGCTCAGCAATTACATTCTCTTAGCATTCAAGACGTCAGTATTATTCTCGAACCTTATGGCCGTAATACCGCGCCAGCTATTGCTCTAGCGGCCCTTGAAGCGCAGCAGAAATATGGTGAAGAGGTATTGCTGTTAGTGTTGCCAGCAGACCATGAGATTCAAAATGTGAAGGCGTTTGAAGCGGCTGTTCAACAAGCTATTTTATTAGCGAAAGAAAATGGTAACTTGGTGACGTTTGGCATTAGGCCAACTCGTCCTGAAACAGGTTATGGCTATATTCGCTGTGGTAATGATTTTAGTGTCGAAGAGTTTGTTGAAAAGCCTAATTTAGAGACCGCTTTGGGTTATCTTGCTTCAGAGGATTATCTTTGGAATAGCGGCATGTTTTTATTCGAGGCGAATCGCTATTTAGATGAGTTAGCTTGCTATCGCAGTGATATTCATCAGACGGTTTGCACTGCTTATCGAGGTCGTAAGGAAGATATGGATTTTGTTCGTATTGACCCTGATGCTTTTTTGCAATGCTCAAGTGAATCCATCGATTATGCTGTTATGGAGTTCACAAAGAAGGCCAAGGTAGTTCCTTATGTGGGAGATTGGAGTGATATTGGAACTTGGGATGCGCTTTATGATTATGCAGAAAAAGATGATCAGCAAAACTTGATATTAGGCGATGTGATCGCTGAGGATTCGTCTCATTGTTTGATTCGTTCAGAATCTAGGTTGGTTTCTGTGCTTGGCGTTTCTAATTTAGTCATAGTAGAAACGGCTGATGTCGTTTTAGTGATGGATAAAGATTATGCTCAAGATGTGAAGAAAATCGTCCAGCGTGTAAAAGACAGTGATCGTGAAGAGCACATGTTCCATAAGCTGGTGCATCGACCTTGGGGAAGTTATGAAACCATCGACCTAGGCGAGCGTTATAAAGTAAAACGCATCACGGTGAAAACAGGCGAGAAACTCAGTGTGCAGATGCATCATCACCGCGCGGAACACTGGATTGTTGTTTCAGGAACCGCCAAAGTACAAAAAGGGGATCAGGTGTTTTTTCTACAAGAAAATGAATCCACCTACATTCCTGTGGGTGAAATTCATTCCCTTGAAAACCCGGGTGAAGCCCCTCTTGAACTGGTGGAAGTGCAATCCGGCAGCTATCTTGGAGAAGATGATATCGTGCGTTTTAGTGACTGCTATGGGCGCTAATAATTAAGAAGTTATTTTTTTATATAGGCTGTGGTAACTATCGGCCATCGCTTTAGGTGTGTATTTTTCTAGTCTTGATTTTGCGCACTCTGTAAGCCTTGACTGTAGCGGTTTATCTAGGCTCAACTTAATAATGGCTTGTGCTAATGATTCACTGTCATTAGGAGGTACGAGTAAGCCAGTTTCTTCATGGATTACAATATCAGGAATACCTCCTACATTGGCCGCAACTATTGGTACGCCTGCATCCATAATATCGAGTAATGTAGAGCCTAAGCCTTCGTTTCTAGAAGGAAAGGCAAAAATATCAAAAGTAGGAATGTAATCCCCAATATTCGGTTTGAAGCCCATCCAGCTAATATTGTTATTGTCCTGTGATAATTGTTGTAA
Source organism: Marinomonas transparens (assembly GCF_016463975.1). Lineage (GTDB taxonomy): Bacteria > Pseudomonadota > Gammaproteobacteria > Pseudomonadales > Marinomonadaceae > Marinomonas > Marinomonas transparens. The sequence continues at coordinate 343,359 of NZ_JAEMNX010000002.1, read as the reverse complement.
TTCTTCTTCATCTGCACCATCCCCAAAAAAAACAAAGTGTAGTTCAGGGTTGCTCTGTTCTAGTATGTTTGCTGATTCGATTAAGACCTTTTGGCCTTTATGTTTGTCGACTAAAGCACCAATATGACCAACAATGATTTTGTCTGGGAAAAGAGATCTAAATTCATTGCTTATTGCTTCGTCCGATATTAAATGGGCTAGGACGCTGGGTATTTGACAGACTTCTCCCCAGTTTTTTTCACGCATATGGTTTGATATTAAAGTCGAGATACCGACGAGTACACTGGCATTTCGATAGGTCTTTTGATTAAACCAGCGATCTTTGACTGGTGTATCAACCCTCCTAGTGAGTATATAGGGTGTTTTTCTAATAACTTTATGGAGCCAAGCCCAGTGAACCGCTTTTGCTTCATGGGCATGAACAATGTCGGCTGATGGTGCAGAGAAATGCCCTTCTAGCTGATGATTGGCTGTTACGAACACAAGATCTTTAATATCCGTGAGCTTTTGTTTTAATGGAGAATCGACTCGACAGGCCAGAATTTGCTTTATGTTTGTTTTATTAGAGAGCGCTCTGATTAATAGTTCTGTTTGCCTTTCTCCACCGCGAAAATTTTTGGCTAAATTAACGTGTAGTATCGTAAGTGTTTTTTCCAAAATAATGCGCTCTATTTAATTACCAAATGTTATTAAAGTCGTCTTGTTTGGTGACACTAGGGTCTCGTTGATATTCAAGCAATTTTGCATATTTCAAATAACTATTGATGGCAGAGCTTAATGCTACTGTCATACCATCGACCCCACCTAGGAATCCTCGTTGAAATATATATTTACGAACAAAGGCATTAAGTCCATGTATGAAAGGTGAAAAGGCATTCGCTTTTTTACCTTTAGCGAACATTATTTTAGCGGCCCGGCCACTAAAGTTCCTTCCTGGCTTAGCAAAAAGCTCACCTATATTTTTAAAAGAAAAATGGATGATATCAGCATCAATGTGTTTGACGTTTTTAGCTTGAATGCTGGCGTGTTGCTTTACATTTGAAAACTCCACTTTTTTACTGTTATAAAGGCGAATACAGCGGTCTGGATACCAACCACATTGCTTTATCCAGCGGCTACCAATCATATTACGGCGGCGAAAAGAAAAAGCCTCGATTTGTGTGGTTAAGTCTAATTTTTTAATACTGTTGGTCATTTCTGGTGTAAGTCGTTCATCGGCATCAAGGCTCAATACCCAGTCATTTTGTGTATGTTTTAGAGCGACATTTTTTTGAAAACCATCGCCGAGGTAAGGCTGATTCACGATATTTGCGCCTAAGCTTTGGGCGATTTCTATTGTTTTATCGGTACTGCCTGAGTCAACAACCACTATATCGTCACATACTTCCAGCATCGATTTTATGCAGTCTGCAATATTTTTTTCTTCGTTTAAGGTGATGATATTGCCTGAAATTTTCATTATTGACTCTTTAATAAATTAACAGCGATTTCTGTTACGCTTTTGGTGGAAATCGTTTTGATGTTATTTCCTTTTTGTGGAAGTACTTTAACTGACTTTGCATGGCTAAGGAACCATTCAGTATTTGGCTCTCTAAACAGACCTAGGTATGGCTTCTGCATGCATTGTGCTATATGAGAGGGGCCGCAATCATTTGCGATTGTTAGGTCGCAGTGATCAACTAGTTTGGCAATATCATTTAGAGGAATATTAATGTGAAGAGATAGGTTGGCTATCTTCAACTCTTGTATTTTCTGAATTTCTTCTTTTTCATCAGGTCCTAATAATACATGAACATGGCATTTTTTTTCGAGTTTGTCAGCAATGGATTTTCCTGCAGTAAGAAAGTTATTGATCCCCCACTTTTTTATTTCCCCGGCCCCGCCGCCAGGCATCATTAAGATATTTAGTTCTGCTTTTTCGAGAATCAATTTCGAGTCTTGCATTAATTCCAGAAAAGGAGCCTTAAGTGCTTGTAATAATTTGTATTGTTCTTTTATAAAAATTTTCAGATAGGCGAGGGCTCTATATTCTTCCTCGGATAGGACGTTATGTTTTTCAGATGTAAGGTGCACAAGAAAATCATTTTTTACAAGATCAAAGATACTTCCACCCTTAAGTAATTTATATAAAATGATCGGAAGTCGATTGCGGGGCCGTAAATTAAGCAGGTTGTCGCAATGTCTAAGCTTTTTAAAGTCTGTAAGTTTACTTTTTGAATGAATACATTCTTTTACCCATGGAAGCTGATTATAAACCCATGCAACATCGCTTTTTGCTAAAAGAGTGATAGGGTTTTGTTCTCCGTAGTTTTGGAAGAAGAAAAAAAGTACTGGAATAGTCGTTATTTGAGCCCCAAAATGCGGTCTATTTCTAAGTAATGCAAGATTCATTGTGAAATGACGGCCCTTATAATTACGTTAGGAGTTAGTTGGTTCTGACAATTAGTATGTTCTAGTGGACATATTCGTTTAAAACAAGGAGAGCATTCAAGGTGTAGATTATGGATTGTTTTTTTGTCAGTTAATGGAGGCGTAAATAGTTCGCTGGTTGAGCCGTATATACCATGAACTTCTGTCCCTACCGCTGCGGCTACATGCATTAGGCCGGAATCATTACTAACGACTTTTTTAGCCGCGGCTAATAAATCGATCGCGTCTACTAATTGTGTTTTTCCGCATAGGTTGACAGCAAACACTCCTAAGTCTTTAACGATGTTTTCGCCATCTTCTTGATCTTTGGGACCACCTAATGTCCAAACTTGATAGCCTGCATCAATCGCACTTTTTGCGACTTCATGAAAGTAGCTAATGGGCCATTGCTTTGATGGACCAAATTCTGCTCCAGCCATAAGAGCAAGGGCTGGTCGGTTGCTGAGATTATAGGTTTTGTAGAGTGCTTGCTGATTATCCGGGTCAATATCTAGTATTGGTGCTGGAGTGTTTTTTGGCGGGTAAGCTTCAGACTCAGGTAAACCAAGAGAAACAAAACGTTTTACGGTTTGGTTTAAAATGTTTTTGTCTAATTTCCGGCGCTCATTTAGCAGGAAATAACGTTGTTCGCCGTGAAAGCCAACTCTGTGTCTTACTTTTGCAAAAAAAGGTACGAGAGCCGATTTCCATGAACGAGGCATTACGATCGCTTCGTCATAAGCTTCGTTCCGTAGGGAGTGACCTAGTTTCCTACGTGTGCTGATGCCCCATTCGCCATGGCCTGTTGGCAGAGCAATGGCATTACGAACCTGCGGCATGCGGGCCAAGATAGGCAGGGACCAGTTTGGGCCAATGACATCAATAACGGCCTCTGGATCAAGCTGTGTTAGTGTGATGAAGAGACTTTGGGCCATGACCATGTCACCAACCCAAGAAGGGCCTACAATTAGGTATTTAGCCATTCGCATCTAACCAATTAAGATAATCTTGAACGCCTTGAGCTAAGCCGCGGAAGTTGCCAGTGTAGCCAGTATCTCGCAGCTTAGAAATGTCTGCTTGAGTAAAGCTTTGGTATGCGCCTTTTAGATGTTCTGGGAAAGGAATGTATTCTATTTCTCCTTTTCCGTAGTGGCTAATAACGGTTTCAGCTATTGTTCTAAAGGGTTCTGCATTACCGGTACCTAAGTTAAATATGCCTGATTTTTCCGCATTATCTAGGAACCAAAGTTTGGTGTTTACCAAGTCTTCCACATAGATAAAGTCACGGCTTTGGCCGCCCGCTTCGTACCCGTCGTAGGCGCCAAATAGTTTTGGGTTTTCACCATCTAATACTTGATTGCGTAAATGAAAAGCTACGCTTGCCATGCTGCCTTTATGTTGTTCGCGTGGGCCATATACATTGAAGTAACGAAAGCCAACGATTTGGCTTTTTGCTGTGGGTAGTACGGCACGAATGTATTGGTCGAACTGAAATTTAGAGTAGGCATACATGTTTAATGGTTTTTCGTTTTCACGGGATTCTTCGAAAATAGGTCCAGAACCATATACTGAGGCGGAAGATGCATAGGAGAAGGGAGCTTTATGGATTAAGCAAAAGTCTAATACGGCTTTGGAATATTGGTAGTTAACATCCATAACGTATTTGCCATTCCATTCTGTCGTTGCAGAACAAGCGCCTTCATGAAAAACAGCGGTTGGTGTCACACCAAGCGTACCGCTTTTAATAGCATCTAGAAAATCATGCATATCCATGTAATCCGCAATGTCTAAATCTGAAAGGTTTAAACATTTTTTTCCGTCGGTGAGATCGTCAACCAATAGGATATTACGAATGCCTTTTTGATTGAGTGATCTGATGATGTTGCTGCCGATAAAACCGGCACCGCCAGTGACTATATACATAGCTTGCTGTCCTGAAATAGTGTTTAAGACTCTTTACTTTAATGGGAACAAGACTCTGTCATAAAATTAAAGAGTAAAGTCCGTATTTGTTTGCGCCCATGTTAGCACTTCCGCTAGGCCGAGAAAAATGTGATAGCTGCTGGTGCCTGGCAAAGGGAAGTTTTTTGCTTGGTTGTACTCGTCTAGGTATTCATTCCAGCGACCATTATCTAAAAAGTAGTGTCGCTGCATGAAAGTTAAAGCGCTTTCTAGACGGTGCTGTTTTTCTTCTTGGCCAATTGAAATTACCGTAACGGCTTTTAGATATTCGGTAATAGGCCAAATGCGTTTTTCTTTGTCTAGCGCTTGATAAGAATTAGCGTCTATTTGATTATAAATTCCGCCGTTGTCTGCCATCCCATGACGAATAGCCGTAGTCCATAGATGTTGGGCAAGCTCAATGTAACTTGTATTTGGTAGGATTTTATTCGCCTGATAAAGCAGCCATACCCATTCAAAATGGTGTCCAGGCTCAACCTGGTTGCCTATTTCTGGGTGGGCTTTCCAATCGCTGGTAAAAAACTCCCTTAGGGCCTTTGTTTTTGAGTCGTAAAAGTGCTCAAGAGCAAGTGACAGTAATGATTGAATAGCTTGTTTATAGGTGTCATCTTGGGTGGCATTAAAGACGGCGATGTAGCCTTCAAGTAAGTGCATATGCGGATTTTGACGGCGAACCTGTGTTACATCCACAGGAAAAGCTTCGTAAAAACCACCGGACTGGGCTTGCATCTTTTCCTCTAAAAACTGGTGTGTCAACTTCATGTACGGCAAGGCTTGATCATCGCCTGTTGCTTGAAAATAATGGCTAAAAGACAAGAGCACAAAGGCTAATGCATAGGCGTCAGATTGTGTGTCCTTGATGCTTAAATCGTCATTGAGAGAGAATATCCAGCGTTCGTCTTTAAAATATTTAGCGACAATAAAATCGAAGAGAGGCGTTAGCTTGCTCTGATAGTCGCTTTCTTGGGTAAGTTGGTATGCATGGCTGAAGGTATACAGCTGTCGACACTGGGTTAATAAGCGAACACGACCGACTTCATTACGGGTCCAGTCATGATTCATGCTTTCGTAGCTAAAGCCTTGTTCTGCATCAATTCCATAGTGAGACCAATTGGCTAATAGTTGTTTAAAAAGAAAGCCTTGGCAGGACGATAGAGTGGAATTTAGCATGATGTAAATAGCCTCATCTTTTGTGATTTAGTTGTCATTTAGGTATGTCCAACTTACTGGGGGAGTATGATAAGATGAGCGCTCTCAAAAATCGATTATTATGTGACTATGAACTCTTCGTATTTGAATTTTAAAGATAAACACATCCTCGTGGTGGGTGATGTGATGTTGGATCGTTACTGGCATGGTGGCACGTCTCGTATTTCTCCAGAAGCGCCAGTTCAAGTGGTGAAAGTTTCAAATATCGAAGATCGTCCCGGTGGTGCAGCGAATGTGGCGCTTGGGCTAGCCAAATTAGGTGTCGCGGTGACACTGGTTGGTGTGGTGGGCAATGATGATAATGCTACTGTGCTTGAGCGTTGTCTTGAAGCAGAAGGCGTGGCTTGTCGCTTTGTGCAATCTCTAGATTTACCGACTATCACTAAACTACGTGTGATGAGTCGTCATCAGCAACTTATCCGTTTAGACTTTGAAGAACGAACGGATAGCTTATCTCAGAATGATGCTGTCGCCGCCATGGTGAAAGACTGCCTACCTTATTCTAATGCGGTAATTTACTCTGATTATGCAAAAGGTTGTTTAGCCGATGTACAGAGCCTTATCCAGCTTTCCAATGCGGAAGGTGTTCCTAGCTTTGTTGATCCGAAAGGGGATGACTTCTCCATCTATCAGGGCGCGACCTTAGTAAAACCCAACTTACTTGAATTCGAAAATATTGTGGGTAAATGCCGCTCCTCCAAAGAGTTAGAAGATAAAGCCAAAGCATTGCGTGAGCAATTTGGCTGGAAAGCACTTCTTGTTACTCGTGGTGAAGATGGTTTGGTCTTGCTGGAAGATGATAAACCTGCGTTTTCATTAGCGACAGCGGCAAAAGAAGTATTTGATGTGACCGGGGCTGGCGATACTGTGGTGGCGGTATTGACGGCTGTGTACGTGACCAGCAAGCGCTTTATTGATGCAGTGGAATATGCCAATCAAGCGGCAGGTTATGTGGTCGGTAAATTAGGGACGGCCTCTATTAGTGCAGAGCAATTAGAAGCCATTATGTATCAAAGGACACATACCACTAATTTTGGTGTGTTGTCTCCTGAAGACCTATTAGAACAAATCAAACTCGCACAAATGAATGGCGAAAAAGTCGTTTTTACTAATGGCTGTTTCGATATTCTTCATCCGGGCCATGTGGCTTACATGAAGCAAGCTAAAGCGCTTGGTGATCGACTGGTCGTTGCTGTTAATACGGATGCCTCTGTAAAACGCCTCAAAGGTGATAAGCGACCAATTAATGACCTTACTCATCGCATGGCTGTACTCGAAGGGATGGGCTCAATTGATTGGGTAACCTGGTTTGATGAAGACACGCCGAAAGAAATCATTGAAGCATTAACACCTAGCGTGCTTGTCAAAGGTGGAGATTATACTGTTGATAATATCGTTGGTGCGCAGCATGTTTTAGAACATGGTGGGGAAGTAAAGGTACTAACCTTTGTTGATGGTTATTCAACGACATCTATTATTGAAAAAGCGAACTTATAAATGCAAGACCATGACAATATACAGACTGACGAGGTTCTTTCAAAAGCCCCTGTATCTGGTGTAAAGATATATTTACGTCTACTTGGTTACGTTCGTTCTTCGTGGCTGTATTTGCTTCTCAGTGTGATCGGTTATTTGATTTATGCCGCGATGGAACCCGCTTTAGCTGGGCTGATGAAGCATATCGTAGATGTCGTGTCTGAAGGGAAAATAACAGAAAGCCGCACTCTGATTCCGTTGGCTATTTTGGGGATTTTCATTTGTCGTGGTATTGGCACTTTTTTAGGTGGCTATTTCATGGCGAAGGTGGCGAATAATGTTGTTTATGACTTACGTACAAGTATGTTTAATAAGTTAGTATTGCTTCCTTCAAGTTATTATCATTCCATACCAACTGGCCGCCTATTAGCAAAGTTAACTTATGATACTGAGCAGGTTATCGGCTCGATTACGCAGGCAATACGTGTTTTATTACGCGAAGGTTTAACTGTTGTTGGACTGTTGGGCTATATGCTCTACATGAATTGGCGTTTATCTATATTGTTTTTGCTCGTGGTTCCGCTTATAGGATTTGTCGTCTCGTATGCTTCTAAACGTTTTCGCAAACTAAGTACTCGCATCCAAAATGCCATGGGTGGGGTAACCGATGTTGCTTCTGAAGCCATTAAGGGTCATGAAGTGGTGAAAATATTTGGTGGAACCGAATATGAAAGAGAACGCTTTCGCAAAGCGGCGAATGAAAATAGACGCTCGCAGTTGAAGATGGAGATGACCAAGTCACTTAATGTGCCGCTGGTGCAGTTTATTCTTGCCTTTGCGATGGCCATTTTAATTTGGTTCGCATTGAGCCCATCGATTAGCTCCAATATGACCCCAGGTGACTTTATTGCTTTTCTTACTGCCGCCGGCATGTTGGGTAAGCCCATGCGTCAGTTAACAGATGTGAACAGCATCTTACAAAAGGGCATTGCTGCGTCCTATAGCATTTTTGAATTTTTAGATATGGATGAAGAGGTTGATAAAGGTTCTAAATCTATTGATCGCTTAAAAGGGGAGATTGAATGGCGTTCTATGTCTTTTCAATATCCAGGCGCCGAAAAGACAGCATTAAAAGAGATAACCCTATCTTTATCAGCGGGTAAAACATTAGCTTTGGTAGGGCGTTCTGGCAGTGGCAAGTCTACTATGGCGAATCTCATACCACGTTTTTATGATGTTGGTGATGAGCAGTTGTATATTGATGGTTTATCTATTAATGACTATCAATTGAAAGATTTGCGTCAAAATATTGCTTTAGTAAATCAGCAAGTGGTGCTTTTTAACGGAACAATTCGCGACAATATTGCCTATGGTTATTTGCAAGATACGGACGAAAACACCGTCATTGAAGCGGCGAAAGCTGCAAATGCTTGGGAGTTTATCCAAGAGTTAGATGCTGGATTGGACACGTTAGTTGGCGAAAATGGTGTGTTGTTATCCGGTGGTCAGCGTCAGCGCATTGCCATTGCCAGGGCTATTTTGAAAAATGCGCCTATTTTGATTTTGGATGAGGCGACTTCCGCTTTAGATACAGAGTCTGAGCGAGCGATTCAATTGGCGTTAGAAAACCTGATGGAAAACCGTACCACCATTGCGATTGCCCACCGATTATCCACTATTGAAAACGCTGATATTATTGCCGTAGTGGATCATGGGGAAATTGTTGAAAAAGGCTCCCATAGCGAATTGCTAGCAATGAATGGTGCCTATGCACAGCTACATAATCAGCAGTTTAGTGAAACGCCGCCAGCTATTACGATTGAGAATTCCTAATTATGTGGCTGTATCGTCTTGCTCTATTTTTTTTAACGCCGCTTATTTTGATCAAGGTACGACGTTTTAGCCAAAATTATAAACACTACCGTACTAGAGAAGCGTTAGGCTTTTGGCCCATGATTAAAGCGGATTTGTGGATTCATTGTGCTTCGGTAGGTGAAGTTTTGGCGGTGCGTCCATTAGTCGCCCAGTGGTGTGAAAAATTCCCTACACAGCAATTGTTGATTACCACGATGACGCCCACTGGGGCAGAACAGGTCAAGAAAACCTTTCCTTTTGCTGAGCATAGATATTTGCCAATGGATTGGCGCTTTAGTGTGAAAAGAGCATTCAGTAGGCTCGACTGTAAGCATTTATTGATTGTTGAAACTGAACTCTGGCCGAATTTATTGGTGCAGGCTAAGCGTCGAGGTTTACGAGTTGACGTGGTGAATGCTCGTTTGAGTGAGCGTTCCTTTCTTCGCTATCAAAAATTTTCTCTTATATCTCGCCCTTTATTTCAGTTGCCAGACAGCTTTTTGAGTCATGCTCAAGCAGATGCAGAACGTTTTATCGCCTTGGGAGCTAAGAAAGTATTAGTGACGGGCAGTATCAAATTTGATCTTTCTGTACCCGATGAGGTGTTACAAGACAATTGGTATGATCAACTTGGTCGTCGTTTTGTATGGGTAGGTGGCAGTACTCATCAAGGTGAAGATGAAATCTTGTTACGAGTGCATAAAGCGCTTTTAGAAAAGCGATCCGATGCTTTGTTAATTTTAGTGCCACGTCATCCTGAGCGCTTTGAGGCGGTTTATGAACTGGCAAGGCAGCAGTTTGACCGAGTGGCGCTACGTGGTCAAACGCCATTGGAAAGCTGGTGTGATTTTGACGTGGTGATTGGCGACTCCATGGGTGAGTTAATGCATTATTATCAAGCTTCTGACTTGGCTTTTGTTGGTGGTAGCTTGATTCAACGTGGCGGACATAATCCTATTGAACCTGCTTTGTTGGGAAAGGCGACTTTAGTTGGGCCTTTCACCTTTAACTTTGCAGATATTACCAGCCAGCTATTATCAGCTCATGCTGCTATTCGTTGTCAGGACGAAACACAATTACAAGGGCAAGTTATTTCGCTTGCTGGTAATGCTTCCCAGCGGCAGCGCTTAGGGCAGTTAGCTTTGCGCTTTACCGAACAGAATCAAGGTGCTGTTACGCGAGTGTTATCGGAAATAGACTTCCACTGAGGGACTCTTTACAATAAGCGTTCATTATCTCATGGGGTGCTCTAGACTTTTATTGGAAAGACTAGAGCTGAGAAGCGAATTGATCGCTAACCCACCGAACCTGATCCAGATTATGCTGGCGTAGGAATCGAGATCGCAAGTTGAGCGACAGTAATGCTGTCGTTTGAAAACAGTATCTTGCTACTTTCCTGTACGCCGCTCACTTATTTTTAGGAGCGACACCTTGAACAAACTTTCGTTAACTTCTTTATTTTCCACCTCTTTACTGACTTTAAGCGTGACTTTTTCTTCTGCGACTCTGGCGACAGAAACGCTTAATGTTTATACCTATGATGCCTTTGCCTCTGACTGGGGCCCAGGTCCAAAAATCAAAGCCAATTTTGAGAAAGAGTGCGACTGTGAGTTAAATTTCGTCGCGCTAGACTCTTCTGTCGGTATTCTTTCCCGTGCTCAGTTGGAAGGTAAAGCATCTGAAGCCGATGTTTTGTTAGGGCTTGATCTTAATTTGATGGAAGCGGCTAAGAAGACTGGTTTACTTGCCAATCACTCGGTAGATACTTCGAATGTCACGGTAGCTGGTGGCTGGAATGACAAAACCTTTGTGCCGTTTGATCAAGGGCATTTCGCTTTTATTTATAATTCTGAAACCCTTAAAAACCCGCCAACCAGTTTAAAAGACATCGTTGACAATCAAGATCTACGAGTCATTTATCAAGACCCTAGAACCAGCACGCCGGGCCTAGGTCTGTTGTTGTGGATGAAATCTATCTATGGTGACAAGGCTGCACAAGCATGGGGCCGTTTAGCGACTCATACGGTCACTGTTACCAAAAGCTGGTCTGATGCTTATGGCCTGTTTTTGAAAGGTGAGGCGGATCTTGTATTGAGCTATACCACGTCTCCTGCTTATCATATTGTGGCAGAAGGCGAGAAAAAATATAAAGCCGCTGATGCGAGGGAAGGTTTGTACCCTCAAGTTGAAGTCGCTGCTATGATGAAGAGTGCACCGCACCCTGAACTGGCAAAACGTTTCATGCAATTTATTCTACAGCCGGGCTTTCAGTCTGTTATTCCCACTGGAAACTGGATGTTGCCTGTTGTTGCTTTAGACGAGAAGCTCCCCGCTGCGTTTGATAGTGCATTGAAGCCAACTAAAAACATAGTCTTGCCGGCGGCTGACGTGGCGAAAAATCGTAAGGCATGGGTCAATGAGTGGTTGAATGCCACAACTCGATAAGCTAAACAGGCATTTAGGGTTGCTTCCCGCTCTATTTGGAGTGGGAATGTTTCTGTTAATAGGGGCTGCCAGTTTGGTGGCTCTTTTGCGTTATAGTGATGTGAATGTTTGGTGGGAATATTTGCAAGAGCCTTATCTTTGGCGCGTCATTCAGTTTTCCTTGTGGCAAGCCCTGTTGAGCAGTGTGATCAGTTTAGTGGTTGCAATACCAGTGGCATCTTGTCTTATTCATCGCCAGTTTCGAGGACGAGCCTTACTTCTTCAGCTTTTTGCCGTGTCTATGGTGGTGCCGACTATAGTGGCAATTTTGGGATTGGTGGTAGTTTACGGCCGCACGGGGTGGTTAAGTCAAATTTTTGGTGTGCAAATTCCTTTATATGGTCTAGTCGGTATTTTATTAGCCCATGTGTTTTTTAATATGCCCTTGGCGGTACGCCTTTTACTACAGGGTTATGGTTTGATTCCTTCTGGTCAGTGGCGTCAGGCTTCCCAGTTGGGCTTTTCCCGTTGGACAGCATTTCGTTTGATTGAATGGCATTATATGAAGAAGGTGCTGCCGGGGGCTTTTGTGCTGATTTTTATGTTGTGTTTTTCCAGCTTTGCTGTGGTATTGAGCTTGGGAGGTGGACCAAAGTCGAGTACCTTGGAAGTGGCAATTTATCAGGCATTGAGGTTCGACTTTGACCTGAATAAAGCGAGTTTCTTGTCCTTATTGCAAGTGAGTATCTGTACGCTGTTTGCTGTGATAGTTTATCGTATTGCGCCAATCAACCGACAGGATGCGAGCTTGTTAGCAGTAAAGAGCTACCCTGTAAAAGATTCTATTTGGGCTAGAAGTGCAGACGGCACTGCTTTGTTGTGTGTGCTCATTTTGGTTGTGCCGCCTTTTTTGGCTATTTTTGATCCGGTTTTTTCATCTACTTTTTTGACTACTCTATTGTCATCTGGCCTTTGGCAGGCGGTTTTTATTTCTTTGAAGATAGCCTTGCCTGCTGCTTTGTTGAGTTTGCTGCTGGGTATTTGCTTCTGCGTGTTGGCGCGTTTTTGTATGGAGCGAAAATATCTTTCGGTATTGCCTTCAAAACTGGAGCATCTTGGCAATATGATATTAATGGTTCCAGGCTTGGTCATTGCGACAGGGTTGTTTCTGTGGCTCCGTGATATAGGTTGGCACTTTACATCCAGTTACTGGATTGTCGTTTGGGTGAATGCTGTGATGGCCTTGCCTTTTGTGTTGCGCATTTTGATGCCCATTTTTTACCAGCAAGAGCGACGTTTTCGCCATGTGTATTTGAGTTTAGGTATAAAAAATTGGTCACGATGGCGTTTAGAATGGACGCTTGTTCGTACTAGTGTAGCTCAGGCGTTTGCATACGCTTTATTATTATCCTTGGGGGATATGGGGGTTATTGCCTTGTTCGGCAGCCAAGGGTTGGTGTCTTTGCCTCTGTATTTGTTTCAGCTTATTGGCTCTTATCGCTTAGAAGAGGGCGCTTGTGTCGCCGTTGTATTGATTTCGCTTTGCCTTATTTTATTTTATTGTTCATCTCGTTTCATTGGCGGAGGCGCTGCCAGAGGTAAATCGCATGTTATCCGTTAATCTTCAATATCATTGGGACACATTCAACGCTAATTATCAGATAAATATCGAACCTGGAGTGACCACCTTGCTTGGTGGTAGTGGGGAAGGGAAAAGTACGCTATTGCACATGATTGGTGGCTTTTTAGATGGGAAAGGTGAGTTGTCTTTTTGCGGCGATGCCCTACTTAACTTGCCTGCCTACGAGAGACCCATTTCTACCTTGTTTCAGAGCGATAACCTTTTCCCACAATTAACCGTTTGGCAAAATGTGGCGATTGGCTTGTCTGCATCCCTTTCTTTAACTGATGATCAAAAGCAAAAAGTGGATTGGGCGTTAGAACAAACTCAACTTGTTGATAAAAAGGACCGTTTTCCACAGGCTTTATCTGGTGGACAGGCCCAACGAGTCGCCATCGCTAGGGCTTTGGTACGTAAAAAACCTATTCTATTGTTGGATGAACCCTTTAGTGCCTTGGATCCGGTATTGCGAGAGGAAATGCTAAAACTGGTCAAACAGGTCACTGAGGCGTTTGGTTTAACGACTTTGTTAGTCTCTCATTTACCAAGTGAAGCAAGCTTGGTTGGTGGTCGTGTCATCTTGATAGAAAAAGGCAGAGTCTCTGCCCATGAAGCGGTTTCAGCACTTAATCAATTAGATCTTTATCCACAATTTGCCCATTATTTAGGTAAAACTCCTAGTATGGATAAATAGGATTATATTGGGTACGGTTCTTGTTCATATGGGATAGTAGAAGGGGATGCGTTTTATAAACCGCACCCTTCTACTATTTTTCCCAATGGATGTTAATGCTAAACGCCTAATAACTCTTGTTGTAAGAGCTTGTCAGCTAACAGACTTTCTTTATCGACTGCTATTTTAATGCAACCTTTTTCCATCACGTAGGCTCGTTTAGCTATCGAAAGGCAAAAATCGAGGTCTTGTTCAGCAACGAGTATCGCGATGCCTTGCTGTTCATTAATACGCTTCAAAATACCTGCCATTTCATCAATTATGGATGGTTGAACACCCTCTGTGGGTTCATCCAATAATAAAATTTTGGGACGAGTGGCGAGCGCTCTCGCTAAGGCCAATATCTGTTGTTGTCCTCCTGATAGGCCACCCGCTAAATCACTCGCCTTTGGTGCCAGCATAGGAAAGTCTTTTAAAAAATCAGCGACTGTTTGTTTCGGGTTGTAGCCGTTAGAGGCGGCCGCAACGGCTATATTTTCCGTAACGCTCATACGGGGAAAGACAAAGCGCCCTTGAGGGACATATCCTAGCCCCATTTTGGCTCTTTTCGCTGGAGCGCTAGGGGCGATTTTGCTGTCTATTTCAACTTGTCCATCCATGGCTGGGATTAAGCCAGTCGCATAACGCATTAGTGTGGATTTACCTACCCCATTACGTCCTAGTAGTGCGACGATTTCACCTTCATTCACTGTTAAGGATATGTCTTGAATAATGGTGGTTTTGCCATATCCTCCGGTCGCATTGATGATTTTAAACATGGTTACGCCTCCCTAAATAAATATCGAGTACACGATCATCAGCTCTAAGTGTTTGAATATCACCTTCCGCAAACACTTCTCCTTGGTGCAGGACGGTGACATGCCCTTCCAAGGTGCGGACAAATTCCATGTCGTGTTCCACAACAACGACAGTGGTATGTCGTGCTAACGTACGAATTAACAAGGACAGTTCTCGAGTCTCTTCATTCGTCATTCCAGCTGCTGGCTCATCTAAGAGCACTACTCTAGGGGCAAGGCAGAGGACCACGCCAATATCTAGCCATTGTTGTTGTCCATGGGATAACGCAGAGGCTTGTACGTTCGCATGAGCACTTAATCCCAACATAGTGAGTATCTTGTGACTGATTTCTAATGCTTTAGCATTGCTACGGGTTTGTGAAAAGGCGGCGGTCCAAAGGTTGTTGATAACTGTTAATTCTCCAAATACTTGAGGCTTTTGGTTTTTTACCCCCATACCATTTTTGACTCGGTCAAAAATACGCATTTGACTTATTTCAACATCCCCTAGATAAATGTGGCCTTCCTCTGGCAGGTACATACCAATGCAGGTTTTTAAAAAAGAGCTTTTTCCTGCGCCATTGGGGCCGATTAAAGAATAGGGTTGCCCTGGTTGAAAATTGCGAGAAACTTTATTGACCGGAATGATGCCGCCAAATTGCTTAAACAGGGATGTTGAGACAAGACTTTTTGCTGGTCCTGCTTGTTTTTCAGCGTCCTTTAGAATGTGCTGTAATACATTTGCATCAATTTGTACGGCACCTGAATTTCTTGTCGCTTCATTTGGGTCTGGTAAATATTTTTGCCATAAAGCGTTTAACGTTCCTAATAAGCCATTTTTGAAAAAAAGTACCAGTATGATCAGAATAATACCGAGAATAAGAGTGGTTTGACCGCCAGCTTCGGTTCCTAAAAAGAAAGACAAAGCGCCTATCACAAGGGCGCCAACGAATGGCCCTGCTAAAGTACCTAGGCCACCGACTAATACATAAATTGGGATTAAAAGTGCTTCTTGCACTGAAAAAATAGAAGGGTTGAGAAAGTTTGACCATAACGCGAATAAAGCCCCTGCTAGTCCCGCAACCGCGCCAGAAAAGACAAAGTTGGCTAATTTGAATTTGCGAACATCGTAGCCCAGTAATTCCGTTTTTTCGTGATCGATACGGATACAATCAATAATTCGTCCGAAGTGACTGCGCATTAGCCAACGCGTTATGAAATAAATGATGGCTGAAATAATGACCACAACAGCAAAGCTTGTGTTGGGGTTAAGGGTTTGTGCCTGGGGGTCGAAACCAAGAATAATGCCAGGTATGTTTGATAAACCGCTATCCCCTGAAATACTGGCCTCACCAATATTCATTTTAAATGATTGAGTGACCGACCAAAGTAGCAGGGTAAAAGTATAGGATAAAATGGTGCTTTGCAGGGCTCCCATTCGAGCATAGAAAATAATATACCCCAATAAGCCTGCCGCTATGGCACCAAAAATCGCTCCGGCAGGTAGTGCCCATATCAATGAGTTGCCTGTTATAGGGGCCAAATTGATAGCGACAACGCTGCCAAAATAGCCACCTAGCCCATAAAATGCAGTTTGTCCTAGGCTTAGAAAACCACCTCGCCCCCATACAATGTCAAGGCTAAGGCCCAGTAGACCAAAAATTACCCATGATGTTGCGATAAAAGCGAGATAGGGGTCCATTATTGTTGATAATGCAAGCGCCATGATGACGGCCACAGCAGGAAAAATTAACCCTGAAGATTGATGTATTTTTTTTGAGAAAGACATAGTGCTGACCGCCTTAAAGTTTACGACGCCACTTGGCCGATATACCCATGGGATATCGCCACAGCAGCACTGCGGTGATGATGAAAAAGAACACTTCGCCTGCAACGGAGGTAAGAAGGCTAGCCGTAATGGATGCGCCACCGCCAAGTCCAATGGCGGTAAGTGCGGTACCGGTTAATGCCACAGGGCCGGCAACCACAACGGCTAGAAAGGATTTTACTGCGAAGGCCATTCCCATACTGGGTGTGGCTGGAATAATAGGTAACAGCACGGCCCCTGCAAAGCCTGCTAGTCCACAACCTAATGCAAAGGTAAAGGTATTTACCCTTGATGATTCAATGCCGATTGCCTGTGCCATTTCTGGCTCTTGAATGGAGGCACGGGCCTGCATACCATAGGTTGTTTTTGTCATCAGTAGGTAAATCAAGATCAGCATGATGACAGCAACACCAATGAGGATTAATGGATAACCCGCAAGCTGGTAATCGCCAATAGAGATATTGAATTGCGGCAAATTAATGCTTGGCGTTGCTGTTCCAAACAGTAAAACGGCTAACTGTAACAACACCATGCTTAGTCCCCAGGTCGCCAGCATGGTATCGAATAGGCGTCCGTATAGACGACTAATAATCAATATTTCTACCACGGCGCCAATTGCCATGGTAATGGCTACGGCAATGGGAATAGAAAGTAAGTAGGGAACTCCCGCCTTAGTAATGGTAAGCGCAGCATAAGCCCCCATCATTAGAAACTCGCTGTGAGCTAGGTTTATGACCCCCATGAGACCAAAAACAACGGCTAACCCCATGGCGGCGATTAAAAGAATGGCTGCACTGGATAATGACGAAAGCAATACCGTCACCAGAAAATCAATTTCCATAACTGACTCCATATGAAATAAGCAATTTAGCTGAATATACGGCGCCCTAGAAGATAGGGCGCCTATCAGAGAGTATTATTTTGTGCTTGGTGTGAAGTGTTTTGCCAGTTTTGGATTGGCGATGAGATCACATACTTGGCTTTCATAATTTGGGGCAGCATTGGGGAAGGTTTTTATAATGTTAAAACCATAGTGGTCATTACCCTCTGCAATGTAGACATTTTGTCGCGTATGGTGTGATCCGGCCTCCATCGTGACTAAGCCATTAGGGCCAGTGAAATGAAGGTCTCCCGATTCAAGGGCTTTAATGACGGCGGTATGGTCTGTTGTTCCCGCTTTTTCAACCGCTTTAGCCCAGAGATGTACGGCATTCCATACGGTAACCGCTTCTGGTGAAATAGCGTCAGTTTTACCGTACTTGTCAAACCACCTTGTTAAAAAAGCTTTGTTTTCAGGGGTGTTCAAACTCATAAAGTAAACATGACTCGCAATAATGCCTTTTCCGGCTGAGGGGGACAACAAAACCTGCTCATTCCCTGTGCTGTAGTTTGAAGAAACAATCGGTGTGTTTTCTTTTAAACCGGCAGCGGCAAATTGTTCAATAAAACCGACTTGGCTTGGGCCAACCGGCAGGGCAACTACAAAGTCAGGCTTAGATCTTTGTATTTTTTGAATGGTTGGAGAGTAGTCTGTAACGGTCAGAGCGAGAAAGTCCTCACCGACGACTTCGCCACCAAATTGCTTGGCGTATTCATTAATCCAGCTGGCAGAGATGGTGCCGAAATTATAATCCGGTGCCATGATATAAATTTTAGGTCCATATTTTTTAATGGCCCATTGGATCAGAGGTTTGAGTTGTTGGGATGCCGTTGGTCCTGTTATAAAGGTTTGTTTATCGCAAGCTCCCCCTTCGTAAATAGTGCTGTAGAAATAAGGCATATTGGCGCGACGAAAAATAGGGCGCATGGCTTCGCGTGAAGAGCTCGTTAGCCCTGCGAATATGGCATCTAAACCATCCCTGAGAACGGCGGTTTTAGCAAACTGAGTATATTTATTGAGTGCAGATTGTGTGTCATAAGTGACAACTTTAATTTTTTCACCTAGCACTCCGCCTTTGGCATTGATGTCTTCAACGGCTAAATTAAGACCATTTATTTGTTGCAGGCCAAATATATTTAGATCTCCGGTAATATCATAAATGGCCCCTATTTTTACTTGGGCATAAGATGAACCAGCGAAAAAAATCATAAGGGATAAAGCGATACGTTTTAAAATATACGTCTTCATAGTGATTGTTCCTTTTGTGGTATTGGATAGTTTTTATGTTTGAGTTATTTCAGAGCTATGGTTCGAGCTCGAGTATTACTGCGCCTTACTACCTTTTTATTATTTTTATATTCCATTAAATATTCAGATTTTTTATCTCAGTAAGCGGCCTGATAAATAGAAAGCGCTTCTGACTCATTAATTGATCTCGGGTTATTCGCCAACAGGCGGGTTTGTTTCATTGCGTCTTTTGCCAGCACTGGAAGTATTTCTTCTGGGATCTTCATTTCTCGTAACGATTGCGGTAGCCCACAGAGGTTAGAAAGTTCCACAAGTTTGTCGCACAATGCGGATCCTCGCTTTTGCTCATCTATCGAGTTAAGTTCAGGAAAAATTAAGGTGGCGAGTTCGCAGTAAGCTTGTGGCGACGTTTCAAGGTTAAAGCGTAATACATGGGGTAAAACGAGGGCATTTGATAAGCCATGGGGGATATGAAAATACCCTCCTAGAGGGTAAGCAAGAGCGTGTACGGCCGCCACGGGGGAGTTTGCAAAGGCCTGACCGGCTAACATGGAGCCTAACAGCATGTCTGAACGGGCTTGAAGGTTAGTGCCAATTCGTACAGCGGTTAAAAGCGACGTACTAATGAGTTGTAATGCTTTTTCCGCACAAAAACGCGATATGGGATTGTTATTTGGGTTGGTTGAAGCATAGGACTCAATGGCATGCACCATAGCGTCAATACCAGTTGCGGCGGTGATGTGTGGCGGTAAGCCTAAGGTTAGCAGGGGGTCAAGAAGCGCAATGTCAGGTAATAGGGTAGGGGAAACAACGCCCATTTTTTGACTTGAACCTGTGGTGACAATTGCAATAGGTGTGACTTCTGAGCCCGTTCCTGCGGTGGTTGGCACCAGGAGTAAAGGAAGACGAACAGTACTCGCATTTCCGACACCATAAGCACTAGCCAGTGTACTTTCTCCAGCACACAGTAGGGCAATGAGTTTAGCAACATCAAGAGATGAGCCTCCACCTAAGCCGATGATACCTTCAACTTTAGCAGTTTTAGCTTGTCCAACGGCACTAAGAATGACACTTTCGGTTGGGTCCGCAATCACGTCTTGAAACAGCACAACATCAATGCCAGCTTTTGATAGATGTGTCAGCGCTTGATCAACAATGCCAGTACTCATCATCCCAGAATCCGTTACCAGCATGACACGTGTGCCTATTTCTTGCTGTACCAGTTGACCAATAGTTGAGAGTGCCCCGACACCAAAATGAATGCTCTTAGCCGTATTGAAATGAAATGTGTTCATTGTTATTCATCCTGCTTTTTGTCGTGTTGTGTTGGATTTTGCATATGATTCAAAATATCAGTTAATCCTTCAGGTGCTTCATTACAGAGGACCTTTTGGGCCACTTGTTCAAGTGAGCGACGGCTATTCATTGCCATTTTCTGTAAAAGACGTCGGGCGTTGTTTTGATCTATCTTGTTGTTGTGCATCAACAAAAGCTCGGCAATGCCGATTCTAGAAGTCTGTTCTACTTTAAGTGCGAGTTTTTCTCGTTCAACGCTAATGTTGACGCGTTGTTGCCAACTCTCTCTAGCGATCATTAAATTTGTCAGTAGGCCAAAAGGTTTTATTGGCCGCTCAATGACTGCCGCCGTGCGCATCTCTAATATCAATTGCAGAGTAGAGGGGTCTTCATATTCGACGATGGCAATAAAAGGTGGACTTAGCTCATTAAGTGAATCTAGCAAGAGATTCATTTTTAATCGGTATTCAGGCTCTACAGTAGTGATGACTGTGTCTATATTTTTGGGGAGTTCTTTGAGTATCGGCCATAAAATAATTGGTTCACACCCAATACGTTGTAAGTGTTTGATGAGTAGTTGTGTTTCGGCACTTGGGGGAAGCATAACGCCCACTTGGAGACCGTTAAGGTCACTAAGTCGTGTTTTACTTGGGTGGCTAAACTTTCTATGATGCTTATTCATAATCGTTAGTTTTATTGTTGCTAAAGTTGTAACGAATTAGGTAAGGCTCAGGGCATACCGCCTGTGATGCGACATCGATTATTTCAAAACGACGGTTATGGTTTACTTTTGCAATACGTGGCCAAAGGTATGTGTGGTGATTATCTGAGTGAATTTGAACGCGGCCTTGTGGCGCATCGAATGTTGCTCCACCTAGGTTACCGACAATACTTTCCAACGTTAGGTCAACTGATTGGCGGGCGGCGATGGCAAAAAGGTGAGCTTGAAAATAGGCGCTCTCAGCCCCAGCTGTAATGGGGGAGTTATCACCAAAGCGCTGTTTATATTGCTGTACAAATAGCTGGTTTTTCTCGGATGCTAATGATTCAAAATAAGGCGCCGCGCTGATATGTCCTTCCGCCGCATCGGCGCTCATCATCGAAATATCCGATTCATTAGTGGCAAGGCTGACTATCGGGGTGATCTCACGCTGTAGCTTGGAACGTCCATAGGCTTCGTAAAACGTGGTGGTGTCTTTGCCAACGACAGTGGAGTAAATAACATCAGGGGCTAATGCTTCGGCTCTTTGTATCGCGTAATCAAAATCTTCACTGGAGCTATTCAAAGGGAAATATAAGCTGTCTAAAACCTCGCCCCCTATTTGTTCAAATAGCTCTTGCATAATACGGTTAGATTCATGGGCATAGATGTAGTTGCTGCCTATAAAAAGGACGCGCTTGCCATAATTTTCAATGACATACTTTGCCAGTTGAAAGGAATTTTGATTCGGTGCGGCACCGGTATAAAAGCAATTCGAAGAATATTCAAAGCCTTCATAAAGTGTTGGGTAAAATAATAGCGCACCTTTATTTTCGACAATAGGTAATACCGCTTTACGACTATTAGACATATGTGGGCCGAATATAACGTTGGCTTGATTGGTATCACACATATGCTGAACAGCACCTTGATAGTCTTTAGGCTCGGGGCCTATCGACATTGAAAATGGCGCGAGAGGTATGCCATTAATGCCTCCCACACCATTAATTTCCTCTATGGCGAGAAGCGTTGCCTGCTTTTGAGTCTGTTCTACTGCGGCCGTTAAGCTATGCTGAGAGAATAATAAGCCAACTGGGTAGCCTGCTTTTGTGGCTTTTAATGATTTCATTGTCGTACTCATTTTAGGCTTTATTATGTGTCAGGTTAGGCCAGTCATAGGCCCTTTCGAAGGCGGCAGCGGCTTGATAAATTGTGGCTTCTTTAAAGTCTGGAGCAATGAGCATCATGCCAATAGGTAATCCATTTGATTGCCCACAAGGCAGGCTCATAGCCGGTAAGCCGGTAATATTAAACGGGGCGGTATTGGCATTCATTTCTAGGGCTCGTGTGACAAAGTTTGATGCACTTGCATCCGAGGTAAGTAGTCGAGGGGCTTTTAATGGAACGGTTGGCATTAACAGCAAGTCGAAGTCTTTGAACGCGTTGATATAAGCTGCTTTTAGTCGTCTTACCAAGTTTTGTGCTTTGGCATAATACTGACCTGCGTATTGGCTAGAGAAGTAGTCGCCAGCTAAAAGACAGGATTTTAAATCATGGGGGAATTCGGCCGCATGTTGTTGCCAATCACGTTGTGCTCTCATTAAGCTTGTTACGTACAGGCCTTTCCAATTTGATCCATAGTTGTAACCCTGCAATAGCTGGGTTGTGCCTTCGACGGCAATAGGTGACCAAATGGCATGGCCTTTTCTATGCAACGGAATGCTAACCTCGCTCACCGTCGCTCCTAAGCTTTTATAAAGGTTGGCGGCATTACGAACACTTTCATCAACATCCTTCTCTGAGTTGTCCCAGTTAAATCCCTCTTTGACAACACCAATCCGTAAGTCGTTACAGCCTTTGTTAAGCTTGCTGCTATAGTCAAATGAGATAGGTAGGTGTTGTTGCCTAGGGTCTAGGTTATCTAGGCCTGCTAAGGTTTCTAAAAATAATGCGTTGTGCTCTACGGTATTACTCATTAAGCCAACATGATCTAAGGTCATCTCGATAGGCATAACCCCTGTGTATGGAATAAGGCCATGGGTGGGCTTCATACCATAAAAACCAGAATAAGCGGCGGGGATTCGCACGGATCCACCTTGGTCAGTGCCAATAGCGAGATCCACATGACCACTGGCAATTAATGCGGCACAACCTGATGAAGATCCCCCGGCTGAATGGCCTGCTTTGCGGGGATTTACTACTGCTCCTTGTGCACTCGTATGGCTGCTGCCTGAGACACAAAAATACTCGCATTGCGCTTTGCCTAATATGGTTCCCCCTGCGTCTAACAAGCGTGTTACAACGGTAGCATCAATATCTGGCACATATCCGCGTAGTGTGGATGAACCGTTCATCATTGGTACTCCAGCAAGGCAAACATTGTCTTTGAGGGCGACTTTCAGGCCAGCTAAGCGGCCTTTATTTTTGCCTTTAACTTCGGTTTTTACATACCAGGCATTATAGGGGTTGTCTTCAGGTGTAGGGAATATTCCAGGGGTTCTAGGGTAAGTGACTTGAGTGTGCTCAGGTGTCATTGAGTCCACAATATCGTAGTCAGCGCAAACATCTTCAAGAATGGTGAGGTAGTCACTTATATCGTGGCTTTCTAGACGAAGCCCAAGCTTATCGCTTGATGTGAGTAGGTCTGAATGTTGTGGGCGTCGTATCGTCATGATTCATCCTTAGCTACAATAAAATTTTGGCGTTTGGGGGGCTCAAGAAATCTTCGATATTTTTTTGACATCGAAAGTGAAGTAATGAAATTGATTGCCGAAAGGCTCATTTAAATACTTATCGGTCAGGCTGAATGGTCTTTGGCCTTAATCAGAACTTGCTGTTCTGCATTAGGCCAAACAATCAGACTGGTGATCTAGTAAAAAAAGAATCGACGCTATTGTCGACAAGATTAGAATTGCTTTTGAACTGATGATGTGGCGTTATTGGCACATCGTCTAGCAGAGGTTTTTGTTGTTGCTAAATATAAAATCATACAAAAAATAAAATTTGTCAATAGGTTTTATTTCATAGGGATTTTATAGAACTGTGAATGAGGTGCTTCTTAAATAAACGGAGTCTTTGGATATCGGTGATACTTAGTAGTAGCAGGAGCTCTATTTAAGCTAGTGGATTAATGTGACTTATAAATGGTGTTGTGCCGTTTTCTATTGCTCGACACGTGGGTTTAATTGGGTTAAGACAGCACTTTAAATGGATTTCCTAAGGTGGAAGTGGTCTCGTTATGCAGGGTAGTAAGTTATTGTTAAAAAAAGGCATTGTGATGACGATTGCCTACGCTTTTGTTTTGTCTATTACTGCATTGGCAGCGAAACAGGCGCAAACCATGATCTCGTTGTCGAGCTTGGTATTTTGGCAGAGTTTATTTTGTGCCTTGATTCTTTTGCCCCAAATGCGTGGACGTTGGAAAAGGCGTTCTTTTTCTGTCTGGAAAATCCATTTTTTACGTAGCGTTGGTGGCTTTACTGGTTTTCTTTTTTATTATTGGTCTTTGAATCATATTCCTTTGGTTGAAGCGTCTTTACTGCGAACCTGTGCGCCTTTGTGTGTACCTTTTGTGGTGCTTATATTACATAGAATTAAGATACCAAAATCCCGTTGGTTACCCTTGATAATTGGTTTTGTTGGTGTGGCTTTTGTTATTCATCCGACGCCTAACCATTTAAACCCTTGGCATCTCGTGGGGCTGCTTTCGGCATTAGGGTTGGCTTTTTCAATGGTGACGACCCGTATGTTGTCACAGCAGGTTTCCGGACGGGAAACTCTGTTTGTGTATTTTTTTATATCGACTTTATTATCTCTTCCCTTGGTGTTTATTCAGGGCGGTAGCATGCTATTGCCTGCTAAAGCTTGGCCTGTTGTATTGGCGGTGTCTATTACCCTGTATTTGGGTATGTATCTTTATAACAAGGCGTATAGTTATGCTCCTGCGAGCATTGTTTCGCCAGTGAGTTATATAGGGGTGGTATTTAGTGGTTTTTGGGGAGTGGTGATTTGGGGGCATGTGCCTGATGTTTATGCGGTTTTAGGCATGTTATTTATTTTTATGAGTATATTAATTAGTACTAAAATCGCTCGAGATAGGGGCTAGTTAGCTGCTTGTTAAGAATCGTCGCAACAAAAATACCGGAGAAAATCAGTGCCATGCCAATGTAGTGATATGAGTGCATGCTTTCTCCTAAAAAAATGGCCGATAGACCTATGCTAAATACGGGCATCAGGTGAATAAAATGTCCTGCTGTGGCGGCCCCTAGCTTTTGAATTCCAGTATTCCAGCATAAAAAAGCGCCAATCGAAGCAAAGACTCCCATATAAATAATAGTTGCCCAGTTGCCTGATGTGAAATTGCTTAATTGGCTGTGTCCGAAAAATACAAATAATGGCATTTGGATTAAAGTACCGATTAAGGCGGTACAGGCAAAAAAACCAATTAACGACATTTCTTTTGGGCGTTTGGCTATCATCACAGAATAGATCGCCCAGCATATTGCGGCGCCGATAATCCATAAGTCTCCGTGAGAAATAGTGAGGTGTAACAAGGTATCTAGGTTGCCTCTACTGATGATGGCGATGGCACCGACAGTTGAAATAGTAATGCCAGTATTTTGCAGCCAAGAGGTTTTACTGCCAAGTAGCAGGCGAGCTGTGATTAGTATCATTACTGGCATGACGGCGTTGAGTAATACGGCATTGGTCACCGTGGTAGAGGTTAAGCCAATGTATAAAAATAGATTGTAATTACAAATTCCTAACCAGCCGAATAAAACCAAGAGAGGCCAATTTTTAGCAATAGTTTCCTTTTCTCTCCACAGTTTTTTATACGCAAAAGGCAGAATGATGAGACAGGCGAGACTCCAGCGTAAAAAAGAAATGGTAAAAGGGTCTATGCCCACAGCAACAGTGAAGCGCCCAAGTACATAATTGCCTGACCAAAATAGAACAGGCAGTAATAAGTAGATGAACGAAGGCATAATATGTCTCTTTTATTGTTTTTATGGGGCTTTTCTTTTTGCCCAGTTTTGAATAAATAGGCCAGATAGGATACAAGCTAAACCCACAAGAGTGGAGCTAAGAATGGGTTCATTAGCGATTTGTGATAACCAGATCATTGAGAGTAGAGGTGCTAAGAATATAAGATTAGCGATTTGGCTGGTATTTGATGTTAGCTTCATCGCTTTGTTCCATAAAATAAAGCTTAACCCCATCTCAAATAATCCAATGTAAATTGCGCCTACTACCCCTCTCGTATCCCAATGTGTCAACTCACCCGTTAAGCCGGCGTATATCAATATTAAAGGTAAGGCAAAAGCGAAATTGAGGGTTAAGCCAATCAGACTTGGCCTTTTGTCCTTGGTGTTGAAGAGCCAATAGCAGGCCCAAATGACTGTACTTAGTAGGGCAAAAGCAACGCCTAAAATATTGGAGAATTCTAAAGTGCTGATTTGTCCCCGAGTAGATATGTAGAGAACGCCAAAGTAGCAGGCTCCAGCCGCAATATAGTCAGCTACTTTAAGGCGTTGTTTTAGAATAGGAACTGCCATGAAACTCAGTACAATTGCCCAAGTGTAGTTGATGGCTTGGGCTTCCTGCGCGGGTAATATGTTATAGGCTTGCAGTAATATTAGGTAATAGATAAATGGGTTGATCGCGCCAAAAAATAGGGAGGACTTCCATGACTGCTTGGCGATTGTGATGAGCTGAGTGAACTCCCCTTTAAATAAAATCAGTGACACCAAAAAGAGCAATGAGACTAGGTTGGCAACAATTAATAATTGAGTGGGTGATAGGTATTTGAGTGAAATAGAGAAAGCAGTAGCAACGGTGGACCAAAGTAACACGGCACCTAAACCAAATAGCATGGCTTGAGTGTTATTTGACAGGTTTTTCATGCGTTACTTGCTTTCCTTTAATAACTTTAGGATGTGGTTAGTTATTAGAAATTAACCATGATGCCTGCTAATGCAGAGTTTACAGTGTCATCCTCAACCAGAGGGCTATTGAGAATATCATCATCGTATTTGCTTTGGCTAACGCCGAGCATAATGTTGACACTCTTAGTCACTGGGTACATGGCTTTTATTCCATAGGTGACTAAGGAAACAGATGATGAATCATAGGCGGCAATAGTTCCGCCAGTTTGAGCTGATTCACTTTGTGATACGCCGAAGGCGTGATTGCTCATTTTGCTGTCCATATAGCTGTAGGATATGGACGGAATAACTCTCCAAGAGGCGACAGGCATTGGGTAAGAGAGCTCAACTTCGGCGGAAAACCCATCGTGTGTGCCACTAATATCTTGTGCTAATTTTGTTTTAAACATTCTGCCTAATTGATAAGAGGCAAATGCCATAACGCTGTCGTCCCTATCATCAAGTTGTTTTATGTTGGTATCGCTTGAGTCATCTGGATCGAATTTAGATGCTTGGTAAGCGACACCGACGGCAAGGTTTTGCATGGATTTTTGGGGCAAAAATCGATAGCCAATTTCGGGTAATTTGAAGTAGAAGTTTTCACCCTCATAAGAAATGTTGGGCAGGGCTCTCGATTTAGAATCAGTATCTTTATAAATGGATTCGGATAGTGTACCAAAGATGCCCAGGCTACCATTTGCTTGAGCTATAAGAGGGGTAAGAAACAAGAATGCTGATACTGTTTTTTTCATAGTACTTGTGCCTATTAATGTTAGTCGTGTTTTTCAGGATTCTAGGCCCTTCACCTCTTGCTGTAAAAGGGTTGGCGTAATATGAATGTTTTTTGCAAACTAGTGAGCTTATTTCATGCTGATATATCGTATTTGGCATATGCATTAATAAGGCCTGATTTCGTTTACTTATTGTTCATTAGTGCTATATAATGCGCGTCCCTGTAAATCAATACTCCTTGTCTCACAGCTTTATAACAGGGAAAGCGCGGAGACTAAGAACCCATAAGGAGAGCTTAAATGCGTCATTATGAAATCGTCTTTCTGGTTCACCCAGATCAAAGCGAACAAGTACCAGCAATGGTTGAGCGTTACACCAACCTAATTACTGAAGATGGTGGTCAAGTTCACCGTCTAGAAGATTGGGGTCGTCGTCAACTTGCTTACCCAATCAACAAAATTCACAAAGCACACTATGTTCTTATGAACGTTGAGTGTTCTGACAGTGTTTTGTCTGAATTAAACGACACTTTCCGCTACAACGATGCCATCATCCGTAATTTGGTGATTCGTCGTAAAGATGCGGTTACTGATGTTTCTCCTATCAAAGCTTCTGAAGGTCGTGAAGATCGTCGTCCAGCTCCTCAGCGTGAAGAGCGTAGCAACGATACTTCTGCTGAAGAAGTTACTGAAGAATCTGAAGATTAATCTATTTGTATTAGGAGACACTCATGGCTCGTTTTTTCCGTCGTCGTAAGTTCTGCCGTTTTACTGCAGAAGGCGTTAAAGAGATCGATTATAAAGATCTAGAAACACTGAAAGGTTACGTTACTGAAACTGGTAAAATCGTACCTAGCCGTATTACTGGCACTAAGGCGCGTTACCAGCGTCAACTAGCGACTGCTATCAAACGCGCTCGCTACATAGCTTTACTTCCTTACACTGACAGCCACTTTAACTAAGCGGCTAGTAGAAGCGTCCTTATGAGCGGTTTAGCTAATTGGGTAATGAAAAAACGCTTAAATGCCATTATTGGTGTGATGGTGTTTAATTTGATCCCTATGATGTTTTGGCTAGCGGCTGCCATCCTTGGGTTGGTGATGCTTCGTAAAGGTGTAAAAGAAGGGATACCTGTATTTGCTTGGGGTTGCTTACCAGCACTTGTGTTGTGGGTGATTCAAGGTGATGCTACAGCATTAATGGTGTTGATTGATGTGGCATTGTTGAGCTATTTACTTAGAGTCACAATGTCATGGAGTTGGGTGTTATTGATTGGCAGCTTTTTAGCTGTTATCAGTTCCCTGCTTCAGCCTCTTTTGATGACAGACATATTGAATTTAGCGGTAACGCTGGTACAAAGTGTGCTGACTTCTGAAGGTGTTGAGGCTCCTGAGAAAAGTGTTATTTTCAATCAGGCGGTGGTGGCGATATCCATCTTCCAAGTGGTTTTTGCGATTGCTTCGTTATTCTTAGCGAGGAAGTGGCAGTCAGGGCTCTATAATCCTGGTGGATTACGTGCTGAGTTTCATCGGCTAAGACTGCCGGTAGCATTTAGTTTGATATTGGGTGTGATGGTGCTGATAGGTGAAAGCCTAGGTGGGTCGTTCGCTATTTTATCTCAAGCTGCTGTGCCTGCTTTAGTGTTGCCTGGATTAGCGTTGATACATGGTATTCTTGCTAAAAAAAGAATTGGGAATGTTGGACTAATCGCATTTTATCTTGTTGGATTTTTCGTGTTGAACGTGTATTTCATGAATATTTTGGTTGCTCTCTGTGTAATTGATAGTTTTGTAAATATACGCGAGCGAATCCAAGATAAAGCGTCCAACTCAAGTGATAGCTAATTGATTAATTAGAGGTGATCGAGATGGAAGTTATTCTACTCGACAAAGTAAACAAGCTAGGTGGAATTGGTGACGTTGCTGTCGTTAAACCAGGCTATGCTCGTAACTTTTTGATTCCGAACAAAAAAGCTGTAATGGCTACAAAAGCTAACTTGGCTAGCTTTGAAGAGCGTCGTGTTGAACTTGAAGCGCAAGCGGCTGAGCGTAAAGCCGCAGCTGAAGCTCGTGCTCAGACGCTAGAAGGCAAAACTTTCACTATCGCTGCGAATGCGGGCGATGAAGGTAAGCTTTTCGGTTCTATTGGTACTCGTGATATCGCTGACATTATTTCTGCGCAAGTAGAAGTATCTAAAGCTGAGATCCGTCTTCCTGAAGGCGCGATTCGTCACACAGGTTCTTTCGAAGTAGATGTTCAACTTCATGCTGAAGTTGTTGTTACTATTACTTTGTCTGTAACTGCAGAGTAATTTGCCTAGGTAGATTACTTAAAGAAGATGTGAATCTTCCTTAAAAAGAGAAGGGTATCTTGCTTATTGCAAGATGCCCTTTTTTTATCAGCGTGATAAGCTAATTGTCCTGTTTTTCTTCCATTTTCGTATGAGTATTTTGCGTGCAACTAGATGATTCTGAAATCGCTTCTATTAAGTTACCACCTTATTCTATTGAGGCTGAGCGTTCCGTTGTTGGCGGTTTAATGCTTGACCCTGAGGCTTGGGAAAAGGTCTCTGAGCTGGTTATTGCGGATGATTTTTACCGTCCAGAGCATCAGCTGATTTTTACTGTTATTGCGCGCTTAGCTGATGAGTCTGAACCTATTGATGTGGTAACTATAGGTGAGCGTTTAGATAAGCGTGGTGATTTAGAATCTATCGGTGGCATGGCCTATTTGATTGAGGTTGCCGAAGCCACGCCAAGCTCTTCGAATATTGCCTCTTATGCGGAAATCGTTCGTGAACGTTCGATTTTGCGTCGCTTGATTTCGACAACAAATGAAATTTCTTCCCGCGCCTTTCATCCGGAAGGTATGACGGCTGCCGAAGTGTTGGATGAGGCAGAGCGTAAAATATTTCAAATTGCGGAAGGTGGTGAGAAAAAAGGTGGGCCTCGAATTGCGGCCGATATTCTGAGTGCGACGGTTGATAAAATCGATGAACTTTATCATCAAGAAGGGGCGATTACGGGGTTGAGTACCGGCTTTACGGATCTGGATGCGATGACCGCGGGTATGCAGAAATCGGATCTTATTATCGTGGCTGGCCGTCCTTCTATGGGTAAGACGACCTTTGCAATGAACTTGGTGGAAAATGCCACCATGATTACAGATAAGCCTGTCATTGTATTTAGTTTGGAGATGCCCTCAGAGCAATTGATGATGCGTATGTTGTCTTCTCTTGGTCGTATTGATCAGACGCGTATGCGTTCCGGCCAGTTGATCCAAGAGGATTGGGATAAGCTGATGTCATCTGTAAAGATGCTGAAGGATCGCAAGCTGTTTATTGATGATACTGGTGGTATTAGTCCAACGGAGATGCGTTCTCGTGTACGTCGTATTGCGCGTGAGCATGGTGGTGTCGCGATGATCATGGTCGATTATCTTCAGTTGATGCAAATTCCGGGGTTTACAGAAGGTCGAACCAATGAAATTTCTGAAATTTCACGGTCACTTAAGGCAATTGCGAAGGAGATGGAATGTCCGGTAGTGGCACTTTCTCAGCTAAACCGTAGCTTGGAGAATCGGCCTAATAAACGTCCTGTTAACTCGGATTTGCGTGAATCGGGAGCGATTGAGCAGGATGCGGATGTCATTTCCTTTGTGTATCGTGATGAGGTTTATCATGAAGATACACCACATAAAGGTATAGCTGAAATTATTATTGGTAAGCAGCGTAATGGTCCAATCGGTACCTGTCGCTTGGCCTTTGTGGGTAAATATACGCGCTTTGAAGATTTAGCGCCGGATGCTTATAGGGATTTTGATGACGAGTAGGTCTTATATGGTGTATTTTATGCCGATTAGAGGTGCTCACAATCAATTAAAATAATGAATATGGAATCGAGAGTTATTTATGCGCAAGATGCCAGTAACAAATAAAGAAAATGATTTTCCGGAAAGTGATGTTTTAGTATCTAGTACCGATGTCAAAGGACAGATTACTTTTGTTAACGATGCTTTTTGCAAGGTTGCAGGTTATGAGCGTGAAGCTTTGATCGGTGCTCCTCATAATTTGATTCGTCACCCTGATGTGCCCCCAGCGGTTTTTGCTGATATGTGGGCTAATTTAAAGCAAGGTAAAAGCTGGATGGGGTTGGTGAAGAATCGCTGTGAAAATGGTGACCATTACTGGGTGAGTGCCCATGTTAGTCCGCTGTTGGACGGTAGCCGAGTGATTGGTTATGAGTCGGTTCGGCGTAAGGCGACTCGTGATGAAATTAATCATGCCCAATCTGTTTATGATCGTATTAATGGTGGCAAAAGCTTGCTTCCTTTAATGACGAAAGTTTCTGCCTATTTAAGTAATGTTTTTTGGCCCTTGGCCTCATGTTTTATTTTGTTGGCAATCATTGGCTTATTGTCAGATATGCAGGCGCTACAAGTGGTAGGGCCTATTTTGGCGCTTTTAGGTATTTTGCTGACTTATCATCAAAAGCAGTCATTGAACAGTGTGGTTTCTAGTTTGTCGGCAGAAGCACATAACCCCATTGGTCAGTATTTATATTGTAAAACTATAGGTGTTAAGGCTGCGATAAAATTTGCCAAAATTCACCAAGAGGCGGCAGGTAATACTTTCAGGTATCGTTTGAAGGAAGGCGCGCGGCAGTTGCAGCATAGGGCGTCCGAGGCTAAGTCGAGTGTATCGACTAATTTGGCCAACTCGAATAAACAGCGTCATACTTTTCAGGATGTGGTGGCGGCTAGTTCTCAGTTGCTTGCTAGTGTTACTAATGTGGCAGAGCATGTTCATGTGGCGGTGAAAGCAACAGAGTCTGTTGGTGCGCTTTCTCAGGAGAGTCGTTCATTAGCACAACAAACAGGCGATACCATGCGTCAGGTTTATCATGACATTTCTGATGCGAAGAAAGTCGTAGCTATATTGGCGGAGCGTAGTGACAGCATCAATGATGTCGTTAATTCTATCAGTGATATTGCTGAGCAAACTAACTTATTGGCATTGAATGCGGCGATTGAGTCGGCTCGTGCTGGTGAGGCCGGTAGAGGTTTTGCTGTAGTAGCTGATGAAGTTCGGACCTTGGCGATTCGAACTCAAGATGCGACGCAAAATATTCATAATATGACGGAAGAGTTGAAGGCGAATACATTAGATGTGAGTAATACGATTGATAAAGGCACGTTAGTCGCTCAGCAGGGGGTGGATAGTGTGACTCAAGTCGCTCAGAAAATGGGTGATATAGAAGCGGCCATTAGTCAGATTGTTGAAATGACCGCTCAAATTAATGTGTCTTCGGAAGAGCAGGGTGGTTTGGCTCGTGACCTTAATAATAATATGCAAGATGTTGATGCTTTGAGTGTCAATAGTATTGAAAGTGCGGAAAGTATTGTGTTGAACATTGCTCATATTGAAGAAGAGGCTTATGAGCAAGGTAACCTTGCAGAGCGTATGAAGCAGTAATTTTGATTGTAGGAAAACTTTAAACCCCTTCGGAAGTTATTTTACGAAGGGTTTTTTATGCTTTTTGACTTTGCTTTAGTTGGGTTCTTCGCTTGCTACTTTATAGATGGCTTGTGCAAGTGTTTGGATTTGTTGTTGAGTGATAACATAGGGAGGCATCAGATAAATGAGCTTTCCGAATGGTCTTACCCAAACTCCTAGTTCAACGAATTTAGGTTGAATGTCATGTTGATTGACAGCCTGTTTTAGCTCAACCACGCCAATGCCGCCAAAACATCGAACTTCTTTGACTTGTTCTAGCTTGGAGCAGGGGGCGAGAGCCTCACACATCCAGTTTTCAAGCTGGGTTATTTTATTTGGAATATCATAGGTATTGAGTAGTGCTAGGCTAGCGTTTGCGGCAGAGCAAGCCAGAGGGTTGCCCATAAAGGTTGGACCATGCATGAAAACGCCGCCTTGATCGCTAATGCCAAGGGCAACTTTATCGGTTGTAATGGTAGCTGCTAGTGTCATGTACCCTCCTGTTAGCGCTTTACCAACGCACATTATATCTGGGCAAATGTTGCTATGATCAGTGGCGAAAAGCTTCCCTGTACGTCCAAATCCTGTGGCGATTTCATCAAAAATTAATAAGATATCGAATTCATCACAAAGCGCGCGTAAATGATTGAGATAATCTGGATTATAGAAGCGCATTCCCCCTGCGTTTTGCACCACTGGTTCGATAATGAAGCCGGCTACTTTTTTATGGTTTTGCTGGAAAACCTGTCGTATTTCATCGAGGTATTCGCTTTTTATGGGGTCATGAATCCCTGTGGGCGGTGGGGAAACGAAAAGCTGTTGGGTGAGTGCTTCAGTGAATAGGTTGTGCATGCCATTTTCTGGGTCGCAAACAGACATGGCTGCGAACGTGTCACCATGGTAGCCACTTTTTGGGGTGACAAAAAATTGTTTGTTTGGCTTGTTTTGGGTGTTCCAGTATTGGATTGCCATTTTTAGAGCAACCTCCACAGACACTGACCCTGAGTCAGAAAAGAAAACGCGCTGTAATTCACTAGGCGTCATTGCGACTAATCTACGTGCCAGTTCAATGGCTGGTTTGTGGGTAAATCCGCCAAACATCACATGAGAAAATTGAGACAGTTGCTGTTGGATAGCAGCATTCATTGTTGGGTGGTTGTAGCCGTGGATCACGCTCCACCAAGAAGACATACCATCAATTAGTGTTCGTCCGTCGTTTAGGGTGATTTCACAACCGTTCGCTTTTTCTACAAGGTAATGAGGTGTTGGGTTGCTCATTGAGGTGTAGGGGTGCCACAACAGTTGCTTATCAAGATCTATGTATTCTTCATTTGTTAGGGTGGTTTCTAGCGTTGTTAGAGGGTCTTGTGGTGTTGAAGGAGTTTGCATTATTAAGGCCGTTTTGTTGTTCAAGCCAGAGGATAGTAAACAAATGTGCTTTCTGTTGCGAGTTAGTCGTTAGTTTGGCTTATGGTTTTGTCTGGTGTTCTGGCAATGACCCATACATCGACTCGTTCGGCGCCAGCCTTTAAAAGTTGTTTGGTGCAGTTTTCTATAGTGCTTCCTGTGGTCATAACATCGTCAAAAAGGGCGACATGTTTGGCAATGTGTCCACTTATGCGATAAAGGTTTTTTTGCGTTTTAAGGCGTTCTTTTTTGCTGAGAGTGTGTTGCGCTTGGGTGTGTTCGAGTTTTTCGACAGGGTTTTGCTTTGGTATGTTTAGATCGTGACTTCCTAGGTGATGTTGTAGTTTTTTGGCGAGTAAGCTGGCCATGGTTTTGGTTTGGCAAAAGCCACGTTCTTTAATCCTGTTTGGGTGGCTAGGTACGTAGATGAGTTGTAGTGGCCAACAGTTGTCTGAATACGCTTGAATAAGGTGTTCGCTGAGTAGTTGGATGAGGGGGCGAGTATAGGCATTACCTCGATTGAATTTTATGCTGTGAATGAGTGATTTAATGATGCCTTCGTAACGAAAAGGGGCATGGCAGGAGTGATATGAGGGAGGCTTGACTTGGCAGTGTCCACAGATCGTATGGCTGCTTATACTGGGTAGTTTACATTTGGCGCAATGGTGGTGGTTGTGTGCTAGTCCTTGTGAGCAGTAGTGGCAGATGGGGCTTTCATTTCTTGCATGGCAGAGGTAGCAGCGGTTTAAAAATAACCTATAGTAAACCTCCTCTATTTTTGTGGTTGACAGTATTTTCCAGTCCATTAGTATTGCTCCATTGAATTTCTTTGATCGAGGGTAGAATGTCTTTAAATACGTCTGTAGTAAACACCAGTGAGCCACGGTTTGATTGGACTCAAGCTGAGGTGAAAGCACTTTTTGATCTACCATTTATGGATTTAATGTTCCGTGCTCAGACAGTACATAGGGAAAACTTTACGCCAAATGAAGTGCAAGTGAGTACTCTTTTGTCGATCAAAACAGGTGCTTGCCCTGAAGATTGTAAATATTGCCCGCAGAGTGGTCATTACAATACTGAGCTTGAAAAAGAAAAGTTGATGGAAGTGCAAAAGGTGCTGGAAGAAGCCGCGCTGGCGAAAGAGAAAGGGGCAAGTCGTTTTTGTATGGGAGCAGCGTGGAAGCATCCGTCAGAAAAAGACTTTCCCTATGTGCTTGAGATGATCAAGGGTGTGAAATCTTTAGGTTTAGAGTCCTGCGTTACTTTAGGAACACTGAATGATGAGCAGGCTAAGCGTTTGTCAGATGTCGGTCTTGATTATTACAACCATAACTTGGATACCTCGGCTGAATATTACGACAGTATCATCACTACACGTACCTACCAAGATCGTCTAGATACTCTATCTCGTGTTCGTGACTCAGGTATTAAATTATGTTGTGGTGGTATTATGGGGATGGGGGAAGAGCAAAAAGATCGAGTGGGTTTATTGCGTCAACTTTCTCATATGTCGCCTCATCCAGAAAGTGTGCCTATCAATATGCTGGTTAAGGTGGAAGGAACCCCGTTGGAAAATGTGGATGATCTAGACACCTTTGAATTTATTCGTACCATCGCGGTAGCACGTATCTTGATGCCAAAATCTCATGTGCGTTTATCGGCAGGGCGTCAGGGTATGAATGAACAAACGCAGGCCCTTTGTTTTATGGCTGGGGCGAACTCCATATTTTACGGTGAGAAATTGCTAACGACTGGAAACCCTGAAGCGGACAAAGATATGGCTTTGTTTGCGAATTTAGGCATTAACCCTGAAAAACGTGAAGAACATTCAGATGCTGCCGTGGCAGAGGCAATAGCTGCCCAAGTTGTTCAGCAAGAAGAATCTAAGCTGTTTTATGAAGCCAGCGTTTAATACGCCGGATTGGGTTTTGGCGGCGCTTCAGCAGAGGCGCCAGCATGATCTAATGCGTCGTACCGTGACGTTAGCGAGTCCTCAAGTTCCCCATGCCGTGATTGATGGCCAAGATTACACGTCTTTTTGCTCTAATGATTATTTAGGTTTAGCAAATCATCCTGAGCTGGTTCGAGCAATGCAGGCAAGTGCCCAGCAATATGGTGTGGGTGGCGGTGCTTCTCATTTAGTTTGTGGGCATCTTGCTCCTCATCAACAGCTTGAAGAAGCACTTGCCGACTGGCTTGGTTATGAGCGAGTTCTATTGTTTAGTACAGGCTACATGGCGAATCTTGGTGTGATTTCTGCGCTGGCTGGGAAGGGGGGGGTTGTCCAAGATAAGCTTAATCATGCCTCTTTGATTGACGGTGCTTTGCTCGCTCAAGCTCCACTACGTCGTTATTTGCACGCTGATGTGGTGAGCGCGGAAAAGCTCTTATCGAAATCTGCTAATTCCGGTTTGTTGGTGACAGATGGGGTATTTAGCATGGATGGTGATTTAGCACCCTTATCTGCTCTATCGAGACTGGCTGCTGAGCATCAGTGGATGTTCATGGTGGATGATGCTCATGGTTTAGGGTGTTTAGGGGAAAATGGCCGAGGAAGTTTGTCTCTAGAAGGCTTGGATTCTGCAAGTTTACCTATCTTGGTCGGCACTTTTGGCAAGGCTTTTGGTACGGCAGGTGCTTTTGTCGCGACCTCCCATGACTACGCTGATTATTTAACTCAATTTGCCCGTCCTTATATTTATACGACGGCTATGTCGCCAGCGATAGCCGGTGCGAGCTTGGCGTCTTTGCAGGTTATTCAGTCGGCTGAAGGGCAAGAGCGCCGTGAACAGTTAGCTTCTCATGTGAGTTATTTCCGCCAGAGAATGCAGTCTTTGCCTATTACCTTGATGGCGTCAGATACCGCAATTCAGCCTATTATTATTGGTGATAGTAAAGCTGCCATCCAAGTGAGTGATGCGTTAAGATCTTTAGGTATTTGGTGTACAGCGATTCGCCCGCCTACCGTTCCAGCTGGCAGTGCACGGTTACGAATTACCTTAAGTGCAGCCCACTCGGAGGCGGATTTGGTGCTATTATGTGATTCGCTTGAGCAAGTTTTAACGACAGAAGACTAGAGGGACAGTATGCGTACTCGCATCGAGACAGAAGCGCTTGGAAACTCATCAAATCCAGCTATTTTTATGGTGTCTGGGTGGGCGATGCCGAAAGAGGTGATGCGGCCTTTGGCTGTGCGCTTAAGTCAGCGCTTTTACGTGGTGATGGCGAACTTGCCAGGGATTTCTCTTGATGAAGAGTGGATTATTCGCTCTCGTATTGGACCAAATTACGATATCGATGCGCTTTCTGAGCAACTCATCGATGTGGCTCCGAACAATGCTTGGTGGTTGGGTTGGTCGCTTGGTGGCATGATTTCTGTTTACGTGGCAGCTCGGCGTTCTAGTCAGGTGCTTGGCTTGATTACCTTGTCTACCTCACCGAGCTTCATACAAAGAGAAGGCTGGCCTCATGCTATGTCTGTTGATGATTTTGATGCTTTTGTGCAGTTAGTTGAGCAAACTCCTGAAAAAGGCTTAAAGCGCTTTGTAATGTTGCAAACCAAAGGAGCGAGTAACGAGCGGGCTTTGGTGAAACAGTTGCAAGCTTTATTGCCTGTTCAGACCTTAAATAGAGCGGCGCTTATAGGTGGCCTGAGGTTGCTTAGATCCCTAGACGTGCGCCGTGAATTGTTGTTATTGGATTTGCCTAATTTACACTTGTTAGGAGGCAAGGATGCTTTAGTTTCTGCTCATGGCTTTGAGCAGAATATAGAGCAACAAGCTGATGTGAATCCTTTGCAGCAATGTGTTGTATTACCCAATTGCGCTCACCAGTCTTTTCTTGAAGATGAAGATGAATGTGTGCGTCACATAGAAAATTTTATTGATGCCAATAACACCTGATACCCCCTTGTTTGATTATAAGCAACGGGTCGCCAAACGTTTTGACCGTGCTTCCCATTCCTATGATGCTTATGCACATTTTCAGAAAAAGGTCTTGGGCCGTCTTGTAGGTCTTCTTCCAGTAGAAAAAGCGTCTAGCATTGTCGACCTTGGAGCAGGGACGGGGAAGGCGTTAAATGTTTTGTCCGAAAAGTTAAACCCAGATCATTGTGTTGTTTTAGATTTATCATGTCAAATGCTAGCTGTAGCGCGAACCAAGGCACCTAAAACCCTCAATGCTACCTATGTTTGTGCTGATGCTGAGGCGCTGCCTTTTGCTAACGAATCGTTTGATTTGATCTTTTCCAGTCTGGCAATTCAGTGGTGTTTGACGCCTGAAGCCTTATTTAAAGAGTTGAATCGTGTCGTAAAACCGGGGGGTTATGTTGTTTTTTCCACGCTGTCCCAGAATTCTATGCCAGAAATTAGGAGGGCTTGGCAAGGTTTGGATGATGATGAACATCATCATCATTATATTGCCCATGATTCCTTATTGGCGGTTATTTCCCAGTGTGGCTTTACGGCTTCCTATTCTGAGCTAACGAATATGGTGATGTGGTTTGATTCTCCAGAGGACGCGATATATTCATTGAAAAAAGTGGGAGCCAGTTTTATTTCGCCTTCACCTAGGGGGGCGGTTTCTGCTTCTAAATGGCGGGCTTTTCTTGATCAGTATGAGCATCAACGTGGTGAATGTGGAATTCCATTAAGTTATCAGGTGGCGTTTGTTGTTATGCAAAAACCACTGGAGTGAGAAGTGAAAAAACGATTTTTTATTACGGGTACCGATACCGATGTAGGTAAGACCTATATCACGGTGGGCTTGTTGGGAGCGGCAAAGCGTGCCGGATTAAGGTCGTTAGGCCTTAAGCCAATTGCGGCAGGTGCTGACTGGGTTGATGGCGTGCTGCGTAACGAAGACGCTTTGCTGATTCAGGGGGCGAGCAGTGTTAGCTTGCCTTATGAGCAGATAAATCCTGTGGTGCTAGAGCCAGCGATTGCCCCTCATTTGGCCGCAATTCAGGCGAACAAATTGGTGACGGCGTCGCGCCTAGAAGGGTATTTGAAGGGCGCGTTATTGACGCCCCATGATTTTGCTTTGGTCGAAGGTGCTGGTGGCTGGCGTGTGCCGCTCAATGACAGAGAGCTTTTATCTGATTTAGCGAAATCTATGGGCTTGCCTGTGGTGATGGTGGTGAACATGAAATTAGGCTGTCTAAATCATGCACTTTTGACTGCTGAAGCTATTATTAGAGATGGTTTATCATTGGCGGGTTGGGTGGCGAACGCTGGCCAAGACACCATGCCTTGCTATCAAGAGAATCTTGCTAGTTTATCGGGGCTATTATCGGCACCTTTACTTGGTGCTATGAGTTGGCATCAAGACCAGCACAGTGCAGAGCAAGAATTTGATCAGTTGCTATCTGCTTTTTTGGATTGATAAGGGTTGAAAATTAGCCGTGAAAGCCCATTATACTGGTATGATAAGAGTGGTATATACAGATTTGAGGTGAAGACGTGAAAGCTTGGTTGTGTGGTCTAGATGACGAAGAGATGGCAAGCGTTTCAAGTGTTTTGACCTTTGTGGGTATAGATCACAGCTCGTCTTTTACTGCCTTTCGTTTGCCTGATTTTGTTGTTCTGGGAAAAGGTATTCAGTCTTTTGAGCTGGACGAGTTTATCCCTATTATTTCTTTGAGTGACTCTCTTGAGGTGAATGGTGAATACCCGGTTTGGCTATGCCCTCTGCCTTGGCGCTCACAAGTTTTTTCCTCAATACTAAAAGAAGTTCAGCAGTTACGGACTTTGCCACAACCTTCTGGCGTGAATTTAAATCTCCATGTGCGCCATCTTGAGGCGCTACTAATTCGTCAAGCCTTGGTTTCTACACAAGGTGTCGTTTCTAAAGCCGCACAGAACCTACAAATCCAACGCACTACACTGATTGAAAAAATGCGCCGTTATAACATTAATAAGTCGGAGTTTTAGTGACTAAGGACGAAGAAATTGCGGAGTTAAAAGCGGCTTTTAAGGCTTTTAGTGAATCTTCCGATGTACTAGCAAAATCTTATTTAGATCTCCAGCAGGAGGTGGTGCGTTTGTCTCAACAGTTGGAGAAGGCTGAGCAGGATAAGCGTCAAGAGCAAGATAAAAACCGTATTTTGGTGCAGCAGTTTCAACAGCTATTTGAATCTATGCCTGTAGGCGTTTTGCTGCTGAATGCAGAAGGTCAGGTAGTGATGGCGAATCCGGTAGCGGATCGCTTGTTTAATTTACCTCTTGTTGGTCAGTCGTGGGGTTCTATTGTTCCTTTGAGTTTTCGTCCGCAAAAAGATGATGGTCATGAAGTGTCTATGGTGAGCGGGCGCCGTGTAAGGGTGGAAACCGCGTCGTTGGGTAATGTGCCTGGGCAGCTGGTGATTCTAGTGGACTTAACGGAAACCTTTTTGCTACAGAAAAAACTTACCCACCATGAAAGACTATCTAATATGGGAAAAATGGTGGCTGCTCTTGCGCATCAAATCAGAACCCCTTTATCTTCTGCTACGCTTTATGCAGGTCATCTTCAGAAGCTTGATTTGTCACCATTGATGCGTCAAACCTTTGCGACTAAGTTAGCTGATCGATTAGTGAATATAGAAAGACAAATTCGTGACATGCTGATTTTTTCGCGCAGTGAAATTAAACTGGATGAAAATGTCAGTGTGATGGCCTTTATGGATGAGTTGGTAACTCACTGCCAAGAAATTTGTCAGCAAAAAAACATGCGTTTTGAGTTTTCAGGAAGCGAGTTGTTATCAACAGAGTTTATTCAATGTAATAAAGAAACCTTATTGGGAGCGTTATTGAATTTACTTAATAATGCCGTTGATGCCCAGTCCGCAGATGAGTTGGTTGTTCTTAATTGGTGTTGTGATGAGAATGGCGTGATGTTTGCTTTTAAGGATCGTGGTGTGGGTATGTCGGAAGAACAGTTAGAGCATGTGCAAGAAGGTTTTGTGACCACAAAACAACACGGTACCGGTTTGGGCTTAATGGTTGTTAAGGCGATTGCCAGAGCTCATCATGGACAGTTTGAAATAGACAGTATAGAGGGGGCTGGCACGACAGCCAGTTTAACTATCCCTCTTGTAAGGATGTGAGATGTCTGATGTTAAGTTATTAGTTGTAGAAGATGATAAGGGGTTGGCTGAAGCATTAGAAGATACGCTAATGCTAGCAAGCTACCAGTGCAAAATGGTGTATAGCGCAGAAGATGCCATAGTTGCTTTGAAACATAGCCAATTCGATATGGTGGTGTCTGATGTTAACCTGCCTGGTATGGATGGTTATGACCTGTTGCATCATGTGGTTGATAGCTATCCAGAGCTTCCCATTATGCTGATGACAGCTTATGGAGATATAGCCCATGCAGTGGAAGCGATGCGTGATGGTGCGGTGGATTATTTACTAAAGCCTTTCCAAGAGGAGGAGCTACTAAACGCCATTGGCAAATATACCGTTAAGTCGGCCCCTCAGTCTAACAGTCGGCCTATTGCAGAAGACCCTTCTAGTGTTGCTTTATTAGAGCTAGCAAAACGAGTGGCTGTTACGGACTCTACTGTTTTGATTTGCGGGGAAAGTGGTACGGGTAAAGAGGTGCTGGCTAATTTCATACATCAAGAATCGAATCGTCGTAAGGCGCCTTTTGTTGCTATTAACTGTGCGGCTATTCCAGAGAATATGTTGGAAGCCATTTTATTCGGTTATGAAAAAGGCGCTTATACGGGGGCTGTGTCTTCCCAGGCGGGTAAATTTGAGCAAGCTAATGGTGGTACTTTATTGCTTGATGAAATTACCGAAATGGATATTGGCTTACAAGCTAAGTTGTTACGGGTTCTGCAAGAGCAAGAAGTAGAGCGCCTTGGTGGCAAGAAAGCCATTCCTTTAGATGTGCGCATTATTGCGACAACTAACCGAGACCTAGCTGATTACGTCAGAGAAGGTGGTTTTAGGGAAGATTTGTATTATCGGTTAAATGTATTTCCTTTACGCTGGTTGCCGATTCGTGAACGTAAGGGGGATATTTTACCGCTTGCGCAGCACTCTCTGCTAAAAAATGCTGCCAAAATGCGAATTTCAGGGGCTTTGTTAAAGCCGTCAGCGCAAAGTAAATTAGAAGCTCACCCTTGGCCCGGCAATGTTCGAGAGCTTGATAACGTGATTCAACGAGCTCTGATCCTGAGTTCGAACGCACAGATTGGTGAGGAGCATATTGCGTTTGATATGATGAGTGTTCCTGCGACGGTCGCGGAGCCGGAAGAGGAGGATGATAGTGCGGCTTCTATTTTAGGTAAAGGTGTTCAGCAGCATGAATTTCGGATTATTGCTCAAGCATTGATCGATGCAAATGGTAAGCGTAAGGTGGTTGCGGAGACATTAGGCATTAGCCCTAGAACGTTACGCTATAAAATCGCTAAAATGCGTGAGTGCGGAATCGATGTAGATTGATTTTTGTATCTTGTTTTAATTGGCTTTATGCTAAGCTGTGTAAGTATTGCTTTTTTTAGGTGAGTATAATGGTCTCTGATCGACCAGACATTAATCAAGTGTTATCCCAAATGCGGAATATGCAGTCCCAAGTGCAAGCACCAGGGGCTTCTGAACCTGGTATCCAAAAAATTGCCGGTGCTGATGATGGCCAGGCTATTGGACGTGCAGATTTTGCAGAAATGCTAAAGAATGCGGTCGATAATGTTCACTCCTTGCAGAAAGAAGCGACTCAATTAGCACAATCCTATGAACGCGGTGACGATGGGGTTGATTTACCTCAAGTCATGATTGGTCTGCAAAAATCCAGTGTATCATTTGAAGCTATGACTCAAGTGCGTAATAAACTTGTAGACGCGTATGAAAAAATCATGAATATGCCCATTTAGGCATGATAAATCGCTTGGCGCTTTTGAATGGATAATGTCCCTGCAGAACAATCGGAACAAAAGCTCTATTT
Source organism: Marinomonas transparens (assembly GCF_016463975.1). GTDB lineage: Bacteria > Pseudomonadota > Gammaproteobacteria > Pseudomonadales > Marinomonadaceae > Marinomonas > Marinomonas transparens. The sequence continues at coordinate 300,456 of NZ_JAEMNX010000002.1, read as the reverse complement.
AGAGCTGGTCACTGGCTTTAATAAACTGACAGTTATTCGTCAGCTAGCATTAATGGTCGGTCTTGCCGCGTCTATCGCCATAGCTTTGTCTGCTGTGTTATGGACCAGTGGCACAAGTTATAAACCCGTGTTAAGTAGTATCACAGATTATAATGCGGATCAGATTGTTGAAATTCTTAGTACGAATAACATCCCTTTTAAGTTAGATGAAAATACTGGGGCTCTATTAGTCGAGTCTGATTTTTATCACCAAGCACGTCTTAAGCTTGCTGGGTCAGGCATTGTTTCCGACAACATTGTTGGTATGGAAATCATGGACCAAGAGCAGAGCTTGGGAACATCGCAGTTCGTTGAGTCAACGCGTTATCGAAGAGGCTTAGAAGGCGAATTAAGTCGCACTATTACCAGTTTACAAAGCATTAAAAGTGCAAGAGTGCATCTGGCTATTCCTAAAGAGTCGGTTTTTGTCCGTGATACTCGTAAACCTTCAGCCTCTGTTTTTTTGGAGTTGTATCCAGGGCGACGTTTAGATCGTAGTCAGGTCGAGGCCATTGTTAATTTAGTTGCCTCTAGTATTTCTCAGTTAAGCGATAAAGATGTCACTGTGGTTGATCAACGTGGAACCTTATTGACAGAAAAAGATATAGACTCAGAATTATCGGTTGCTGGTAAACAATTTGACTATGCCCGTAAGGTGGAAGAAGTATTATTACGCCGGGTGAATAGTATTCTGGGGCCAGTCGTTGGTGAAGGGCGTTTTAAGGCAGAAGTGTCGGCAGATATTGATTTTACCGCTATCGAAAAAACCAATGAGCAATATAATCCAGATTTGTTGGCGTTACGTAGTGAACAGACGCTTAAGGAAAATCGGGGTGCGGGAGAGACTTCAGGAGGAATTCCAGGCGCTTTAAGTAATCAGCCTCCTGGTGCTGTGTCTGCTCCAGAGGCGGTGGATGAGAATGGCGCTCCTATTGGTGGTAATGCGCCAGCTCAGAATGGTCAGTCCCGAGAAGAAACCACACGAAATTTTGAATTGGATCGAAGTATTAGTTATACCAAGCGCCAGCAAGGCACCATAAGGCGTTTATCCGTTGCTGTTGTGGTGGATGATTTAGCAAGCTTGAATGCAGAGACCGCTGAGCTTGTGCGAACGCCTTGGAATGATGATGAACTGGGGCGTTTAACTTTATTGGTTCGGGACACAGTGGGTTATGATCCGGCTCGAGGTGATAGTGTCAGTGTTATTAATTCACCCTTTGCTGTGCCAGAACCTGTAGAGCCAGAAGCTGAGCTGCCTTTCTATCAGCAGACTTGGTTTATGAATTTATTGCAGCCAGTGCTAGTCGGGGTGTTTGTCCTTCTATTATTGTTGGTTGTGGTTCGTCCAATTTTGAAAACGCTTAGCGAACAGAATAAGATTGCTGTGGCAGAAGATACAGAAGCGGCAATTTTTTCTGATGAGACGGATGATATTTCAGACGATCAAGTGTCGCTGGTGAGTGCTGAAGATATATTGGTGCCTGGTTCTCCTGAGAAAATTGATCGTCAGTTAAATGCGATTCGCGGTTTGATTGCGGAAGAACCAGAGCGTGTTGCTCAGGTTGTAAAACAATGGGTAATGGAAAGTAAATGAGTGAAGCTGATTCAGGTGCAGAGTTAAGTTCGGTTCAGAAGGCGGCAGTTCTTCTGATGTCGCTTGGTGAATCCGATGCGGCACAAATTCTCAAGCATATGGGCCCGAAAGAGGTTCAGCGCATTGGTCAGTGTATGGCTCAGTTGGCGAATGTGCAGCGTCATCAGGTCGAAAAAGTGTTAGATGACTTCTTGGTACTGGTTGGAGATCAAACGGGCTTAGGCTTAGGTGCTGACGGTTATATTCGTAATATGTTGAAAGAGGCCCTTGGGGAAGAGAAAGCGGGCAGTTTGATTGATCGAATTTTATTGGGGGGCAATACCACAGGGTTAGATACCTTAAAGTGGATGGAGTCTCGTGCCGTTGCGGATGTTATTCGTTATGAACACCCCCAGATTCAGGCCATTGTTATTTCTTATCTTGATCCAGACCAAGCGGCTGATATTTTAGCGAACTTTGATGAACGGGTTCGCCTAGACATTGTGTTACGTGTTTCTGCCTTGGAAACAGTGCAGCCAGCTGCGCTGCTAGAGTTGAATAATATTCTAGAGCGTCAGTTCTCAGGCAATCAATCAACACAATCTACGACCATTGGTGGTATTCGTACTGCGGCCAATATCATGAACTTTATTGATAGCTCGGTAGAGACTGAGTTGATGGAGTCTATTCGTGATGTTGATGAAGATCTTGCTAATACAATTCAAGATTTGATGTTTGTCTTCGACAATTTGTTGGATGTGGATGACCGTGGTATTCAGGTTATTTTACGTGAAGTGGAATCTGAAACCTTGATTCTTGCTTTGAAAGGGGCTGATCCAGATATGCAAGAAAAAGTCTTTAAAAATATGTCTTCCCGTGCGGCGGATATGTTGAAAGATGATTTGGAAGCGAAAGGCCCGGTGCGTGTTAGTGAAGTAGAAGTCGCCCAAAAAGAAATACTGGCAGTGGCCAGACGTCTTGCTGATAACGGTGAAATCGTTCTTGGTGGCGGCGGTGAGCAGATGGTTTAGTTAACATATGTCAGACCAAGACAAGGATATACCCGACCGTAAGATGACTGCTTACGAGCGTTGGGAGCTACCTCACTTAGAAAGTAATCAACCTGATGTTTCGGATTCAGGTCCTGCCATACTGATCCAAAAAGATGCCGTTGTTACCACAGAAGAAGTGGATCAAGATTCTCTTGTTTATGAACCTTTGACGGCTTCTCAATTGGAAGAGATTCGTTCAGCTGCCTATGATGAGGGTTTTATACAAGGCGAAGAGGAAGGTTATAACAAAGGTCATGCCGATGGTTTTGCTAAGGGAGAAGTCGATGGCTTTGAAAAGGGCAATGAAGAGGGTCATCAAATTGGTCTTGAGGAGGGCAGAGAGGCAGCGAAAGAGCAAGCTCAAGTCCAGTTAGACAACATCGAAGCCTTATTGGCTAATGTGGTGAAAGAAATTGCTCAGCCTTTGGAAGAGAGTCGTTCGGCCACGGAAGCTATTCTTTATCAAACTATGGCAAGAATCATTGAAAACGTCTGTCTTTCACAAATGAAAGAAGAGGGTCATGAAGTTCTAAAGCAGCAGCTGGATCGGGTATTCAGTGAAATAGGTGAATACGAAGGGCGGGTGCGCTTGAGGCTTCATCCTAATGATGTTATTGCTTTAGAGACTCTTGCGGTTCGCGATCGTTTAACGCTGTTAATTGATGAGGATGACAGTCTAATAGAGGGTGGCTTCGTCATTGATTCAAAATCTTTTCATGTTGATGGCCGTGTTGAGCAGCGTCTTGATGCTGTTTGCAACGAGCTGCGTCACCTATCTCTACCTAAGCAAGGCTAATGGCAATGTCTAGCCTTGAAGAGCGCTTTAAAAAACTTACTACGGTTTCGTCTACCCCTTTGCCTCCTCAGTTGGAAGGTAAGGTAACTCGTATGGTGGGTCTTACCATGGAGGCCGTTGGCTGTGTGGTTGCGTTGGGGGATCGCTGCCTAGTACAGGTGCGAAAAAACCGTTGGGTAGAATCTGAGGTAGTCGGTTTTACTGGTGATTTGACTTACCTCATGCCAACGGAAGCGATTGAAGGTATTTCTCCTGGAGCCCGTGTTCGTCCGTTGCTTGAAGAAAGCATGATGCCAATAGGAGATGAACTGCTTGGCCGTGTTGTGAATGGATTAGGTAAGCCACTAGACGGCAAAGGGCCTATAAAAGCGAAAGACTCAGTGGGCTTGCATGGGGATGTTATAAATCCTTTGCAGCGTAAGCCTATTAGTGAGCCACTCGATGTAGGAATTAAAGCAATTAACTGTTTACTAACCGTAGGTAAGGGGCAGCGTTTAGGGCTTTTTGCAGGTAGTGGTGTGGGCAAAAGTATTTTGCTTGGCATGATGACTCGTTTTACGGAGGCCGATATCACCATAGTTGGATTGATTGGGGAGCGTGGCCGAGAAGTGAAAGAATTTATTGAGCAAATTCTTGGCGAAGAAGGTTTGGCTCGCTCTGTTGTTGTGGCTTCTCCGGCAGATGATTCCGCTCTGATGCGCTTGCGTGCGGCTATGTTAACGACTCGTATTGCTGAGTATTACCGTGATCAAGGCAAAAGCGTTTTATTATTAATGGATTCGCTAACTCGTTACGCTCAAGCGCAGCGGGAAATTGCTTTGTCGGTTGGTGAGCCTCCGGCAACTAAGGGTTATCCCCCTTCTGTATTCTCAAAGCTGCCTCAGTTGGTTGAGCGCGCTGGTAATGGTCGTGATGGCAGCGGATCAATTACCGCCTTTTATACAGTTTTAACAGAAGGTGATGATCAGCAAGACCCGATTGCCGATGCGTCACGTGCTATTTTAGACGGACATATTGTCTTGTCTCGACGTTTAGCTGAAGAAGGGCATTACCCTGCTATCGATGTGGAAGCTTCTGTATCTCGCGCTATGCCGAATATTGTCACTGAGGCACATTTACAAGGGGCGATGCGAGTTAAGCAGTTGTATTCTAAATTTCAGCAAAACCAAGATCTTATTTCCGTTGGTGCTTATGTGCGAGGGGCGGATGCTGATTTAGATCAAGCGATTACCCAAATGCCGGAAATTCGTGATTTTTTACAGCAGTCACTGACAGAAAGCTATACTATTGATCAAAGCTTAGAGGCCTTAGTTGCTGCCATGACGAAAGGCCAGTAGACGTAAGTGGGTTAAAAAGTCTAATATTTACAAAGCCTTTTAGCGGATTTGTTATGAAGAAATCAAAACGAATGCAAATATTGGTTGACCTTGCTAAGCGCAAAGAGGATGTGGTTGCAAAGCAGTTAGCTCTTGATAAGGCGAAGGTTGAGCAAGATAAGCAGAAGCTGAGCGAACTAAAAGAGTACGCTGGTCAATATGAATCTGAGCGGAACCTTTTAGGCTTGAGTGCTTATTTAACGACTAATTATCAGCACTTTGTTGATCGAGTGCAGCAAGCGATTCTGCAGCAAGAAGCGGCGGTTGGTCGGGCTGAACAGCAGTCTGATATGACCATGAGGCGTTGGTTGCAAGCTCGGGGCAAGACTAAAAGTATGGATTTTTTAAAGGAAAAGAATATTAAAGCAGAGTTAGTTATTGAGGCTAAGCAAGAGCAACGTCAAAATGATGAGTTCGCAATGCGTCGTTTTTTCGACAACATGCGTTAGCATTTAATCTCAGCTTATTCTTTATATAATTTGGCTCATATCAGGATAGGGCATGGCGCAGATAGATAACGAATCTACTACTTTATCTCGGCATGTTTCTGCATTAGAAGTGGCGTTGCATGAATACGCACTTTCTCCTCGTGAAGGCTTAAGTCATTTACAGGTTTCTTTGGCCGCTTTTCAGACTATTACTCAATCTGTCATTAATCATAGTGTTTTCCATGAACAGCTTACTGTTTGTCTCAATGCAGTCGATGCTTTATTGGTATCCGGCGCAATTTATTCTAAAGAGCATCAGTTGATTTTATTGGAAGTAACAGATGCTTTATTGCAATTTGCCATTGGTTTTCAATTCGATGAGGAACGAGCTTCTCAGCTGGTCGCTTTGTTATCTATGGACCGTTCCTGTTGGCGGGCATTAAATAGCATTACGCAAAACCTCTCTACTCCCAACTATCTTACTTATGAAGGTTCATGGGTAGGGGGGGGCTCTTATCATGAAGGGGTCGAATTTTATTTAAAGCAACTCTCTGTCCTAGGGGATGTTGCTTTCCACCTAGATTCTATTCAGATGTCAAAGTTGGCAGGTCGCTTTTCATTGACGAGTGCTCAGTCTTTAGCTTGGTTACGACGACGCTTTCCTATGTTTCGTTGGGAACTTGTTGCCGATACGAATGACGAGTCATTACGGGAACTGTTTGAATTAATCTATTTGTTGTTTTTTCAGTCTAATGAGATGGGCAAGCCGTCTAGGCATCGATTGCTTGATTCTATGGAACATCAAGTCAAAAGTTTATTTTATCGGGCGTTTGTTGCCTTGCTCCCTGCTGATTCTAGTGATGAAATTGCTGATCATAAGCGTCTTGTGCCCTTTTTACCTGATTCATTGCTTCCTGCTTTTGAGCGATCTTTAACCGCCTTTCCTATACGAGATGGAGGGCGTTTTTATGTTGCATTACAGGATCGGAAGCAAAAAACGCTTGCAGGGTTTGATTATTTGACATGTCTAGGGCGAGATATTCTCCCTTGTTTTCTTTATGTTATTCAGACTGATTTTGGCCCCTTTGCTTTCGACCAAGCAGAGTGCTTTGGGAGCTATTCTGTATCAGCGGATGACTTTCAACCTTTAGAGCAAGAGTGGTTTTTTTCTCCTGAGCCAGATATTAGCGCTAAACTAATGTTGGAGTTGCCTTTGTCTTCTTTGAATAATGGCTTGATTCCTATTGTTCCTTTGTTAGAGGGTGTGAAGGATGTGCTTGTTGTTCAGCAAGGTGGGAAATACTTTGCACTGCCCTATCTTGCTCTGACTGAGGTAGAAGCTTTTTGTTCTCTTGCTAGAACTAAGAATGAAGGGGTGAAAAATACTTGGTTGAGCTTGTCTAATGGCTCTATTTTAGAGCCTTGGTTAGAATTTTGTTTACCATCGGCTCAGTATTTTGTGTCCCCTGTAAAAAATAAAAGCACAACTTTTTCAAAGAATGGTTATTATCTTGCAGAGGTCGATGGTGTTAGTTTTGTGATTGAAGCAAGTTTAATCGCTGAATTATTGCCTTATCAATGTTCTTGTCATTACCTCTATACGGGGAGGGGTGGCATCCATTATCACCAGTTTATAACTTATGAAGGGCAGAGTTTTTTTCAAATATTGCCTTTGGCTTCTGATGGCAACGGTAGCCAGAATTATAAGACGGTAGAGAAAAGTAAGTTTTCTGCTGTGCTTGAATGGATGGGGGAGTCTGTCATATTGCATTTGACTTCTTGTGATTGGAGCGATTCTTTACCTCAGGCTGAATGCCTTAAAGAATTTGATGTAGCCAAAGAGATAGCGTCGCATGAAGGTGGGATGGGTTATTTCACTTCTTGGCGAGGTAAAAGTGTTCTTCTAAATAATGAAAATTACTTGTCGTTTGTGCGAGCCATCTGGCCGCCTGCGTCATTAGCTTGAAAGTGATGATTGACTATGAATACACCGCATTCTTCTTTTAGTGCTCCAAGAAAAGAGCTCGTCAGTAGTATCCAAAAAAGCCTAGTGCTTTTTATTATGCTTGTTCTGGTGCTTGTTTTTGGTATGTACAAGTTAATGGACTTAAATTTAGAACATCAAAGTAAGCAACAAGATAAGCTTTCAGAGCTTTTGTATCTGGTTCAGAATGCAGAAGAACATTGGTTGGAGTGGATGCTAGTAAATGATGGTGGGAGTGAGGGTGGTACAAGCTTTAGTAATAATCAGACCTTATCTGACTCAGACCATTTTCGGCAAATGTTGCTAAGTGAGTATGAGTTAATTGATTTTCATTTGGTTGATTTTAAGGAAGTCAGTTCTATTGATGTTTCCGATGCGTTAGGTCTGCTGAAAAAAGAAGTTAAGATAGGCCCTTTTTCTGCTCAGGATCAAGATATTATTTATCGGTCTTTTGACCAGTTAGAGATTCTGGATACCAAGCTTTTAGAGGTTGGTGTTAGATTAGATTATGAACGTAAGTTGTTTCTCGAGCGTTTAATATGGGCGCCTATTGCGGCCTTAGTTATTATCGTTCTTGTAGCTGTTATCTTGTCTATGCTTTTTACTCGAAGACTGCGAACTGGCTTTTCTCATTTGCACCATATTCTTGATCACCATAAGCACGGCCACTCATCTATTGAACCACAACGAAAAGTGGTTGATGAATTTACCGATATAGGCCATTTGGTTGATAACGAACTATCTTCTCGTGGCTATGATATTGAGCATAGAAACATCAGAATTAGTCTAATTGAAAAAGCCTTGTCCAAAGTGGATCAACCTCTTTTAGTGGTAAATAATGAAGGCGATATTATTTGGTTTAGTGCAGGCTTTGAACATTTGTGGAATGAGAATGCCTCAGTGTTTGAATCTATATTTGGTATTGATGCTGGATTAGATTCTCCTATGGGAGAGCGTGTCGCTGATGCTGTATTGCAATCCGATGAGTTATTGACTTTAGGCTTGGTTGACGGGTTTTACTCGATGGGAATTCGTGGCTTTGATGGCGGTCAAAGTTCGGACCAAAATAATTTGCAATGCTTAATAGCGATTAACTTGAAGTCTGAAGCGGCCGAGCTGGAAGTATTGCGAAAAAGTTTGGCGTTAATGGAGCAGGATGTGTGGAATATTCCTATTCGAGTGTTACGAGAAGATTCCCCATATATTAGTTTTGCGATGACGTTAGAGGCTTTGCGAGGCAAGGTTGTAGCACTTTTTGACGCTCTCAATGATGTGAAAGGGCAAACAAATTCCTCTGAAAAGATTACTAAATTACAACAAATAGCATCCATTATTGACGAGGAAATAAACGACAATAATCAGGTGGTAAATGAAGTTGTTCCTGTTTTGGATGTTTTGCCAAATGATGTTCAATCGGAGTTAAATGAAGTTGCCATTTTGTCTCAGACAGTAAGAGATTCGTTAATTGTCGGTTATGAATCTGTATTGCAAAGGTTAGCCTTGGTAGAAAAGGATTTGTCTTCAGATGTCTTTTTGCTAGATGATGTGGACCGTTGTTTAAACGAAGTTAGAGCTGGTGCTTTATCAAGTTTGGCAGCAACCGAAGGTGAGAGTGAAAATGTTCGCCGTCGTTTTTCAATTGACTTGAACCATGATATTGATAGTGTCCAAAGTCAGATAGAAAGTATGAAAAAAGCGGCATCTTCAACCTTGTCTTTGCTTGAGTCAGATAGAAGTGTTGGTGTTGCTCGCTTAGATAGGGCTAGAGAGTCTGTAGATGAGATGATTGAGCGCATAAGTGAACTAATGGAGAAAACATCCAATATTTTGGATAGTGATGGGGAGGGAGCTGAGATAGAGTCTTTACAGCAATCTAGTGATGAGTGGGATGAATTTTAAGGCTTCTCACTATGACTTGAGGAGTATGCAGTGGTTGAAAGCCGTTTTGATAAACAAACAGAATGTTTGACGATAAAGATTAGAGGGCGTTTCGACTATAGTTGTCATAAGTCGTTTAAGGATGCTTTTACAACGTTAGAAATGGCAAAATCATATGAAGTGGATTTAGCGGAAGTCACTTATTTAGATAGCTCTGCCCTTGGTATGTTGTTATTGCTTAGAGACCATGTTGGTGGCGAAAAGGCTACTATAAGTTTGACTAAGGCGAATGATGCTGTAATAGATATACTTAAAATTGCTAATTTTCATCGGCTTTTTGATATAACTGGATAACTTAATGGAACAAGTTTTAACCATATTAGTGGCTGATGATAATCCATCTGACCGTACTTTGCTAAAAGCCATTTTGACCCAGTTTGGTCATAAGGTGATTACTGCGAATGATGGTCAGGAGGCTGTTGATAAGTTTGATCCTCAAACGATCCATTTGGTTTGTCTTGATGTAAAAATGCCCTATAAGGATGGTTGGGAAGCAGCATTAGAAATTCAACGAATTGCCGAAGGGGTTTTTGTTCCTATTATTTTTCTTTCTGGGGTGGCGGATCCTGTTGCCCTATCAAATTGCTTACGTGTTGGTGGTACGGACTTTATTTCTAAGCCCTATAGTCCGGAGCTTATTACCGCGAAATTAAATGCAATTGCTCGACTTTTAGTGATGCAAAAAACACTAGAAGAGCAGCGTGATGCTATGACCTTATACAATGAACAATTGCTTCATGAGCAAGAGGTCGCCAAAGTTGTTTATGAAAATATTACCCATTCTAATTGTTTAAATGATCCTTCGCTATCTACATTTCACCATGGTAGTCACACTTTTAATGGTGATGTCATTTTGGCTGCCTACAAGCCCAATGGCGGTATGCATCTCCTGCTAGGGGACTTTACTGGTCATGGCTTGTCAGCCGCGATTGGTGCATTACCTCTTGCTGATATTTTCTTTGATTGGACTAAGAAGGGTTTTTTGATGCGTCAAATTATCCCTGAGATCAATGCTAGGCTAAAAAGTATTTTACCGACGAATATGTTTTGTAGTGCTGCTTTTATTGATATTAAAGTTAATGATAAGACTATTGAAATTTGGAATGGTGGCTTGCCAGATCTATTGTTTTTTTCGAAAAACGGCGACCAACCAAAACGTTTTAATTCTAAGAATTTACCTTTAGGGGTTCTTTCCCCTGACGCTTTTGAATGTTTTGTAGACCCTGTTTCTTTTTTGCCAGGGGATATTTTGATGGCATTCTCTGATGGGGTTTATGAGGCGCTGGATTTATCTGGTGATATGTTTTGTAACTCTGCACTTAAGCCTTTGTATGATGGTCAGGTAGAGTCTACGCAAGCTTTAGACTGGTTGGTTGATTTGCTTGGACAAGAGGGGGTTCTTGATAATCCCCATGATGATATTTCTTGTTTGAATGTTTGTTTAGATACAAGCATCGGAATTGGCTCGCCTGAGGGTGAGATCACCAAGAGTGTTGATCAAGCACCAGCAGACTTTTCTTTTGAATACGCGCTTAATGCTGATTCGCTGCGTAATACGGATCCTTTACCTTATATTCTGCAAATTATTACCACTGTGCCGGGGCTAAGTGGCTTTTCTAGTCAGGTTTTCATGATATTGTCTGAGTTGTATTCTAATGCTCTTGAGCATGGTGTATTGCAATTAAAATCGGATAAAAAAAGCTCGTTAGATGGCTTTTCTAACTATTATGAAGAGCGAGAGCAAGCTCTTGCGAATCTAAAAGAAGGTTATGTCAAAATTTGTGTGAAAGTTGCCTCAGACCATAATAAGCGTATGTTGGTATTGTACGTTGAAGATAGTGGTCCTGGCTTTAAAGTGGACAGTATTAGTTATGATATTTCTAATACAGAACTTTTATATAACCGAGGGTTAGCATTACTTAATCAACTTTGCCAGAAGGTTGAATTTTCCCGTGGAGGGAGTGCGGTAACCGCTTATTATCAGTGGCATATAGACTAAAAACCAGATTGGCCCTTCTATTGCATAGTCCTTTTTATCGTTGGAGGATATTATGCGAACAGCTTCAAATTCAATATTGTCAGTGTTGCCTGAGACACAATCAAAAAATGCAAAAATGCCTACGCCTTCTAAAGGTGAGGGGCGGGTTTTTGCAGATGATTTGAGCAAGGCAAAGGCGGTGCTTGCGCCTAAGCAAACATCGTCCTCCGAGCAATCTACTGCTTCACCTGTGACTGACTCCGCTAAGCATGCGGAGCGTGCAGTTGCTACTCGACAGGCTTCATCCTCCGAACAAGCTTCTACGCTAAAAACAACCAATTCTGCTGAGCATACGGGAAGTGCGGTTGCGTCTGGGCAAAAGGCATTGGATGCTAATTCTTCAAGTGCAAACGTAAACTCCCTCGAACATCATTCTGATGCTGTTGCTGATAAGGCTCAAGCTGCGTTGGTGGCGGAAGGTGGCAAAAAATTGCAGTTAGCTGGCGCTGAATCGCCAGTTGCCGAGCTGGTTGCGGATAAAGTAACTCCCACTTCTGCAACCTTGTTGTCTGGGGATGATTTATTGTCTACCGATAATCAGGCTTTGGCTGGTGCGATGTCAGCATCTAAAGGAAAACTACAATCGGATAAGGTATTCGCTTCGGACAGTGAAGCAGCGATAACGCAACATACGTTAAAAGGTGAAGTGGAACCGCTTCCTGCCAATGTTCAATCTGCCTCTTTGATGACGGCGTCGGTACCGACCTTGGCGGATGAAGAGGCTAAGCAAAGTCATACTGGTCGTTCTGCACAACAGCCTGAGCCGATACTTTCCACAACAACGACACTTTCAAACAATAGCCTTGGTGCTGATTCCGCTATTGCTGCTGGTGCTGTTCAGCAGGCGGTCGACGTTGAATCAATTGTGCCTAGAAATAATGGAGTGGCTGGTCAGGTGGAGACCAGTGCTTTGCCATTGGCTGTGGGAACGGCAAAAGAAACTTTAGTTACTGGTGTTGCAGGTAATGAAGTTGCCTCTGCTTTGCCTCTGCAAACTGAAGTGGCAAAAGGTATTAAGGAGGCTCAGTTATCAGCATCTTCTGCTCAGTCAATGCCATTATCATCACGTTTATTAACCTCTTCTGAGTTTGAGCAGGCTTCAATGCTTGATGATGAAGCTAGTTCTGCTGGGTTGCTTGTTTCGGGAGGGGTTGCTGGACTTGCTTTATCACAAACTGAATTAGCTTCAGATGGTACGGCTTTGACGCCTGAACAGGCAGCAGCTTTGTCGCTAAATGAATCTTTGCCAGAGGCTGGTGTTGCTCCTCAGCAAAGTATTGCATCTAAAGAGTTAATTGACGCTTCTACTGATGAGTCTGTTGTGAGGCCAGTAGGAGGTTTGTCATCGGTAATTGCAGAAGAAGGCGTTGATGCTGCGACAGTATCTGATTCTGGAATTATGTCTGCTGGGGCATTAGGATTGGCAGCTCTAGGTTCTCTTGGTGAATTTACTGATAAAAAGACAAATGCAGCAATTTTGGGCGAGAAGTCCAAGGGACAGTTAGAAGATTCTGCTTTAGATGAGGATGTTGGTGTCGCCGAAGATGGTGAGTTGTCTTGGGTGCTGTCCCAGATGCCTCCCTCTGTGGATAGTGTCGACCCCCTAAATGTTGCTGGTGCTGCGGTGACGGCTGCAGCCGTTGCTGCTCCTATGGTTGGAAATGATAAGCGTCAGCAAGTAAATCAAACGACTGCCGTGGGTTTACCTGAGTCATCAAAAGGCTTAAATGTGGGGCAAATGCCTCCTATGTTTTTGAATGAAGGTAATCTGCAATCTTCCGGTTCTGATAATGAATCAAAATTTACCGATATGATGGGAGATGATGGTGTCCTATTGAGTGAGCCTGTTGAATTACGGAAAAAAGAGCAGGATGCCATGATCGGGCGAATGACGGCTCAATCTGATGGTACAGTCGTGAAAGGCGATTTGGATACAGGGGGGATGAACAGTTCATTTAACAGTAATAATGCTAACCGCCTTACTCTTGGCGCTGGGGCTGTTAACTTGCAGACGCCTAATGCTCAAACTAATTTAACGATGAATTTGCCGCCAAATCATCCAGGTTGGGCTAGTGAAATGACTCAAAAGGTAGCTTGGGTGGCTCGTGATGGTGGCCATACTGCACACATAAGGCTTGACCCACCAGAGTTGGGTAGTCTTACTGTTAAGGTCTCAGTAGATCATGATGCCAATACCCAGGTGAGTTTTGTTGCTGCGACACCTCAAGCGAGAGATTTATTAGAAGGTCAAATGAGTCGATTACGTGATATGTTGGCTCAGCAGGGTATGGATTTGAGCCATGTAGATGTGGATGTTTCGCAACAAGACGCCTCGGGAACCCAATATCGTGAATCAGCAGAAGATAATGCTGGGGCAAGAATGAAAATGCTAGCGCAAGAAGAGGGGGAAGATGATCTGCCTCTTAGCAATGTTTCATACACTTCTGCGGCGGGTATTGACTACTATGCTTAAAGTTACAAAAATTGATGGTGCTATATTTTATTCTTTGTAGAATAGAGGGTTATGAGAGCACAATGAGTTTGCTCTATACTTTATTAAAGAATGTAGTATACCAAGGATTTATAAAATGGCTGAAGAAGACGGATTGGATGTAGGGGTAGATGAAGGGAAAGGTGGCGGCAAGAAAAAGCTAATTATCATAATTGTGCTTCTTTTGGTTTTGTTAGGTGGTGGTGGCGCTGCGTACTTCTTTCTTTTTAGTGGCTCCGATGCTCCTCCCGCAGAAGGCGATGCCGCGGGCGCTGAAAGTACTTTATCCACTTCTGGCCCATCCATTTATTTGGGCTTAGATTCTCCATTTGTGGTTGATTTTATGGTGGGGGGGAAGCAGCGCTACTTGCAGCTTAAAGTATCGGTGAAATCAAAAGATGCTGGTCAGATTGATGCCATGAAACTTCATATGCCTTTGATTCGTAATAGCTTAGTATTGCTTTTTTCTAGTCAATCATTTGATGAACTTCAAACTCAAGAAGGTAAAGTGGCTCTTAAAACAGCCTCTTTAGCTTCTATCAATGGCATTCTTGAGCAGGAAACTGGTCAAGGGGGCATTGATGGCGTGTTGTTTACTAACTTCGTGATGCAGTAGCTATATTATGTCAGCTCAAGATCTGTTATCTCAGGATGAAATTGATGCGCTCTTACATGGCGCAGATGAGAAACCTGAAGAGGAAGATAATCGAGATGCTAATGGTGTAGCATCTTACGATATTACCAGCCAAGAGCGGATAGTTCGTGGGCGTATGCCCACCTTGGAAATGATTAATGAGCGTTTTGCTCGTTATACACGTATTAGTCTTTTTAATTTGCTTCGCCGTACCGCTGATGTTTCCTCTGGTGGATTGCAAATTATGAAGTTTGGTGAATACGTTCATACTCTTTATGTTCCCACCAGTTTGAACTTGGTTAAGTTTCGACCACTCCGAAGTACTGCACTTTTTATACTTGATGCCAAATTGGTTTTTAAGCTAGTGGATAATTTTTTTGGTGGTGATGGTCGGCATGCTAAAATTGAAGGGCGGGAATTTACGCCTACCGAAATTCGCATTGTTCAGCTGATGCTTGAGCAGGTGTTTGTGGATTTAACAGAGGCTTGGGCGCCCGTTCTAAAGCTTGAGTTAGAATACATCAGTTCAGAAGTTAACCCTTCTATGGCAAACATTGTTAGCCCTAGCGAAGTCGTAGTGGTCTCAACCTTTCATATTGAGTTGGATGGCGGTGGTGGCGAATTACATATTACTTTGCCTTATTCTATGATTGAGCCAGTGCGTGAATTGCTTGATGCGGGTGTACAGAGTGATGTGGATGAAAAGGATGACCGCTGGGGGAAATCCCTTGAGCAAGATATGCAAGATATCAATGTGATGCTTTCGGTCAATGTGGCGAATCGAAAAATTTCTTTGGGCGAGGTATTAAAGTTCAAAGAAGGTGATATTATCCCAATAGAAATGCCTGAATTTGTTACTGTTCGTGCTAACAATGTGCCGACGTTTAAAGGCAAATTAGGTAGGAGCAACGATAATTATTCGGTGCAAATGTATGAAAGTTTTAAACCTAAGGTAGCTAAGTAACATGGCAGAAGAATCTCCTGATCAAGAAGGAATGGACGAAGGTCTAGCGGATGAATGGGCTGCGGCCATGACTGAAGCCGGCGAAGGTGAGGGCGATGGTGATGGTTTGGAGGATGAGTGGGCGTCTGCTATGTCCGAGCAGGAGGTTGAACCTGCTAAGTTAGAAGAGCTTACTAATCCTGCTCTACCAAGTGGCGGTGTTGGTTCTGATCTTGATCTCATTATGGATATTCCTGTTTTCTTATCGATGGAATTGGGAAGTACCGAGATTGCAATACGTAATTTGATGCAGCTTACTCAAGGCTCTGTTGTTGAGCTTGATCGCTATGCTGGTGAGCCTTTGGATGTGCTGGTTAATGGCACCTTAATTGCTCATGGTGAAGTGGTTGTAGTTAATGATAGGTACGGTATTCGTCTGACGGATGTTGTTAGCCCAAGTGAGCGTATTAGACGATTGAAGTAGCCTGAGTGATTTCCCCTTTTCTTTTTAGACCTATCTTAACCGCCGTGCTCTGTATGGCGGTTTCTTCTTTACACGCTTCTGATATACAAAATATTTCTCCGGCTTCTTCCGTGTGGAAGGTGGTTGCTTCTTTGGTTTTTATTATTGCCTTGATACCTGCTTGTCTTTGGTTAATGAAGAGGTTTCAACTGGCACAAATGAAATTAGGCCGCCAATCTGACATTAAAGTGATTAGTATTCAGACCTTAGGTGCAAAAGAAAAGCTCATGCTGATTGAGGTTGAGGGAGAGCGAGTTTTGATTGGTGTAACAGGGCAGTCTATTAATCACATTAAGAGCTTTTCACCCGGCGGAAAATCTTTTGCGAAAATAATGAGTGAGACTGAGGTTGGTGATGATGCAAATAATGGCGGGGATGTAGCGTGATTCGTTTCATTTTGCTTTTATTGCTAATGCTTCCGGTTGCCTCTTGGGCTGAGGTTGGTCTTCCAGCGGTGACCATGGTTACGACTGCGGACGGTAGCGAAGAGTATAGTGTTTCGCTGCAAATTCTTTTTATTATGACTGCGCTGACCTTGTTGCCAGCGGCCCTCATGATGATGACCTCTTTCACTCGTATTATTGTTGTTTTGGCTATTTTGCGGCAAGCCATTGGTTTGCAGCAGACGCCTTCTAATCAAATTATGATTGGGATGGCGTTGTTTTTAACTTTATTTATCATGACACCTACTTTGGATAAGGTGAATGAGGTCGCTTTACAGCCCTATTTGAATGAAGAGATGACTTCTGTTCAGGCGGTTGAAGCGGCATCGGTTCCGGTGCGAAATTTCATGTTGGCCCAGACTCGGGAAGATGATATTGCTCTTTTTGTTAAGTTAGCAGGGAAAACAGGTACGATAGAGTCAATGGATGCATTGCCTTTTACGATTTTGATGCCAGCTTTTGTAACGAGTGAGTTAAAGACCGCGTTTCAGATTGGTTTTATGATTTTTATTCCTTTTCTGATTGTTGATATGGTAGTCGCTAGTGTTCTGATGGCAATGGGTATGATGATGCTGTCTCCAGTAATTATTTCTCTGCCTTTTAAAATCATGCTGTTTGTTATGGTAGATGGTTGGTCTATGATTATGGGGACATTAGCCGCGAGTTTTGGGGTTTAGTTATGGATCCTCAGGTTGTTTTATCACTATACGGTCAGGGCTTTTATTTGATTGTTTTGATCGTTGGCACTGTTATGATGCCAAGTCTGCTTGTGGGGTTGATGGTGAGCGTCTTTCAAGCTGCGACGCAAATTAATGAGCAAACACTTTCTTTTCTTCCTCGATTGATTGTCACTATTCTGGTTATTATGCAATTGGGGCCGTGGATTCTAACTAAGTTGGTGGATTTCACGACCAATCTATTTATTAATATTCCAATGATAATAGGCTAATGCTAGAGCTTAATCCTGATCAGTTGTTGAATCTTGTGATCAGTTTTCTTTTGCCTTTTTTTCGGATTGGCGCATTCTTTATGACATTGCCTTTGTTTGGTAGTCGACTTGTTAACGCCCGGCTGCGCATTGTTTTTTCTTTTACTGTTGCTGTTCTCATTACCCCTTTGGTCAATGTGCCTAGTTATGACCCTATTTCTCCTGCTTTTATTGTTCTCATTGCCGAACAGCTTGTGATTGGCTTTGTATTGGGTTTTGTGGTGACTATACTGTTTCAGATGTTTGCTTTGGCGGGTCAGCTTGCCGCAATGAAGGCTGGGTTAGGTTTTGCTATGTCGAATGACCCAGCGAACGGTATTTCGGTACCTACTATGGGGCAGTATTATTTGTCTATGGTCGCGTTGGCGTTTCTGGGTACCAATGGGCATTTGGTGATGATTGAATATCTTGCCGAAAGTTTTACTTATTGGCCCATTGGCGGTGGCTTTGATAGTCGGCGTTATTGGCAGTTAGTTCTGTTGGGCAGCTGGATGTTTGAAAAGGCGTTGTTGGTGGTGTTACCTCTCGCTATTGCGGTATTGATTATGAACTTAGCTTTTGGGGTGGTGGCGAAAGCGTCTCCACAGCTAAACGTATTTGCTCTTGGCTTTCCTATTATTATGCTGTTTTCACTGTTTTTTTTCTGGGTGATGTTAGAACAGTTTTTGGATATGTATTTATTATTTTTTGGCGAAATAACAAACTGGATGCAGACTACATGGGGGATTCGTTTGAATGGCTGAAAACGAAGATGGTAGTGAAAAAACCGAAGACGCCAGTAGTAAAAAACTTCAGGATGCCCGTAATAAAGGTAACTTAGCTCGATCAAAGGATCTAAGTTCTGCTTTGTTGTTGGTTGTTGCTGCAGTGACTATGTATGGTACAGGTACCCTTTTGGCTAGGGATTTGGCTGTTATTTTTGATTTCAATCTGACGATTGAAAGAGCAGATCTATTTGATTTGAGCCGTATGATCTTCCATCTTTATGAATCTGTTGTGGCCATGCTGGATTCTATTATTTTGCTGATGTTGGTTTTAGCGGCAGCGGGTATTGTTGGTAGTATTGCCCTAGGCGGCCTTAACTTTTCTTGGGAGCCTTTGTTGCCCAAATTAAGTAAAATGGACCCAGTCGCAGGGTTAAAGCGAATGTTCTCAGTGCAGTCTTTAGTAGAGTTGCTGAAATCCATTGCTAAGGTGACTTTGGTGGCTATTGTTGCCACCTTGGTGCTGAATTATTTTTTGGCTGAAGCGCTGGGGCTAACATTTCAAACCATTCAGTTGGCGCTCGCTCATGGCGTTGAAATTATAATTTGGGCCTTTATTTTTATTTCTCTTGCGTTGGTTTTGATTGCGGCAATTGATGTGCCTTTTCAAGTTTGGTCTCATAAAAAGAAGCTAAAGATGACTAAGCAGGAAGTGAAAGATGAATTTAAACAGCAAGAAGGTGACCCTCAGGTAAGGTCCAGAATTCGTCAACTTCAACGTCAAGCCGCCATGAATAGGATGATGTCTGATGTGCCGGAGGCGGATGTTATTATCACTAACCCAACACATTTCTCTGTTGCTCTTAAGTATGACCAGTCTGCGGGCGCAGCACCTGTTATGTTAGCAAAAGGTAGTGACTTTATTGCTTTGAAAATACGTGAAGTGGGCAATCACTATGATATCCCTGTGATACAATCTCCTCAGTTGGCTCGTGCCATTTACCACCATGCTGAAATTGGTGAAGAGATTCCTCAAGGCTTATTTCAAGTGGTTGCACAGCTTTTAGCTTATGTTTATCAATTGCGTAATGCTAGAAATGGTGCTCCTAGACCTGAGATGATGCCAAATTTGGATGTGCCTGATGAGTTTCAGTGGGATGGCAATTAATTATTTGTTAGGCGATTTTATTTCTTATAGGGCTTTTGTGTGAATTTTGACCGGAATAGAGTTGCTGGACAGGTTCAAAATATTTTTAGTGGCAATCTAGGTATTCCCATTCTGTTGTTATCGCTTTTGGCGATGATGATCTTGCCCATCCCTGCGTTCCTGTTAGATGTGCTTTTTACCTTTAATATTGCATTGGCTATCGTGGTCTTGTTGGTTGCAGTCTATTCCATGCGGCCTTTAGACTTTGCTGTTTTTCCGACGGTTTTGCTGGTTTCAACCTTGATGAGATTAGCGCTAAATGTTGCTTCTACCCGGGTGGTGTTACTTCATGGTCATGAAGGGGGGGATTCTGCTGGTAAGGTAATTGAAGCGTTCGGTGAAGTGGTGATTGGTGGTAACTACGTTGTTGGCTTTGTCGTATTTGCTATCTTGATGATTATTAACTTCGCAGTGGTAACAAAAGGTGCGGGCCGTATCTCTGAAGTTAGTGCTCGTTTTACCTTGGATGCTATGCCGGGTAAGCAAATGGCGATTGATGCAGATTTAAATGCAGGCATGATTGATGCTGACCAAGCTAAATTACGCCGTACAGAAATCGCTTCTGAAGCCGAATTTTATGGTTCTATGGATGGTGCTTCAAAGTTTGTAAAAGGGGACGCGATTGCTGGTTTGTTGATATTGGGTATCAATATAATTGGTGGTCTTGCGATAGGCATGGCGCAACATGATTTGTCTTTTAATGAGGCAATAGAACGTTATTCCCTATTAACTATTGGTGATGGTCTGGTGGCTCAATTGCCATCTCTCATGCTGTCTACTGCAGCGGCGATTATGGTAACCCGAGTTAATGAGTCCGGTGATATGGGGTCTCAAATAGTCACCCAAATGTTTGGTTCGCCAAAAGCCTTATATATTGCGGCTGGTGTGATGACTATTATGGGTATCGTGCCAGGGATGCCACACTTTTCCTTTCTTTCCTTAGCTGCCTGTATTGGTGGTTTAGCTTATTTCCTTGAATACCGTAAAAAGCAAAAGTCTCAGAAAGGGCTGAAAAGTTCCAGTAAAAGTGCTGCGGAGAGTACGACTCCAGCTGAGGTGAAGGATCTTAGCTGGGATGATGTCGCACCGGTTGATATGCTTGGTTTAGAGGTGGGATATCGCTTGATTCCTTTAGTGGACAAAACTCAAGGTGGTGAGTTGTTGGCACGTATTAAAGGGGTCCGGCGTAAGCTGTCTCAAGATTTGGGCTTTTTAGTGCCTAGTGTGCATATTCGAGATAATTTGGATTTGATGCCTAATGCTTATCGAGTCACCTTGATGGGAGTGAGTTTGGCGGAGGCTGAAGTTCATCCAGATAAGGATTTAGCGATTGATCCGGGGCAAGTGTTTGGCGTGATTGATGGTATTGCAGGTAAAGATCCATCATTTGGTCTTGATGCGGTTTGGATAGACCCAAAGAAAAGAGATCAGGCGCAGACCTATGGTTATACCGTGGTGGATGTTAGTACTGTAGTCGCGACTCATATTAATCAGATTATGCATAAGCATGCTTATGAGTTGATCGGTCACGACGAAGTTCAGCAGCTGCTGAGTTTGTTGAAACAATATAATCCTAAATTGGCAGAGGAGTTGGTGCCTAACACAGTGCCACTTAGCGTGCTTTTGAAAGTGTTGCAAAACCTGCTTGTGGAAGGTGTTCCTCTTAGAGATATGCGTACTATTGCTGAGGCTATTATGGGGGTTCAACCGAAGAGTCAGGACCCTATGGTATTGACGGCGGCCGTTCGTACTGCTTTGTCACGTTTGATTATTCAGACGCTTTCTGACGGCGTGGAAGAGATTCCAGTGCTGACTCTAGAGCCGCAGTTAGAGAAGATGTTGATGCAAACGGTACAGCAAAGTCAGCAGTCGGGTATTAAGAATGAGGAGGCGTTGATTCTTGAACCGCAAATGGCGGAGCAGTTGCAAGTTTCTCTGAGGCAGTCAGCAGAGCAGCAGGAGGTAATGGGCAATACACCTATTTTAATTGTCTCCGCTCCAATACGTCCAATGCTGGCGCGTTTTATGCGTTATGGCATGGTGAATATGTCTGTTCTTTCTTATCAGGAAGTGCCTGACCATAAACGTATTACTGTGGTGGGCGTTATTGGGCAATAGTTGCAGTTAAATGTGGTGATTTAGTCTCTATATTTGTTAAGATCTTTCGGGTAAGCTATGGATTTGTAAGCAAAATAAACAGAAAGGATTAAGTTATCCATGCAAATTAGGCGGTTTCGAGCACCTGACATGCGGCAAGCGATACGGAAAGTTCGCGATGCGGTAGGCCCTGATGCGGTCATTTTGTCAAATCAACGCCTCTCCACTGGAGAAATAGAGATAGTTGCGGCCTTAGATTACGATGGTTCGCTGCCTTCCAGCATGTCCGGTCCCAAGAAACAATCTTCATCCTATAGCGTCCAAGAAAATACTCGTAAGCCTGATCAATATATAGCCCCCAGCGCGGATTATTTGGAGCGTATAGAAAAAGCCAAGCAACAAGCGCCTAGTCAACCTAATGCTGAACATTCTTCTCTTCAAAATCAATCTGCGTCACAGTTTCAAATGCCACCATTGCCCGCAGATCAAAAAGAGCCGATTTTGGAAGAGGCATTGTCAGTACGTAGTAATGATAATGCTAAGCAGTTACGAGATATGGAGCAGGAGTTACATCGCGTACGAGAGATGTTAGAACAGCGTCAACAAAATACATCTAATAAGTCTAAAGCGGATCCGCTTGAAGAGCAGGTGCTTGAAAAGCTTAAGCATTTAGGTTTGTCTACTTCTGTTATTTCTAGATTGCTTGACGATATCGATTTGAAAGGACGAGAAGATGACTGGAATCGTTTACTTGCACACCTAGCAGATTATATACCGGTACGCTCCGGTACGACTGAATTACGTGGCTGCATTGCTTTTATGGGGCCGACAGGAGTAGGTAAAACTACTTCTATAGGTAAAATTGCAGCACAACATGTATTGAAACATGGGCCTGATGGTGTTGTGCTTATCACGACTGATACTTATCGAATTGCTGCCCATGAACAGTTACGTACCTTTGGTCGCATCCTAAATGTACCTGTTGAAGTGGTCAATGAATACACAGATTTGAATGAGGTATTGGCGAAGTATGAGCATTACTCATTAGTATTGGTTGATACGGCAGGTATGAATCCCAGAGACTCTAATCTTGAACGACAACTTTTAATGATGAAGCGTGCTCGGGCAAATTTAAAGAAATTATTAGTTTTACCCTGCACTAGTCAACGACAGGTATTAAAGGCTGTTGTTGATGTTTATTCCCAAGTTCAATTAGACGGTTGTGTGTTAAGTAAGCTTGATGAATCCGCTTCACTTGGTGAGGCGATTAGTGTGGTTATTGAAGAAGGGCTACCTGTTGTTTATATTGCAGATGGCCAACGAATTCCTGATGATATTGAACCAGCTAGGGCACATAACCTAATTAGCCGGGCTGTTTATACTGCGGAGCACTATAGTCAGCTTTATAGTGCTCTAAAGTATGGTAGTTAGTTGGTAGTTAGTAAAATTATGTTATTACTGAAAGCGCTAAGCTGAACTATGTAGTACAGTTAATTGGCGCAACAAACTTTAATAGTGAAGGTTGCTTAGACTGTTTTATGCAAACCAAAAATATATACGACACTTACTCTAAAAAAGCGACACTGTCGATTGATGCGATTGTGGAGCAGTATGGATACCTGGTTAAGAAGATTGCTTACCATTTACTGGCGCGTTTACCAGACAGTGTTGACATAGATGACTTAACTCAAGCTGGCATGATGGGGTTGATCGAAGCTTATAAACGCTTTGAATCCACCAAGGGAGCAAGTTTTGAAACGTATGCGGGGATTCGTATTCGTGGTTCCATTATGGACGAGGTGCGAAAAACCGATTGGGCACCTCGCTCGGTAAGGCGTAATGGTCGAGCTGTTACTAATGCCATAAAAGAATTAGAAGCTAAAGCTGGTAGAGAAGTATCCGATATGGAAGTGGCTGCCCATATGGGTATTAGTATGGAGGAATATCATGAAATGATTCAGTCCTCTATGTCGACACAGTTATTTAGTTATGAAGAAATACTGGACTCAGATACTAATCATTTAGATAGTTTTGCATCTAGTGTAGAGAATACTCCTTATTCATTAACTGAAGAAGGGGGGTTCCAGAAACAATTAGCAAAAGAAATAGATGAGCTACCAGAAAGAGAAAAATTAGTGTTATCTCTTTATTATAATGAAGAATTAAATTTAAAAGAAATTGGTGCTGTATTAGGCGTTAGTGAATCAAGAGTGAGTCAAATACATAGCCAAGCGGCTATGCGATTACGAGCTCGACTAAGTAATTGGCGAGATTAAATTATGAGTTGTGAAATATTACCTTTGGGGTGTGGAGGTTGCATTGGATAAAAACATGAAAATCCTGATTGTTGATGACTTCTCGACAATGAGACGAATCATCAAAAACTTATTACGGGATTTGGGATTTACCAATACAGTTGAAGCGGATGATGGAACTACTGCATTGCCTATCCTTCAAGCTGGATCAATTGATTTTCTCGTAACTGACTGGAATATGCCAGGTATGACAGGTATTGAATTACTTCGTGCTGTCCGTGCCGACGAAAAACTAAAAAGTATCCCGGTTCTTATGGTAACCGCGGAAGCGAAGCGTGATCAGATTATCTCTGCAGCTCAGGCTGGTGTTAATGGATATGTGGTTAAGCCGTTTACTGCCGTCGCTCTTAAGGAAAAAATTGAGAAAATATTCGAACGAATAGATTCCGTCAAATAGGGACTTTAAATGTCAAATACATTGAGACCTGACCTAGGGGAATTTGAACACCTAGTTAAAGATGGCGCAGTAGATCTTTTGGCTCATATTGAATCAGGAGACTTTAGTGGCGCTATAAAAATCATTCAAGAATTGAGTGAGGCACGCCATACAAGTTTTTATAATGAGGTTGGCACGTTAACTCGTAGTTTGCATGATGCTATTCGTGACTTCCAAGTAGATTCCCTGAATCTAGTCGAAGATGATGGCACTTCTGATGATGCAAGTAGAATGACAGATGCCTCTGATCGTTTGACTTATGTCATTGAAATGACCAATTCTGCTGCTAATAAAACTATGGATATGGTTGATAGTAGCGTACCTGTCGCTTCGGAATTGAAAGCTCAGGCGAAAAGTTTGCGAAAAGATTGGGGGCGCTTGATTCAACGAGATTTAACTCCTCAAGAATTTCGTAACTTATATAAACGAATCGATACTTTTTTAGAGTATGCAGACGATAGTGCGACTACCTTGCACTCAAACCTCAACACAATTCTTCTAGAGCAGGGTTACCAAGACCTTACTGGTCAGGTGATTACTAGAGTGAATGATTTAATTCGAGATGTGGAAGAAAAACTTGTGCATCTTGTTGCTGTTGCTGGACGCGTTGATAGCATCTCGGGAATTGAACACAAAGAGAGTGAGTCAGAACACGATGATACTCGTGGATATGGCCCAGCTATTAATAAACAAGACAGTCCTGAAGTGCTGAATAATCAAGACGAAGTGGACGACTTGTTATCAAGTCTTGGTTTCTAAAAGGAGCAGGGGATGAGTTTCGAGCTCGATGAAGAAATACTACAAGATTTTTTGGTAGAAGCTGGTGAAATTCTAGAACAGCTTTCCGAACAACTCGTAGATTTGGAGCAAAACCCAGAAGATAAACCGTTGTTGAATGCTATATTTCGTGGCTTCCATACGGTTAAGGGTGGCGCTGGATTCTTACAATTAACAGCTTTGGTTGATTGTTGTCACTATGCTGAAAACGTTTTTGACATTTTAAGGAATGGTCAACGTCATATTGATTCCGATTTAATGGATATCGTTTTACAAGCATTGGATGCAGTTAATGAAATGTTTGACTCCGTTCGTGCAGGTGTAGAGCCTGAACGAGCCTCTCCCGAGCTTATTGATGCGCTTAAGGCTTATTCTGTGGCGCCAACAGAGGAAGAATTAGCGGGTGGCGGTGAAGAAGAAGCCGTTACGGCGGATGAGCCAGAAGATGTTGCCGAAGATGCTGAACCAGCAAGTGAAGGCGAAGAAGGTTCCGTTGATATTTCTGATGACGAATTCGAATCTTTACTTGATGCATTGGGTGATGAGCCTAGTGCTGATACACCTCCTACTCCAGCAGAAGCATCTTCTAGTGATGAAATTACAGAAGGTGAATTTGATGCCTTGTTGGACCAGCTTCATGGTGGTGCGCCAGGTGTTGCAGGAAATGATGCGAAAAAAGCGCCTGAACCGGAAGCTTCAAGTTCGAGTGATGAAATTACTGAGGACGAATTTGAGCAATTACTAGATAAACTTCATGGTGAGGATGCTCCGAGCCCAGCGGATAAAGCGGATAGCTCGGCTGAAAAACCTAAGAAACCAGAGGCTCCTAAAGCGCCAGAAACGCCCCCACCAGCAGGTGGTGATTCTGACCTCATTACAGATGATGAGTTTGAGTCACTTTTAGATACTCTACAGGAACAGGGTAAGGCGCCGGGGGCTGATGCAGCCGCTAAAAAGGATGAGCCTAAAGCTCAGCCTAAACCTGCTCCCAAGCCAAAGGCTGCGGCACCTAAACCAGCAGCTGCGCCAGCACCTAAACCAGCCACCGCTGCAAAAGATGCTGCACCAGCTAAAGAAAAAGCAGCGAATGCTCCTGTTACTCAAGAGGCAACAGTTCGAGTTGATACTAAGCGTTTAGATGACATTATGAACATGGTTGGTGAACTTGTATTGGTTCGAAATCGACTGGTTCGTTTAGGTCTTCAAAGTGAAGACGAGTCAATGGGTAAGGCGGTAGCCAACCTAGATGTTGTGACGGGGGATTTACAAAATGCTGTAATGAAAACTCGTATGCAACCTATCAAAAAGGTATTTGGTCGTTTCCCTCGAGTGGTTCGAGACTTGGCTCGTAATATGAAGAAAGAGGTTAACCTCATTCTTCGTGGTGAAGAAACAGACTTAGATAAAAACCTTGTTGAGGCGTTAGCGGATCCACTTGTTCACTTGGTGAGAAACTCAGTGGATCACGGTGTAGAAGGGCCTGATGCACGTGAAGCGAGCGGTAAGTCTAGAGTGGGTACTGTTGTGCTTTCGGCTCAGCAGGAAGGTGATCATATATTGTTATCCATTGAGGATGACGGCGCTGGTATGGACCCAGACTTCCTCCGTGGAAAAGCGGTTGAAAAAGGTCTAATGGATGCCGATGCTGCGGATCGTTTGTCTGATAATGAAGCCTTTAACCTTATCTTTGCTCCAGGTTTTTCTACCAAGGTAGAAATCACTGATGTATCTGGTCGTGGTGTTGGGATGGATGTGGTGAAAACCAAGATATCTCAGCTAAACGGTACATTGGATATTAAATCTGTGCTTGGTCAAGGCTCACAATTTATTATCAAGGTGCCATTGACACTTGCGATAATGCCGACATTGATGGTGACATTAGCGGATCAGGCTTTTGCCTTCCCATTAGTGAGTGTTAATGAAATTTTCCATCTGAACCTGAAGAAAACGAACATCGTTGATGGCCAACAGGTGGTCGTTATTCGAGGCAAAACGTTGCCTATTTTCCATCTGAAGAGTTGGTTAATTAAAGGCGCGCATGCAGATGAGCATACTTCAGAAGCTCATGTTGTAGTTGTCCAAGTTGGAATTAGTGAAGTTGGCTTTGTGGTTGATCAATTAGTTGGTCAGGAAGAGGTCGTTATAAAACCATTAGGTAAGATGTTGCAGGGTACTGCTGGTATGGCTGGTGCAACTATTACTGGTGATGGCCGTATTGCAATCATTCTAGATGTTCCCAGTATGTTGAAAAGCTATGCATCAACAAGGTAACAGATTTTTCATTTAGGGGATGTTGTATGCCTGTAAAGGTGTTGGTTGTTGATGATTCTGGCTTTTTCAGACGCCGTCTTGTTGAAATATTTGAAGCTGACCCTAGGTTGACTGTTATTGGAACAGCAAACAATGGGCAAGAAGCAATAGATAAGGTTCAGTCTTTATCTCCTGATGTGGTTACCATGGATTATGAAATGCCGGTTTTGGATGGTATTTCAGCGGTAGTTAACATTATGGAGCTTAAGCCTACCCCGGTACTTATGTTCTCCTCTTTGACTCATGAGGGCGCACAGGTCACTTTGGATGCTTTGGAAGCTGGTGCTGTTGATTTTATGCCAAAGAATTTCGAGGATATCTCTCGAGATTCTGCGGTTGTTAAGCACACCTTGGTTGAACGTGTTCTGACGGTGGCGAGAACTCGTCTACCTGGTGCACGTGGGCCGGTTGCAGCACTAGCACCGCGTGCTGCTCCTAAGCCAATCGTTACTGAACGAGGTGTCATTATTCCTCGTGCAAGGAAGCGTGTTAGTTTGGTCGCAATCGGGACTTCTACCGGTGGTCCAATGGCGCTGCAGGCAGTTTTGAGTAAATTACCTAAAGATTTTTCTGCTCCCTTAGTATTGGTTCAGCATATGCCTGCGGCCTTTACGGGGGCTTTTGCTGAACGCTTGAATAATATCTGCCAGATATCAGTGAGAGAAGCGCAAGATGGTGATCGTTTAGAGGCTGGTTTGGCTTTATTGGCGCCGGGCGGTAAACAGATGATGGTAGATTCTCGGAATGGCGGTTGTGTTCGTATTCTTGATGGTGATGAAAGGCTGAATTATAAACCGTCAGTTGATGTTACTTTTGGTTCTGCATCTAAGTGTTACCCAGGAAAAGTACTATCTGTTGTCATGACTGGGATGGGAGTTGATGGTCGTGAAGGCTCCCGAATGCTAAAAAGCTCTGGCTCCAAAGTTTGGATTCAGAATGAAGAGTCCTGTGTTATTTATGGTATGCCAATGGCGGTAGAAAAAGCGGGCTTGGCTGACGAAATTCTCGACCTTGATCATATTGGTGAGCGCATCGCGCGCGAGGTTAGCTAGTGGACTTAATGACCTTAGCTGGCCTCATTATTGCCTTCAGTTCGGTCCTTCTGGCTAATTGGCTTGGTGGTGGGGAAGTCATACTTCTCCTCAATCTTCCTTCCGCTATTATTGTTGTTGTCGGTAGTATTGGTGCGACGCTAATCCAAAGTAATGTGAGAGAAGCCATTCGCGCTATTGCGCTGATTAAGTGGAGTCTTTTTCCTCCTGTTTACGACTTCAATTCTGCCCGTACGGCATTAAATAATCTTGCACATAAAGCACGACGTCTTTCTTTATTATCTTTAGAAGAAGATGTTGCTTTACTTGCTAATCCATTCGCATCACGAGCTTTGCAGATGGCGATTGATGGCGCTGATCCAGAATTATTAGCGGATCGATTACATGATGAAGCTGCTCGTATTCGTGATAAGCGAATGAGCAGTATTGGCTTTTTAGAGTCTATTGGTGGTTACGCCCCGACATTGGGTATCATGGGCTCGGTACTTGGTTTGATCCAAGCCATGGCTAATCTGGATAGCCCAGAAGCCCTTGGGCATGGTATCGCGGTGGCATTTGTTTCGACACTTTACGGACAAGGTTTTGCTAATCTGGTTGTTTTTCCCATTGTGAAAAAGTTAACAGGTTATGCTGATCAGGAATTGCTTTATCATCAGCTTTTGATCGATGGCGTGCATGGTATTGCAGTCGGAAAGCATCCCCATCGCTTAGAGCTTGAGTTAAATACTTATGAGTGAAACATCATCACCTCGTAGGTCGTCAAGACGGCGACAAGCGGTAATTAAGTCGGCGAATACTAGCAGCTCCTTGGGGCGGGACCGCTGGTTATTATCCTATGCTGATTTTATTACCTTACTGTTTGCTTTCTTTGTCGCCTTGTACTCTATTGCCATACAGCATAAGGGGGACGAGGTAAGGTTGACCGAAACGCTTTATGGTGTGTTTGATGCCGTTCAAAAATCGATTAAGCCTATTAATATAGGTGAGCCGATTATTGGCGATCCAAAAGATATTAAGTTTGAGGACGCAGCGCCAGTACCCGCAGCAACTCCTGTCGCAGATAAAAAGCCCCAAGATACTTCACCTTCTGTCGTCTTCTCTTTATTAAAGCAAGTCGTAGAAGAGCAATTTCAAGGCTTGCAGCAATCTGGACAAATAAATATTTCTGAATCCGCGGATTGGGTGAGTTTGGAATTGAAGTCTGGTTTATTGTTTGGTGAGAGTGAGTATGAATTATCCAATGAAGCGGTTGCCTTATTGATGTTGGTTTCCAATGTAATGATAAGTTATCCGTCTGTCATCATGGTTGAAGGTAACACAGATAATTTACCAACTAACTCAAGTAGGCTGGCTTCGAATTGGCATTTATCAAGCTTACGCGCCGCTTCTGTAGTTGATGAATTAGTTTATCAAGGCGTGAATCCTAAAATGATAGCGCCAATTGGTTTTTCCAGTGAGCGACCTAAAGTACGAAATACCAATACTTATGCTCGTCAACAGAATCGTCGAGTGACTTTACGAATCAGTAAACGCAACGCTAGTAATCTGTATGATTACTTGTTTAAGTAGTCTATTACTGTATATGATTGCAAAGAATTCATAAGTAAAATAATGGCATAGTGTATCAGGGGAGTTGGAGTGCACATTTGGGCAGTGGCGAATCAGAAAGGTGGAGTAGGTAAAACAACGACGGTTGTTTCCTTGGCAGGGTTATTGGCTGACGCTGGTAATCGGGTGTTGATGGTCGATCTTGATCCACATGGTTCATTGACTAGCTATTTTCGTTTTGATCCTGATTCTATAGAACACAGTGCTTATGATCTTTTTCAAGCTGCGGGAAAAATACCTGAAACTTTGCCTGCGACATTAATGCTTGAAACGGGCCATCCAAACTTATCGTTATTGCCTGCCTCGACAGCTCTAGCGACGTTAGAACGTCATGCTCAAGCACAAGGGGGCATGGGGTTAGTTATTTCTAAAACCCTAGCTATCTTATGGGATGACTATGATTATGTGTTAATAGATAGCCCACCAGTATTGGGGGTATTGATGATTAATGCATTAGCGGCTTGTCAGCAATTAGTGATTCCTGTGCAAACGGAGTTTCTTGCAATAAAAGGTCTTGAACGTATGGTCCGGACTTTAACTATGATTAATAGAGCGAGAAAGCGTCCCGTTCCTTATCTGATAGTGCCGACGCTTTTTGATCGTCGTACTCAAGCTTCCAATAAAAGCTTACGAAGTTTAAAAGACACCTATGAAGAGCTGGTTTGGCATTCTGTCATTCCGGTTGATACAAAATTAAGAGATGCAAGCACCGCAGGTATCGCACCTTCAGCATTAGATCCTAATGCTAGGGGGGTGAAAGCTTACATGAGTCTTATGGACTCTTTGCTGAACCCAGCGACGGTATAGTAGCAATATATGAAAGATACAAAGATTAAAGACCAAACCTTAGTCGGACCGCAAATGGCGGTACAGCGTTATCTTGATGATTTATTGCAAGAGGCGACGTCAGGTCTTGTTGTAGAAGAAAGTGTTGCGCTAGAAGTGGAATCAGAAGAGCCTCTTGAAAGTGCACAAGAGGTTGTTGAG
This sequence comes from Marinomonas transparens, assembly GCF_016463975.1. GTDB lineage: Bacteria > Pseudomonadota > Gammaproteobacteria > Pseudomonadales > Marinomonadaceae > Marinomonas > Marinomonas transparens. Next base: position 269,717 of record NZ_JAEMNX010000002.1, on the reverse strand, counting down.
GAAGGTGGGCTGAGTGAAGAAGAGTTATCTTCTCTTGATGCTTCCTTTGAAGATTTTGAAAATGCCATAGCACAAGCCTTACCTGAAGAGTTGCTTGAGGAAGGTGAAGAAACCACTATTATAGAGCCAGAGCCAGAGCCAGAGCCAGAGCCAGAGCCAGAGCCAGAACTAAATAAGCGAGTTGCAAAAACAGACCCTTTACCCTGGGCAACAAGTCGATTTGAGTGCCTGTTGTTTTATGTTGGGGGGCTGAAAATGGCAGTTCCCTTGGTTGAATTAGGTGGTATTCATCAGGGTAACCAAGAAAAGTTGACGTCTATATTTGGCCAACCGGATTGGTTTATGGGGGTCTCAAATGTTGGTGATTACAATATTCGTACAGTAGATACCGCCCGTTGGGTGATGCCCGACCATTATCAGGGTGAGTTAAAAGAGCACTTTAAGTTTGTGATACAGCTTGATCGAACCGATTGGGGCGTGGCCTGCGAAGAGGTTGCGGAAGCTATTTCACTGGAGCCATCTCAAGTTAAATGGCGCAGTGATAGAAGTAAAAGGCCATGGTTAGCAGGCACGGTAATTGACCATATGTGTGCCATACTAGATGTACAAGGTTTTATTGAACTGTTAGATGATCCTGCTAATGGATTTAGAGAATTACACAAATAATCGCAATGGTCATTAGATGATCTCGGAGGCTAATTATGACGACTAGCGTAGCATTGAAAGACACTAACGGATCTGAAGATCCGATGTTGCAATGGGTAACATTTAGACTAGAAAATGAAATCTACGGCGTTAACGTAATGCAGGTAAAAGAAGTGTTGCGCTATACCGAGATTGCCCCAGTACCAGGGGCACCAAAATTTGTATTAGGTATTATTCACCTTCGTGGTACTGTTGTGACAGTTATTGATACCTGTCAACGTTTTGGTTTGCCATCAGGTGAAATCACTGACTCTACACGTATTATGATCTTAGAAGTAGAAGGTCATGTTATCGGTATTTTAGTGGATGCAGTTTCTGAAGTGGTGTATTTACGCCAATCTGAGATCGAAGTCTCTCCAAGTGTGGGCAATGATGAATCGTCGAAATTTATTCAGGGCGTTTGTCATAAAAATGATACCCTATTGATTCTTGTGGATCTTGATAAGCTTCTGTCTGAAGATGAATGGTCTGAAATAGGCTCAATGTAAGCACTAAGGTAGTTGTACTTGATGGAATCTCAATGGTTATTTAACCTTTTGCTCATTCTTCAGTTTGTAATTTTGATCGCGGTTACCTTGTGGGCTTTTCGCTTGTCTGGTCGATTGAAAGATCTAACAAAGCGACATATAGAAACGGATTTAAACCAAAAGAAGCAAGTGCAGGTACTTGCTTCTGGTTCGATAGGGATGGGGCGACGTTTAGTCGCCATTGAGAAAAAGCTTAATATTGCAGTAGAAAGGCAGTCAGAAATTTTAGCGAAAGAAGGTAATGTTTCTTACAATCGTGCCATGGAGCTACTTGGCATGGGAGCGACCATTGATGATCTTGTCTCTAAATGTGGTCTGATTCGTGCTGAAGCTGAGTTGATTAGTTTATTGAAAAAAGAGTCCAGTCGAAACTCCGACTACCATTGAGTCTCTTTAAGTTTGTGGGCAAAAGCGATAATTTCGGCCACAGCTAAATACAGAGACTCTGGTATTTCCTCTCCTAGCTCTAACGTACCAAGCATTTCTACCAGTTCTGGGCTCTGGTGTAGCGTGATATCATTTGCCTGGGCGACCTCCATTATTTTTTCCGCCACTAGGCCTGTCCCTTTTGCCGTGACGACTGGGGCGGCGCTATAATCATATTTCAGTGCAACGGCTTTTTTCATCAGGTTCTCACATCGATAAGCGACTGATTGTGGTTGGTAGTTGGTTTATCTTCCTGTAATTTGGCTTGGAATACATCGAGCCGTTCTACTTCTATATCCTTTTCAGCTAATTGCTTCTTTAACTGTGCCATATTTTGACGTAATTTTTGGACGGTTTCAGGGTTTTCAGCAGCGAATATAACGCCTACTTTGTCTCCTTGGATGCTGGTACGAGCTTCAAAAGGGCCTGTTTCTTCAAAATCAAACTTTAGTTTGACCAACCAGCGTCTTTCATGGTCTGGTTTTTCATTGTCTTTCGCTTCTTGGTCGATTTGTATGCCGATTAGGTTACTGGTCAGACCATCCTTTATAGGTAACTCAATGTTTAAAGGGTAGGTCTGTGCACCCATTTGATTTGGGTCGGAAAAATGACGTAGCTGGTTGGTAGTAATGCGCTCTATAGCATTGGCGATTTGTTCCGTTGGAAAACTTACTGGACGGGCTATGTTGCTTTCTTGAGTATTGTTCAGCCGAGTTAAATTCAGCTTTAAATCCGCGGGTAATTGAGGGTTATTATTTTTTAGCAAGGATTCAGAAAATAGCCCACTGCTTTGAATGGCTTGCTTCATGGCGGCAGGAGAATCCATGAGACTGGTTAAATTGGGGATGTTTTGTATTAATTGTGAAAGTGCTTGTTGTATCCGTGGTGGTAAGTTTGCTGATGTAGAGGCATTTAAGCTTTGTAATTGTTTAATAAGTAGTGACATATCGTTAGAGGACAGTTGCTTTGGTAGACTCTGTTTGAGTGCTTCCATCGCTAAAGGAAGGGAAGTATTGGTTTTATTTGGTAGTACTTGAACATTATTATTTGCATCAACCAGTACCCTGACCACATCGCCTTTTTTTAACATTGTTTGACTAAGGATTGGAAACTCATCTTGCCCATCTGTGACCATGGCTAACTGAGTATTGGGTGTGGCATTTGGGTTAGCTGGAATAGAGGTGACGGTCAAGTTGATCACTCTTGATGCCATGGTAAGGTTTTGAACTTGATTTTGTATTGGGTTCTGGGTCGCTGTATTTTGTGTTCCTGTAGGGAAGGTTAAACTTGCTTGAGTATGATTACTGGTGCTGAGTTGTGCGCTTTTATCTCCTAGTGTTGGGATAGGTGTTCCAGTGTTGATAAGCGAGAAGGCTTGTTGTTGGGATGTGGTTGCCTGTAACAACTGAGCGGGTTTGCCTTGGATATTAATTGCTTCACTACTGATTAGTTTGATTGGACTGAGGCTTTCAATGAGTTTAATTTCGCTGCTGAGTTTGGCGAGAGGCCCAGTGTTTGTTAAAACCGTATGGTTGCTACTAGAGCGATTCTGCGATGAATTTAGCATTGAATTAATGTTAGATATCATACTCGCCTGCCTAGTAGTTCGTTATTTTGTGAGGTTTCTCATATACTGGAAGAGTTTTCACGCTTAGTTCTTTTACTAAGTATCATATCGGCTTAAGTGGATAAACCTTTTGCAATCTATCGTTTCTTTAACAATATCAGATCTTTGGATTGAGCGTGGAGATAGAGACCTGTGCAAAGGACTTTTTTTTGAGCTCAAATCAGGGCAAGTGATGCGTGTTTTGGGTGAGAATGGCGCAGGGAAAAGTTCTTTGTTGAAGGTGATTGCCGGTGTTATAGCGCCATTAGAAGGGCAGATCCAATATGCTGGGCAAGATGTAACCCATGATAGAAAAATTTTACAGCAAGATGCTATCTATATTGGCCACTCAGCTGGAATTAAAAGTGTTTTGACGGTTGAAGAAAATTTACGCCGTTATTATCCAAGTGCTTCGGCAGACGAATTGGAAGCGGTTTTAGATAATCTGAGTATCCTTGATTTGGCCGATACACCGGCTAAAAAATTGTCAGCGGGTCAGACGCGTCGAGTTGCGCTTGCTCGCCTCTGGTTGAGTAAAAAAAACGTATGGTTATTGGATGAGCCTTTTGCTGCTCTGGATATAAAAGGTATTGCTTTATTAGAAAGTCATATTGAGCAACATGTCCTCGCTGGTGGTTTAGTTATGCTCACCACGCATCAAGATCTGCACTCCATTCAATCTTATGATTTGGTGTTGTCTCCATGACGTATTTTTCTTATTTCAAAGCGGAATTTCTCGTTTTGTTAAGGCGTAAACAGGACGTTATTAATGCTCTGCTATTTTTTATTACAGTGATTGTGTTGTTTCCATTAGGCGTCAGCCCTTCGCCAATTTTTTTGGCGCCTGCTGCGGGTGGTATTATTTGGTGTGCCTTGGTTTTAGCCATCTTGATGGCCATCGAAAGTATGTTTAAAGAAGATTATAACGATGGTTCTTTGGAACAGTTGGTGGTGAGTGGCTTATCCCTACCTTTGTTAGTATTGCTTAAAATTTTAGTACTATGGAGTGTAATCGTCATCCCTCTATTACTGATGCTACCCTTATTAAGTGCAATGCTATATTTGCCTGAGGGCAGTTTTTGGGTGTTGGTGGCGACTTTATTAGTTGGGTCACCTAGTTTGTTTTTGATCGGTGCGATTGGTTCTGCACTGACTGTGTCTTTGAAGCAGGGAGCTATGTTGATGCTGTTAGTTATTTTACCTTTTTATTTGCCAGTGGTGGTTTTTGCTACGGGAGCGATTAAAGCGGCTCAAGAAGGGCTGCCGTATTCGGGGCTACTGGCTATGTTATTAGCGATCTCTTTATTGTCTTTGGTGTTATCTCCGGTGATGACAGCGATTTCTGTTAAAGCGAGTGTGAACTGATGAGCTGGGCATGGTTTCATAAGTTGGGTTCACCAAGGTGGTTCTTCCTGTGGACAAAGTCTTGGGCGCTGCCTTTGTTCTGTTTAGGTATGGTTTGCTTACTGCTTGGTTTAGTCTGGGGGTTGGCTTTTGCTCCTACTGATTATCAGCAGGGTAACAGCTATCGTATTATTTATATTCATGTTCCCGCCGCTTTGTTGGCACAGTCCTGTTATTTATCATTAGGCATTGCTGGTTTCGTGTTTCTTGTTTGGCGAATGAAAATGGCCCCTATCTTTATTAATGCTGTGGCCCCGATTGGTGCTGTGATGGCACTTATGGCTTTAGTGTCCGGGGCTATTTGGGGTAAGCCTACTTGGGGTACTTGGTGGGTATGGGATGCACGTTTAACTTCTGTATTGGTTTTGTTCTTACTCTATATGGGGATCATTGCCATTCAAAATACCTTAGAAGATATAGTGCTTGCCGATAAAGCTGCTGCGCTTATTAGTGTGCTGGGTTTGATTAATTTGCCTATCATTAAATATTCGGTGGAATGGTGGAATACGCTACATCAAGCAGCGACTTTTACCTTGACCGAGAAGCCTGCAATGCCCGTGGAAATGTGGATGCCTTTGCTTATTTCAGTGATCGGCTTGTACCTCGTCGTAGCAGGTTTAGCGTTATGGCGTATGCAGTCATATATTCTTGAACGAGAGCACAGGGCAAGTTGGGTAAAACAGGAGGTAGTTGGAGATGGCCTTTGATAGTTTAGCGGACTTTTTTACCATGGGAACTCATGGCCTTTATGTGTGGTCTACGTATGGTTTTAGTTTATCTGCCTTGCTTATTCTCATCTTGAATACACTAGGGAAGCGTCGCAAGATACGCGACCAATTATGTAAACGTTTTTTGCGGGATCAAAACGCCTAATGCACCCAGTAAGAAAGAAGCGCATGCTGACGATTATTATCATTGTCACTATTTTAGGAATGGCAGTTGGTTTGATTATGTATGCGCTGCAACAAAATATTAACCTGTTTTATTCACCTTCCCAGATTGCACAAGGCGACGTCCCCATTAATACCAATATTCGTGCCGGTGGTATGGTGGTGGCGGGCAGTGTTGCTCGCGATCTTGCAACTTTATCTGTTTCTTTCCTGGTGACCGATTTTCAACATCAGGTTCGTATCCAATACAAAGGCATATTGCCGGATTTATTTCGTGAAGGGCAGGGTATTGTGGCGCAAGGAAAGCTTAATAGGAATGGTGTTTTTGAGGCTTTCCAAGTACTTGCCAAACACGATGAAAAATATATGCCGCCTGAGGTGACGGAGGCGTTAAAAAACGCGAAAGTCGGCGCTTCGCAAGGTGATGTGTCAGTTCAATCTACTTATTAGCTTTTAGGCTGTTTATGTTTCCGGAAATTGGTCATTTTTCATTGATATTGTCGCTCTTCTTTGCTTTTTTCTTGGCGGTAGTGCCGTTGATTGGTTATTGGGCTGGCAATCGTTTTTTATTGGAAGCGGCACGGCCGCTCACTTTTCTCATGTCATTTTGGGTTTTTCTCGGTTTCATGATTCTCAGCTTTGCCTTTTTGAGCGATGACTTTTCCGTGTTGTACGTTAGCCAGAATTCAAACAGCCAATTACCAATTTGGTATAAATTCAGTGCTGTGTGGGGCGGACATGAGGGCTCTTTATTACTCTGGGCATTGATTTTGTCTGCTTGGAGTTCTGCGGTTGCTTTTAAAGTACGGACCTTGCCTGAAGACACTGGACCTGTTGTATTGGCTATATTAGGTGTCGTGAGTACTGGCTTTCTGTCATTTTTAATTTTTACCTCTTCTCCTTTTGTGCGCTTATTACCTGACACGCCAGTGGATGGTGGGGATTTAAATCCTTTGTTACAGGATTTCGGATTGATTGTTCACCCTCCCATGCTGTATATGGGCTATGTGGGCTTTTCTGTTGCTTTTGCTTTTGCTATTGCCGCGTTAATTACAGGCAATCTAAATGCTTCTTGGGCGCGTTGGGCTAGGCCTTGGACGGCTTTTTCTTGGGCGTTTCTTACTCTAGGTATTACTCTTGGCAGTTGGTGGGCTTATTACGAGTTAGGTTGGGGTGGCTGGTGGTTTTGGGATCCTGTTGAGAATGCCTCTTTTATGCCTTGGCTCGCGGGAACCGCTTTACTTCATTCCTTGGCAGTGACCGAAAAGCGAGGTGTGTTTAAAAGCTGGACAGTGCTATTGGCGATTTTTACCTTTAGTCTTTCTTTGCTAGGGACTTTTCTAGTTCGCTCTGGTGTGCTCACCTCGGTACATGCTTTTGCCTCTGACCCTACGCGGGGCATTTTCATCTTGGCATTGTTGATTCTTCTGGTGGGAGGGAGCTTATTGCTTTACGCCGTTCGAGCAGGCCAAGTTCGGTCTAATGTATCCTTTGGTGCGACAGGGCGAGAAGCTTGGCTGCTGTTGAATAATATTTTGTTAACAGTATTAACTCTGACGGTGTTGCTCGGGACTTTATACCCATTGATTTTTGATGCTTTAGGACTGGGGAAAATATCAGTAGGGGCGCCTTATTTTAATAGTGTGTTCACGCCGATTGCTTTATTGCTGATGGTTTTTATGGCAGTCGGTCCTTTGTCTAAATGGCACAATACAAAGTTAAAGGTATTACTGGTTTCGTGTTTAGTATCTTTATTCCTAGCTGTTTTTGTTTCTGGTGTCTTGGTTTATTTATATGAGTTTACTGTTCTTGCTTGGTTAAGTTTGGCGGTTGTTTTTTGGGTTGTGTGCCTGTCGTTTACGGATTGGTTTAATAAAGTATCGGCAGGGACAAAAGGTATTATTCCCCGTGCTCGACAGTTACCACGAAACTACTACGGTATGTTGCTTGCCCATCTTGGCATGGCTGTTACCTTAGTCGGGATTTTATTGGTGAGTGTGAACAGCAAGGAATCTATGTTGCGAATGTCACCGGGGGATAAGGCAAATATTGCAGGTTATGAGTTTCAGTTTGACGGTTTGAGTCATGTAAAAGGGCCAAATTATATTGCGGATAAAGGTCAATTTATTGCTTATAAAAACGGTCATCAGGTAGCCGTCTTGCACCCAGAAAAGCGTTTATTTAACGCTCGTCAGCAGGTGATGACCGAAGCGGCATTGGATGCTGGCTTTACTCGTGATTTGTATGTCTCCCTTGGTGAGAAGTTGGAGGGCGATGCTTGGGGAGTGCGCATTTATGTGAAGTCATTTGTACGTTGGATATGGTTAGGCGGATTAATGATGATGGCTGGTGGCTTATTGGCAGCATTAGATAAGCGCTATCGTAGAAAAGCGGGAGTTTAATTATGCGAAAATTGTTATTTTTTATACCGCTTGCTGCCTTTTCAATTTTAGGCGTACTCTTTTTTCTTCAGCTGGGCAAGGATAGTCAATATATGCCTTCAGCCTTGATTGGAAAAACAGTACCAGATTTCAATTTGGTTTCCTTATTAAGCGATGAGATTTTAACTCAGGAAGATTTACCTAATGGGCCTTTTTTGATCAACTTCTGGGGGACTTGGTGTCCAGCTTGTCATATCGAACATCCTTATCTTATGGCGCTGGCCCAGTCTGGTATTACTCTAGTTGGTATTGACTACAAAGATGAAAAAGCCCCTGCACAACGCTGGTTAGTGGAAAAAGGTAATCCGTATCAAATGGTATTAATGGATGAAATGGGGCGTTTTGGCATCGATATGGGAGTAACAGGAGCGCCCGAAACCTTTGTGGTAAATCGCTCAGGCATCATTGTTTACCGTCATCAGGGGGAGATTAATGAGCAGAGCTGGCAGCAACTAAAAGGTTATTTAAAATGATCTCTTTCAGATTGCTCGTGTTGTGTTTGTTATTGAATTTGTCTTCTTTCGCGTGGGCGGAAGAAGTGATGAGTTTTAGCTCCGACCTGAATCAAATTCGCTACCAAAGCTTGGTGAATGAGTTACGTTGCCCTAAATGTCAAAATCAAAATCTTGCGGATTCCGGCTCAGGGATCGCAGTTGACCTGCGTGAGCAGGTTCATCAGATGATTGAAGATGGCAAATCCGACCAAGAGATTGTGGATTACATGGTGGCCCGATATGGTGAGTTTGTTTTATATCGTCCACAACATTCCTCCGCGACTTTTTTGCTTTGGTATGGTCCCTTCATATTATTGGCAATCGGATTCACTATTTTTGTTAGCGTAATCGTACGGAATAGAAAGCGTCGAAATGGAGCGAGGTTATGATTATCGCCTACCTGGTTATGGCGGCTATGCTGATAGGAAGCATTTTCTATCTGTATCGTTCTGTTGCAGGTCATAGCCATAGTAAAAATGACGCTGTGGCTTTTTCTAGAGTGCGTCGCGCAGAAATAGCGGAAGAAGTAGAGGAAGGTCGTCTTACTGCAATAGAGTCTTCACAACTATTATTAGATGTTGATGCTGAAGTGAGCTCGCAGGGTATTGTTAAAAAACGTTTTCTTCAATCTAATATTAGGTTGGCTAGATGGCTTTTACTTAGCCTAGTTAGTGTCGTGACGTTAGGTAGCGTGAGTCTCTATGAACGGCTGGGTTATGCTAAAGAGGTCGCTTTTACACAAGATTTACAAGCAAAAGCTCTTACGCCTGCGCGAATCAGTGATTTCCTGCAATATCGTAGTCGTCGTTATGACAGAGTTGAAGATTGGTATTATGAAGCAACCGATTTTATGAGTGCGGGTCGATATAAGGAAGCCGTGTCAGCCTTTGCTAAGGCGCTCAAAAAGTTGCCCCTTGATGCGAATAATAGGGCAAGTCTACAAGCTGAATACGCGCAAGCGATTTTTTACGCTAATGACAATAAAAGTTCTGCTGAAATGCGTACCGTGGTGGACGAAATATTAGCAAAGGTACCAAATCAGGCGACCGCCTTGGGGTTAAAGGGCGTGGATGAGTTTAGCCAGAAAAACTATCTAGCGGCTCTATTGGCTTGGCAAGAAGCGATACGTTACAACGCTGATTCGACGGAGCGTATTGCTCTATTGTCTGGAATTGAACGAGCTCGCGAGGCAGGGAATATTGATTATCAGCAAGTCCCTGCGGTTATTACTAATCAGTTGTTGGTGAGAATCGTCTGGGATCCTAAAAATATTCAATGGCAATCTAATGATGTATTGCTCGTGTATGCTGTGGAGCAAGGAAAAAAAATGCCAGTAGCCATTCAGCGGATTTTTCCTACAGATCTTAAGCAACCTATTTTGCTGACAAACTTGGATGCTTTGATGCCGACAAAAACGTTGGGAGAAACTGAAAGAGTGGATCTTATTGTTAGACTGGCAAATATTAATGACCAAGATTTGACAAAAGGTCGAATTATAGGGGCAAAGCGTGGTTTACTTACAAATCGTAAAGAGATTTTAATAATCAAAGTGGCCTTATAATTGAAACCTATGCTGCTTCGTTTAATAATAGCCTCTAATTTATTGATGCAACTCGGAAATATTTAATGGAATTTAGCTTGCGTGAGTGGCTAATCTTGATTGGTGTCGTGATTATTGTCGTGATCCTGATTGATGGCTTTCGTCGATATAAAAAAACACAGCTGCTTGCTCAAGCAGATGATGACTTCGTTGATCCTGATGAACTTGTTAACGAGACGGTTCTGTCTAGTAGTGACCCTAGTCCTGTCGTTAAGGACAAATCAGCTGAGTCGATTGACCCGATTTCGGATGCTTTTGAAAATGCGCGTAAAACGGCGAAAGGGCCGCTTGCCGATTTACCTCATAAGGTGGATTCAGGCCCAGCTCTGGATCGGGGCGAAGAAATGCACCTTGATGAGTTAGCATCTTTGGTGCCTGGAAGAGATTTTGGCGATTCTGCTGTGTCTGATCAAAACTATTCTGATCATGGTTTTTATGAATATGAAGAGTTGGATTTAGGTGTTGAAGCTTCTGTTGATGAAGAAGATGACAATGATGATGAGGCAGACCTTAATGTTCATCACGATGATACAGATTATGAACGTAGCTATTCAAGTGTCGATATAGATCAAGTCACCCCGCAAGGCATTCTGTTAGAAGATTCTGATGAGGATGAAGAGGAGGAGGAACTGTCAGAAATAGAAGAAGTGATTGTTATCAATATTTTTGCTCCAGAAGGCCAGTCTTTTCCGGGAATGGAGTTACTTCAGCTAATTTTGAATTGCGGTATGCGCTACGGGGATATGGATATTTTCCATCGCCATGAAGATGGCTTTGATCGCGGTCGTGTACAATTTAGCATGGCGAATGCTATTGAGCCGGGTACCTTTGATTTAGATACCATGGGCGAGCAGGACTGCCCTGGGGTGAGCTTTTTTATGGGCTTGCCGGGACCGAAAAATAGCATGAAAGCGTTCGACTTTATGCTAGAAACCTCACAAACCTTAGTGCGTAACCTAGGTGGAGAATTACGTGATGAGCGCCGTAGTCCTATGAGTGATCAGACCATAGCCCATTGTCGTCAACGCATACGAGATTTTGAACGCCGTCGTTTAACGAAACGTAAACCTCCCAATGACGAATGATCAAACTATGATTGATTAAAAACAGGGCCCTTAGGGGCCTTGATTGTTTTAGGCAAAAAATTCCGAGTTTTATATATGAGCCAAGATACAAACATGACGCATCAGCAAATGCTGGACTTGATTCAGCAACTTAATGATTACAGCTATGCCTATCATGTAAAAGATGACCCAATAGTGCCAGATGCTGAATACGATCGTAGCTATCGGGCTTTACAAGCCGTCGAAGCAGAGCACCCAGATTGGATTCAATCCGATTCACCGACTCAACGCGTTGGTGAAAAGCCAGATAATGGCTTTGCTAATGTCGCTCATACTGTTCCTATGTTGTCACTGGATAACGCATTTGATGATGACTCCTTATCTGATTTTGATCAGCGTATTCGCAAACTGCTGAATGCAGAAATTATCACCTATTGCTGCGAACCTAAACTAGATGGCTTGGCGATTAGCCTGCGCTATGAAGAGGGGCGTTTAGTCAGAGGTGTGACGCGTGGTGATGGCTTATCTGGCGAAGACATTACCTCGAACATCAAAACGCTTTATTCAGTTCCTTTGAGGCTTCGTACTGACAATCCGCCTGCAGTGGTGGAGGTGCGTGGTGAAATTTATATGCCAAAAGACGGTTTTGAAAAGTTGAATGCTTTGGCGGTAGAGCGCGGCGAAAAAGTTTTTGTGAATCCACGTAATGCGGCGGCAGGTAGCTTGCGTCAACTGGACCCCAAAATTACTGCTTCGCGCCCATTGGTCATGTGTGCTTACTCGATTGGCTATGTAGAAGATTGGCGTCAACCTGCAAGCCATTATGATGGCCTGATGCAACTGAGCGAATGGGGTTTTCGTGTTAACGACCTTATGACAAGAGTGGAGGGGGCGAGTGGCTGTATTGAATATTATGAAATGCTTAATGAAAAGCGGTCAGGTTTGTCCTATGACATTGATGGCATCGTTTATAAAGTAGATCAAATTGCTTTACAAAATCAGCTCGGATTTATCGCTCGAGCGCCCCGTTGGGCGATTGCTAGGAAATTCCCTGCCCAAGAAGAAATGACTCGTGTTCTAGGTATTGATTTTCAAGTGGGACGAACCGGAGCCATCACCCCTGTTGCTCGTTTAGAGCCTGTTTTTGTGGGAGGTGCTACGGTATCCAATGCCACCTTGCATAACAAAGATGAAATTGCTCGCTTGGGGGTTCAGGTGAATGACTATGTGGTGATACGTCGTGCAGGCGATGTGATTCCAAAAGTGGTTCAGGTATTGCTAGAAAAACGTCCTGATAATGCCTCTGAGGTGGCTTTTCCTGAAGCTTGCCCTGTGTGTGGTTCTGATGTCGAACAGGTTGAAGGCGAAGCCATAATACGTTGTACTGGCGGCCTAGTATGCGGTGCCCAGTTAAAAGAGTCCTTGAAGCATTTTGTTTCTCGTAAAGCTTTGGATATTGATGGTTTAGGGGACAAACTCATTGAGCAGTTAGTAGACCAAGAAATTGTTAAAACGCCAGTTGATATCTTTACCTTATCTGAGAAGAAAGACACCTTGTTAGCCATGGAACGCATGGGGCAGAAATCTGTCGATAATTTGCTCGCTTCCATTGAAACGGCAAAAGCGACGCAATTTAATCGTTTTATTTATTCCCTCGGCATTCGTGAAGTCGGTGAAGCCACAGCTCGAGCGCTAACCAATTACTTTACTGAGCTTGATGAGCTGCTGGTTGCTGATCAAGAGTCCTTGGTTGAAGTTGATGATGTGGGCCCTATTGTTGCTCAGCACGTCAGATTATTCTTTGATCAACAGGCCAATATCGACACGATTCGAGGGTTATTAGCGGCCGGTGTTGCTTGGGAGAAAAAACAACAGGCCTCGTCTGATGAGCTGCCTTTATCTGGCAAAACCTATGTGGTGACAGGGTCTTTGAATCAATTTAGTCGAGATCAAGTCAAAGATAAGCTACAAGCGCTAGGGGCCAAGGTGAGTGGCTCGGTTTCAGCCAAGACAGATTGTCTGGTTGCAGGTGAAAAAGCCGGTTCTAAGCTAACAAAAGCACAATCACTTAATATCCCAATCATTGATGAGGCTGGCGTGATCGCTTTGCTTCACCAACATGGAGCGCTCTAGTTGGATACATTAATTCCTTATGAGTCATTGGCCCCTGAGACCTTAGCAAGCATTTTGGATGACATTGTTTCGCGTGATGGCACGGACTATGGTGAGTATGATTTGTCGGCGCAGCAAAAGCGTGATCAGGCGTTAGAGGCATTAAAACGACAGGAAGCGGTGCTATTATTTGATACAGAAAGCGAAACTGTCAAGATGGTACCAAAAGAGACACTACAAAATTATGACCTCATTTGAGGTCATAATTTTTAGCGTTTTTATTTCGATTCGTCAGTACAGTCACGTACACAATGATTGATATTGTGGTCCATAACCAAGGCGGGTTCTTGCTCGGTATTGTGCCCGACGACTTTAGCAGGTACTCCGGCTACCGTGGTGTGGTGCTCAACAGCCTCTAGCACGACACTCCCCGCCCCAATTTTTGCCCCTTCTCCAACTTCTATATTGCCTAAGATTTTTGCTCCTGCACCGATGAGTACCCCAGAACGGATTTTGGGATGACGGTCGCCATGCTCTTTTCCTGTACCGCCTAGGGTGACAGATTGCAAAATAGAGACATTATCTTCGATCACACAGGTTTCACCGACGACAAGCCCTGTAGCATGATCTAACATGACCCCACAGCCTATTGTTGCGGCAGGGTGAATGTCGACACTGAATACCATCGACATTTGCCCCTGTAGATAAAGCGCTAAACTTTTTCTATTGTTTTTCCACAGCCAGTTTGCCACGCGATAGGTTTGCAGGGCGTGGAAACCTTTGAAGAATAGCAAAGGGGTCGTTAGGGTATCGCAAGCCGCATCCCTTTCCTTGATCGCCAAAATATCGTTTTCGATGCATCTGACAATGCCGGAGTGTGTGTCTGCCATGGCTTCTTCAAATACTTCTCTTAACACCATGGCTGGAATGGAAATGCTATCTAATTTACTGGCAAGCAGAAAACTTAAGGCCGAACACAAAGAGTCATGACGTAAAATTGTTGTATTAAAGTAACTAGCTAGAATAGGTTCATCCAGCGCTAGCTTGGTCGCTTCAGCCTGTAAAGAGGGCCATAAGTTGCCAGAAGTCATGACTTTGTACATTGTGTTACTCAAGAGTTATTTACCTATGTTGATTCACGTCTAGAATGTAGGTTATAGGGTTAGCACTAAACAATACAAGGGGGAAGGGACATATTCCCCAATAAAGATGGAGACAGTATGAGTAAAAAGAATGTTGCCGATGCGTTAAATGTTTTTTATGAATTAAAAGCAGCTTTTTCGAATGCTTATTGGGAAACCAATGACATTAATCAGAAAGACCGTTTTTTTGCAATGAAAGCTATGTTGCAAGATGAGTTAGACGAGTTACATAAACTGAGCGTTCAAGATCATAACTATCCTTATGAGCCAATTAACCCAATCGTACAGCAATTAAACGATAAGCTTAGGGAGTTGTTGCCTACCTTGAATCAAGTTGTCTATCGCCCACAGACGTTGAATCACCTTACTGAGCTGATTCCTGACGCCTGCGAGTTATTTGCTTCTTAGTACCGTGTCGAGCTAATTAATCTGATAAAAATGAAAATTGTAGACAATCAATTTGTCTGACTGCGCTTCAGGTCGCGAATAATAAAGCGGCTAGGGTGCAGTTTATTACTGATTTCTTGCTCTAAAGGCGACGGTGTATTGGTGATTAAGCTGGCAATATGGCAGCCGCTTAAGGGGGTTGAAATTAGCCCTCTTGAACCATGACCAATATTGATATAAAGGTTGTTTATAGACTCTGCAATAGAGCTTGATTGCCATTTTGCATTCTTGCTGAGGGCTGAATAGCTTTGCTTATACAGTTTTTCAGACTGAACTGGCCCAACAATGGGGGTATAGTCTGGAACCGCACAGCGAAAAGAAACACGACCACCGCATTCTTCACTGTTGAAACTGTCTTTGGGTAGTTCTAATAGTCGCTCTAAAATAGCCAAATTTCTTTTTTGGCCTTCGCCGCGTATGTTTGTATCTTTATCCTTTAAATCATAAGTGGCACCAAAGTGCAGCAGGCCATCTATCGCTGGGGATACATACCCTACTTCACACAATACCTTGTTTATATGAAGCTTTTCTAAAGGTTCTGCATTTTTTTCGCAAGCTTTAGCGGCTTTGTTGATATCAAGAAAAGACACTTGTCCGCGAATAGGGTAAGCGGGAGTGTTGGGGGCTGAATCAAGCTCTTTCGTATCGTTAGCGGTGCAAAGTACTACATGAGAGAAGTTGTGTTCTTGCTCACCTGTTTTCGCTTTCCAGCCTATAACTCTTGTTGAGTCACCGATGTGGATAGGTGATAGTGAATCAAGGCGTGTGTTCAGTTGAAGTTGAATTAGCTCATGAGATAATAAGGTGCCGCATAGTTTACCGGGTATCACCCAGCCAGAGAGAGGCAGTAATAGGCTGTTTTGTTTTTCTTCACAGGCTTGCAATATAGCTTCTGGATAGAGTCCAGTGTTCAAGAGTTTTTGAAAACGTTCGGCTTCTTTTGGGTTTTTAGGGATTTGTATGAGTCCGCATTGATCCCAGAAATTCTTATCTTGGTCTAGCTTGCAGTAGAGACGAGTGGCGTAGAGATAAGCTGATAAGTAAAATCGATTGACTGGTGTGTCTTGAGCGGCCAGTTTGGGATACAGCATACCTTGCGGGTTGCCTGATGCCGCGCAAGCAATATGATTGCCTTGCTCCCACACTGTCACCTTAATACCTTGCTTGGCGAGAGAATAAGCTGTGTTTGCTCCTGCTAATCCAGAGCCTACGACTAATACGTTTTTAGCTTCTAGGGGCTGTTCAGGTCTAAGGTTAAACCAAGCTTGTCCTTGGGACATGCGCTCAGCTAGTGGTGCTGCCTGTTGGCTTAATTGTCCCACCACCATTTCTCTTTTTTGTCCAAAGCCTTTCACTTTGTGAGCATCGAAGCCGACATTTTTTAACCCTCTACGGACGATGCCTGCGGCGGTGAAGGTCGAAAAAGTAGTACCTGTGTGACTGAGTCGATGGATATGTTGGAATAGGGTGTCAGTCCACATTTCAGGGTTTTTACTGGGCGCAAAGCCATCAAGAAACCAAGCATCAATATCTGCATTTAAGGCGCTGAACCCGTCTTCTGCTTCACCAAACCACAAGGTGAGCTGAATTCGACCTTGTTCGAGCTCAATGCGATGAAAACCATGGCAAACTTCTGGATAAGCTTCGATCAGTGCTTGACTAAAGTGGCTCAGAGAAGGCCACATCCGCAGGGCTGTTGTTAGCATTTCTTTTGTAAGAGGGTATTTTTCCACGGAAATGAAATGCAGCTGTTGGTCAGCTGTTGCCGTGGCGATAAAGGCCTGCCATGCACACAGAAAGTTTAATCCTGTTCCAAAGCCTGTTTCAGCAATCACAAAAGCTTTTTGATCGAGGGAGGCCCAGCGTTCAAAGAGGTTATTGTGCTGTAGAAAAACATAACGCGTTTCTTCTAATCCAGACTCTTTATCAAAATAGACATCATCGAACTGTTTGGAGTGGGGAGCGCCGTCGTCCCCCCAATCAAGTTTAGGGGGAGTCAGTTGGTAACTAGTTAACACGTGTGATGCTCTTAATAACGATGGGCGTTGTTGGTACATTTTGATAAGGGCCAACGCTAGAAGTATCAACCGCAGAGATATCGTCAACTATGTCCATGCTGGAAATGACTTTGCCAAAAACCGTATAACCAGCGCCACCGCGAGCACCGTGGTTCAAAAAGTTATTATCGACTTGGTTTATAAAGAATTGTGACGTGGCACTGTTGGGATCTTGGGTACGAGCCATGGCAAGGGTGCCGCGATTATTGTGTAAGCCATTGTTGCCTTCGTAGGCGACTGCTTTGTGAGTTGTTTTGCGCTCTAGGTCTTTGGTGAAACCGCCGCCTTGGACCATGAAGCCACGAATAACACGGTGGAAGATGGTGTTGTCATAAAAACCTTCGT
The DNA here is from genome assembly GCF_016463975.1 of Marinomonas transparens. Lineage (GTDB taxonomy): Bacteria > Pseudomonadota > Gammaproteobacteria > Pseudomonadales > Marinomonadaceae > Marinomonas > Marinomonas transparens. The sequence goes on along the minus strand of NZ_JAEMNX010000002.1, from coordinate 252,457 downwards.
CGGCATACCGTAGGAAGTTCGCGACTGTGTTAGGCGCGGCTTTCTCATCTAAGTCGACTCGTATTTTGCCTTGGCTAGTTAAAATATCTACTTCAATGGCGTTTACTGATGAACAAAAAGCCAGAAGGGCAAGGCTGCTAATAATATATTTACGCATTGTGCTACTTTCCTTATTGAATGAATGCCCCAATAGTATGAGGTGTGTCATAAGCTGCCAAGACGTTTTGTTAATTTACTGGAGAAAAAACGGATGCGAACTGCTGTTGTAGAGATTGAATATTGTACTTTATGTCGTTGGATGTTGCGCGCCGCTTGGTTGTCTCAAGAGTTACTGACTACCTTTGATGACGACATAAAAAGTGTGACCCTGATACCTACTCAAGGAGGTATTTTCAAGGTTAGGGTCAATAGTGAAGAAATTTGGTGCCGTAAAAAAGAAGAGGGCTTCCCAGAAGCTAAGGTGCTGAAGCAGCGTATGAGAGACGTCATAGACCCTGAAAGAGATTTGGGTCACTCCGATGTGAAGCTTTAATAAAAAAGCGCGATTTACAAAAGGGTAAAGCGCACTTTCTAGAAAGCTGCGTTTAAAAAGCTTATTTCGGAAAAACTTGTTTGAAAGGGTTTACCGAGACTTTCTGGTAAACACCGGCTTCTACATAAGGATCGGCATCGGCCCAGGCTTGTGCTTCCTCAAGGGATGGAAATTCAGCTACGACAACACTGCCAGTAAAGCCTGCGTCACCTGGATTATCTGAATCAATGGCTGGGTTTGGGCCAGCTAATACCAATCGCCCAGCATCTTGTAATGCTTGCAGACGTGCTAAATGAGCGGGGCGGGCTTGTTGACGAGCAGTCAGGCTGTTTTCAACGTCTTTGCCTATGATGGAATAGAGCATGAGTTACCCCTTATTTTGCAAATGCGAGGAAAGGTAAATTCCCTGTAATAGAATAAAGACCACTGTCATGCCGAGCAAACCGAAAAGCTTAAAGTCTACCCAGATTTCTTCACTGTAAGTGAAAGCAACGTACAAGTTAGTAAGGCCTGAAACAATAAAGAAGCCAACCCAAGCTAGGTTGAGGGTTCGCCAAACTTTGAAAGGTAATTCGAGTTTGTCGCCCATCATGCGTTGAATGATGTTTCTCTCACCAATAAATTGGCTACCAAAAAAGACGATAGCAAATAAGCCATTCACAATCGTTGGTTTCCATTTTATAAAATCCCCATCTCCCATCAGAACGGTTGCACCACCCAAGAGAATAATAAGTATCAGAGAAACAAGGTGCATTTTTTCTACTTTTTTATACTTTAGCCAAGTGTAACCGACTTGAAGAATAGCAGCGGGAATTAATACCGCAGTAGCAAGAATGATATCGCCGGTCATTTTGTAGACCACGAAGAAGATAACAATAGGAAGAAAGTCGAACAGTATTTTCATATAAAAACCCAGTGAATGTATACTAAGATGTATGTATGCTGGCCTAATGATAACTACCATTTGTTTTAAAGAACAGCCTATCTATGCCTGAAGCCGCGCAATATCGTAAAGTTGATTTACATACACATTCTACGCGTTCTGATGGCCGTCTTTCGCCGACTGAATTGGTTGACCTTGCGGTTGAACAAGGCGTTTCTCTGTTTGCCCTTACTGATCATGATACGCTAGATGGTATTCCAGAGGCTCGGCAGCGTGCTGAGGGGCATAATTTAAGTTATTTAAACGGTGTTGAATTATCGACCCAATGGCAAGGGATTCCCCTGCATATGGTGGCGTTAGGCTTTGAAGATAATAATCCTGAGTTGTTGTCTGTTGTTGCTTCTAATCAGGCCACCCGTCTTGAACGGGGACGCCGTATTGCTGATTTGTTAGTAAAGCAAGGCTTGCCAGACCTGTTTGATGAGGCGTTGGCTTTAGCTGGAGACAGCCAGCTAGGTCGACCGCATTTTGCTAATTTATTAATAGAAAAAGGCTTGGTAAAAGACGCTAATAAAGCCTTTGATCGTTATTTAGGTAATAAGCGTTTAGGTCAGCTTCGAGATGTATGGCCAGATTTAGAAGACGTTTTAGGAACACTAGCGGGTCAAAATATGGAATTGATTTTGGCTCACCCTAAGCGTTACCCGCTGACCGTAACAAAATTAAAGCGTTTGTTAGGGGATTTTAAAAAGTGGGGCGGAACGGCAATAGAGGTGGTGTCTGGTAATGAGCGTCCAGATCATGTGCGCTTGCTAGAACGTTTGTCACTTGAGTTTGGATTGAAGGCATCGGCGGGCAGTGATTATCACGGTCCTTTTGGTCCTTGGACGCAGGTGGGGAAATTCACACAAATTCATGAGAGTGAAGTGAATTTGGTTTGGTCGTCTTGCCAATAGCACTTTTCTTTTATTATTTATGAATGCTGGAGTAGATATTGAGTCAGTTTTTCCAGATACACACAGAAAACCCACAAGCCCGTTTGGTGAAACAAGCGGCGCAGGTGATTCGTAATGGTGGCGTTATCGCTTATCCGACAGATTGTGGTTACTCACTTGGTTGTCATTTGGGTGATAAAGCGGCACTGGAAAGAATTAGAGCGATTCGTCGTTTAGATGATAAACATAATTTTACCTTGGTATGTCGAGATTTGTCTGAAATCTCTACCTATGCTCGCTTTGATAATGGCCTGTACAGGCTGTTAAAGAATAATACTCCGGGCCCTTACACCTTTATTTTTCATGCAACATCAGAAGTGCCGCGACGTTTATTGCACCCAAAGCGTAAAACCATCGGTATACGCGTGCCAAATAGTCGTATCGTATCTGCGTTGTTAGAAGAGTTGGGAGAGCCCATTATGAGTGTTTCTTTGATTTTGCCAGGAGACACTGACCCAATGACAGATCCTTATGATATTCGCGATACTTTGGAACATGCGCTAGATTTGGTTATTGATGGCGGCTTTTGTGGAATGGAACCCACTACAGTGGTGAAAATGGATTCGGATAAAGTGGAAGTTTTACGTATTGGTGCAGGAGACCCTACACCATTTGAATAATTGTTTGATATTCCGCTGTCAAGGTCCCCTATGTGGGCCTATAATGTTCCAACATATGTATTTTAAACACTGGGTTGCTGAGAAGCATTCCCTCTAAGAGGTTCGTAATGGACGAGAAGTTACAAAAAGTATTAGCGCGAGCTGGGCAGGGTTCACGTCGTGAGATGGAAACTCGTATTCGTGAAGGTCGCGTATTAGTTAATGGTGAAGTTGCAACGTTGGGAGACCGTGTTAGTTTAACCGATACGATTGAAATTGATGGTTATGCCATTACCGTCACGGAAGCTGGCGAAGGCCGCCGAGTGATTATCTACAATAAACCAGAAGGTGAAGTTTGCACTCGTAAAGACCCTGAAGGTCGCCCTACGGTTTTTGATCGATTGCCTAAACTACGCGGCGAGCGTTGGATTGCAGTTGGTCGCTTGGATATCAATACTTCTGGTTTACTGCTTTTTACCACGGATGGCGAATTAGCTAATCGTTTGATGCATCCATCTACTGAAATAGATCGTGAGTATCTTGTGCGAGTGATGGGGGAAGTGACAGAGGAAAATACAGAAGCCCTTAAGAAAGGCGTGGTAATGGATGATGGTATTGCCAAGTTCACCGATATTGTTGATGGTGGTGGTGAAGGCATTAACCGTTGGTTCTATGTATGTCTAATGGAAGGGCGTAATCGTGAGGTTCGTCGTCTTTGGGAATCTCAAGGTGTGAAAGTAAACCGCTTGAAACGTGTTCGTTTTGGCCCTGTTTTCTTGCCTTCTAAAGCGAAAGTGGGCCGTTGGGTTGAAATGGAAGACACTGAGGTGAATTCTCTTTGTGCCATGGTTGACCTTAAAGTTGCTGCCATAAAACCTAGAACCCAGCAGCAAAAATTAGAGGTGAAGCGTCATAAGAATAAAGCCACTGCCGGTGGTGCACGTCGTGGCGCGAATAAAGGCTTTGATTGGCAGAGTAGTGACAAGCAAGAATTTAAACCTAAAAAACCAGGTAAAAGATCATTTCGATAGACCAGAAATCGATTAGGAGTCGTAAACGCATGTTTCGCTGGATAATGCTATTAGTGGTTATTTTAATCGTCGCTTTTTTTGTATATGTAAGTGTTCACAATAAGCAGCCAAATGATCTTGGTTTGACTGACGGTCTTTTTAAGCCTTGTCCAACTTCTCCTAATTGCGTTTCTAGTCAAGCAGAAAAAGATGATCTGGAGCACTATATAGCGCCAATTATCTACCATGGCGCGCGAAAAGAGATTCAATTATCCATTGAGTCTTATATGCTGGGCAAAGGTAACGCTAGGGTTGTGACTAGCTCACTGGGTTATGTTCATTTTGCTGTTAAAAGTAAGATTATTGGCTATATTGATGATGTTGAATTTTATCTTCCTGAAGCCGACAGTGTCGTACATGTTCGATCCGCTTCACGGGTAGGCTATTCTGATATGGGCGTAAACCGTGAACGGGTTAGACAAGTCCGAGATCTTCTAGTAGATTAATTGTTAAGTGTATTGTTTTATAAGTAATTAGGTCTAAAAATAACAAGGGCGAGGATTAGCCATGACTATGGATGACAACCAGACAATTCTAATTGTTGAGGATGATGAGCGTTTAGCTTTGCTAACTCAAGAATATTTACAGAAAAACGGCTTTACCGTAGAAGTAGAACCTGATGGTCGTAAAGCGATTTCTCGTATTGTGGCTGAGCAACCTTCTCTGGTTATTCTTGATCTGATGCTGCCGGGTGCCGATGGTTTTACCGTATGTCGCAGTGTTCGTAACGATTACAAGGGGCCGATCCTTATGTTGACGGCTCGTAGTGATGATGTTGATCAGATTTTAGGTTTGGAAATTGGTGCGGATGATTATGTGTCTAAGCCTGCTAAACCTCGTGTATTGTTAGCGCGTGTCCAATCTCTTCTACGTCGTAGTACGCAAGATGTCGATTTATCTGCAGCGGCTTTGTCAAAAGAAGAGCAAAACTTAACTTTTGGCCCATTAACCATAGATAACTCTCGTCGTGAAGCTTGGTTGTTGGAAGAAGAAGTTGAATTAACCAGTGCAGAATTTGACCTGCTTTGGTTATTGGCGAGTAATGCAGGTCGTATTTTGAGCCGAGAAGAAATTTTTGGTGAGTTACGTGGTATTGAATACGATGGTCAAGATCGCTCTGTCGATGTCAGAATCTCTCGTATCCGTTCCAAAATAGGGGATGACCCAATTCATCCTCGCCGAATTAAAACTATTCGTAGTAAAGGTTATTTGTTCGTTAAAGAGGTTTAGCGGCCTTGATGCGAGCAGATATGTGGCGACTGTATCGGCACCTTGTTTTAGGGGGGCTGATTATAGTCGCATGCTGTTATGGTGTTATGGAGTTTACGCAAGAACGTTTTGGTTCAGTGAGAACTGAGCAGCTCTTGTGTGTTGATGCCGAGGTAAGTGCAGCCCTGTTACTCTCTGGTACGAGCCAGCAATTATCTGACTCTCAATTTGCTTGGTCTTCAGCGAATAACATCTTACCTATTTCCCAAATTCCAGCCATTATTGCTCAAAAACAATGGTTGCGAATGCCTGATGGTAATTATCAACTGACACTAGGCGACTCTCGTCAGCCCCTATTGGTGGGTAAAGCATCACACGTTAGTGTTTTGTTTAGGTTAGAATCCCTGTTAAAAACCCTACTGACGTCTTCTAAGTTGTCTCGTTCAGAAAAAATGCAGTTAATTACTGCCATGCCATGTCTTTCCTCTTCCCATGTGACTACTACGGTTTCAGAAGCCTTAACAGGTGTTACCCTAGTCCATAGTACCTATAGTGAGTATGGTTTTTTATGGCGAGATGAAGTTGAGGGTGGGGCACTTTATTTATCGGTTGCCCATGATGATCATTCTTCTTTAACTTTAATTGTTGTCGCTATTGTTGGCTTAGCTATTGCCATTATGCTGATATTAATTTGGCGTGAATTAGTGTCGTTAGATTTGAAGCGAAAAACCTTTGAGAGTATTACTCGTCAAATAGCTCGAGGCCGAAGTGGCTTACCTAAAGGGATCCCTGATAGTAGTGGTACACTAAAAGAACTTGCTTATTCATTTGATTCTATGTCTTCGCATATTGAGCGCTTATTAAAGGTTCAGCGTGAGATGATTAATGCCATTTCTCATGAGTTAAGAACCCCAATTGCTCGTTTACGTTTTGGCCTAGAAGTGATGAAGGACGAAGTGGATGAAGTAGCAGCTTCAACGATAGAAGCGTTAGAAGGTGATGTTGAAGAGCTGAATACTTTAGTCGATGAAGTGCTTACTTATGGTAAGTTAGAAGAAGGTTCACTAGCGCTTAATTTCAAAAGTATTAGTGTGGCTGAATTGGTCGCGAGTATTCTGCAACACAATAACCCTTTACTTCAGCACCTGACTGTTGAGGTAAATATCAGTGCCGACGAAATGGTATTAGCAGATGAGCATCATTTGAGCCGAGCTCTACAGAATTTGATTTTAAATGCAGCTAAATATGCTGCGAGTAAGATTACCGTTACTTTTTCCCATGACCCTGAACGTTGGCAACTGGACATTGAGGATGATGGTCCGGGTATTGCCTTTGAAGATAGAGACAAAGTTTTTATTCCTTTTCAAAGGCTGGATAATAGCCGCACCCGAGCATCAGGTGGCTATGGTTTAGGGCTAGCGATTGTTCAACGCATTGCTTTTTGGCATGGTGGTGCCGTATTAATTGATGCAAGTGAATCGGGTGGGGCAAAATTTAGCTTGATTTGGTCACGTAACCAGCATCAGAGCTCTTTGTCCTGATGCTGATGTTTAGCTAACAAATCTTTTCTAAAGCTTTATAGTTCTGGCGATAAAATACCTTTTAGGTTTTTAAAGCAGGTTTTTGATGCCGTATTAATCAGGTCTTCCATATAGGCGTTGTCACGTTGATCTTTTCGAATAGCCAAATATAATTTACACCAAACTCCTTCTTCGCCTAATGATTTAGTAATGACATATTGTCGATTTGTGTACTCGGTTAGTGCCCAATTAGGCAAGCAGCACACACCTCGTCCACTGGCGACCAATTGCATCATCATTAGAGTTAATTCGCTATGGCGAATTTTGGCTGGCGTAATACTGGCTGGGTTTAAAAAGTGCTTAAAAATATCCAAACGCTCGGTTTCTACTGGGTAGGTGATAAGCGTTTCTTTTTTGAAATCTTCTGCCGTTAAGAATTCTTTTTTCGCCAGAGGGTGGTGTCGAGACAAGGCGACCTGAGACTCATATTGAAATAGCGGGATATATTCAATATTGGGTAGGTCTTGAGGGTCTGAGGTGACCACTAAATCTAAATCTCCTCGGGCAAGCGCAGGTAACGGCATAAAGCCAAACGCAGTCGATAAATCAAGTTCTACATCTGGCCAATGTTCGCGAAAATGGTCGATGGTTGGCATCAGCCACTCGTAACAACTGTGGCATTCAATAGCAATGTGCAATCGTCCGCTTTCACCTTCAGCAAAGCGTTGTATATCCCTTTGCGCCGAACGGAAGGAAAGCAATACATCGTCCGCTAGTTGTAATAAACGCAGTCCAGCGCTGGTAAAGCGTACAGGCTTTGTTTTACGAATAAAAAGCTGGCAGCCTAGCTTTTCTTCTAAATCTTTTAATTGGTGAGATAGGGCAGACTGAGTCAGATGGACTCGGTCAGCAGCTTCTACTAGGCTGCCAGTTTCTCTCAATGCGGAAAGTGTTTTTAGGTGTCTAACTTCAATAATACTCATAATGATTTACTTTAAGTGAGTTTTTCTCAGTGCTTGGGGTATAAAAAAACTCATTGAACAAACACGATTCAATGAGCTTTTTTTACGTTCTGTTAATTACATAACAAAAATTCAAGTAATGCTTTTTGCGCGTGTAACCGATTTTCTGCTTCGTCCCAAACAACCGCGTTAGGATGGTCAATGACTTCAGCAGACACTTCTTCACCTCGGTGGGCTGGAAGACAATGCATAAAGAGAGCGTCGCTGTTGGCTAAGGCCATAAGTTCAGCATTAACTTGGAAGCCTTCAAAGTCTTTCACACGCTGTTCTTGTTCATCTTCTTGGCCCATTGAAGCAAATACGTCGGTGACGATGAGGTCAGCATTTTTCGCAGCTTCTTGAGCACTGTGAACAATAGTGACACGATCTTGGTGTTCAGCAACCAGTTCCGCATTGGGTTCGTAGCCTTTAGGGCAGGCAACCACCAATTGAAAATTAAGTAATGCGGCAGCGTTGATGTAAGAATTACACATATTGTTGCCATCGCCTACCCAAATAACCTTTTTACCTTCGATGTCACCACGGTGCTCTTGGTAAGTTTGCATATCGGCAAGTAATTGGCATGGGTGGTAGTCATCTGTGAGCGCGTTGATAACAGGCACAGAGGAATATTTTGCGAACGTCTCGACCGTTTCGTGATCAAAGGTACGGATCATGACCGCGTCAACCATGCTTGAAATGACGCGAGCACTATCTTCGACCGGTTCGCCTCGCCCTAGCTGTGTATCGCGAGAAGAAAGAAAAAGCGCATGACCACCAAACTGGGCCATGCCAGCTTCAAAAGAAACACGAGTACGAGTCGATGATTTTTCAAATATCATAGCCAAAACACGGTTTTTTAGCGGTTCAAATAGAGTGCCTTCATGATGAATTTTCTTCAGCTCAGAAGCTCGTGATAGTAACCGTTTTAACTCGTCAGAAGAGAGATCCTTCAGAGTAAGAAAATGCCTTGGCGACACGCTAGGACTCCTTAATTGTCTTTATAAAAGGGAATCGACCAATCTAATACAGTCGCGCAGGTGAGTAAAGAGGGAATTAACTGATAAAGTGCAATAGAAAGCCTATTTATAGGGTTGTAAATTCACCATCAGACCCAATAAACTGGTGCAACTATTAGAGGATTTTATCAATCCTAATCAATTTCACCGTGGCGCTGCTAATTAGGTACGTTGCGACTAAGACAGTGATGAAGTGAGGTTTTCAGTATGAGTAATACAATCGAAACAATTAAAGAGCAAATTAGTAGCAACGATATTTTGTTGTACATGAAAGGTAACCCTCGCGCGCCTCAGTGTGGCTTTTCTTCACAGGCTGTACAGGCACTGATGTCTTGCGGTGAGCGCTTTGCTTTTGTGAATATTTTAGACAACCCAGATATTCGTGCAGAGCTACCAAAATTTGCGAATTGGCCGACTTTTCCGCAGTTATGGATTAAAGGCGAATTGGTTGGTGGTTGTGACATCATTGTTGAAATGGCAGGTAATGGCGAGTTACAAACATTGATCAATGATGCCGTTGGTACAACTGAAGAGTAAGTAAATACGTGGTTTGCGGTTACTTTATTTTAAAGGACAAGCAGACGACCGAGTTTGGTTTAAATATAACGGAATAAAAAGGAGACCTTATACATGTCTATTCTAGTTGGTAAAAAAGCACCAGATTTCACCGTACCCGCCGTACTTGCTGACGGCCAAATTGTTGATTCTTTCAGCTTGTCTGAAACAATTAAAGGCAAGTATGCAATCGTATTCTTCTATCCTTTGGACTTCACTTTTGTATGTCCTTCAGAAATCATTGCTATGTCTCATCGCATGGATAAATTCCGTGAAATGGGCGTAGAAGTCATCGGTGTTTCTATCGATTCCCACTTTACTCACAACGCTTGGCGTAACACGCCAGTTGAAGACGGTGGTATCGGCGCTGTCGAATACACGCTAGCAGCGGATATGGATCATGCTATTGCCAAAGCTTACGGCATCGAATCAGAAGGTGGTGACTCTTACTACCCAGCGGGTGTTGCCATGCGTGCGTCTTTCGTGATCGACCAAAAAGGTATCGTTCGTTCACAAGTGGTAAACGATGAGCCAATTGGCCGTAACATGGACGAACTAGTTCGTGTCGTAGATGCGCTACAATTCTTTGAAGAAAATGGTCAGGTTTGCCCAGCTGGCTGGAACAAAGGTGACAAAGGCATGAATACGTCACCTGAAGGTGTTGCTTCTTACCTAGCTGAAAACTCTAAATCTTTATAAGAGTTTCATTTGGTGGTTTGATAAAACGTGCATTGCTTTACGGCAATGCGCGTTTTTTTATATCAAAACCTATTTGAGACCTTTGCTCGTGACTTCGTGTAAAGGTCTCATGCGATTAATTATTTTTGATTTTATGTTCGTTAGCTACTTCAATGACTTGTTTTCTGAACCAGATATGACTGGCATCGTGATGTAATAAGGGGCTCCAGATCATTTTTAGTTCTATTTCTGGAATATCAAAAGGAGGCTCTAAAATGACCAAGTCAGGATTTTTGCTGTTCACCATGGCAACTTTTTTTGGCAAGGTCGCGATCAAGTCTTGTTCAAGAGCAAGGTGCATGGCAGTGTGATAACTTCGAGTGAAGACTCGAATACTGCGCTTATGATCGAGTTCTTGTAACGCTTCGTCTACCCAACCGAGTTTTTGCACATCTGTTGGGTCCATACCAACCCCTATGCCAAACCCTGTTTTACTCACCCAAATATGTTGAGCTTGAAGATAGGCGTCAATATCAAAGTTATTTTTAATCGGGTTGTTGGAACTCATCATGCAAACAAAGGTGTCGAACCAGACGCTTTTCTGGTGGAAAGATTGGGGCAATTCTTCAAAGCGGTTAATTGCCATATCAATTTTGCCAGCTTCCACATCATGAAAGGTTACATCGCTGGGCGTCATAATATCGAGAGTAATGCCGGGAGCATGTTCTCGTAAGCGGTTAAGAAGTCGAGGTATGACAGTTGAAGTCGCGTAGTCACTGGCCATAATGCGGAATACACGAGTACTGGTTTTTTCGTTAAAATCTGCCTCGGGCTGCAAGGCTTCTTCTAGTTCTAACAACACTTTACGTACAATTGGCTTTAAACGCAGGGCCTTTTCAGTCGGCTTCATGCCTTCACTAGTACGAACCAAAAGTGGGTCGCTTAACAAATCTCTTAACCGTTTTAAGCCATTACTCATTGCAGGCTGAGTAATATTGAGCTTGTTAGCAGCGCGTGTGACATTACATTCCCTCAATAAAACATCGAGGTAAATAAGAAGGTTAAGGTCCATTTTATTAATATTCATAATTTTAAATGCTGTTATTTGGCCAATAGGGGAGGTGAATGAATACAAGCATGAAGCCGTTTAAACGCTTGGGGCTATGGTTCTGCATTGATCAACAAAGCGCTGAGCATTTTGTGTTAATGCGGTATTTTTGGGCATGACAATCAATAGGTTCCGGTTGAGTTCTAAGGGCGTTTTGTGGAGTTGGATTAGTCCAGAATTAAGTTCTTGTGAAATAGCCATACGGGACAAACAGCCTAATCCCATTTGATGGATAACTGCTTGTTTGACGGCTTCCATATGGGCGAGGGACAAGACAATGTTCAAATGAGGAATCTCTGAAGCCGTCGCTTGTTCGAGTATATTTCGGGTGCCCGACCCTGCTTCACGGGTGACCCAATCGGCTTGTCTTAGATCATCCCAAGTTAAAGTGTCTGGCCGACTTTCTTGCGCAGAACCAAATACTACCAGCTCATCTTTTAACCATACTTGTGTCATTAACTCTGCATGTTGGCAATAGCCTTCAATAAAGCCGACTTCCGCTTTACCTGTTAATAGCTGTTGAATCACACTTTGCGTATTGCCGATATCTAAATTAAAACGAATGTTCGGGTGCTGGCGTTTAAATGCCGACATTTGCTCAGGCAGTAAATAATTGCCAACACTGACACTGGCCGCCAAATGCAAAGAACCACTTAGCTCATCTTCATTGCCCATGCTTTCAATTTGTTCTATTTGGCTAAGAACCGCACGAGCTTGAGGCAACAGATGACGAGCCTGAGGCGTAATCTGTAAACGCTTTCCATGACGGCGAAACAAGGGTCGTCCTAATAGGGTTTCTAATTCCCTAAGGGCTTGGCTAGCGGCCGGTTGACTAATAGAAACCATGTCAGCTGCTGCGGTAACAGAGCCTGTGTGAACAACGGCTTCGAATATTTGTAATTGTCTAAGTGTGATTCTCATTCAGTCATTGTAGCGTTGTTTTGGTTTTAATGAGTAGGGCTAATAATGAGTAAGCTTAAAATGACAATGAAGTGGATGCAAAATATTCAAGTGTGGGCGATAATACGCAAAGATTTTTTGATGTAAGGCGTGATCTTGCGTTGAACATTGAGCCTAGGTTACTTGTTTCCAAAAGAAACAACTCTTTTACCCTTTGTGATTAACCAAAAGTTAATGCGACACATATTAAGGACTTAGTTATGCAAATACCCCATCGTTGGCTTTCGATTCTCGAAGGTTGTTTACTTGTGGCTTTAGGCCTACATATTCTTAACTCGGTTGGGTTGCTGATTACAGGTACCGCAGGGGTTGGTATGATTTTGATGCAGCTGACGGATTTCTCTTTCGCTCAGTTATTTTTCGTATTAAATATTCCTTTCTATTTATTGGCTTGGCGAACATTAGGGCCAGTATTTACCTTCCGAACTTTCATTAGTGTAAGCCTGCTCTCCGCGTTATCAGAGTTAATGAGCCACTATGTAGAGATATCTATGAACCCTTTATTATCGGGTATCTTAGGTGGTTTGCTCGTCGGTTTTGGTTTGGTTATCTTGTTTCGCCATAATGCATCGTTAGGTGGTTTAACCATTTTCTCTGTTTACCTAGAACGTCGGTTCAATATTCATGCGAGTAAAACCACATTGGTGGCGGATGTTTGTATATTCATTGCGGCGTTTATGTCTCTTGATATAAGCAGTTTGGGCTATTCATTAGTTGCATTTTTGTTCCTTAGCTCCGTTGTTGGACGCTATCACCGACCACCAAAATGGGCACAAATGCCAGTACCTGATAGCGGTAAATAAACTTTAGGCGCAATGACGGCTAAAAATAAGGTCATGCAAGACAAAACACAGTAAAAATGCCTACAATAGAAGGCTCATATTTATGTGTTTTTTTGTTTTAGATTTTATTTTCAGACGTTCATCAATTGCCGTAGGTAGCTCCATGACTTCTCTAGCCCATAGTAACTTTCCTTTTACCGCGGTGGCTGGGCAAGAGCCGCTAAAACTAGCGTTAATTCTGTGTGCGATTAGTCCAAAAATTGGTGGTGTGTTAATTAGCGGGCCTCGTGGTTCGGCGAAATCTACCTTGGCGCGGGGTCTCTCTGGTGTGATGCCAGCCTTGGACGATGCTGAACAAGTTCCCTTTGCCACCTTACCCCTAGGTACCAGCGAAGACCGCCTACTTGGTGCACTAGATCTAGAACAAGTACTACAAGATAAGCAGGTTGCCTTCAAACCCGGTTTGCTTAGTCGCGCCCACGGTGGCGTGCTGTATGTAGACGAAGTGAACTTGCTTGCAGATCATCTAGTGGATCAATTGTTAGATGTAGCGGCCAGCGGCGTCAACCGAATCGAGCGGGATGGTATCAGTCATGAGCATGCCTCTCGTTTTCTCCTTGTTGGCACCATGAACCCAGATGAGGGTGAGTTGCGTCCACAGTTACAAGATCGCTTTGGTTTGATGGTGGTATTGGGCAACCAATACAGTCTTGAAGAGCGAGTGCAAATTGTGCGACTACGAGACGAGTTTGACCAAGATGCAGAGGCCTTTTGCGATGCTTTTAAATACAAACAGCGAAATCTAAAAAACAGCATTCGATTAGCGCGACAAGCACTGACTAATGTTAGCTGCTCCGAGGCATTACGCCTGGAAGTCGCTAAACGTTGTCAATTGGCGAATATCGACGGTGTGCGCGGTGACATCGTTTGGATTCGTGCCGCTATGGCCCATGCGGCTTGGCGCGGTGCAAAAAAAGTCGTCTTGGAAGATATTCAAGCGGTCGAAGAATTGGTATTGGCCCACCGTCGTCATGCCAAAGCACCGCCTTCAATACCGCCTTCGCGCCGTCCTGATCAAACATTGTCTCAACAGGGGCAAGCTGCAAATTCTAATAAACCAGAAACGAATGAATCAGAAGATGCGAGCGAGGGGGATTGGGGGAGTATGACGCCACAAAAACAGGCGACCAGCAGCCCCATTAAAGTCATCTTAAACGAAGAGCAGAAAGCTAAGCCTGCTATGGATCGATTGAGTGAGGTGGCGCCGGGAAAGCATAAAGGCAAGCAGCAGAGCGGTTATCGTCCTGATGCCGTGCAAACGGGAAATGGCATAGATTGGTTCCGTAGCATCGTCAGTCAACCCAAAGGATGGCCGCCAAAGCAGCTGACCCACAAAGCCGAAAGAACAGGGCAAGCGGTATTGCATCTAGTGTTGCTAGATACCTCGGCATCGACCTTAAACCAAGGTGTATTTAGCAAAGCCAAGGGGGTGATTTTAGACATTGCCAATCGTGCTTATTTGGCCCGTGAACAGATTGCCATTTTAGGTTTTGGGCAGGATAACGTGTCATCGATTTTGCCAAGGGTGCGAGCGCCGAAAGAAATTTCCAAATTACTTGAAGACCTTGGTGCCGGTGGCGGTACGCCGTTTCGCATCGCCATCGAAAATGCCAGCCAATACTTGGCGCAACAGCATCATTCCAACTCGGGCTTACGCAGCCAGACTTATATATTGACCGATGGCCGTACCCAAGCCGATGTATCAGACCTTGCTCTACAGGGTTACACCGTTTTGATCGACATCGAAAGTGCGCCGATCAAACGTGGCCGAGGTCAAGACATTGCACAGCACCTAGGTGCCCAATACGTTTTATTGAGCTCACTTTTAGAGACTGCTTTATGACCGCTTCTGTTGCTCATTGTCCTGCGTTGTTTTTGACGGCACCCGCGTCGAATCAGGGTAAAACCACCATTACTGCTGCTTTGGCGCGCTATTTTACCAACCAAGGTAAAGTGGTTCGGGTGTTTAAAACCGGGCCGGATTACCTTGACCCGCAAATTTTGGCGCAAGCGTCCAAGCAACCTGTGGAACAGCTCGACATCTGGATGGCGGGAGATGATTACTGCCAAGACAAACTCTATCAAGCGGCACAAGTGGCGGATTTGATTCTGGTAGAAGGCGCTATGGGCATGTTTGATGGCGACCCATCCAGCGCAGACCTTGCTGCTCGTTTTGGTATTCCCATGGCAATCGTCATGGACGTAAAAGGCATGGCGCAAACCGCTGCGGCTGTCGCCACTGGGTTGGCGAATTTTCGCGATGATGTTGAAGTGGCTGGGCTCATTGCCAATCGCTGCGGCAGTGAACGACATGCCGAATTGATCCGTGATGCCTTGCCAGAAAGCTTGCCATTATTAGCAACCCTAAAACGTGATGAAGAAGTCACCTTACCAGAGCGGCATTTGGGTTTAGTGCAAGCGGATGAAGTAAAAGAGGAGCTTGAAATCCGCTTTGAAGCGGCGGTTGAATGGCTAAAAGCAACCAAAGACACTGGCTTATTAGCACTGCCAAAAGCCGTTGCTTTTTTACCCATAAAAACGAGTTCAGAAAATCAAGCCACTGAGCAACGTTTGGCTGGCAAAACTATTGCTGTGGCGAAAGACGCGGCGTTTAGTTTTATTTACGATGCCAACCTAATCGCATTGCAAAGCATGGGCGCAGAAGTGGTATTTTTCTCGCCATTAAAAGACCAAGCGCTACCCGAAGCCGATGCGCTTTGGTTGCCGGGCGGTTACCCAGAGCTGCACGCCAAAGCCTTGTCGGAAAACATCGCCATGCGCCAAGCCATTCAGGCATTTTATCAAGCGGGCAAAGGCATTTTGGCCGAATGTGGCGGCATGTTATATAGCTTGGGTGAGTTAACCGACTTGAACGAGGTCTGTTACCCCATGCTTGGTATTTTAGAAGGGCAGGGTTCTATGCGTGGAAAGCGTGGTTGCCAAGGCATGCAAACGGCGGTGATTCCTCAAGGGGAGATTCGTGGTCATGCTCATCACAGATCACGCAGTGCTAATACACCAGAACCAGTTGGTCATGGGCGTCGTCAACGTCACCCTGCACCGGGCGAAGCGATTTATCAGCAGCAAGGTTTAACGGCGAGCTATTTGCATCTGTTTTTTCCTTCTAATCTAGACGTCACCGCCAAAATTTTTTTAGGCAAAGGCCATTCTTCTTTGGATAAGAGGCACTAGCGCCATGTGGCCTGAAAGTGCTGAATCACCCGCGCCACTGCGTACCGGTTTAACCACTGGAACCTGCGCGACGGCCTGTTGTGTGGCGGCGGCACAGGCACTTTTTGCTCAACAACAAGATCCAAGCGTGAGCGTCACCTTGCCCAAAGGCAAGGTAGTAGATCAGCCAATCATCGAATACCAAATGATAGAAAACGGCATAAAAACCGCCACCATCAAAGACGCAGGGGACGACCCAGACGCCACCCACGGCGCGACTTTATTTGTGGAGCTTCGCCTAGTGCCAGACAAAGGTATACGTTTCCACGCCGCCCAAGGGGTTGGCACCGTCACCCGTACAGGCCTCTTGCTTGATGTGGGAGAACCCGCGATCAACCCAGTACCGCGTAAAATGATGACAGAACACCTCGAAGGCTTCGCACAGACTTACCAATACCAAGGCGGCTTCGAGGTGTCGGTTGGTGTGATCAACGGCGAAAAAATCGCGCTAAAAACCATGAACCCACGCCTTGGTATTTTAGGTGGTTTATCCATTTTAGGTACCACGGGAATTGTCAGACCATTTTCCTGCGCCGCCTATATCGCCTCGATTCATCAAGGCATCGATGTTGCACGGGCGAACGCCATCACTCATATTGCCGCCACCACAGGCAACGCCAGTGAAGAGGCTATAAAAAACCATTACCAACTAGACGACATGGCCCTCATCGAAATGGGAGACTTTGTTGGCGCTGTGTTAAAGCACATCAAAAAAGTCGAACAATCAGGCATGACCCAGTTAAGAAAGCTCAGCTTCTGTGGTGGCTTCGGCAAAATCAGCAAACTGGCCCAAGGTAACATGGACCTAAACAGCCGAGCCTCTAGCATCAACCTAGACGTACTGGCCGAATTGGCCGCCACCTTAGGAGCAAGCACTAACTTACAAACGCAAATGACCCAAGCCAACACCAGTGTCGAAGCCCTGTCATTCGCCACCGCCGCAGGGCTACCGCTCGCCGACGCTGTGTGTCAGCAAGCCCTCACTTTCGCCAGACAATACATTCCTGAGCATATGGCACTAGAAGTCTGGGCGATTGATCGTAAAGGGCAATTTGTCGGTAAAGCCATAGAAGACAAAGGGGAAACGCCATGAAGGTTTTATTGCTAGGCGGCACAGCCGATGCAAGGCGTTTGGCTGACTCTTTACATAAAGCAGGTTTGAACGTCGTCTATAGTTTGGCGGGTTTGGTGCGTGTCCCTAAAGTAGACTGCCAGCTGGTGGTGGGCGGCTTTACCCAGTTTGGCGGTTTGGCAAATTACTTGCGAGCAAACCAGATTGGCGCGGTTCTCGATGTGACCCACCCTTACGCGCAAATCATGAGTAGCACAGCGGTCGATGCGGCGCGCGAAGTCGGTATTCCTTGCTGGCGTTTTCATCGTCCCGCTTGGCAACAGCAAAACGGTGACCTGTGGTGTTATTATCAAGAAGACGCGGATTTATTGGCGCAATTAGAGGGCTATCGTGTGCCATTATTAAGCGCAGGGCAGATGAGCGAAGCCTTACTCAACAACATTTTACAATTGCCAAGTATTGAACGAATCGTATGGCGAACGGCTGTCGAACCTAAATTTGCTATGCCAGTCGGCATTGAATGGATAAAAGCCATCGGGCCGTTTGCCTTAGAAGACGAACGCCAGTTATTAATGGAACAAGGCATTGATGTGATCGTCAGCAAAAACAGTGGCGGTTCTGCGACTTACTCTAAGCTGGAAGCAGCACGAGACATGTCGATGCCTGTTCTGCTGCACAGCCGCCCAGCATTACCAATGGCCGATAGAGAATTCAGCGATACACAAGATTGCCTACAAGCCTGCTTAGCGGCGTGGGGCAAGACTCATTCAAAGAACCAACAACAAGACAGCCAACAGTGATGCCATCAGAACCTTACCAATATGAGAACAACCCTCAAGCCATCGAACAGGATAGTTTTAGACAAATCCGCGCGCTCACCGATTTGTCGGCTTTTACTAAAGACCAACAGCAGGTTGTCATGCGTATCGTACACAGCCTAGGTTTGCCAGACGTGGCCAAGCAGGTACGCTTTAGTGCCAACGCGACCCAAGCCGGGCGCGAGGCATTAGCGAACCAGCGTGCCATATTGTGTGATGTGGAAATGGTCAAACAAGGTGTGACCAAACGCATGATAAGCTGTGAACCACTGTGTTTTCTAAACGACCCTCGCACTGCAGAACTGGCAAAAAGCAAAGGCGAAACCCGTTCTATGGCGGCGCTGGGCTTATGGCAAGATGATTTAGCCGGCAGCATAGTACTCATCGGCAATGCACCAACCGCCTTATTTCGTCTATTAGAAATGATCGAGCAGGGCGCACCAAAACCTGCGTTAATTGTCGGTATGCCAGTGGGTTTTGTCGGTGCCGCAGAATCGAAAGACGCCCTTTGGCAAGCTCACAAAAAACTGGGTATTGAATGCATTACCCTATTGGGTCGCATGGGCGGCAGTGCCGTCACCTCGGCCAGCTGTAATGCCCTGTTGAGGTGTAATTTGGGTGAGTATTATTAATGAATAAACCAAGTATGCGAATACATGTGATCGGCTTGGGTGTCAGCGAACAAGCTAACCTTGATGCTTCTGCTCAGGCGGCATTGGCAAGCTTGTCGGAGCAAGACATCGTACTGGGTTCACCTCGCCAGCATGACACCATCGCCTTGTATTCCCATAACGCACAAGGTCACGATCTGCCTAAGTTAAAACAGCTCGCCAGTGACTTTGATACGTGGCAAGCCCAAGGCGCAAAGCAAGTGGTGGTATTGGCTTCCGGCGACCCTTTGTATTACGGCATTGGTGCTTGGTTAATGCGTACTTTTTCACTCGATAATCTTTGTTTTTATCCCAATGTTTCCAGCATTCAAGTGGCGTGTCATCGTCTCGGTTTGTCCTTGCAAGATGTGAACGTGGTCAGCCTTCATGGTCGCCCTTTAGCGAGTTTACGTCGTCATTTACAGTCAAATAAAACCCTGGTCTTGTTAACCGATCAATACAGTCAGCCACAACATATTGCCAAAGAATGCGTACAAGCAGGATTGGACCAAAGCGAAATCATCGTTTGTGAAGCCTTGGGATACGCACAAGAAAAAATCCGTGTTTTTGCTGCTGAGGTACTTTTTGTCGGGGAAATGGTTGAAACAGAAATAGAGTTTGATCCGCTCAATGTCATTGTGGTGAAAACCAGTCAACAAACCTCCCTTTACCCCAGTGCCGTGGGCATTCCCGATGCGTCTTTTGTCACCGATAAGGGCGACGGTAAAGGCATGATCACCAAGCGTGAAGTACGTTTGGCCATCTTGTCCTACATGAACATAGAGCAAGGCGATACCATATGGGACATTGGCGCAGGCTGCGGTGGCGTCAGTGTCGAACTGGCCTATTGGCACCCACACAGCCAGATTATCGCCATAGAACACCACCCCGAACGGCTCGCCTGTTTGGCCGCCAACCAAGATCGTTTTGGTGTCGTGCAGAACCTGTCTATCGTCGCGGGTCGAGCGCCTGACGTGCTGGTGGATCTATGGTCGCAACATACAGCGCCCAACAAAGTATTTATTGGCGGCAGCGATGGCGAACTAAACGCCTTAATGACACAGGTGTGGGATAGGTTACCTAACGGCGGCAGCCTAATGGTCAGCGCTGTGACGGAAGACACCAAGCTTCAAGTGATGCAATTTGCTCAAGCTCGGCAAAGTGCTGACGACGCCACTGAGCAAAGCTTGCAAGTGTCCATTGCCAAAGGCGAACGCCTTGCAGGGCAACGCCTGTATCGACCCAGTTTGCCTGTGACACTTTTTCATTTTAAAAAAACAGAAAACCCAATACATAAAGGCACCGCGGAATGAGCGTGATAGAAGAGAAACCAAGCAGTGGGCGATTCATTGGGGTGGGTGTTGGCCCCGGTGACCCAGAGCTGATTACCTTAAAAGCATTACGCCTTATTCAATCGGCCAGCGTGGTGAGTTACCTTGCCAACGACGAAGGCGGTTCCCAAGCGAAAACCATTGCCAGCGAAGCCTTTGCGGGGGTGACCCATGCGCAAAACGAAATTGCCATTGTCATGCCCATGTCCACGGATCGTTCCCTTGCCAACCAAGCCTACGACAACGGCGCAAAAACCATTGCCGACGAATTAAAACAAGGCAAAGACGTGGTGTTCTTATGCGAAGGCGACCCATTGTTTTTTGGTTCGTTCGCCTATTTATTAGAACGCTTAGAAGGCGACTTCCCATGCCAAGTAGTTCCAGGAGTGTCGTCTATCAACGCCGCCTCGTCTGCTTTGAACCATCCATTAACCGTATTAAAAGAATCCTTCGCCGTAGTCAGTGGCCGCCATTCGGCATTGCAAATAGACACCGCATTAGAACAGCATGACAGCGTGGTGATTATGAAGGCAGGACGTGCTCGCCCTCGTATCCTCATGGCGCTGCGCAAAACCAACCGCATGCAAGACGCAAAATACCTAGAATACATAGGTCGAGACAACGAACGCATAGTGCAAGACGTGTCCACCTTGGAAGACAAAGCGGGCCCGTATTTTTCTTTGTTTGTGGTGACCAAAAGCGAGCGAGGCACACGGTGATACGTATTGTCGCGTTAACCCCCGCAGGCAAACAACTTGCTGAACGCTTACAAGCCGAATGGCCAGAGGCGAATAAGTTTGAAGTGAGAGTGGATTACAAGCCAAAGCCCTTTGCTGAATCCGTACAAAGCGCTTTTCAGAATGGCGATTGGTTAATGTTTATCTGCGCCACGGGCATCGTCATGCGGACTCTAGCGCCAGTTATACAAGACAAATACCAAGACCCGCCAGTACTGGTGCTAGACGAAGAAGGCAAGTTCGTCATCCCGTTGTTATCGGGTCACGAAGGCGGCGCGAACGAGTGGGGCGCACAAGTGGCCAACCGCCTTGGCGCACAACTGGTGATGACCACCGCAAAACCTTATTTAAATCCCATCTACACCTTGGGGATGGGCTGCGAACGCCACTGTCCGTTAGCATTCCTTGAAAGCCTCATGCTAGAAGCCCTTGCTCAAAAAGGCTTAACCCCCAGTGACATCCATTCTCTAAACAGCATCGACATCAAAGCTGACGAGACCCACCTTATCGCTCTCGCGGAAAAATATAACTGGAACTTCAATACTTATAGCGCCCAAGAACTTGTCCCAATGGAAGCGCTACTCAGTACCAAATCCGACTACATCTACAACACGGTTGGCGTCTATGGCGTTGCTGAATCCGCCGCACTCTTAGCCGCTCAGAATGAAACGGGAATAGACCCAGAACTGGTCTTAAACAAAATCAAAAATGCTAAAGCGACAGTAGCGGTAGCGCGAGGATTTGTGGAAACATAGTTATTTTTATTAGTGAGAAAGAAACGCTATGTTTAGTACAGTTGTTGTGCGAGTAGTGCTTTGTGAGTCTTGGAGGTTACGGTGCCAGAGTTAACTATAAGAAATGCAAATATATCAGAGGTATCTCTTCTGCTTACTTTCATTAAAGAGCTTGCGGTTGAAGAGGGCTTTCCTTTCGATGTTGTGGTTACTGAGGAAAGTCTCAAGGAAAACTTGTTCGGTGAGCAGCCTATAGCGGAAGCAATTTTCTTTTTTGTGGATGGTGCACCAGCGGGCTTTGCCGTTTATTACCATACTTTTTCGACCACCACAGGAAAAAAAGGCCTGCATCTAGATGACTTGTATGTGCGCCCTCAATTTCAAGGTGGGGGAATTGGTAAGAAAGCCCTTGGCTATTTAGCGAGTCTTGCTAAAGGTCGTAATTGTGGTCGATTTGAGTGGTGGGCACTCAAGTGGAATGAAAACGCGATAGGTTTTTACGAAAGCATTGGGGCTCGTCATATGGAAGAACTTAGCATCTTTCGCCTTGAAGAAGGTGATATTCAAAACCTTGCAGAGTATTCACCTTTATAACGTCAGTTTCGTCGAGTTATTGTGTTTACTTGATACTAAACCCCGTGGTGCATTTAGGAAAAAGATAAAAAGGCCTAAATTCAGGTAATAAGTGCGACACTGCAAAGAAGGTGTAGAAGAAGCCAACTGCTGAGGTTGGTATGATTCTTCTTACCACAGAAAAAAGCAGTACCAACATGAGTTATCAGCAGTTGACCGAAGGCAAAAGATACCAGATTTCTGCTCTTTTAGAACAGAAAGTGTCAGTTTCTAATATTGCCCATACGATTAAGTACCATCGAGCTACGATCTATCGTGAATTGAAGCGCAATAAAAAGACAAAAACATACTGTCCTAAAAAAGCACAAGATGCCTGCTTAACAAGACGGAAAACATCGGCCAAGTACCGTATATCGTCAAAGACAATTGATTTTATTCATATTCTTATTGAGTTTGATTGGAGTCCAGAGCAAGTCTCTAATGTATTAAAAATGTGTGGAGTGCTTGTCAGTCATGAATGTATTTTTCAATTCATCCATGACGATAAAAGACTCAAAGGGACGCTTTACCGTCATTTAAGACAAGGGCATAAGCGCTATCGAAAAGGCAAACGAACAAGGTCTGAAGCCATAAAGAATGCCGTATCCATAGAGGAACGACCAGATGTTGTCGATACGCGAGAACGCTTTGGGGATTGGGAAATAGACACAGTTTTAGGCAAAAATGGCACAGGCTCTATTGTCACACTGCTTGAGCGGAAGACGCGTTGTTACTTGATCAAGAAAGTTAACTCAAAGTCCGCAGTTGATGTTACTCGAGCGACGATAGAGTTATTAATGCCCTTTAAGGCTCATGTGCATACGATTACAGCAGATAATGGTAGAGAATTTGCTCATCACAAAGAGATTGCAGAAGCCCTGAGTACAAAAGTGTATTTTGCCCACCCTTATAGCTCTTGGGAGCGCGGTGCTAACGAAAATAGTAATGGTCTTTTAAGGCAATATGTGAAGAAAGGAACAGATCTAAGAGAGATTGAAGATGACATGATTCACTGGGCAATGACACGCATCAATTATCGCCCAAGGAAATGTTTAGGGTTCAAGCAGCCAGCTATCGTATTTAAAGAGATGTGCTTAGCTGCTTGAAATAAAAAGTGTCGCACTTCGAACTTGAATTCAGGGGTAAGTTACCCATCTTCATAAAGATGTTATCATTAGTATTCGAAGAAAATGGCAATAAGATTAGTAATTTACAAACTGTTTATAGAAAAATATTAAAGCTTTTACATTCTATAGAGCCTTGCGACAATTTCTTAAACCAAATTCGTTTGCCAAAATTAACAGATAAAGAGCTGTTGTCTTTAAGTCTTGCAGTTGAAACCTTGGGTATTGATTCTGAGCATTTTCTTTTTAAACGACCACCACCACAGGTGCATGGTCGTATTGAACGCTCAGTTTACAATCGTAGAGTAAGGAAGCTAAGCTTTAAACTCGAAGATATTAGGCAAAAAATGGTCAATGAAATGTAGCCTAAGTGATCTTTATATTGTGGATAGTATGCCTCTTAAAGTGTGTCGATTAAGCAGAGCGAATCGTAGCAAGGTCTGTCAGGAACACATTGAAAGCGCCCCTAATTTTGGTTTCTGCGTTGCACAAGATATGAAATATTTTGGGTACAAACTTCATGCGGCTTGCACACCTGAGGGTGTTATAAAAATGTTCGATATATCAAAGGCTTCATTGCATGATATACAGTATTTAAATGACATTCAGGGTGCCGTTGATCATTGTGTTCTCGTAGGAGGTAAAGGGTATTTAAGTCAGCAATGGCAGAGTGATTTGTTTCAAACGTCTTCGATTAACTTACAAACACCTATGCGTAAGAACCAACTCAACTTTAAGGGATTGTTGCCAAGTTATCGAAAAGTGAGAAAGCGGATAGAAACGCTTTTCTCTCAGCTATGCGATCAATTTATGATTCGTCGTAATTATGCTAAATCCTTTAAAGGAATTAGCCGAAGAGTCGTCACTAAAATAGCGGCGTTAACTCTTATCCAATGGGTGAATTTTTCAGCTGGAAATAAATTAAACAATTTGAAAATTGTCATTTCCTAAATGCACCACGGGTTATTAAAGCCTTTTA
This sequence comes from Marinomonas transparens, assembly GCF_016463975.1. Lineage (GTDB taxonomy): Bacteria > Pseudomonadota > Gammaproteobacteria > Pseudomonadales > Marinomonadaceae > Marinomonas > Marinomonas transparens. The sequence goes on along the minus strand of NZ_JAEMNX010000002.1, from coordinate 228,198 downwards.
AGCATATGTGTCATAGCATCATTTTTGATAATGGCGGTGAATTTTCAGGTCATCAAAGCATTGCCAAAGCACTGAAATGTAAAACCTATTTTGCTAAGCCTTATCACTCGTGGCAGCGAGGTCTCAATGAAAATACAAATGGTCTGCTGAGACGTTTTTACCATAAGGAGTTTGCCATAGGTCAGCTCACCGATCAGGAAATTGCAGATACACAAATGCTAATCAATTTAGGGCCGAGAAAATCGCTAAACTATCTCACTCCAATTGAAGTATTATTAAATAAGCGTGTGTCACTTATTGTTGATATCTAGGATTTTTATAGATGAGTTAATTCTTTATGATTTTTGAGTCCTATTTATCTTGAAAAACACCGGTTATCTGAAAATAAAGTTTTATTTTTAGGCTTTTAATGTGAATTATTTTGTGTTAATTTTTATCAATATATAGGGAGGTATGAATAATGAAAGTAAAATCAATTGATTTTCGTCCATTCTTGTTAATAAAAGTATTTTTTTTAAATCAATGCCTTGTCTTGCATCCGATGTTAAGTTTTTATCCAATTTTATTAAAATATTTCAATGGTTTGGAAATGAATCTGGAGTGAGATATGTCAAGTTATAATAATATATACGATAAATTTTCTCAACGGCTTTCAGGTACTATTTCGGATTTTTCAGAACTTCAACTTGCCAATTTAAAAGAAAAATTTAAGACTTGTGGGCTAGTTAATGTTCGGAATATTCTTTCAAAAGATATGTGGAAGCAACTTGTTTCTGAGACCAATAATATTGTCAAGGAACACGGTATCAAGAGAAATATCAGTCTTGAACACAGTGACAATACACGTAGGGCGCTTACTACTGTTGGAAATGAGTTGTGTCGAAATAATGGCCCATGTATGTCTGCGATTTATGATAATGAGGCTTTCTTGAACTTTATCTCTGAGATAGCGGGGGAAAGGGTCAGTATATTTCCAAATCCAGTTGAACAATTAGCCGTTTCTCTAATGACAGAGCCTGGCGATACTCATGGTTGGCATTGGGATGATTGTAGTTTTGCACTCATATGGATGATTGAATGTCCTCCGCCGAGTTTCGGAGGGTTTACACAACTTGTTCCGAATACCGGTCATGAAAAAGGTAAAACGAACATCTTTGAAGTTTTAACACAGCATTCGATTGAGTCACACTATTTTCCGCAAGAGAGCTTTTATTTCTTTCGCTCAGGAAATTTTCTGCATCAGGTTCATCCGCTAGTAAAACCTACTCGACGTTTGATCATAAATATGGATTTTGTATCTGACTCTGACTTGAAGCGAAAATTGGACACTTCCACCACTGAACTATTCTACTAAATTTAAGGAAATACTAATGTTAGATGGATCTAAGAAGCTGCAATGCTCGAGAAAAATTTCTGAGAAAATTTCTGAAGTTATTACGTCGGGGGCAAACTCACCAGGCCGATTATTTCGGGATGTTGAAACGCCAATAATTATTGCAGATAAAGCAAAAGGTAGCATTATTCAAGATGTAGATGGGAATGAATACATCGATTATATGATGGGGCTCGGTCCCAACATATTGGGTCATTCACCTGATATCGTATCATCAACATTAGAAAGTCAAATTAAAAATGGAGCTGTTTTTGGTATAAATTGCAAATATGAATATGAGTTGGCTTCTCGATTGGTAAACGCAGTTTCTCATGTAGATGAGATTCGTTTTACCTGTAGTGGAACAGAAGCAGTGATGACAGCAATACGTGTTGCTAGAGCTTACACCAATAGACCCTATATTTTAAAGTTTAGAGGTGGCTATCACGGTCATTCTGACGGACTACTGACGCACGCAACAAAGAGTGCTGTGCGCAACAATCCTTTGTCTATGAGAGATGGAATCGCAGATGTCGTACGAAATGCCACGCTGATGTCTAGATATAATGACGAAACCATGGTCTGCGAAATTTTCAAGGAAAATGGAGCTAACATTGCGGCAGTGATTGTTGAGCCTGTTGCTACAAATATGGGGTTGATCCTACCCGATGTCAGTTTTTTGGGGGCGTTACGTAAATGCTGTGATGAAGCCGGTGCTGTATTAATTTTTGACGAGGTTGTATCTGGTTTCAGATGCAGTTATGGAGCAGTATCCGACGAATTAGGTGTAATTCCTGATTTAACAACATTTGGTAAGGTTATTGGCGGTGGATTACCAGTTGGTGCTTATGGCGGTCGCCGAGAGTTGATGAAACAGGTTGGTACCAATGGTGGTGTGTTTCAAGGCGGTTCTTTTGCAGGGAACCCGCTTACAATGGTTGCTGGTGTGGCTGCTCTTGATGAGCTTTCGTCGGGGCATTTATTGGATAACACAAAACTTCTAGTGGAGTATTTCTGTCAAAGGACACGCGAAAAGTTTGAAGCTTATGGGATTCCTTTTGGGATACAGAGTTATGGAACCATGGCGACTTATATCTTCAATTCGGATATGAAGAGCTTAAGAAACTTTGATGATGTAGAGCTGCAAAATTCGGATTTATTTGCAAAATTTCATCGCCGTATGGCAGAAAGAGGCGTGCTTTTTGCTCCGACAATCGAAGAACCAATTTTCTTCAGTACTGTTCACACCAAAGAGCAGATTGATTTAACGGTAGACCTATCTGTTGAAATTCTCAGTTCAATAATTTGAACAATTCTAATCATCGGTGCTAAACCGGTGCTGAGCTATTTTCATTATTGGAGGAATTCATGGATCAAAAAAGCATTTTTGAACAATTTATTGTATCCGCTGGTAAGTATCCTGATGCAATTGCAATTGTCGATTCTAAAAGCTCAATTACTTACTCCCAGCTTCTTGGGAAAATTGGGAGTATTTCAATACAACTCTACGAATTTGGGTGTCGAAGGGAGGAGATAGTACCTATTATCTCAAGTGGTGGGGCAGATATGGTCGCCGGAATGTTTGCTTGTCTTCAAGTGGCAGCGACATTTGTTCCTATTGACATATCATCGCCTTCTGAGCGAACTGTACAAATGCTTGAAGATCTTGGAAGTCGAATAGTTCTTACAGATGCCACTTCCAATATAGATCACGTCTTAATAAGCGGCTTGAATATTATTCGACCTAAGTCGAATGTTGTGTGCGATCGTAAGCGTTTACTCAGTGATGACAGTATTATATACGGTTTTTTTACCTCTGGAAGTACGGGCAAACCAAAATGTTGCTTAAATACCCATCTTGGGCTGGTTAACAGGTTTGAGTTTAATACTTCGGTAAAAATGTTAAATGTCGGCGATTCCATACTACAAAACTCAAAACACACTTTCGATCCGGTTTTGTGGCAGACCCTTTGGCCACTTACTCTCGGTGCTACAGTAGTCATTCCTGAGCGAAGCGGGCTGTTGGACATTGAGAAAACTATAGATACGATTTCACACTTCAATGTAGTCATGACGGATATTGTTCCTTCTGTGTTAACTGTGCTTTTAGATTACTTAGAACACCACCCTGATAAAGCCTCCAAATTAGAAAGCTTGATGGAACTCTTTGTTGGAGGAGAGGAAGCGTCTATTCAGTTGTTAGAACGGGTAAGGGGATTCTTGCCTTGGGTGCGTTTAACTAATACTTACGGACCAACTGAGGCTGCTATTGGTATGGTTTATCATCACTTCGATGGTACTGAAACCTCTGATATTCCGTTAGGAAAGCCAATTCCTGGAACCATTGCGGTGGTTCTGAACCAAGAATTTAAACCTGTAGAAGATGGAGAGATTGGGCAGCTTGCTATAGGTGGCGCATGCTTGGGCAAAGGATATTACAATGATTACAGCAAGACAGCATCTGTATTCAAATCTATTGAACTTACGAATGGAGTGAAAACAGTGTTTTTGACAGGTGATCGTGCGGTTATTCAAAATGAGCGAATTTACTTTCGTGGACGCACTGATAAACAAGTAAAAATTCAGGGGGTTCGGGTTGAATTAAAGGAAATTGAATCTACATTCGAAGAGCACCCAGAAATTATTCAGTTTAGAGTGGTGCCAGTGTTCCAACACAATAAGGAAACCACATTAGTATCATTTTTTACAGCTCATACAGGGCTGACCTCAAAGAATCTACGGTTATTTGCCAAAGATAGATTACCAAGAGAATTTATCCCGAGGGTCTTTAATCAAGTTTCGGAGTTTGTCACGACTACTTCTGGAAAAATAGATCGTTCTGTCATTAGGCGAATGGCAGACGAAGCTACTTTTGATAGAGTTAAAAGTAATGTTAAAGGGTTACAAGAACTAGTACAAAATCTGACAGGGATTTTGGTACAGGTGGGCGAAAATTTATTTGAGGCGGGCCTCGATTCTCTGAATGCAATACGACTTTCACTGAAAATCGAGGAAAATTTTTCAGTGAAGATGTCGACCTCACATTTATATGAAAACCCAACAATTGAAGCGATTCAGAATTTTCTTCAAAATAAGACAGGTCAAAATGTTAATGAATACTCCGTTTTTTCAAAGTGGCAAGATATAAAAATTTCACCTAAAAAAATTCGTGAAAAAGTTCTTCTTACTGGCGCTACAGGTTATCTCGGCGCTCAACTTTTATCTTATCTTAGTAAGGAAGATGGCATTGATGTTATATGCTTTATTCGGAGTTCCAATGAAGCTCAGGCTATGTCGAAGTTGCACAAAGTTGCCTTGAAATTTTCCCTGCACAATAGAATTAATTGGGACAATGTCAAAACTATCTTAGGTGATTTTACTCTTCCTGGATTGGGTATTAGCGAGAGAGATCGGGACTGGCTACTTTCAACATTAACCCGAGTTTATAATGCTGCTGCAGAGGTGAACTTTGTAAAGCCCTTTTATATGCTTGAAAGAACAAACGTTCATGCTGTTGTGGAACTAGCTGAAATAGCCGCTTCTGTTCCTGATTGTCAATTTTACCATATCTCGTCCACTACTGTGATAGGCGGAAACGGTACATATGTAGATACGCCCCCAACCGCTAGAGACTTCGGCTCAATGAGTAGTGGTTATGCACAATCTAAGCTTGCCGCAGAGTTGGCTCTGCAATCCATTTCTTGTAATGGTTTTCCGGTTACAATTTATAGAGTTGGGGAGCTTATGCCCTCTCCCACAAGCTCGATTCCGAATTCGAAATCTATTGTAGTTTGTTACCTGCGCACCTTAGCTCATATCGGTATTTTTCCAGATGATCTTGACAGTCTAGATTATAGTCCAGTAGATGCTGCGGCTAAACAAATAGTCCACCGTAATAGTGATAATAAACTCGTAGTTGGTTTAGCAAATCAGAACCGTACTAGCCTATTTAATATTGTTGAAGGATTAAATCAATCAGGAGCAAATATTGTTTCTGCTCCTAAATCACATGTATTTGAAGCTATAAGGCTTTCGGTCTCTGAGGGCTTAGCCCCCGAATACGTGTCTATCATTTGGTCGTTAATTCGAAATCTCGGCGCAGATAATCATTGGCCAATCTTGTCTTACTCTAACAAGTTGAGTGAACTTATTGGGCCATCTGGTGAATGGCCAGAAGTGTCGGTCAATTACCTTTCTCAGGGGCTAAGGCACATCTACGAAGCTAGAACTTCGAAGGCGCCTACGTATGCTTCCCTGTCATGTGAGTAATTCATTAATTTAATAGAATCGACATTATTAATTCATTTAGATAGGAATAACATTATGAATGCAGGTACTCAATGTGCTTTTCAAAATCTTGAAGCAAAAAAGACAGTTATTCTTGGGATAAACAATAATGAGGATGCAAGTGCTGTACTGTTGGTTGGTGGAAAACTAGTTGCTGCTGTTCAGGAGGAAAGGTTTTCTCGCAATAAGCTCAAGAAATGTTGGCCAATAGAAAGTATAAACTATGTGCTTAATCACGCTGGGGTGACGCTAAACGAAGTTGATATTGTTGCATATGGAGTCGCTGGTGAATTCTCGACATACGATATCTTTCCTCGTTACGCTGCTCGTATTCGAACAGAAAATGATGCTGTAGCAATCGAATCAATTTGTCGTCGAATTGAAGAAGAGGTATTAATCGACAGTGATACGTCAGCAGAATTTATTTCGTTTATTGATAAGTACGGGCTAACTGGCAAAGTTTTTAGGATGTCACACCATGAAAGCCATGGTGTTGGTGCTTATGCCTTTTCGCCCTTTAAAGATTCATTAGTGCTAACAAGTGATGGACGAGGGGATTTTGAATCTTTGTGTATATATAAGGTTCTCAATGGAAAGGTTGACAAGATCCACAGTGAACTCACAATAGATTCTATAGGATATTTTTATAGCATTATCACTGTTCTTCTTGGCTATAGTCCTTATCGTCATGAAGGGAAGGTTACAGGCTTAGCTGCACATGGTGACCCGAAAGTTTGTATTTCTCTGATGAAAAAAATGATTGATGTTATCGATGGTCGTGTTAAATCCCAATGCGGGAAATTCTATAACCCATCAATGAATAGTCTTAATGAATTGAGCTCTGAGTTAATAAATGAAGCATCACAGTATTCCCCAGAAGACATAGCCGCTGCTGCGCAAGCACATCTGGAGAATATGGTATGTTCTGTATTGCAGCAATATCTTGATCCAGACTTGCCAACTAATGTTTGCTTGAGTGGTGGAACTTTTGGAAATGTTCTGCTCAATCAAAAAATCTTTCAAATGGACGGAGTTGATAGTGTTTATGTCGTTCCATTCATGGGAGATGGCGGTCAATCGGCTTGTTCAGCTGGAGCAGCTTACTTCTCTCTTTTTAATGAAAAGCCCGCATATGAATCGCTCTTTTTAGGGCCATGGGCAAATGAAGCGGAATCACTTTCATATGTGTTAGAAAGTCTGCCGTTGTCTATTTATTGTCAAAAGGTCAGTACACCCGCACTAGAAATAGTGAAGCTACTGAAAAAAGATAATGTAGTCGCAATAGTCAAGGGGAGAATGGAGTTTGGACCAAGGTCGCTTTGTAATCGGAGTATTATTTACCATGCAGTCGATCCGACTGTAAATGATTGGCTTAATGAGCGCCTCAACAGGACTGAGTTTATGCCATTTGCTCCAGTAACGGCTTTTTCTTTAGCCCCAAAGTGTTATTTGAACTGGAGTGCTAACAATCTAAATTCATATAATATGACTATGACATTCGATTGTACCGAATTTATGCAATCACAATGTCCCGCTGCAGTACATATAGACGGTACTGCACGACCACAAATTATTTCGGCCAATGGTGATAGCTTGATGTTTGAACTTTTGACGGAATGGTTTAAAGAAACAGGCCAGCCTAGCTTAATTAATACATCTTACAATCGCCATGAAGAACCTATTGTTTGTAATATCAGGGAAGCGTTATCACCTCTAGTTGATGGAGTAGTCGATGCAGTTTTGCTTAATGAAGAATATCTTTTGACTAGAACGGAGAAAATATTATGAATTTTGATATATGGGTAGCATTTGTGGTGACGTATGCGGTGATTTGCCTTTTACCCGGACCAAGTGTGTTTATGGCTATTGCTCAATCAATATCGAAGGGTTTTTATCCCGCATTTTTGTGTATTCTTGGTGACGTTGTGGGTGGGTTTGTCGTAATGACGCTTTCTTATGTGGGCGTCGGCGCCATTCTTGCTGCTTCGTATGAGGCTTTCTTGATTCTAAAATGGATGGGTGTCGGCTATATGGCCTATTTGGGCGTCACTGCGTTGAGACATGCAAAAGGTCTTACTGAAATTACAGATAGTTTCAATCAAGCGGATAGCCTTTATTGGGAAAGTATCCGAGCTGGTTTCTTTACGGGTCTTCTTAACCCAAAAGCCATATTGTTCTATGTCGCTTTCCTTGCCCAGTTTGTTGACCCAAATCGTGAGCCAGTTCTGCAGTACGTTATTTTAAGCTTATCGGCCTCATTCGTTGTCATCCTTGTTTTATCGGGATATGCCTTGATTGGAACGAAAGCACGCGTGCTTTTTTCAAGCCTTTTAGCGAGAAAGTGTCTTGGTTTTTTGAGTGGTTTTTTATTCCTCTGTGGCAGTGCTTGGATTGCAGTAACACGTTGAAGTTTTGGGCAGACGTTAGTGCCGAGTAAGAATGTTATTTTTCTTTGACTACTACATAAGCCATTTTTATCGAGATAACCGCCTCGGCAGCTCGGATGGAGCAGCACATTACCAACCTTCATGCTTACATCAATCACCAGTTTATGGATAGTTAAAGGGCGTTGTTAACTCATAAGGGAAGCGATGAAAGAATGGCCTTACCGACTGGTGAGGTCATTTTTTTTGATTATTGACGAACAGATTAAATGAAACAATTACTGTGTAACATTAATTCTAATCAGACGAGAGTTGTAAGGCTTAGGAGTCGCTTAAGAATAGGCTGGTATTCTTAAAAAATATGCTCTAATCAGGCAAAAACGTAGCAATATTTATGGAAAAATTGCATAGTTGCTATGTTACATCTTGTAATGCTGATAGCAGCTTAAGCTGATGTTTTAGTAATAGTAAATACTTTTAATCATTCAAATTGGATAAGGGTTATCGATGTTACGGTCTTTAAAATTTCAAATATACATGCTTACTTTGTTGCCATTACTTATTGCGGGTGTGCTATCGGCGATTGGGATGCTCACGGCCATTCAAGTCGTGCAGGAAAAAACCACACAGACGATTTCTCATTCTGTTTTAGGTGTTGAAAAAAAAGGTTTAATGGCTGTGATGGACTCGGTGAGAACACTCGTCGAACCCTATGCAAAGCAGCCTAATAAAGAAGGCCTGCCTGAAGCGTTAAAGCTTTTGAACTCAATAAAATTCAATGGTGGTCAAGGTTATATATTTTCTTTTACCTCTGATGGCACCATGCTTCAACATGGCGTAAGTAACAAAATAGTGGGATCAAATATTATTGATCGTACCGATGCGAAAGGTAAGTTTTTCTTCAAAGAACTTGTTAAAGCGGCAAAAAATGGCACTCATTTCGTCGAATACTATCATCTCAAACCGGGTGCTAAAGAGCCTTCCCTAAAATACGCTTATTCCTTATACATTCCTGAGTGGGATCTAGTGATCAGTGCGGGTATTTATCTAGATGAGACACAAAAAATAGTCGATACGATAAAAGCAGAGATTAATGACTCTAAGAATTCGATACTGATTCAAAATATAGTGATTACTATTGTTGTTATGCTGCTTATTATCCTGCTGGTTTCTTTCGCTGTGGCGATACTCTATCGGTCGCTTAATACACTGCGTCTTTCGGTCGCCGACCTTGCGAATGGTAATGGCGATTTAACTGTAGAGTTACCCTATAGCTATATCGATTTAATTGATGAGATATCGAAAAACTTTAATCGTTTCCTTGCTTCTCTTAACTCTGATATCACGCATTTAAAATCGACAACCCAAGAGTTAAACCAGATTGCAAAAACGTCTTCAGAGCATCAGTTACTGTTGGTCGAGTCTGTTAACACTCAAAAAGATGGCGCTTTACAGGTGGCTGCCGCAGTAGATGAAATGTCCTCTACTGCCAGTGACATCGCTAATAATGCTGAGGTTACTCGCTCATCTGCCGAGTCTGCTAATACACAAACCAAAGATGTCCTTAATCAAGTGGAAACATCGAATGAGCAACTTGAGAACCTCAACACATTGATGACTGATGTTGAGAAGTCTATAAATGAATTAGGACAAAATGTAGAAGATATTAATTCTGCCTTAAGTGTGATCCAAAGTATCTCTGAACAAACCAACCTACTGGCACTGAACGCCGCCATTGAAGCCGCACGAGCTGGGGAACAAGGTCGAGGTTTTGCTGTTGTCGCCGATGAAGTGAGAACGCTTGCCCAGCGCAGCCAAGAGAGTACCGTTGAAATCAGTGGTATTTTAGATAAGTTGCAAGCCAGTGCTGCGAATACTGTTAGCGACATGGAACGTTCTGGCGTGCAACGCAACAAAGTGCTTGAGGCTATGTCAAATATTCGTGCGCTCATCAGTAGTAGCACTGAATCCATTGAGGGTCTGACTCTGTTGAACATTCAGGTTGCGACCGCCGCAACAGAACAATCTGCGGTTGCCGATGAGATTGCGAAGAACATCAATGGCATTGTTGTACAGGCTGATAACATTAGTTCTGGCGCAGAAAAAGCGTCTGAGCAAATGTCTGGTCTGGAGAAGCAGTCTCAGCTTATTGAAAATATAACGAGTAAATTTAAGGTGTAATAATAACTCCCCTCCGTAACAGAGTCTTTGTGCGGAGGGGATTCTGCTTTCAGGCTTATGAGTCTCCTCTAATAATATTAACTAATTGTTATTTATGAAAATAAATAACATGCCTCAGACTCTACCCCTATTAAACCCCAAGATACTTTAATGTCCGAGTGGCTATTATTTAATAGTGCTACGCAGGGATCTAGTAATAAAAAGGATGAATACTATGCTTATAAATAGAAAGTGGTTATGTACCGCATTTGGGATTGCTTTAACAATGTCGCCTCTTGTGACGCAGGCAAAGGTCACTAATTTTAGCGTTACCAACACCATCAGCCCTGTTTTTGAGGGTACCCGTTTTGGTGACGTAGGCGCCTATGAACGTATTGATGCGATTGCTGAACTTGCGATTGACCCGAACTCAACGCGGGGGAAAAAAATTGTCGATCTGGAATATGCTCCCGTAGGGAAAGACGGACTTGTTCATTACTCAACTAAGGTGTCGGTGCTGCGTCCAATAGATCCAGCAAAAGCGAATGGCACTGTATTTTATGAAGTGTTAAACCGAGGAAGAAACTTGTCTCTCGCTTTATTAAATAGGGCAAGCAGCCTTGGTATGCCTGAAACAGCTCAAGACGCGGGAGATGGCTTCTTGATGGACAATGGCTACACCCTTGTATGGAGCGGTTGGCAAACTGATTTGCCCGAGAATAAACTCAAACTGAATGCCCCTGTACTGCCTTCTGTTACTGGTCTTTCACGAGAAGAATTTATATTCGATAAAGCCGATCCGGTTGTCACTGCCAATCTAACCTATCCGGCGCTGGATATGGACAGTAAAAATGCCACGCTGACCGTGCGGCAGAACGCAGATGACCCGCGCTCCACCGTGGCCGGTTTATCCTTTAAATACCTGTCGCCTACGCAAATCGAGATTACCCGCCCCGAGGGCTTTGATAACGGCGCCATTTATGAATTCATCTATAGGGCGAAAAACGCCGTTCCCGCAGGACTGGCCTTTGCCGCCACTGCGGATGTGGTGAGCTTCTTGCGCGGTTCCAAGGGCCATGATGTGGTATCGCCATTGAAAAATATCGATAACAGCATCGGCCTTGGTCTTTCACAATCTGGGCGTTTTTTGCGCGATTTCATCTACCAAGGCTTCAATGCCGATGAGTTCAGTACTAAGGTGTTTGATGGGGTGATTACTCACATTGCTGGGTCCCGTAAGACCTATACGAATTATCGTTTTGCCAAAGTAGGCCGTTACTCTCGCCAACATGAAGACCATGATGTGCAAGGTGATCAATTTCCCTTTAGCTATGCCTCGTCAACTGACCCTTTGACGGGTCGTACCGATGGCATTTTAAAAGCATGTCGTATCAGTAATACTTGCCCTAAAATCATGCAAACGGATACCTCGACAGAGTTTTGGCAAGCAAGGGCAGCCCTAATGTCTACTGCGCCAGACGGCACCGAGATTAAGGTTCCAGACGAGGTTCGTTTGTACTTCTTGACTGGTGCACCACACTTTAATGTTTGGGGAGCGGTTAGTAAAACCGATGACGTATGCCAATACCCAACCAATCCTATCAGTGCTACACCGGTGATGCGGGCGTTAACAAGTGCAATGCAGGACTGGACAACCAATGGAACTAAGCCTCCTGCTAGCCAGTATCCAAATATTCGTGATGGCAGCCTTGTTGCCTTGTCTGAACTGCATCTACCTAACAGGATGAGCGACGACATGCCTGTTTATAATGTGCTTAAAGTAATGGATCACAGTGTTATCCCTCCTGTTGCGGGTAAAGCCTACCCCGTACTTGTGCCGCAGCTTGATGCAGATGGTATTGCCATGGGAGGCGTAAAGGTGCCTCGTGTCGCTGCACCCTTAGGAACCTATTGGGGTTGGAACTTGCGCAATGAAGGTTATGCCAAAGGTAACCTTTGTGGTTTGAAGGGCTCTTTTATTGCCTTTGCAAAAGAAAAAGGCGCGATAGAGGCCGATACACGTACCTCGATATCTGAACGTTATGGCGATGTGGAAGGCTATGTGAAAGTGGTTAAAGCGAAAGTGAAAAGCCTAGTTGATCATGGTTTTATGTTACCGGGTGATATGGACTTTGTGGTTCAACAGGCTAAAAAAGACTTTGAAAACCTTTAATAAGTCTATTAGGTGTCAGGTTAGTATAAAGCCTGACACTGCCATTTTTAATTCATTAAGTAATAGTTTTTCCATGAGTATTATTAAAAATAATACTCACCACTGATTTGTTTTGAAGAAGGTGACATTCCTGCGAAGTCGACACAAGTTTTAATAGGGAATGTCATTTTTTGATTGCTTAAAGATAAGTTATTGGCTGTGACAATCATCTCGCTTATAGCGATTTGCATTCGAAATCAGAGGGCGACTTTAGCGTCACCCTCTAATAAGTGGATAACGCTTATTGATACTTTTCTTTAAATTCCATTTTTAACCCCAATGCCGTTTCTTTTTTAAAGCCATTCCAATAGGTGTGTTCTGCTGTTGGGTTGCCTTCTGAATCCAGTGCATAAACACCGTTATTAGCATTTTCGATCAGGTCAAAATAGGATGACATGCCTAAATCTCCTTTCGTATGTAACCCCATGAAGGCGGTAATAAAATGCTGAGAAATATTATTCATACGTACATTGTCCCAAACCACATCATTGTAATGTTGAAACCCCTCACTGGTTAAATTCCATGCCTCTTTTGGTGCTGGCATAGGTGCGGCTGCTGAGTGTTCTGCATTCTCAAAGGTCAATAAATAGCGGTCAGTATTAACGCTTTCTTCGAATATGGCTTTGACGCCATTTTCATAACCTGATGTGGAATCAGCGGATCCCGCCATATACAGCATAGGCACTGATACACCTGATAAGCCTTCTTTATCCCAGAGTCCTAATTCTTTGCCCCAAGGACCAATCGAAACGATTGCCTTTAAACGTGGGTCAGGAAAAGCTTGATAAGCCTTGTTGTCAGCCGTATACATGGCCAGCAAACCGCCTGTAAAGTCCACTCCCACTTGAGAAACGGCACCACCGGCAGAAACCACTGCGCCGTATCCGCCCATTGAATAGCCAATTAAGCCAGTGTTTTGAGTGTCTATTAGGCCTGATAAAAAGTGATTTGGTTGCTCCATTGCATTCAATACAAACATTTGGTCAAGGGGGCGATTCACTAAGGTACTGACAAAAGCGTTTTGATCTCGATAGGTGCTGTCTGTGTGATCAATTGATACCACCACATAACCTTTAGAGGCCAGGTTTTCTGCAATTGGAGTCAATAAAAATCGATTACCAGGGTAACCATGAGAAATGATAATGAGCGGGTAAGGGCCAGAGTAATTTGCTGGGGGCGCATTACGTTTTGCTTTACCTGATAGGCTTACCTTGGTTGTACCATCAAATAAATACACGTTGTTATAGGCGCTGTCTTTATGATGGTGTGGTTTTTTGTCGTTTCGGTATTTTCCATAGGCTGACTTTCTATCGTTATATTTTCCGTAGTCAGATCTATAGGATTTATCAGCCGCTGGATACCAGATTTCTACGGTTAATGGTCTATCGTATATAGGTAATGAGCCATCCTTAGGATTTGGACCTTCAGTACTTAGAGTAACCACATCTATTTGGTTTGGATTAATAAGATTAAGTGTTCTTACACCAATAGAATACTCACCGTAAGGCGCTAGTGCGGGAGCATCGGGAAGGACTTGATCGATCGGGTTGTCAGCCATGGCAGTCATACTGATCAGGCAACTGATAAATATACTATTTCTTAAGCTGTTTTTCATTTTTATTTCCTACTGCAATATTTAAATGATATTAGGCCGAAATGTTTTTATATCGACAGTGGGAATATAACAAAAATACCTCTGTGTTTTATTTATATTTAATAAGTATTTTAATTGAATTATCTCAATTATCTCAATTATCTCAATTATCTTTATTTAAATTGTTTATTGTTCATATTTCTTCTTCGCAGTAGTAACTTTTTCTAGATATTTTTGAGATTCTGATTTTGGGTGGTTATATCTAAGTTTTTTATAAACATTGCTGGTTGATGTTTTATTTATCTTCTCCATTGCTATTGTTCTGTTGGCATCAAAGGTTTTTAACACATTTCCCGTGCCGCCGTTATAGGCGGAAATCATTGAGTATTCTTGACTGACTTTATTGGCGACTTTAACTAGGTATCGAGTTTTTAGAATATGCAGGTAAGCGCTACCGATATCTATGTTATTTTCAGGAGAGAAGAGCACTTCTTTTGTTGGTTGCCCCGATTTTTTCTTTACTAGGTTGTAAACATCTTTACCCGCCGTAGCAGGCACAACTTGCATTAAACCATAGGCATTGGCAGGGCTAACAGCATAAGGGTTAAAAGAACTTTCTGTTTCAATTATGCCATAGATGAGCGCTGGTGATAGGTCGTAACGTTTAGCGGCAGCAATGACATATTGGCTGTACTTTTCTTGGCGAAGGTGTTCGTGCTGTTCCACCAGTTTGAATTCAACGGCGTAAACTGTTTTTCCATTTTCTTGGCTTTTTTGCAGTTTATTGCTGACTAGATAATTTGAGTAACGTTCTGCACGCCAGCGATATTGTACTAACTTGCCATCATGGTCCATCACTTGTGGGTATAAAAAAGGGACGCCTTCGATATTGGGCGCCGAACTGGAAAAAATATCGGTTTTGCTCGGGTCTGCTGTGGTGAGTAGGGTGGTTGTGACGGCTTTTTTTAGGGCATCAAGAGGTGAGTCTGTGGTTAAGGTCTCGACACGAACTAAGCCTTTGTCAAAATCAACAATGGTTCTGGCTTGGTAGTTGTTAGTGTATTTCACGTACTTTTTCTTATCAGGGAGTTCGCTATTCTCTTTGCCCCATTTTTCATCTACTTTTTTGTTAAGTTTTTCATATAACGCTTTAATCGCTTTAAAGTCTGCCGTGATTAGTTTTTTGCTGGTTTTAGCTTGTTTCGCGATGGCTTTGACATCGTCAATATTGTCGGCATTTTGTATCTGTTCTGATAACAGCTTAATTGAGGTGAGTGAGTCGAATGATTGGCAGCCGCTTAATGTTAGTAGTAGAAAACCCATAGATATAAGGGCGAATTTCGGAACAATATTTTTTAACATTCAATGGTTACTCATATAAATAATCGATATGAAACACGTGCACTGTTGTTTAAGCATGTTAGCCGAAAGGGGCGTCTGTATTTTGTAAAATTATACAGCAATGTAATTTTAATTTAACAGGACGGGCATTTTTAACCTTGTTTCGTCTCTTTTGGGATTGATAAAGAGGGTAATTGAGCACAGGTTTTTGTTTGTGTTGGGCGGTGTGCTTTATTTATATGGCAGTGCTGTTTTTTTGTGTTGGATTCAAGGCTGCGTCATGGCCATTTCATTTGGCATCTGTTTATGCTTTCAAGCACGGTTAGCCATTACTTTGCGATATACTGTTACGACGCTTAGCCATCTTTAATGAACTTTTAAAGAGAGTCTACTTTTTAAATTGACCGCTTTATAGGCCATTTATGACTATTGAATTAAAGAATTTGCCTGAACAGGAGGTTGCTTGTTCGAATTGTCAGGCTTGTTGTTGTCGTTTAGAAGTGATGATTATTAGCGATACTGGCGTACCAGAAAAGCATATATCAGTAGATGAATGGGGAGGTGAAACCATGTTACGGCTAGGTGATGGTTGGTGCTCCGCGGTAGATAGAGACACTTACATGTGTACTATATATGAGAAGCGTCCTTGGATTTGTCGTGAGTTTGAGATGGGCTCCTATGAATGCATTGATGAGTTTAATCAGGCGTAACTTTCTCCCTAATTCTATTGTTCAGTGAAGGAATCATTATGAAAGCCACTTTTTTAGGTTTTAACCCTGAATACGCTGAAGCAGCTCCTACTTTTGAGGAAGTGAGCCAATTATCTGGTGTGGCGCTACTCGAGTTTGGTGCGCCTTGGTGTGGGTATTGTCAGGCGGCTAGGCCAGCGATAGAAGAGGTATTAAATGGTGCTTCGGAACTTTCCCATATCAAGGTCTACGATGGTAAAGGCAAGCGCTTGGGTCGAGCTTTTAAGGTGAAGCTGTGGCTGACCCTGATTCTTTTGCGTGATGGTCAGGAAGTGGAGCGTCTTGTACGACCAGTTGGTTCAGACGAAGTACGTCAGTTAGTGTCTTTCTAAAAGCCTTTTTACACTGCCTTTAAAAAACGATCATCAAAATATACACCAATAAAAAAGACCGCCGAATGGCAGTCTTTCTCAAAAGTTGTTTTATTCTAAAAGCTTAAACGATAGATGATTGGCTTTTATTGAATAGGCCGCTGTCTTTTTTGCGAGCAAAGAAGATGATGATAGCAAAGACGAATAATAGAGCAGCAGGAATAAAGTTCGCTTGGTCATATACTGCGTGATAGTACATAGCGCCAATCATGATTAAAGCTAGGCCTGCAGCAGCTAGAGAACTAAGTTTCTTGATAAAAAGGCCAATGGCACCAGAAATTTCACATACACCAATGAAGTAGCCAAAGAACACTGGTAAGCCAAGTGTTGCGAATGATTGATGCATCATTGGAACGCCCATTAATTTGCCAACGCCGCCAGCAATAAAGGCTAGAGCAGTTAGTGCCATGATGGCCCAAAGGCCGTATTTTTTAAATTTATCCATAATAAGTTACCTGTTTCGTTTGTTTCGTTTGTTTAGTTGATATGGGCTAGTATAGAGCAAAGAGACTTAATTAAAATTGATTGTATTTCATAAAGAGTATAGCTTTTTGTTATGTTTTTAATGGATGTTTTATAGGGCGCAGGTAGGTCATGACATTAGAGCAATTGAAAATGCTAAAGGCCGTGATTCAAGAGGGGTCATTGCAGGGGGCGAGTAATAGACTGTTTAAGACTCAGCCAGCCATCAGTAAGGGCTTGCAGCAGCTAGAATCAGGTTTAGGAATTGCTATATTGGATCGTTCTGGGTATAAGCTGAAGCTTACTCAACAGGGAGAGCTTATTTATCAAAAAGCTCTCATGCTGCTTGAGCAAAGCGATCAACTTAGTCAAATGGCGAAGCATTATAAAACGGGCTCTGAAGCGAAAGTCGTGATCGCCGTAGATGCCATGTTTGATTTGGAAAAACTGGTGCCCATATTTGAACACATTCAAAATGAGTTTCCTCAAACTCAAGTCATATTGAAGCAAGAGTTTGTAACGGGAGGAATTGACTCGGTGGTCAATAATAAAGCGCAACTTGCTATATCCGCTGCAGAAGCAAGCTTTTTGAATACATTTAAGTTGGTGACCCAGCATATATACACGCAAAGTATTATTAATGTTGCTGCGCCTAAGATGTTAGCCAGACATAAAGACTTGGTCGAATCTTCTCAGTTAAGGGATGAATATCAAATTATCGTTCAGGATACAGGTAACTTAACGAAAGGTGTGGAGCTTGATGTACAGCAAGGCCAAAGGAAGTGGTACGTGAATGATTACCACAGTAAGCGGACTTTATGTTTAAGTGGAATCGGTTGGGGGCGCTTGCCATATTTTATGGTGAAAGAAGACATTGAAATGGGGAGGTTGGTTCCGATTAGCCTTAATGACACGAAAACGGAGATAGAAGTCAAAAGTTATGTGATGAAACCAAAAGGTCAGGTATTAGGGCCCGTTGCTAATAAGTTGTGGGATCAAATTAGTCTGTTAGAGCATTAGTATCAGGCTTTGATGTCGATTAAGCGGCCGATGCTTTTATTGGCAGCATCAATTACTTTGGCATTGGCTTGTGCTTCTAGTTTGCTACTGTTGGCCTCTATTAGTCCATCTTGAATCTCAGAGCCAGAGTTACTTTTCTCAATAGATTGTTGCTGCCCTATTGTTTGAGTTGAGGCATCGGCGATTTTTCGACTTGCTTGGTCGAGTTTGTTCTGACTATTTTGTAAGCCAGTTTGACCATGAAGAAATGAGGAAGCGTTAATTTGCATCGTGCCAACCTTGGTTAAAAATAACCTTATTTTAAGTGTAGATAATAAGTAAGAGGTTATATTTTAGACATAAATAATACTGTTGTCAGCAAAACTGTGTCTTTCCAAGGTTGAACAATTGAGCAATGTCTATTGTATGGAATCCCCTTAGATGAATAAAAACAGGGACTTGTATGAAAAATAATGTGATTTTGAATCTTTTTAGTGTGTTTTTTGGGGCTTTATTTGCTTCTTTTGTTGTTGCTGCTGAAGCGATAAATAACGCCAATGCCGCTGCTTTTTATGCTGCCATAGAGTCTAATAATACCTTGTCATCATCTGTCGGTACCAAGGTGGAGTCGTTAAGTGCAACCTTGCTAGAAACACCTTATGGTGACGGGAGTTTGGGAGAGGGCGAGAACGGGTTATATGATAAAGACCCTTTAATTCGTTTTGATGTTTTTGATTGTACCACTTACGTAGAAGCCGTACTTGCAGGGGCGATATCGACTTCGATTGATGACTTTATGCCGAACCTTATGGCATTGCGCTATCGCGATGGCAAGGTGTCGTTTATGGCTCGTAATCATTTCCCAAGTGCCGATTGGATTCCTAACAATCAGGGGTTGTTAACCGATATCACTAAGGTCGTTGCGGGTGGTGCCATGATGGTAGGAGAAACCGTTATTGACAAAGCTGCTTGGTATCAAAAAATGGGCAAAGACCGCCTTAAATGCGATGACGAATCTTCTGCTGATTGTGATGGATTATTGAGTAAATTACATGCTGAAGGAAAGGCTTTTTCTCCGCAAACTGCGACTATCGATTATGTTCCTCTAGGTGCAGTATATTTAGATATAAAAGAAGATAAATGGGCTGGTATAAATCAAGCCTTGTTGGACCGTATTCCGACGGGAAGTATTATTAATATGGTTCGCCCTGATTGGCAGTTAACGAAATGGATTGGTACTAATATGAACGTATCTCATCAATCGATTGCGATTCGTAAAGACGGACGCTTATATCTGCGCCACGCTAGCTTGACCCATAAGAAGGTGACGGATGAGGATTTTATTGAGTACTTTTCAACGTACTTGGCTGGTTCTTCCTTAAAAGGTTTTAATGTTCAGATGTTGAATCAATAGCGACGAGTATGTTGTCTTTTTAAGTGAATAGTTTGTTGTCCTTTCAAATGAATAATGGCGCTATGTAGCGCCATTATTGTCTGCAGAGTTGGGTTTTCTACGGCCGCGCTTTCTAAAATTAGTATTGAAATGTTGCAGATGTAAGTCTAATGCGTCGCACGAAATTCTAATTTCTCTCACCGATAAAAATAGAGAATACATCAGGAAAATGAGGCTGCCTCCGAAGATATAGCTGCCGACTTGTTGATATTCCAAATAGATGGCCATCATAGACATAACGCAAAGAAAAAAACTGATGACGCCAGCTTCCTGCATTCGTCGTATTAGGTAAATACGTTGTCTTAAATTAGTGATTTGCTCAGTAGTATTGTCGTTTTCCAACTTTGGGTCAAAAGTACGAATAATGGAAGCTAGAGTGACGAATCGATTGGTGTAAGCCAGCAGTAGTAAGGAAACCGCGGGGAATAGCATAGCAGGCGTGGTTAGAGTAATGATCATAATTAGCCTTTTGATAGAAGGTAAGTGTTAATGTCTGTGTCTCTTTATATTACTGTTTTAATCGTCTTAGTATTGCTTTTTCGTCTCATAGCTTTGATGGAATATACATGCTGTATGAGATGCATTCCTTTTTTGATCTATTCTATTTTCCAATTTTAAGTAATTTAAATTTTTTAAGTTATTGTCTTATAAGTAAATATAAAGATATTTTATGTTTTAATGAAAATAAAAGAAACGTCGACTTGATTATTTTGAAATTGCGTTTTACTTTTATATTACCCATTTGTGTTTTATGGGCCACCGCTTAGTTGTATTTAAGAACAGAATGTTGCTTTGAGATGATAGACAACATGATAGGACATCATTACGGATAAATATTCAGCTTATTGTTGTTAAGCATAACGTCAAATAAAAATAAAAAGGACTTAAATATGGATATCAGCTTGACTAAAAAAACCTTAAAAACCGCCGGATTAGCGTCTTTGGCCTTGGCGTTTTCGCCACTCTATGCCGCTAGCTT
This sequence comes from Marinomonas transparens, assembly GCF_016463975.1. Classification (GTDB taxonomy): domain Bacteria; phylum Pseudomonadota; class Gammaproteobacteria; order Pseudomonadales; family Marinomonadaceae; genus Marinomonas; species Marinomonas transparens. Next base: position 207,835 of record NZ_JAEMNX010000002.1, on the reverse strand, counting down.
AGAAGGGTATGCCACGCAAAATGGAAATACCACTGGTGGTGCTGGAGGGAATGTCGTTTACGCCACAACCGGGACGCAAATTAACCAGGCGATGTGTGAACGTGCTGACGATGATACGCCTCTGATTATTTATGTTACTGGGGTGATTAATCACGGCAATACTGAAAAAGTGAGCGGGAGTTGCGATACCAGAGATAATGAAATTCAATTCAAACGAGTGAAAAATTTATCTTTGATCGGTACCAGTGGTGGTGCTCTTTTCGACGAAATTGGCATTCATTTACGTGAAGCTTCTAATATCATTCTGCAAAATCTCCATATACGTAATGTGAAGAAGTCGGGTAGCCCAACTTCAAATGGTGGTGATGCGATTGGTATGGAAAAAGATGTATATAACGTTTGGGTAGACCATAACTTCTTAGAGGCATCAGGCGGTGAAACATCTGGCTATGACTCCTTGCTGGATATGAAAAATAATACCCAATACGTAACTGTGTCATACAACCATTTTTACCTTTCTGGAAGAGGTGGCCTAATGGGGTCAAGTGATAGTGATGACCAAAATGGTAATGTGACTTTCCACCACAACTGGTACGACACTATTGATTCACGTATGCCGTTATTACGTCATGGTACGGCCCATGCTTATAATAACTATTACAATGATATTGCCAAATCAGGTATGAACCCTCGAATTGGGGGTTCTATCAAGGCTGAAAATAACCATTTTGAAAGAGCAAAAAACCCTATTGGTACCTTCTACACCAATGATATGGGCTATTGGGACATCAGTGGTAATATTTTCGAAGATGTTACCTGGTCGCCGGCTAGTAAAGAGCATCCAGCAGGCCCTAACCCTGTCTCCACGACGTCAATTAGTATTCCATACTCTTATCAGCTAGATGCTGCTAATTGTGTGAAAAGCATCGTCATGCAAAGTGCAGGATCACAAAAAGGCTTGAAAACCTCTAATGGTAATTGTGGCGTTCACTAAGAGGACTAATCCTCATTAGGATGTGAATAGCATAAGCCATTCACAACCGTCCTATTAAGAGGCATGTATAGCATGCCTCTTTCTTTATGCAAGTTTCTAGTTAAGCCCCAGAATGATGGCTGCGCATTATCAAAATGGGGTCTTTGACATTGCTATCATGTCTGGTTAACAGTGCCACAGCAGATAATCAAAAATTCAACCTGCCCTAGTGTTATTCGGTAAAAGCATGACCCATTACTAAGGTAAGCATGAGAAGGAGATTTGCTGAACCTTAGTAGGCTTATGTGCACCTTCCTTATTTAGAGTGCGCTTCTTTCTTCGCCAAGGAAATAAATACTATACCTAACAAGATGGTCAGTGTGCCAAGGGCAAGAGAAGGCGTGAGTTTTTCATTTAGAACAATTAAGGACAACACTAACCCCACCACAGGAACGCCCAGCATAGAAAATGACATGTTGGTACTTGATAGCCAACGGCTGGCTGTGTTCACTGCTACAAAGCAGAAAGCCGTGGCGAGCGGCCCAACGAAGAGCAAAACCAGGCTAAATTCTTTTATCTGACTTATGTGCAAAGGGCCTTCACTCCAAGCAGCCAAAGTGCATAAGGGGATGGCTGCCAGCAGCATTTGCCATGGGGCCAGTTGGTACACTGTGGCTTTGCTGTTGGAGTATTTTAAATGCAGGATGCAACTAGCCCAGCATAACGAGCCGCCAAGTAGCATGGCATAGGGCAAAATATCTTCTAAAGAGTGAAAGTTTAGCGAAGCGGGGTTGAGCAGGACGACTATGCCTATAACACCGCTAATAAAACCGATTTTTTCAGATCGAGATAGGCGCTCGCCAAACAGTAAAACCGCTGCTGGTGTAACCCAAAGTGGGGTGGTATAAGCCAATATCGCAGAACGTCCAGCGTCAATTTGTGTCATGGCAATCGCGCCTAGGGCGGTAAATAACATCATTTGAATAAGACCAACACTCATCACTAAGGGCAGGTCTTGCTTACTAGGTAGTTTGAGTTGGCCTAGCCAGATTTGTATTGCAAACAAACATAGGCAGCCGGTCAAAAACCGCAACGCAGAGAACCACAAGGGGCCTACGAAGTTGAGACCATACTTCATCATGGGCCAGTTTGCTCCCCAGATAAAAATGGCAATAACCAGTAGTATGGTAGCAAGCATTTTGCTCGATAGGGTTAAGCCTGAACGTCGATGTAGCATAGCGACTAGAGCTGCCATTTTGATCTCTCTTATGATTCGATGAGGTATGGCTTAATGATAAGGAAAAAACGGTAATGAGTTATTCTTATATTTGCTGCAAAAAGTATTTATTTAGTGTATTTATTCTTTAAAGTTTTCAAATAAAGGAATAAGTTCATGGCTTCACTGGATAAAACTGATATTTCTATACTTAATGAATTGCAAGAGAATGCGCGTATTACCCATGCGGAGTTAGCCCGGAAAGTCAACTTGTCTACCACGCCTTGCTTCAATCGCGTCAAAGCCATGGAAGCATTAGGTTTGATTCGCCAACAGGTGACCTTACTGGAAGCGGATCGTTTAGGACTGACTGTGAATGTCTTTATTCATGTAAGCTTAGAAAGGCAGGTTGAAGATATTTTGCAAGGCTTTGAAAAAGCCATCGCGAATCGTGCCGAAGTGATGGAATGCTATTTAATGACAGGGGACGAGGATTATTTACTTAGGGTCGTGGTGCCTGATATGAAAACCTTAGAGCATTTTATTCTTGGCTTTCTTGCCAAAATAGCAGGGGTATCCAATATTCGTTCTAGTTTTGCCTTAAAACAAGTGCGCTATAAAACCGCCTTGCCTTTACCTGAACAAGGTGTGTCTATTACATAGATAGACAAATACATAAGGGGAAATACTATGCAGTTAGTTGTAGGCACTTTATCCACTTGGTCATCACGAGCTTGGATCTGTAGTCAGTTAGCGGGTGTTAAGCTTGATCTTATTTGGATCGATTTAAGCAAAAGTGGTTATAAGACAGAAGTGCTGAAATATGCTCCTACAGGCTTGGTTCCTGCCTTGTTGGATGATGGCTTAGTCGTGCATGATTCTTTAGCCATTGTCGAATATTTAAATGAACTCTCTGGTGGTGCTCTGTACCCAGTGGATTCATCGCAAAGAGCGATAGCCAGAAGTTTATGCATGGAAATGCATGCTGGCTTTATGAATCTAAGAAGCCAATGCCCGTTCTCGTTGGGTGCTGTCGCGCCTTTAGTGGACATCAATGACAGTATTCAGATAGAAATTAGTCGTGTTGAGGCGATTTTCTCGCAAGCTAAGTTGCCTTTTATGTTTGAACAAGCAGGTGCTGTGGATGCGTTTTACGCCATTTTGGCTTATCGACTACAGTCCTATGGTATTGTATTAGAAGGAAAAGCGGGTGAGTACCAGCAAAGTTTATTGGAATGGCCGCTATTGCAGCAGGCTATTAAGCTTAGATAAAAATTGGCTCAGTTATTTTGATAGGATAAAACGGTTATTAGAGACATCCGAGTTATCTTCTCTACTAATGGTTTTATCTACAAAGTAGATACCTCCACAAATACTACTTTTAGCCCTCGACTTTAGCCGTGTAAGTCTCTATATTCGCACCCCATTTGTGTTTATATTTTGTACGCTTTTTAGCAAGACAAGTGTAAACGGCTTTCAATTACTCTTTATCTCAGGACTCTCTTTTGATTTCCACAGCGAATATCACCATGCAATTTGGCGCAACGCCACTGTTTGAAAACATCTCCGCAAAATTTGGCAACGGCAACCGATACGGTTTGATTGGCGCGAACGGTTGTGGCAAGTCTACTTTTATGAAAATTCTGAGTGGAAAACTGGTTCCAACCTCTGGCAACGTATCTATTACTGTGGGTGAAAAGGTAGGTACCTTGAGTCAGGACCAGTTTGCTTTTGAAGAGTATTCCGTCGTGGATGCTGTGATCATGGGCGATACTGCTCTGTGGAAAGTAAAGCAGGAACGTGATGCTATTTACGCTAACCCAGAAATGAGCGAAGCAGATGGCATGCGTGCTGGTGAATTGGAGGCCGAGTTTGCTGAAATGGATGGCTACAGTGCGGAAAGTCGCGCTGGCGATATCTTGTTAGAAGCGGGCATTGCAGAAGAATATCACTTTGGTTTGATGAGCCAAGTTGCACCGGGTTGGAAACTGCGAGTCTTGTTAGCACAGGCCTTGTTCGCTAACCCAGATATCTTGCTACTGGACGAGCCAACCAACAACTTGGATATCCATACCATTAATTGGTTGGCTGGTGTGTTGAATCAACGCAAATGCACCATGATCATTATTTCCCATGACCGTCATTTTTTGAACTCAGTGTGTACTCACATGGCAGATATTGATTTTGGTGAGTTGAGAATTTACCCAGGTAACTACGAATACTTCATGGAGGCTTCGTCTTTGATTCGTGAGCAGTTGCTGACCGAAAATGCAAAGAAGAGTGCGGAAATGGATGACCTTCAAGCTTTCGTAAACCGTTTTTCTGCCAATGCATCGAAGGCGAAACAAGCCAGTTCCCGTGCTAAAAAATTAGAAAAAATCGAATTGTCAGAAGTGAAGCAATCGAGCCGTATGACACCTTCACTTAATTTCAAACAAGATAAGAAACTGCATCGCCAAGCATTGATTTTGGAAGATCTCGGACATGGTTATGAAGAGGACTTGCTTTTTACCGGTGGCAATATGATTGTCGAAGCGGGTTCAAGGCTGGCCATTATTGGTGAGAATGGCGCTGGAAAAACGACTTTTCTGCGTTGTTTAATGAATGAGTTGGACGCAAAGCAAGGTGAGATTAAATGGTCAGAAAATGCCGTGATTGGTTATTGTCCGCAGGATAGTTCCGCAGATTTTGATTGTGATTTAACCTTGTTTGATTGGATGTCTCAATGGCGTACGGCGAAACACGATGACTTGAAAGTTCGTGCTATGTTAGGCCGTTTACTGTTTACCGCAGATGACTTTAATAAAAAAGCGCGTGTTTGTTCTGGTGGTGAGAAAAATCGCCTTTTATTTGGTAAGTTGATGATGATGGATCTCAATGTATTAATTATGGATGAGCCAACGAACCACATGGATATGGAAGCGATTGAAGCGCTTAATAATGCTTTGATGGATTTTGATGGCACCTTGATTTTTGTGAGCCATGACAGAGCTTTTGTGTCGTCATTGGCAAATCGTGTCATTGAAATAAAAGATCAACAAGTAATTGATTTCCAAGGTACTTATGATGAGTACTTAGCGAGCCAGCAAGAGCTACGTTTGGTTGCCAACGGCTGATATTAGATCGTTCGGATGAATGTAAAAAGCCAACAACTTAGTGTTAAGTTGTTGGCTTTTTTGTGTGTTTCACTAGGCGAAGCTTTAAAGCTTGAAGGTCGCCATCACTTCTTGGGTTTGGTGGGACGTTCTCGCTAATGCGTCGCTGGTTTCATTATTTTGTCGTACCTGTAGGCTTGCCTGATTGGAAAGCTCTGAGATTTCTTCGTTGAGGTGATTGAGTTTTTGTACCATATCACTTTGCATGGTGACACTTTGAATTACCGTGTTGCTGGCCTTGTTTATGTCATCAACTGATGCGGCAATTTCTTGAAGGTATTGGGTCGTGAGAGCAATCTCTTCTGTGGTTTTTTTAGATTGCTGGTGGCTTTCTGTGATGCGTATTTCAGCTTCTTTAGCGCCGCTTTGCAGTTTACTTATCATGGCCTGAATTTCATCGGTAGACGCCTGAGTACGACTTGCTAGACCTCGTACTTCATCTGCAACAACGGCAAAGCCTCGTCCCTGTTCGCCTGCCCGTGCGGCTTCGATGGCGGCGTTAAGAGCCAATAGGTTAGTTTGCTCTGCAATAGCGCTGATGACGTCTAGTACCGAGCCGATGGTTTGCGATTGCTCGGCAAGTTGTACTACAGTTTTTAAGCCTGCATCCAATTCATTGGATAGTTTATCGAGAGACTGCACCGTTTGCTGAATAGAGTCTTGCCCCGTTTTGGTTTTATCCACTGTTGTTTGGGCTGAAGTAATAGTCGATTGGGTGCTTTCGATGACTTCGTCTTTAAAGCTGTCTACTTCTCTTATGGTGTCAGCCATTTGAGTAAACATACCTTCACGCTGCTGCGTGATAGCTTGCGTTTTTGACGCTACCGATTTTAGCTCTAGACTCTTTTCTTCTACTTCTTTATTGAGAGAGACCGCCTTTGTGAGGGTCTGGGATAAGCGTTCAACAAAGGTATTGTAAGAAGTGGCAATTTGGGTTAATTGGTCATTACCCGACTTTGGTAAACGGGCTGTTAGGTCCCCTTCCCCGTCAGCAATGTTTCCTAGGGCGTTTTGTATCTGACGAATAGGTAAGAGAATAGAGCGCACAATGACAAAAGAAATAAGTAGGGTGATAAGAATAATGATGGCGCTGATAATGCCAAGTCTAATGGCTTCCTGTTGAAATTGGGTGTCTACATCATCTAAATAAACACCAGAGCCAAGAATCCAACCCCAGGGCTTAAACCCCTGAACATAAGAAATTTTTTCAACTGGGTTTTCACTACCGGGTTTTGGCCATAAATAATCGACAAACCCCGCGTCTTGAGCTTTAACGACTCTGACGAATTCTGAAAAGAGTTTTTTGCCATTGGGGTCGGCTAGGTTTGATAAATCTTTGCCATCGAGTGCCGGTTTGACCGAGTGCATTACTACGACAGCGTTGTAGTCATTGATCCAAAAATATTCAGATTTTGAATAGCGTGTGTCTTTTATGGTTTCCATGGCATAGCGTTGCGCATCAGCTCTGCTGAGTTCACCTGATTGCTCAAGTTTATAAAAATGGCTAAAAACGCCTGTAGCGGTTTCTACAACATGTTTTGTTTGAGCGTATTTTTGATCCAATAAAGATTGTTTGTTGACGGTAAGCGCCATATAAACAACTAAAAACAGCCCGATAGAAAAGAAGAAAACCAAGCTGGTTAGTCGTAGGTTTATCGGGATTTTACGTAGTGTATTTATCATAAGATAACCTTTTTATTGTTGAGCTCTTTGATTGTCGTCAATGATATTTGATATTTAAACTGGTATATGTCGTTTTTTTGTTATTTCTGTTGTTTTTTTATTGATTTTACATTATTAGGGCGACGTTCTTAGCTTTGTATCGCATTGCGTTAAGAATATACAAGTCCATTTCTCTTTCCTTAGCTCTATCCTGAGCGGCTTTTATTAGGTGTTAGTTATATAAACTTTATTTATATAACCATAATGTTATTGAACTGTCATTTCTATGTCATGTTTTATCTTTAAATTAATTGTTTGCTTCCTTTTGCAGGGGGAAGTTATTCACAAGCGTAAGCTTTATTGAGCAAGCATAATTTATTGAATAACAGGGCAGTATTATGAATATTAAACATAAGAATGAATTGAGCTTTGATGAACTGGATGAGTTAGTCCGTCCAGCACCGGAAGTGGTTGAGTTTGAAGAAGTAGCCCATAAGATGGTCTCTCGTCGTGGTTTTTTAGGTGGCGGTGCCGCCGTTGGAGCTAGTGCTTTTGTTATGGGGTCTACAAGCCTAGCAGCAGGTAAGGCGTTAGCAGCGGATCAGACTGAATCTCGTCTTGCCTTTAGTATGGTGAAAGCCAATACCCTAGATACAGTTACCGTGCCAAAAGGCTACAAGTGGGAAGTGCTGGTTTCCTGGGGCGATCCATTGTTTAGTAATGCACCAGCATTAGATACCAGCACAGGCGGTACAGGCGCTTCTCAAGAATTGGCCTTTGGTGACCATAATGACGGCATGGCTTTTTTCTCGAAAGATGGCAAGCAAGTCATGGCGATCAATAACGAATACACGAATGCAAAAACCTTACATGCTAACCGTGAAGGCGGTATGCCAACCACTGCGGATGATGTGCGTAAGAACAAAGCGGCACATGGCGTGTCTATCGTTGAAGTGGATAACCGTGGCGGTCACTGGGGCATAGTGCAGGATTCACCTTATAACCGTCGTATTACTGCGGATACAGAAATGGATATTACGGGGCCTGCCCGTGGCCATGAATGGCTGAAAACATCAGCAGACCCTAAAGGTTTAGTTGCTAAAGGGACTTGGAACAACTGTGGTAATGGCCAAACCCCTTGGGGCACTTATTTAACCTGTGAAGAAAATTTTAATGGTTACTTCACGGCCAAGGACAAAGATTACAAGATGCCTGAAGCGTTTAAGCGTTACGGTGTCAGTACGAAAGGTCGTTATGATTGGGCGTTGGGAGATGAGCGTTTTGATCTTACTAAAGAGCCCAATGAACCCAATCGTTTTGGTTATGTGGTTGAAATCGACCCATTAGATCCGACTTCTCGTCCTAAAAAGCGTACGGCTCTTGGTCGCTTTAAACATGAAAATGCAGAGTTAACCATTGCGTCTGATGGTCACGTAGTGGTGTATTTAGGGGATGATGAACGTGGCGAGTTTTTATACCGTTTTGTATCCAAGCATAAGTATCTGGCCGGTGGTAATAACCGTGATTTGCTAGAAGAAGGTACCTTGTATGTGGCTAAATTCCATGACAATAATCGTGGGGAATGGCTAGCATTAACACCTAAAACAACCGGTATGACAGATGCTGAAATTTCTATTCATACTCGTATGGCGGCTTCTAAAGTAGGGGCAACGACCATGGACCGCCCAGAATGGGTAGCAGCGAACCCTAATAAAGTAGAAGTTTACTGCTGTTTGACCAACAACAAAAATCGTGGTGTGAAGCCAAATGCGGGTGGTGATGCCACGCCTGCTGGTGGCCCGAACCCACGAGTGAAGAATAACTTTGGTCAGATCTTACGTTGGAAACCCATGAATGAAGATCATACTAGTAGTGAGTTCAAGTGGGATTTGTTTGTGATGGCCGGTAATCCAGCGGTGTATGATGATGCGAATGCTGGCTCACAGAATGTGAATCAAGACAATATGTTTAATTCTCCTGATGGTTTGAAGTTTGATTCTAAGGGGTTATTGTGGATTCAAACGGATGGTAATTACTCTAACCAGAAAGGCTTTCAAGGTCAGGGTAATAACCAGATGTTGGTAGGTGATCCAGAAACGGGTGAGATTCGCCGCTTCTTAGTTGGGCCAAAAGAGTGTGAGATTACTGGCTCTGCTTGGAATGCGGAACGTACTACTATGTTCATCAGTGTGCAGCATCCAGGTGAGAAAGGTAACTCCCATTGGCCTGATGGCGGTCAGTCTGTGCCTCGTTCTAGTGTTATCGCGATTTCTCGTGAAGATGGTGCGGTGATCGGTTAAGACTTTGTACCTTTAAGTAAAACCGAATAAGTAAAAACCCCAGTATGAAATTCATGCTGGGGTTTTTGCTTATCTATTGCTCTAGTTAATCACCGCCACTTGGCTTTCGTGTGACAGATAATAACCATGTTTTTCATGATTGGTGCGAGAAATAAGTTTGCATGTGGCGTAGTCTTCTGTGGCTGTGCTTTTATATTTTAGAGGGGAATCGCTATGGATTTATTGTCTTCATTGGCAACATTAACACTGAACTGGGGGGCTTTCTTTTTTGTTTTTTTATTACTTGTCTTAGTGGTTTCCATTGCCGTTATGTACTGGGTAGATACGCATCAGACTGCTCATACTATAAGACGAAACTATCCAGTGGTTGGACGTTTTCGTTACTTTTTTGAACACCTGGGTGAGTTTTTTCGTCAGTATTTTTTTGCGATGGATCGAGAGGAGCTGCCTTTCAATCGCGCTGAACGCTCTTGGGCTTATCGAGCCGCTAAAAAGGTTGATACGACCATTGCCTTTGGCTCTACTCGTACCCTTGAAACACCGGGAGATATTTTCTTTTTAAATTGCGCTTTTCCTACCCTAGATGAAGATGCGGTTCAGCCAAGAGATGTTTGCATTGGCGAATACACTGCTAAGACCCCCTACAGAACTAATTCTGTGGTAAACATCTCAGGAATGAGCTTTGGTGCTTTATCGAAACCTGCGGTGCAGGCTTTATCAAATGGGGCTCGAAAAGCGGGTATTTGGATGAACACAGGGGAAGGGGGTTTGTCTCCTTACCATCTTGAAGGCGGTTGTGATTTAGTTTTTCAAATTGGTACGGCTAAGTATGGTGTGCGAAATAAAGAAGGGCATTTGGATGATGAAAAATTAGCAAAAATTGCAGCGCATGAAACTGTTCGCATGTTTGAAATTAAAATGAGTCAAGGAGCCAAACCTGGGAAAGGTGGCATGTTACCTGGTGAGAAAGTGACAGAGGAAATTGCGCATACTCGAGGTATTCCTGCTGGACAAGATTCTATTAGTCCAAATGGACATAGAGACATCAAATCGGTTGATGACCTTTTAAATATGATAAATCGTGTTCGTCAGGTTACTTCTAAGCCAGTGGGTTTTAAAATGGTGGTGGGAGATCTTAAATTTTTTGAAACCTTATGTGAATTGATACATAAGAAGGGCATTGAGTATTGCCCTGATTTTATCACCATTGACAGTTCCGATGGTGGTACAGGGGCGGCCCCTCAACCTTTGATGGATTATGTCGGAATGCATTTGAGAGAGAGCTTACCAATGGTCGTAAATATTATAACGGCCTATGGTTTGCGAAAGTACATTAAAATCATTTCTTCGGGCAAGTTGATTGTGCCGGGAAAAGCGGCTTGGGCATTGAGCGCAGGTGCTGACTTTGTGGTGACAGCGCGGGGTTTTTTGTTCTCGTTAGGCTGTATTCAAGCTTTGCAATGCAACAAGAATACCTGCCCGACAGGAATTACTACTCATAACCCAGAGTTGCAAAAAGGGTTAGTGCCACAGGTAAAATCTGAGAGAGTGGCGCACTACGTGGAAGGGCTTGTGCATGGTATCGGCATGATTGCCCATTCGTGTGGTGTGAAAGAGCCAAGAGAATTGAATCGCTCCCATGTTCGTATCATTGAAAATCAAAGCCGTTCGCAACTTTTCAACGAGATAAACCCAATACCGAATACCCGCCCTGAGTATATTAATATGGTCGGCTTTCATGATGCTGAAGCGTCATCTGAAGGGCGTCTACAGTGAGGGGCTTAACAGCATGTTAAAAGAGAGAAACAGATGATTCCTTTTGTGAGCCGAGCGAATGCCTCGAATCAATCTATTTGGATTGCAGCGTTATCAGCCTCGATGCCGAATGAGGTGGTTGTGCCTTTTTCCGAATTGACGGACGATCAAAGAATGCAGTGTGATTTGGCTATTGTTGCTAATCCGAGTCCTCAGGATTTATTGATGCTGCCTAATTTAAAGTGGGTTCACAGTGTTTGGGTGGGAGTAGAACGCATGATTAATGAGTTGGTTTCCCCAAGTTTTTCTATTGTTCGTCTTGTTGACCCTGAGTTGACTAATACTATGTCCGAAGCTGTGCTCGCTTGGACTCTTTTTTTGCATCGAGATATGCCCACTTATACACAACAACAAGAGCAGGTTATTTGGTTACAAAAGCCTATGGTACGAGCCAAGGATCGCCGTATAGGTGTTCTGGGACTAGGAGAGCTAGGGCAGGTTAGCGCTAAACGTCTAGTAGATAATGGCTTTTCTGTTTCAGGCTGGAGTCGCCGAGCAAAGCTGGTGGCAGGTGTTCAATGCTTTCATGGTGAAGACGGGCTCGGCCAGCTATTGAGTCAAAGTGATATTCTGATTTGCCTGTTGCCTTTGACGCCACAGACAAAGGGCCTGTTGGGTGAGAAAAACTTGTCTTTGTTGCCATTTGGAGCCGGTCTTATTAACTTCGCCAGGGGGCCTATTATCGATGATCTTGCTTTGCTTGATGCCCTTGAGCAAGGACATGTTTCCCATGCAGTATTAGATGTTTTTATGCAAGAGCCTTTGCCTTCAGATCATGTTTATTGGAGGCATCAAAATGTGAGTGTATTACCACATATTTCTGCACCGACTCACCCTCAAAGTGCCAGTAAAATTGTCGCAGACAATGTTCTTCGTTATCGATTGGATGCTAGTATTCCAGAGGCTGTTGATTTGAATCGAGGTTATTAGTCCTTACCCTTCATCTAATAAATCCAATAACAGGAAAAAAAATGCCCCATTGTATTGTTGAATATAGCCAGAATTTAGAACAAGAAGTACCACCGGCAGACTTGTTGGAAGCGGTGAAAAACGCCTGTCTTGCATCGGCACTTTTTACCGAAGAAGACGTTAAGCTACGTAGTTCTCCTTATAAAAGCTTTATGACGGCGGGTCGTGAAGATGCCTTTATCCATGTGACATTACGTATTTTGTCTGGGCGTACGACGGAGCAAAAAAGAGATCTTTCCCAGCGGGTATTAGAAGCCTTAACTGGATTCTCGTTAACCGAGGTTAGTTTCACGGTTGAAATATGTGATATGGAACGAGATAGCTACAGTAAAAAAGTGGTGCTTTCTTGAGACGGTAAGTCTTCTTTTTATGCTATTCAAAAGGTACCAACAGATGAAAGTCATTGCATGGTGTGTGATGTTTTTGCCTAGCTTACTTTGGGCACAGGGCGAAGCCGTATCAGCACCACATCAATCATCGTCGGCAGCGGCAAATTCTACCAGTGAAACGGAAGAGACTTATCGTCCAGAAGAGCCTCAAGCTCCTGAATCCATTGAAAAGCGTGCCCGTGATGCGAAAGGCTTGTTTGCCCAACGAGCGATTCGCGAGGCTGCTACCGTCGATAATCCCTTTGTTTTAACGCCCCATAAGCCGACTTATTTTTTGCCTATTAGCTATAGCAATAGCATGGAGGATGAAACGTTTTTAGGAGATAAGGCTGATACGGAAAGTTTGGATAACTTAGAGTTTACGTTTCAAGTGAGTCTGAAGTTTCCATTGGCTTATGGCATTGTCGGGCGTAATACCAGTTTGTGGGTGGGTTATACCCAGCGCTCATATTGGCAAGCTTATAACAGCAATATCTCCTCACCCTTTCGCGATACGAATTATGAACCTGAGGTTTTTATTTCGACCAAGCCTAAATGGGATTTGTTTGGCGTGAAGCCTGAGTATGTGATCTATGGCTTTGTACATCAGTCGAATGGACAGTCTGGTGAGTTGTCACGTTCTTGGAACCGTGTATACGCTGACATTTTATTTGAAAAAGGAAATACGGCCTTTTCTATTAAGCCTTGGTACCGCCTACCTGAAAGCAAAGAGATAGATGATAACCCGAATATCGAGCGTTATTATGGCTATGGTGAATTTAGCATGATACATATTATTGGTGACTACAGTATTGATGCCATGATACGCAATAATTTACGTCTATCAGGTAATAAAGGCTCATTGCAATTGGGTTTTAATTTTCCCTTATGGGGAAGGTCTAGGGGCTATGTTCAATACTTTAATGGTTATGGGCAATCTTTACTGGATTATGATCACCACACTCAGTCTGTTGGGCTTGGTATTATGTTGACCAATTGGCTATAAAATCCATACTGACATTTTTTTGTCATAAAGTTGTCATCGCTATGTCATTTTTTGCTTCTAAGGTAGATAGCAATTCAACCTAGGAGTACAACCATGAAAATGAAATTTCTTCCTGTTGCTGCAAGTGTAATGGCGCTATCTCTATTGACTGCTTGCGGTGGCGAAAATGCTAAAAAAGGTCATACACAACCTGTTGCTGAAGCGGCTTCTATGAACAATGAAGATTTGTATGAAGTGCATCATGAAGGTCGTATTTATGTGTTTGATGATCGCGCAACCTATGAGTCCTTTTTAGCGGTTGGAGAAACAACATTTCGTAAAGTTCATATTGGCGAAGGTCCAAAGGGCGAAACGATTGTATTCGGTCTAACGAGCGCAGATAAAAAGAAAACATCGGGCATTGCTTCTATTGATATGTATGAAGGCAAGTTAGCGGGTGCAGAGCCTTTTTATGGTGAAATGCGTGTAGAAGGTCGTATTTATGTATTTGGTTCTTTGAAAGAAATGAACTCGGCGCGTACCGTAGGTGAAGTGCCATTACGTTATACAGACATAGGTGCAGGGCCAAAAGGTGAGACCGTAGTATATGCATTGAATAGCAGTAATAAGAAAGTTAAGCCTACTGCAATGATTACTATGTTCAAAAAAATGAATGGAATGAAATAATAGATTTTATTCTAATATCTTGTTCTAAAAAGATAAAAACGCCTCGCTTTGTCGAGGCGTTTTTGCTTTCTATGATTGTCACAAAATTGTCATCAAAATGCCCCGGAACTGACATTTTAGTCCTTTATGTTGGGTTGTAAGACAACTCAATGAGGTGGCATAAATGAATATACTTCAAAATATACAGGCGTTTGATGTCCATACTTTCTACTGGTGTATGGCAAGGAAGCGTCGAGTTACTTTAACTAAGATTGGCCGTGCCGTTTCTTTTACGGCTGATGGCCCTTTATATGCCTTAATTGCCGCTATGTTATGGTGGGCAGGCTATGAAACATTAGTACTTGTTTTAGTCGGCGGTTTTTTATTAGAGCGGTGTTTATATTTTATTCTAAAGCATGGCTTTAAACGTAATCGCCCCGCCGATGCTCTGGAAGGCTTTAATAGTTTTATCATTCCGTCCGATCAATTTTCTTTTCCATCTGGGCATACTTCAGGTGCTTTCTTTGTGGCCTATTGTTTGAGTGACTGGTTCCCAGGATTAAATATTCTCTTATATTGTTGGGCTATTAATGTCGGCTGTTCTCGAATTTTTCTTGGGGTGCACTTTCCTACAGATACGGTCATGGGCGCTTTGCTAGGTAGTAGCTGTGCCATCCTTATGATAGGTATGCTGGCATGAAAATATTGTATGGTGTCCAAGGAACGGGCAATGGTCATATTACTCGCGCAAGGGCGATGGCCGCAGAAATGAAAGAGGCGGGTATTGAAGTAGACTTTGTCTTTTCAGGACGCCCAGCGAATGAATACTTTGATATGGAAGTATTTGGCAACTACCGTACCTTTGAAGGTCTCAGTTTTATTGCTCGTAATGGTCAATTGGATTTGTATGCGACGTGTCGTAATGCTCGATTTTTAACGTTATACCGTGATATTCGCCAGTTTAATGCTCGTGGTTATGATTTCGTTATCACTGATTTTGAGCCCATTGTGGCTTGGGCTGCGAAGCGTCAAAACATACCCTGTATCGGATTTGGTCATCAATATGCTTTTCAGCACGATATTCCTCGCTATAAGGGAGATCGTATTGCCCAGTTGATTATGGCTAACTTCGCTCCTGCGTCTACTCAGTTGGGGGCCCATTGGCATCATTTTGGTTGTCCTATTCTACCGCCACTCATTCATTCCAGTGAAACTCGTAATAGTCCAGATGCAGAACAGGTTCTAGTGTATTTACCGTTTGAAAACAGTGAAGCCGTTTTAGAGTGGTTGGAAGACGTGCCTAATTATCGCTTTCGAATGCATTGTAAGGATATTGAGCCGGGCGTGTATGGACATATCGAGATATTTCCTTTTAGTCGCCAGCGGTTCCAGCAAAACCTGAGTGAGTGTGAATCTGTATTGTGTAATGCTGGGTTTGAGCTAAATTCGGAAGCCTTGCAGCTAGGGCGGCGTATTTTAGTGAAACCTCTTCATAAGCAAATAGAGCAGCACTCTAATGTGATCGCGTTAGAATCATTAGGGCTTGCTCGAACCTCAGAGACTTTGAATGCTGATATTATTCAACATTGGTTGGAAAGTAGCCGCGTGGTGCAAATTTCCTATCCTAATGTTGCTAAAGCGGTTGTTGCTTGGTTACAAACAGGAGATGAATCGAATCTCACGGACTTATGTGCATCGCTTTGGGCACAAACCTCCAACACATATGGCATTGATTTTTCTTTTAAGACCAAATCACACCTTTGTGCTCAAAGAATTATGGCTTAAGCCATGATTCTTTGAGCTATCACTTACTTTTCTATATTCTTTAGCCGCTCATCTTTTCTATGCCGTTAGAAGTGAAGTAGATAACTAAGCCCATTTATAGTAAAAGAGAGTGATTAACAACAAAGTGATCCACTTGAAAGGTATTCACGTACGAGTCTCAGTTGCTAAAAAACGAGTCTTAGCGAATACTTTAGTGTTTCACAAGAGTGACTCAGCAGGAATGGCTTTAAATGACACGTAAAACACCTATTATTATTACTGGTGGAGGTCAACGTCTTGGGTTGGCCTGTGCAAAGGCTCTGGTGGCCCAGAATTACGAAGTGATTATTACTTATCGCACACCACGAGAAGACTTTGAACTGTTAGAAAACCAAGGTATTAGTTGTATTCAAGCGGATTTTTCAACGCAATTAGGGGTAGATAAGTTTATTGCTAGTATACAGCGAGACTATAAGGCGCTTGCTGGTATTATCCACAATGCTTCTGAATGGGTGTCTGAGAAAAACGCATCGGATACGGCTTTATTAATGGAAAAAATGTGGCAAGTTCATGTTTCAGCACCTTACCGTATAAATCTCGCATTTGAAGAATTATTATGTGCGGGTTCTAAAATAGAAGGTCAAGCAGATATTATTCACATGACGGATTATGTGTCTGAAAATGGTAGTAATAATCACATTGCCTATGCATCAAGTAAGGCTGGTTTAACCAATTTAACTTACTCGTTTGCTAAGCGGTTTGCTCCTCATATCAAGGTAAACGCTATTGCACCTTCGTTATTGATGTTTAGTGATAATGATGATGAGGAGTATCGACAAAAAACCTTGAATAAGTCTCTTCTTCAAAGGGAGCCTGGTGAGCAAGAGGGCGTGTTGGCGATACAATATATATTAAGTAGCCGCTATATAACGGGTCGAACCTTGCCCTTGGATGGAGGTCGGCATTTGGTGTAAAAGCTAAATGGACCTTTGAAAGCCTCCATAACATTTGAGAGGGCTAAGTAACTTAGGATGAATTTATGAAAACTTTCATAGCAGAAACAATTAAAGGAAATGGGCTTATCCTTTCAGAAGAAGTGATAAAAGGAACGAGTCCTGTTCTTTCAGAAACCGCAATAAAGGTACGCGAGGCCTTGGTCAATAGTGGCTTAGAGACGCCGATGATTGATAATGGACTCACAACCGAAGAAAAGTATTTCCGTATCAAGAGTGCGTTTACAGATATTGTGGAAACCTTAGGTTTAGACCTAAACGATGATAGCTTGTGTGAAACTCCCCACCGTATTGCGAAAATGTACGTAAAGGAGATTTTTTCAGGGCTAGACTATAGCCAGTTTCCTAAAATTACTGTCATCGAAAATAAGATGAAAGTGGATGAAATGGTGAAGGTGAAAGATATTAGTTTCACTAGCACTTGTGAGCACCATTTTGTGACTATTGATGGCATGGCAAAAGTCGCTTACTTGCCGAATGACAAGATTATTGGTTTATCTAAAATTAATCGTATTGTACGTTTTTTCGCTCAGCGCCCCCAGGTGCAAGAGCGTTTAACTCAGCAAATTTTAGTGACATTACAGGCTTTGCTGGAAACCGAAGATGTAGCCGTTAGTATTAATGCTGTTCACTACTGTGTGAAAGCGCGAGGTGTGATGGACGCGAGTTCATCGACGCAAACTACAGCATTAGGTGGTATGTTTAAACGTAGTGATAAAACGCGCGGTGAATTTTTATCGAATTGATTGATGGTTGATGTTGAACATAAAAAAAGAGCTATTTTAAGCTCTTTTTTTATGTTCAGAGTTTCGTTTTGTGAGCGGCTGGAGGCCTGTAGTGGATGTTATTTTAAGGTGTGTTTTAGGGGATAAGAATGAGTGACAGTAAAAAAGTAACTTGGTTTCCTGCAAAGAAGAATGGTTGGGGGTGGGGCAAGCCGAATACCTGGCAAGGTTGGCTTGTTTGGAGCTTGTATATGTTCGTTGTTATTGCGATCAGCTTTATTTTTGATCCCAAGGAGACGCTTATCCAATGGAGCATCTGGGTAGGCATTAGTACTTTTTTACTGTTACTTATTTATTACATTAAGGGGGAATCGCCCAGTTGGAAATGGAAGCGCATAGAGAGAAAAAAACATAAGTTGTTTAAGTGATTCGAAGTGAATTTAAAGATTTAAGTTTGATGTGGCGTTCGATTTAATAGCATAAAGAGATAAGGG
Organism: Marinomonas transparens; assembly: GCF_016463975.1. GTDB lineage: Bacteria > Pseudomonadota > Gammaproteobacteria > Pseudomonadales > Marinomonadaceae > Marinomonas > Marinomonas transparens. Next base: position 189,730 of record NZ_JAEMNX010000002.1, on the reverse strand, counting down.
GCGATTGTTATGCGCACATCGGGTATTTTACTCATCATTGCCTATTTAGGCTTCATTAGTTTGGGTTTGCCAGACGCTGCCCATGGTATTAATTGGCCTTTTGTAAAGGCTGAATTTGACGTCCCCATAGGTTGGTTGGGAATTGTCATTACTGCGGGTGGCATTGGCTATTTACTATCCAGCTTTTCGGTCGGTGTATTACTGGCTAAATTCGGCATCGGTTGGTTGTTATCAATCAGTAGTCTATTAGTGAGTATGGGCTTATTCGGCTTTGCAATGAGTAGTGACTTCTTTCTTTTTTCTCTATATGCCATTGTGATTGGAATGGGCTCTGGAGCAATTGATGCGGGTTTAAACTCTTATGCCGCCGAACATTTTACTGCCAAGCATATGAATTGGCTGCATGCGGCTTTTGGCGTTGGAGCAACGCTTGGCCCACTCATTGTGACCTTTGTTTTGGTACATGGTTTGCAAAATTGGCGTCTTGGCTATGGTGTTCTAGCCTGCATTCTTTTGCTGATGACAGCGGTATTTGTTTTTAGTCGGCATCTGTGGAGTAGTGATAAGCACCTGTATAGGCAAGTTGGTGAAGTTGCCCCGGTGGTTGTGGTTTCTCAACGACAGGCTTTAGCTCATCCCATTGTGCGTTTCCAGATAGCCTTTTTCTTCTTGTACACAGGGTTCGAAGTGGGAGTTGGGCAATGGGCTTTTTCTCTGATGACCGAGTCCCGTGGAATATCTGTGGCTAATGCTGGTATGTGGGTTGCAGTATACTGGGGGGCGCTTGCTTTTGGCCGTGCCATTTTTGGTTTTTTAGTAGAGCGTTTTGCGATTGATTCATTATTAAGGTTTTGCCTAATGGGGATGGTTTTAGGTGCCTTGTCATTTTGTATTAATACGACACCTTATGCGAGTTACCTAGGGTTAACCTTGATGGGATTTTGTGCTGCACCGCTTTTTCCTTGTATGGTTTCTCAAACTGCAAAGCGCATGGAGAAGGCCTATTCTACTCATGCTATTGGTTTTCAAATGAGTGGTGCCGTTCTGGGGGCGATGAGTTTGCCTTTTTTGAGCGGCTTGCTGGGAGAGTCTTTAGGGTTAACTTTATTAGGTGTGAGCTTTGTGTTTTATGCGCTTGGCTTATGGGGGATTTTTGAAATAATTCTGATTAAGTCTAAAGTGGTTAAGGTAAAAAATGACATACCTCAACCACTTTAAGATGGTCATTTTTCGGCTGTATGTAGAGTGTCTCGCTTTACTAGGTTGGGGAAAAGATACATCCATATTCCTACTACCGCTATGGTGCCGATACCGCCAACAATGATGGCCGGGACAACACCAAACCATGTGGCTGTGACGCCAGATTCAAAGTCCCCTAGTTGATTTGAACTGCCAATAAAAACCGAGTTAGCAGCGCTGACTCGCCCTCGAACTTCATCTGGTGTTTCAAGTTGCACAAGGGTAGAGCGGATAACTACGCTGATCATGTCAGAGGCTCCAAGTAAGATGAGAGCGCTCATAGATAAGATAAGATTTTCTGAAAGGCCAAATAGGATGGTAGCCACACCAAATACGGCTATTGCTGCAAACATGATTTTTCCCACGCTGTGCTCTAGTGGTCTTCGAGCAAGATAAATAGACATTAAAAGTGCTCCGAGAGCTGGGGCGCAGCGTAGTAAACCTAGCCCCCAAGGCCCTGTATGTAAGATATCTTTGGCGACAATAGGCAGCAATGCCGTTGCCCCACCTAATAAAACGGCGAACATGTCGAGAGAGATTGATCCAAGAATGGTTTTATTGCCACGGATATAAGACAGCCCACCCAGTAAATAGCTCAAATTAATAGGGGCCTTTTCTTGAGCCACAAAGTTGTAGCGTAAAAAGAGCAAAATAGTGCAAGAAACTAAAAAGCAGCTCATGCTAGAAAAGTACAGTGTTGTGGGCCCTAGTAGGTAAATAACACCTCCTAGTGCTGGGCCTGCTATAACCGAGATTTCACGAGCAGAGGCGATAGCGCTGACTGCACTGGATAGCATATGTTTTGGTACTAGGTTGGGCAGAATTGCTTGTGATGCTGGCATTTCAAAGGCACGAGCTGAGCCAAGTAGCGCGGCGCACAGATAAATCATATTGGCAGAAATACTGTCATTGAGATTGCCATAAGCGAGAATAGCGACCGTGCTTGCCATGGTGAAACGGGTGCAGATACAAATAAAGCGTCGATTGTAACGGTCTGCCACATGACCAACCACTAGAGTGAGTAGAAGTTGAGGAAGGAATTGACATAATCCGACCAAGCCTAATGCCATAGGGCTATTGGTGAGGTCATACATTTGCCAGCCAATGCCTACACTGAGCATTTGAAAAGCAAAGGAGGAGGCGATTTGCCCAATCCAAAAATGCACAAAGTTTGATTGTTTAATAAGCGATGACATAGCAGCCTTGTAGGAAGTTAATTGTCTAGATAATAGAAAAAGACAGGTTTGTCGTTAGCTAAAATGAACGGATATAAGGTATGGATTTGCGTATTAAAACCACAATCTTATTAGCATTCTATGCTACTTTGTTAATACATCAGGACTGTGTCCTTCGCTAATTTAGCGCCTTGTATTTTACCCCGTGTTTACTATCACTCAAGTTTGAATTAAGGATAAAAATTGAAGAGCTCAACTCCAGCGTTCAGCGAGCGTCTTTCTCGTTGGTTATTGTTATTGTGCTTGGTTCAAGTGGGCATTGGGCAGTCTTTTATTTTTACATCTTTACCGCCTATTGGTCGTGAAATTGGTCTAGCGGATGTTCGAATCAGTACACTTATTACCGCCGGTGCCGTTGCATTTATTGTTGCTGCATTCCTTTGGGGGGGAATTATCAATCGTATCGGGCGTGTTCGTTCTGTGATTATCGGAATGGGCAGTTATGCCGTTACGATAGCATTGACAGGTTTCGTTCTTCAGCAAGCTCTATTAACTGACTTATCAGCGGAACAAGCTTATTACAGTGTGTTATTGCTGAGGGTGGTTTTTGCGCTTGGCATTGCTGGGATTTTACCTGCTGTTCAAACCTATTTGATTGCTCATAGTGACGTTAGTAACCGCAGTGCTAACATCGCCATGATAGGGGCTTCATTTAGTATCGGAATGATAATAGGACCGGCTTTTGCAGCCTTATTGAGTGGTTTGGGTTTAACTGCACCTTTCTTTATTATCTCTTTTCTGGCTGGTATCGCCGCCATATTGGTCGTCCTATGCGTAAAGGATAAGAAGCATGTTCGTCAATTAGAAAAAAAGCCAATCATTAATTGGTTAAAGCAGCCTGTTATGCCTTTTTTAGGCATGTCCATTTTAGTGGTTTTATCCATGACTGGCGTACAGCAGATAATGGGCTTTTTGATACAGGACAGGTTTCATCTTGATGCGGCGCAGACAACGCATCAATTAGGCTTTGCCATGATGACCATGTCTTTCTTTAGTATTGTGGTTCAGATGGTATTGGTTCCTAGATTTCAGCTTGGAGTCGTCACCTTAATCTTTACCGGTGTAGGTATTGGTGTTTTATCACAATTGGCCTTTATCTTTTTAACCTCTTATTGGGGAATATTTATCGCCATGGGGTTGCTTGGTATGGGGTTTGGTTTTTTGTTTCCTGGGGTTGTAACGGCGCAAACCTTGTTAGTAGAAGATGATCAACAGAGTCGATTAGCGAGTATCAATGCTTCTATGCAAGGGATTGGAGCGGCATTAGGGCCTATTGTATTGGCTTCCTTGTATCAGTTGGGGGCTTCTGTGCCATTTATCGCATTAACCGCAACTCTTGCCTTTATGCTGATGGTTTTCCTTTATTGTCGGTCTCGACTTCTTCAAGCTTAAATGTCATTGCTAATAAAACCGCGCCTTTAATTCAGTTTCTTATGGACTGGAGGCGCTGCGTGTCTTCGCTCAACCTGTTTAGGTGAAATGCCAAAGTGTTGATGGAAGCGGCGGCTAAAATGGCTCAAGCTTAGGTAGCCTACCTCATAGCTTACTTCTGTCACTGAATGATGTTCTTGTAGCCTTTGATAAGCAAGATTCATACGGCGTTGGTGTTGGTATTCTAGAGGAGTACAGCCCAGTTGACGTTTAAATGTTTGGTAAAACCGACTGCGGCTCATGCAGGCAATTTTTGCTAGTTTTTCTGAATCTAAAGGCATGGTCAAATTTTGTTCTATCCAGTGCAAGACATTGGTTAATTCATTTGCATCAGGTGTATTCAGACTAAAGTGTAAGAGTGCATCTCTACCATGGTGTCTTAAAATTCGCGTCACTAATTCATTTACACCAAAATCGACCAATAAATCCCGATCAGGGTCATTTTGTATAAAGTCACTGGTCAGGCGGTCTAAGACCTGTTGTGTTGCCTGAGTATGTAAGGTATGCAATGGCTGGTTAGGGTCGATAATAGTACCAGAGGGCATTGATTTCACTAGGATGTCGTTCATTCGGTCACAAATTTGCGCGACCCTTTCTTTGGATATTTCTACCGTGAGACAGGTCGTTGGTTTGTCTAGTTGTGCTTCGGGGAAGTCGATAAAGACTTCTTGATCTGGTGCGAGAATGAAAGACTCGTGCGGAAGAAAGGATATGTCTTTTTGAAACTCGGTATGCATGACTTTCGCTCCTGTCACCATGCCGCAATATAATAAAGAGTCGGCTTTTAAACTGACTTTTTGTGCTTGCTCATAGGTATCGTAAATACTTAGCTCGGCATGGGGGCCAGCAAAACAGACGCGGTTTTCTACCAGTTGAGTTGCTATACGTTTTTGCCATAGTAATGGACTGGCAGCTGACATTGAACGACCCATGTTCACACCTCTTATATTTTTTGTTTGGCGTGGTTTATTTTATGTTGTTTCATCATCACTCTTGAAGGGCGTTGGGTCAATACTAATACTGGATCGTCAGACAAGTTTCATGGACTGACAGGCAAGTCTTTTTGTTTGATTTTTTCTAAAGTGGTAGGAGGGGTTAACCTCTGAAATAAAAACAACAAAAATGGAGAAACTTTATGATCTATGCAACACCAGGTAGTACAGGTAGCGTTATTTCTTTTCAAGCGGAATATGGCAACTTTATTGGCGGAGAATGGGTCACACCTGTTAAAGGTCAGTATTTTGAGAATATTAGTCCGGTAACTGGCGAAGTCTTTTGTCGTATACCTCGCTCTACAGAAGAAGATATTAATTTAGCACTTGATGCTGCCCATGCAGCGCGTGCCGCATGGGGGAAAACATCAGTCACTAATCGTTCTAATCTGTTGTTGAAAATTGCTGACCGTATTGAGCAAAACCTTGAAGCGCTCGCGGTAGCAGAAACTTGGGATAATGGTAAAGCGGTACGTGAAACACTGAATGCAGATATTCCATTAGCAGCAGATCATTTTCGTTATTTTGCGGGCTGCTTGCGAGCTCAGGAAGGCACGACTGCGGAGCTAGATGAAAATACCGTGGCCTATCACTTTCATGAACCGCTTGGTGTTGTTGGGCAAATCATCCCGTGGAACTTCCCTATTTTAATGGCCGCTTGGAAATTGGCGCCTGCTATTGCCGCAGGTAACTGTGTGGTATTGAAACCTGCAGAGCAGACTCCTGCCTCGATTCTAGAGTTGGTCAAAGTTATTCAAGACCTGCTTCCTCCAGGCGTTTTAAATATTGTTAATGGTTATGGGGCAGAAGCGGGTCAAGCCTTAGCTACCAGTAAGCGTATTGCTAAAATTGCCTTTACTGGTTCCACTCCAGTTGGCTCTCATATTCTAAAATGTGCTGCAGAAAATATTATTCCTTCAACCGTTGAGTTGGGTGGCAAATCACCAAATATCTACTTTGCCGATGTAATGGAGCAAGAAGAGGCTTTTATTAGTAAGAGTATTGAAGGTTTGGTTCTCGCTTTCTTCAACCAGGGTGAGGTTTGTACCTGTCCTTCTCGTGTTTTGATTCAAGAATCAATTTATGACGAATTCATAGCTTTAGCCATTGAGCGCACGAAGAATATTAAACGTGGAGATCCTTTAGATACGGATACGCAGGTGGGGGCCCAAGCCTCTAAAGAGCAATTTGATAAGATCATGAGTTATATCGATATAGGTAAGAAGGAAGGTGCAGAGCTATTGATCGGTGGTGATGTGGCTTCGGTTGATGGCTTTGGTAAGGGGTTTTATGTCCAGCCAACCATGTTCAAAGGCTCTAATGAGATGCGTGTCTTCCAAGAAGAAATTTTTGGCCCTGTGATCAGTATTACGACCTTCAAAGACGAAGCCGAGGCGTTGGCTATTGCTAATGATAGTGAGTTTGGTTTGGGGGCAGGGGTTTGGACACGAGATACGAATCTTGCTTATCGTATGGGGCGTAATCTAGAAGCGGGTCGAGTATGGATGAACTGTTATCATCAGTATCCTGCCCATTCTGCATTTGGAGGTTATAAAAAATCAGGTGTGGGTCGTGAGACTCACAAAATTGCATTAGAGCATTATCAACAAACTAAGAATATGTTGATTAGCTATGATGTGAATCCGCTCGGTTTTTTCTAATAACTTTGCTTAAAACGCGCAAAAAAAAGCCAAAAGACATGTCTTTTGGCTTTTTTATAGCTGATGAATCGCTAACTAAAGTGAGCGATTAATCTTTGTATTTTTTGATTTCGCCAGACTTAAGGCGTGCAAGGTAAGAAGTTAATTCTACCTTCACGATAGGCATCAAGAAGTACAGACCAATAATGTTAGCAACTGCCATTGCGAAGATAGCCGCATCAGAGAAGTCGATAACTGGGCCTAAGCTTGCCGCCGCACCAATAATGATGAAAACACAGAACATGATTTTAAATGTCAATTCTGCTTTTTTGCTTTCGCCGAATAGGTAAGTCCATGCTTTCAGGCCGTAGTAAGACCAGCTGATCATAGTTGAGAAAGCGAACAAGATAACAGCAAGTGCTAGTAGGTATGGGAACCAACTGATGCTAGCGCCAAATGCAGCAGATGTTAGAGCAACACCAGATACACCGCCTTCTGTTGCGATACGACCATTTTCTGCAATGATATACATGCCTGTCGCCGGATCAACCATTAACTGTTGTGTAATGATGATTACCAAGGCCGTCATAGTACAAATTACAACGGTATCGATGAATGGCTCAAGTAGAGAAACAAAGCCTTCAGTAATAGGTTCGCTTGTCTGTACAGCGGAGTGGGCAATCGCTGCAGAACCAACACCGGCTTCGTTAGAGAACGCAGCACGTTTGAAGCCCTGAATAAGAGCACCAACGAAACCACCAGCAATACCTAGGCCAGTGAAAGCGCCTTCGAAGATTTGGCCAAATGCCCAGCCAATTTTGTCGGCATTAACAAGCAGAATAACCAAAGCAGCACCAACGTAAAGAACACCCATGAGAGGGACAATTTTATCTGTTACGCGAGCAATGGATTTAATACCACCAACAATGACAGCGAATACAACGGCTGCAAAGATACAACCCGTGATCCAGCCAGGGTAATTACCCATTACTTGAGTTAACTGCTGGTGTGCTTGGTTGGCTTGGAACATGTTACCGCCACCAAGAGCGCCTAGAATACAGAAAACCGCAAATACAGCCGCTAGGATGCCGCCGCCAGGAATGCCTCTTTCTTTAAAACCTTTTGAAATGTAGTACATCGGGCCGCCAGAAACGCTGCCGTCTTTGTATTCATTACGGTATTTAACACCTAGGGTACATTCTGTGAATTTTGATGCCATGCCTAGTAGACCTGCAAGAATCATCCAGAAAGTTGCACCAGCACCACCGATAGAAACGGCAACTGCAACACCTGCAATGTTACCTAGACCAACGGTACCAGAAAGAGCCGTTGCTAATGCTTGGAAGTGGCTTACTTCACCTGCATCGTTAGGATTCGAGTAGTCACCTTTTACTAGTGCGATAGAATGACCAATGTTACGAAATTGAACAAAGCCAAAGTACAGAGTGAAAACACTCGCACCGACTACTAACCAAAGTACAATCCATGGAAAGCTCGTACCAGGTAATGGGGCAAAAATCAGATTGACAAACCAGCCAGTAGCAGAAGCGAAAATGGCATTTACTTTTGCATCAAGGCTTTCTGCTGCATAGGAAGAGGTGCTTAAGCTCATTGCGATAAAGGCAATAAATGCCGTAATCATGTGTGCGTATTTTTTCATGGGGAATTTCCTTAGCTTACAACCGTGACTGGGACATTAGAGCTCATAACCAAGTTTGCGGTTACACTACCAAATACACGAGCACTTAAACCTTGCTCTGTAGAGCGGGCAACAACGATTTGTTCTGCGTTGCCTTCAACTGCAATGTTATTAAGAATGGTGGAGGCTTTACCAAATTTTACATACCCTGATGCATCAATACCTGCTTCTTTAAGGGCTTTAAGAGCTGGCTCGATAACGCGTTCTTGAGCGCTTTGAGTTTCAACTTCTTTTTGTTTTTTTCGCAATGAATTTTCTTCTGGAGTTTGGAAGGTATATGGAGACCATTCCACCACGCAAACTAATTCAAGTTTACATTCAGATCCGATTAGGTTTGCAAGTCGTTTAGCGTAAGCTACCGCGCGATCACCGGCTTCACTTCCATCTACACCGACAATGATTGTGGCTGACATATGAGTCCTCTCTATTTTTATAAGGGCGAAGTTTATGTATGGGGGTACACATGCCCTTTTTGTTGTTTATGCAAGCTTTATTCCAAAGAATAGTGCTTAGGTATTTAACATCATGATATAGGGCAAAACCGTCATGAATAGGCCTAGATTGTCATATTCTGGGGATAAAAAAAACGTTTCTTTACGTTTTTTTATCATTTGTGCATTTTTTAGGTGCATTTTTTTTGAATTTAACAACAAATAGGCTAAAAAATCATTGTTTCCTATTGGAAACTTTGTATCCTGATGAAAAAAGTAGTGATGATTTAATCCCGCTTTTAATCACTACATGCTTTGTTTGACGTTAAAGATATCAACGGAAGGGCGTTTTATGGCAATCAGTTTATTTGATCTTTTTAAAGTTGGTATAGGTCCGTCTAGCTCCCATACGGTTGGCCCTATGGTGGCAGCAAATCGCTTTGCTCAACAGCTTAAGCAACGAGGTCTGCTAATGACTGTTGCTAGGATAAAAATTGATCTATATGGCTCTCTAGGAGCAACGGGTAAGGGGCATGGCACAGGCAAAGCGGTCTTAATGGGGTTGGAAGGCGAGTTGCCCGAATTTATTGACCCCAGCCTTGTCGACAAGCGGGTTGATCGTATAGAAGCGCAATCAAAATTGAGTTTGTTATCCCGGCATCCTATTTCTATTGATGTTCAGGCTGACCTTATATACCACCGCGTTGATCGTCTAGATTTTCATGCGAATGGAATGGTTCTCGCTGCTTTTGATCAAAAAGATGCTCTTATTCACAGTGCTACTTTCTATTCCGTTGGTGGTGGGTTTATTGTCCAAGAAAATGCTTCAGGTGAAGTGACCTTTGTTCCTGACAGCACTGAGCTCACGTATGACTTCCATAGTGCGGGGGAACTCATTGCTCTTTGTCGGGAGCATAATTTGTCCATTGCACAAATCATGATGGAAAATGAAAAAGCCTGGCGCACCGAGGAAGAAATAAAACAGGATATTCTTTCTATTTGGAAAGTCATGCAAGAGTGTGTGAAAAACGGCATTAAAAATGAAGGCATATTGCCTGGTGGATTAAAGGTAAAGCGTCGAGCTGCCAGTTTATACCGTGATTTAACCAGCAAAACTCGTATGGACATGATTACCCCATCATTAGGGGCAATGGATTGGGTCAACTTATATGCTCTGGCGGTGAATGAAGAAAATGCGGCTGGAGGGAGGATAGTGACAGCGCCAACGAACGGTGCAGCAGGTATTATTCCTGCTGTTTTACACTATTATTGGGAATTCTGTCCCCGCTCAAGTGAAGAGGGCATTATTGAGTTTTTCTTAACGTCTGCAGCAATTGGGCTGCTATTTAAAGAGAATGCGTCAATTTCGGGTGCAGAAGTTGGCTGTCAGGGAGAAGTAGGTTCGGCTTGTGCTATGGCAGCAGCAGGGTTGGCTGCTGCAACTGGTGGTACCCCAGAACAAATAGAAAATGCAGCTGAAATAGGGATGGAGCATAATCTTGGTTTGACCTGTGATCCGATAGGTGGTCTTGTTCAGGTTCCCTGTATCGAGCGAAATGCAATGGCTGCTATGAAAGCCATCAATTCAGCTTCTATGGCGATTCGAGGAGACGGTTCTCATTATGTTTCATTGGATAAGGTGATTCGTACTATGCGTGATACCGGCCGAGACATGAATGATAAGTATAAAGAGACCTCCCGTGGAGGCTTGGCTGTCAATGTGATCGAATGCTGATTTTATAGGGACTTATTGTCCATTAAGTTTTTGTTATAGAAGTACTTTTTTTTACGGTTTTTCTCCTTCTTATTGCTTGAGGTTATTAGGGGTTTTTATCTGAATTATCCCAGTGTAGAATAGCGCCCAATTTGCATTTTGACAGAAATGTGACAGGACGAATTCAGCGTCAAACTACCTAAAACGTCAGGAAGCGCGTTTTGTAAATTAATGCAGGCGAGCGCTTGTGAATTAACGGTTTGACATAGATTAATCAATAAAAGAAGAGCCTTATGGATCTTATGAATAACCCGAAAGAAGAGTCTAACCCGCTAGGTGGGAATGAGTTTGTTCGCGTATTAATTGCGTTAGCTTTTGTTTTAGTGTCTGGTTTCTATGCTTACTCCAATAGTGTGGGGGTTTCAAATTTATCCATTTTGGCAATCGCTGCTGCTATTGGTGCCTATATGGCAGTCAACATTGGTGCTAATGATGTGGCTAATAATGTTGGTCCAGCGGTTGGCTCTAAAGCTTTATCCCTGACTGGTGCGATTCTTATTGCGGCTGTCTTTGAAGCCGCTGGTGCTTTGATTGCTGGTGGTACCGTAGTTGGTACCATTAAGAAAGGTATCATTAATCCTAATGCGATTGGCGATGCTGAGACGTTCATTTGGGTGATGATGGCAGCTCTGTTAGCTGGGGCAATTTGGCTTAATTTAGCAACTTACCTAGGTGCGCCAGTATCAACGACTCATTCAATTGTTGGTGGTGTATTGGGTGCAGGTATTGCCGCCGGTGGTTGGGATATTGCTAACTGGAACAAGTTGATTGCGATTGTGGCAAGTTGGGTTATTTCTCCTGTTTTAGGTGGTGTTATTGCTGCTCTCTTCCTTATTTATATTAAGCGGGCTGTCACTTATAAAAACAATATGATCGAGGCGGCTAAAAAAGCGGTGCCTATTTTAGTCGGATTAATGGTTTGGGCATTTTCCACTTACCTTATTCTTAAGGGGCTTAAAAAATTGTGGAAGCTGGACATTATTTCTGCGGGAATGATTGGTCTTGCTATTGCGTTAACCGTTTACTTTATTGTTCGACCTATTATTGATAAAGCCGCTTTATCATTAAAGAACGACAAAGATGCCGTAAACAGTTTGTTTACTATTCCTTTGATTGTTTCTGCGGCACTGCTTAGTTTTGCTCACGGTGCTAATGATGTCGCTAATGCGATTGGGCCTCTAGCTGCGATTAATGATGCTTTGCACACAGGCGTGGTATCTAGTAAAGCGGCGATTCCTCTGTGGATTATGATGGTTGGTGGCATTGGTATTGCTGTTGGCTTGGCTTTATTTGGTCCTAAACTGATTAAAACGGTTGGTTCTGAAATCACTGAATTGGATAAGATGCGCGCCTTTTGTGTCGCAATGGCTGCCGCGATTACAGTGATTATTGCATCTCAACTTGGTTTACCAGTTAGTTCAACACATATTGCGGTTGGTGGTATTTTTGGGGTTGGCTTCTTACGTGAGTATTTGAAGCTTTCTTATGAGAAGAAACTCTCGGCTATTGTTGCTCATTCAGAAAAAGCTGGGCATGATATTGAACAGACTCAAGAGTTTGTTACGCGCTTTAAGTCAGCAGATGTGGAAGAAAAACGCGCTATTTTGAAAGAATTTAAAAGCGCTCAAGCTTCTGCACCTATCTCTTCGCAAGAACGTAAAGGCTTGAAGAAAGCGACCAAAAAAGAACTGGTTAAGCGTTCTGCACTGTTTCGAATTGCTGCGGCTTGGGTAATCACTGTACCTGCTTCTGGTTTGTTAGCGGCGATGCTTTTTTATATGTTACTGGGCTTTGCTGTTACTCATTCATAAGTTGTCATGGTTTATTGAAGGCCTGCTTATTGCGGGCCTTTTTGTGTCTTCACTATCCTGTCTATGCTATAAATATCCTAGCGTTTAATCTTTTGGGTAAGAAAATATTTGATTATAGGCAGCTTTAAAGGATGAAAATCACCGTATTTGTATTGATTGTTCTAAGTTTAATTGTTGTTTTTAGCATTGTTTTATCCGTTTTACGGTGGCAAAAATCACAGCGTGAACGTAAACAAAAAATGCTTGCGACTTTACTGAATAGAAGCAATCGGCTGTTGGATATTTTTCAGACAGTATCGGGTAGGTATTTACCTGGATCAGTAAAAAAAGTCTTGGTTGAATACGCTTTTTCAATCACGACTCAGTTAGTTAAAGATCATTATGATGCGCGAGCTGAACTGAACCATGCCGGGTTAGTTGAAGTTTTTGATAATTTGAAATTAGGTGAAAAAGGTGAGGTGAAAATGCGTATTGCTAGTCAAGAGGAACTGACTAGCACACAAAATACACTGCAATATTTGTCTCGCATGCTAAAAAAGCTTGCTGAGAATAGGGTGATTGATAACGGCTCCGCAAAGTATCATATGGGCCTGCTAAGGTATACTCATTCACTTGCTTATTGTGATGTATTAGTGAATCAAGCAGCACAGGATTTGGATTTAGACAAAAAAAGTAGAGCGTTAGAAAAATATCGAACTGCTTTAGTGGCATTGGAGCGGGTTTCGTCAGGTGGCTATGCACAAAAAGAAATTGCGCATTTAAAAGTCATGATTGATGATGTTGAGAAAAAATTATTTCAGCCTACTAAATAAGACTCAATATTGATAAAGAGTAAGCGTTCATCTCGCTCAACAAGAGAGAGTGATTGCACCTTTTTTAAATGAATTAGAGGATAAATACGTAACTTATGACAGCAATTACCATCACTGTTCTTTTGCTTGTTATTGGAGGCTTTATTGCTTTCGCTATTGTGCTGCAAATGAAAGAGCAAGCGCGACTAGAGAAGCTGCGTAAAATTGCTAGGTTGAATAATCAGTTGCGACAAATTCGCCGTTATCTTGATGATCTTCCTCCTCAATATCAACCAAAAGATATGCGTTTATGGCTATTTTCAAGAATGATTGCTGTTTATGATGAAATATTGGTTGTTCAGCCTGATGGTACCTTGAATCGTCGGCGTAATAATTTGGCGGAGGAGATGACCACATTTCAAACAGATAAAAAAAAGAGACGTACCAAGCCTATTAACGATGAAGTGCTAGTAATGGAGTTGAAGCGTTTATTTGAGTCTTTTAAATTATTTATTGCCCAGTCTAAAAAAGAGAAGACTTTAGATGGGGATACTGCGTTTCGTTATACTAATATGATGGAATTTTATAGCCATAAGATACATGTTGATTTTCATGCTTACCTTGCTCGTCATGCTTTTTTAAGTGGCAATATGACAACGGCGATTGAAATGTATAAGGAAGCGATTGCACAGATTGAACCTATTCAAGAGTTTCCCGAAGCTCAACCTCTTATTGAGCAATATAATGAGACCATTAGTGAAATAGAGAGCGATATGGCACTTCAGGAAGCGGAAGAGAATATTATGGCATCGGAAGATGGAGAGGATGAGGAAGAGCTTGATGATGAATGGGATAAGTTTATAGATAACAGTACTTTCCAGAAAAAAGAGCGTTTTTAAATTATACCTTTTTCCTTCTATTCTATTACTACTTCAGCGGATTTCCTTTGAATTTCACCTTGCTTATGGCTTTTGTGCCGACCTTTTTCTTTGTTTCTATTACCCCAGGTATGTGTATGACATTGGCCATGACGTTAGGTATGACGGTTGGTGTCAAGCGCGCACTTTGGATGATGCTAGGCGAATTGTTGGGCGTGGCTCTTGTTGGAGTATTGTCAGCTATTGGTGTTGCCACCTTATTACTTAATTATCCGAATGTATTTATGGTGCTTAAGTATACTGGTGGCGCTTATTTAGCTTTTATTGGCATTCAGATGTGGTTGTCGAAAGGTAAAATGGCTATTAAAGCGGATAAAGAAGGAAGTCAGCTCGCATCTCGTTTTGATCTAATGTCGCAAGGCTTTATGACCGCCATTGCGAATCCCAAGGGCTGGGCGTTTTTTGTTGCCCTATTACCACCTTTTTTAGATGCTAGCCGTTCGTTAGCGAGCCAACTCTTGGTATTAATTAGCATTATTTTGATTCTGGAACTCTCTTGTTTGCTCATCTATGCGACAGGAGGAAGAACCTTGAAGTCTATGTTAATGAAAAGCGGTAATGTACGTATTATGAATCGTATTGCGGGTTCATTAATGATTGGTGTTGGGGCTTGGCTGGCGGTGGGGTAGAGTGCTTATACTAAAAGGTTGTTTTAGAGCGTTTAGCGCCTGTTGATTTTGTTGCTTTTTTTCTTTTGCCTGAGCGCTTAGTAAAGGCCTTTCTTGTCGGGGCTGGTAAATCTTTTAGGGAATCTGTTGTAAGGTTCCTCGATATATCTAAGAGCTGAATTAGATTACTTTCCAAGTGGCTCATGAAACTTTGATAGTTGGTTTCGCCAAGGCTTATGCTATTGAGTATGGACTCCCATTGAGCAGTCATATCAGGTGTAACAAGTTGGCTTGGTAAACAATCTGCAAAAGCTCGTCCCGTAACACTGGCATGAATTTGTTTGCCTTTTCTGATCAAAAAACCTCGTTTGAAGAGCAATTCTATAATGCTTGCTCTAGTGGCATCGGTGCCTAATCCATCCGTGTCTTTTAATATTGCTTTAATGCTTTTGTCTATGACAAAGCGGTTAATACCTGTCATGGCGGCTAGTAATGTGGCATCCGTAAAAGCGGCTGGAGGTGTGGTGACTTTCTCTTGTACGACTCCTTCATGGCACCAAAGTTTTTCGCCTTTGTTAAGTTTAGGTAATTCGCTTTGCTCTTCTTCCTGATTCTGCTGTTTACTTTTAGTGGCTAGTAAGGATTTCCAGCCGAGTGAAATAGGGGTATTGCCTTTGGCTTCGAATTGCCCACCAGCTATATCGAGCTTTATATGGGAGGCTAGGTAATCGTAATCTGGGTAAAACTGCATTAAATATTGTCGAGCGATTAAGCCAAATACTTGAGCTTCGGCTTTTGATAGCGATGCCGCTTTATGGGCTTGAGTTGTTGGAATAATGGCGTGATGCGCGGTTACTTTTTTATCATTCCAAGCTTTGCTTTTTCGTTTTGAATCTGCATTCTCAGCCCCTTGACGAATTTCTGCTGTGGCCCGTGTTAAGGCGTCAATAACACCTTTGGCATCTTTGTGTTGTAGGCTGGGTAGGTAGCGACAATCTGATCGTGGGTAAGTGATCATCTGATGTCTTTCATAAAGGCTTTGGCAGGTGTCTAGTACCTGTTGAGCGGACATGGAAAAGGCTTTAGCAGCATCAATCTGTAAGCTAGATAAATTATAAGGTAATGGTGCTGCCTGCTTCTTTTGCATGTAACTTGCTGCTGAAACTAGAGCGGGTTGGTTGCTAATTCGAGAAGCAACGTTTTGTGCGAGCGGTAAGCTAAGCACCCTTTGTTCTTCGTCCATATAAGGTTGGCATGCGTCACTAGGCAGCCATTTTGCCTGAAAGCCTATGCCTTGTTCTGTTTCTACTTTTGCCCATACTTGATAATAGTCCTTAGGGGTAAAATTTTCTCTCTCCTTGTCCCTCATAGCTACCAACCCTAAAACTGGCGTCTGCACTCGACCTATGGATAACACGCCTTGATAGCCGGCTTGGCGACCTCTGATGGTGTAAGCACGGGTGAGGTTGAGGCCGAATAACCAATCGGCCCTTGCCCTTGCTAATGCAGAGCGGGAAAGTGCAACAAATTCTGTATTTGGTTGAAGGTTATGTAGGGCTTTTTTAACCGCTGTTTGAGTTAGGTCATTAATTAATAGGCGCTGAGTATTTTTGAGCTTTTGTTCGGGTACCTTGGCGTAGTGGAGTACTTCGTCGACTAGTAACTGTCCTTCTCTGTCAGGGTCACCAGCATGAACCAACGCATCTGCTTTTTTGATGAGCTTTTTTAATATGCCCAGTTGTTTTTTGGTATTGGTTTTTTCTTGCCATTGCCAATCAGTAGGGATGATGGGGAGATGTTCCAAATTCCATGATTTAAATGCTGGGTTGTATTGATGAGGTTCAGCTTGCTCTAGTAAGTGACCAATACACCAGCTGACACAGTCGCCATTAGGGAGCCAGATGCAACCATCTTCGTTTTTTTGTGGTGTAGGCAGGGCGCTGGCAATAGCGCGGGCGAGGCTGGGTTTTTCAGCAATGTAAAGGATCATAAATACACTTGAGACCTTCGCACGACTACTGTGCTTGCTAATACATCGTTAAAAATAGACTCGAAATGCTCATTTATAATCTTATAAACTCCGCTTTCTCGTCTATTTTTGCCTTGTCCTAGCTTCGCTCGTAACATAGTGTGAAAGATCTCTTACTGTTTATGCATACAGTAAGTGTATCCAAGAGAATAGGCTCTGGCTAGTGCTTATTTTATAGGCACAACCAAAACAGGAATGCTGCTGCTGTGGATGATTTTATTTGCAGTAGAGCCAATGATCATTTGACCTAGGCGGCTATGAGTCCGACTGTTCATGATAATCATATCGACGTTTCTTTCTTTAGCGACAGTATCTATGGAGTCTGCTGGTGTGCCGTAAACGATAACCGTTTCTGGTGGTGCAGGTAAATTGGCAAGCTCTTCTGAATATTCTTGCATCAAATTGTTTACGGATTTTTTTAGACGAGACTCTATGTCCGCCTTTGCTTCCTTACGCATGCTCTGAAGGTCTTCGGCAGGAATATAGTTATTGATCATATTGGCGGTTTGGGCGCCTAAGGGTTCCATTGAGTGCATTAAAATGATTTTAGCCTGATGAGCTAAAGCTAAGCTCATTACCAGCTCCATTGTGTCGTGAGTTTTACCGTCTAGATCATAGGCGTAAAGGATAGTCGTTATTTTAGGCAACATGATGGCGTCCTCTTATTATGTATGCCTTTAGTCTAGTCTGTTTCGTTTTCTAGACGCTGATATGTGTCAATAACGATAGTAACTTTTCATGTCTTTAGGTTTGCTTTTAATGACTGACAAATAAAAAACAGCTCATGGAGGAGATAAAAATAAAACTGACGAACAGCAGTCCCCAATAATCTAATGGTTTTTTGTCATCTTGATACTTTTCTGTGGGTGAGATAAAGCTTTTTGCCTTCATTGTTTTGCTCCTTCTGTCCATTGCTCACGAAGAGTATTAAATGATAATTATTATCGTTTGTAAACTCTATTATGCTAATTGTTTTGTCTATGTTGCTAGAAGAAGTAGGCAGTCAATATCCTAGGGGATTCTTGCTATGTTATGATACGCCTTCAAATTTACATTTATAAAAGAGAGTTTAAACATGTCAGAACTGTCGTTCGACTCGAATGAAGCAAAAATCGCATACGGCATTGGTCGTCAAATTGGTGATCAGCTACGTGGTAGTGATCTTGGTGAATTGTCTTTAACTCACCTTTTTGCCGCGATTGAAGATTCTTTGAATCAAGCAGAAATGCGCGTTCCTGGTGAAGAGCTAGAAGCGGCTTTTGCTGAATTACAGCAAAAAATGGAAGAAAAAACTCGTGAAGCCTCTGCTGGTAATGTACAAGCGGGCGAAGAGTTTCTTGCTGCAAACAAGGAAAAAGAAGGCGTTCAGGTTACTGAAAGTGGCTTACAATATGAAGAGCTAGAAGCAGGAACAGGCGCCACGCCAAGTCGTGAGTCGACAGTACGTGTTCATTACGAAGGTCGTTTACTTGATGGTCAAGTATTCGATAGCTCAATTGCTCGTGGTGAGCCAATTGAATTTCCTCTAACTGGTGTTATTGCTGGTTGGACTGAAGGTCTTCAGTTGATGAAAGAAGGTGCGAAATACCGTCTAACAATTCCTTCTGAATTAGCATACGGCGCACAAGGCGCTGGTGCAATGATTCAACCTCATTCTGTTCTTCAGTTTGATGTTGAGTTAATTGCGGTTGTTTAATTGCAACTGAGCTAAAAGACATAAAAAGAAGCGAGCAACCTTAGAGTAAGGTGCTCGCTTCTTTGTGTTTGGAATGGCGTTAGATATCTCTTTCCATGCGAATATGCATTTTTCCCGCTTCTAAAAACATTTTTCCATCGGTATGAAAATTTTGTTTTTCATAAAAGGTTTGCACATCGACTTGTGCATGTAAGAAAGCAGTCTTAATGCCCATCTGGCGCGCAACTTGTATGGCTTTGGTGACTAGCATTTCACCATAACCCTGATGGCGATAAGCTGGTAATACGGCTAGGCGTCCTAACTGGCCATCTTCTGTTAATCGACAGGTTCCAGTCGGCACAGCAGTGGTTCCGAAAGCAACGAAATGCACGGCGTCTTCATCATGCTCATCCCACTCGTCTTTCTCGTCGATACCTTGTTCAATAATGAAAACTTGTTTGCGAACAAAGGTTAGTTGGTCTTTGCTGCTTTTCCAGTCTGACGTTAATACCTTCACCTTGTCTCCTTTTATGCTTCTGGTGCAACAAGTTCGATCAACCCTTGCTGACGAATAAGAAATCGCACGAGTGGTTCTAAATCGCTATTTTGGCTTAAATCTAGACCAGAGAAATCGAATTCTACTTGATCCGTAATGGCTTGTATGAAATGAGCCAACTCTGCATTGATCTCTAGACTCTTACCATTACAAAATACGCTTATTATATTTTGATTGGTAGCGTGATAATAGCAAATACGAGCATCGCCAGGACGAATAAATGTCTGTCCTTGCATGGCATTTTGGAAGGCTTCATCCAGTTCTTTGCTATTTAAAGGCGCTAGGTATTCAGGGTATTTGCTTTCGCTCATGGTTTCGCCTAACCAGTTTGCTAATAGGTTCGGCTGATTCATTAAGCGAGCGAGTTCTGTTTGTAAATAAGTAATATCGTCTGAATGAATTTGTGCGTTGTGTTCACGTTTGCCCGTTTCTGGAGCAGCAAATCGATCTTTGACATTAATGCTTTCACATAGTTTATCGCGAAGACCTGTCAATGCATCTTGTAGGCTAGGTGCTCGGAAGCCGATGGAATAAGTCATGCATTCATCGTCCATCGAGCGGCCATTGTGCGCGAAATTGGGTGGTAGGTATAAAATATCACCGGCCTCAAGTTCCCAGTCCATTTCAGGGTTTATATTGAAGTTATCTAAAATATGTAAGGCGACATTTGCTATGGCAGAATCTTGGTATTCGTGTGGAGCCAATGCTTGCCAACGGCGCTTACCGGCTACCTGTATTAAGAAAACATCGTATTGATCATAATGGGGGCCAACGCTTCCACCCTCAGTCGCATAACTGATCATCACGTCGTCTAAGCGCCAGCTGGGTAAAAACTGGAATTGTTCTTTTAAGGCTTGAACTTCAGGAACCCAATGATCGACCGCTTGAACCAATAATGTCCATTCTTTTTCAGGTAAGGAAGCAAAGGTATTTTCGTCGAATGGGCCTTGTTGCATTTGCCACGGTGTCTGGCCGTTTTCGATAACTATGCGTGACTCGACTTCTTCTTCCATTGCCATGCCAGCGAGCTCGTCTGCTTCTAACGGAACTTCAAAATCCGTTAGGCCAGCACGAATGACAAGAGGTTTTTTCTGCCAATATTCATCTAAAAAGGTTTGCGCTGTCATACCACCAAGAATGGCTAAAGGTATGTTTAGGTCGGTCATATATTGCTCGTAAAAATGAATGAAATTTAGTGAGGAGATAAAAAAGAGCCGATAAATCGGCCCTTTTTATTTGTTCACTTAAAACAAAGCTTAGTTGCGGATTGCTTTCGCTTGAGCAACAGCATTACCAATATAAGTACCTGGCGTTAATGCTTTTAGTTCTGCTTTGGCTTTTTCTGGAAGCTCTAATGTATCAACAAAGGTTTCGATTGTCGCTTGGTCGATAGTGCGTCCACGGGTTAGCTCCTTTAGTTTTTCGTAAGGAGACTCAATGCCGTAGCGACGCATCACCGTTTGAATGGGTTCTGCTAAGACTTCCCACGCGGCATCCAAATCTGCGTTTAGGCGCGGCGCATTAATTTCTAGTTTGCTGATGCCTTTAAGCGTAGCTTGATAAGCAATTAAACTGTGCGCTAAGCCAACACCTAGGTTACGAAGAACGGTAGAGTCTGTTAGATCACGTTGCCAGCGAGAAATCGGTAATTTGGCACTTAAGTGACCCATGATGGCATTTGCAATGCCCAAGTTACCTTCTGAATTTTCGAAGTCGATAGGGTTAACTTTGTGGGGCATGGTGGAAGAGCCGATCTCTCCCGCAATGGTTTTTTGCTTGAAGAAGCCCATAGAGATGTAACCCCAAACATCACGATCAAAATCGAGAAGAATGGTATTGAAGCGACTAATTGCATCGTACAATTCTGCGATGTAATCGTGTGGTTCAATTTGAGTGGTGTATGGGTTCCAGGTCAAACCTAGAGACGTGACGAAAGATTCTGCATGAGCTTGCCAGTTAACATCAGGGTAAGCGGAAAGATGGGCGTTGTAGTTACCTACGGCACCGTTAATTTTTCCTAAAAACTCAATGTTTTCGATTTGCCTAAGTTGGCGGCTAAGGCGAGCAGCCACGTTGGCCATTTCTTTACCTACAGTGGAAGGGGAGGCTGTTTGTCCATGCGTGCGAGACAACATAGGTTGCTCGGCATGTTCAATCGCAAGGCCTTGAATGGCAGAAAGGACATTTTTTAGCTCAGGCACAATGCCGTCTTTTAACGCTTCGCGTAGCATTAAAGCATGAGACAGATTGTTGATGTCCTCTGAAGTACAGGCAAAGTGTACGAATTCAGAGATGGCCGCTAATTCTGCGTGGTCAGCCATTTGGTTTTTAATAAAGTATTCAACCGCTTTGACATCGTGATTAGTGGTTCTTTCAATGTCTTTAATTGCTTGAGCATCTGTTTCGCTGAAGTTATCTGCAAGCTGATCTAGAAGTGCACTTGCTTCGTCGCTTAATGCAGGTACTTCGATGATTTGTGGGTGTTTAGCAAGAGATTGTAGCCAGCGAACCTCTACTATGACTCGCATACGTAGCAAACCGTATTCGCTGACAGAGCGACGTAATACGTTTGTTTTCGATCCGTAACGACCGTCTATAGGGGAAATTGCATTTAAGCTAGTTAATTCCATTGAGATAACGCCTCGAACATGGTTTTCAGGGAGCCGCTATTATAGGCAAAAGGGCTGAGGTAATACAGGGATTCGCCGAATGTATGGTATAAAAAAGCCCAGATACTTATCGAAAGGATAAGTATCTGGGCTTGGTATTATTTAGATCTTTTAGCCTTATAGGGAAGCCAACACCTGGTTGAAGGTATTGCTTGGGCGCATGATCTTAGTCACTTCTTCAAGGTTGATGTTGTAGTAACCAGATAGGCCAGCAGGTTTGCCTTGCACTTCAGTCAGTTCCGCGATAATGGCCGCTTCTTTTGCTGTTAGCTCTTTTGCTAATGATGCAAATTGAGTGGCAAGCTCTGCATTTTCTGTTTGCGCGGCAAGTTCTTGAGCCCAATACATAGCAAGGTAGAAATGGCTGCCACGGTTGTCGATTTCGCCTGTTTTACGTGAAGGCGACTTGTTGGTGTCTAAAAGCTTACCTGTTGCTTTATCTAGGCATTTAGCAAGTACGATGGCTTTCTCATTGTTATGCTTGATACCCAGCTCTTCAAAGGACACGGCTACGGCCAAGAATTCTCCTAGAGAGTCCCAACGAAGGTGGTTTTCTTCCATTAGTTGTTGAACATGCTTAGGAGCAGAGCCACCCGCGCCAGTTTCGTACATACCACCGCCTTGAAGCATTGGAACGATAGAAAGCATTTTCGCGGATGTCCCTAATTCCATGATAGGGAATAAATCGGTTAAGTAGTCGCGTAGTACGTTACCTGTTACCGAGATAGTGTCTTGGCCGCGAATGATGCGTTCCATAGAGAAACGTATTGCTTCGTTGTAAGACATGATGCGAATGTCTAGACCGTTGATGTCGTGCTCTTTTAGGTAGGTTTCCACTTTTTTGCGAAGTTCGTTGTCATGGGCACGTTCTTCGTCTAGCCAGAATACGGCTGGAGTATCAGATTGACGAGCACGAGTAACGCCTAGCTTAACCCAGTCGCGGATTGGAGCATCTTTAGTTTGGCAAGCACGCCAGATGTCACCTTTTTCAACATTGTGTTGCATAAGGACATTGCCTTTTGCGTCAACAATACGCATTACGCCGTCAGCTTGCATTTCAAATGTTTTGTCGTGAGAACCATATTCTTCTGCTTTTTGAGCCATCAAGCCAACGTTTGGTACTGTACCCATGGTAACCGGATCGAACGCGCCATTGGTTTTACAGAAGTTGATGGTTTCTTGGTAAATGCGAGCATAAGTACTTTCTGGCATAACGGCTTTTGCGTCATGTGCTTTACCATCACGGCCCCACATTTTACCAGAGTTACGTATCATCGCAGGCATAGAGGCATCAACAATGACATCACTTGGTACGTGTAGGTTAGTGATGCCCTTATCAGAATCAACCATGGCTAGTTCTGGACGAGTTTCGTAGCAAGCTTCGATGGCTTGTTTGATTTCTGCTTGTTGCGCTTCAGGTAGTGTTTTGATCTTGTCGTAAACGCTGCCTAGACCGTTGTTTGGATTAACGCCGATGTCGTTGAAGAGTTCGCCGTATTTTTCAAATACGTCTTTGTAGAAAACCGTTACCGCGTGGCCGAAAACGATTGGGTGAGAGACTTTCATCATGGTTGCTTTAACGTGTAAAGACCACATGATGTTATTTTCTTTGGCGTCTTGTAGTGACTCTTCAAAGAAGGCGCGTAGCTTCTTGCAACTGATATTCATGCTGTCTAGCACTTCACCAGCAATAAGAGGAAGTGATTTTTTCACTTCAACAGAGCCGTCTTTGCCAACAAACTCAATGCTAACGGTTTGATCTGAGTCCATTGTTACGGATTGCTCAGAAGAGAAGAAATCGCCGTCGCGCATATAATCGGCATGAGACGTGGATGTTTTGCTCCATTTACCCATAGAGTGTGGGTTTTTGCGAGCGAAGCCTTTGACCGCAGCTGGTGCGCGGCGGTCAGAGTTGCCTTGACGTAGAACTGGGTTTACAGCACTACCGAGGATTTTTGAATAACGCGCTTGGGCGTCTTTTTCGGCATCGCTTTGTGCGTTTTCTGGGTAGGCTGGAATGTCGAAGCCTTGGCTTTGTAATTCTTTAATAGCGGCGTTTAGCTGTGGTAAAGAAGCACTGATATTAGGTAGCTTAACGATGTTTGCTTTAGGGTCTGCGGTTAGTTCACCTAGAAACTTCAGCCCATCTTCAACTTTTTGATCGCTAGGAAGGAGGTCAGAAAAGGCAGAAAGAATACGGCCAGCAAGAGAGATATCGGTTAGCTTTAGTTCGATATCGGCTTCTTTCGCGAAAGCGCCAAAGATAGGAAGTAAAGATGCAGTCGCCAGTGCCGGTGCTTCATCGGTCAGCGTGTAATAAATGGTTTGCTTTGACATGTAATTCCCCTAACATTTCAGGCGATATCGCCTATTGGATCGAAGGTGACTTTTGGTCGCCATTCCTTTAATTAACAGATTAAAATTTTGGCCATCATACTACCTAAAAAAAAGCCATAGATACATTGGCTCAAGATATACTCAAGATTGATGTTAGTTATTCGTAGTAGAGAGATATTCTATCTACTTTCCTTTTGCTAGCATCTGCCTGTTTTTATTTAGTCAAAAAGGCCATCGGCCTTTTCTATATGCGTTTTAATTACGTGATTCTAAAGCGTGTAATAAGGCTTTTCGTTTAAAAATCAAATGCCAGCGTTTTCCGCCAAGCTGACGCCATAACATGGCTGCCCGTATGCCAGACATCAAAATGCTACGAACTTGGTTGGCAATATAAGGCTGTTGTAGGAAGCGGCTATCGCCATGAACCTGAATGCGAAAAGGCAATTTGCTTAAGGTGTCTTGGTACATACCTGAAATGGATGCAATCATGTTTTCGTGTAACACGCTGTCGTAATGGTCTTTCTTTTGTTCAACTTGAGTGATCTTTTGACCTATAGCCGACAGCATTTGTGGCGCTTTGGATAGCTTGTTTTCTAGGTGAATCATACTCAGTGCGTAGCGCAAGGTATCAGGGTTGACGCTGTTTCTGTCTTTTCCCAAGGCTTGGCGAGAAATGCGTCGTCCTAAAGCGAGTTTGGTTTGGCAGTCCCACTGGCCGCCATAGATGTCTTCTGTCGAAGGGGCGCTTAGTACTAAGATGCTTTCAATTAAGGGCTGTAGACTTTCATTGTCAACTTTGCCTGTTTTTGCTAGCACAGCGACGAGTTCAGCCGCTTGAAATACTGCGGATAAGGCAATGGTTTGCTCTTTTTCTCGACTACTCACGTGACTATTCTCAATAAATTATTTGTTAAAGGCCAGATTGATAATACCGCCGCCGAGGCAAATGTCATCCAGGTAAAAAACCACAGATTGTCCCGGTGTGATGGCTCGTTGTGGCTCGACAAAAGCGACTTCTATGCGACCGTCTTCTAACTCTGAAAGAGTGCAATCTTGATCTGCTTGCCGGTAGCGGCACTTGGCTTTACAAGTTAGCGGCAGTGTTGGTTTAGAGCGAGCCACCCAGTCAAAATTATCAGCAATTAAGTGTGTTTTGAATAGGGATTCGTGTTGTCCGCCTTGTGTCACCACAAGTACGTTGCGATCAAGGTCTTTTTCTACCACGTACCATGGATCATCAGAATACTTTGCTAAGCCTCCGATGCCCAAGCCCTGACGCTGGCCAATAGTGTGGTACATAAGCCCATGGTGGCGCGCAATTTTGTCACCTTCAAGGGTTTCGATGTCGCCGGGTTGGGCGGGTAAATACTGTTCTAGAAAGTCTTTAAAGCGACGTTCGCCAATAAAGCAGATGCCGGTGCTGTCTTTTTTGTTGTGTGTAATAAGCTTGAACTCTTCAGCAAGACGTCGTACTTCAGGCTTTTCTAACTCGCCGACTGGAAATAAGGTTTTGGCAATTTCGTCTTTGCCGACAGCGTATAAAAAGTAACTTTGATCCTTGTTGCTGTCTAAGCCTTTTAGCAGAAGTGGTTCGTCATCTCGTTCGCCGCGCCGTACATAATGACCGGTGGCAATATAATCTGCTCCTAGAGCTAAGGCATATTCCAAGAAGGCTTTAAATTTGATTTCTTTGTTGCAGAGAATGTCTGGATTTGGGGTTCTGCCTGCCTTGTATTCTTCTAGGAAATGCTCGAAAACATTATCCCAATATTCTGATGCGAAATTAGCTGTGTGTAGTTTAATCCCTAATGTATCTGATACGGCTTGGGCATCCGCAAGGTCGTCTTTTGCTGTGCAGTATTCTGTGCCGTCGTCTTCGTCCCAGTTTTTCATGAACAGGCCTTCGACTTGATAACCCTGTTGCATTAAAAGGAGTGCGGAAACGGAGGAGTCAACACCGCCAGACATGCCAACAATGACTTTTTTCGTGCTCTTTGCGTTATCGGCAATAGGGTGTTCGTTCATGACCTGTAATTACTCATGGTAGTAAGTACTCTTCGCAAGTACTTGTAAAACGAAGAGGCGGTGCCTCGGGTAAAATTTATGGCAGCTATAGTATCACTTTCTTGTCTCTGACACAGGTTGTAGAAACTGATCAGATAGAAACGCCAAAGGTATAATGGGGTTGTTGAGTGAATCTTCAATGCAGGCTTTAATCAATGGGCTGCGATGGGGTAAGGAAAGTATCTCTTCATAGCTTAACCAATGGCTGGATTCGATATCGGAATCAAGCTCTTGGCTTGCTTCTGTGATGGGGTCGCATAAGAAGCACAAACGATGATAGGTGTCGGCGCCCTCAAAAGGTGTGAAGGAATAGAAGCCAAGTAAACCAATAGGTTTTACTAACCAGCCGGACTCTTCTAGCGTTTCTCGAATAACAGCGTCAATGGCGCTTTCGTTATTTTCTATGTGCCCTGCTGGCTGGTTTAGTACCAGTTGCCCGTCTTGCCACTCCTTTACCATGAGGTATTGTGTTTCTTTGAGGTCCAGATTGTCTTTTTTCACTAGGGCGGCGACGGTTAGGTGAGGGAGCCTTACCCTTTCTTTGTTGTTCAAAATGCTTTACCTCTTTTTCTAATTCTTCGGTCGGGTCAATGTGCTTCCATTCGCCTAATTTAATGTCTTCTAGGGAATAAGGGCCAATGGCATAGCGTATGAGCCTGAGTGTAGGGAAGCCAACCGCGGCCGTCATTCTACGTACCTGACGGTTTTTGCCTTCTTTAATTTGTAATGAAAGCCAGCTGGTAGGAATGCTTTCTCGGAATCGTACTGGCGGTGTTCTCTGCCATATTTCTGGCTCTGGCATGCGTTCGGCTTGCGCGGGTTTAGTCAGTCCATCTTTTAATTCAACCCCCTGCCTTAATTGATCAAGCGCTTCTTCGGAGATGTTGCCTTCTACTTGCACCCAATAGGTTTTGGGCAATTTAAAATCCGGCGAAGCGATAATATGTTGCAGTGAACCTTGATTGGTCAGTAGCAGAAGGCCTTCTGAATCAAAATCTAACCTTCCAGCAGGGTAAAAATCAGGGGCCTGAATATAATTTGCAAGCGTGGTCTTATCATCTTGTTCAGAAAATTGGCTCAAGACTCGAAAAGGTTTGTTGAATATAAGTAGCGATGAGGGCATGAGAGCAACGTATCGGCATGGAGTAATAGACAAAAGTTAAAGAGACAACAGGGCTGCCTCTTTAATTTCGATAAGGGCCTTAAGATACCAAACTCAGTCTATGATAGCGATATGAGGTCGCTTTTTATTATGCTGGCTGAGCTTCTTTAGGTGCGTCGCCTGTGGTGTTTGACGATACACTTTCTGCATCTGGTGTGATCTCTGTTGCGTGAAGTCCTCGGTTGCCTGGCTCGACATTAAAGGTAACGGATTGACCTGCTTTTAGCGTTTTATAGCCTTCCACATTGATTGCTGAGTAGTGGATGAATAGATCTTCATCAAATTCCTCAGAAATTATAAAGCCATAGCCTTTCGCATTATTAAACCACTTCACGGATCCATTATGCATGAGTCACTCCTTATTCACTCAATTGTTAAAAATAGGTTGTTTATTGCCTTAAGTTTTTACTTCTCACTAAAGCGTTAGTACTCTTGTTTAAAATAGATAGCGCATTAGCTTGCTAAATAGGTTCAAATTGTTAGTGGTAATTCAATGCTAGAATTTGTTCAATAAACATTGGTTGCACATTTTAATCCTAATTATGAGCGTAGAAGCCCTTTAGGAATTTGTAAAATCCAAATGGTATGTGTAAGCGTATATAAGTGGTAATAAGCTAAATTTGGCTAATTATGTGAAAAAATGTAGCCTCAGAGGCATGGGATGATTGTAAATCAACAAATTAGACTAACATCAGAAGATGAGCAGCACGGGCACTCAAGCATCGCGATTGCTCCAGAAGAAACAGAATTAAAACCACCATCCATGTATCAGGTGGTATTGTTTAATGATGACTATACGCCAATGGATTTTGTCGTATTTATTCTCCAACGTTTTTTTTCTATGGATGGAGAGAAGGCTAATCAGGTAATGTTAGAAGTACATACAAAAGGGAAGGGCGTTTGTGGTGTTTACCCTTTTGATATTGCTGAAACCAAAGTGGCAATGGTACAACAGTTCGTAGAACAGAATGAGCACCCCTTAATGTGCGACCTACAAAAAGTCGACTGAATTCAGAGTGAGGGCATAGCAATGTTAGATAAAGAACTAGAACAAACCCTGAATACTGCTTTTAAAGCGGCGCGTGACAAGCGCCATGAATTCATGACAGTGGAGCATTTGTTATTAGCTCTTGTTGAAAATGCCGCTGCATCCGGTGTATTAACCGCTTGCGGCGTCAGCCTAGATATACTCAGTAAAGAGCTTGAAGAGTTTGTGGACAGTACCACGCCACTTATTCCTGATAACGATGAAGAGCGAGAAGTGCAGCCAACATTGGGCTTTCAGCGGGTGCTGCAGCGTGCTGTATTTCATGTGCAATCCTCAGGGAAACGTGAAGTAACGGGCGCTAATGTGCTTGTTGCTATCTTTAGCGAGCAAGAAAGCCAAGCGGTTTATTTATTGAAGCGTCATGGTGTGGCTCGTATCGATGTGGTGAATTATGTTGCCCATGGTATTTCCAAATTGGGTGATGCTTCTTCTAAAGAGTCAGATCAAGAAGAAGATGAAGCAGAAGACACTGCCGCAGCGCCACTGCAAAAATTTGCGACTAACCTAAATGAAGAGGCGAAAGCGGGCAAAATAGATAAATTAATTGGTCGTGAGTACGAAGTGGAGCGAGTGATTCAAACCCTTTCTCGCCGCCGTAAGAATAATCCTTTGCTGGTCGGTGAGTCTGGCGTTGGTAAAACTGCGATTGCTGAAGGTTTGGCGAAGCGCATTGTTGATGGCCATGTGCCAGATGTTATTGCGAACGGAGTGGTTTATTCGTTAGATTTAGGTGCTTTGCTCGCCGGAACAAAGTATCGAGGGGATTTTGAGAAACGCCTGAAGCAACTATTAGGGGATTTGAAAAAATTGCCTAATGCGATTCTGTTTATCGACGAAATTCATACCATTATTGGTGCCGGTGCGGCGTCTGGTGGGGTGATGGATGCCTCTAATTTGCTAAAACCTGTATTGAGCTCTGGTGGTATCCGTTGTATTGGTTCGACGACATTCCAAGAATTTCGTGGCGTATTTGAAAAAGACCATGCTTTAGCGCGTCGTTTTCAAAAAATCGATGTGAATGAGCCGAGTGTTGATGATACCTACCAAATACTAAAAGGCATTATTGGTGCTTTTGAGGATCATCACCAGATTAAGTATGAAGAGCCTGCGCTTTTGGCGGCAGCGGAGCTTGCTCAGCGCTATGTGACGGATCGTCATATGCCAGATAAAGCGATTGATGTGGTTGATGAAGCTGGGGCGTATCAGCGTTTGCAGCCAGCCGACAAGCGTAAGGATGTGATTACGGTTGCAGATATTGAAGATATTGTATCGAAAATTGCTCGTGTTCCTGTGAAAGCAGTGAACTCAGATGATCGCCAAGTGTTATCAAATTTAGAACGTAACCTTAAAATGGTGGTGTTTGGGCAAGATAAAGCCATTGACTCTTTGTCTTCTGCTATTAAATTGTCCCGTGCGGGCCTGAAAGCCGAGCAGAAGCCGATTGGTTCTTTCTTGATGGCAGGACCAACAGGGGTCGGTAAAACCGAAGTGACCCGTCAACTGGCTAAACAGCTGGGTGTCGAGTTGATTCGCTTTGATATGTCTGAATATATGGAGCGTCATGCGGTATCAAGATTGATTGGTGCGCCACCGGGGTATGTGGGCTTCGATCAAGGTGGATTATTGACAGAGGCGGTGACTAAGAACCCTCATAGTGTGGTGTTGCTCGATGAAATCGAAAAAGCACATCCGGAAGTCTTTAACTTGCTCTTGCAGGTTATGGATCACGGGACTTTAACCGATAACAATGGTCGTAAAGCGGACTTCCGTAATATTATCTTGGTAATGACCTCCAATGCTGGGGCGGAAGAGCTAGCGAAGCGCTCGATTGGTTTCTCTAGTCAAGATAACTCGACTGATGGCATGGAAATCATCAACCGAACTTTTACACCAGAATTTAGAAACCGTCTCGATGCTGTGATTCAATTCCAGCAACTTGATGAACGCATTATCTTTAATGTGGTGGATAAGTTCTTGGTTGAGCTGCAGGCGCAATTGGATCCTAAAGGCGTCTTGCTAGAGGTGTCTGATACGGCTCGTGGCTGGTTGGCTAACAAGGGGTATGATAGACAAATGGGCGCGCGCCCCATGGCTAGGGTTATTCAAGAGCATCTTAAGAAACCGTTAGCCGATCAGATTTTGTTTGGTGATCTCAACGAAGGTGGGCATGTTAAAGTGACGCTGGATGAAAAGAGTGACGAGCTGAAATTTGATGTGATTAAAGAAGCGGTCGTACATTAAATTTATGATTTAAGTGGTATTGCTAATATAAAAAAACCGGACATTGTCCGGTTTTTTTATATTTTTATTTCAAGTTTCTTACTCTAAAGAGCCTTAAAAGATACTAGCGAGCACGGTAAACAATGCGGCCTTTAGAAAGGTCGTATGGTGTTAACTCTACTTTTACTTTATCGCCAGTCAAAATACGGATGTAGTTTTTGCGCATTTTTCCAGAGATATGAGCAATTACAACGTGTCCGTTTTCTAATTCGACACGGAACATGGTATTAGGCAACGTATCAATGATAGTGCCCTCCATTTCTAAGCCTTCTTCTTTTGCCACAATGGTGTCCTATGGTGTTAACTTAATATTTAGTAGACGCCGACCACGCTATATATTCGGAGGTCTACAGACGAAGAGAAAGTGGTTCTCTTTAAGTCAATTGAGCGCTAGATTTCTAAGTTATGATGGAGAATCTAGCGACGTCTGAATTTTGATCGAACATATTCTGCCTAAAAACACAGCATAAGGCAAACTTAGTTGTTGTTTAATCGAGTTTATTGATTCGTTAAATACACTGTTTTTGGGTTGTGTCACTCATACGTATCAAATGTTCGTTCTTTTCTGTGCTAGGAATCAATGCCTCTAATGAACTGATGAAGTCATTTCTAGGCATAAGGCTGGCACCTAGAGTCATTAAATGCTCGGATTCTACTTGGCAATCTATCAACTCTATTTCGCAACTTCTCGCTATGCTACAGAAGGTTTTTAACGCAATTTTTGATGCGTTAGGTTGCAGTGAAAACATGGATTCGCCAAAGAACATTTTTCCCATGGCTATGCCATAAAAACCACCAACGAGTGCTTCATTCAGCCAAACTTCTATCGAATGGGCGTAACCTAATGTATTTAAATTTTTATAGGCGTTTTGAATGTCGCTTGATATCCAAGTGCCTTCTTTATCCGCTCGTAATTCAGAGCAATAGCCAATGACAAGATCGAATTCCTGATTGACGGTAAAAGTCCAAGGTTGTTTTTTTAGACTTTTTTTGAGCGATTTGGATGTATGAAATTGTTCCGGTTTTAAGGTGCATCTGAGCTCAGGATGCCACCATAAAATAGGGTCTGGATCGCTATACCAAGGGAAAAAACCCTTGCTGTAGAGGTGAATTAATCTAGCAGATGATAGATCGCCACCTATTGCAGACAATCCTTCAGGGTCTTTTAATGCTTTATTTGGGGTGGGGGTATCGTAGGGCGATTCTGATAATAGTATCAATTCGTTATCTGTAGTCTCGACCGACATAGGTAATCCATTTCGCTGCGTTTGATTTGGCTATTATAAAATTTTATAGCGATAAGCGCACTTAACCGATGATTTTTATAGATAAAGCTAAAGTATTTTTATGTGGGCCCGATAGTCAGATTAAGGAAAAATAAATATCAGTGATACTTTTTTCTGACATAATAGAGTGCTATGTTTAGGTGAATGTGCACTAATAGATTAAGAATTTAGGTTGAAAAAGAGTGATTAGGTCGTTTTTTATCCAGAAAACAACCTAAAATGAAAAAAAAGCGAAAAAAAAACCAAAAAAGTGCACTGAGTGCTTGACCCGTAAAGGAAAACTTGGTTTTAATCGATGCAGTCCTAAAGACTAATTCAAAACATAATTGAATAATCTGTTGGGAACTAAAGATGATTTGCTTTTTTGTTGGCTATCATGTTTTTTTGAGAGTTGTCACAAAAGTGAAACTGATCGGTTTTAATATGCATGACTCGTTGATTTAAAAACGTTTCTTGTATTGGTTAAAAGCGTATCAATAGGTCTACAAGGCCATTAAATATAATATAAAGGGGAATCTTGAATGAAAGCGATTAAACTTGCTTCTGTGTTTGCGGTAACTGCTGTTGCAGCTGCTGTGTCTTCAACTACTTTTGCTGCTGAAGGTGTATTTTCTGGTAACGCTGGCATCGAGTATGTAGCAGTAGATAATGGAAATAATGATTTAAGTGGTACTAATGAAGGTGAAGTTGAAATTAATGTAGATACTGGTGTTGTATTTGCTGAAATTGAAATTGCAACTTCTGGTGGCGATGAAGGTACTAAAATCGGCATGGAAAAA
Organism: Marinomonas transparens; assembly: GCF_016463975.1. Taxonomy (GTDB): domain Bacteria; phylum Pseudomonadota; class Gammaproteobacteria; order Pseudomonadales; family Marinomonadaceae; genus Marinomonas; species Marinomonas transparens. Next base: position 157,256 of record NZ_JAEMNX010000002.1, on the reverse strand, counting down.
CTCTATGTTAAACAAGGTGCTTTATCTTTTGGTCGATTTGATGGCACAGTAGCAACTGGTTCATTCATGGGTATGGATGAAATTTGGGGTGGTGTCGATCTTAGGACTGCAGGTGATACTGATAACACTGGTATTCGTTATAAAGTTACCCCAGAATTGACAGTAGCTATTGAAGCAACAGAAAGTATTAGTGCAAAAGCTGCTGGGTTTAAGTTCGATGAAGAAACAGGTTCTACTCCTACTGCTGCTGTCGAAGCTCAAGATTCTGATATCGGTGCTGCAATTTCTTATGTGCAAGACTTTGGTGGTTTTAAAGCGGGTATCTCTGGAGGTTCTGTTGGTGATGCAAATGCAGTCAACCTTGGTCTTCAAGCGGATGCAGGCCCAGCGACTCTATCTTTAAACTATGGTAGTGGTGCAACTGGTTTGACTGGTGCAACTGATGTTGAGAGAATGACTGTTTCTGTCGCACTTGCTGCAACTGATGCATTGACTCTTACTCTTGAGTATTCTCAAGATATGGAGACTGATGGTGAGCCATCAGCGACTTATTTTGTTGGTGAATATGTATCTGGTGATTTAACTTACTATGTGAAGAATTATGCGGGTGATACTTCTGCCCCTACAGTTGATGCAGGTAGTGAGCGTACAATCGTTGGTGTAAAAGCTAACTTCTAAGACCTTCTTTTATAAAAGAAGTCTTTCTTGGTTAATGCGAAAGCCAACCCTTTGGGTTGGCTTTTTTTATGGTAAGCTTATGGGCTTGTGGCCACTTTATAAAGTAGAGCATAAATTCATTTTGATTGGCATAAATAGGAAGGCGTGTTTTGGCGGAAGACGTGAGTGAGTCTGTACGATCACCAATTTGGAATATGTTTGCCAAGCAAGCGGTATTCATTACTGCATTATTGTTGTTATGTTTTTTTGGGTTGGCGACCTATACCTATAGCCCTGATGACGCTGGTTGGTTTTATTCTGGCAGTGGTGGCGCTATTCAGAATTCCATGGGGCCGATTGGGGCAACCATTGCTGATTTAACTTCGGGCTTTTTTGGTTCTTTATTCTATTCTTTGCCTCCTCTGTTCTTTTGGGTTGTCATTATTCTATGGCGCAATCCTCATTCTTTGTTACCCATTAATAATACCTTTCTCTGTATTGTCGGTAGTTTGCTTTATTTGTCGTTTGGTTCCGTGCTGTGCTTTTTACATACCGTGGGCGAACCTTCATTACCGTACGGGACTGGCGGTATTTTGGGTCATTCGCTTGGCACATTGTTGTATAAATTTATTGGTTATGATGGCGCTACTCTAGTCAGTTTAGCCTTCGTGATTTTAGCCTTTACTTTATTGTCTCAACTGCATTGGCTGAACTTAACGGATCGCCTAGGTGAAGCGGTATTTAAGTTCCTTGAACTTGTTCGCAGTAAATGGTTAAAGAGCCGAGAGACAAAAGCCCGTGGTCATAAGGTCATTGAGAATGAGCTTTTTGTAGAGCCTGAAGTGCCTGCGATAGTTCGTAACAAAAGAAAAGCGAAAGAAGAGGCGGCTGTAACAGAAGAAAAGCGTGATGATGCTGCAATTCAAAATGATGGACAACTAGAAAAAGAAAATAAAGAAGAGAAAAAATCGAGGTTTGCATTGCCTTCATTCTTTTCGAAGCCCAAAGAGGTGCGATCAGAGGAACCTAGGTTTGGATTTGTTGAAGGGCCAGATCTTGATGCTTTAGACGACTTTTCAATAGATGAAGAGGTGGACTTTGACGATACACTCTATATAGAAGAGCCGTGGGATGATAAAGGCACTGATCAGCCTAATATGATAGATCCTGAGTCGGCTACGGCTTTGCTTAATGGTGAAGCATTTGGAGAGGGTATAGAAAATAGAGATGCAGCAGCTGCGCCTGAAGCGGATAAAGGCCATAAGCCAGCCTTTCGTACCTTATCTGAAGCCAAGCAACTAGATACCCTTGCTGGCGTTTCTCCTGATGAAGAAGTAAGCGCAGCAGAGAAAAAATACTCCCTTCCAGACCGTTCTGTACTCACAAAGCCTAAACCTAAGCAAGGTGGTTATTCTGAAGATGAATTACTGGCTTTGTCTGATTTGTTGGAAATACGATTACAGGACTTTGGCGTAAAAGCGGAAGTGGTCGAGGTTAATCCTGGCCCTGTTATTACTCGTTTTGAAATACAGCCAGCTCCCGGGGTTAAAGTCTCTCGAATTACTAATTTGGCAAAAGATTTAGCGCGCTCTTTGAGTGTGATGAGTGTGCGTGTGGTAGAGGTGATTGCGGGTAAATCGACAATAGGCATAGAAATACCGAATCAGATTCGAGATACCGTCTATTTCTCCGAAGTCATAAACTGCGATATGTATGATAAAGCGTCTTCACCGCTGACCTTATCTCTTGGGCATGATATTTCTGGTGAACCAGTGGTCGTGGATCTCGCCAAAATGCCCCATGTGTTAGTCGCAGGTACCACAGGGTCAGGTAAGTCGGTGGGTGTGAATGCGATGATTTTAAGTATGCTGCTGAAATCCACGCCGGACGAAGTGCGTATGATCATGGTTGATCCTAAGATGCTTGAGTTATCTATCTACGAAGGCATTCCTCATCTTTTAACGCCTGTTATTACCGACATGAAAGACGCCGCGAATGGTTTGCGCTGGTCAGTGGATGAAATGGAACGCCGCTATAAACTGATGTCTAAGTTAGGTGTTCGTAATATCGCTGGCTATAACAACAAAGTGCGTGATGCGATTGAAGCAGGTAAGCCAATTGAAGATCCATTATGGCAACCTGAAATGGCAATGTTCTCGGAAGATGGTGTGGCGAGAACCGTTCCACATTTAGAGCCTTTGCCTTATATCGTTATTGTTGTGGATGAGTTTGCTGACATGATGATGATAGTCGGTAAAAAGGTGGAAGAGTTAATCGCCCGTATCGCACAAAAGGCGCGTGCGGCGGGTATACACTTGATTTTGGCGACTCAACGTCCTTCGGTTGATGTTATCACTGGCTTGATTAAAGCGAATATTCCAACGCGTATGGCGTTCCAAGTCTCATCGAAAATCGATTCTCGTACGATTTTGGATCAAGGTGGCGCGGACCAATTACTAGGAATGGGCGATATGCTGTATTTGCCTGCAGGTTTACCGACGCCTATTCGAGTGCATGGTGCTTTTGTTTCTGATGAAGAAGTGCATGCCGTGGTAGAGGAATGGAAGCAAAGGGGTGAGCCGGCCTATATTAATGATGTTGTCGTGAACCCTGAAGACTTAATGACAGGCGATGACAGTGAAGACAAAGATGCACTCTATGATGAAGCCGTAAAGATTGTCCTAGAAACACGTAAAGCTTCTATATCGTCTGTTCAGCGTCGCCTTAAAATAGGCTACAACAGGGCTGCAAATCTTGTTGAGGCAATGGAAGCGGCAGGTTTAGTTGGTCCCATGGGGACGAACGGTCAGCGAGAAATTTTAATCCCAGAATAAATCGTAAGAGTAGTGGTTTTTTGGAGCGGTATGTTGATAAATAAATGTTTAGGTTTTTTTCTGATTGCATTGGCTGGGTTGCAGTTGAACATTGCTCAGGCAGCTGATGAGACGGCTGCAAGCTTAGAAAATCTACTGGAAATGAACCGTAATATCGAAGGCGAGTTTCGTCAGGTGACTTATGACGAGCAGGGTAAGCAAATTCAGGTGAGTGAGGGCGTGTTTTTATTGGCTAAGCCTAATCAATTTGTATGGGATAGTATTTCCCCTTATCCACAACGCATTATTTCCGATGGTACAACGATTACCGTTTGGGACATAGATTTAGAGCAGGCAACGAAGAAACCTCTGTCTGGTGCGGTAGGTCATTCCCCTGCTGCGTTATTGGGGCAACCTGCTGCAGAAGTGTTACCCCATTATGATGTGACGAGTCTGGGTACGGAGAAGTTTCGTTTACAGCCTAAGGAAGACGAAGACCTATTTCAAACCCTGACCCTTTCTTTTACAGATGAAGCTATTAGTGCCATGAGTATTCTTGATTCGTTGGGTCAGACAACGGTGATTGAGTTTAGAAAAGTTGAACCTCACGATGGCGTGTCTAAGTCAAACTTCACGCTAGATTTACCCGCGGATGTGGATGTGATTGTAGAAGGGCAATGATGAAGGACCTGTTTTCAGATGAAGCAAATGGTGCCTATCAGCCCCTAGCTGCTCGGATGCGACCGACTAAGCTTGATGATTACATTGGTCAGTCTCACTTAGTTGGACCGGGTAAACCGTTACGCAGAATGGTGGAAACAGGTCACTGTCACTCATTTATTCTTTGGGGACCTCCCGGAGTTGGAAAAACCACCTTTGCCCAGTTACTTTCCCATGCATTAGATGCGCAATTTATTGAGATCTCGGCGGTCATGTCTGGGGTAAAAGAAATTCGCGCGGCGGTGGATCAAGCAAAGCAACTGCGCATGATGAATGGTACCCAAACCGTTTTGTTTGTCGATGAAGTGCATCGTTTTAATAAATCCCAGCAAGATGCTTTTTTACCTTTTATTGAAGACGGTACTTTTTTGTTTATTGGTGCTACCACGGAAAACCCTGCTTTTGAATTGAATTCTGCTTTATTGTCTAGGGCGCGTGTTTATCGATTAAAAACGCCAACGGTAGAAGAGGTTCAACTTGTTTTAGTTCGCGCCCTTGAGAATAAAGAAAAGGGTATGGCAGGTCATGGCTTGCAAATTTCTGAGTATCATTTGTCTGTCTTAGCTCAAGCTTCGGATGGGGATATTCGCCGCGGTTTGAATTTTTTAGAAATCTTGTCTGATTTGGTTGAACCTAATAGTCAAGTTACCCAAGAGCAGCTAGAAGATGTATTGGGCGGCAGTGTACGTCGCTTTGATAGAAAAGGGGATGTCTTCTACGATCAAATTTCGGCTTTTCATAAGTCGGTACGCGGCTCCTCTCCAGATGGCGCCTTATACTGGATGGCTCGTATGCTCGACGGTGGTTGTGACCCCTTATATATTGCACGACGCTTATTGGCGATTGCTTCTGAAGATATTGGTAATGCCGACCCTAGGGCCTTACAAGTAGGGTTAAATGCATGGGACGTGTTTGAACGGGTGGGGCCCGGTGAAGGTAATCGAGCCATTGCGCAAGCTACACTTTATATGGCCTGTGCGCCAAAGAGCAATGCGGTTTATCAAGCCTTTAATCAGGCAATGTCGGATGTTGCAGCGCAACCTAGCTATGAAGTGCCCAATCATTTACGTAACGCACCAACGTCTTTGGCAAAGAGCATGGGGCACGGGGATGAATACCGTTATGCTCACAATGAAGAAAATGCTTACGCCGCAGGTGAAAATTATTTGCCCGAAGAGCTGGCTGAAATGCGTTATTATCAACCAACGGATCGTGGATTAGAGAAAAAAATTGGTGATAAATTAGCTTGGTTGGAAGAGTTGGACGAACAAAGCACGAGACAGCGCTATTCATATTTATTCAATAATCATCCGTTGTCAGAAGATGAGCAGTAAAGGGGGCGTTGATGTTTTATTTTATGGTTGCCTTTGGTGGGGCGGTTGGTGCGCTAAGTCGTTATGGTATGACGCGCTGGATTAACTCCTATTGGCATTACCATTTTCCATTTGCCACTATGGTTATCAATGTCTTAGGCTGTTTCTTAATGGGTATTGCCTTTGTCATTATTGGCGAGAAAATGCAGTCTCTTGAACCTTATCGGCCTTTGGTTATGGTCGGCTTTTTAGGTGCTTTTACGACTTTTTCTACCTTTTCTTTAGAAATTATCTCGCTTATTAATATGCAGGCTTGGCTAAGTGCCATAAGCTATTTATTATTGAGCTGTGTGCTTGGTGTTGTCGGTGTTGCGTTGGGGATTTTTTTGGCGCGTTATTTTTAGGCCTCAGGCTTTATTTTTTAGATTTATTATTTTTTGTTAGAGGGCTTTGTTGCACCCATGTTAGATATTAAAGCGCTACGCGCTGACCCAGAAGCCATTGCGGCCTTGCTTAAGAAAAAAGGCTATGAGCTGGATGTGGCGACGTTTTCGTCTTTAGAAGAACGTCGTAAATTGATTCAGGTAGAAACAGAGCAGCTACAGCAGTCCCGTAATTCTGTCTCCAAAGAAATTGGTCAGGCGATGAAGTCTGGCGATAAAGACAAAGCGGCTGAGTTGAAAGCGCAAACGGCAACCTTGGGCGATGATCTTGATGCGGCTAAAGTGCAGCTGGCAGAGGTTCAAGAAGAGTTAGAAGGTTTACTAGAAGGTATTCCTAATATTCCCCATGAGTCTGTTCCTGTTGGTGTTTCTGAAGAGGATAATGTTGAAATTCGTCGTTGGGGTGAAGCTAAGCCGTTTTCTTTTAAAGCAAAAGATCATGTGGACTTGGGTGAAGACCTAGCGTTGCTTGATTTTGAAGCGGCGGTAAAAATTACTGGTTCTCGCTTTGCCGTATTGCGTGCGGATTTAGCTCGTCTACATCGTGCCTTGACTCAATTTATGATCAATACCCATGCTGATGAACACGGTTACTCAGAAGTGTACGTGCCTTATTTGGTCAATGCCCATTCTTTAAAAGGAACGGGGCAGTTACCTAAGTTTGAAGCGGATCTTTTTAAAGTGCCTGTGGATAAAGAAAGCGGTAATAATGACCTTTATTTGATTCCCACCGCAGAAGTGCCTGTTACCAACTTGGTGCGCGATGAAATTCTAAATGATGCGGATTTACATCAAAAGTTTGTTGCTCATACGCCTTGTTTCCGAAGTGAAGCGGGCAGTTATGGTCGTGACACCCGTGGTATGATACGTCAGCATCAATTTGAGAAAGTGGAATTGGTGCATGTGTGTCGTCCGGATCGCTCTGAAGCCGTACTAGAAGAACTGGTTGGTCATGCCGAAGCGATTTTACAAAAGCTTGAACTTCCATACCGTACTGTCATCTTGTGTGGTGGCGACCTCGGCTTCTCTGCCCATAAGACCTATGACATTGAAGTCTGGTTGCCGGGTCAGGGTAAATACCGTGAGATCTCTTCTTGTTCAAATATGTGTGACTTCCAAGCGCGTCGTATGCAAGCTCGCTGGCGTAACCCTGAAACAGGTCGTCCAGAATTGGCTCATACTTTGAACGGTTCAGGTTTAGCGGTTGGTCGAACCCTCGTTGCTGTTTTGGAAAACTATCAAAATGAAGACGGTAGCGTGACGATCCCAGATGTTTTACAGCCTTATATGGACGGTAAAAAAGTATTGAGAAAAGCATAGATTAATATGTATTGATAATAAAAAAAGCCTCTTGGTCGAGGCTTTTTTTATGTAATTAGAGTGGTGTGGGTAGAGGAAGTATGACGGGCAAGGTCTATTTGGTTGGCGGGGGTCCAGGTGACCCAGAACTATTAACGTTGAAAGCCCATCGACTTTTAACGTCGGCAGATGTGGTTTTATACGATCGTTTGGTAGGCAAAGATATTATTGCTTTGATACCGGAAACAGCTGAAAAAATGTATGTGGGCAAGGCTAAGTCGTTGCATAGTTTGCCGCAAGGTGAGATCAACAGCTTGCTGGCCGAGAAGGCTAAAGAAGGCAAGATGGTGGTTCGCTTAAAAGGCGGAGATCCTTTTATTTTTGGACGTGGTGGCGAAGAGCTGGAAGAGCTTGTCGAAGAAGGTGTGCCATTTGAAGTGGTGCCCGGTGTAACGGCGGCGGCGGGGTGTGCTGCTTATGCTGGTATTCCTTTAACTCATCGAGATTATGCTCAATCTGTGCGTTTTTTAACGGGCCATTTAAAAGATGGTACGACTGAGCTGCCTTGGGATGAGTTGGTGCACCCAGCACAAACCTTAGTGATTTATATGGGGCTGACTGGGCTAAAAGAAATCAGCCAGTCCTTGATTCGCTTTGGTATGAAACCTTCCATGCCTGTGGCAGTGGTGGAAAAAGGGACTACGGATGAGCAGAGAGTGTTTACTTCTACTATTCGAGACATCTTTTCTGTGGCAGAGAATAATGAGGTTAAGTCGCCTGCGTTGTTGATTATTGGTGAAGTGGTTACTTTGCAGGATAAGCTTGAGTGGCATGGAAAACATTAGTTTCTCAGACTTATTATGAAATAAAAAAGGAGCCAAACAGGGCTCCTTTTTTATTGAGGTTTATTGGTTTTATAGGCAGTTAGCTGGTTTGGGTAGGCCAGCAATTTTCGCTGCAAGTTTTGGCGGACTTCCCGGAAATAATGTCATTAGATAAATACTTCGGCCTTTTTCTGGACCAAGCTTTTTACTCACTGCTTTTACTAATGGTCGCATGGCAGGAGAGACTTCGTATTCTTGATAGAAATCTCTGAGCAACAATATAATTTCCCAGTGTGCTTCTGTGAGCACGATATTTTCTTTCTCTGCTAAGTCTTCAGCGAGCTTGTTATTCCAATTATCTAGATCTAGTAAGTAACCTTCTTCATCTAGAATATCTTGTGAAATAGTTGTCATAGCTATTACCAACTGATGTTTGATTGAGCCGATAAGGTGATGTCTACCCATTCGCTGTCAGATAGGGCAGTTCCTATGGTCGGAGATAAACCATAGGCATCAGCATCACTTTGTAGATAGTAGAGAGAGACCTTTTTACTTTCAATCAAAGTGCGTAAATCATTTATATTATTGGTTCTTAAAATGCCGTCTTCAATGAGCAGAAGACTATCACCAGCTTGCAGACTATCTTGCCAGAGGCTCTCTAAATCGGATGAATAAGCGAGTTGATTGATCTGATGGAGTTGCATAATTAAAACCGAAAAACCTGTTGGTATTGTGAAAATAAAGCGTGCCACTCGGCTTCGTTAAGAGGCTTGGTTCCTTGCCAGTGTTGACTCTCGCCTACAGAAGAGGGGCTTTTAATATAGATGTTTTCAATGTCGTAAAACTCTAAGCCGTCTAAAAGTTTGTGGAGGTTTTTTCCGTGCTCGGCTGTTGGCAGCTGATTGTTGTTTAAGAGAGCTAAGGCGCTACCAGATAGGCAGAGGTCGACAGGTTGTTCAAAGGTCGCTAGCACTAGAGCAAGGTCAAGGCCTTCTTTGCAGCTTAGATTGGCATAGGGGCTGCTGTTAAGGTGAATTAGGGTGTGTTTCATTATTCTACCTAAACTGAATGACTTTTTGAGTAGTGTGTATTAGCTCAACCAAGGTGCCAAGGCCTTCTAATTGAAAGTTTTCCGCGAGTGAATGTTGCTTTAATTCGTAGCGACGACTTTCTTCTTCGCTAATGATGCCTCGTCTGACGGCCGCGGCAATGCACAAATACAAGGGGATGTTATGTTCTTGTGCAATGTCTTGCCAAGCTTGCAGCAGGTTGATTTCATCCCTTGGCGGCTGGGGGATTTGACTGCCAACTAATACAGCATCGCCATAAAAAAAGACGCCTTTTATGGCGTTTGGGTGTTTTTCTATGCAGGCCCTAATAAAGCGAAGCGCTGTATGACAGGCTTTGCTTTGGTAGGGAGATCCAGTGATTAGCAGTGTGTATTGCATTCCAAAGAAACCTTGTATTGCTATCAATGTCAGGTGGATTTTGACAAAGTTTACAGATAAAAAAGGCCGCAGTCTGCGGCCTTTTTTGTTGGCGCTAGGAATTAATCGTCGCTAGACATTCCCAATAGAGACAAAATACTTAGAAACATGTTGTACAGAGAAACATATAGGTTCACTGTTGCCATGATGTAGTTTGTTTCACCGCCACGCACGATTTGACTCGTTTGTAGCAAAATAATCGCCGCAGAGAAGAGTGCGAAGCCTGCTGAAATAAAGATTTGAAGAGCTGGCATTTGCACAAAAAAGCCAGCAATCACGGCAAATATGAGTACAAAGAAACCAACAGTAACGAATCCATTAAGGAAGCTAAAGTCTTTCTTTGAAATTAGAGCGTAGGCAGATAATCCCAGAAACGATAGGCCTGTGATGCCCAATGCGCTCATGATTAAGCTTCCGCCATTAGCCATGTTTAGGTACAGGCTTAAGATTGGGCCAAGGGTTAATCCCATAAAACCAGTCAGTGCGAAAACACAAAGAATGCCAGCAGAATTGTTTTTGCATTTGTGTGTTAAAAATAATAAACCATAGAAACCAACCAAGGTAATGAATAAACCTGGGTGTGGTAAGTTCATGGCCATGCTCACGCCTGCAGTGAAGGCGCTGAACAAGAGGGTTAGCGACAACAATCCGTAAGTATTGCGGAGTGTTTTATTAGCCGCTTGTGACGTGTGTGTCGACAGGGCTTCAGTATAACTCATGAGTATTACTCCTTAAGGGTTATGAACTTTTACTAAGAGTTAATATGCGGGTGAAAGTTCAAAAACTCAAGGTAGAATTTTATCTTAATTAGAAAAGAAACTTTAAAGCACCGAGTTTTGCTCGATGCTTTATTCGGTGGGCTAGGAAACAACGACGGGTTTGTGTGTTCCTGAGGTTTGTTTGGTTTTGTGTTTATCTATTTGCCGAGCGAGTTTATCAACCATGGAGTCTATGGCATGAAATAGTCTATCTTCAGAGGAGGCGGCAAATATTTCTTTGCCCGGAAGATGCAGTGTCGCTTCGGCTTTTTGGTTTTTACTGTCTTTTAACAAGGTTACATTTACAGAAGTTATCTGGTCTGTCAGTTTGGATACTTTAGTCAGTTTTTCGTTGATATGGTTTTTAATGGCAGGGGTGATATCGATATGGTGTCCAGTAATATTTGTAGTATGCATACAACTTTTCTCCTCAGTCAAGTTGGCTAGGTGTACCCAATTTGCTGTTGCAAATTAGGCCTCACCATTTCAGCATAGAAGTGAGTTTTTACTCTGTCAATTGAGAAAATGGTAACTGTCATTCAGATGTCATCTGCTTATGATTCGAGTGGCTTTTGTTATTGTTATCAAACTGGTGGAGAGGTACCGTGCTAATAGTTAAGGCTTTTGGTAGACTGTTAAGATAAACGTGCGAAGCGAGATTTATGTTAGATAACGATTATTCATTACCAATATCCTTTTCAATGGCAGCTCAAATCGGTCTAGAAGAAGCCGTGTTGCTGACTTTTTTAAAGCAGCAAGCCTACTTGCTTAATACCAGTGTTTTACAAGTCGAAATTAGTAAACTGAGCTCTCAATTGCCCTTTTGGACTGTTCCTATGGTAATGCGATTGATGGCGAACTTGCAGATTAGTCAATTGTTAGATTTTCAGCGTCAGGGTGATGTGTTAGAAATTCACTTATCTTCTAGCCAAATGGCGTCGGCTGAAAAGCCGGTGAAAGTCACTAAAGCTGTTCAGCAGGCTAGCATAATAGATGATCCTTTAATGAGCAAAATGGACCGTTTGCATCGTGAATCTAGGGCTAAATCGACAGAATTCACACCTCAGCCTAAAGCTTCGTCGTCAGCCCCTGTTGCTAGGCAATATAATGCACCGGCTGCGCCTCCAGTAGCGAATGATCGTCGTGGTGTAACCGATTTTGATTTATATCTTGAGCAAAAAGAGCGCTCTAGGCAACCTGACCAATGGCAACCAGAAGAGGCGACGTTAGAGCAAATAGTGCAGGCAGGAATTGCTCGTGATTTTGCGGTTGGTCTGCAGCCAGAATTTTTGCTGAGGATCAAAGAGCAGCGTAAAAATGTTCGCACTTGGAATAGTGAGTTTTTCAAATACGTAAAACGTCAGTGGCAATATAAACAATCGGATCGGTCTTCATATGAAGGAACCTCAGTCAGTTCAAAATTTAATAAAACCTCTAGAGAGGAAGTTAGCGACGCCCTCAGCAACATCCACGACACAGACTGGTGATCATCGGACGGGTTATGGCTCCAATGACTCAGGGCCTACGGAGGAACAGCAGCAGACGCGTGTGTTAGTCAACATGCTGTTTGCTCGCTTTAAAGCGATTTACACCCATAAGTTTGCTTCGGCTTATAGTAACCCTGATGAAGTGAAGCTGGCTAAGCGTGAGTGGGCAATTGCATTAAAGGGGTTTCAAGAGCCCTTGTTGGCCTATGCGGTTGAGAGAACCAAAGAGGTTTATGACTGGCCACCGACCATTTCAGAATTTTTGCGGCTTATTCATACGGCTTACAAGGCCTATGGGTTATTGGATCCTCGTACTGCTTATTTTGAGGCTTGCTCCTGCCGATCTGATCCTCTAGTTTATAAGTGGAGTCATCCCGCTGTTTTTTTTGCCGCTTCACAAGTTGGCTGGTATAAGCTTAAGTCTGAAGAAGAGCGGGTGACTTGGCCTTTATACGAAGAAAATTATTTGAAAATAGTCGACAGAGTCATTGCAGGCGAGCGTTTGGTGATACCTAAAGTGATCATGATCGAAGACCAGCAGACGTTAAGTGTTAATGATCTGACCCGTCAGATTGCAGAGGAATTAGCGATTTCTGAAGATGAAATCGTGCCATTATTTTACTATACGCAAAAAACTCAAGGGTCAGGCATTCGACAGCGTTATAGAGAGTTGAGTCAAAACAAGCTTGTAGAAATGGGTTATAAAGGTGAATTGCCAAAATGAAATTTATACAATCTTATATCGTGGTTTTATGTAAAAATTAGTAACTTTATATTAGCAGGATGCTATGAGCGCAGTTTCATTCTAGTTATCATAGGGGGATTGGCGCGAGGCGTAAGATAGTGGCGAGGTCGTTATGTTGAAAATATTGATAGTTGATGACCACGATGTGGTTAGCCAAGGCATTAGTCGCGTACTACAGGATGTTAAAGGGGTTGAGGTCGTTGGAGTTGTTCACAGTGGTGAAGAGTCCATAATACAAGCAAAAGCATTGCTGCCAGATATCGTCCTGATGGATGTACATATGCCTGGTATTGGTGGTTTAGGCGCGACGAAAGAAATTAAACGCATCTTACCCAAGATTAAAGTTATTGCTTTGTCTGCTCTGGACGACAATCTTTACCCTGTGAAATTGTTAGAAGCTGGCGCATCCAGCTATCTTACTAAGGGAACCAATACCTCCGAGTTATTAGAGGCTATTGAGATTGTATCTAAAGGTGGCCATTACATATCTAAAAGCATTGCTCAAAAAATGGCGCTTTCTAAATTTTCTATCGATGGACAAGGTTCTCCGTTGGAGCAGTTGTCTGATAGAGAATTACAAGTCGCTCAAATGATAGTGGATTGTAAAAAATCGACTGAAATTGCAGAGCACCTTAATGTTAGCCCTAAAACGGTGAGTACCTATCGAACACGCATATTTTCAAAGTTAAATATTGAAAGTGATGTGGAGCTTATTCATTTAGCGGTACGTTATAGTGTGTTAGGTATGGGGCAGTGATAACGAGGTTTTTTTGAGCCACCGAGCGTTCGACCCAAAACACTTTGTAAGCAACTTAACTACCAGACCTGGTGTCTATCGAATGTACGGTAGTAAAGGTGAGTTGTTGTATGTTGGTAAAGCTAAAAATCTAAAAAATCGCGTTGCAAGCTACTTTAGAGCAACAGGTTTAACGACCAAAACCATGGCGTTGGTTAGTCGAATCGACGCCATTGAAATTGCTGTTACAAAGAGTGAAACAGAAGCTTTATTGCTTGAACAAACCCTCATTAAGCAACATCGTCCTCCTTATAATATTTTATTAAGGGATGATAAATCCTATCCTTATATTTTATTGTCAGATCATCAACACCCTTCTTTACTCTTTCGCCGAGGTCATAAAACAGAAAAAGGTACTTTATTTGGCCCTTTTCCGAGTGGCAGTGCGGTAAAAGAAAGCCTTAATACCATGCAGAAGGTGTTTAAGGTTCGTCAGTGTGAAGATGGAACCTATGCGAACCGTTCAAGACCTTGCTTGCAATATCAAATTAAGCGTTGTTCGGGCCCTTGTGTTGGTTTAATTGAAGATCAAGAATACGATATCGATGTGCGTCATGCGCGTATGTTTTTAGAGGGTAAAAACCAAGAGTTGACCGCTGAAATAACGCATCAAATGAGTGCCGCGGCGGCGGATATGGAATTTGAGCGTGCGGCAGAATTACGCGACCAGATTATCCAACTGAATCATATACAAGAGCAGCAGCATGTTCATGGTCAAACGGGTGAAGCTGATGTTATTGCAGCGATAATTCAGCCGGGCGGTTTGTGTGTTCATGTGATGACAGTACGCAAAGGTAAGGTTGTTGGTAGTAAAAGTTATTATCCGAAAATGCCCATTGAAGTAACCGAGAGTGAGCTACTGTCTTCTTTTATTGCTCAGTTTTATCTGGGTGGTATTCAAGAATTGCCAAAAACACTCATAGTGAGTCATGAGGTTGATGACAATGAAGTATTGGTTGCAGGGATTTTTGAAACCACGCAAAAGAAAGTGGAAGTTGTACATAATGTTAGAGGGCAGCGTGCCCGTTGGATGGATCTTGCAAAGTTAAATGCAGAGCAAGGTTTGCAAGCGCGTTTATCCGATAAGCGTAATTATTTTAGCCGTATAACAGCACTGCAAAAACTCCTTGGATTTAAAGAGCCGCCAACTCATATGGAGTGTTTTGACATCAGTCACTCTAGTGGTGAAGCTACCGTAGCATCTTGTGTTGTGTTTGGGCCTGATGGTCCAGATAAAAGGCGTTATCGCTCCTTTAATATTGAAGGGGTTGAGGGAGGCGATGACTACGGCGCGATGAAACAAGCTCTTACTCGACGTTATAAGCGTGTGAAGAGCGGAGAGCTGGAAGCGCCAGATGTGCTATTAATCGATGGTGGCAAGGGGCAGCTCACCCAAGCCGAGGCGGTATTAAAAGAACTCGGTTTGGTGGATATCTTTTTGTTAGGAGTGGCGAAAGGCGATACCCGTAAACCAGGCCTTGAAACTCTTTATATAGGTTCGAGAGAAGATGAAGTGGTATTGCCACCGGATTCAGCGGCATTGCATCTGATTCAGCATATCCGAGATGAATCCCATCGGTTTGCCATAAAAAACCATCGTCGCAGACGTGATAAGAAGCGTCGTCATTCTGTATTAGAGGAAATACCTGGTATTGGCCCGAATCGTCGTAAGGACTTGCTGACGGCCTTTGGGGGCTATCAAGAGATGCTCTCTGCAAGTCAGGAAGACATTTCTAAGGTGAAAGGAATTAGTGCAAAAAAGGCAGAAGAAATTTATCTCTACCTTCATAAGCGTTAAGCTATTGCCTAATAGCAGGCCTAAAGCTTTTACATCATATACATTAGGAACAAAATGAACATACCCAATATATTGACCTCTGTACGGATTTTCATGATTCCGATTTTGGTCGCGGTTTATTATCTACCATGGGAAGGTCGTTACTATACCTGTGCATTTATTTTTGCGGTTGCAGCCATAACGGACTGGCTGGATGGTTTTTTAGCGAGAAAGCTAAATCAAATGACGCCATTTGGTGCTTTCTTTGACCCTGTTGCTGATAAGCTGATGGTGTCTGTGGCGCTTGTTATGCTGGTGGCGAGTTATTCCAATCCATTACTGACTTTAGCCAGTGCGGTTATCGTAGGACGTGAAATTGTTATTTCTGCGTTACGAGAGTGGATGGCGGAAATGGGCAAGCGAGCCAGCGTAGCTGTGTCTTATATTGGTAAGTTAAAAACCACCATGCAAATGTTAGCCATTTTTATTCTATTAGGAACTCAGCCTGGAACTCTGTGGGCACATGTTGGTGAAACGGTTCTGGTTGTCGCGGCTCTGCTTACGCTTTGGTCTATGTATATTTATTTAAAAGCGGCTTGGCCAGAGCTTATGTCCAAACAGTCGGGTGAAAACTGAACAGATTTCAAAAAAGAGCCTAAGTTAGCTATTTATTTGGTTTTTTTTCTTGACCTGAAAGCTCAAATACATAGAATAGGCACCGTCTTTTGAGAGGCGGGAATAGCTCAGTGGTAGAGCACAACCTTGCCAAGGTTGGGGTCGCGAGTTCGAGCCTCGTTTCCCGCTCCATCTTAAAAGATTCTGATAGAGGGCCGGATGGCAGAGTGGTCATGCAGCGGACTGCAACTCCGTTAACGCCGGTTCGATTCCGACTCCGGCCTCCAAATCAGAAATGCCCGGGTGGTGAAATTGGTAGACACACAAGACTTAAAATCTTGCGATAGAAATATCGTACCGGTTCGATTCCGGTCCCGGGCACCATTTATGGTGCCTTTTTTTATGCCCGCGTTTTACTGGCTAACTCAAATACCCGTTTATTTAAATCTAGCCAATTCATATTTCCTCAAGATCAATTCTCTTTACCGCAAACTGTCGCCACAATAAAACGTTTTAGCTCAACTGTGATGCTCTCACAATTATGCCAAAAGAAACGCTTATGATGATCTCTCGCCGTTTAGAAAAAGCAGCGTTTCGCGCCTACCTCATCAAAACGCCGCTTTGCTCTCTGATACTTTATTGGTACAAATGAATCTCATTTGCATTTGTGTGGGTCGAGTCTTACTATCTTTCTCTATTTTACGAATACAGTGCAGGGAAATGACATGATAGACATTCAGCAAGCCAATCAAAAGTTACAAAATTCTGGTCCACTAGAGATTATTGAGTGGGCGAGTTCACAGTCTAGCAAGCCCCTAACAACGACGAATTTTGGTCCTTACGAAGCGGTTATTTTGCATATGGTCACGCAAGTTAAACCTGACATGCCCATTGTATGGATTGACTCTGGCTACAATACGCCTGATACCTACAAGATCGCCGAGCAATTAATTGACTCGCTCAAGCTTAATATAGAGGTGTACACACCCAAGGTGAGTGCGGCTCGACGTGATGCTGCGTTAGGCGGTATTCCGCATTTTGAAGACGAAGGTCACGCGGAGTTTACCGAGCAATTCAAATTAGAGCCTTTTTCTCGAGCAATGAAAGAGCAAAGTCCAGATATCTGGTTTACGGCGGTACGCAGTGAGCAAACTGAGTTTCGTCAATCCATGGAGGTGTTTGGTTCAGGTCCTAATGGCGCGATCAAGGTGGC
Organism: Marinomonas transparens; assembly: GCF_016463975.1. Lineage (GTDB taxonomy): Bacteria > Pseudomonadota > Gammaproteobacteria > Pseudomonadales > Marinomonadaceae > Marinomonas > Marinomonas transparens. The sequence continues at coordinate 140,309 of NZ_JAEMNX010000002.1, read as the reverse complement.
CCCGTTGTTACATTGGAAAGAGGCTGATATGCAGGGTTATTTAGCTCAGTTTGATTTACCTAATGTCGTGCGCTACTTTGACCCGACAAAAGCATTAGAAAATCGCGAGTGTGGCTTGCACACTAAGCTATAAGACAATGGGCTTACTTACTGAGTCGACACTTTCTGATATCGGTGCTTTAGTCGAGGCTTATGATCTTGCGAATTTGAAGGCACACAGCGCTTTCATGCAGGGTCAAGCAGACCTCGCGAGTGACTTTTACCAGCAGGCCTTTGCGCTTAGTGTCCAACTGCTGACCTCTCAGGCGATTACGGAAGAAGCGCTTAAGATGAGTGTCTATGCCTGCCTTAATTGCTTTGATTTCTGTCCAGTACCAAGCGATAGTGATGCCCGACATTACCTTGTTGTGACGGCCAATGAATTACAGGCCATAGTCGCCAGCAAGCAGTCGTTGGCTATTCGTCACGGAGCCTTAATAGCCTATGCCGAGGTCGCTCGATTATGTGATTGCCTAGTACAGCATGATGCTTCTAATACGCGGTCAAAAATGGTTGTCGAGCAATTCAGGCAATGTTGGCAATGCTATTGTTCGGAGCTCATTTCCGACCAATGAACAGCTGAGTTAAGATGGCGCCGATACACCCAATGACCATTGGCCTTTTGGTGGTCCGCTTGGTAGCCCATTTTTTGATAAAGTGCGATGGCTGGGAGGTTATGCTCTGTTACATCCAATCGCATTTGAGTAAAGTTTGCTTGCTCGGCATGGATTCTCAGTGCATTAAGTAATCGCATCGCTACGCCTTGGCGACGATAATCAACGGACACGATCAAGCCATCATGCAATAGTTCTTTTGGTTGCGCTTTGCGAGAGGCAGCAAGATGGGATCGATTGAGTCGAAAAAAAGTCCGAATGCCTAAGCACCTTAAAAGTTGAACTGGGCTGGCGCCGCCGGTAAAGGAACCGGCTTTACACTGATAGCCTGCCAAGCCAACCACATGATTGTCTTTCACTGCTGCCAAAGCAAATCGCCAATCTAAGGACAGGACGAGCAGTTTTATTAATTGTTCATCGCTAATCGCAAGTGTACTGGTATGGCGCTTAAGCTCATTCAAATACAGCTGAAAAGCACTGTCTTGCAAGTTATCAGGAATACCGTGCATCACTTGCAAGTTAAGGCAATACATTGTGTTTCCTTTTTGATGGATCAAAGTATCTGGAACGATAGTTGAGACTCAATAATTTTAGTGTTAATGAATCTTATTTACATTAAAATAACGTCTTTATTAGCGCTTGTGGAGAAAAGAATGAATAAAGAGCGGCCCATTAATCTTGATATTAAGACCATCAAGCTGCCGATAACGGCTATTGCTTCTATCTTACATCGTATATCTGCGGTCATTTTGTGGGTAAGCATGGCAGTTTTTTTGCCTGTTTTGTATTTCTCACTTAGCTCCACAGAGGGGTTCGACAGTTTGTTGGCGTTTTTCGATCAAAACCCGATTGGTCAATTTATGGTATGGGGGCTATTCAGCGCTTTTGGTTATTACATGTGCGCGACAATTAAGCACATCATTCAAGATTTTGGCCATTTTGAAGAGCTTGAATCCGGCCAGCATATTGCTAAGGCGGTGTTTATTCTTGCCGGTTGTTTCTGTGTACTATCGGGGGTGTGGGTATGGGCATAATGTCATTAGGAAAAGCGCGCAGCGGAAGCAGAGAGTGGGTGTTCCAGCGTGTATCCAACCTTGCTATTTGTATTTGGGGGGTCATCTTTATTGGGTTAGTTCTTACGATAGACACTGCCACTTTCACAGACTGGAAAGCTCTATTTTCACCTATTTGGTTTAAAGTGTATTCCAGTATTACCTTGATCATGGTTTGCTTGAATTCTGTTTTAGCGGGTTGGCAAATTGGCACAGATTACATTAAACCAAACGTGATTAATCGCCTTTTTATGACGCTTGTCATTCTAGGAAGTATGGCTTACACCATTCTGGGCCTGTCTATTCTTTGGGGAATATAGCTTTAGCATGGTGCTACATACTTTTTAGGAAAACTTAACTGATACTTCAAAAAAACCGCACTATTTTGTGCGGTTTTTTTTGTGCCTGTAATTCATTGGCTTATAGCTTGAGCTTGGCTTCTTTTACCACTCCTACAATGTGGCAGTTACCCTGAATTTCTATTGATGAGTATTGTGGGTTGAGTGGTTTTAAATATTGCTGGCCAGCATCGATTACTAATTTCTTGAAAGTGACTTCGTTACTATCCTTCAGTTTAGCAAGGACCAAATTGCCGTTTTCTGCTTGGATATTTGGCTCGACTAGGATTAGGTGACCTTCACAGATACTGAGTCCTACTGGGGAGGTCATGCTGTCCCCAATCACTTTTAACCAAAAGGCGCTCTCGCTAGCAGACTGTGGCGATTCCTCCCATTCAATATTATCCCCTAATGTCCTGTCATCTTTGGATTTCATCCAAGTGCCAGCCTGTAAATGGCTAATCAATGGCCGTTTTTTTATTGTAGGTTGAGCAGTAGGAAAAGCACTACTTTCTTCCTGAGCAGAGTCAATTCCAGAGATGAGCCAGTTAGCCTGTGTTTTCAGAATTTGCGTCAGCTTATAAAGGTTTTGTCCCTTTGGTGAAGTCGTGTCACTTTCCCATTGAGAAATTGTAACGTGTGAAACCCCAACTAGTTTAGACAGTTGTAATTGGGTTATGCCGAGTTCTTTACGCTTTTCGCGTATTCGTGATCCTAATGTTTTCATGTAAGTAATCTTAAGTTATCTTGACTTAGGTTTTCCTAATACATTATATTTAGGAAAACTTAAGTTTAACTGTAGATACTAATTAGGAACATTTTAGCTAGCACTCTAGAGCACGAAAAATTAAAGCTACTGGAAAACAGCAGGAAGTGACCTAAACGAAACAATATGGAGATTAATTATGCGTTGGTTAAATCGAGATAAACCGAATTCAATAGGGGCTTTAGGCTGGAAGATAGTTAACGAGCATATTAACTATCTTATCTCCAGTAGCGCCGATGCTGGCTGGTCAGGTGTTGGAAATACTGGCCGTATTTGTGAATCTATCGAATCAGGCATCACGCCAACGTTTGATACTGGTATTGATAACGACTCCGCCATGATTCGGCAAATCCGATCATTGACAGTAAAAGACAAGGGCTTGTCATGGTTGTTTGCTGATTTAACTCGAATGCAAACACTTTGTCTGCTCGCAGCCGTATTGGCAGAAGGTCGCAGAACCATACAAGGCGAGCCTTTATCAAACGGACATATTGCGGCAACTTTGCCTGTGTTTGCTGCCGAATTACGGCTGGGGCCAGTTCATAAGGCTCCCAGTGAAAAAACCTTTGCCAACAATGTTGCTGAAGGGCGCAGACGCTTTATGCTTAAGCTTCAAGCTGAACTGGTTGCCCGCTTATCAGCAGAGCAATTAAGGGCCATTGCATGATCATGGCAGCCAAAGAAATCAGTGATGAGTATATTGAAGCAGCGCTCAGGACTGACAAAGATTATCTTTACGATCCGCGTCGTGTTGAGTTTCATATTAACGCAGCTCGAACTGGTGGTACCTTTTATGATGTTGTTTATAAAGGAAAAAAGCGCCAGCGTACTAAATTGGCTAAATGGCCGGCAATCACAGCAAAAGCACTTTTTAGCGAACTCGCAGCGATTCGAGCGAATGCCTTGGCTGATAGGGAAGCTCAACTGACACTCCCTGTTTACGAAACAGGAGATGAGGTTTTGTTTTGGTTTATGCAACACATTGATCAAAGTAACGCTTTCTCCGAAGTCTATGTATCTACTGCGTCCAGCTATATCGCGAATCACTTGCTTGGCATCTTAGACAATATACGTTTAAACGACATAGACATGGTTTTTTTGTACAAGCAACTTTATATTCCCATGCAAAGCCGTTATGCGTTATCGACCATTAAAGGGGTATTTGGGGTATTGAAAAGTGCTTTTACCCATGCGTATGAACTTGGGTTGATTGCCCGCAACCCAATGAAAAAAATCATGTTTGGTTGCTTTGTCGATAAAGCAGCAGAGCAAATAGACACAAAACGAGATAGGCAACAGGGGCGACTTACACCGGAAGATTTACCTAAGTTGTTTGCGCTGATTAACAAGCAAGGTTTGCAAAAACGCCTTTTTTTCTTATTACAAATTCACCATGGGACAGGAATAACAGCAACCCGCCTTGCCGAATGGCAACAGGTTTCTCGCGAAAAAGGCGAATGGTATTTACCTGAAAGTCATTGTAAAAATGGTCAAGAACGCCGCTTAGTTCTCTCACAACAAATGATTGATTTGTTAGACTGTTTTTCAAAATCTACTCGGTATAAGCAAAGTGACTATCTATTTAGCGCAAGAGGAAATAAGCCTGTCACCAAACGCACAGTAGAACGTTGGTATCAAAATCTGAGTGATGAAGTCGGTATTAAATTTACTGGCTGTGATCTAGGTAAATTAGATTTTGGAGTTGATTTATATGATGCAAAATAGTTGTTGGCTTTTGCTTCGAATACTAATATCAATTGATCAAAGCCACCTTCGGGTGGTTTTTTTGTTTGGACAAGATGTTTTTATAAAAAGAGACGATTTGTTTACCGCCACCATGCCGCCATTAGGCATTTTTGTTGAATCCTTGTTCGCCTTTAAATGTCTGCTTTCGAGTTTCTTTTGTCGCTTTAATTTTAGCAGAATGACATGCGTAAATGGCGTTTGGAACGCTTGTGAGACAGGGAATTAGGCGTTACATTATGTCCATGCTGTTGGTTTTGTATCTGACAGCAACGCAACTTATAGGGCCTCACGAATGTGGGGCTTTGTCATTTCTAGGCCTCGCTGAATGCGGGGCTTTTTCGTTTCTGGATGGGATAAATGAATATCACTTTAACCGATGTGCATGAAGCCATCATAGATGCGCTTAAAACGCGTTTTCCTAGTGTGACCATTGAAGGCTATGACGCAAGTAAAGACCTTGCTGCATTGGCTCCTGCCGCTTTATTGGAAGTGGAAGCACTTTCTAAAACGGCAGATTCAGGTGATGGGCGCTACCCAGTGCAGGCTCGTTTTTCTGTGCATTGTGCGGTTGGTGCTGACGTTGAAAATCGACAATTGGCACTGATGGAATTCGCCGTTGCCTTGTCTCAGTTTGTGTCTGAGAGTGGTATTTGGGTGGTGGGCTCTTTGTTGGAAAAGCCATTTTATATTGATGCCTATCCGACCAATTTTCGCAACGAAGCCTTGCTTGATCAGAATGCATGGACGGTAAGTTGGGAACAAAAACTTTACCTTGGCGAGTCCACTTGGCAAGCCGAGGCAGAACGCGGCGGTATTCGTGTCGCATTGAATCCAAATGATGAAGACGATGCCACTGAATATAGGAGCCTTTAATGCGTCAACTGATTGAATCCCTTGTTCGGGATATGTTGAACCCCTACTTGGAGCGAATGGAGGAGCTGAGCGACGAAACCGAAGATCTTCGCCGTCGTCAGCAAAACATGATTCGCCTTGGCTATGTGAGTGAAGTGCATGAATCAGGCTTTTTAGTTCGGGTCAAACACGGTGAACTGGTGACGCCTTTTATTCGCTGGTTCGCGAATGCGGCGGGTGAAACAAGCGATTACCGCTGTCCATCGGTGGGTGAGCAAGCCGTTATATTAAATTACGGCGCAGGCCATAACGGCACACAAACTGTCGCACTGATTGGTTTGTTCAGTGACAATTTTCCTGCTCCAAGCACAGACCCTAATGAGATAGTGCGCTGTTATCCAGACGGCTCCATCGTTTCTTATCACGCTGTTAACCATGTTCTTAAATTGGACATTAAAGGTGATGCCATCATTGATATAGAAAAGTCTGCCACAGTCAATGTGGGAACGTCAGCCTCGATTGATGTTGGCGAGTCTGCATCGATAAAAGCCGGTGGGGAAGTCACCGTAGATGGCAGCAAGATTAAGTTAAATGGCGGTGTTGGCGTGGTAACAGGGGCGCATAAATGCATGATCACAGGCACACCCCATGCTGACTGTTCATCAACGGTCACCGCAGCACAGTGAGTGATTCACAACGAGGTAAATATGGCATTAGATTCTGAGTTATTAGCAAAAGACATTGAAGCGGCCATGGCGGCTAATGGTTTTGAACCATTGGCTAATAAAGCCGCAGGCCATGATTGGTGGTTAGCGTTTGCCGAAGGCATCGTCAATCATATTACGACAAATGCGCAAGTTGCGGTGACCAGTGGTTCTTCTGCTGGTACCTATAAAGTGACTTAGTGATAGGAGCCGATGATCTCATGATAGGAATAGACCGCAAAACAGGACGTAGAATAGAAGACTTTGATCAGTTGGTAAGTCGAATTACCCAAGTGATGACAACGCCAACATCAGGGCGTGTAAAGCGGCCAACCTTTGGCAGCCGAACCCGTGAATACATGGGAGCGAATATGACTGATAGCATGCTGGTCCGACTTCAAGCCGCGGCCATTTCAGCTTTCTACGATCCCATCAATGGCTTAACCGATTTTGAGCCATCTCGATGTGTTGCTAAGCGACTCACCGCTGGGTTGGCCTTATATTTTGAAGGCAATTGGAATGGACAAGACATTAAATTTGAGGTGCCATTAGATGTTTCCACATCAAAATCCACTACCTAAACCAGATATTATTACCACCCCCAAGTTCGAAGATCTGCTGCAAACGGTTAAATCCAAAGTTTTAGAATATTTAGCAGAAAATGCGCCAGATGATGTGGCGAATGTTGAGGAAACCTTCGCAAACGAAGCGGAACTGTTAACCAAGTTTACCGAAGCTTTTACGGTCATTTTGCAGAGCTATTTCAGGCAAATGAACGAGCAAGCGTTACAGATGTTCGGCATGTATGCGACTGACGATGGCATGGTGGATTTAATCGCCAGCCAGTTGGGCGTTGAACGACAAATACTGGAAGAAGGCGATCCAGATGCTTTTCCTGTTGTGCCAGCGGTCATGGAAAGTAATGAGGACTTATTAACCCGCTATTATTTGGCCGCCTATGCGTTAGCAACCACGGGAACGCGTTCTGGTTATCGCTTTAACGCCATGACCTTGGGTGGTCGGCCAAAAGTAACCGTCGAAAGCCCGACCAATAAAAAAGTAGTCGTTACCTACGAATTTGAATCCCATGAGCTGGCAGGGCAAACCAAAGACGCCCAAGCACGTCAGATATCACCGGGTGTGGTGGACTGTTTTATCTTGTCTCATGGCAATAATGGCATGCCGACGGAAGAGCTGATTGCCGCCACCAAGTCTTATATGACACGGGATGACATCGCTCAGGAAACAGACCTGTTGGATGTGAAAGCGCCCACTCTCAAAGCTTGGTCTTGTCATGCTGAACTTTATGTTCAATCTGGTTCTGATGTTGTTACCGCGAAGTCGGCTGCAGAAGAGGCGGTACAAAACTACGCCGAGCAGCAGCACAGATTAGGCGGCCGTATTGAACCATCCATGTTGTACAGCGTGTTGCTGAAAAATACCGGTGCGAATCGATGCGATTTGATAGCACCTTCAGAAGCTCTACGTTGTGAATTTAACGAGGCACCCTACATTGACTCAATCCAAATTACCGTCAGGAATGCAAACCTATAGTGTATTGCCTGATAACCGAAGCCCGCTAGAACGTGCTCTGGAACTTGCTCTGAGTGAAGCCCTTTATGCTATTGATCACCCTTACCCTGAATTGTTAGATGCGCAACATACGCTTGAAAATGCGATCTCGACATTGGGTATCGAGCGTCAGGTATTGGTTTGGGACTCAGAAGATTCAGAGCAAGTACAGCGTAAACGCGCTGAAAACGCGTGGCGAAATAGGCTGCTCAGTGGTACTCGATCCGGCTTTATAAAAGCGCTAGAGCAAATGGGTTTTGGCTCAGAAGTAACGCCATGGTTTGCGCTTTCTCCCACTCGTGACCCTTACCACTTTCAGGTGTGGGTGTATTGCTCTGATCGGCTATTAACCGCAGAAATTAATATCCGTATAGACGCTCTGTTTGAAGAAATGAAGTCCGAGCGAGATGTGTACGAGATAAACCTGTTGCGCGAATCGATTGGCACACCACGTATGGCCGCGGCGGCTGAGATTGGCGTCATCATGACGTCAAATCCCGTTGTCCAACAAGCCTCTGTCTCAAGCTCCTTGAGTTATCTGGGCATGGCACAACATTCACGAATTATTTCCACATCGGAGCCTGCTTACAATGAGCGATTATAGAACCTACATCACGCAAACCGGCTTTGCCTTAGAAAGTGATGCGAAATTGAACAACAGCTTTGTTGATCATTCTGTCTTAGTCGTGGGTGATGGTATCTTGCCTGAGTCTGCATCGGCGGCCGAGCAAACGGATTTGCTGAATCAAATCCGTGAATACCCGATCACCATCGAAAAAGATTCTGCTAACCCTGAAGTTTGGATAGCCCGAGGGGAGATCCCCATTGATGATGGCGGCTTTATGATCAATGAAGCGGGCATTAAAACGCCAGCTGGGGATTTGTATGCTTATTCCCGCCAGCCGGGTGACTACAAACCCTTGCTGGAAGAAGGGCAGGGCACAAGTTACACCTTACGTTTGAAGTTTGTACCGGGTAATGCGGATGCCATTCAAATCAAGATCGACCCTGCTGTGCAGTTTGCCACACCGACGGATTTGGAAAATGCCATCAAGGCCCATGAAGACAAAGCGGATCCACACCCTCAATATGCCACGGATGAAGACTTCACCAAGATGGCGATGGTCCAAGTGGACACCATGCACCGGCAGGTACAACAAGAGTTCCGGTTACTAGAGCTAGAGAAAAAAGGTGTCGCAAGTGTCTTATTTTAAAGACTCAATTTCATACCTAATGGCCGTTTTGATAACGGGCAATCAATAATCTATTAAAGGAGACCTTTATGAGTGCACAAGAAACGGCTGATTTAATTAAATCGGTGAATGATATGACGGCTACGGTCGCGGGGAAAATAGGTGAGATAGATGAGCATTTAATTTCTTCTAACTACCTTGTTCAGTACAAAATTTATAAAGATGAATCAACAGGAGTGCAGCAAGTGGCGGAGGCAGTCACTCCGTTCTTTGTTAGTTTAAAAATCGATTTCATACCGAAGTATCCCGATAGCTTAATTGTAGTAAGGGCTAGTGGCAACTTCCGAGTGATTCGAACGGATGGGACGCAGAATGTGTGTGGAATGGATATTCAATTGTATGATGGAGAGCAATTATTAAACCCTAACATTGCTTTTTTATATGATGGGCAAAGCAATAATATTCATGCTAACCCTAATATGTTGCACATAGACAATAGGGGCGGAGTAGCGGAGCGTCACTATAAAATAGCTTTACTTCAGCATACTACAGGAACCTCACTTAGCTATTATGCTGCTTTAGGTCAGGGCACAGTTTCTGTAGAGGAGTATCAAAATGTTTGAAGATGATTTGAGTTTGGCCATGCAGGCGGCGCATACGCTTTATTCTGTGGGCGCGGCGGTAAAAGACGGTAAGGTGTTGATTGAGAGTGATAGCGGCTGGCGAGAGTTAACAGACGCTGAAACGGCTGACGTAGCAACGGCCGTTGCTGACATGCGTTATCAAATACAGGTTGCCAAGACCAAACAAGAATGTTCAGAGCGCATCAGTACACAATGGGATCAAATAGGTCAAATTAACGCCATCGCTGGTATTTATGGAGAAGTTGATGGGGCAGCTTGTGTCGCTTGGATTGATGCAAATCGTGTGGCACTTTATGAACTATTAGCCCGTGATGACTTGTTAGACATTGATGTGGCAGACGACCAATATTGGCCAGTGTATGAAGGGTCTTAACCTGATTTAAACTGACAATAAAAAGGCATAAAAGAGGTGGCCGCGAAAGCGGTTTTTTTGTGTCTGGCGATTCTTTCTGTGGCCTATCGGCAGGGCACATCATCTTTACCTTGGAGTGCGCTTATCATGAGCGATTATCGAACTTACATTACGCAAACGGGTTTTGTCTTAGAGCGTGATGCGACATTAAACAATACCTTTATTGATTACGCCGTTTTGGTGGTGGGCGACGGCATTTTGCCAGACTCCTCATCCCCTGCATCACAAACGGATCTCATTAACCCCATTCGCGAGTATGGGATAGTGATCGAAAACGATCCTAACGATGCCAGTGTTTGGATTGCCCGTGCGCAAATTCCCGCTAGCGATGGGGGTTTTACCATCAATGAAGTGGGCATTAAAACCGCAAGCGGTGATTTGTATGCTTACGCTCGACAAGCGGGTGACTATAAACCCCTGTTAGAAGAAGGGCAGGGCAAAAGCTACACCATTCGTTTGAAGTTCATACCGGGTAATGCGGAAGTGATGCAGGTAAAAATTGACCCTTCTGTGCTGTTTGCGACACCGATGGATTTGGAAAATTTAACCACCTTGATTAATGCAAACTTTGTGCGCATGGCAAGGGCTCATGTGAGCACCATGCATCGACAAATACAGCAAGAGTTTCGATTGCTAGAAATAGAAAAATAAACGGAAAGAGGGCTTTTGAAAAAAGCGCTGTTTTAGAGACTTTACCTCTTAACTTACACTGTTTTCATAATGCTATAGGCACAATGAATTTCGTATAAAGGAGACCTTTATGGATATGAACGAAACGACGGATTTAATTAAATCGGTTACAGACATGACGGCCACGGTCGCCGGGAAAATTGGGGAGATAGACCAGCGGGTAGATACAGCGGAAGAGGAGTTTGATCAATTTATTACTCAGTCGCGTTTAGAAAGTCCTATTTTTCGTCAAAGCAAGAATCAAAACTGTTCTTTAACAGGCAGCAGTATGGATTTTTTTACAAAAAATAGTCAGTACACCCTGAATGTTTCACTTTATCGTACGATTGTTACTGGCACCTTATGGGTGGATCGTGATCCAGAAGAGAAGGAAATAATGACGGCCATGGGAATGTCTGGACAACGGTATTTTAGTCCTTCTATTCGCGTGATGAAAATGGTTTGGAGTGGCTATCAAGTAGAGAATCATAGCTCTTACTCTATGTTTCCTACCCCCATTGCGAATGGTAGTGGTTATGTCACTGTTGCTAGTTATGCAAAATTAGTGAGTGGTTCCATTGATGGGTGGTGGCTGACCGATGTGGATAGTTCTTGGGGGCTATGTGGGGTGCACCTACCTGGTACCACAGGACGTTATATTCATGCCCATCCCTATGTCGATTCGGCCTCGGGTGAGGTGCTGTTTATTTGGCCTGGCGTTGTTTCTGGACATGTTCCACTAGATCGAAACTCTCCCAAATGGAGTTATTGGCCTTCGATATATTCAGAATCCCCTTATGCTAATTAAACTTGGAGTAAAAAATGAAAGAGAATGTTTTTGATTATTCAAATGATGTTTTAAGTCAAAAAGAAGTTAATGAGTGTTGCCAAGCGCATATTTCAAGCTATTTCACTGTCGGTAAGCAGCTAACGGTTGAGCGTGTTGGTTCTGATTCTGAAAAAGCATTAATGCATGGGTTTATTGATGCCTGCAGGGCTTGGGCTAATTCTGAGCATCCGAAGCCTAAAGATTTATATACGATTAAACCAGAATAACCAACCGCCCAATCGGCGGTTTTTTTATGTCCATTATTTCACTCAACAAACCAGCCTCAAGCTGGTTTTTTTACACCAGGAGAAACTAGATGGTATCTCAGAAACCCAAAAATCCACGAAAAAAGTACAGCGTGCTTGAAGCTTATCAGTGTCCAAATCGCAAGGTTTGGTACGCCAAAGGTGACGTGGTTGAGCTGCTTTCTTGTGAAGCAGATTTTTTAATACTCGGTGGCAAGGTCGCATTGGCGACCAAAAAAGCTATTAAACAAAAAGGAGAGGCGTAATGCCAGAAATAGCATCTTTTGTACATAACGGTATGAGTGTGGAAACCCATTCAGCACCACCACCAATGGGGCCACTAGGCAGTGTTGTGGTGGGCGTGGTCGGTACGGCGCCTGACGCCGATCCACTATTGCCAAAAAATAGCCCGATTCGCATTGCCAACATGGGCACAGCGGCCAAGCTGGATACCACAGGTGATGAGCGCGGCACCTTATACCGTACTTGTTATGAGTTACTGCGTATCGTGTCTGTGCCCATTTATGTGGTGATTGTGGACGAAGGCGCAGACACGGCAAGCACGGTTAATAATGTGATTGGTAAAGTGGATGCCGCAACCGGTCAGCGTTTGGGTATTCAAGCCTTAGCGGATTGCATGGAAGTACCAACGCATATTTCGGCGCCGGGCTTTAATACTAAGCCAGTAGCGGATGCTTTGGCGGCATTGGGTAAACGTTTGTTTGCCATCCCTGTTGGCGATGGTCCAAATACTAACGATACCGACGCAGTGGAGTATTCCAAAAGCTTGGGGGGCGACGGCACTGGGTACGAATCTTTCTATCTGGTTGATCCATTTGTCTCTGTCTATAGCCAAGCGGCGAAAGGTAATGTGTATTTTTCTGGTGCCGCGACGGCCTTGTCTTGCTTTGCTCGGGTTAATCCTTGGGAAAGTCCAGCCAAGGGCGGTATGGGGGCCTTGATTGAAGGTACGGCCCGAACCATTGACTACAACATCATGGATAAAGCCACCAATGGCGATTTGATGAACCGTCATGGGGTGTCGTATTTTGCTCGTACTTCCATGGGTGGTTTTTCTTTGATCGGTAACCGCTGTGTGATGGGACGTTTTGTGTCTCAGGTCGGTTTGGAATACGCCATTATTCGCAAGCTAGCGAAAACCGCCCAACGTGCCATGGCACGTAATCTTAGCCGATCTTTTATGGATCAAGAAATTGAAAAACTGAACTTTTGGCTGAAGTCCCTACAAGCGGACGAAACCATTATGGGCGCGCAGGTTTATCTTCACCCAACACTTAACAATGTCGAAAACTACACCAATGGCGAATGGCATATCGCGATCAAATACCATGGTTATGCGCCAAATGAACACATGGTTTATCACTTAATCGAAGATATCGGCATCGTCGAATCTTTCCTTGAAGGAGTTTTATAATGGCGGGACAACGCTCACGAATCAGCAGAATGGCCATCATTAATGGTGAGCCTCTAATCAAAGAACTCGACGAGTTCACCCCACCAGAAGTGAAAAAAACCATGCAAGAAACCCGCGGTGGTTCTTTTATTCCGGGTGAGGTTATGGTCGGTCTGGAAAAATTAACGGCGAAATTCAAAGTCAAGGGCGCTAATCAAGCATTGCTATCTGCATTTGGTTTGTCTGACGGTGAAATGTGTCAAGTTAACGTGAAGGAATCCCATCAGGACGAAGATGGCAACAAGTTTGCCATTGAATACAGTGTCACAGGTGAGATCACAGGGGTGACGGAATCCGCCAGTAAAATGGGGGAATTACCGGATCATGATTTGGAAATGTCGGTTAGTGCTTACAAGAAAACGGAAGCGGGTAAAACCATTTACGAGATTAACCGTAATGCGCAAATTTTGAACCTTGGTAAAGGCGATTTAATGGAAGAGCACCGCCGTAATATCGGTCTAGCCTAATCTTCCCTATTGAAAACCCAACCTAATAGTGAGTTGGCCCGTTCGCTTTGAGCGGGCTTTTTTATCTGGAGATATCATGTTTCAAGCAAAAATACATAACCTCGTTTGGCCAATTAAAGATGAAAAAAATCAGCCTATTGAAACAGTCACCATCAAAACACTGACGATGGGGCAGCATAGGGCGTTAAATAAAGAGAGCAATAATGATGACCTCACCTTGTTGCGTAGCTGTATCAGCAGTGCCACAGGTTTGACCGTAGAAGAATTGAAAAACCTAGTGACGCCAGATTACAACAGTATTCAAAATCAAGTGCTGGAATTAATGAGTGCTACAACCAGTACGTTATTAGAGGGTGTGTTTAATAAAAATCCAGTGGCGTTATTGATCCCGATTCAAGGGGATAATGGTCAAGAAAAGGCAACCTACAAACTGCGTCCACCTACGGTAGCAACAACCGATTTAATGGATACTCACGACGATGAATGGCAACGCACGCTGTTTATTAGCTCAAGTTGTACTGGTTTTAGCCAAGCAGAATTAGAGCGCCTATGCCTACCCGATTGGAATCAATTACAGGAGCGCCTTATCGATTTTTTGGAAAAATCGGCGGACTTCTTTCGCCAAGAGATGTAGAAGTTCTGACCGACGTTATTCCACTGGTTTACCAGGTTCCACCATCCGAGATTATGCATTGGCGTATTGATGAAGCCATGCGCCGCTACCACTTGGCCACTGCAAAATTGGGCATCATATAGAGGTAGAGGCTAACCGGTGGCTACCTAAGGCTGACTGGCGCAGATAACACCTTATTGCCTTAGTGTTGTCTGCTGATTATTGGCGACGCCATGCGCCGTTTACATCATTACATAGAGGTACATTATGGTCGATAGCATATACCCTATTGCCTTGGCGTCGTCTGCTGAAAAGTGCGCCAAGGCGATGGAAAACCTAACCCAGAAAATTCATCAAACAACAGAGGCTTTTCAGCAGCAAGCCACGAAACTGAAAAAAATTCCATTAAGCAAGGAAACGGCAGGTGAGCGCCATTTGGCGAATGCTCCTGCAAATAGCGTTATCAATCCAACGATAGCGTCCACTGCAACCAGTGGCGAGCGTTTGCCGGTTTTGCAATCTATTTTCCCATCCTTATCGTCGGCGATGGCCGAGGTGACCCGTTTCACCGACGCGAGCACCAAGCTTGCTGAGGGCTTGAATGAAGTGGTCGATGTGGTTGAAGAGGTTAAGCAGGGTGCAGGTGCCTTTAAAGAGGTCAAAAAAGGTATTGGAAACCTGTTGGATAGTTTTACATTCGATAAAGAAAAGTCATCTGGCTCAATGAAGAATTCGGATAGACAAAAATCTAAGGAAACGAAGCAAAACTCTGGCCCTAAGAGACAGAATAAAGCGGAATCAAGTAAGCAACAGCAATCTACTAGACCACAGACAGCGGGCAGCCCAAGTCTAGGAAAGGTTGGGGAATTGCTAGAAGCTATCCAATCGGGAATGGATCTTATTGATTTCGGCGCGGATGTATATGCCAGATTTAGTGGCAAAGAAACCAGCGAAAGCAAGGGGGAAACTAAGCTTGCCCTACCTCAAACAAGCGCAGCTCAATCGTCCTTTATTAAAAGTACAGGTGGGTCGTCAGTGACATCAGAGGTGAAAACAGCGCCTGTTTCTGGCGCTGTGTCCACAATTGCAACAGGCTTAACAGAAGCGGCTGGTGTTTTTCAAGAGATCGAAAAAGGCGTAGGGGCTGTCAAACAGATAAAAGAAAGCGTTG
Source organism: Marinomonas transparens (assembly GCF_016463975.1). GTDB lineage: Bacteria > Pseudomonadota > Gammaproteobacteria > Pseudomonadales > Marinomonadaceae > Marinomonas > Marinomonas transparens. The sequence continues at coordinate 124,909 of NZ_JAEMNX010000002.1, read as the reverse complement.
GCAGTGTGCTTGGCGTTTTTAAACCGAATGAAGAAAGTTCGCCAAACAGCTCAAAAACACCTAATGCCAAGAAGAGTATGGATCGAACGATAAAAAGGGCAGTTCGCTCCATTGATCGACTGAATCGAACCATTCGTTCTTCTAACATGGGTTCTGCCGCTGGTAGAGGAAGGAGAGGTGGCAAAAAACGAGGTGAAAAAGGCAGATCCTATAATCGTAATACCACTAATCGCCTGCCTAATGCGGGTTACCAAACTTCCGATAAATACAGTGCTAAAACAGTCAAAACAAGCCTTCCTGCTGCCGGCAAAGCAACAGGCTTTAATCGAATCAAAGGTTTGATGAAAACCTTGGGTTCTGGTGCCGGTAAGCTGTTTAGGCCGCTTAATGCGGTGATGCAAGTTCCAGAGTTAGCTTCGGCGATTGCAACGGGAGACAGCAAAGAAATAGGCGCGACAGCGGGCAACGTAGCGGGTGGAATGGGGGGCGCTGCTGCAGGTGCCTTAGCAGGCGCGGCGATTGGTTCAGTTGTACCTATTATTGGTACCGCGGTTGGTGGACTGATTGGTTCTGTGGTTGGTGGTATGGGCGGCAGCTCAATAGGGGAATGGGCTGGCAGTAAAGTGGGTGGCTGGTTCAGTGAGGATAAAACCGACCAGCCGGTTCCAGACGCCGTGAGTCATCAAACTAAGCAGCTTCAAGAAGGCAACAAGGCGATTCACTTTGCGCCTATTATTAATCTAACGCCAACGGGTAATCCTGCTTATGACCAAGACGTGAGCAATCAGGTGATTGAACGCTTAAAAGCAGAGTTTGCTCAGGGAATCATGCCCAACATGGATGTTGCGACACGAGCCGATGCCAGCTTGTCGGATAATCGAAGTTCATAGGCATAAAAAATTACCGTGTTAGCTGATTGTCAAGTGGCAGCCATAAAAGCTCATCAATCGATGAGCTTTTTCATTTCTAACATTTAATACTGAAAAGGAGTGCGCATGCCTAAAATGATGTGTCTAAATTATGGAGACGGTGAGTTCGTCTTTTCCCTTAGTGAAGGTACCCCATACGAGGGGTTACAGCGTACCAGTGATGGCGGTTGGTCGACGGTGGCTCGTTATGGTCAAAAGCCGATGAGTAAAAATACCGGTCAACAGTTGGAAAACATAACCATCACAGGAACCTGGTTTCAGGCCAAGGGCATGACGAATCTCAGCATGTTAAGGTTTTTGCAGAATCAGCGTGAACCTGTGGGCTTGACGGATGGTTATGGCAATACCTTGGGGCGCTGGGTGATCAAGCGCTTGCAGGAAAAGCAGGACAAAATCATCGACGATGGCACGGCTTTAGTGCTCAGCTTCACCCTAGAGCTAGAGGAGTATGTTAATGAAAACGCTGCGTAGTCGAGAGGGCGATACTATCTCTATTATTTTATGGATGGGTTTAAATCGAACGGATGATGAAGCAGAAGAAGTCTTGTTTGCACTTAATCCCGGTTTGGAAAAGTATGGCCCTGTGCTGCCAGCTGGTATCACGATCACCTTGCCTGAGATGCCAGCCAAAGCGCCTGAAAGAGTGGTGAATATATGGGATTAGGATACAAGCCTCAGGTCCGAGTGGGCGGTGCAGGAGAGGACATTATCAATGCTCGCTTAACCGCTTGGGAGCGAATAGATTCTTCTGGTGTTCAGAGTGATCAATTAACACTTCATGTGGATACGTCAGGCCAAAGTGGATTGCCAAAAGAAGGTGCTGTGCTGACGTGGGCAGAGGGCTATGACGATATTTTAGTCGATAAAGGTCAGTTTACTATTACACGGATTATTCCTGTTTTATTCCCACCTAGCGTGACTATTGTGGCGACCGCAGCACCTTTTCAAACAGAAGATACGACAGGTTTCAAGGAGCGTAGAACCCGTAGTTTTGAGCAAATCAGTCTTGCGGATGTGTTTCGTCAAATTGTCAGTGCTCACGGTTTTAGCCCTAGAGTGGCGGATGAATTTGAAGGTGTTTTTATTGAGCACATAGACCAAATAGACGAAACAGACAGCGCTTTTTTGACTCGTATAACGAAAGAGCGCGATGCTATTGCTAAACCCGTTAACGATGTTTATGTGCTTGCTAAGCGAGGCAAAACGAATACGGTAACAGGTAAGATGATTCCTACTGTGATTGTTGGGGTGCCAAGTAAAAATACACCGAGCGGCGTTAGCCAGTTTACTAACTGTCAATTGGATAAGCCGAGTCGCCGTGTGTCTAGTGGTATAAAAGCCAATTGGTTGGACAGCAATAAGGGCGAAGAGAATATCGTTGAAGTCGGTACCGAACCCTTTAAAAAATTGCGCCAAACCTATGAGAGCCAAGCGAGCGCCACACAAGCTTGTAAAGATGAATTGATGCGGTTACAGCGAGAGGCCAGCCGCGTTAGTCTAGACTTGCCGGGAAGCCCTAAATTAGTAGCGGAAGGCGTTCTCACTTTAAATGATACGTTTCCGCCTGAAATGGCGGGCGATTGGTCTATAGACAAAGTCACGGCAAGGGGCGATAGGGGTGGCGGATATCGCTGCACCGTTATTGCAACGGGTCTCGTTTGATTATGTCTCACTTCTGTTAGAGTACCGAACCTACTGTATTAAGTGAGTTCGGTACTGATTTTTCTCCTTTGATGCCTTTAAAACTCCTTCCTATCGTTTTCTGTTTTCTTCCTAAATACGGCTAAATTTTTCATGAAATGTCAGTAGACAACTCTTCCCAATGTCTCTTTAGCTTGCTGCTTTTGAGCTTAATATGGGCACTAATAAAATAGTTTTTATGGTTACGTTATATTTATTGGTGATTCTACATGGTAGTTTTTTTCTGTTTTTTTTCTATGAGTTTTCGCTTTTTCCATCGCTGATGCTTTGTGATCAGGTGACTTGATTTCATAGTGCTTAAAATGTGTTTTTTGCAGTTTTCCATGGCTTCTAAATATTCTGAATAGGTCTTTTCTGGCTCTGTGCTATTCTTGTTTAAAGAAACACACAGCTTGAGAGGGTGTTATGTCAAAGCAACAAGATAAAGCAAAAGGTCGTTTGACGACAAGAACCGTGGCTATGCCTGGAGATACCAACCCTGCAGGAGACATTTTTGGTGGTTGGGTGGTTTCTCAAATGGATATTGCAGCGGGCATTTGTGCTGGGCAAAGGGCACAGTCCAGAGTGGTGACGGTAGCGCTAAATGGTATGAGCTTTATTAAAGCCGTGAAAGTGGGTGATATTTTGGGGGTTTATACCCATGTTGATTCCGTTGGCCGTACTTCTATGAACATTCATGTGGAAGCTTGGGTAAGGCGTGACCGTATTGGTCAGCGTGAAAAGGTAACGGAAGGGTTGTTTAAATTTGTTGCTATTGATGAAAATGGCGCATCAAAGCCAGTTCCTAATGAAGCAGATTTACCAGACTATGTGTTAGAAAACTTGTTTGAAGTAAATCACGACCTATAGATAAAAAAACATAAAAAAAGCGATTGCCAAGACAATCGCTTTTTTTATGTTGGTACCAGTAGGCGGACTCGAACCGCCACACCCGAAGGCAACGGATTTTGAATCCGTCGTGTCTACCAATTCCACCACACTGGCCTTGAAAAAGGTGTGGGTATTTTATGGTTTTTTATAATACTGTCAATCGTTTAGCGCTAAATAAATGATAAAGTTTAGGATAATGTCTGTAAAATATCCTCTCCCCAAAGCATGGCTTCAAGAAAGGCACGATTAAGGCTGGTTCTATCTTCTGGGCTTATTGTTTGAAGCGTTTCCCAATCTTGTTCCTCACAGCTTAAAGTTTGTGCTAGGTAAGAGCCTAGTTCTCCTGACTGGTTCAATATCGCATCCAGTACTTCTTCTGTTAACGATATCTGCTTTAAAATGACGGACTGCTCGACATTAAATACAGTGTTGATACCTGACATTAGGCCTGTCATAAAGGCTGAGTCAGCGAGCTCTGGGTTTCTGCTTTTAGCAATTAATTGGCAGCAGCGAGAGCGTGTTAATACTATTTTTAAAAGTGCCTCAGGCTGGTTTGATGACGAGGTGAGTGTAATGAGTAACGCCCATTTTTTTAATTGTTCTAACCCGAGAAAAACAATGGCATCTTTAATTGAGGCGGCTTTTTTGGATATGCCACAAATAGGGCTTTTTAATACCCGTAGAAGTTGGAAGGTAAGCTTGGGGTTTTGAGCAACCAGTTCACTGATTATTTCAATGGTAATGTTTTCATCTTGTAAGGCATTGACTAGGGCAATGGCGCCCATGGTATTAGAGTCTATTTTTTTGCCTTTTATGATTTCAGGACGTTGCAAAAAATAGCCTTGAAAAAGATCAAAACCTAGCTTGTTACATAATTCAAACATGGCCAAATCTTCGACTTTTTCGGCAACAAGAGTTAGCCCTAACATTTTGAGTTCAGCAATTTCTTTGAAATAGTCATTAGGTGGAGTAGCCAGTACATCTATTTTAACGATAGATATCCAAGGAAGTAGTGGCCTGTAAGCAGCACTGAATTGATAATCGTCTAGGACAAATCGATAGCCTAGATCCCGCCATTTTTGTATGGCAGAGATGAATTCTGCAGTTATATGCTGGCCTTCCAATATTTCAATATACATGGTGTCAGGAGCAATAGGAAAGAAGGCCTCAGATAACAGAAGCTCCGTTGTCATATTAATAAAAAAGGGTTTTTTTACTTGCGATTCAAGTTTGGTAATACCAATGCATAGATTGACCAGTACTTGGCTAGTCGCCTCGTCACCATTAATAATGTCAGCATTTAGAGGGTTTTTTCCACGGAATAGAAGTTCATAGCCAAACAGTTCTTTGGTTTTGTTGAAGATGGGCTGTTGTGCCATCATCAGGTCATCTAGGGTTGTTGGGAATTCATCCATGTTTTTCTCTTAAAATTAAAAGCGCAAGAACGACATTGTAGTATAACTTTCATCCAATAGGGAATGAGAGCATAACTTGATTCAGTATAGTCGCTAAGGTAAGGAATGAAAGGGTTGACAGAATGTCGAAGCAACAATAGAATCCTTCGCTGTTTTACGGGGCTATAGCTCAGCTGGGAGAGCGCTTGCATGGCATGCAAGAGGTCTGCGGTTCGATCCCGCATAGCTCCACCAAGTCTAAACAGCACAGTAATAAAGAATCATCCCAGGACAAATCTTGTCCACTGACGTTTTTCAGCGTTTTGTGGGGCTATAGCTCAGCTGGGAGAGCGCTTGCATGGCATGCAAGAGGTCTGCGGTTCGATCCCGCATAGCTCCACCAGGTCGCTTTCAAGAGACAAAAAACAATCCTTTCTTCTTTTTTTTAGCATCCAAGGTTAGTCTTACCCTTTCGTTATTTCTTTCTGGCTCTTTCTACGCTTTTAACAACAGGGTGCGTGCATGTTTCAGCTTTACACAGGGAACCGACTGGAAGATTTAGCTGTGTTGCTTGCTAAAATTCTTGCTGTTTCGCCACCTAAAAATCCGTTTGATGATGAACATATCTTGGTACAGAACCCAGGTATGGCACAGTGGTTGAAGATGTTCTTGGCGCAGTCTCATTCGATTGCCGCAGGTTTGGCTTTTCCCTTGCCTTCTACCTTTGTTTGGAACACTTTTACTCAAGCCCTCGATGACATTCCAGCCCAGAGTGAATTCAATAAACCTTTTCTAGTATGGCGTTTGATGCGTCTTTTGGATTTCCGTTTACAAGACGAGGAATTTCAAGCCCTAAGTTGGTACTTAGAAGACGACGATACACAAGTTAGGCGTTTTCAGTTATGCAGTAGTATTGCCGATATTTATGACCAATATTTGGTATATCGCCCAGACTGGATCAAACAATGGGAGTCAGGAGCAACCGACGACAAAGCACTTGATCTCTTGTTTGAGCAACAGCCTTGGCAGGCGATTCTATGGCGAGACTTGGTTGCTGATGTCAGTGAGCGTGGGGTCTCTTTATACCATCGTGGTAACTTGATTGAAGCACTCAAAGAGGCCTCGACCTCTTCTGTAAAACCAGCAGGCATTCCAGACCGCATTTTTATTTTTGGTGTTTCTTCCTTACCGCCGAATACCCTTGAATCCTTACGGGTTTTGGCTGCTGCTGGCTGGATTGATATTCATTTGTTTTTGCAAAACCCGTGTCGCTTCTATTGGGGTGACGTGGTGGACAAGCATTACCTTGGTCGAGAGATAAAACGAAATAATCTTAAACCGGGATTAGGCACCGACACCTTGCACCTTGATGCAAACCCATTGTTAGCCAGTTGGGGGCGATTGGGCCGAGACTACATTGCCCAGCTTCAAGAAATGGCCGATGGTGAAGTGGAAGTTTTTGAAGACTACTTAGCTTTTGATGAGGTGTCTGTTGAAAGCAAGGGACTATTGAAGTGGGTACAGCAAGATGTGTTCACGCTAGAGAATCATGGTTCAACTGAAGAGCGTGATTTGACAGTAAATAACGCAGAGTATCGACACCGTATATCTACGCGTGATAACACTGTTAGGGTGCATTTGTGCCACAGCCCACTGCGTGAAGTAGAAGTTTTGCATGATCAACTATTAGACATGTTCGAGGCCAATCCAGAACTTACCCCGAAAGATGTGATCATCATGTTGCCGGACGTGAATGCTTACAGTCCTTTTGTGAAGGCCGTCTTTGGCCATGCTCATGCACAAGGTAAGAAGCACATACCTTTTGCCTTAATTGACCAATCGGGCGGTATGGAGAATCCAATCGTTGATGCCTATTTGTATCTGCTTGGCTTAGGGGAAAGTCGTTTTACCTTGTCGGAGCTGATTAGTGTACTGGAAGTGCCAGCGGTATTGGCACGTTTCGAATTAACGCCACAGGAACTAGAGCGTATTCGCCAGTGGTCGGCGGAAGCCGGAATCCGTTGGGGGTTAGATGGACAAACCGCCGAACAACATGATTTACCGGTACAAGAATCGCATACTTGGCTGAATGGTGTGCGCCGTATGTTGCTTGGTTATGCCATGGGGCATGATCATATTTGGCAAGACACTCTAAGTTATGGAGACGTGGAAGGCTTAGAAGCGGCGGTGGCGGGAAAGCTTGCTGAGTTTCTAGCGGCGATTAACGAAGCCCAGTCAAAACTTAGGCAGCCATTAACACCAAAAGAATGGGTGACGACACTTTACTATTTGTCCGAGCAATTTTTCTCGGTGGAAGAGGATGATGCTTTTCCGACGCTGTTGAGTAGCCAGTTAGATGCTTTGACCTTGCAGTGGCAGCAGGCGCATTTTGATGACTTGTTAGATCAACAGGTGATTCGTCAATTACTCTCGCCTATGTTGCAAGAGTCTCAAGGTGGGCAGCGTTTTCTTGCGGGTCGAGTCAACTTCTGTACCCTTATGCCAATGCGCTCTGTGCCCTTTAAAGTCATTTGTGTACTGGGCCTAAATGAAGGTGATTACCCCCGAAGTGTTGCACCTATGGGGTTCGATTTGATGGTCGGGCAATATCGTAGTGGTGACCGTAGTCGCCGAGAAGACGATAAGTACCTTTTCCTCGAAGCTTTAATGTCAGCACGGGATTGTTTTTACATCAGCTACGTTGGTCGCAGTATTCAGGATAACAGTGACAAAAATCCATCCATTTTGGTGAGTGAATTGCTTGAATACATAGGTCAAAGTTGTGTGTACGAAGGGGATCAGACATTACCGCCGGATGACGCGCAAAAATCGCTGTTGAAAAAGTTGGTGGTCGAACATCCGCTGCAACCTTTTAACGCCAGTTATTATGATTTAAATAGTAAGGGGGCGAGTCAGTTATTTTATAGTTTTAATGAACACTGGTTGCCAGCATTAATGAGTGTTCAGGTGGATAAAGAGATTGAGTTCGCGAGGCTGACGGACCTAGGCCAAAGCCAAGTCGATTTGGCCTTGGGAGAGCTTTCTCGATTTATCGGTCATCCGACGCGGTATTTTACCCAGCGTCGTTTAAAGGCCTATCTCACTTTACAAGAAGAAGAGGAATTAGAAGACGAGCCATTTGCTTTGGATGGCTTGGCGGGTTACCAACTTCGGGAAGAACTGCTGCAAGCCATGCTGAACGATAGGGAGCCTGAGTTCATTGAACGATTGTCTTTAATGGGGGCTTTGCCTTATGGGGCGTTTGGACGTTTGTCTTTGGAGCAAAGCCGCGGCCAGTGCAGACAATTGCTTAATGTGTTGCAGGGTTATGCTTTAGAGAGTTTTGATCCGTTAGAAGTGAATGTCTTTCTTGGGCAAGTCGTGCTACAGGCTTGGTTGGATTTGCCGACCGCCACCACGCGTTTGTCTTATCGCATTGGGGATTTGTCGGCCCATCAAAAAATGCAGGCTTGGATCGAGCATTTGGCTTTGTGCGCACAAGGTACGCCAAAACAGCATCACTTTATTAATCTCACTAAAACAGGAAAGTTACTCCAGCACGGCTTTATTATCCTATCTCCAGAAGAGGCTAAAGAACATTTATTAATCATGCTTCACCTGTTGCAATCTGGTTTGTGTGAACCGATTGCCTTGCCAGCGAAAAGTGCCGATGCATGGTGTAAAAGTTATTGTTCCAGCAAAACCTCAGAAGATGGTGATCTTGCTTGGGCTCAGGCGCTGAAAACTTATCAAGACAACAGCAGTGCTTTTACCAAAAGTGAAGTAGATGACGCCTATTGGCAGCGTTACTTCCCTGATTTGGCTGACCATAAAGACACTTTTGTTCGCTTATGCGAACAAGTTTGGCTGCCGATGCACCGTCATTTAGAGGTCTTAGAATGAGCGAAGCAAGCCTACTTTCACAAGAGCCGACCTTATTAGACGCGCTGACTTTTCCATTGTTCGGTAAACGTTTGATTGAGGCCAGTGCCGGTACTGGTAAAACCTACACTATTGCTAATTTGTATTTGCGCTTACTGGTTCCCACTGATAGAGAAGGTGACCTAGAGAAAGCGTTAACGGTCGATCAGATTCTTGTGGTGACCTTTACCGAAGCGGCTACGGCGGAATTGAAAGCCCGTATTCGTGGGCGTATTCGTGCCGCAAGAAAAGCCTTAATGCTAGGGAAAAGCGACGATGCTTTCTTGGCCGATTGGCTGGCTCAAATGTCAGACATTCAGTGTGCCGACGGCGTGGAAAAGTTGCTCTATGCAGAGAAGCAAATGGACGAAGCGGCGGTGTTTACCATTCATGGTTTTTGCCAGCGGATGTTGAGTCAGAATGCCTTTGAAAGTCGTATGCTGTTTCAGCAAACCATCGAAACCGACGAGCAAGTGCCTTTGTCTATGGCGGTGAAAGATGTATGGCGCAGTGTGTTTTATCCGCTGGATGATATTAAGGCCGCGTTAATTAAACCTCTCTGGTCAAATCCCAATGCCTTATTGAAAGACCTGTATTTACTAAATAATCAACCAGACGCAAAAATGGCGGTGTCGGACTACGACTGGGAAAACGCCTTAGTTCAGGCGCAAAGCGCCATCACAGAAGTAAAGGCCATCTGGCTGGCGCAATCTCAAGATATTATTGATGCCCTAGAAAACAGCGGCATTAAACGCACATTCTGGCGTAAAGACCCATCAAAAGACATTCAAGCGATGACCCAATGGGCGAAGTCATCCCGCTTTGAATTGGATAAGAGTCTAGAAAAATTTGATGCCAATGAACACGTCAGCCGAATCAGCAAGGGGGGCGAGTTGCCTGCTCATGCTTTTTTCAGTGCGGTGCAAGGTTTACGCGAAAGCTTTCCCGATGCGGGTCGATTAAAAGCTGTGTTGTTGGTGCAGCTTTGGCAGCAAGTGCAAGAGCGCATGACGCGCTGGAAATCTAGCACTCAGTCGCTGACCTTTACCGACTTACTAACGTCTTTAGATGTGGCCTTGGCGCAAGACGAGGCAGGCAAATTGGCCGAGCGCATTCGCCATCTTTACCCGATTGCCTTGATTGATGAGTTCCAAGACACGGACGCGGTGCAATATCGTATTTTTTCAAATGTCTATGAGTCAGCAAAACCAGATCAAAACGCCTTGGGTCTGATCATGATTGGCGATCCGAAACAGGCGATTTATGCCTTCCGTGGCGCGGATATTTACACCTATTTATCGGCGAAGAAACAAGTGGACAGTGTGTACTCTTTGGCGACCAATTACCGTTCGTCTGCAGCCATGATTCAGTCGGTTAATGGGCTTTTTCTAACTCAGGACAAACCTTTTCGTGTGGAGGGGATTCCTTTTGTTGAAGTACAAGATCGCGGCATAGCTGGGGGCTTTTCTCGACAAGGGCAAGTTCAAGCCGCGTTGCAGTTTTTGTATCTGAAAAGCGATGAACCTGTTTCGGCCAAAGACTATCGTAACCAGATGGCAAAGTCCTGCGCCGCCCATTTGCATGAGTTGTTGTTAGAAGGTCAGCAAGGGCAAGCCTTGATTGGTGCTAATGGCGTACGGCCAAAAGACGTGGCTTTACTGGTTACCAATTTTAGCCAAGCTAATGCGTTAAAAGAGTCTTTAAGAAAACGTGGTATTGCCAGTGTCTATTTGAGCGACAAGGGGTCGGTGTTCGAAACGGTGGAAGCGAGAGAGTTACTTATCGTGCTGACCGCAATCTTGTCCAATGGTCAGGAAACCAAGCTGCGTTCGGCATTGGCTACCAGCTTGGTTGATTGGTCCCTTGAAGAACTAGACACCTTAAATCACGACGATGTGGTGTACGAAAAATGGGTGCAGGCGTTCCAAAACTACTTGATCATTTGGGATCAACAAGGCCTGTTGCCCATGCTGCGTGAATTTATGCAAAACGTGGATTTAGCGCCGAATATATTGCGTCATGTGGGTGGTGAGAGACGTTTAACCGACTTCCTGCATCTTACGGAAAAGCTACAACAAAAATCCTTAGAATTAGATTCCAAAGAAGGGGTATTACGTTATTTGCGTTTGTCGATCCAAGGCCCGAATGGCAACAGCGACGATCAAAAGATTCGTCTTGAAACGGATGCCGAATTGGTTCGTATTGTCACCATTCATAAGAGTAAAGGGCTGGAATATCCGATAGTCTATTTGCCGTTTGCCTTGACGCCATACCGAGACCAAGAGAAATCCGCCCTTTATCATGATGATCAACAGCAATTGTGGATCGCCATCGACCCAGATGAAATGCAAACAGAACAACATAAAGAAGAGTTGTATGCCGCCGAAATTCGTTTGGCCTATGTGGCACTAACTCGCTCTAAAGAGGCTTGCTTTATTGGCTGCATGGAAGTGGGCAAAAAAGCCAGTAAGGCCAAAGACGCTGTGCTAGATGTCCACCTTAGTGGCGTGGGGGCCTTGGTTAGTGAAGGAGACAGTTTGGACGCCGGTGCCTTGTATCCGAGCCTTACGCGACTATGTGATCGTTATCAGTCACATCAAATGGTTTTGTTCGATTTACCAGACGAAATGCCTGACTTACCACGCTTTCAAATGCTGCAAACAGAACGGGGCGAATTGACTGCCCGTGAATTCCTTGGGCGAGTAGAGCGAGATTGGTGGGTGGGCAGTTATTCGTCTTTAGTGGTGGAAGACAAAGAGCATCAAGACCAAAGTTTACCCGGCTTGGACGAAATGACACTGGTATCGGAGGATGCACAGGAGGAGCGTCTTCCCGAACAAGAAGTCGAGCCTCAGCAGAACCGCTTCACCTTCCCCAAAGGCGCAAAACCGGGCACCTTTTTACATGACACGTTGGAAGGGAAGGCGTTACATGCTGTGACGGCTAAGCCGACCTTTAAAGATTTACTGAAAACCAGTCATCATACATTGATGGCTGACTATTACGAGCGGCAGGGCTTTGCTGAATGGCAAGAGGTGCTGAGTGATTGGTTACCCGATATGGTGAACACCGAACTGCTTGATGGTATGAGTCTTGGGGCGCTGTCGGATTCGGCTTGTCGTAAAGAAATGGAGTTCTTTATTCCGGTAGACGGCATGAATGCGTTGCAGTTGGATCGTATCGCTCGCGAACACGATGACGTATCTCGCGTCGCACCTATGATTCAAGACCGACCACTGAAAGGTATGCTGAAAGGTTTTATTGATTTGCTGTTTGAATGGCAAGGTCGGTATTACGTACTGGATTATAAGTCGAATTATTTGGGGAATGAATTTGTAGACTACGAAGCCGATAAGCTAGTTCATGCCATCGCGGATCACAGATACGATTTGCAATATCAGTTGTATACCTTGGCATTGCATAGGTTACTCAAACAGCGCTTGTCAGATTACGATTATGAAAAGCATGTGGGGGGCGTGGTGTATTTGTTCTTACGGGGGATGAAGCCCGGACAAGCCACTGGCGTGTTTAATACTCGTTTGAGCCTGGCTCATGTGAAGGCTTTAGATGCGTTGTTCAGTGGTGAAGCACGAAAGGATGATGAGGCGGTGCAATATGGACTCTTCTAATCAGCTGGATTTGTTGGCAATGGTTCCAGCTCAGGATGCTGAGTTAGTGAACTTGTCCGTTTTACAGTCTAAAGGTGTATTACGAGCGATTGACCGTCAATGGGTCGAACAGCTTGCCGACCATGCTAAAGAAGACAATCCTGCTTTATTAATGGCGGGCGCTTTATGCAGTGCATATCTTGGCGCGGGGCACATTTGCATAGATCTGGCGGTGTTGTGGCAATCGCCCCCAGAAGGTATTGAGTTGGATGCATTGCGAGGTTACTTGACAGAATGTGGTGTGGGTAGCGTTCAAGACTGGTGTAAAACACTGAGTAAAAGCGCTTTGGTTACATCGACCAGCGCTCTGTCGGAACGTCCTTTGGTGTTATCTGGAACGCGTTTGTATTTGTACCGTTATTATCAATATGAACAACAAGTATTGCAGTATTTACAGGCCCAATTTAAAGCCGATCCCTTTGAGCCTGATGCTGGTCTCATTCGTCAACTTTTCCCCGCTAAAACGGATTCAGTCGATTGGCAAAAAGTCGCTGTGGCAAACGCCGCGAGCTTACCATTTTCTATTATTAGCGGTGGTCCGGGAACGGGAAAAACCACCACAGTCACTAAGTTATTGGCCTTGCTGGTGGCACAATCTTTTCCACAAGACCCTTCTTTTGCACGTAAACCCTTGCGTATTGAGTTGGCCGCGCCCACAGGCAAAGCCGCTGCTCGATTGACAGAATCCATTGCAAAGGCCAAGGGAAACTTGCCCTTGAGTGATGAGGTTAAACAGGCGATTCCTGAACAAGCCAGTACTTTACATCGATTGTTAGGCAGTGACTTTGGTCGTAGTCGTTTTAAGCACAACAAAGCCAATCCCTTGCATTTAGATGTTTTGCTGGTGGATGAAGTCTCCATGGTAGATTTACCCATGATGGCGAAGTTGATTGATGCCTTGCCGCCCCACGCACGTTTAATTTTATTGGGAGATAAAGATCAGCTGGCTTCGGTGGAAGCTGGCAGTGTGTTGGGGGATTTGTCGTACGGCATTGAAAACTCGTATTTTCAACCGGATTGGGCGGATCGGTTGTCACAGGTGACAGGAGACAATATCTCACAATTTGCTAACCCTTCTGCGCCATTGATTAGCCGAGCCTTAACCCTGTTGCGTACTAGTTATCGCTTTGATGAAAACAGTGGCATAGGGCATTTGGCGAAAGCCATGAATAAGGGCGATGCAAAAGCTGTTTTGACCTGTCTAAGATCAGGTTACGGTGATGTGCATTGGCAACAGCCAGATGGAAGTCAAGGCAAAGCGGACATTGCCACCTTGGCAAAAGGCTATGACGATTATTGGCAAGCAGTGCGTCAAAAAGTGGATATTAACGAGCTATATGCTGTGTTTTCTCGCTATCAAATTCTTACGGCGGTTCGTCAAGGGGAGTTTGGGGTCGAGCAGGTGAATGCACATCTTGAGCAGTATTTTTATCAGCGAGGCCAAGTGAAGGATCCACATGTTTGGTATTCGGGTAAAGCCGTGATGCTAACAAGAAACGACGCAAGCTTAGGTTTGTTTAATGGCGACATTGGTTTGTGTATGCCTGACGACACTCAGCGTCTTCGAGTTTGGTTCATGCAAGCAGATGGCAGTTTTATCGGACTATTACCCAGTCGTTTGAGCGAGTTTGAAGTGGTGTTTGCCATGACGGTACATAAATCCCAAGGTTCGGAATTTGAACGTGTGGCTTTGTTGTTGCCAATGACGCCATCGCCGGTATTAACCAGAGAGCTCATTTACACAGGTATTACCAGAGCGAGAAAAGACTTTACCTTATGGGGTTCTGAAAATTTGGTTAAAGCGGCGGCCCAAAGTCGTATTCAGCGATCTTCAGGGTTGGTTAGTGCGTTGTGGACTGATTGACGGAGGGTTTAAATGGTCTAAATGCTTGATATTGAGGTATTCGACTCCATTAACCAACAAGGTTTAAAAAAGCTTATAAAACATCAGCATAAATAAGAGCGTCAGACGATTCTTGCCATGGTTTATTTATGATAGGGTAAGGGCTTATTTTAGAGAGTTGAAAGAACGTAGAACATTAAAAGAATGACATTATACTGAGCAGGAAAGAGTAAAAGTAATGGCAAAACAAATCGTTTTAACCGGTGTTACCACCTCAGGCACGCCCCATTTAGGTAATTATGTTGGTGCTATTCGTCCTGCTATAGAAGCAAGCCGAGAAGACAACACAGACGCTTATTTCTTCCTTGCTGATTACCATGCCTTAATCAAATCCCAAGACGCGGAACGAATGAAGCAATCTCGGTTAGAAATTGCAGCCACATGGCTGGCGTGCGGTTTAGATACGGATAAAGCGACATTTTACCGTCAGTCTGATATTCCAGAAATTGCTGAGTTAAATTGGTTATTAACCTGCGTTACAGCAAAAGGTTTAATGAACCGTGCTCACGCTTACAAAGGCGCGGTGGATGAAAACCTAGCCAATGAACAAGACCCAGATTTTGGTATTACCATGGGGTTATTTTGCTACCCAGTTTTAATGGCGGCTGACATTCTGGCCTTTAATGCTCACAAGGTGCCTGTTGGTCGCGATCAAATTCAACATATAGAAATGGCCCGTGATATCGCTGGCCGTTTTAATCATTTATACGGCGAGCATTTTGTATTGCCAGAGGCTATTGTGGGCGAAGAAGGTTCCATACTCAAAGGTCTAGATGGCCGTAAAATGAGTAAGAGCTACAACAATACCATTCCTTTATTTGATACCGAGAAAAAGCTTCAAAAAGGCATTAATAAAATCAAAACCAACTTGTTGGAACCGGGTGAAGTGAAAGACCCTAATGATTCCAGCGTGTTTGATATTTATAAAGCTTTCGCCACGCCAGAGCAAACCGCTGAAATGCGCAATAAATTTGCACAAGGTATTGGGTGGGGCGATGCGAAGAAGGAACTTTTTGCTTTAGTTAACGGTCAACTAAGTGAATCTCGTGAAAAGTATCTGGAGTTAATGGCAAACCCTGCGCATGTAGAAGAAATATTGCAAGCGGGAGCTGAAAAAGCCAGAGCCCGTGCGCGAGGACTCATTGCAGACTTACGTAATGCTGTAGGCCTAGTGAATTTTAAATAACGGAGAAAACCTGTGAAAACAACTGTGTATGCTATGTTAATGGCGTTTGTATTAGCGATAGGCGCTGGTGGTTATAGCGCTAATGTTGAAGCAAAAAAATTTGGTGGCGGAAAAAGCTTCGGTAAAAGCTTTTCTTTTACTAAGCCTAAAAGTGCGACATCATCAACGACAAATAAAGCGACTAATTCGGCTGCAACTAGCTCGACGACTAAGAAAGGGGGTTTTCTAGGTGGTTTAGGTGGCGGTTTGCTGGGAGGGTTACTGGTTGGTGGTTTATTTGCCTCTTTGATGGGCAGCGGTGCTTTTAGCGGTATTTCTTTTGGCGATATTCTTTTATTCGCTTTGATTGGCTTCCTGATTTATAAGTTCTTTATTGCGCCGAGACGCCAAGCCGCACAAGCTCAAGCTGCAGGTGCTATGTATCGTGAAGCGCCAACGTCTTCAACGGATGGTTTTCAGTCTTTAGGCGGCGGTTTTGGTGGACAACCTGAGATTCAATTACCACCGGGTTTTAATGAACAAGCCTTTGTAGCGGAAGCTAAAAATCATTATATCGCTTTGCAAAAAGCATGGGACGACAATGATTTTGATTCCATTCTTGATTACGTAAGCCCTGAACTCTACAACTTGTTAATTGAAGAGCGTACTAAACAGGGTGAAAACAAACCTCGTACTGAAGTGATTTCTCTTATGGTTGAATTGGTTCGTGGTGAGATCATTGGCTCTACCGCTTCAATTTCTTTGCAGTTTTCTGGTTGGATCAAGGAAGGGGATCAAACCTCAGATACCAATGAAATTTGGCATTTGGAAAAAAATATGTCCGAGGCAAACAGTAACTGGACTATAGTTGGTATACAACAAGACAACTAATTGTTACTTAAGTTTGCTCGTAAACTCATCCCGATGTATCTAAGCTGGACATAATCGGTGATGAGCTTTACATTACCTAATTATTGAACCAAATATGGATGTGAGCCATGTCAGAATTAGCACCTATAAATGAAGCCGGAACAGGTACAGGCGTTGCTGAAGGCAAAAAAGGTGAATTGTTACAGTACCTTACGTTTAAACTGATTGACGAAACTTACGGCATTAACGTCATGCAGATTAAAGAAGTGCTGCGTTATAGCGAAATTGCGCCAGTACCCGGAGCACCTTCTTATGTGCTGGGGATAGTCAATCTTCGTGGTAATGTCGTGACAGTTGTCGATACACGAGTTCGTTTTAGCCTACCTGAATGTACGATTTCCGATGATACTCGCATCATTATTATTGAACATGATGGTGAGCAAATTGGTTTGTTAGTAGACGCTGTTAAAGAAGTTTTCTACCTATATCAAGGCGAAATCGAAAAGAGTCCGAGTGTTGGTAATGATGAAGCTTTGATGTTTATTCAAGGTGTCTATCAAAAAGAAGAAGAGTTGGTTATCTTGCTTGAATTGGATCGCATGTTTGAGCGTAATGAAGCGCTTGGCATAGAAGCAATGACCTAGGTTTTTATACGAAATCAAAAAAAACCATGCGCAGAAGCATGGTTTTTTTATGTCTAAAATAAGTGGCTGCTTACCTTTCCCAGTAGGACTCTTCTAAGCTGTCTTCTTTTTCTGGCAAGCCTCGGGATAGGCGCGAGGCATTTTGAGCAAGAATTTCGTAACTAACGCGGTTGGCATATTTACAGATTTGCGCAAAAGACGAATAGGCTAAGAAAGGGGCGTTATGTTTGCTGGAACTTGGAATCGCTTCCTTATGAAAATGGTTGGCTGAGATGTCGTGTAATAGGGCAGACAGTGCGCCATCGCCAGCGCCATTGGTATTACGTATTTTCTCAGGGCCACCCATATAAGGGTCAATATGAGAGAAGACTTTAATAGGGTTTTCACAGGCTTCACGCAACATGGGACGACTAAATTCCCAACGATTGAAGTCAGTAAGGCTGGCCGATTTAATGGTATTGGTTTCGCGCTTTACTGAGTCATCTGTATGTCCGCACAAGTATAAACCTTCAGGCCCAGCTGTGAGTAATACCACATCCACATGATCAAGAATGGCATTTGCAGCTTGCAGAGGGTCGGCAAGGCCAGTTAAGGCTTCTGCTTCCAATTCGTTCATGGCAAGTATGTTGACATGGGCTTTGATGATGCTGAGCAGCTCGTCGCGGTTTTCTTCAACGAGATGTTTAGTGCCTAAAGTGAGAACCGTTGGGACATGGTGGTTATGGGCATATTCTAAAGCCTTTAACATGGCTTGTTTAATGGGTTTACCTTGGTGGCGTAAGGGGTAAGCACAGGTGACTAAGGCCGCCGAAGCAGCGATGATGTTTTCGGGGATATGATCAACATCCAGTTCATCCATGTCCCCGGGTGCTATTGCAAAGGTCCGTTCGCCATCGGGAGTGATTAGGGTAATACCATGACCAATATCACCGGGCACAGCCTGTAAGTGATTCATATCGACTTTACTGCTGGTGTGGCAAATATAATGATAAGCTGGTGATCCTAAGGCGATATTGGCAGACATAATGCCCAATAGTACAGATTTGTCATCTGCTAATACGGAATAGTTATGAATGGTGTTGCCTATGGTGCCGCCAGCGAAATGAGCAGAAATACATTTCTGCTCGGCTAATTCTTCATAAATTGCCGAGGCGGTATTCGCATCGACAAGGTTTGATAGGCCTTTTTGAATATTGAACCGTTCTAACAGTTCGTCCGATACATTGGCAACCACATCAACAATGGTTTCATCCAATCCTACTATGTAGGTATCTTTATCTGGGCGAACTTCTGAAGAAGGTAAAACAGGCTTTGGTTGAGATACAGGGAAATAATGTTTAAGTTTGCGTCTGCCTGGGAATTTCATTGGGTTACTCGTTGATAAAGGGTGATTGGATTTTAGCAAATAATTGACCCGTCAGGCAGAATAGGGTCGAAATAAAGTAAGACATCAAGGTAACGAATGAACGAATCACAACTGGATAGATACAGCCGTCAGCTTCTGCTACCGAATTTTGATATTCAGGGGCAATTGAACCTATCTCAAGCGACTATTTTAATTATTGGTATGGGTGGCCTTGGTAATATCGCCGCGACTTATTTAGCGACGGCAGGAACTGGAAAATTGATTTTGGCCGATGGCGATCAATTGGAGAGCAGTAACTTACCACGACAAGTCTTGTATGACGAAAGCCATATAGGGCAAGGCAAAGTGGCAGCATCAATGGAACAGATTGTGCAGAAAAACGCCGCTGTCATCATCGAACCAATAGCACAGCGTCTTGCGGGAGACACCTTGTTGAAAGCGGTAGAAGGTGCTGATGTGATATTGGATTGCACAGATAATTTTTCTGCTCGACAGGGCATCAATCGTGCCTGCTATAAACTTAAAAAGCCTTTAGTGAGTGCAGCTGCAATTCGTTGGGAAGGGCAATTGGTGAGCTTTCTCTATGATCAAGTGTCTAGCCCTTGTTATGAATGTCTTTATCCTTCTCTATCAGACCGTCAGTTAAGTTGTAACGAAAGTGGCATCATTGGGCCAGTTGTCGGGAGTCTCGGTGTTTTGCAGGCATTAGAAGCGCTTAAAATCGCTAGTGGTTGTGGCAAGGTGCATCACGGTTTATTGAAATTGTTTGATGGTCTTGAAGGGCGCTGGCGAGAAATGGGTTTAACAAAAGATCCTGAATGCCAAGTTTGTAGTAATTGAAAGTCCATAGAATGTCCCTATTTTAGTTATTACTATTTTTAGCTAAAAATCTCATCAGATTTTCGTTAGAATCAGCGTCAATATTTTAGCCGGCATATTAAAGGTCAGGCGTACATTCATTTTTGGGAGCAACAACATGAGCGATGTAAAACACGCCAAACTAATGATTTTGGGGTCAGGCCCAGCAGGTTACACAGCCGCCGTATATGCAGCACGAGCTAACCTTAGCCCTGTAATGATTACCGGCATGCAAATGGGTGGTCAGCTCACCACAACAACCGATGTTGATAACTGGCCGGGCGACGACCAAGGCGTGCAAGGTCCAGAACTGATGGATCGTATGCGCAAACATGCTGAGCGTTTTGAAACAGAAATTATTTTTGATCATGTTAATAAAGTCGATTTAAAAAACCGTCCCTTCCGTTTGGAAGGCGATAGTGGCGTTTATACGTGCGATGCTTTGATTATTTCTACTGGTGCTAGTGCACAGTACCTAGGTTTAGAAAGCGAAACGAAATATATGGGTCAGGGGGTTTCCGCCTGTGCGACTTGTGATGGTTTCTTTTACCGTAATCAAGATGTTGCAGTCATTGGCGGTGGTAATACCGCGGTTGAAGAAGCATTGTATTTGTCTAACATTGCTAAAACTGTAACAGTCATTCACCGTCGTGATAAATTCCGCTCTGAAAAAATCCTAGCGGATAAACTGCTAGAAAAAGCGAAAAACGGCAACGTAAAAATCGAATGGTTTTCAGAACTAGACGAAGTACTAGGGGATGCCTCTGGTGTGAATGGTTTGCGTATTAAAAATAATGAAACAGGCGAAAAGAAAGACATCGCAGTGGCGGGTGTATTTGTGGCGATTGGACACAAACCCAATACCGACATCTTCCAAGGTCAGCTAGACATGAAAGATGGTTACCTAAAAGTACAAACGGGTTCTGAAGGCAATGCAACACAAACCAGTATTCCTGGTGTCTTTGCGGCTGGAGATGTGAGCGATCATATTTATCGTCAAGCTATTACTTCGGCTGGAACGGGTTGTATGGCTGCTCTTGATGCAGAGCGTTTCTTAGATTCTATGGAATAACATTTTCTGTAAAGTGAGAAGTGATCAGACATAAAAAAACCGATTCTAGGATCGGTTTTTTTATGTCTTTAATAAACGCAGATTAAATACTGCGTTGATCAAAAACTATTTTATTGCGCGTTGTAAGCTTCTACGCCTTCAACAAGGGCTTTTTTCGCTTCTGCAGCACTTGCCCAACCTTCAACTTTTACCCACTTACCTTTTTCAAGGGTTTTGTAGTTTTCGAAGAAGTGTTCGATTTGATCACGTAGTAGTTGTGGAATGTCGTTCACATCTTGAATATGACCGTATTCTTTGCTGAGTTTTTCGTGAGGTACGGCAACCAACTTTGCGTCTACACCGGCTTCATCAGACATGTTTAATACGCCAACTGGACGGCAGCGAATGACAGAACCTGGTACCACTGGGTAAGGTGTAATCACCAATACATCAACTGGGTCGCCATCATCAGCAAGCGTATTGTTTACATAACCGTAGTTAGCTGGGTAAAACATAGGTGCGGTCATGAAGCGATCCACAACGAGTGCGTCCATGTCTTTGTCCACTTCGTATTTAACTGGGTTTGCTTGAGCAGGAATTTCGATGATTACGTTGATATCGTTTGGGGTATCTTTGCCTGCTGGGATCTTGCTGTAGCTCATTATAGTTTCTTCCAATGTATTAAATATGGGGACATTATAAAAGCTAGTCATTGTCTATGCCAGTTATGTAGCACATGAGTTATCAATATTCGCTATTTCGACGTAAGAAAATGAGTAAATAACGACTTAAACTTCGTTAACTTATTGCTTTCTTTCCAGATTTAGCTAGTCTTACAGGGTGATCAATATATAGTCGCGAGGACAGAAATGACGAAATCTGAGCTGATAGAACTACTAATCGATCAGCAATCTCATTTGCCAGTGAAGGATGTTGAGCAATCAATCAAGGCTATGCTCGAGCATATGTCCGATTCTTTAGCAAATGGTGAGCGCATAGAGATAAGAGGGTTCGGTAGTTTTTCATTGCATTATCGTGCACCGAGAATTGGCCGCAACCCTAAAACGGGTGAGTCTGTAGAGTTAAGTGCAAAGTACGTTCCTCACTTTAAACCTGGTAAAGAATTACGCGAATTAGTGAACTTGCCAGCGGATGAGATAAACGAACTAAACTAATTGCGCCTTATGCCTCGAAATCTTTGAGCTATCACGGCATAATGTTGCCATTCTATTTTTGGTAGGTTTTCTCATGTTTAAGTGGTTGAAACGGGTCATTTATACAGTTCTAATTATCTTCTTCCTCGCTGTTGGTGTGTTTTTTGCGATCCGAAATCCGCAACTGATTAAACTTGATCTTGTTTTTTGGCAAGCCCCAGAATTAAGCGTCGCTCTTTACATCATACTTTCTTTTACTTTTGGCGCTGTTGTCGCCCTGTTAGTAAGTTCTGTCGCCTTTTTACGTGGCGAGCGCCAAGTTAGGGTGTTAACTCGAAGATACGAAAAAGCCAGTGATGAATTAGATGCTCTACGCAAAGCCTCGATTACCAAAGAGCTTTCTGTTGGTAAGGAGTAATTGAGTTGACCGAAGTTGGGTTATTTGTTGTTCTTTTTGTCGCGCTTTTTATTGGGTGGGCAATGGGACGTAAAAGCCCAGCCAAAAAGAGTAAGAAAGACAAAAATAGTGTTCCCACAGATTATTTTCGCGGCCTTAACCATCTTTTAAATGACCAGCATACTGAGGCAATTGATGCCTTTGTCGATTCTTTAGAAGTCAACTCTGACACCTTTGATATTCATTTAACGCTAGGCAATTTGTTTCGTAAAAAAGGTGAAATTCAAAAAGCCATTAATGTTCACCAAAATCTACTTGCTCGCCCTGAAATCTCACAACGAGAGATGCGCATGGTGCAATTGGAGTTAGCGAGTGATTTTATGTCCGCTGGCTTGTTAGATAGAGCAAGTCGATTATTGTTGAATATGGCATCTACCGCTCGTAAAAGTGAGTTTCAAGCCGAAATACTGACCTTACTGGTGGACTTGTATGAATTTGAACAAAGTTGGGACAAGGCCATACAAATCGGTTCTGAGTTGATAAAAGAAAGTCCCAGTAAAAAAGAAATCAAACGTTTGGCGCATTTCCATTGTGAAATGGCCAATGAAATGCAGAAAAAAGAACAGTGGAAACCAGCCGTTCAGCATTTTAAATCTGCGTTAGAAGTAGATCCTAGTTGTGTGCGTGCAAGTATTGGTGCGGCTGATGTATTGAACAGTCAGCGTCGTTATCGTGATGCGATTAAAGAATTGAAGCATGCCGCAGAACAAGACCCTGAGTTTATCTCTGTCATCATTCCCAAATTAAAAGATTCTTACCAAAGAGTATGGGGCAGTGGTGGCTATATTAAGTTTTTAGAAGAACAAAACCAGAAGAAGCCAACAACCGCTTTGATTATGGCGCTGGTACAGCATCATATGGAAGTTGATAAAGAATATGCGGAGATGTTCCTAGTAGAACAACTAAGAAAACATCCGACTATTAGGGGCTTCAAAGAGCTGATCAATTTGCAGCTAGGGGATTCTCAGGGTCATAACCAACAGCATCTCGCGGTATTGTATGAACTGATTGGTCAGCTGGTCGAAGCGAAGCACAAATTCCAATGTCGCCAATGTGGTTTTGCTGGTCATCAGCTTCATTGGCAGTGCCCGAGTTGTAAGAATTGGGGTACGGTGAAGCCGATTCACGGTTTGGAAGGCGAGTAGTGTAAAGCTTTTATATGATGCTCTTCTTGTTAAGACGTACAACCTAGCTATTTGTGAAAATTTATTATTAGAAATTGAAAAAAGAGGATACTGAATGAGCTGTCAATCCCCCATTGTGGTTGCCCTAGATTTTCCTACCATGGCGCAATCCATTGACATGGCGAAACGACTCGATCCTAGCCAGTGTCGAGTAAAAGTGGGTAAGGAATTATTTACGACAGCTGGCCCTGCCATTTTGGATGAATTACATGAACTTGGCTTTGAAATTTTTCTCGATCTTAAATTTCATGACATTCCAAATACTGTCGCTAAAGCGGTGAGTGTGGCGGCAAAATCCGGTGTTTGGATGGTCAATGTTCATGCCTCTGGTGGTCGTCGCATGATGGAAACTTCAGCAAATGCTCTGCAAGCTTTACCAGATCAAAATACCCTATTGATCGCGGTGACTGTGTTAACCAGTATGGATCAGTCGGACCTTATAGAAATCGGTATTGATTTAACGCCGGAGCAACAGGTAAGACGCCTTGCGACGTTAGCCAAATCTTCAGGCATGGATGGTGTAGTGTGCTCTGCACAAGAATCTTCGATGTTGTCATCAGAGTTGGGTAAAGACTTTGTACTTGTGACGCCGGGTATTCGTCCAGTGGGCTCAGATCAAGGTGACCAAAAACGCATTATGACCCCAGCTCAAGCCATGGCGGCAGGCAGCCATTATTTGGTCATGGGCCGTCCTATTACCCAAGCGACAGATCCTATTGGGGTATTGACTCAAGCGAATATAGACCTAGGAGTTTAGGTCTATATTCGCTTGAACTCTGTTTAAAGAAGTTTTAATCTGAAACCGCTGTTTGTTTTTTGAACATGTCCTGAGAAGGGATTGTTAATAAAGCAAACAGCGGTTTTTTTCGGCTGGATGCCATGACTAATTTTAAAAGGATGTATTTATGATAAATTTAGATCGTGTTTTTCGTGCTAATTTTTTTCGTTTCTTGCTTGTGTTTGCGTTAGCTTTGACGCCTTTTTCTGTTTTTTCAGCGACCCCTCTAGATATTAATTCCGCGACGGCAGAAGAGTTCTCCGCAGTAATGTCAGGTGTTGGGGCAAAAAAAGCGGAGGCCATTATGGCCTATCGTAACGAGCATGGGCCTTTTCAATCGGTAGACCAATTATCTAATGTAAAAGGTATAGGCGCTGCTCTGATTAACCGTAATCGGGACTTGATTCGAGTGGTAAACGAAGAAGAAATAATTAACTAAGTTTTTGTTTCAAAAACAAGTCGATTAACTCTTCTTTTGACCATCGGCTTGTTTTTCTTCTAACTCTTGAATAGCCTGATGTTGAGTTAGAAAAACCTTTCCGCTCAAATTCTTAATGAGATCCGAGTCTTTTAGTTTATCTATGACAGGGCCTTTCACTTCAGACAGGTGTAGCTTCACACCAGAATCCTCTAAACGGTCAGTAATCTTTTCCAAGCTCTGTAGTGCGCTGGCGTCTATCATATTTACCGCAGTACACATTAATACCAAATGCTTAATGTCTTTATTTTGAGAAACAAGATTTTGCAGTCTCTCTTCAAGGACGCGGGCATTGGCAAAAAATAAGTTTTCATCAATGCGCACAGTGAGAATGCTAGGGTGAGTCTCTACGGTGAAGCGTTGTACATTTCGAAAGTGCTCTGTTCCAGGTACACGTCCAACAATCGCGATATGTGGGTGACTGGTATGCCAGAGGAAAAATAATAGTGACAATATGACACCAACAATAAGCCCCGTTTGCATGCCTTCTATCATGACGACGGAAAAGGTAATCAGTAGCAGAATGGCTTCTTTTTTAGAGAAGCGCCATAGATGACGAAAGTCTTCTATATTGACCAGTTGCATCATAGAAATAGAAATAATAGCGGCCAAAATAGCGATGGGCAGATAGAAGAATAACGGTGTTAAAAACAGCAAGATCAACAGAATAAACAGGGCGGAAATAATACCTGTCATTGGGCTTTGTGCACCTGAATCTGTATTGAGTACGGTGCGTGAAAAGCCTCCTGTTACAGGAAAGGCACCAGATAGAGCAGATCCTATATTGGCGAGTCCGAGACCAACTAACTCTTGATTCGGATCTATGTCTTGTCGGCGTTTAGCCGCAAAGGATTGAGCGACGGAAACGGAACCGACAAAACCGACGATGCTTATTAAAAAGGCGCTTGGTAATAACTCTCTCAACATTGCCATGTTGACGCTTTCAAGCTTTAGGCTTGGAATTTCGCTAGGTATTGCTCCAATGATGTTGACGCCGAGCTGATCGAGAGAAAATCCGGCAACAGTAATGGTTGTGAGGACAAGTACAATAATAGGGCCTGATTTCCCAAATAATTGTGCACCTTTCTCGGAGCAGCCTATGAGCTTTAAAAAAGGTGAGAAATAGCGCCGCATCAATAGCAGGGAAGTGATGGCTGCTATGCTTAAGATCAGTGTTGGTAAATTTATCGCGTTTAAATGGGCATACAAACTGGTCACAATAGGAACGAAAGTATCACCAGTCGATTGAGTGCCTAATAAGTGCTTCAACTGACCAATGACAATAAGTAATGCTGAAGCGCTGATAAAACCTGAAATTACGGGGTGGCTAAGTAAGTTCGTTAAAAAGCCCAGTTGAAGCAAGCTTAACACCAGTAGAAACACCCCAGATAAGAAAGCCAACAAAATGGCGACAGTGGCATATTGCTCGGTTCCAGATACCGCAAAGGGCATTACTGCTGATGCTGTCATTACTGAGGTAAGGGCCACAGGGCCAACCGCCAGCGATCGGCTGGTACCAAATAACGAATACAAAATAGAGGGTAGGATACTTGCGTATAAGCCGGTGATCGCGGGTAAACCAGCTAACATGGCATAGGCTAGGCTCTGGGGTATTACCATAATGGTGAAGACGATGCTGGCAAGGGCATCGTTTTGTATATCAGTTCGGTTGTAGCTTTTTAACCATATAAGTGCAGGTAAGAACTTGTTTAATTTCATTACCCATTTGTCTCCAAATTAAGGGGCGTTTTGACGTAACACACTCCGTTTTCTTCCGCTGGCGGTAAATGCCCTGCGCGCATGTTAATTTGCACACTAGGCCAGATGAGGCGAGGCATTCCTAAGGTCGCATCCTTTTTATTGCGCATGACACAAAATTCCTCTTCTGAAATACCGGAACGAATGTGCTGATTGCTTGCCTTTTGCTCTGCCACAGTGGTTTCCCAAGCGTATGTCTCCCTGTTGGGGGCTTTATAGTCATGGCACATAAATAGACGCGTGTTGTCGTCAAGGGCGAATATTTTTTGAATAGAGTGATACAGCGTATTGGCATTTCCACCCGGAAAATCACAGCGAGCGGTGCCGTAATCAGGCATAAACAAGGTGTCGCCGACAAAGGCAGCATTATCGATTAAATAGGTTACGCAGGCTGGGGTATGTCCCGGAGTGTGAAGGATGCGAATCTCGCTTTCACCAAGAGGAAGTCGGTCGTTTTCGTTTACCAGTAGATCAAATTGAGAACCGTCCTGTGCGAAGCCAGGCTCTGCATTTAGAAGCTTCGAGAAGGTTGCTTGGACTTGAGTAATATGGTCGCCAATGACAATTTTTCCGCCTAGGTTGTTTTGCAAGTAAGGGGCAGCAGATAAGTGGTCGGCATGAACATGAGTTTCTAAAATCCAATCGAGTGTAAGCTGATTGTTTTTGATGAAACGAATCAGTTTATCAGCGGATTTTGTGTGGCTCTTTCCTGCGGCATGATCATAGTCTAAGACAGAATCTATAATGGCGCAGCGGCGACTGTTTGAGCCTTCTACAATGTAAGAAACGGTAAAAGTCGCTTCATCGAAAAATGCATGGACAGCGGCTTTTTTTGTTGGGTTTGGGGTAAATATATTCATCTCTTTAATTATGTTATAAGTTTATATCTTTATGTTATATCAGGTGTTCGAATGAGTAAAGGAAGGTACTTTTGCTTTATGTAAAAAAGTGTATTTTTGGGTTCAATTGAGGGAACCGATTTATGGAAATTTCGGACGAATCGAGCAAAGTTTGCTACCCTGTTAAATCGATTTTCAAGTCTAGGAAATAATTGTGTCCCAAGAGTTTCAGATCGTTTCATCGTATTCCCCAGCAGGGGATCAGCCCCAAGCCATAGAAAAGCTCGTACAAGGTGTGGAATCCGGTCTTGCCCATCAAACTTTATTAGGCGTAACAGGCTCAGGTAAAACCTATACGGTAGCGAATGTGATTTCACAGGTGAAACGCCCGACCATCATCATGGCCCATAACAAAACCTTGGCGGCGCAACTGTATGGTGAATTCAAAGAGTTCTTTCCTAATAATGCCGTCGAATACTTCGTTTCCTACTACGACTACTACCAACCGGAAGCCTATGTCGCCGCCTCCGACACCTTTATCGAAAAAGACGCCTCCGTCAACGAACACATAGAACAAATGCGCTTATCCGCCACCAAAGCCCTATTGGAACGGGAAGACGTCATCATAGTGGCCACCGTATCGGCCATCTACGGCTTGGGTGACCCACAATCCTACTTAAAAATGATGCTACACCTAGACCGAGGCGATCGTATCGACCAAAGAGACGTATTGCGCCGCCTTGCCGAACTGCAATACAGCCGCAACGATCTGGTACTAGAACGGGGCAACTTCCGCGTACGAGGCGATGTTATCGAAGTCTTCCCCGCCGATTCCGAAGACCTCGCCGTGCGCATAGAGCTGTTCGACGACGAAGTTGAAAACTTATCCATGATCGACCCCCTAACCAACAAAACGGTTCGCAAAGTACCACGGGTGACCATTTATCCGAAAACCCACTATGTGACGCCAAAAGAGACGGTTGTTGCTGCCATTGAGCGTATTAAAGTCGAGTTAGACCAGCGCCTAGAACAGCTTAAATCTATGAATAAGCTGGTCGAACTACAGCGTCTTGAGCAACGTACTCGCTACGATTTAGAAATGATGCAAGAACTCGGCTATTGCTCCGGCATCGAAAACTACTCCCGCTATCTATCAGGCCGAGAAGAAGGCTCACCGCCACCCACTTTATTCGACTACCTACCCGCAAACGCACTGCTGGTCATCGATGAATCCCACGTCACCGTGTCGCAAATAGGCGCCATGTACAAAGGGGACCGATCTCGCAAAGAAAACCTAGTGGAATACGGCTTTCGCCTACCCTCGGCCATGGACAACCGCCCCATGCGATTTGAAGAATGGGAGCAAATTAAACCGCAAACTATCTTCGTCTCCGCCACACCGGGCAAATACGAAGAAGAACACCAAGACTGGGTTGTCGAACAAATCGTCCGCCCAACCGGCCTAATCGACCCCATACTCGACGTCCGCCCCGTGGCCACACAAGTGGACGACCTACTGTCCGAAATTAACCTAAGAACACCGATTGGCGAACGGGTTTTGGTCACCACCTTAACCAAACGCATGGCCGAAGACCTCAGCGACTACCTAAACGAACACGGTGTTCGAGTGCGCTACCTACACTCAGACATAGACACAGTAGAACGGGTCGAAATTATCCGCGACCTTCGACTGGGCGAATTCGACGTACTGGTGGGTATCAACTTATTGCGAGAAGGTTTGGATATTCCAGAAGTCAGCCTAGTGGCGATTCTCGATGCCGATAAGGAAGGCTTCCTGCGTTCGGAAAAATCCCTCATACAAACCATAGGCCGTGCGGCGCGTAACGTAAAAGGCAAAGCCATCTTATACGCAGACCGCATTACCGGTTCCATGGAACGGGCCATAAACGAAACCGATCGAAGACGAGTCAAACAACAAGAACACAACGAAAAACACGGTATTACCCCAGTGGGCATTACCAAATCCGTTGAAGACATCATGGAAGGCGCATACAACCCCGGTGCCGGAAAACGTGGCAGCAAAGCCAAAAAAGTCGCTGAAACCGCCAAAGATTATCAAGTGGAAAGCATGGAAGACGTGGCCCAAGTACGTAAAGCCATGATACAACTGCAAAAAGAAATGATGCTAGCCTCTGAAGAACTGAAGTTTGAACTGGCGGCAGGCTATCGTGATCAAATTCGCCAGCTCCAGAAAAAGCTAAAAGACGTGGGTGAATCGTAAAGCGGCGAATCGTAAAAGGAAAAGAGACCACACAATAGGCATTGAAAAGGGCACAGACATGGCCATAACCCTGCGTAATTACAACATCGTTCGCGTCATAGACAACGGTGTGATCGTCAACTGCACCGTGATTGAAATGTGTTACGACTACGCCCTCGTCAAATTCAAAGACAAAAAATACAAAGTGCCCTACGGCTTAATAGACGAAGTAATAGGGCACGAACTTCTGATACCAGCAAACGAATAACCGACTGACAAACAAAGCCTTAAAAAGTCACATAGGGGACTTGTCAAACACAAACCCCTGCGTATAATAGCCAACACTTTTTAGGACTATAGCTCAGTTGGTTAGAGCGCTACCTTGACATGGTAGAGGTCGGCGATTCGAATTCGCCTAGTCCTACCACTCTTTTTTAGATGTATAAAAACTTGTTACTTTCATGAATTAGAAAGTGTAAGTTACGAAAGCCGAACCCAGTGTTCGGCTTTTTTGCATCTGAATGGAGCCCAAAAGGGTTAGGTTGATACCACTTTGATCCCATTTTATATTTTTTGCTTTTTTAGTGCTCTTTACCCTCTAAGCTACTCTGATTGTTTGTGTTCTTAATCTTGTAATATTTTTAATGTCTTGAATCGATTCGCAAGATTTCAATAAATCCATCTACGAATTGAACTCCCTAATTTCGTGCTACAAAGTAGCTTCGTTGTTGGGCCTTCTTTCGTTTACCTGATAACTGATCTAGCTGAGATTTAGTTAAGTAAAAGAGATGTATTCTATATTTTAGTCTTGTTAATAAACCTTATTATACTCCCCATCGCTAAAACTCATTTTATTCTGATAGAGCGTTAATTAACTGTTCTGAAAATAGTGCCGTTGCCACAGGTAGTATTCGGTCTTTCTTTTGAACCAAGTACATACATCCAACAGGAATGTCACTTTTTAATAAAGGGCGGGTTGTTAGGTTTAGTTGCTCTAAAATCTGTGGTATGCCAATTTCAATTTGGAAAGTAACACTGCCTTCATTCATCGCGTGATTACGTAAGAACTCAAAACTATCTGACTCGACACAGGGCTTAATATCAAGCCCACTTCGGCTTGCTTTAAAATCTATTAGCTCCCTTACACCTATACCCTTTCTCGGTAAGGCTAGAGGGTAATCAGAGCATTCACTTAGTTTTAATTCTGCTTTATCTGCTAAGGGGTGCTCTTTCTGCATAATGGCGTATAGCTGTTGCTCTTTTGACATGATCGTTTTCATTTCAGGCATATAGATAGGTTCGAAAATCATTGCAAGATCAACACTGTTATCGAGCAAAGCCGCCTCTGCTGATAATCTGTCTCTTTGAAAGACGCTAAAGGTGACAGCAGGGTATTTTTTCCGAAAAATCGCAATTTGTTGTGGAAAAAAAGAAGTTAATAAGGCTTGGCTACAGGCAATATTTACGTGACCACGCCTGATACCTTGCAAATTTGAAATATGACTCTTTACTCTTTCAAAATCCGCTAATTGCTTTTGAATATGGCTAAGAAAAAGCTCTCCAGCGGACGTCAATGTCACACCTGATGAATGGCGCTCGAATAGTTTTTCCCCTATTTCTTCCTCTAAAGAAATAATTCGTCTGTTTAAGGCTGTTGAAGTAATAGCTAACTTGTCTGCAGCTTTTCGTATGGAGCCAGTTTTAGCGATAGTTTGAAAATATCGAAAGTCAATAAGTTGTTTCATGTTGGTTTCCAGTATTAATTAGGTGTGCATATTTTGCATCACATACCTGCGATATTAGCACTATGCAGTTTCACTGTGTGTTGATTAACTAGATTTAATATTAAATTTTTGAGCGGGGTGTGCGTATGTTGAGTCATTTACTTTTTACGATAGATTCTATTCATGATGCTTATTCCGCAGGCGTCAGTGTGCATGACGTGATCAGAGAGTCTTTAAATAGAATAAAAAAAACAGGTGACGAAGGGATTTATCTTCATTTAGCAACTCAACAAAGATTAGATGATGCCATCGCTGAAGTTGGTGACCTTGACCTTAAAAGCAAGCCTCTATGGGGGATTCCTTTTGCGGTAAAAGACAACATAGATGTAGCAGGTATGCCAACAACAGCCGCTTGTCCAGATTATACCTATTACCCAAAGGAAGATGCGTTTGTCGTATCTTTACTAAAACAGGCTGGAGCGATTGTCGTTGGTAAAACGAACCTTGATCAGTTTGCTACTGGTTTAGTGGGGGTAAGAACTCCACACCCCATACCTAAAAATGCAGTTAATCCAAACTATGTGCCTGGTGGTTCAAGTTCGGGCTCGGCGGTTACTGTTTCTCATGGTCAGGTGGCATTTTCACTTGGTACCGACACGGCTGGTTCAGGTCGAGTCCCAGCAGCTTTAAACAATATTGTGGGCCTTAAGCCTTCTCTAGGGAGCTTGTCTAACCGAGGCGTTTTACCTGCTTGTCGAACATTAGATACGATTTCGATTTTTGCTCTGACAGTTGAAGATGCACAAACAGTGTTTGAGTCTTGTTCAGCTTATGACGATCAAGAAGCTTACTCGAAATACTTTGCATTCAAGCCGAGTCCAATTGACATCAAAAACATAGTAATGGGGGTTCCAAGTGTTGCAACGAGAAAATTAGACAACGAAATCCAAGAATTAGCTTATGAAAAAGCGCTCGACTTCTGGAGACAAGCTGGTGCTCAGGTTGTTGAAATTGACTTTGCTCCTTTTTACGACGTTGCAAAATTGCTTTATCAAGGCCCTTGGGTTGCAGAGCGTTATAGTGTATTAAGTCCATTTATTGATCAGCATCCAGACGCCCTTCACCCAGTAACTTATTCAATTGTTTCACAAGCAACTAAGTTTTCAGCTGCTGACTTATTTAATGCTCAGTACCGGCTAAAAGAGCTGAATTTACAAATAACAAAGTTATTAAAGAACGTCGACGTTATTTGTACTCCATCTATGCCTGGCTTTGTAACGCTTGAGCAGATAGAAAAAGAGCCAGTAGAAGCCAATAGCCGTTTGGGTGTGTATACAAATTTTGTCAACTTGCTTGATATGTGTGCGATTGCTGTGCCGGGATTGTGCCAAGACGATGGTGCGCCCTCCAGTATTACGTTAATTGCTAATAGTGGCAAAGATCTTGCTATTCATGAGTTAGCTAAAATATATCAGACAGAACAAGCCAATAGGCTAGGGGCTGTAAAACAGAAAATTAAGCCGTATCAATTGTCGCTTGATATTTCTGAGACTATCAATATAGCGGTTGTTGGCGCCCATATGAAGTCGCTTCCTCTTAATTATCAGCTTACAGATCGTGGTGCGAAGTTCCAGTTTAGCGCCAAAACCAAACCTAAATATCGTTTATTTCACTTGTCAGAGATGACCCCGGCACGACCAGGCATGGTGCAAAGTGAACAAGGCTACTCTATTGAATTGGAAGTATGGGCTTTGCCTAAACCCAAAGTGGGTGACTTCTTAAATGATGTAAAAGCTCCGCTATCAATTGGCACAATTGAGCTTGAAAGTGGTCAAGAAATTAAAGGTTTCTTATGTGAGTCCTATGCAATAGAAAACGCTCAAGACATTAGTCATTTTGGTGGCTGGCGTAACTTTTTCGTTAACAATCAATAACTGTATTTCATCTAAATAGGGGAACGTTGTAATGAAAAAAAAATGTAAAAGTAAAATAAATTTATTAAAAAAAGTAACAGGTCATGGCCTATTTACTATGTCTTTGCTGATATGCATTTCTACAAATGCGAATGCTAACAGCCGTGACGAAACCTTGGTGATTGTGTCTGGTACCAGTATTAACAGCCTAGATATTCATCGTGCTGGCACCAATCGTCCCAGTTATCAAGTTGCGATAAATATGTATGATCGGCTTGTCTCTTTTGGGATTAAAAGTGAAGGTGAAGGTAATTTAAAATCAGACTCGACACAAATTGTTCCAGAATTGGCTACCCATTGGGAAAGTGTCGATGGTGGAACTGCTTATATATTCCATCTTCGAGAAGATGCGACTTTCTGGGATGGCACTCCGGTTACCGCAGCCGATGTGAAGTGGTCATTCGATCGTGCTGTTAGCCTAGGTGGTTTTCCAACGGTACAAATGAAAGCAGGGGGGCTTTCCTCTCCAGAGCAGTTTGAAGTGATTGATGAACACACCTTTAAAGTCATCATAGGGGAAGCGAACAAGTTAACTCTGCCAGATTTAGCAGTACCTATTCCAATGGTGATCAACTCAAAATTAGCTCTACAGCATGTTACCAAAGATGATCCATGGGCAACTGAATATCTACACAAGACTCCTGCTGGTGGCGGTGCATATATGCTAGAGCGATGGGTGCCTGGTCAGCAACTAATTTATAAACGCTTTGATGGTTGGAAAAATGGCGACTTGCCCGCCATGAGTCGAGTCATTGTGCGTGATGTACCAAGCTCTTCAACAAGACGAGCATTAGTTGAGCGTGGGGATGCTGATGTAGCGTTAGACCTTCCATCTAAAGATGTGAAAGAGTTGATGTCTAACCCTAAACTTAAAGTTTCAAGTTCAACTATTGATAATACATTGCATGCCATTGGCTTGAATTTAAACTTTGACCCCTTCAGCAACCCTAAGGTTCGCCAAGCAATAGCTTATGCACTGCCTTACCAACAAATATTTGACGTAGCTGCTTATGGCTTAGGCAAACCTATGTGGGGGCGTGAAAGTAGTAAAGCTGAGTCTGCACTTTGGCCTCAGCCTTTTCCATATAAAACCAATATTGATAAAGCCAAAGCTTTGTTAACCGAAGCGGGTTATCAAAAAGGTTTTAGTGTGCCTTTATCGATGAACTTAGACTTTGCCCAATGGATGGAACCAACGGCTTTATTGATACAGGAAAGTCTTGGCAAAATTGGTATTGATGCACCAATTAACAAGATTCCTGGTGCTAGTTGGCGAACCAAAGCACTGGTCGAAAAAGGCCTTGAACTACACATGAAGAACTTTGGTGGTTGGTTGAATTACCCAGACTACTACTTCTTCTGGGCTTACCTAGATGGTCATTTGTTTAACTCTATGAATTTCAAGAGTGATGAAATGAAATCGCTGGTTGATGTAACCCTAAAAATGTCAGTAGATGCTCCTGAATACAGCACGAATGTGAAACGCATGATTGACATAGCGACTGATGAAGTCCCTATGATTCCATTATGGCAACCAACTTTAGATGTTGTAATGCAGAAAAATGTCTCAGGTTATGTGAACTGGTTTCACAGACAGCTTGATATTCGCTCGTTTTCTAAGGAGTAAGTAGTATGCTTTACGATAAAATCCAACTCATCATAAAGCGTTTGATGCTCGCTGTTCCTACTCTTTTTGGTGTGCTGGTTATATCGTTTTGCTTAACTCGAGCACTGCCGGGCGACCCGGCAGTTTACTTTGCTGGAGCAATGGCTGATGAAGCATCAATCCAACACGTTAGGGAAAAGCTTGGCTTAGACCGCTCATTGCCTTATCAATTTTTAGCTTATTGCAACAACTTACTAAATGGAGAGCTAGGCCAAAGTTTAACGACAGGCCAAAGCGTTACCTATGAAATTAAAGCACGTCTGCCTGCGTCTTTAGAGCTCACGTTGCTAGGCTTGTTCATGGGGTTATTAATTGCCATACCGTTAGGTATTCTAGCGGCTCTAAAACCCAATACTTGGATTGATCATTTGTGCCGAGTTTTAGTCACTGCTGGGGCGTCAACGCCTATTTTTTTCAGTGGCTTGTTCCTAATGTTTGTCTTTTATTACTTACTAGGCTGGTCTCCATCGCCGATTGGGCGCTTAGATTTCATCTATTTGGAACCACCCCATGTAACTGGCTTTTACACCATAGACGCCCTAATCATAGGGGACTATGAAGTCTTTAAAGCGGCTTTTGCTCAGCTATTATTACCAGCGTCTACATTGGCTTTGTGTGCATTGGCCCCAATAGCTCGAATGACCCGATCATCTATGATTACTGCTTTAGAAAGTGAATATGTTAAGGCTGCTAAAGCTAATGGTATCAGTACAAACATGCGAGTGTATGTATATGCCTTGCAGAATGCTTCCTTACCTCTTCTCACAGTAATTGGCTTAGTGTTTGGCTTT
This sequence comes from Marinomonas transparens, assembly GCF_016463975.1. Classification (GTDB taxonomy): domain Bacteria; phylum Pseudomonadota; class Gammaproteobacteria; order Pseudomonadales; family Marinomonadaceae; genus Marinomonas; species Marinomonas transparens. The sequence continues at coordinate 89,546 of NZ_JAEMNX010000002.1, read as the reverse complement.
TTACTGGGAGGTAACGTGCTGGTTGAAAAAGTTTATTCTTGGCCGGGTATAGGGTCTTTTGCGATAGATGCGTTAGTGGCATCAGATTATGCTGCGATACAAGGTTTTGTACTCATTATGGCGGTGCTCTTCGTCACACTAAATTTAATTATCGATATTCTCTACACCTTATTTGATCCGAGGATGGGCCGCAATGAATAGTCAAACTATCAAACAGGACAATATCGCCCAACAACTGCGGTTCCTTGTTGGTCAAAACCTATTGTCTAGCATCTCGTTAATTTTATTTGGAGTCTATGTCTTTCTTGCTTTAGCTGGACCTTATTTGGTCCCTTATGACCCCTTAGAAAGTAACACCGCAATTGCATTGCAAGGCCCAAGCAGTCAGCATTTTTTTGGTACCGACCACCTAGGCCGTGATGTTTTTTCTCGTGTGATCGTGGCAACTCGTCTTGATCTGGGTATTGCCGTAGCCGCTGTTTCTATAAGCTTTTTTATTGGGACATTTCTAGGGGCATTGGCGGGATACTATGGTGGTTGGTATGAACGTTTAATTGGCCGCCTTGCTGATATTGTGTTGGCTTTCCCATTATTTGTATTGGCAATGGGGATCGTGGCAGTAATGGGTAACTCGCTCATTAATGTTATATATGCAACCGCTATCATTAATATCCCTTTTTATATTCGTATTGCCCGTGCTGAGGTAAGCCTTCAAAGGGACAGGCAATATGTTCAGGCGGCTTTATTGTCTGGTAATAGTCATTTTCGAACATTGTTCTTTCATATATTACCTAACTGCTTGCCCAACTTGATCGTACAGATCTCAATTAATATGGGGTGGGCAATTCTAAACGCAGCAGGCTTGTCTTTTATTGGTTTGGGAGTGCGCCCACCTGTTGCAGAGTGGGGGATACTCGTAGCAGAAGGGGCTGATTACATAATATCTGGCCAGTGGTGGTTAGTCTTATTCCCTGGTTTGGTTCTGATGCTAGCAGTATTTACCTTTAACCTTGTCGGTGACACTTTACGAGATCTAGCTGACCCTCAGAAAAGGAAGTGATTATGAGTATAAAAGCAAAGAAATTACTTTCTGTAAGTAAGCTAGCTATTGATTTTGAAACCAAAAAAGGCACTGTCAGAGCTGTGGAAAACGTTAGCTTTGATTTGCAAAAAGGAGAAGTTCTCGCTTTAGTAGGAGAGAGTGGCAGCGGAAAGTCCGTTACGGCATATAGCATTTTAAACTTACTAGATGCCAATGGTTCTATGCCACTAGGGGAAATTATCTATGATGGTATGCCCATTCATAAAGCCACTCCGGCTAAACTCAAAGAGATTCGTGGTCGTGAAATTTCAATGATTTTTCAAAACCCTATGTCTACACTAAATCCCATTCGAAAAGTCGGTCAACATTTACGAGACATGATTCGTAATCATGGTTATGCATCTTGGTCGAATATTGAAAAAGAAATCGATAAATTATTAAAGCAGGTGGAAATTCACGACTTAGATCGTGTGAAAAATGCCTATCCATTTGAATTAAGCGGCGGGATGTGTCAACGAGTAATGATCGCGTTAGCCTTAGCTTGTCGTTCACGATTACTTATTGCTGACGAACCTACTACTGGTCTAGATGTCACCACACAAAAATCTATTATGGATTTGATTAAGAACTTGGCAAAAGAAGAAGGGCTAGCTGTCATCCTGATTACCCATGACCTTGGTATAGCTTCGGAATATTGTGACAAGTTTGTCGTTATGGAAAAGGGTAAGGTGGTAGAAAGTAATAGTAGAGTAGACTTCTTTTCTAAGTCCAAACATCCTTATACTAAAAAATTATTATTGGCTACTCCATCTAAAGAAGGAAAAGTTGAAGATCTTACATTAGAAAAGCCAAGTTACTTAAATATTAGCGAGCCTGAAATTAGTGAAAAGCCTTTATTGGTAGTAGAAGGGTTAAGAAAAACCTTTATTAAAAAAACTGGAAGTTTTTTGTCCTTTGTTAAAGGCAAAGAAAAAAAGGAAGAGTTTGTAGCTGTAAAAGAGAGCTCTTTCTCTATTTATTCTGGTGAATGTGTGGGCTTAGTCGGCGGCTCAGGAAGTGGGAAGTCAACGACTTCTAGAATGTTGGCTAGACTAGATGACGCCTCTGCAGGAAAGATAATATTTGACGGTGTTGTAATTTCAGACATCTCAAGTAACGATTTTATTAAGCACCCTTATCGCAAAGATATACAAATGGTTTTTCAGGACCCAACTGGCAGCCTAAACCCTCGTCATACAGTATTTGATTTAATCGCAGAACCATTAAAGCGTTTAGGAGAGAGTTTTAATAAAAATTCTTTAGATCAAAAAGTAGAATCCTTGATGCTACAGGTTGGGCTACCGACTGAGTTCATGACTCGTTTACCTCATCAACTTAGTGGTGGGCAAAAGGCTAGAGTAGGAATAGCGAGAGCAATAGCGTTGAATCCAAAATTTTTGATCTTAGATGAACCCACTTCTGCTCTTGATGTATCTGTTCAGGCTACCGTCTTACAGCTATTGGAAAAATTAAGACGTGAATTGGGATTGAGTTATCTGTTTGTTAGTCATGATCTGCATGTGGTTAAAATGTTAAGTCAGCGTATATTGGTTATGAAGGAGGGGATAATTGTTGAGCAAGGTGAAACCTCAAAAGTTATGCATTCACCCGAACACAGTTATACCAAACAGCTAATGTCGTCTATACCTATAATAAAGGAAAAACTAGCTATAGAAGCAATCGCAGCTTTTTAGATCGCTCTTCTTCTAAAAGATTCGTAAGCGTCCGGTAATCACCACCTAGACAGGTTTGGTTTGTCATGGAAGCAAATCATCAAGACTGTCTGTCGCTTGTCGTTTCGGCAGTTCTTCGAACAGTTTAACGAGATAGTCCATTGGCTTTGGCCGTTTCTATGAGGCGCTAAAGGCTTATGAAAATGTTTTGTTGCTAAGTCTTTGGGTTCGGCTGCCACAGGTATTTCAGTTCGTGGAGGACGTCATTTACTTGAAGGGTCTAAAGTCACGAATATTAGAAAAATTGCAGATGGACGGGGAATTAGAGAGGTAGGTCGTTTAGTGGAACAATATGGGGGAAAGCGAAAAGCTGGTTGAAGCGTTCAGGCGATGCTGATGTTGTGACAACGTCTGGGAATGTCAGAAGAGCCGAGGTTCATTGGTATGAAGCACACGGCGTTGGAAGAGTTGAATTTAAGGTGAAAGCATGGCTGGATTAAAAGTACGCTGTATCTCTACAAAACCTTATTTGGATGAAGGGCAAAACGGCCAGTTAATGGAAGGTCAATTCGAAGGTGAGATGGTCAGTTTAACGATCAATGGGGTGTACGAGGTACTCGATGAAGACGATGAATATTATAGGATTATCGATAATACCGATGACGATTATTTGTACCCTAAAGTGATGTTTGAGACCGTTGCCCCTTAAACCTAGTATGTTCATATAAACGGTTAAGTTCGGAAAAGCTTGGGATCAGGAATAACAACATCCAGAACACACGACATGGCATGCTGTGCTTGGATAACGCATAACCAGCAGGGATAGATACCAGTAAGCATACCATCACCGTCAGTATCGCAATCAGAATGCTGGTTAATAGTGAGTGTGAGACATCTCCGCCGTTGTTAAATCGTTTTAGCCTGCGGCAGTCAAGAATATGATCCATTTTATTTTCTATTTATGCAGGTTTAATGATCGTTAGTGGCGGCAAGGCCGCCTTTAAGTACCTTGCGTCGTTTTTAAAGTGTCTATGTGGGTGCTGTGAGTCTGTGCGTTGTGCCGAGAAACCATACGCCAATAAACGCGACAACGCACATCGCAGAAGCCATCCAGATAACAGCAATATAGCCGAATGCGCCTGCTAATGCCGTGCTTGCGCCAGATGTGATGATACCAATCAACATGAGCGTACTGGCCTGAATGGTGAAATCCGTTGCTGGTGTCTTTGGGTCTGTTTGATCCATCATTAGGGTAAACAGCACGGCAGGTATCGGGGAGTGGACAATATAATAGGTGATAAGGCAGGCGTATACAGGGAGTGTCTCATTTACACCGTAAGCAGGAATGAGCAGCACCAACAAAAACAAGGCTTGCGCAGACATTAAGCCGAGCAGGGCGTTGCGTCTTCCAACGAGCTGAATGAGCTTTCCTGCAATTAATGCTGAGACGATACCGAATGGGGTTGCCACAAGGTATATGGCTGTTCCAATGCTACTTAAAGACCAGCCTAAATCGACAAGCATAGGGTTAATGATGGCGTACGCCATACCACCGCCTATGGGGTACAGAAACAAAAGCACCAGCCATGGTTTTGATACGTACCGCCAAAAACTCAATAAACGTTTATAGCCCATTATCGGTCGTACTTGTTCCGTCGCTTCTTTATACCAAAGCAGTTGAAACCAAGAGAAACTGGTCAGTCCTGCCATAAGCAACATACTGCCAAGCCAGCCAAGCGTTGGGTAAATCGACAACACTAAACCACTGCCAACCAAGCTCCCAAACATGGTGCCAGCTTGCTGTATGCCATTCCCCACTCCACGGCTGTCTACATCGAGAAGGCGGCAAGCTAAGCCGTCCACCGCCACATCTTGAGTCGCTGAGAAAAATGAGAAGGTAGCACAAAGTGACATGACTAATACAAAGTCGGTTGAGAGATCATAAAAGCCTAGAATAATTAAGTTGATCATCATGGCGGCCTGTAAAATCAGCAGCCAAGTTCGATAATGACCAAATCTGCGCAATGAAAAACGGTCAATCAAAGGCGCCCAAAGAAACTTAAATACCCAGAAAATACCTAGACTATACACAATACTTAGTTTCTCTAACGGCATTCCCTGACTGCGTAAAATGGCCACCAGTGCCACCAATAAAAAGCTAATCCCTACATATTGTGTTGCGTATAAGCTAAACAATAACGACCAAGTAGAGCGTTTATATGTTGTCATTTTTTACCTCTAAATTTAGGGGGTGGCATGGCTATTTTTTACTTTGGTTGTTCTTCTGCAAGGTGTGCTCTGATGGTCTCTTGTATGCCATTTCGCCAAGCATCATCATGGTCAAAAGCATCTGTGTCAGGTTGCTGAGCTAACCATTCGAACGCGTCATCGGTGGAAGGGAATATGCCACCAGGGATGCCAAACACTTTGGTGACGCTCATGTTTTTCATGCGTTCATATTGGTCTTCTGGCACAACAATCATCATGTGTTTTATAAAGGTGCGGAATTTATTGTTGGCGCCTTCACTCATCCATGTCTTGGTCACTTTGCCAGCACCTGAAGGCGGATGAAGGGAATCTGCATCATCAAAAAAACGTATTACATGAATGGGTTTTTCATCGGCAAACCAATTATCCCAATGGGTTAATGACTCCACATGTTGTTCCATCGTTGGCTTGCCTTTAGCGATAGCGAGCATTAGGGGCCAGTGTTTGGTTTCATGGGCTAATAAGCTCATAAGTATCTCCATAAGTTAACGTCAGCCAACTCCTTTTTAGTTGGCTGATAGGGCTGATATTTTTTAGACCGTTGCGGATTGCGATGGCATTTTTAGTCAGGTTTTCGAGCAATGATTTCTGTGTTTGAGATATGCAGCGCATTTCGTTCGTTTAATAAGTGCAAACTTTCATCGATCAGTTCATCTACATCGTCACCCAATACAACGGTTTGCGCGGCAAAGGCAGCGGAACGTAGTGAGCGTTTTAGGCCGGCAATATTTTCGCCGCCACTGATAAGGATATTTTCGCGGGTAGAAACGATTTCTAGCCCCATACTCTCAAGCAGGCTACTCATTTCTTCTATTGGGTGGTGATACATTGCCAGTGGTGCAGATTTTAATCGTTCGGCCCATTTTGGGCGGTCGAAAACTTCTTGCAGTGTGTCTCGTAACAGAAACCCTTCGGATCTAGGTTGTCCACAACTCCATTGCAGTACTAAGTTGCCAGATGGGATAAGTGCGTTGACCATTTGCTCCAATGTGTTGGTTGTGTTTTCAAGCCAATGCAGCATCCAGCAACTAGACACAAGCGCGTACTTATTTTTGTCCAATGATAGGTCTCTGGCGTCACACACACTGGCGGTAACGGGTAAACCTTCACAGCGTTTTATAACGGCGTCGATCATAGACTGGGACACATCTTTTGCATCTACTTTCCAGCCCCCATGACGAGCCAGTGCTTCCACTAGTCGGCCACTGCCACAACCAATATCGGCGGCATAGCCTTTGTCGCTGGTATTCCAAGCATCAATGGATTCCATGGCATTAAAAGCCGCTTGGAATTGCCCTTCATTTCCTTCTTCATATTCGCTGGCTGACCATTCTGGCTGAGCAACTTTAGAACCCTTAGTTTGGGAGAACGACCTGCTTAAAGTGTCATTTGTCATAATAGAAACATTCCTTAATGTGTGGTCTTAGGAGAAGGGTTAGAAAATGTTGAGATCAATTGTTGGTAGGCCACTTTGCCTACTGCAGTAAAAGGGAGTTCAGGCACATATTCGATTGAATCGGGCAGCATAAAATGCGCAACGCCTTCTTCAATTAAGAAATGGCGGACTTCATTTAGTGTCAGTGTTGGGCCTGTCTCTTTTTGGTTAACCAGTACGGCGCATACTTGTTGTCCTAAACGTTCACAAGGTAGTCCAATCACCGCGGCGGCTTTAATCTCTGAATGTAGGCTTAGGTGCGTTTCGAGAGATTCTGCTGGTATGGTCTCTGCGCCTCTGCGAATGACTTCTTTTATACGTCCCTCAACAATAAGGTGACCAGAACTTAAACGGCGGACGAGGTCGCCTGATTTGTAATAACCATCTGCCGAAAATGAAGAATCGTTTGCTTTTTGGTCCTTGTAATAACCTCTTAAGGTGTAAGGGCCTCTTGTCCACAGTTCGCCTCGTTGGCCACTTGGTACGTCTTGCCCTTGGTTATCTACTATTCGAATTTCATCCAGCTCAGATAAAGGTCGACCTTGTGTTTTTTGTACCAAAAGATCTGGGTCTTTACTGCGAGTGAAGTTTAATAGGCCTTCGGCCATGCCGAATACTTGCTGTAATTTGCAGCCTAATTCATTCGGAATGCGTTGGGCTAAATCTGCGTCTAGGCGTGATCCACCTACTTGCAGCAATCTCAATGTGCTTGGGGTTTCAAAGCCAAGCTCTGCATTTTGTAGCCATACTCGAACTAGGGGAGGGACGAGGGCGGTAACAGTGGCATTGGTATCTGTGATCCATTGGTAGGCAATGTCTGGGCTAGGAGAAGGACACATAACCACTCTCGCACCTTGTTCGAAGGCGCCTAAAATCCCCGGGCAAGCCAATGGGAAGTTGTGTCCTGCTGGTAATGCGACTAAATAGCCATCCTTTTCATCTAATTCACATACTTCAGCGCTGGCTTTTGCATTGAATAGATAATCACGATGCGTTCGGGGAATCAGTTTAGGTAATCCAGTTGTGCCACCTGAGCATAACAATACGGCTATTCCTGCTGGGTCAGCAGCATGACCGAGATTGGTGCTTTCAAGTATTTCGTTGTTTTCCAGTAAGGACCCTAATGAGTGAAACGGGCCGGTATCTTGTTTATCAAGAATGATATTTTGTAAGCTCGGAACCCCTTCTTTTAGCTTAACGGCCAAGTCTGGAATAGGAGAGTTTTCTTCATTGTCTCCTGCAATCCAGGTGCGAGCCTTGGTTAGGTTAAGGAAATGTTCTATTTCTCTATATCTATGACCAGGCAGTGCCATCACAGGAATGGCTCCCAGTTCAAACAGTGCAAACAAGGTAATAACAAAGCTATTGGTATTACCCATTTGTAATACCACTTTCTCACTGGGTTGAATGTTTAGTTTCGCCAAGCCTTGCGCAAGTGCCTGCACGCAAAGGTGTAGTTCCTTGCCTGTGAGGTCCTGAGGCTTACCATCTATTCCCAGTCCACTGAGTACAATGTTTTCTTTGTTGGAGACTTTCTCAGTAAACCAGCTGGCCAGGTTTTGCTTTTGCCAACAACCGCCTTTGCAATAGGTTTCTGCCAATTCTTCTGGCCACGGAGTAAGTCCATCTAATGCCGCATTCATAATAAAGTGCCTTCTAATTCTGCTTTGATACTTTCATCATCTAACTCAATGATTTCGCAATAGAACGTTGCGATTTCATTCACCATTTCATTGCCACATGTAGCAATGAGAGAGCTGACTACACCAGCAATGCTTGGGGCGTTAAACAGGGCTTTAAGGTCAATGGCGTCGACGCCAAAAACATCCCTTAGTTTTGCTACTAGCGTTGTGGCTAAAACGGAGTCACCACCAGAGGCAAACAAATTGAGGTTGATGTCATCTGTTTTAAAGCCAATGGTTTCTGACCATATTGAGGCAACCGCTTTTTCTGTTGTGGTGGTTGGTAAAACCGCTTCTTGTTTAGGTACTAGCATTTCGTTGCGGCTTGCTTCGGCTTGTACTCTCTCGCTCGGTAAATTATCGGATAGGCACTGAGACCAAGTGTCGGGTTTATTCGCAAGGGCAAGAACAGAGGTGTGGAAAAATTCAAACATGGCATCTAAGACACCATCAATAAACATGTCTTCTCGACAGTCCCAGTTGAGCAGTAAGCCACCATCCAGTTCGGTTATTTGGGTATCCAGTAATACTTGAGGGCCTTGAGAGATGATCCATATTGGGTCGCCAAAGACTTCTCGTACAACAGGTTCAAATAGTTCTCCAAGGTTTAAAGCACTGGTAAAGACAATGGGTGCGGTAACCTGATGGCCTTTTAAGCGGCCCATATCACGTAATACTTGAACGCCGTGATAGTCCGCATAGGAGGCGTCTTCATGCAGTTGTGACTGGATTGTTTTGGCACGATCAAGGAATGTTTCTACTTCGCTTAAATTCACTTCGAGCATGATTGAGCTACTGAAATCACCGACAACGCCTGATAGATCAGGTCCATCGATTGGGCGAAGGAATAAAGGCACATTAATAAGGAAGTGTGAGTTACTGCTCCAGCCGGCGAGTGTTTCTGCTAACACCGTTGCTAAGACAGTAGCCGGTGTAAGGCTGTGTTCACGACATACTTGATAAAGCTGATCACGCAGTTTGGCATCAAAATAAAAGTGACGTCTTGTGGTATGTGGCTGAGCATTCTTTGTTTCGAATAGGCTGGTTTTTAACGGAAGTTTTGGGCCTTCAGGCATTTGGTGAAGGCGATTATTCCACCATTTACCAGAGCGCTTTTTCACGTCTGAATAGCTCTGTTCTATATTGTGACGACAATCTCTGAAGCTCATAGGAAGTTCAGCAAGTTCGATTTCTAGGTTTTTATAGAGCATGGCCAGTTCACGTAGCAGTACTCGGTAACTCACGGCATCGGCGGCCACCATGTCCACATCTAGGTGCAATCGGCTGCCACCATTGGGTAATTGGCTCAAGGCAATGGCAAGCACTTCACCATTTTCAATATCGAGTATCTGTGATGAAAGCCGCTGGCGTGTATTTTCTAGTGTTTGCTCAATTGTGGCGGCGTCTTTTTCACGTAAGTCATTAATCGATAATGGAATAGGTGTGCTGTTTTTACTTAATTTGTGAATTTGTTGGCCATCTCGGGTCACCATTAATCTGAGAGAAGAATGGCGTTCAGCTAACTTATTTAAAGCCTTTTCAAGGTTTTCGGGGACTATTTGGTTGACGCTTTCAAACTCGGTATATAAATGCGCAGAGACGCCACCAAGAGGTTGTTCTGGGTTGCGACCTAACCAGTAGGCTTGTTGCATTGGGGCAAGTGAAAATGTTTTTTCGGTTGGTGTTGAAGCGATTTTTTGTGTGGCTTTAGGAGCAGAAGAGTGCTCAGGGTCTTTGGCGTTAGTTAGTATATTAACCCAGTCCTTCACACAGGGTTTGGATGACAACTCGGTGAAATTCAGGAGATAGCCTTGCGCACGCCAGTGAGCCACAATCCCCATTAGGGAGATGGAATCTAGACCTAATGCGTAAAGGTTGTCATTAGGGGAAATGCTGTCTGCTTTCACATTGATTTTTTGTGCTAAAAGCACCGTAATTTCATGTAATACTGTTTGGGAATCAGGCATTATTCTGTCTCCTTTTGGGCGTTGTTTTGTTGGAGTTTGGCTAACTTACTTTGAAGAAGCGCCATACGATTTTCATGAGCGGTTGGGGCGTTTGATTTTTGTTGCCAGACCTCTAATAAGGCGGCCTGATCAAGCTTGCCATTGACGGTAAGTGGGTAAGAGGAAAGAAAGACATATTCGGTCGGAATATAGTGCGCTGGCAGCAGGCTTATTGCATGATTTCTAAGTGCTGAGAGCGTGTCTTTTGAATTCATTTCAGTGTCAGGGGCTTTTGTGGCAATCAAAAATGCGATCAAGCTTTTTGGTGATGAGCCATCTTTTTCAGGCTTTGGTATAACAGCGCAATTTTGTACGGCAGGATGTGACTCCATAGCCGATTCAATTTCACCGGGTTCAATACGAAAACCTCGGATTTTTAATTGTCGATCTGCTCGTCCCTGATAAAAAAGCTGTCCATCCTGCCACATGGCCAGATCACCCGAGCGATACAAGCGTTGGCCCTTATGGAAAGGGCTAGCGACAAAGCGACTCGCAGATAATCCCGCTTGCTTCAAATAGCCGATCGCCAATTGCTTTCCACTGACAAATATTTCGCCCACTTCACCTTCGTTGACTCGCTCTAGCTTTTCATTGAGCAGGTGAACTTGCAGGCCTGTGAGTGCATGGCCAATAGGGCTTGAATCATTATTAGAGAGCGTTTTAGAAAGCTCTAACCAAGTGACATGTACAGTGGTTTCTGTAATGCCATACATGTTTATTAATCGTGGTGCGCCTTCAGGGTAATGTTTCCACCATGCATTCAGTTTGTTGAGATTGAGTGCTTCACCACCAAAGATCACACTGCGTAATGACAGTGTTTGTCTTGCCCCTGTTTTGGTATGTGCGTCATTGACCGCAGCCGTCAACGCGTAAAAAGCAGAAGGGGTTTGGTTTAGAATGGTGACTTGTTCTTGCTTTAATAAGGCTAAGAAAGCATCTGCTGACCATGTGGATTCCTGAGCAACAATGCATAGACGCGCCCCAGTAGTGAGTGCTCCCCATATTTCCCAGACTGAGAAATCAAAGGCAAAGGAGTGAAACAGTGTCCACACATCATTATGGTCGTTGGCTAACATGGGGGTGACTGCATCTAGCAAGCTAATGACCTGACTGTGACCAACCATGACGCCTTTGGGTTTCCCTGTGGAACCGGATGTGAAAATTACATAAGCCAGGTCAGAGTACGGGTTATTTTCTGTCTTTTGTTTGGAAGGTGTATCAGTAGATGCTTGGGGATTGTTTACATTGACTTGAGGAGCCGATTCAATGAAATAACAGCGTTCTTTTAGCTGAGAAGGACGTTGCTCAGGCCATACGTTCTGGCACAACTCACGGCGGCTAATGAAACAGACAGGGTTGCTGGTTTCTATAACCCATTCCACTCGATCTGCAGGGTAATTAGGGTCAATAGGGACATAGCAAGCGCCAGTCTTCAAGACAGCAATAATGTGCACAATAAGGTCGACGCTTCTTGAAAGCATGACGGCCACCATATCGCCCGGCTGAATGCCACGGCTGATAAGCTCTTCACTGTGTGCTTTTGCTAATACATCTAGCTGTTTATAGGTGAGTTGCTGGTCTTGGTAACTCACCGCTATTTTATCGGGCCTAATCTGTACTTGTTGTTCAAAACGGCCATGTAGTGTGTCCCCTGATTGGTTAGGGGAGGTGATTAATTGATCCATCAGACAGCTTTCTCTTCTTGAGATTGAATAGGGCGTAAATCAGTCCAATTGGCTTCGAGCCAGTCCATGCATTTTTTGCGAGACATCGGGCCGTTATCAGCCAACCAACCATCAGGAATTGGGAGAATGTTTGGCCAGATCGAATACTGTTTTTGATCATTTATTAGAATTAAAAATAAAATCGACTCATCGTCAAAAATACTGTCACTCATGTTAATTTCTCCGTGATCATGGTGTGGTTATTCGAGGTGTTGTGGACTCATCTTTTGATGTTGTCTCTGCGTTTATTTCCTGTGTTATGTCATCCAAATGTGTTTTAAAGCTGAGCAACACTTCTTGCGCAAATTGGTGGTTCAGCGCAATGGGGTCATAACACAGTCGAAGCGTTAGCTCCTTGCCAGGGTAGACAAACAATCCAAGACTTTGGGCAATCGAGTCACGCCAGCGTTGGTTGGTGATCTTGGCGACAGTGGTTGTTTGTTGTTTTGCATTTGGAGAGGCGCGCGTTATTTCTGCATCGCCTTCTAGTGCGTTTTCTATCACTAGCAAGGTATCAAAAAACTCACCGTGTTTTTCTGTTGCCGTAAGGTGGTCAAGATGAATCGGCACCAGTGATTGCCACTCAAATTTTTTCGTTTGTAGCTCTTTTAACTGTTCGCTTATCGGTGTTTTATCGGCTGTGTTAATCCGTATAGGAACAACTTGTACAAGCATGCCGACGAGTGATTCTATGCCCTCTAGGTTTAAGGCTCTGCCTGAGTCGAACAAGCCAAAGACAACGTCTTTTTGGGCTAAAGAGGTGGAGATAGTGCGAGCCCAAGCGAGTTGGAAAAGTGCCGCTTGAGGGGTGTTTATTTTATTGGCCGTTGCGATCAGTGAAGTATTTTTTGAGGAGCTTAATACTTCCGATATGTCTTGTGTTGGCGTACGGCTTTGGCGTTCTGGTGCAATGACAGACGGTGTTTTTATGCTGTCTAGTTCACGATTCCAGTACAACCAAGATTGGCTTTTATCTTGTTCTTGTAACCAGCTTAAATAATCCGCCCAAGCCAGTGTAGGTGCGACTTGTGCATCAATATCATCTGCATCATTGAGTAGCTCGTGTAACAGGCGTGGTGTTGACCAACCATCCAATAACAGGTGGTGGGAATTAATGAAGAGTAGCCATTCATTGCCTGTTAAAAGATCACCGTTTGTTAAACGAATGAGCATGAATCGAATGAGCGGTGGCTGGTGGAGTGTGAATCTGTAAGATTCCCACTCTTCTCTGAACGCATTGATTTTTTTGTTTTGATCCGCTTTTGTTAAGTGGCTCCAGTCTTCATACTGCCAATCAGGCTGTAAGTCTTCTGCTATAAAGGTTTTCTCGCCATTATTGAAATAACCAGAACGCAATACGTCATGTTTATTTAATAAATGACGGGTATTACGCTCTAGGGTGGTTTCAACATGCTTAGAGTCTAACGATGATGTGAGTGTTAGCTCTAATTGGATGGTCCAAGGGTCATTTTCATCATCGCAGTTTAGAACCATCTTTCGTTGTAAGGGGGTGGTGATTTTGGTGCTTGAATTTGCTGGTAATAAGTCTGTTAAAGAGGCTTCTTGATCCGCTGCTGTTGATAACAATTGGATGACTCTTTGGTACTCTGCAAGCAGCTTGTTAAGCGCTGAGTCGCTTATTTTAGAAGATTCTGTGAATGCCGCAAAATGCAATTTCTGTTCTGGATCTTCTTGCAGGTTGTAGGCAAAAATACTGACCATTGTGTTGTTGGTATCAGTGCTTACTTGCTGATGGCGTTGGTTGAGCTCTGTTTCTGCTTCATCGGCTGTGGCAAAGGGGTTGAGGAAACGAAACTCGAAATCATGCGTTTGCTCACGGTTTATTGTGTGAGTAGCCGCTTGATCTTCAAGGTTGATACCGAATTCTGAACGAGCAATTTGCCAGCACCAATCTCTAATTTTCGCACTAAGTTGTTTGCTGTGCGTAAACTCAGTCCCGAGCTTAGACAGCATAATCGATAGCGCTTGATCGTTTTGCGTAGAGAGGCACTTTGTTTGCTGGATTTTAAGGTTAACATTGCCTTGCTTATTGGTGGCAATAAGCCCTGTACTAACGCCTGCTGTGGCGAGAAGTACAGGCAGTAAGCTATGAAGTGGTAAGCCCATTTGCTTTGCTAACTGGTTGGCCTTATCGTTTTTGTTGTTTGAGGTCTGATTTGGGGTTTTAAGCTTGGTTGTATTGCTTTGTTCCAATTCAAGGGCAATTTTGGCCACGCTACGGGCGGTGAAAACTTGTCTTGCTGACAACAGCATGTTTTTCCGACGAGCCAAACTGACGAGTCGGATAACGGAAATACTGTCCCCGCCTAATTCGAAAAAGCTGTCATCAACACCTATTTTCTTAAGACCCAATACATCAGCGAAAAGAGCACACAAAGTATGTTCTAGTTCTGTGCTTGGCTCTCGTCCAATATGGCTATCTGATAAGGTGATATCGGGCAAAGAGCGACGGTCAATTTTGCCATTTGGCAAGCGTGGTAATTTCTCAATGCCCATGAAATGTTTAGGCATTAGGTGGTCTGGTAGGGAGCTAGCGCATTTGTTTTGCAGAGATTGGGAAATGTCTGCCTCATTAGTTTGATTGCTTAGCTCATAAAAGCACAGGAGTTGAACCTTGTTGTTGTGCTTTTTGACGACAATTGCACAAGGTAATTGAATAATCCTTTCGACAGAGGCTTCTACTTCTAACGGTTCTACACGGAAACCTCGAATCTTAATTTGCTCGTCAATACGTCCAATGTATTCCATCATGCCATCTTGTAACCAACGGACACGGTCACCAGTGCGATATAGTCTTGAGCCAGGCGCGCCATAAGGGTTTGCGACAAAATGGCTGGCGGTAAGGTCGCCACGACCAAGGTAACCTCTTGCTAAGCCTTCTCCTGAAATGGTCAACTCACCGGGAATACCAGGTGGTGCGAGTTGCATACTTTTGTCCAGAACATAAGCATGTGCACCCCATATTGGCATACCAATGCTTGGGGATTTGTTTGGCTCTGCACGGGCAATCATGGTGTCGACTGTGGTTTCAGTTGGCCCATACAGGTTGAAGCCAGTGGTCTGTTCTAGGTCGATCATTTTTTGCCAAAGTTGGGCTTTGACTGCTTCGCCACCAAAGCCAAGTAAGGCTGGGATATGGCCTGCTAGGTATTCGCCACTTGGTAAGGTAACCCCGGATTCTAACCAAGGCAGAACTTCGTCTAACATGCCCGGTGTTAGCTCGATAAAATCCAGTTTCCTTTGAATGATTTCTTGGGCCAGAGCAATAGGGTCCTGCATGACGTCGGTATCAAATAAGTGCAATTCATGGCCTTCAAACATCCATAAATTAGGCTGCCAAGAGGCATCGAAAGCCAATGACCATGCGTGGCCTACTCGTAGGGTGCTTCGACCTGTGCGCTTTATGGCGGCTTCATAAAGGTCTTGTTTATGACTGCTAAGTAAGTTGGCTAAGGCGGAATGAGGGATGACAACCCCTTTGGGTTGACCGCTGGAACCAGAAGTGAAGACCGTATACACAGGGTGTTCTGGTAACAGTTTTTCGAGACGCTCATTGTCCAATACGTTGGTGTTGGATAAGCCTTCTTCCATCGCGGCCGCTTCGGCAGTATGAAGGTCGACAAGTTTGCCACTTTGCTGTGTGATGGCGTCTGTCAAAGCGCTTTCTGTCGATGCTTGTTTATTAATAAATATGAAGGATGGTTCCGCAAGGCGAACCACTCTGTCTATGTAATCGCTTGGGTAATTTGGATCAATAGGGATAAAAGAGGCGCCTGCTTTTAAGATGGCTAGCATGGCAACAAACCAGTCTTTTTCACGAGGTAAGCAAATAGCGATTTGTTTTTCTGGCCCGATATTTTGCTTGATGAGCCAGCGAGCTAAAGCATTTGCTCGTGCATTTAAGGTTTCAAAATCCAATTTTTCTTCGGGTTTTGTGGCGTCTTTTTTATCTTGTTTTTTCAGTGCGCGAGTTTGGTAAACCGCAATGTCTTTTGGCTTTTCATTGACTATGTTTTCAAACCAATCAATGACGGTTGGCGCTTTTTTCGAGAGCGCTGGGCGGTGTCCCCATGAGTCAATAAGCTGACTGTATTCTTCTTTGAGTAATAGACTTTCTGCGGCGATAGTCTGATCAGGAGTGTTAGCAAATGTACGCAGTAAATTTGCCAAACGTTGCAAATGCTTTGGTATGGTGTCGGCGTGGAAAAGAGACTTTCTCCAAGTGGCTTGTATCTGTAAGCAGTCGTTTTGCAATAAGGCGTCGAAGGATAAATCGGTCTGAGTTGTACCATTAAAGTGCTTGCGCCATTCTACATTTAAGCCATCCATCTCTGGTGGTTTCATACCGTGGGCTAAGAAGGTCACCATGGTATCTAATAAAGGATTAGAGGATTCTCCACGAGGTACATCCAGTTGTTCTAATAAATGTTCAAATGGAATGTCTGAGTTTGAAAAGGCCACACGACAGACTTTGGCGCACTGTTGTAATTGCTGACGAAAGCTAAAACTTGGTGATACCTTTAAACGAATAGGAACCACGTTACCAAAGTTGCCGATTACATCATTTAGCTCCGGCATGTTGCGGTGAGAGGCAACAGTGCCAATGGTTATTTCAGAGGCCCGTGCTAGGCGAGTGATAAGAATAGCAATCGTGGTGATTAAAATTTCGAAAGGGGTAACCTGCTCTTCAGCACACAGTTTCTGCAAAGAGGCCGTTGTGGTCTTGTCTAAATTTGTGCTGCACCAGCCACCAGACTCATCATTCCCTGCTGTGCGAACAAAGTCAGTAGGGAAGTCTAGCTTTTCGGGTAATGGTGAAAGCTCTTTTTGCCAGAAGGCTAGGGCCGTCTCGCGTTTTTCTGTGTTGGTTTGCCATTGTTGACGGTGCCAGTTAGCAAAATCTACGTATTGTAATGGCGTCGATGACTGATTAGGTGTGTCGTTTTTTAGGGATAAGGTATAGCCATGGGCAAGCTCATTGGAAAAAATGCCGAATGACGGGCCGTCCCACGCAATATGCTGGCCGATCATAACCAACACATGATAATCATCATCAAGAGCGGTGAGTATTAAGCGTAAGCCACTTTTTTGGGTTAAATCAAAAGGGTCTGTGCTGGCTTTTTGAGCAATCGCATTGAGCTTTTCATTTTGCTCTTTTTTCTCGTACTTTCTCAGGTCTTCTGTGTGCCATTCAGGCGGTAAGCTTGGCACTATTTTTTGTCTAGAGTTACCCTCGTCATTGGTATAGTAAAGCGTCCTAAAAATACTGTGCTGCATGGAAATTCGAACAGCGCTTTCTTTAAGTGCTTTGTGGTCTAGCGGCCCTTTAAAGTGCCAAAGAACGCATACATTGTAGGCCGATGAGCTAGGGTCTAATTGATGAAGAAACCACATTCTTTCTTGGGCGTGAGAAAGAGGCACTGACAGCGTATTTTCTAAATGCGGTATGTTTCTAGAAGGATCTAGATGGGTGGATACATCTAAGCCGCGAGATTTAGCTAACCGTTTTAGCAGTAATTGCCTTTGTGCGATATTCATTGTCATTAAGCCTTGTTGTAAAAGAGAGCTCTGGTTTTAAACAGCAATGGGCTCTTGAGTCGGCATGGGAACTGCCTACTCATACTGACCGTTTATTAGCATGATCTTGGGATGGTCAGATAAGAGCGCTAGACACTTCTTTTTACTTATTGGTTGAATTTAGGGCGTTGTATAGAGACGTGGTGATCTCTCCTGATCGTGTTGCCAGTATGGAAAGTAAGGTGTCACTAATCCCATGACTGTGTTCACAATAACCCTGTAGATAAATAGGCGTTTGAAGACGCGGGTCAGACAGCAGTCGGTAGTCTCTATCGGCTTCAAAATCTTTTGTATAATCAGATAGAGAGGAAAGCAGCTCTCGGTGTGCATTACGCTCGTAACCCGTGGCCAAAATAACCTGGTCATAAACATTGCTTTCGGATGAACCATTCGATGAGTTGATGATGTTTAGTGAAATGCCATTTTCTTGAGCGCTAGAGGCTTCAACACTCGTATTAAGCAAAAGTCTGTGGCGAATATCACCGGTGATTTTTTGTTTGTATAAAATGCTGTATATCTGTTCGATCATTGGCAGATCGATCGCAGCGTAATTTGTGTGATGGTACTCTTTCAGTGTTTCGGCGCGGTGATGGTCTGTCATGTTGAACATGGCATCTGTTGCTTTCGGCGCGAATATCTCATTAACAAAAGGGCTTGAGTCTGAAGGCTTCAATGATGAACCTCTGACGATCAAATCAATTTTTATAGATGGGTCATTCTCATAAATATCTAGGAATGCTTCTGCCGCACTTTGTCCTCCACCGACAATGGACACTCTTTTTTCTGTGTTACAGGTTTTAAGTTTTACAGACTTTAAATAAGTAGAGTGGTGAAAAACGCGTGAGTCGGTTTTTAAGGTTTTAAAAGGCTCTGGAATGTAAGGTTTTCCGCCTGTGCCAACGACCAGTGAGCGAGTGATGCGAGAGGTTTCTTTGCCATCATGGTCACGAGAAAGTACATTCAATGACGTGACAGTATCGCCTGTTTTGATCGGTTCAATCGCAATGACTTCTGCATCGTATTGGCATTGATGAGAGAACTGTTTAGCGACCCAGCGTATGTAGTCATTGAACTCTAATCGGCTAGGGTAAAAGGTGCCAAGGTTAGTGAAATCGTGTAAGCGGTTGTGCACTTTTAAATAGTTAATAAAGCTGTAATAGCTCATTGGATTTCGAAAGGAGACAAGGTCTTTAAGAAATGAAATTTGTAAATAGCTATTACCTGTAATGGTATTGCCATGCCAGCTGTAGTCCACTTGTTTTTCTAAAAATACGGTGTTTAGATTTTGTTCTTGTTCGTCTAATGCGATGGCTAAAGCTAGATTTGATGGGCCACATCCGACCCCAATCAAATCAAAAATTTCTGGTGCGTTTGAGTCTTTCACTATTTATATCCCTTAATTAAGAATGTGTTAGCTATTGGAACCTGTCATGAAGCAAATGGCTTGAACTATGCCATTTGCTTCATGACCCAAGGAGCAACACTGCTTAGCTTCTCCGTTGTCTCAGTCAGCTCTCGCTCAGGAGTAGAGTGACTGACGATGCCTGCACCAGCTTGCAACCAGGATTTACCCTTATGGCCTAACAAACTTCTCAGTACCAGCGCCGCGTCGAAGGTGCCATCATGGCTGATACGTAGAATGGCTCCCGCGTACAGGCCTCTACTTTCAACTTCATTACGACGTATTTCTTTAAAGGCCGGTTTTTTGGGGATTCCTGAAGCGGTAACAGAAGGGAATAGGCTTGCGAATGCATCCCATGGGTTCAATTCATCTTTCAATTCACCACATACTGTCGATGCAAGATGTTGAACAGACCCTCTTTCCTTTCGCTCCATGAACTGACGAACAACAATGGAAGGTTCATTGCAGACAGCTTTTAGCTCATTTGTCGCTAAGTAGACTGAAATGGCGTGTTCATGTGTTTCTTTTGGGTCTCTGTATAGCTCGTTGAAACGAGAGAGGTCTTCTGCAAGAATGCCATCTCTACGACGAGTTCCGGCAAGAGGTTCTGTCGTGACAATACGGTTTTTATCAACAGACATAACGAGCTCTGGGCTAAAGCCACTGGCTTGCCAACCGCCTAAATTTAGTGAAAAAGATCGAGCTGGTGTATTCTCTGTGCGACCACGTAACCAAGTGGCAACAAAGTCAGGTGAAAAGTCCAATTTTAGCTTTCTGGATAAAATGACTTTTTCTAATGTGCCTTTTTCTATTTCGGTTAATGAGCTATTGACCCATTGTTTATATTCTTCGCTGTCTGGAATGGAGACGCCATTGGCTGAGGCGTTAAATTCTTTGGGAGTGTTTAGGAGTTCGTTGATTTTTTGCTTTAGGGTTTCGTCTTGGGTTTGTATTTCAGGGGATTGTTGGCCTAATGATACGATCGCTTTAGGTTGGGATAAAAACAGCAGGGGGACTTTTCCGGCTTGTTCATCGTCATTAAGAACACTGGGGTCATTTAAAGCGTATGCCAGTTCGAAGCAGGCCCATCCGTTTGCTTGCCAAGCACCTTCCCATGAAGACAGTTCCGTGTTGAGCAATTCAAACAGTGTTTTGTCTGCAACTTCTACTACTGATGATTGACCGTTATAGCTAGACTCTAAACGGTCTGCATATAAAGTCACCGAGCGCTCGATACCCCCACCGAACCAGCATTCACCGTCTTTTTCATAAATCATGTAGTCTTCAAAAAGGTGGCTGCTTGCTAATGTAGCGGCTAATTTGAACACATGATTTTTTGTGTTTGAGTTTGTCATATTTAGGTTTAGGTCATTATCATTCACGTTCAAAACTCCATCTTGACTGTTTGGTAGACATTTAAGTGTCAGTTCAATAGGGTGCAAGTAACTGGCTTTCTTAATGTTTTGATAAAACAGGTTATTTGCACCTTCTTGATCGAATTACTGATGTTTTAGGCCTAAAGTTAAAGTGCGTATTCCACTCCCACTAGGAAAGTGCGTGGTTGTAACAATACGGCTGACGTTGAGCGTTGATAGATAATGGCGTCTTCATCGAATAAGTTGTCTATGCTAGCGAACCAGTTAGCATCACCCATTTGGTAGCTAGCTCTTGCATTAGCGACAACATAAGCATCTGTTTTTGAGGCTGATTGGTTATTTGGGTAGGTGTAATACGCACCGGAATAACGAAGGTTTAGGTTGGTTGTCCAATTGTCTTTGTGCCAATCTAGACTGATGCTGGAGGTAACGGAAGGTGCAATCGCAAGGTCATTACCTTCTAAACTGGTGTCACTAGAAAATTCAACAATTTCAGTATTTAGTAACCCTAAGCTGCCTGATAGTGTCAACTCCTCAGAAAGTATTGCTGTTAAGCTTTGTTCAAAGCCCCAAGTATTTACCTTGTCTACATTGGCGATTAAATATGAATTGTCATTGTCCCAATCTCCTGTCGTGCTATAGGCCAGTTGCAGGTCTTTATAGCGAGAGTAGAAAAGGTTTTGGCTACTGCTTAGTTTGCCTTCTAAAAGCTGTTGGCGGCTGTAGATTTCATAAGTCCAAGACGTTTCTTCGTCATATTCATAATTGACAACGGAGGATCCGTCTAATGCCCAGCCTGCACCGCCAGCATTGTAGCCTTTTGATATTTGTGCTCCCCAATTGACTGTTGCAGATTGCTGCCAGTTAATACCGATTTTAGGTAAGATTTCTGAGTAATCTTCATCATGATCAAAATCATCTGCTGTCACGCCAGTTGTGTAGCTGTAACTACCGCCATAGCGTTGTCTTGATTCTTTCTCGTAACGCAGTCCCATTGATAGGGTTGTCTTATCTGATAAGTTAAATGCACCTTCAGAATACGCACTGAACGTGTCGGTATCATCTTTATAGTGGAGGTCGCCAAAGCTGTAAAGCTCAGAATATTGTTCCTCTCGTGCACGATACAGATAGAGCCCTGTGACGATGCTAAGCTCATCGTTGTCGTAATAGAGTCGAGGCTCTAATACTATTTCACTTGTATCAATTGTGGTGTTGGTTGAATTCGTATCTGCTGTACGTGTGAACTCAGTGTCTGTTATTGATGTATTTAACTGAAGGGAAAGTTCAGAGCTTAAATCTTGTGAATAATCCAAGGATACCGTGTTAGCGATAGTTTTATGATAAGCCTGTCCATCAAAAACAGAGGCTTTTCTGTCTTCGTAAGGATCTGCTACGAGTTCTAGGTGTGGTCCAGCGTAGTTTGTATGAGATCCCCCTAAAAGTAATCGTTTGTTGTCTTCTGAATCTGGTTCTATCAGTAACTTACCTCTTAGGTTCACACTTTTATACCGACTAACATCATCTACATTATCTGTTGATCCGTATTCAACCGTAGAATCTCTTTCTTTTACGTCTGCAGACAAACGGTAAGCCATGGTGTCATCATCACCAATGGTTCTGTTAACTGCTGCGGACAGTTCTTGTGCATCGTAATTTCCGGCAGCGGCACGCAAAATGGTTTCGTCTTCGTATACTGGATCGTTTGTGTGAATGCTGATCGTCCCTGCCATTGCATTTCGGCCTACTAAAGAGCTTTGGGCACCGAGTAATACTTCGACTGTTTCTACGTCGAATAAGCTGAAATCGCTATACGATAATTCATTAAAAGAAAGAGGTCTGTTATCTATTTCGTAGCTAAGTCGCGGTCTTCCTCCGGCAAAAATTGAGACTGCATTTTGGGCCGCACCTGTTCCGTCAATGCCTCGAACGGTTGCTGCGGTTCCTGTGCCTTCGACAATAGAAACATTGGAAGTGGTTTCTAAAACATCTCTAGTCGTATTAAGCCCTGCTTGAGTTTCAAGGGTTTCTTCATCATATATTTCAACACTTTGTGCACTTTCCTGTGCTGTTTTGTTGAGTATTTCAGATTTAATAATGATAGGGTCTAAATTGATGGTTTGAGTATCGTTATTTGCTGCTACGACTTCACTCACTAGCACAAGTGGTAATAACAGCTTTCTTAGGGCTTCCGGTTGAATCATGAACTTCTCCAAATAATCTAATTGATAATGCTTATCAATTAGATTAACATCGATTTTTAGCTGCTGACTACTCCAATAGCATAGAAATACTCCAAAAAAGGGGATAATTAAATGATGTCTCAGGTCGATAATATGCAGAGAAAAGAATCTGATAGTTGGTTAAATGAAGTTGACGATTTTAATGCCAGAATGACCGAATTAGATGCAACACCTTCTATTTCAGTGTCCGACCAGGGAGGCATGGCAATGCTTGCCCATGCACGTTTTTCTCCGTTTGAAGGTGAGTTTGAGGCGGCACCTTTTTTAATGTTAACACTGTGTACTGCAAATATTGGGAGGATGCATCGATCTGGGGAAGGGCCATCACTTGAGGGTGTATTACGTCCTGGCACTTTCACTATGGCTTTGCCAAACACGTCAGTTTTTGGTTCTTTCCCCGGCACCGAAATGCTAGGTATTGCTGTGAATTTGAGCGTTTTAAATTCTCTTACAGAACATACTTATACAACGGAAGATTTTATTCCAGCAGCCTCTCAATTGCATAAAGATGTGTATCTTAGTTCGGTTATGAATGCATTATGGCGTGATGCAGAACTGCATGGGCTATCAAGTGCCTTTTTTGAACAAGGTCTGAATGTGATTCTCCAGCACTTGAGTAATGCTGAATATAAACCGATGTCGCAAAAATCGGTTTACTCTTTAAGTAAGCGACACCTTGAAACCGTACTTGATTATATCGAAAGTAGAGTGTGCAGTGATGTCAGTGTGACTGAATTAGCCACATTAGTTGGACAAGATACTCGAAGTTTTACTCGTTCATTTTCCATGGCCATAGGGTACACGCCTTATGTGTATTTTACCTTGCGTAGGATGGAATACGCTAAGCGCTTATTATGTCAAGGGAACGTAAGTATCACCGATGTGGCGATCAGTATTGGCTATTCAAATCCAAGTAAATTTTCAGCGGCTTTTCGCCGAACTGTTGGTGTGACTCCAAATACATGGCGTAAGGAACATAGTAAACAATAAAACTCACCAAGTTCATCAAATCCTAAATTCAGGTAATAAGTGCGATACTGCAAAAGAGGCGTAGAGGAAGGGAACATGCGAATAAGTTCCTTTAACGAGATAATCTTATTCTCACTCTTTGAGTCTTAACCATGTCACATCAACTCACCTTTGCTGACAGCGAATTCAACAATAAGCGTCGTAAAATCCGTCAATAAATTTTTCTTGCACGCATGAATGAGTTGATGTCTTGGGATCAACTAGAAGCCGTTATTGAGCCTTTCTATCCCAAAGCAGGCATTTCCTAGAAAAAATAAACAGTTCATCCCTACGGAATATATCAAAGCCAGTATTCGAGTAAAAATCGAACATCCCTTTAGAATCACCAAGTGTCAGTTTGGTTTTGGAATAAGAAACTTCAAAATATATGTTGCGACTGCAACATATATGGGTAAATATAGTTGGGGTGATCAATTGTTGATCTTTTGTCACATCGGCTTTGCCGATGCTGGTTTATCAGTAAGCTGATTTTTTCCTAGAATCGTTTTAAAAGAGACCTTTTCACGACTACTGTGCTCGTCAACACTTTGTTAAAAATAGACTCAAAATGCTCATTTATAACCCATAAACGCGGCTTTGGCATCCTGCGTCGCCCTAACACTTACATCCATGTAAGTGTCTGCTTTTTCGTCTATTTTTGCCTCGTTTTGGCTTCGCTCGTGACTTCGTGCAAAGGTCTCTAAAAATAATAATTAGATTAGAGGTAACTCCTTTGAAAGATATTTCCCTCAATGGCAGGGTAGGCGTCATTCACCTGTCCAATCCACCGTTAAATAGTATCAATCTGCAACTCCGGTTAGATCTTGTCAGCAAGTTGGAAGAAGCAAATACTTCTGAGGCCATCGACGCTATTGTTCTGTATGGAACGGAAGAGATGTTTTCGTGCGGTGCTGATATAGATGAGTTTTTTTCTGGCGAGGCTGGGCGTGACCCTAATTTGCCCATGTTGGTCGAACTGCTGCAAAATTCTTCCAAACCCGTTGTTGCCGCTGTTGGCAAACAATGCATGGGAGGAGGCTTAGAGCTTGCTCTTGCTTGCCATGCCCGAGTGTTTCGAGCGGATGCCGTTATTTCTTTCCCAGAAATTCATTTGGGGCTGATTCCTGGTGCTGGTGGAACTCAGTTGTTGCCCAGAGCGGTAGGCTTGAGCAAAGCCGTTTCCATGATACTCGGTGGTCGTCCATGTGCAGTTAAATCATTAGAAGAAACGCAACTGGTTTCAAGACTTTCAGATAATGTGTTAACGGATGCCATTGCTTTTGCCAACCAACTCGCTGAGGGTGAGCCCATTGTTCCGATTCAAGATCTCAAGGTAGATAAGGTCAATTCTGATCTTTTCTTGAGGTGGGTATCTAATACCGTACGTTCACAGGTACGACGCTCGCCGTCTTCACCGGCTGCGGTGACCGCGATAGAAGCTTCCTTGGGGGATTATAAAAAAGGTCTTGAGGTGGAGAAAAAGTTATTTTGGGAACGGATGTCGTCAACTGAATCTGAGGCGCTGCGTTACGGTTTTAAAGCGGAGCGTGAATGCTGGAAAGTGCCGGGATTGTCTGTTGATAAGACTAACGTGCCAACCATAGAAAAAGTAGGGGTGGTCGGTGCTGGAACCATGGGTTCTGGTATTGCTATTAATTTCCTCAGTGTGGGTATTCCCGTTGTTCTGTTGGAGCAAAAGCAGGACGCTCTGCAACGTGGTATTGATACTATCCACAGTCATTATGAAAAGCTGGTTGCTAAGTCAAAATTGACGGATGAGCAGTCTAAACAGTGCTTGAATCTATTAACACCATCGCTCTCCTATGAAGATATGCGTGACGTAGATTTGGCGATTGAAGCGGTCTTCGAAGACATGTCGATTAAAGAGTCTGTGTTCCGTACCTTGTCAGAGACCGTCAGAGAAAACGCTATTCTGGCATCCAATACCTCCACTTTAGACCTTAATAAGATAGCGCAGTTTTGTCGTCATCCTGAACGTGTTGTCGGTCTGCATTTCTTTAGTCCTGCCAATATTATGAAATTACTCGAAGTCGTTAGAGCGGATCTTACCTCTGATGCCGTCCTGTCTGCCGCTATGAAGTTAGCAAAACGCATTAAGAAAACCGCCGTTGTGTCTGGTGTCTGTGATGGCTTTATCGGTAACCGTATGATCAATGAATACCTGCGGATCGCAGGCCTGATGGTAGAAGCGGGGGCGAGTCCTTGGGAGATTGATAGCGCATTAGAGGAATGGGGTATGGCAATGGGGCCATTTCGCATGATGGATCTGGCTGGGAATGATGTTGGCATGGCCATTAGAAAGCGAACCTACATTGAGAAGCCTGAGGTTAAGTTTTCCTCTATTCCTGATCGAGTTTGTGAGCTTGGCCGCTTAGGTCAAAAAAGTGGTAAGGGATGGTATCAATATGTACCGGGTCAACGTGGCGGCATTCCAGATGATGAGATTGATCGACTGATTCAAGATGTCCGTGAATCTAATGGGGTGGTTGCCCGCCCGTTTAGTAAGGACGACATTATCGAGCGTTGTATTTATGCTCTGGTGAATGAAGGCGCGAGAATTTTAGAGGAAGGTATTGCCCTTAGGGCGAGTGATATAGACGTTGTTTATACCCATGGTTATGGTTTTCCCGCATCACGTGGTGGTCCGATGCATTACGCGAATCAAAAAGGTTTGGTGGTTGTTAAGCAAAAGTTGGAAATATTTGCCAACGAAACGAACGGGGATGCCAATTTTTGGAGTCCTTCCAAACTCATTTCAGACCTTGCTCAGCAGGGACATCACTTTGATCACGTTGGAGGTCTGTAATGGTAGATTCAGTCATAATTTCAACAGCAAGAACGGCGCTCACTAAATCTTGGCGAGGTGGATTTAATATGACTCATCCAGTCGCCATGGGGGGGCATGTTGTAGCGCACGCCGTCGCTCGCGCAGGCATTGAGTTGGCAGAAGTGGAAGATGTGGTGATGGGGTCTACTTTTCTTGAGGGACCAGCGGGGATGAATATAGCCCGTCAGATCGCTCTTAAGGCGGGATGCCCTGTTACCACCTCTGGGGTTTCTATTAATCGCTTTTGTGCCACGGGCTTACAAAGTATCGCCTTTTCAGCACAACGCATTATGGCGGGTGAAGGCGATGTGTACGTCGCAGGCGGCGTAGAATCCATTTCACTTATTCAGAATGATGCAAACCTAGCCTTGCTAAAGGAACATTCGTTGGAGCGACAAGTTCCAGAAGTCTACTGGAGCATGTTGCAAACCGCAGAGACAGTTGCTCAGCGCTATGGCATATCAAGAGAAGCACAGGATCAATATGGAGTGCTCAGTCAAAACCGAGCCGCCGATGCTCAGGAACAAAAACGCTTTGCAGATGAAATTGCGCCTTTTGATACCCTAATGGGCGTTTTTGATCGGGCAAGGGGTGAGTATGAACAACGCCCAATTACTGTCTCAGCGGATGAGGGAATACGCCCGGGCACAGACTATGAAAGTATCGCGAACCTTCGCGCGGTAATGCCAAACGGGGTGGTGACAGCCGCGAATGCAAGTCAGTTTTCAGATGGCGCAAGTGCCTGTGTGGTAACCAGTTCGACCTATGCCGAGCAGAGAGGAATAACACCGTTAGGTATTTTCCGTGGCTTTGCGGTGGCGGGTTGTGAGCCGGATGAAATGGGGATAGGTCCTGTTTTTGCTATTCCTAAATTGCTGAAAAGAGCCGGTTTGAAAGTCGACGATATTGGCCTTTGGGAGATCAATGAAGCCTTTGCTGTGCAAGTGCTGTATTGTCAGGAAAAACTGGGGATTCCTATTGATCGACTGAATGTCAACGGTGGGGCTATCGCATTAGGGCACCCATACGGTATGAGCGGCTCCCGTTTGGTCGGTCATGCCTTGATTGAAGGCAAACGCCGAGGGGTTAAATACGTGGTGGTCTCTATGTGTATCGGTGGCGGTATGGGCGCTGCGGGTTTGTTTGAAATAGTATAAGCGCTTGAACAAGTCCTTGAATAAGACCTGCGATAATGCAGGTCTTTTTTCATCTCATCCTTTTGAAATGATATGTCAGATTGTTAGATTGTCAGACCGAGTCTCCCTAGCTTAACGTGTTGTGTTTCGCATTTTCATTGGCTTGCAAGGTTTGCCAAAGCACCTTGCCTGCCGCCGATTTTGGTAGTGTATCGACCACTTCCAAAATGCGTGGGATTTTGTATGCCGCCATGTGCTCTTGCGCCCATGTAGAAAGCGCTTTGCTGTCTAGTTGAGTGTTGGGTTTTAGGACGGCAATGGCTTTCACATTTTCCCCTCTGTAATCATCCTTTGAACCAATAACACAAACCTCTTCAATCGCAGGGTGGTGATAAAGATGAGCTTCCACTTCAGCCGGCCAAACCTTGTACCCAGAAGCATTGATCATTCTCTTCAAGCGATCTACGATCCGGATATAACCTTGTTCGTCCATAAGTGCGAGGTCTCCGGTTCTTAAGTATTTCTTGTTATCAACCGTGATAAAAGCGTCGTCATCGGCGTTAGGGTTTTGCCAGTAACTCAGCATCACTTGTGGGCCCTGTACGATAATTTCTCCGACTTCTCCTAGGGCTACTGGTTGCTTAGTATCTGGATCGAATAACTGAACATCTGTGTTCATAACGGGGATGCCAACGCTACCGGCTTTGGGGTTGTCTAGCGGGTTATGTGTGACTGGCCCCATGGTTTCTGTCATGCCATATACTTCGATAAAGGTCAGTCCTGTCAGTGTATTTAAGCGTTCCGCAATGGCATTCGGCATGGCACTGCCGCCACCATAAATACAGCTAAGACTAGCCAGGTTGTCGGCCGTCAGTTCTGGTGTATTGAGCAGATCAATAACGGCCGTGGGGACGGTACACCAAGTCGTCACTTGGTATTGTTTAATGAGATAGGCGGCGGCTTTTCTATCCCAGCGAGACATGATGACGTTCGTCGCCCCCGTTGCAATGGATACATTCATGATGCCTTGCAATCCGACAATATGAAACATAGGAGTGGCGCCTAAATGCACTTCATTACCGTTATAAGAAAACCAATGAATAATACTGCTGAGTGCGTGTTGAGCAGAAAGGTGAGTATGTAGACAGCCTTTGCCTTTCCCTGTTGAGCCTGATGTATAAGGAATGGCCAGCGGATCTGTTACTGACAGTTCGATGGGGGTCAATGGCTGATTAGCACTGATGACATAGTTCCAGTCGATGATCGGCTTAGGTAGGTTTTCATTGAACGGCGCTTTTACCATGGGTGGAAGATCGACACTGGGTGACGATGGTAGTTCTGCACCGTAATGAGCGGCAATAACATGATCGAGAGTATCAGATGCGAGCAACACAGAGAGGTTATCGACTAAACCCTGAGCACAGAAAAGTGTTCTGATATTCGCGTCTTGGCAAATGTAGCTTAACTCTTCTGATTGATGCATGGCATTGATGGGTACAACGACACCACCCGCTCTGATAATGCCATAAAATGCCGCCACATATTGTGGTGAGTTTTGCATATAGACACCAACGCGATTACCTTTGGTAACACCGCATATAGATTGTAAATAACCAGCAATCGCCGTGACCTTAGCATCAAGCTCCGCATAAGTTGTGACGGCACCGTAAAATATCAAAGCGGCTTTATCTGGGTACCTGCTACTGGTATTGCGCAAGTTATCATCAAATGTTTGTGTCGCAGGAGGCAGTTCTTTTGGGACGCTAGCAGGCCAGTGTTTGAAGTGTAAGTGAGACATGGTTGTGTTTTTCCCGAAGATAAATGACTGGCCATAGCGTCAGGCCAGTCATATTGATTTAGAAGACCTTAGCTAATGACGCGAGATTTTGTTTCTCGACTGGTCATCATTTCAATGAAGCCGTTAAATGATGGCAGCAAAATGGCCATACCGACCGCTAGAACATAGCCGTGACCTCGGTTGATATAGTATTCAGGAATCACCTCCAACCAATACCAGAAGGCATGTCCCCAAATGACCAAAGCGGGCGCAAAGGCAAAATTGACCGCAAAAATCATGCTCTCGTGCCACTTATTTTCGCGACCACGAACTTGTTGATAGAGTGCAAGCGCAGCGAATGCCAACAGTGACACCCCGGCTACCATGTAGAAACCGCCACCAGCGGTGACCGCCATGGAAGGTTCGCCTAGTTGGAATCCCCAGACGACCTGTTGCACACCACACCAAATGGCGGAAACGTAAAAAAGATTACGAGCCAAACGTGACGCCTCATTGCGCAACATAAGCCAAAGTCCCGACGCAATCGCGGTGACCATTAATATGGCAAAAAGGGTTGTTAGTAGCGTGTTGTTGGCATAAAGCATGGCATCAGCGGCTAGGGTACTTGCAGGTACAATGACTTGAGCAGCTGTCCAGCTACCAAGGCCAGCCGTACCCAAATAGGTTGATAAGACTGTCCAAATAGCCACCACACCCGCCAGAGCCAAGAAGACTTTCAGCGCAACTGGCTGAGGAGCAATTTCCACAGGTTTGGTTTTCATCGGAGAAGAGGCGCGGTTCCAAGCAAATATCATGCAGCCGATCATCAGGCATTGCCAGAAGGTCAGCATGTTTACCATGTTGTTCACTTCACCCTGTGTCAAATGGGGGTATATATTGCCTAAGAAAGCCCAGTCATAGCGTTGAATCGGCGCATTTAGAAAGGCCACAAAGGTATATAATTGAAAGCCAAGGTGTAGGGCAATATTACGTTTCTTTATGTGATAGATGGCGAGAATTTGGCAGATAATGGTACTGATCGCGAGAGCCCACAGTTGAATATGGAACGCAAATCCCTGGTAGGTGTGCTCAATACCAGCATGAAGCATGTGATATATCGCGGCGAAAGTCATAGAAAAGACACCAAGAATATAGACTCCGCCAATCATGCGGTGCGCCTTTCGGTATTTCTTTCTGAAACTCGGCGTAAATTGCAAGATTCCTAAAATAAGACAAATCCCGCCAAGCACCATATGGTAACTAAGGACAGATTTTTCAATGGGTTTCATGGAGTTGTAATACAACACCTGAGTCGAATTGCCATTGCTGCCATAACCAAAATAGGTTCCGGTGACCATGGCAGTCAGATTATTCCATAGGGGATAAGCATCCGCCGCTTCCTTTGCGACCTGAGCATAAGGAACGTCAAGATCACCTTCGGCCTCGATGAGTGTTACCGTGTCATGAACGGCTTGCTCATCATGAATATAGGGCAACATTTTATAACCGGCTTCCCAAACTAAAAAACTATAAAAAGCCAGGACCGTGGAAAACAGGGCCCAAACAATGAATGTTTTAGGTTTAGTGTGAATAAAATGCTTGAAAGTATTAACCGCTTGAATACTCATAAGATTTACCTATTTTCTTTAAATATTGGTTAGGCAGAAGGCTTTCTCCTGCCTACTGACTTAAGACACTATTTTTAACTGGGTAAATTCCAGTAAGCCTTGTGTACCAAGTTCTGAGCCCACACCGGACTGACGCGCGCCGCCAAATGGTATATTCGGGGCGACGGGGAAGTGTTTGTTAATCCAAACGCTGCCGGTTTCTATCTGATTGACGACGACATTGATATCGTCTTTATTCGTCCCCCAGACAGAGGCACCTAACCCAAAGGATGATGAATTAATGGTGCTAATAACCTCGTTGATGTCGTCATATGAAATGATGGGTAGGACAGGGCCAAATTGCTCTTCATCGACAATACTGTGTCCGTCTTTCACACCAGAAAGAACGGTAGGGCGCAAGTAGTAGCCTGCTCCTTCAGGGCAATAGCCACCTGCTTCGACAACGGCACCCTGTTTGACAGCATCATTCAGTAGCTCTGTGACAACCTGAAACTGGCGCTGGTTTTGAATCGGACCAAACTTGACGCCGTCTTCTAATGGAGAGCCAATCTTCGCAGCATCGGCCATGTCAGACAGCTTTCTCACTAAGGCATCGTGCTTACTTTGGTGAACATAAACACGTTTGACCGCAGAACAGGTTTGACCGTTGTTCATAAAGCCAGCTTCAAACAGTGGGGCGGATATGTCATCCAGATCGGCATCCGCCAACACAATGGCCGGATCGTTACCTCCTAATTCTAGTGTGATGCGTTTCAGGTCATCCGCAGCGGACTTCATAATGTGTTTGCCCGTCGCTGTTGAACCTGTAAATGAAATCTTACGAACGTCTTTATGAGCGCTCAAAATGGGCCCAAGATCGCCTGAGTCAGCGACCACATTGATAACGCCTTTAGGTAATGCTTCATTGATTAATGAAGCCCATAAAAGGGTGGTTAGTGGTGTGGTTGGTGCTGGTTTTATTACCACTGTGTTGCCAGCCAAGAGGGCTCCGGGAACTTTGAACGCCATTAACGCCATGGGGAAATTCCAAGGCACGATCGCTGCCACGACACCCAAAGGCAGTCGATAGGCTTTTGCATCACTATTAGGAATGTCGGTAGGGTCGAGCGCATCGGTCGGAACATGAGCGTGAAATTCGAAGAAACCAGCCGTAGCACCAATTTCGAACATCGCATCAGCCATCGGCTTTCCCGTTTCACTAGCATGTAGGTTAGCCAGTTCATTCATATTGGCTTTGGTGATCTCTGCGATTTTTGCCAACACGGCTTTGCGCTCATTTTGTTTAAGTGCGCTCCAAGCTGGAAATGCCGCTTTGGCTGCCAAGACGGCGTTATCGGCTTGCTTGGCAGAAGCACTCAATATTGTCACGACAGCGTCTTCTGTGGCTGGGTTTATTACCGATAGCTCATCGCCTTCACCTAAGACGCATTCACCACGGATAAGATTTTGAAACTCTGACGATTTGTAAGGACTATTCATCGTAATGAACCTCTTAAAGTACGCGAACATCGCGAAATTAGGGAGAAAGTGGTCTTGTTAAAACCTGCCCCATCACGCCGATTCTCGGTGACGGGGCGCCTCTTCTAGTGACTAAAAACTTTGAGCGGAATAATGGCATTAAGCCAAATACGCTCTCCGCCACCTGAGCTTTTTGTCTCCAAGCTTGTGGTGTACATGGCATTCAGGTTGATCGGGCCAAGCTGTTTCGTAATGGAAAAGCCCACACCAGAGGATTCGACTCGCTCATTGGTGAACCCGCCATAAGCATTATTAGGGTTTTCATCGTCTTCGATTTGCTTGCGTAAGTACCCCACTAAACCGACACTTAGGTCTTCTCCAATGTCTTTCATTGCCGTTAGGTTCAGGTGAGTTTCGTCACCTGACTTATAATCATTATCTTCGTTTGCTTCATTGGCGAAATACATTAGGTGTGCCGAGGCATTCCAGCCATTGCGCAGATAACTGATACCAACGCTTGGTGAGAAAGACCAAAAATTTTGCCCTGCATTGACTAACTCTGTGGCACTCCAATCCCCTGGGCTATAAGCGCTAACCCCAGCGTTCATATAAATGTCAGGCGATACTTCCCAAGAAATGTCCATGGGTCGTATTTCTACGCTGCCAAGTCCTGAGTTTGACGCATTCGCTATACCCATAGGCGTTGTGATATTTGTGCTTTCAATATCGATAAATGGAATCGATAGAAAAGCGCGATATTGACCTCCAAACACCTTGTTGCCGGGGGTAAGCGCAAACTGAAAAACGGTGTCTTTTAGGTCTATTGTGGTGGCGGTTTTGTCGCCATTAGCATTGTAAAAATGCTGGGATGCCACTCCTGAACGGCTGCTGAAGAAAAGGCCGTCGACTGGCGTTGGTGCGGCGATTGGGACACCGATAGAAGCACCATCTGGAATAGTAGGTAACACACTCGGTTCGCGGGCCGAGACACTTCCTGTATACATGGCGCTCATAAGAAGAGTGCTGAATCCGAAGGTTAAATTGATTTTTGTTTTTATATTCATAATTCTGTAATCCCACGTTTTATTTTTATTTGATGTTTAATTACTTTCTTTCTTATGCAAAGATGACTTGCATATCGGTATTTTCGAACAGTCCCTCTTCTCCGAATTCGACACCAATGCCTGATTTTTTTATTCCTCCAAAGGGCGCATTGGGTTGAATGGCTCCATGGTTATTTATCCATACTGATCCGCACTCCATACGCATCGCCAAAGACTTCGCAGCGTCTGTATCAGAAGACCAAATTGAGCCGCCAAGACCAACATCAAACTCATTAGCAAGAGCAAGGGCTTCGTCGATATCTGAATAGCGAATGATGGGTAGGGCTGGACCAAACTGCTCTTCAGCGACTAAGGCATTGCTATTGTCTAGTTCAGAGATAATGGTTGGGTGAAAGAATTGTCCCTCACCTGATTCCCCACCCAGTAAAACGTTTCCGGATGCCGCGCCCTGAGCGACTAAATCAGACACTTTTGCATGCTGATCTGCTGTGGTTAATGGCCCCAATAAAATACCGTCGTCCATGCCGTTACCCATTGGTATAGTTTTAGCCAGATTCAGTAGTGCTTCACAAACGGCATCATGCACACTGTCATGGACATACATGCGTTTCATGCAGGCACAGGTCTGACCTGAATTGATAAAGGCCCCCCAAAACAAGCCCTCGGCAATGGCTGTCGGATTGACGTCTGGTAAGATGATGCCTGCGTCGTTACCGCCTAATTCCAACGTCAGGCGCTTCATGGTGGCGGATGCACCTTGCATGATTTTTTCACCCGTTGGTGTGGATCCGGTGAACACAATTTTTCGGATGTCTGGATGTTGCGCCATGGCGGCGCCAATGTTGGCTTCCTGATCGTTAGAAGTCACGACGTTCAGCACACCGGCCGGCAAAACCTCATTCATAATCTGTACGGCTAACAGAGTAGATAAAGGGGTGAAAGGGGAGGGTTTGATAACAACAGTATTACCTGCACGCAATGCTGGCATGATGTGCCAGATTGCTATCATCAAGGGCCAGTTCCATGGGGTGATGGAGCCAACCACACCTAGAGATTTACGATGCAATTCGACGCGACCTTCACTGGTATCTTGTAGAACCTTAACGGGCATCTCCAGATTCGCTGTATAGCGAGTCCACGCAACTGCGGCACCAGCTTCAAAATTGGAGCCAGGTCCAGCCAAAGGCTTGCCTTGTTCTTGAGTGATTAGTTGTGCGAGTTTTTGTTGGTGGGTTTCTAATTGAATCGCAAGTTTATCAATGGCGGCTTTGCGATCCGCATCGGGCAATGCTGTCCACGCTGGGTAAGCGGATTTAGCGGCACAAACCGCACGATCTAATTCATCGATTGTTGAGTTTGCGACTGAGCCAATGGCTTTTCCCGTAGCAGGATTGAAAACGGCAAATGAATTTTGCCCCATAACCTGACAGCCGTCGATTATCATGCCTAAATCAAGCATATCGTTCTCCAGAATGTATTTTTATTTTTATTTTGTTGTTGGATACGCTGTTCGCAGCTATTTATCGAGACAGTATTTTGTCCGACTAAAGAGCGAAATCCGCATCCAACTGACTAAAAGATAAACAAGAGATGTTGCGCATGCAACTACTTTGTTGCATGTGCAACATATTTTTTGATTTATAAATTTAATTTATTAAGCATTTCAATAGGTTAATTAGTAAGAAAAATGCACAGCTTGTATGAAGGTTTGCAGAAATGAGAGTTAAATAACGATTACTCTGAAGGATTTTTAGAAGGTTATGCATAAGTAAACAGCTTGCAGTATTGGCAGAAACCCCTTTGCTTAAGCCCATCTACCGACTTGAGCTACCACATTTTTTAACTTATGCTGTGGATCAATTTACTAGATAAACTATTGCAGCTGATTTTATGAAGAATACGGAGTTTTCTCTATTACCCGATGACTTTTTCCTAGTGGATGTCGAAGATGGCAACACGAAGGAAGCGTATAAAACACTCAGTCCCTCGCATACTCCAGTCATGTTGTTGTCATTTGCCGCTAGTAAATTCACAGAGGATGCGTCTAATTATTTTAAGCAACTTTTTGGCCTTGGTAGTGTTGATTGGCGCATGCTGTTTTTACTTTCTCTTAAGCCCGGAACAACGGCGGCTGAAGCGTCTAAGACGTTTGGTGTCGACAAAGGTACGGTGAGTAGAAGCGTGAGTCGTTTGACTAAAGGAGGCTTGATCGTTTCCGGGGATCTTCATGCTAATGGCCGTAGTAGAGGCCTTTCTTTAAGCCCTTCTGGTCGAGAGACGCACGATCAACTTCTTGCTGCGACCCTAAATCAACACCATTTTCTTATGAAAGGTTTTGATGAAGCGGAAGTGAAGATGTTTTGCAATTTGTTACTACGATTTACGGCTAATCTAGAGGATCTTAGTAAGCTAAATGCCCAAGAGCATGAAGAGAAAGCCCTACCTTAAATTGAGCCCCATTTAGTCATTGAATGATCCTGCATAAGCGCCTCCATGTTCGGAGGCGTTTGCAAGCTACCCATTACATCTAATCTAGCTGAGCAGAATCCACTTCTTTAGGGCGTTCATCTGCGGGCTCGGCCCAACGAGCAGCCAAATGTATTAAAATAATGATCATCGCCACTGGCACAGAGATGGAAATCCACACCATGGGGATGCCTAATGTGTCGGCCGTTAAGCCCGCTTGTCTGGCCAGAAACCCTCTCGCAAAGCCCCCTTTTAAACCGATAAAGCAAAAGTAAACCACGGGTAAAATAAAGGTGAGTACTGCCGCGCTTTGAATGGCATTTGTGACTAAAAATAGACTCAAAATTCTCAAAATCTGTGGGAACAGATTTAAACAGCTTTAGCTGGCCCGAAGGGTGGAGCGAAGGGATGCGCGGAGTATTTATAATTTATAAACTATGCTTTTTGTCTCGTCTTGGCTTTGTCTGAGGCGTCTGAAAATGTTTTTAGTTGCCATGCAGCGAAGCCAAAATGTTAATAATTTTCAAGAAAATAAACGAGTAAAGCCATCGCAACGATAACCACACCAGTCATCAGTGTGCCATAAAGCCAATTTGAGCGTGCTAGTAAGAAATTATCGATACCGTACTTTCCAGAAATGGATAAATTAATGCCAGACAAAGGACTAATTGCCGTCCCTAATGCCCAAGAACTAAGGGATACAAAGGCTAATAACGTATTATCAACACTGGTTGCAGGAACCAACGAACTCATCAATGATATGCCTATAATTGGGTGTAAACCTAATAGTGAAATTAGACAAATTCCAAGGAAGCACAAAATGGCTTCAATAAAAGAAAAGTCACTGAATATAGACCAGTTTTCTCCAAATACTGACATTAAGGCCAAACTGACGGTTTTACTGAGAAAACCTGCCGACAAAAATAAGGCTATCTCATTTGCCATATTAGATAAGCGCACTTGCACATGATTTTTTAACTGTCTGGTTGTATTTTGTAGGCCTCTTTTAAAGCTTAACAATACCACCACAAAAATCGGGCTTAGCAAGGTGACAACGGACAGAATTGGTGTTTCTAGCAATATAAAGTAATGAAAAATAATCACAAAAAAGGCAAGTGTGACAGGGAAAATCAGTGAAGATATCGCAATAGGAAAGCCAATAAATGTTTGTGAATTATCGTTACGTTTAAACTCCCATAAAGTAATGCAACAAGAACATAATGCCATTGGAATGCCGAGTAATGCTAAATGATAAAATTTAGCGTCTGGAGCAATGGATAAAGCAACGGCTAAAGAGGCAAAAAAAGGTGACCATAATCCTGCGCTTGTTAGCCCTCTAACAAGGACAGAGTACTGTGGCATAGTCATTGTTCCACTTTGCCTTTGCAACTTATCTCCTACCAAAAAAATGGCTGACATATTGATGACAGAGCCTAACAGGTGGACACTAGACCAAGTGTGTATGATTCCTCTGTTGCCCTTTGCAGGCTCTAGCTTTTTCGCACTATCGGGTAAAAGCCCTAATAAAGAAACACCCGTTAACATGGCCACAATCCCTATGTTTCCCTCCAGCAGGCTGAACGAAATCAAGCTCATATCAGTGAAGAAAGTGACACATAATGCGGATAGAGCCACTATCATCAGCCAAAATATTTGGCGTTTATTTCTGCTGGATAAACGAGACCAAGAGGTAAGGAAAACCATCCAATAACAAAGTGCTGAAACGCTATATAAAAAATTCCAATTTGGAATCAGAGCCAAGAGGAATAATACGCACCCTGTCATCACACCAAAGCCTGAGTGTTTCTTTACAAAGGAGTGCATAGTCATACTATAAACCTTAAAAGAAACGTTTAGGCAAGAAAGGAGTTATATTAATAAAGGGTTCTTGACCTACTATCAGTTCAGCAATTAAGCGGCCTGTTGCAGGGCCAGTACTAAAGCCAACATGCTGATGTCCAAAAGCCAACCAAACATGTTTACATTCAGGATGCGGCCCAATGGCTGGTAATGAATCTGGTAGTGTCGGTCGGTTACCCTTCCAGAGGCTGTTTTTGATAGGAGAACCTAAGGTAATACTATTTTGTACTGATTGAATAGCCTTTTGTAATTGTATGGTGTTTATTTTAGCGTCTTTATCATTTAGCTCAGTGCCACTGGTCAGGCGATAACCGTTAGTCATTGGTGATAAAACAAACGCACTGTCCACATCATAAATTGGACGGGTTAATTGCATTTCGTTTGGGTATTCAAAATGTTGATGATAACCGCGTTCAAAACACATCGGCAGCGGACGTGATATGGTTTTTAGCAAATCATTTGACCAAGGGCCAGCCGCAATAACCACTTCATCCGCATTGTAGAAAGATCGACCATGTAAGATGACTTTTGAATCCTCCTGGCTTAACCGTGTTATATCATCTCGTATGACTTTACCACCAAGCTCAACAAACAAGTCAATGTAGTTTTGGGTTACCTCTCCTGGATGATCAACAGAAACTGCATCTTTAATATGTATACCACTACCATAGATAGGTTTTAATGCTGGCTCTAACGTTCGGATTTTCTCCGTATCTAACAGTTCGAAATTGATACCATATTGCTTGTAAATGGATTGTTCATAATTGGTAGATTGAGTTCCACTTTTAGAGTGAAATAACTTCAGCCATCCATTCTCACGTAAACGATGCATATTTCCAGATTTCTTCAGCCATTTCTTGTGCTCATCAAGAGAAACTTCAATAATTGAATTTAGGCTTTCAATATTCTTCTCTGATTTTTTTTCTAAAGATTGATAAAGAAACTGGCTAGACCAAGGTAGATTTTTCAATAAATAGGAATATTTAATCCTGACTGCTGAATGTTTATTAAAAACATATTTTTTAAGGCTGGGAATCAAATTTTTATTATTGATCAAGTAAGCTGAACTTCTTGTAATAACCCCCGCATTTCCAAAGGAGGTTTCCTTTACGCCGTCTTCTTTTTCAATAAGCGTGACGTTAAACCCTTTTTCTAGTAAATTAAGCGCACAGCTTACACCAACAATACCTGCACCAATTACATACACATTGCTCATTAAAAAACCTTTGATTTAATTAATATGAAACTATTTAATGGAAAATAAAAATGAAAGAAAAAAAATCAACATTTACTCTTGGCGTCATTATGTTAAATACCCATTTTCCACGGATTATGGGTGATATCGGAAACCCTAAATCCTTTAATTTTCCTGTTATCTATGAACGTGTGTCTTCAGCAGAAGTTAGTAAAATAGTGACTTCTGAAGGCGTCAGTCCTGAGGTTAAGAAAGATATATTTGAAAAAATAAAATCCTTAGAAACCGAATCGGTTGATCTCATTGTTACTACCTGCGGTTTTTTAGGCGAAATGCAGGATGAACTTAAATCTTTTACGCACATTCCTATATTAACAAGCTCATTATTAACACTTCCTTTTACTAGAACTTTCCTAAATGCTAGTTCAGATAAAATAGGTGTCCTCACTTTTGATTCTCAAAAATTGAACGAAAAGCATTTTTGTGGTCATTATGGGGATGACATTGTTATTGGAGATATCCCTAAAAATGGAGAGCTATTCAATACCATAAAAAATGATTTACTTACTTTAGATTATGAAAAATCAAAAGAAGAAGTTATTTCTTCCATTTTATTGTTACTTAAAAAAGAACCTAACATTAAAATTATTATCTTAGAGTGCACAAACTTATCGCCTTATATAGAAGAAATAAAAGAAATAACAAAAATTCCTGTGTTTGACATTATTCAAGCAATAAACTGGTTTAAAGAAACGAAACGTATTTAATCCTGTTTATTTGAAAATAGGGGGGATTTCCCCCCTATATTTCTTACTTCATAGCATTAGGTAAAAAGGTCGCAATATCTGGGAACCAAACCAATATAAATACAGCTAAAATCATAATCAGGAACATAGGAAATGCTGCTTTTGCGATAAAGCCCATGTGATGCCCTGTCATTGATTGCAGTACAAATAGATTGAAACCAACAGGCGGTGTAATTTGTGCCATTTCAACAACGACCATCAAATAAATACCAAACCAAATCATGTCAAAACCAGCCTGACGGACTAAAGGTTCGATTACAGCCATGGTTAAAACAATAGAAGACAGACCATCCAAGAAACAGCCGAGAACTATATAAAATAACGTCAGGAATATGATTAGTGTAAGAGGAGATAACTCAAGCGCACCAATTCCTTCTGCGAGTTGGCGAGGTAAACCTGTGAACCCCATTGCTAATGATAAGAAATGAGATCCCATCAAGATAAAGGCAATCATACTTGATGTTTTTACAGCCCCCATCAAAGACTCTTTGAAATTCTTCCAATTTAAGCTCTTTTGAGAAAGTGCAATCAATAAAGAACCGACAACACCAAGAACAGCCGCTTCAGTTGCTGTAGCGATACCAGAATAAATCGACCCGATAACACAAAAGATAAGTGTCATAATCGGCATTAAACTGACAAGAGCTGATACTTTATCTTTGAAGCTAAATGACAAATCTTTTGTATCGCCACTCTTGTTATATATTGAATTGATTGCAATAAAGGCCATAAAAAGGCCCGCCAGCATTAGGCCTGGAAGAATCCCAGCCACAAAAAGCTTTGCAATTGATTCATTAACGGTAACAGCATAAATAATCAAAGAAATAGAAGGTGGAATAAGTAAACCTAATGTTCCTGCGCCAGCTAAAGTGCCAACAATCATTTTTTCTGAATAGTTTCTTTTTTGTAATTCAGGTACCGACATTTTACCAACGGTTGCGACTGTTGCAGCAGATGAGCCTGAAATAGCCGCAAAAATAGCAGAGCCTGTAATATTAACATGCAGCAAACCACCAGGTAGCTTGTACATCCAAGGGGTTAATCCTTTAAAAAGCGACTCAGATAATTTTGTTCTAAAGAGAATCTCACCCATCCAGATGAATAATGGCAGCGAAGTCAGTGTCCATGATGAAATAGAACCCCAAATGGTAATTGCCATTGAGTCTCCTGTCGGCCTATTTGTGAATAACTCCATACCGACAATTGCACAACCAATTAGACTGGCCCCAACCCAGACACCAGAGCCGAGCAACATAAAAAGTACGCTTATAAATACAACAATGAGAATAATTTCGTTCATTTTATACCTACTAGTTCTGACTCTTCGGTAGTACCTTTTAGCAACATGACAGAATATTCGACGAAAGAATGTATCAAGCTGATGGCTAAAATAATGGTTCCAAGAGCAACAACAATTTGGGGAATCCATAAAGGCATAGCAATAGAACCATCGCTTACTTCATGATATTCCCAAGAGAAATAAGTTAGCCTAGCCATGTAATATGCTAAGTAAATGGCGACCATCGCTGTCACTGCTAGTGCAAATAGGCACATAGCTCGTTGACCAGAAATAGGAAGCTTATCAACAAATAAAGTGACTTGAATATGTGCTTTATTGCGGAAGGTATAGGCAAGAGCCAGACAATTAGCTGCCGCCATTAAATAACCTGCTACTTCAGTCAACCCTGGAATATAAAGGCTTAGTAATCTACTGACAATGCTGGTTATTACGCAGAGAGTCATGGCAATTAAGCAGGCGGCAGCCAATCCTCCTGCTATTCTATATAGCCTATCTAGGCTTGATGATAGGTTTGGTGTAAACATAAAGAAATCCACATTATTATTTGAATAAGAAGGGTTAAATGGCGCAAAGTACTCTTCTTAGTTAGGGAAGGTGACAATAAGTCTACTTAAGCCTCGTAAGATATGGCCTAAAAGCCTGAACCCTTTGTTGAGAACTTAGTAAAATAGATCAGTTATTTTACATTCGTTACTCGCCTCGAATAACAGGCTTTTATCCACATGCTAGGCAAGAGGGTTTGTTTAACCCTCTCCCTTAGCGAAATTACATGGCTTTGAAATCATCAATGATTTTTTGACCTTCAGCCCCAGATTCTTCCAACCAATCCATCGTCATTTTAATGCCGATGTTCTGTAGCTCATTTGTCAGAGTTTCACCAGCATACTGAACATGCATACCATGTTTTTCTAGCTCTAGCTTATACCAATTTGCTAACTCTTCAGATTTTGCCCAGCCTTTCTTCTCAGCTGTAGCGGACGCTGATAAAACGATTTTTTGTGTTTCTTCAGATAAACCATTCCATGCACGCATATTTACAAATACCATGTTTTTTGGCAACCAAGCCATTACATCGTACCAATAGTCTACGCTTTCCCAGAGTTTTTGGTCGTAGCCTGTAGAGCCTGAAGAAATCATGCTTTCAGCCACGCCTGTAGCAAAAGCTTGAGCCACTTCAGCCGCTTCAATTTTTGTTGGAATCGCCCCCATTATTTCTGCAATCGTTGATGTTGCAGGGTTATAGGCTCTGAACTTTAGACCTTTCATGTCTGCAATAGAGTTTATCGGCTTGTTCGCATAAAGGCCTTGTGGTGGCCAAGGCACAGAATAAAGCAATTTAAGCCCATGTTTTGCTAGTGTTTTTTCTAAAGCTGGCTTTGATGCTTGGTAAAGGTTCCAAGAAGACTCAAAAGTCGATGCTAAGAAAGGAACGGCATCAACAGTGTAAATAGGATCTTCATTACTCAATGCTGATATTAAACGTTCTCCAATCGGTGCTAAGCCGCGACGCACTGAACTGTATATTTCGCTGCCTTTGAATAACGAACCTGAAGGATGAGTAACCAGTTTTATTTCGCTTTGCTTACCAGAAATCTCTTCGGCAAACTCTTTAGCAATCACAGAATGATAGTTTGAAGCAGAATAGGCCAATGGCATATCCCACGTTTCAGCGGCAAAAGACATACTTGAAAGACAAATACTCAGTCCACCAGCTAGTGTCTTCGCACTATTTTTTAACATTGATTTTTTCATTTTTTTTATTTCCTCTTGTGGTTTTTTTTAATTTACCAGTTTTAATATATAAGCATGTTGTGAACTTATGCATCACTAAGTTTAACGGAATATCTGTTTATACCTATCACAATGACGGATAGAAACTCCATTTTGGTAGATGTCGATCAGATGTCCTTTGACGTTTTGCTATAAAAACTTGCTAAATTCAATATTATCGTAGGGTGCACCCAAAAAAGCATCGCGCCCCAAGACGAAGCAAATCAAGGGTCTCCTATTTCATTCATTTGTGTTTTGACCATTTCCAGTACTTCTTTATAACGGCGATCAAATTTTCGGGATAAAACAATTGAAGAGGTTGAGCGCTCAACACCGGGAATATCGCCAATACTGTCTAAAAGCTCATCGAGCTCTTCTAGTGTTGGTTGTTCAACGCTAAGAAAGTAATCATAACTTCCGTTTATAGCCAGACATACCTTTACCGCGGGGAAGCTATTTAAGCGCGCAACAACTTGCTTACCACGCTTCTGTTCCACGGCCAGCATCACCATAGCTTGAACATTACCTTCAGTTGGGTTTTTACTAAGAACCGCTGAATACCCCGTTATTACCCCTGTTTGCTCAAGCCGCTGAATACGTTCATGAACGGTTGATCTGGCAACGCCTAACTTTTTCGCAAGGTTACTTGTGGAGTCCCTTGCATTGACTTGTAAAAGTGCTACTAGCTTTCGGTCCAACTCGTTTTTAAACCATTTTGTCATGCTTCTGCCCTCGTTATGACGGATAAATAAATAAATCCGGCATTTTGTCTACTTCTATTCGACTGTATTGAATAGGAAACTGAAATAAGAGCTATCAACAAACATGCCAGCTTGAAGTGGAGTTGGAAGGTTGTTTATGCCTCGGGAGGGCCTAACTCTTTCTTTACACTCATCTTTTTTACTTTTTATGTCAACTATTAATACGAGAGGGATACAATGCCAGAACAACTAAAGAAAATTACGGCTGCCGACGCATTGGTTATGATGCTAGACAAAATGGGAGTTAAACACATTTTTGGAGTGTGTGGTGATACTAGCTTGCCTTTTTATGACAGTCTAACCAAGCTTGACCACGATATAACACACATATTAGCGCGTGATGAACGCTGCGCTGCATATATGGCTGATGTTTATGCACGACTAACAAACCGAGTGGGTGTGGTTGAAGGTCCAAGTGGAGCTGGAGCAACTTACATGGTGCCAGGCATTGCAGAAGCAAACGGTACAACAATCCCTGTATTAGCTATTACTTCTGATATTCCTGTTGCTGGCCGAGATCGTTTTGTATTAACAGAGTGTGATCAAGAAGCTCTATTTAAAACGTTCACAAAATACACTCGTGTTGCTGAAATTCCGGAAGCGGTTCCAACGGCGGTACGTGCTGCTTTTAATGCAATGACATCAGGTACACCTGGAGCGGCACATATAGGTCTTCCTTATGATGTTTTAAAGGGCGAATTAGATGCTGATGAAGTATGGGCTGATCCATCTTTTAATACCTTTCCTTGTCGTCGCACGCTACCTTCCTCAGAAGATCTACATGCAGCAGTTACGTTATTAAAAGGTGCTAAAAAAATTGCTATTGTCTGCGGTGGTGGTGTTTTGCACTCCGGTGCCGTGCAAGAACTTATTCAGCTATGTGAAACACTAGGCTCCCCACTAGGCACGACTATTTCGGCAAAAGGTACTGTTACTGAAACTCATCCTTTGGCTATGGGGACTATTGGTACAAATGGCTCAACAGCGGGTGCGAGGGATGTGTTGCGTGAAGCAGACACGCTTGTTTATATCGGCTGTCGTGTTGGTTCAGTGACCAGTGAGAAGCGTACAAACCCATATAATGGTGAAAAGAAAATCCTGCATATTGATATTGACCCTAAATCGATTGGGGCTAATTATCTAACGGATGTTTCCTTAGTAGGTGATGCAAAAGCAACGATTGCAGCACTGTTATCAACATTAAATACA
Organism: Marinomonas transparens; assembly: GCF_016463975.1. Lineage (GTDB taxonomy): Bacteria > Pseudomonadota > Gammaproteobacteria > Pseudomonadales > Marinomonadaceae > Marinomonas > Marinomonas transparens. The sequence continues at coordinate 44,775 of NZ_JAEMNX010000002.1, read as the reverse complement.
GTTGGAACGGAGACTTTCTCACAAGAATGGGGTGTCGAAGCTGTTAGACTTTCTAAGATTCAGAAGAAGGAAAGGTTTGATCGTTATTCTCAATCTAACGATATGCCCATTTATGGGGAAAGGCTTGTCACTGAAATGCAAAAGTCACTTCCTGATGACGCCATTGTTGTATCAGACCCTGGTACGCCAACTCCTTTTCTTTGTGCATTTTTTGAACCTCAGCAATCTGGACGTTCATTCCTTTTTCACCGTTTCCATGGTGGGTTAGGGTTTGCACTGCCTGGTGTTGTTGGGGCTCATTTTGCTAATACTGGCAGAAAAGTTGTTGGGATCATGGGCGACGGTAGTTTTGGTTTTTCATCAGGAGAATTAGAAACAATTGTTCGCTATAACCTTCCGGTAACGCTTATTGTTCTGAACAACTCTAGCTTTGGTTGGATTAGAGCTGGTCAAGATAGATCATTTGGAAAACGTTACTTTTCAACGAAATTCTCAACTGCCGATCATGCAAAAATTGCCAGTGCTTATGGTTTAAAGTCATGGAGTGTCAAAGACCCAAATCTACTAGCAGACACATTAAAAGAAGCGTTTGCAACAGATGGTCCTACCTTAGTGGATGTTTATACTCGTCCTTTAGAAGAAAGCGAAGTACCTGTTACTGCCTTCCTAGGTTAAGCCGTCCTTAATCAAAATGAAAGTCTGAACTCCATTGATTTGGGTTTAGGCTTTCGTAATAAGTTTATTTTTAAATACAGATATAAGAGGTTTCATATGTCACTAGTTTGCTTGGATACACTAGGGGTTAATAGCCTGAAACAGGGCGATACTTTTTTCAGCGTTTTAACCGGTAATTCAGTTAGCTTGGGTGAAGGCAGTACGTTTTCTGCTCAAAGCCCAATTGATGGTGCGACGTTATCTACTTTTAACAATGCAACACCAGCGCAACTTGAAAAAGTGAATGCGGAATTAAAAGATGCTTTTAAAGTATTGCGTACCATTCCTGCGCCACGCCGAGGTGAGTTAGTTCGTCGTATTGGTGAAGAAGCGCGTAAATACAAAAATGAATTAGCACAAGTGATCTCTTTAGAAGCAGGTAAAATTGTTCCTGAAGCCTTGGGCGAAGTACAAGAGTGGATTGATGTGTGTGATTTCGCCGTTGGGCAATCTCGTATGCTACATGGCTTATCCATCGTGTCTGAACGCCCAGGCCATCGCATGATGGAGCAATGGCATCCATTAGGTCCTGTTGCTGTTATTACGGCGTTTAACTTTCCGATGGCTGTTTGGGCTTGGAATGCCATGTTGGGTCTGGTTTGTGGTGATCCTATCTTATTAAAACCTTCTGAAAAAGCACCGCTTTGTGCCTTGGCTATGTACCAAATTGCGCAAAACGTTCTGGCTGATATGCCTGATATTCCGAAAGCCGCTGTGTCTGTGATGATTGGTGATCGTGACCTTGGGGAAGCGATTGCCGCGAGCGAGACTTTCCCGCTGGTGTCTGCGACAGGTTCTACGGCAATGGGTCGTGCGGTGGCGAAAACAGTGGCGGGTCGTTTAGGTCGTTCTTTATTAGAGCTTGGTGGTAATAACGCGATGATCGTTTCTGATACAGCGGATTTAGAACTTGCATTACGCGCGATTGTTTTCTCTGCGGCAGGTACAGCTGGTCAGCGTTGTACCACATTGCGCCGTTTGATTACCCACGAATCTATTGTTGATGGTTTGGTTGAGCGTTTAGCAAAATCTTATGGTTCGCTTCGCGTTGGTAGCCCAATAGTAGAAGGCAATCTAGTTGGACCGCTTATCGATGAAGGCAGTTTTAATCGCATGCAAGCGGCTTTAGAAACGGCGAAAAAGCAAGGTGGAGAAGTGATTTGTGGTGGTGAACGTGTGACTGAAAACGTTCCTGCTGGTGGTTTCTATGTTCGTCCTGCCATTGTTCGTATTGCCCATGATGCGCCCATTGTTCATGAAGAAACCTTTGCGCCTATTATGTATGTGCTGACTTACAAAACCTTTGACGAAGCGATTGATATTCAAAACGAAGTGCCACAGGGCCTTTCGTCTGCTGTATTTACTGAAACCATGCGTGAAGCCGAGTTGTTTATGTCTCCAGCTGGCTCTGACTGTGGTATTGCCAATGTGAATATCGGTACGTCAGGTGCTGAGATTGGCGGCGCGTTTGGTGGTGAGAAAGAAACGGGCGGTGGTCGTGAATCGGGTTCAGATGCGTGGAGAAACTATATGCGTCGTACCACGAATACAGTGAACTACGGTGGTGATTTGCCATTAGCGCAAGGTATTGTTTTCGAATAAGTTTGCTTAAAAACGCGTTTGATCAACAACAAATAGGCGAGATTTTCTCGCCTATTTCAGTTTTAGGTAATATTACTACTAAGCAATAAACTTCTCAGAAAATGCCTTCAATCGCTCAGTAAGAATAGGTATTTGATCTTCTTTAACTTGAGACACACACGCTCGTGCACCATCAATATGTTCCGATCCCGTATTTGCTAATGAGATCGCACTTATTCCAACATAAAGAAGGTTTGTTAGGAGAGCATCGCCGTCCATACCTGGGTACGAAATTGTGAAGTAAAATCCATCGCTTAAAGGTTTACCGTTATCTTCTGCATAAACAATGTTAAAGCCATAATTTAAGAACAGCTCTTTCATTACTTCCGCACGCTTAGCATAAACCTTCGTTAAGTTAAGAAAAGGCAATTCATTATCATTGGCTGCTTTTAACATTGCAGCAAGGCCATACTGCGTTGAATGGGTGACGCCTGATGACAAACCGTGTAAAGCTCCAAAGGTGATGGCTTTGCCATATTGAGTCTGGCCAAAATAGTCTTTTAAATTATCAAACTGACGCTTATATAACTCATTGGAAATGACCATGCTTCCGATACGTTGTCCTGCATAACTAAAGACTTTTGAACTTGATATAAGCAAAACATAGTTATCCGTATATTTAGCAACGGTTGGCTGATAAGGCCCTTGACCTGGTATAGAGTAATCTTCTCGATAATCCATACCAAAATATGCTAAATCTTCAATCACAATGACATCATACTTATCCGCCACTTCTGCAATACTTGCTAGCTCTTCATCATTAAAACAAATCCAAGCCGGGTTGTTCGGATTAGAATATAGTAAGGTCGTGTATTTCCCCGTTCCTAAATGTTTTTCTAAAGCTGGCTTAAGCTTAGAGCCTCTATGCTCATAAACATCAAAACTCCCCCATGATTGGCCAATCATATCTAACTGACGTTTTTGGTTAGGAAAACCAGGATCAATAAATAAAGTTGCACCTTGTGGACGCATTCGGTTGCCAACTAAAAATGTCGCTAATGCACCTTGAGCAGAACCAACGGTCGGAAAACAAGAAACTTCATTGACACTGATGTCCAAAAACATCGAGCAGAAGCGGCTGATTTCTTTCTTCAGTTCTGGAATGCCTTCTATCATTGGGTATTTAGATGCCACCCCTTGATGCAATGCACTGATCTCTGCCTCTATTCCTATTTGAGGGGCTGGCAACCCAGGTACCCCCATCTCCATGCGAACATATTTTTGCCCTGACTCACGTTCAATGCCATTAATTAATGAAACTAACTCTCGAATTGAAGCGCGTGCCATAGAAGTAATACTCGATTCTTTTAATTGCTGGGTAACAATTTTGGGGTCTATGACTTTATTAAGCATATTAATAGCCCTTATCTATCTTTTGATGATGGTATGGTTAAGGAAGGAGTGAACAAGTTTGCTTGTCCCGGCAATTGCTCTTGCGCTGTACACCACATCCTTGTGGTTATGCATTGCCCTAATTACCTACATTCATGTAGGCATTCACTAAAAGGTGCTATTTCACGTTAGTAGAATCAAAAATCTTATCGGCATTACCTTCAATAAAGCTGTCAAAGAGTTCGCCATTAGGCATTTCATGGCGACGAGCAAACTCATAGAAGCAGGTTGGAATGTCTTTTACTTCGCCATCAGAAAAAGTGAAAGCGATTTTATCGGCCATAGTAGAGGACTGCTCTAAATACAATTCAGATGAGCCTTTTACCAAGCCTCCGACTTCATTTAGCTTATAGCCTTCGTTGAGCAGCAGTTGGTTCACCGATTCAATAGAAACAAAGCTTTTTAATAGGTTAATACTGACAGTAAAATGGTTGGCTTGTAGCCCCATTGTTGCCAACCAAGCCGCATACTCACTATGCTCTAATAAAGCTTCATAGTCTTTTAAACTTGGGGTATCCCAAAGACGTTTTGCCCAAAATATGTCAGGAGACTGGACCACATCCGCTGGAATACCATCAATCAAATTAGCAATGATTTTTTGGCAGTTTTTAGGTAATTCTTCAACCAATAACTCAGATAAAAATATTTTAGGTAATAAAGCATTTTCATGTTTATAACACCGTGCAACAAGGTGCTTGTTTTCAAATCGAAAAGCGCCATATGCAAAATAGCCCATGCTCTCTAACTGAGGTTCTAGATTTTTTAAAGATATTGGGGAATTAGCAAAAGTTCGAAAAGCGATATGATCATTAATCACTTCTTCGTTGTGACTTTTAAACAAGTTTTCAATGCGTTTTGCCTGTGGTGTTATTGCTATATAGTGCTCCCAAAGAGAGCTAAAAAAATGAGATGCTTGCATGTTTTTTCCTATAATTAATATGATTAAGATTTGATAAGTTCGATAGAAATGTCACCGGATTGAGTTCACGATATAACACTCTTAATCACGTCCACAAACGGTAAAAAAATATGAATTAATGATATTTTCACATGCGAGATTTATTAGGGAATGATCAGGAAGTGTGTGAAAGGTTTTGATGAAGCGGAAGTAAAGATGTTTTGTGATTTTTTACTGAGATTGGCGATTAATCTAGAGGATCTTAGTAAGCTAAATGCCCAAGAGCATGAAGAGAAAGCCCTACCTTAAATTGAGCCCCATTTAGTCATTGAATGATCCTGCATAAGCGCCTCCATGTTCGGAGGCGTTTGCAAGCTACCCATTACATCTAATCTAGCTGAGCAGAATCCACTTCTTTAGGGCGTTCATCTGCGGGCTCGGCCCAACGAGCAGCCAAATGTATTAAAATAATGATCATCGCCACTGGCACAGAGATGGAAATCCACACCATGGGGATGCCTAATGTGTCGGCCGTTAAGCCCGCTTGTCTGGCCAGAAACCCTCTCGCAAAGCCCCCTTTCAAACCGATAAAGCAAAAGTAAACCACGGGTAAAATAAAGGTGAGTACCGCCGCGCTTTGAATGGCATTGGTGACAATAGCAAAATAGCTTGGATGCTTAGGAAAGACAGAGTCCATGAGCACTGCGTCGGTCTGGGTTTTGAACGACAAGGTAGCACCCAGTAAACCGGTCCAAACCATAGCATAACGGGCAATGTCTTCTGTCCAAATAGGCGGGGAGGAAAACACATAACGCGCCACTATTTGGATCATGACTGTGACGAACATTATCCCCACAGTGAATACCGCAGCACGTCGTGCATACTTATGGATCGCGTTACTTATTTGTACTATCAGTTGTCGCATCTATCATCTCATCGTGTTGATGGCTAGGCATCTTCGATACCTAGCCAAGTCGTACTTTATTGCTTAATGACCCGTTGCTTAATGAACAGTCACTTAATTAACGGTTGCTGTCTGATAGGTCAGACCAAATTTTCACGTCGGCAGAAGGCATTAAACCAGAATCGTAAACAGGCTTAGACATGGTGCGGAAAACAGCACGTTCTTCATCGGTTAAGCGTTGTACCGTAACGCCATGTTCTTCTAGGGATTTTAGGCCAGATACCGAAATCCCTTCAAGCCAAGTGCGAGTGGCAGCATCCGCTGTTTTAACGGCGGCATCAACGGCAGCACGGTCATCTTTGGACAGATCGTCGTACCAGTATTTAGAGACAAGTACAGCGCGCAGCGGCCAAATCACACGGGCATCAGAGAAGTTTTTTACAAAGTCTGTTTGACCAAAGGTGATGGGAATAAGTGGCGAGTTTAGGTAGCCGTCGATGATGCCAGTTTGTAGACCTGCGGGTACTTCGCCCCAAGGTACTATGGTGCCTGCTGAGCCCCAAGCCTTGTACATTGAGATCTGTGCATCGTCTAGCGCACGCATGCGCAGTGACGACATATCGGCAGGAGAGCGAACCGCTTGCTTAGTGGTGATGACACCAGATGATGGGCCAAGTGGCGCTAACGACAACAAGAGTACATCTTGTTTGGCTAAATTTTTATTTATACGCTCAAACACTTTCCCAGCCGCTAGGGTACGATCCATATGAGCAATGTTGTCAAAGATATAAGGTAAGCGAACACCATAAATAAAGGGATCTACCTGAGCAATGGAACGAACGTCAGACAGGGATACTTCAAGCAAACCAGTAGACACTTGGTCAAATTTCTCGGCTTCATTTCCCACCGAACCACGTGGTAATTCACGTACATCCATGCCATTTTTCTTCAGTGCTTCGCCAAAGGCGTGAGCCCAATTATAAGAACCTGAGGTGGCTAAATCTGGCTTGCTATCGAGGGCGATTTTTATTTCTGACGCGGAAGCAAATGATGCGACAGTCAGCAATGATGCCAGTGTTAAGGCTTTTAATTTTAATGGTTTCATAGTTTTTTTCTCTCTTTTATTTTACTGAAAACCCAAACAAACTTGGAACAAACAAACTGATGGATGGCCAGTAGACCAAGGCCATTAATAATAGTATTTGCACAAAGATAAAAGGCAGCACCGCATAAGCGAGGCGCCAATAGTTTAGTTTTGTGAGTGCCGACACCACAACGAGGCATTTTCCCAAAGGTGGTGTGATTAGACCAACACATAGGTTGAAACATAACACCACGCCTAGGTGGATAGGGCTAATACCTTGCTCAAGGGCCTGAGGGGCAAACAGAGGAATAAGCAAGGTGAGGGCAACCGGGGTATCCATGAACATGCCCGCAATGAGGAAAATACCGACTAAGAAAAACAGGTACTGAGTGCCCGTTAATCCAAAGCTTTCTACCCAACCAGCCAATGCGCTTGACCAACCCATTTGACCTGCCAAATATCCCAATACAGAAATGGCGGCCAGTATGATAAAGATGGTTCCTGTCATACGTGCTGTGGCTTCCATAGCATCGTAGATCATGCGAAAGCTGAGGCCTTTGTAAAACTGTCCAGCGCAGAGCGCCACAAGGACCGCGACAGCTGAGCCTTCTGTTGGCGTGGCCAACCCAAATACTAATGAGCCTAGAATCACCACAGGCAAACACAGTGCAGGTAAGGCGTTGAGCAAACTAGGCAGGAACTTTGGAAGATCAGCGTTATCGTTTGCACCACCGGGGTGACCTTTCACGTGGGCGATGATGGAGTTCAATACCAGTAAAGAGACGGCCAGTAATAAGCCGGGAATAATGCCCGCAGCAAACAGAGCCGCAACAGAGGCACCTGTTAAGCCTCCGTAGATGATCATAATAATAGACGGCGGAATAATCGGCCCAATCATGGACGATGCCGCCGTGATAGCACCAGCATAGTAGGGGTTATAGCCACGGGCTTTCATTTCAGGCACAAAGGTGCGCGATAGCGCAGCACTGTCGGCAATCGCCGAACCTGAAATACCAGCAAAGAAGACACTGGTTAGAATATTGACGTGCCCAAGACCACCTTTGAATCGTCCTACCGTAGACATGGCAAAGTCGATTAGGCTTCGTGTTACCCCAGCACGGCTCATAATCTCAGCGGTTAAAATAAACAAGGGCATTGCCATAAAGGCAAAAACGTCAAGCTGAGCAAAAATTCGTTGGGGCAAGATGGAAAGGTACTGTGCCTTATCAACCGCGATAAAGGTCACGACCGATACCGCGCCCATCAAGTAAGCGAAGGCGGTTCCGCTAATCAGCAGCACAATGAAAACAATGGGAATTAGCCACATAAAATGAGTCCTTTTATACCGCAGTTTTTACAGTGGCCGAGGTGTCGGTACTGTCAAATATGGGTGGGTGAGTAACCATTGACTTGAGCTCTATCGTCGAATCTTGCAGGGTGGCAAAGTCTGGCTCAGGTCGAGCGGTTTCTGAGGTTTGTGCTAACAAGGCTTCAATGGCGCTGGCTGCCGCTAGCAGGGTTTCATCGGCGCGCACCGCACCGAGTATTTGCAAACCAAACGGCATACCTTGTGGGTCAAGCCCAGTAGGGAGCGTAATAGACGGGCCATTTAGCAGCGAACCTCGGTAGGTTAATGCAAGCCATCGGTAGTAAATGTCCATTTTTTGTTGGTCAATTTCTGTCGCATGAGGTTGCGTCCAAGGAAAGGGCGAGACTGGCACCGTGGGCAATAAAATAATGTCGAAATCTTTCATCAAGGCATTGTAATTACGCAAAATTTTAGTCTGTTCAACATGCGCCCAACCGCGATCAGCAAGAGTAAAAGACTTGGCTAAGGCCACATTGGTTTTGATGTTATCACCGAAGAATTCAGGAGTATCAATTAACCCTTGGGCAAAAGCCACATGGAAGCTTTCAGCTCGTAATATGTCAAACACACGATCCATATCGCCAAGGTTGAGATCAACAGGGCGACACACAGCGACATGGGGTTTGATGGCTGCCACGCGCTGTTGAAATGTCGCGCGGATATCAGGGTCAACCGGCGTACCGCCAAAGTCTTCACTGTAGCCAATGCGTAACTCTTTTAGTGCTATGTTGGGTAAATTGCTAAAACGATCCGGCGCAGCTGGCGCGGTTAGCGGGTCGTTTTCATCATAGCCCTGAATGACTTGCAGCATCAAAATCATGTCTTCAACGGTGCGAGCCATTGGGCCAAGCACGGAAATACCAGACCAGCCTAATGGCCTCGTTGGATGGGCGACTACATCCACCGAAGGACGATAGCCAACAATGCCACAAAGTGCGGCTGGTAAGCGCAAGGAACCGCCGGTGTCAGAGCCCGTGCATAAGGGCAGCATATTGGCGCCCAAAGCCGCCGCCGAGCCACCGGAAGACCCACCTGCAATAAGGTTAGGATTAAATGGGTTACCTGTCGCTCCCCAAACAGGGTTACGACTGTTTCCACCAGCACCAAGTTCAGGCACATTCGTCTTAGCCAGAATAATCGCACCGGCATCACGTAGTTTGGCCACCATGGGTAAATCTTTCGACGCAATGTTACCACGTAATTTGGGACTACCATGGGTGGTTAACAAGCCCTTGGCATCTTGTAAATCTTTCACACCAATGGGCAGGCCATCGAGCGGCCCTTTTGGCATGCCTAGCTGCCAGCGCTTAGTGGACTCCGCCGCCTCTAGAATGGCGTTTTTCGTGTCCATATCCGTGAGGGCATTGATCTTGGGGTTCATCTGTTTTATTTGTTCGAGACAAGCCGATAAGTAATCGGTCGGTGTCAGCGTTTTATCGGAAAAAGCACCTAGTACTTCACTGGCAGACCAGGAGATTAATGCACGAGAATTCACAGAGAGTTCCTATGAGTTTGTAAATGAGTTTTTAAATAGGCAGGGCGATAGGCAATCCAATAGAAGAGAGTCCAGCATAAAATATGTCCCTGCGAAAATTAAGTGGTGCGTATTATTACATATTCTATACAAAATGCGATTAACTTCATCATATAGGGCGATTCACTTATCTGGTGGATCCCATAAAGTGAGCACCAAGGTATTAATGACTCTTCACTCTGCCTGTTTTAACCGCAATTAGGTCGCATAACACGGTTTTGTCAGACCTGTTTGATTGAGTAAGCAGCTTGCAAACTTATTCCTATCATGGGGGTAACGATGGCTCTGCTTATTCCCTTATCACCAACTTGCATACTATTTTGGTGAGATGTCCTTGAGCGAATTGTAGTGGTCTAATAGTATCGATCATTTTTCTTTCTTTCTTCATGGAAAACGTCACCTTAAAGTCGACAGAAAAGTCTCTTGCTGTGCCAAAAAAATAAGGAAGGCAAAGATGATTTACATCATCTTATAGGGAAATAAGGCTAGATTTTGACCAGCTCAAGTGGTCTAAATGTAGGTAACGAACTATACAATAGAGATAGCAAAAAACAGGGAGCAAGGTTTTATGCAAGTGACCACTCTGACAGCAGATCAATTGGATTTAATGGACAGGTACTGGCGGGCGAGTAATTATCTGTCGGTTGGGCAGATTTACCTACATGACAATCCGTTATTAACTCGGCCATTAGTCCTCGAAGATATCAAAAAAATGTTATTAGGCCATTGGGGAACCACGCCGGGCCAGAATTTTATTTATGTGCATTTGAATCGCATCATCAAGCAACATGACCTAAGCATGATTTATGTTTCTGGCCCCGGTCACGGCGGCCCAGCGGTGGTTTCTCATACCTACCTTGAAGGCACTTACAGTGAAATTTATCCTGAGATAAGCCAAGACACGGCCGGGTTACAAAAGTTGTTTCAGCAATTCTCCTTTCCCGGTGGCATCCCCAGTCATGCCTCCCCAGAGTGCCCCGGTTCTATCCATGAGGGCGGTGAACTGGGTTATTCATTAAGCCATTCCTTTGGTGCGGTATTTGATAACCCTGAGTTGATTGTGGCTTGTGTGGTAGGCGATGGCGAAGCGGAAACCGGGCCACTGGCGGCCGCTTGGCATTCCAATAAGTTTTTAAACCCGGTGAGTGACGGGGTGGTATTGCCCATTTTGCATCTAAACGGCTATAAGATTGCGAACCCGACCATCCTTGCGCGCATTAGCCATGAAGAATTGGAACAGTTGTTCCGTGGCTATGGTTGGAACCCTATTTTTGTTGAAGGCGATGACCCTAAGTTAATGCATGAGGCCATGGCGACCGCGCTGGATACCGCTGTTGCCGAGATAAAAGATATTAAGCTGAATGCCAGCCGTAGTGACACCTTTACACGTCCCCGTTGGCCGATGATTATTCTCCGCTCTCCGAAAGGTTGGACAGGTCCTAAAGAGGTCGATGGCGTGCCAATTGAAGACACCTTTCATTCCCATCAGGTGCCCCTGTCTCACCCAGCAAAGCACCCAGAGCATTTAGCATTATTAGAAGACTGGTTACGCAGTTATCGCCCCCAAGAACTGTTTGATAGCGCCGGACGTTTGTTGCCAGAGTTGGCGGCATTGGCCCCAGAGGGAAAGCGTCGCATGGGGGCAAATCCCCATGCGAATGGCGGTGTTCTGTTAGAAGATTTACCTCTGCCAGATTACCGTGATTATGCCTGTGAGGTCGCGACCCCCGGCGTGCAAGGTATTGGTGATACTCATCTACTTGGGCCGTTTTTACGGGATGTGGTGAAACTCAATGAAGCCCTGTGTAACTTCCGTGTGTTTGGCCCAGATGAAACCATTTCGAATGGTCTAGGGGCTTTGTTTGAAATGACTGAGCGACAATGGACAGGCACAACGCAGAGCAATGATGAATACCTTGCTCCGAGCGGCCGAGTGATGGAAATGCTCAGCGAACATCAATGTCAGGGCTGGCTAGAAGGTTACTTACTCACCGGACGGCATGGCCTGTTTAATTGCTATGAAGCCTTTATTCACATTATTGATTCCATGTTTAATCAGCATGCGAAGTGGTTAAAAATCACCGCAGAGATACCTTGGCGCGCCAAAATAGCCTCCCTTAATTATTTGCTGGCGTCCCATGTTTGGCGTCAAGATCACAATGGTTTTTCCCATCAAGATCCAGGGTTTATCGATCATGTGGTGAATAAAAAATCGGAGGTGGTGAGGGTCTACCTGCCACCGGATGCGAACTGCTTGCTCTCGGTAATGGACCACTGCCTTCGCAGCCGACACTATGTCAATGTGGTGGTAGCAGGTAAGCATCCAGCACCTCAATGGCTGGATATGGACACTGCCGTTAAACATTGCCGCGCTGGGATTGGCATTTGGCCGTGGGCCAGCAATGATGAAAATGGCCCGCTTGAAGATACGGATAGCATCGCGGAAACGGACCTCGTCATGGCCTGTAGTGGCGATGTTCCGACCTTGGAAACCTTAGCCGCTGTGTCGATTCTACGGGAACATTTACCGAGCCTAAAAATCCGCGTCGTGAACGTGGTTGACCTAATGAAACTACAACCTGAAGCGGAACACCCCCATGGCTTGAGCGACGACGCATTTGATGCCTTGTTTACTCAAGACAAGCCTGTGGTGTTTGCTTTTCATGCGTATCCATCATTGATTCACAAACTCACCTACCGTCGCACTAATCATCACAATATCCATGTGCGGGGTTACAAAGAGGAAGGCACCATCACCACGCCTTTCGACATGACAGTACTGAATGATCTTGATCGCTTCCATTTGGCGATAGATGCCATTGATAGACTGCCTCAAACTGGCGCTGAAGGGGCTAAATTGAAGCAATGGCTGAATGATAAGTTGCTAGAGCATCGCCAGTACATCACCCAGTATGGGGAAGACATGCCCGAAATTCGCCATTGGCGATGGGGAAGTAAAGACGGTGAGTAGGGCGATGAGTCGGCCACTGATGCTCATTTGTTAAAAAATGACCGCGCCCTTTTCATGGACTCGGTCATTTTAGCGTCATGTTAGCTCAACTTAGGCGGTGCCAGTATCAGTGTGAGTGCCAATGTTAGTGTTGCCAGTGCTTGCCTCGTGCTGTTTTACCTATGCCGGGGTTCAAACTATTGGTTGGGTCATTCTCTTGATAGAATTTTTTAAGGGGAGCTTTGGCTTTATAAAGCTGGCCAACATTATGCTCCGCTGGGTATTCAGCGCCTTTCTGATCCAAAAAGGCCAAGAGCTTCTCTTTTACGTCGTTTTCATCCACACCCGGTTTGAGGAAATAATCTTGATGCATGACGTGACACATAAAGTGTCCGGTATACAGCTTTTCTATGATCAAGTTATCTATTTCAGGGGGCAGGGTCTCAAACCATTCGGTTTCATTGCGGCGTAAGGCGATATCAAGAGACAGCAAATTACCGAATTGCGGATTCAATGTGTGATAGCGTTTGGCTGCGCCACCGGCGACAAAGCGGTTTAAAAAGGCGCGTTTGCCTTCATCGTCCGTGCATTCGAAATACTCACCTTCATTGCTTGCAAAGAACTTACTTAGGTAGGCTTTCGCCTCATTGATGCCATCGTCTGCCATATGCAACATGAGGTGATGTTCATATTGATCACGATACTGGCGTATTTTCTTTGGAATATGATCTGGAAACAAATAGGCAATGGCCTGAAGCATTTTGTCTGATAGGTTGCTAGGAAGAAAAGGGAACTTATTGAAAATGCGATCCACTTTGTTCTTCAAAGCAAATAGCTTCGGCATGTTTTCACTGCCTGTTTTTTGTATCACGATGAAGGAATCCTTGCCGTATTTATCACACACATCAAAATAACTACGGTGCACATATTCCCCCGCAACAGGCAGATTTTTAAAGCCACTTAAAATGTCACGTCTTAGGCTGGTTAAGGTGTCGGTATTATTGGTGCCGATATAGAAAACCTGATCTTTTTTCACCTTGGGGAAGGTGTCTAGACGAACGGCAAAGACAATCAGCTTGCCAGCACAGCCCGAGGTTTCATAGAGTCGTCGCGCATCATTGTTAAAGCGAGAAGGGGTGTCGGCATCCACATCACGGACGCGTTCTTGGTACTCATTATCGCTGGCCGCCCGTTCTGGGTATTCGATATCGCTGTCTGTGTAGGTTTGTTTTTCTAAGGCATTGAGTATCTCTTCAGGGTCTTCCCCTAAGTGAATACCAAGGTGGTTAATCAGGGTTAACTGCTGGTTTTCATCAATGCGCGCATACAACGCCATTTCAGTATAAGCCGGGCCACGCTGAACCAGAGCGCCGCCAGAATTGTTGCATACGCCTCCAACAATGGAAGCCCCTATGCAGGATGAACCAATCACTGAATGGGGTTCGCGATCATAAACGTCTAGGGCTTTTTCTAATTCATAAAGGCGGCTACCGGGGAAAGAAACCACCTGCTTGCCTTCATCCAGTAGTTGTATCGATTGCAGCTTGGTGGTGCTAATAATAACGACGTTTCGGTCGTATTCACCATGCGGGGTAGAGCCACCCGTTAAACCGGTATTCGCCGCCTGCATGATCATAATAATATCGGCTGCCACACAGGCTTGAGTCACCCGCCACAATTCAATGAGACTACTGGGAATAATAACCGCCAAAACTTTACCGCCACCAAAGCGAAACCCTCTTGAATAGCCAGCGGCTTTTTTCTCATCGGTAATGATGTTCTTTTTATCTACTATGTTTTGCAGGGCGGTTAAAAAACCATGGCTATTAAGGTTATCGGCTTCCATTGAACTACTCGTTTTTTAGATAAGGGAATGAGGAGAGGTATGAATTGTCTAGGTTGCGTGCTGCTTTATTGAGCCTCGACCATAGAGACAGTATTCACATTGGATACTCGCCTTGAATAATAGGCGTAAGAATAATGCAGGAGCAATTGTCGAGGCAAGAGATCGATATTTTTAATGACCTAAAGCCTTTACGCGCTGCCGTCGCGCAAAGGCCCTCACTTAATTTTTGGCGGTTAATAAACCACGTTGAGCCAAATTATGGATCAGTGAACGGATACCAAACTCCCACGGTTTGGCCGTGCTGCTGTGGGTGACCGTATTATAAAGCGAGCCAATTTTTGCTGTGCTAATCATCACGCTATCGTCTAATTTATGGGTAAAACCGCCGCCAGGGTGATCACGGTCTTGAGTCGGTGAAAAGAGAGTGCCTAGGAATAACAAAAAACCATCAGGGTATTGGTGGTTTTCATTCAGGGTTTGCTGAACAAGGTCTACAGGGCTGCGGCTGATCTTAGCCATTGACGATAACCCTTGCAGTAGATAACCGTCGCTGCCTTTAACCTGAAGCGTGACCTCGCAAGTCTGTACATCGTCTAAAGTGAAGTGATCATCAAACAGTCGAATAAAAGGGCCGATGGCACAGGAGGCGTTGTTGTCTTTTGCTTTGCTTAATAACAATGCACTACGGCCTTCAAAGTCACGCAGGTTAACATCGTTTCCTAGCGTTGCACCTTGTATCTTGCCTTTGCTATTAACAGCGAGAACAATTTCTGGCTCAGGGTTATTCCATTCCGATTTGGGGTGAATACCGACTAATCCACCGCTGCCGATGGCTGATAAAACGGGGGCTTTGGTAAAAATTTCAGCATCTGGGCCAATGCCGACTTCGAGATATTGTGACCACATGCCTTTTTCAATAAGCAGGGCTTTCAGTTGCATGGCTTTGTCTGAACCCGGTACCACCGCGCTTAAGTTATCGCCAATCACTTCTTCCACCAATGCGCGTATGGCTTTCGCTTTAGATGGGTCGCCGCCTGCCTGTTCCTCAATAACACGTTCAATCATGCTAGACGCAAAAGTAACCCCTGCCGCTTTAATTACTTGAAGATCGGCCGGTGCGAGAAGGTAGGCTTGCTTTGGATTGGGGGATTCATGGGTGTTTTCTAATAACACATCTAGGCTGCACAGGGGCATTCCCGATATCGGCTTAAGGTGGTCTAACGGATTTTCCATTTCTAGCAATTCACTCAGCGTCGCAAAATGAGTCGATATATCAAAAACATTGCCATCGCGAACAACAATGGGCGATGGCCCTGCTGGATTGCCCGGCACCCATGCCCGGCCAATAAGCGTCGCTTGGTTTGCGTCAATAGGTAGTGTGTTTTGTTTACTGAGTGTGATCGACATAATGGCTATCCCTTCGCTAATTGCATATAGATTAAAGTGGTGCGCCGATAATATCCAATAACATATTTTCAGTACTTGATTACCAAGGGCGTGGTGTCGCACTTTTCTCTGGTTTCCATTCAAGCGCTTTGTATTCCTAAGCTTTATTCCGCTATTTAATTCAGGCAAAGGCTGAGCAGGTAACTTCTTACCTTGGAACAAAGAGCAGCGACACAAAACTTTAGTTTAAAGGAAAGCAAAAATTCGCTTGTCGGACTTTCAGCCCAAAACGTCTGATTCGCTTGGCTAAATGTCGGGTTTAGCAAGACGTTTGATAACGTAAGGCATGAATTGTGTTTTCATTTTTTAGAGAGAGTATTTTTAACGGATTCGGAAACGGCTCATGGTCGCGCAATCCGTCTCTTGATAAAGAGTACGTCGAACTGACTTTCTCAACGTTGATGGTGCAGAAGGTAAAGACGCCAAATTTCTAGGTTTCTTCCCCTTTTGTCTTTTTGGTCTTACAAGGGGAAGACGGAAGATGGGGTTGTTCTTTTCTCTTGGCTGCAAGGGCTGAAAGTCATGCAAGGCTAATCGCTTTTAATTTGGTTAATAAAAACACACAATTATTTTGTGGCTTTGATTTTAGTGACATAGTAGGTTTATCAATCAGTTAAGGAGTGATGTTGTCGAGATGGATTTTTCTTATCGAGTTATCTTATCTTTTTCCCTTCCCAAAAAAGACTTCTACAGAGTGTCGAAAAAACGGCCTGAATCGCTATTTTTTGAGATTTTAATTAGTGTTTTTTAATCGCGTTATTTCTGTACGCATAGACAGTTTATTTTTTAAAAAGTCGAATTTGTGCGCGTTTTGTTTTGGTAGGAAATAGGAAAGTCTTTTAGTATCAATGAATAAAAATATTCGCACCAGAAATAACAGGCTGTGCTTTCCTAAAAGAAAGGTGAAATAACGCGCATGCTCGTTTTTCCAGTTTTAGCTTTTGTGAATAGCTTTATATAATTTTTATTATTCAATGATTTATAAGGTTTTTGGGAAGGTCTTGGAATTGTCTAAACGCGCGTGCGCACTATTAAAATGTTACCTGTATGAAGGAATATTATGCAAACCTTTGAAATGGAATTATTTTTACCTGTAGAACCTGAACTTCTTAAAGAGGATTTGTTTACCATGTCAGGTGTTAATTATGAATTAGCACCCATGATTAAAATGTCGGCACCAGAAAAGTGGGGTTCAAAAGCAATCACCCAATGGCCGGTAAACGAGGAAATATTTACAAGCACAATATCGTTGTTCGGCGTTATCCCGATTGACCGCCATCGGTTCAAACTTTTATCAATAAATAGCAGTGGGTTTATCGAGTCTTCGAGTTCTTTGTTCAATAGTGTGTGGTCGCATGAGCGCACGATTACAAAAAATGGTTCGGGTGCAAACGTCAAAGATGTCGTGGGCTACAAAAACAAAATAGGTTTGTTGGGCTCTTTATTAAAACCGGTTTATCGTTCAATATTTACCCATCGCCACAAACGGTTAAAACTTAAATATGCAAAAATCAGCTAACAAGTTGCTCAAAGGGATGTGCCATCTCCACGGGCCGTTTGTGCATTCGCTTCGCTCATTATTGCGCAATCGTCCCGTTCCAATGGCACACCCATTAGCAAGGCGTTACGTGTCCAATAAGAATGGAGTTAACTTATGAAGGATGAGAAATATCAAAGAAGTATTGGCTTGCAATGCCCCACTTGTGGTTGCACTGACTATGAATATGAATATGAGCAAGGCGTTGATGAAACCATTGAGCTGGCTAAATGTGCGTCTTGTGGTCGTGAGCTTACCAAGGACGAGCTAATTCATGAAAACAGTGAGAATATCCAAGAGCATGTTTCTGAAATAGGCAAGCAAGTTACTGAAGATCTAGCAAAGGAGCTTAAAGCTTCGCTAAAGAAAGCCTTTAGAGGCAGCAAAAACATAAGGATTAAGTAATGCCTATAACAGTTGATGCCGGTGACATTATTGCTGGTTTTGCACTGCTAATGTCAGCTTATGCAACTTGGCGTACTACCAGTTTCAATGAAAAACAGAAATCCCTAATCGAAAGCCAAGAAAAGCTAAATAACCTGCTGCTCGAAAAGGAAGAAAGTGAAGCTGCAAGTGGTAAAAAAGCTGATTTGGGTGCTTCATTTGTAAAACTAGGCAGCAATAAGCACAGGCTAAAGGTTTGGAACAAGGGGAGCGCCACTGCGCGGAATATTAGGCTAGAGTTTCCCGAAGGCAATGATGTGCTTATGCAATCCGATGTAGATGAAAAGTTCCCCCTAGAATCTATGGAAAAGTTTCAGTCTGTAGAGTTGATTGCATCTGTTCACATGGGAACGAAAAGTAAGCATGTTATTCGCATAGTTTGGGAAGATGATGCGCACAATTATAATGAAAAGCTCGTATATCCCACGCTGTAAACACGTAACAAACGCGTCAATTAGGACGCTCGCAAGCTCGCGCCTATTACGCGGGCGTTAGCCTTCATACGTAACCCACCAGCGATGCATGGCTTCAAACATTTCATTTAAATCCATTGCTTTTTGCGTAGCAGAGTACTCAACGCGTGGAGGAACTTCCGCGTATACTTTTCTCGATATTAATCCATCCTCTTCCAGTGCTCTTAACTGGTTTGTAAGCATAGCTTGAGTGATGCCTTCGATCTTCCTGCGTAACTCATTGAATCTGTGAGTTCCATGAAAAATCAAAATTTGCAGCACAATTAATTTCCATTTTCCTCCAATGAGTTTTGCTATCTGAGGCATTGGACATAGCGTCCTTTCGGCGGATTGCGTTGTTTCTTTTCTCGATGTCATAGGTCGACCTTCAACCACAATAGTATTAAAAACCATACTATATACTAAATTATTGCCTACTTATATTATCATACTGATTTAAGTATATTGTTTTCTCCAATACAGAAGAGGAATCAATAGTGAAAAATTACGAACATACAATAACAGTCAAAGTCACCCCGAAGCGTGTTTTTGATGCGCTAACAAAAGAGATGTCAAATTGGTGGACTGATATGACATCTACAGTAGATAAAATTGGGGATAAAACAACAGCAAAATTTGAAGATGGCACTACATGGTCTTTTGAAGTTGTTAAGCTAGAAGCAAATAGACTCGTCGAACTGTTTTGCTATCAAGCAGACCATATTCACCCAGTTACAACTCCGGAAATGAGGAAGGAGTGGGAAAATACGACATTACGGTTCAACATTATTGGTAAGGGTGAAAATACGGATGTTCATTTCACTCATGTTGGGTTAACTCCAGAAGTAAATTGCTATAGCATTTGTAATTCTGGCTGGAATCACTTTTTTGGGTCAGCATTTAAGGCTTATTTGGAAAAGCAGATTGCTTGAGTAAACAAAGGCTAACAAGCGCTTCCAGTCTGATGCCAAAACTTCCGCGTTTTTGTGTTACTCGCTGCGCTCAAACATTGACACAAAAACACTCCAGTTTCGGCGCAGCTGAAGCGAGCGTTAGCCAGCGATCCTTCGAGCAATATTGATAAATGAGATTATTCTAATGCTAGATTTTGAAACGTGGATAATATTTATATCAGCTTCATTGGCGCTGGCATTTACTCCGGGTCCTGGCATGCTCTATGTGCTTTCTCGTACAATATCAGGTGGTAAAGCGGTAGGAGTTGCTTCTACTTTTGGTGCAGCTAGCGGAGGTTTGATCCATGTATTTGGAGCATCGATCGGAATTTCAGCAATATTGGCAACTTCGGCAATTGCTTTCACGATAATAAAATATTTGGGCGCAGTATTTCTTATTTACCTCGGGCTAAAGATGATTTTTTCAGCATTCAAGAAAGTTGATATGAAATGCCCTATAAGTAAAGGTGAAAGTGAGGAGGAAATCAAATCTGCATTTAATCAAGGGATAATCTCGGAAGTCCTCAATCCCAAAACGGCTATTTTCTTTTTGGCATTTATACCTCAATTTATACGCCCGGCAGATGGCTATATTTTTGCACAATTTATTGCACTTGGAATGATTGTGGTTGTTTTGAACGCTATACCAGATTTCCTTATTGCATTTTTCTCCGAACCAATAGAGAAGCTTTGGATCTCTAGCAGTAAGTTTAGGAAAGGGCAGAAAGTTATTTCGGGTATCTGTCTTATCGGTTTGGGTGCATACTTAGCCATGTCTGGGTCTAACAAAGAAATCCACGCGACAAGCACGTGATTTCGGCGTTAAGTGAAGTCATGAATCCAGAAATATATGAGTTACGAAGTTACGTTACTGTAGATTGCGAAATTGGATTTATTCCAACAGAAGACTCGCATTAGAAAATTGGCTATTTTAAAGCATTCGGAATCTACAAGTCTGGAAGTGCTGGGAGCAGCGATGCATATCATATTCGCGGAATGATGGCCTACGCCCAAGAACGCTTTTTCCAAAGGTTTTGGGTTTTAGACCTCTCAGATCTTGATTATGAGTGGGGTGATGAAATGGATCTGGTTTTAGGTCTTGATGAATTTGAAGGGGTAGAGGTAATAGCTACTGTTTTCGGCCCTAAGTGCGTAGAGGCCGTTGCCACGCTTGGCGGAATGGATAGAAAACCGGAAAATTTACTATCTGAAGAAGGTAATTTCTTAAAAATAAAAGATGCATATGAGTACTTATTACCAAAAATCACTTAACAAATTCAGGTTTGGGGTCAGATCAAAAATAGAATAGCTTCGTTTCTAAGCTTTATCAGCAGGTTTGGGGTCAGATCAAAAATAGAATAGCTTCGTTTCTAAGCTTTATCAGTTGAACATTGGATTGTGGTTTTCCTAATACACATCAGGGGAAGCTATTTCTTGATCTGACCCCAATACCTTGTGGTAAATAAAGCCAATGATACGTTTTGGGCTGAAAGTCCGACAAGAGAATTTTTACTTTCCTTTAAACTAAAGTTTTGCATCGATTGGCAAAAGTTACCCGCTCAGCCTTACCTGAGTTAAAAAGCGGAATAAAGGTTAGGAATACAAAGCGTTTGAATGGAAACAGACAAAGACATAACCCCTCCCCCTCCCCTTGAAAGCCATAAGGGGAGGGAACTGTCATGTTTTTTAGGCTTCTTCACCTGCGAAGCTGGCAATTTTTGCTTGGCAAACGTCTTCTGTCAGGTCTTTCAATTTTTCCACTTCTCCGGCTAACCAGTTGAGCTCTTCTTCGGTGATTTCGTAGTGTTCTGAGTAGCGGGAATCCACGTAGGCGCGTTTGAGTCGTTGGAAGCTGCGTTTCTGGAAGCGTTGTGTTTGGGCGATGCCGTCTAGGGAAAATTGATCTACAAAGCGTGGGTCTTGGCGGATGCAGTAGGAGCGTAAGAGTTCGATGTTGTGGGTTTTGGGTAGGTAGTTGGTGGTGACCAATAGGGTGCAGGAATAGAAACGTTCGACGGTTTGGTGTAGATGAAATGCTGCGAGTTTATATTTTTGCTTTTTTATACCAATCCTAAAGAAGTCAAAAAAATCAGTCGCACTTTCAAGCCACTGGTCATAATGTTTTTCCGCAATGGTTTTTTGTTCGTCTAGCGTTAAATTACCGGGGCGGGGGAGTTCCCGCGTGTCACAGGCGTAGATTTCGATGCCTTCTTCGCGGATGTCTTTGAAGAAGTACTGGCCTTCGTGTAGGCGTTGGTTGATGTCGTGTATGGAGTGCACGATCAGGCCCAGTGGTCTACCGATACGGCGTTCGATTTTTTCTTCCGCCTTGTTCCAGATGTCAAACTCTTCCACCAGTTCTTCTTGGTTGACGATAACCAACACATCGTAATCACTCACATAACCATTGGCAGGGTCGTAGACCTGTGTGCCCTTGGCTTGGCTGCCAAACAAAACAATTTTTAAGATGCGAAAATTCTTTTTCTTACTGGTCTTGCCCAGTAAGTAAGTGTCCATCTCATCGAGCAGCACCTTGGAAATAATGGGTACACTCATTTGTTGGCGCAGGGTGAGGTGATCGAAGTTGGTTCTCATGGTGGTATGTTACCTTATTTCCCTATCATGGCTATGATAATGGTTATTTTTCATATGTCGATATGTCAGCCCCTTTGATGGAAAATCAAAAATATAACTTTTACATCTACTATTTAAACAGGCCACTCACCTCTCAAAGCCAATCATATCAAGCGATTGGCTTTCTTGTGAAAAACCAATAAACCTACTTTTAGTTCATTACTTTAGCGTATTAACAAGAGCGAAAGAGGGCATTTTAGACAAATGCGCTTTTTGTTCGAGGAAGGGTTTTGTATGATGAGGTTAAGTTTTTAACGTGTGTGTCCAGTTTCTGTCAGTGAATGATCCCAGCTGGATGTAAAGCATTTCATCTTTTCAAACACGGTATTTTCAATTTCGAGTGACGATGACAACACCTTTATATGATCACGTTTCATTTGAAAGTTCAGGCGGTATTAGCCTGTGGTCTCATCTCGACTCGCCATTGACAGAAGAGATGACCCAGAAACTTTTAAAACCTCATACCAGCAACAACTATTTTCTGATGTTCGTCAATCACAGCCTTGTTCATTATTGCGTGGATTTAAAAGATATCACGGTATCCGCGGGGCAAGTTCTATTCATCAAACCAAGGCAAATCCGCATTCCCCCAAGCAGTAAAAACAAAGCAGAATACTACAAAGTTATTTTCAATGAAGAAATCTATGGACTATTACCTAGTTCTTGCCGCTTTTGGTTGGATCCGCTGAATGAGCAAAAGGTTGCTATGTCAACACAGGCATGGCAACGAATGAACGATGCATTAATGCTCTTGCGCACCGCTATCCTAACATCAGCCCCCTTAAATATCAGAATGGCGTATTTAAATTCGGTGTTACAGGAATTAGAGCATGCTTATTTTTCTAACGTTGAAAATGAACCCAAGAAACGGCATGTTCAATCATTCCTTCATTTCCAAACCTTGATTGAAAACAAGTTCATAGAACAACCTACCATTTCTGAAATAGCAAAGACACTTGCTCTTAGTGATACCAGCCTATATCAGCTGGTAAAAGAATGGGCTGGAGTATCACCGAAAGAATACCTTAATCGCCGTATTGTTTTAGAAGCTCAGCGTCTACTGATTTACTCCAATCTATCAGTAAAAGAGCTAGCTGTGCGGCTAGGGTTTGCCGATGAAAACTACCTTTCTCGTTTTTTTCGTAAGCAAACAGGGCAATCGATTACAGATTTTTTAGTGAAATTTAAAGATATGTCTAGCTAGTATAATGATCTGTCTCTGTGTCATGTCAGCCCGTTTTTCTACACTACCTCTATCACAAATGTATCAAGAGGTGTCGTAATGAAAAGTGTTTTAATCACTGGCGCAAATCAGGGAATAGGTTTGGCAACAGCTAAGAATTTAGCCCATCAAGGATATTATGTTTACTTGGCATGCCGTAACCCAGATGCTGGAACATTAGCCGTTGACATACTAAAAGCAGAAGGGATTAAAAATGCCTCATGTGTACAGTTAGACGTTACTGATCAGGCATCAATTGATTTAGCCGTAAAAGAGGTGCTAAAACATTCGAATAGTCTAGATGCACTCATCAATAACGCAGGTATTCTTGGTAACGCCAACCCAGATGGAAGCGTCTCTATTGAAGAAATTAAACGCGTCTTTGAAACCAATGTTTATGGCGTGATAAGAGTCACACGCGCTTTCCTTCCCTTGTTACAAGAGTCTGATGCGCCACGTATCGTCCATATTAGCAGTGGGCTTGGATCACTTACGAATCAAAGCGACCCAGACTGGGTGTTTTCTCATTACAAAAGTGAAGCTTACTTTCCATCTAAAACAGCACTTAATGCTTATTGTGTTGCACTAGCAGCAAAACTTAAATCAACGAGGTGTAAGGTTAACGTTGTTGATCCAGGCTTTGTCAAAACGGCCTTTAATGGTTTTCAAGGTATGCATGACCCAGCTGAGGCCGCGAAATTTATAACCTATGCCGCAACGCTTCCTGAAAACGGTCCAACGGGCTGCTTCCTCTCAGAGTCAGAAGGATCATCAAATGGCATAATGCCTTGGTAACCCACCCCTCCTGCCATACCACCTACAATTTTGCCTTTTCTATGGAGGGGTGCCGTAAAATGTTTCGATACCCCTTTGCGCGACAAAGGTAACCATGAACGAGTCGATTAATTTTGTCATGATCCGCAGGCAGTTTGACTTTCGTGGCATCGAGATGGGGCGCTGGGTGACACCTGTAGAACGGGATAGTGCGGCGCTGAAGTTTCATCAGGCTTTAGGGGATTTGATGCTGGCCTTGCAGGGGCCGGAGTCGTTGATCTCATTGCGCGGTACCCTAGGCATTCAATATGGCAAGGGTGGTCGTCCCGGGGTGTCAGCCCATTATATGCCCGCCACACGACAGTTATCCTTGGCGAAGAATGCCGGAGCGGGCAGTTTGGCCCACGAGTGGTTCCATGCTTTTGACCATTATATGGGCGATAAAATGTTTGCTGGCATAGGCGCTTCCAGCTTTGCTTCTAGCAGTTGGTTAAACAATCCTAAGGTAAAGCCCCATAGGTTAAATACGCTCTTAGCGGACTGTTTCAAATGGATCATGTTGAATGAAGAGGGCAGCGAGCCAAGTGAGTTGTTTCGCTGTTCTGCACAAGCGGATAAGCGCCTAAAGGTGGTCTATTACGCCAAACCAGAAGAGATGTGTGCCAGAGCGTTTGAAGCCTTTATTGAAGACGCGCAGCCAGCCAGTACTTTTTTAGTCAAGGGCACGCGTTATTCTGATGAAGCCAAGCTGGGCCTGTATCCGCAAGGGCAAGCGCGTCAAAAAATCAATCAGGCTTTTAATCATTACTTTTGCGCCTTGGGCGGGGCTTTGTATCGGGAGCTTGCTTAAGGCCAATCTGAAAAGTTGTATTCAGTGTTTGATCCTTTCAAGTCGCCTTTTGCGGCGTTGTTTTTTCTAAATTGATTGGGGGAAAGGCGGGTTTCTTTTTTAAAAAAGTGGCTGAATTGACTGGCGTCGTTATAGCCTAATTGGCTAGCGATCAGTTGTATGGAGTCCGATGATTTTTTTAAGCGGCTGGTGGCTTCAATCAGTACTCGGTTATTGATCAGTTGTAATGGGGTCTTTTGTAAGTTGCGCTGACAAATGGCATGTAGACGGTCATAGGTTACATTGAGTTCATTGCAATAATAACTTACCGGTTGCCTGTTCTTAAATTCGATTTCAACCAGTTGTCTAAACCTTTGCAAGACCAGTTCGTCAGGGGAATTAGTTAATTTAATCGATTGGATGTTGGTCAGTCGGTAGGTGGTGATTAACAGGATGCGAATGATGGAACAAATGATGGTTTGCGAGCGGTTTTTAGTAAAAGCAATTTCCAGATTAAGCAGTTTTAGTAAGGGTAAGTAGGATTCATTAATGTCACTTTTTTGGCATTGGGTGAGGGTGAGCTGGTGCATCAGTATGGCCAGTTTTGCACTGTCTAGTTCTGTTCCAATGACTAAACTGGTTAGTTCGTTGCTGTAGCCAATCAGCCAAATTTGGCTGCCCGCTGGTACTAGTATTTTGGCGATGGCCTTATGGGGCAGACAGAAGATGGACGACTCCATCACGCTGTGTTGCTCGTCTTCATAGAGAACCGATATCTCTCCCCGCTGCACGACACCAATCAGATTAAAGTCGCTAAAGTTTCCGCTCCCTGTGCTGAAGGTTCGTGGTTGCAACCCCGGTTGAATTTCTTCAAAGCGCACCATAGAGCCGATTATATTGGTTAGCATTATGCTGCCCTCATCTTAAAAAACTCAGTTATAACCCATAATTTAGCAATAATAACCCATAAATTGACATTTATGTGGGGAGGATTGCTGCTAACCTGTTGCTACACCTTCATCTACCTACAACAAATTTAATAAATAGGAAGAGTGACATTTTGAATATTGCCAGCGAAAGCTTGGGCGCTTCTCTTGCCCCTGAGGTTAATTTGTTTGTTGATGGGCGGCAGCAGCCTGCGATGGCAGGGGGCTATTTTGACCGACTTGATCCTAGCAATGACTTAGTCGCCTCCCATGTGGCTTGTGGACGACGTGAAGACGCTGAGCATATGGTGGCGATTGCCACGTCGAGTTTTCCCAAATGGTCTGCCACTCCGGTGGAGGAACGAGCTGCTATTCTGCTGCGGGCTAAAACCCTGATGCCTAACTATCGCGATCGTTTTGCGCAATGCATGTTACGGGAAATTGGCGCGACAGAGGAATGGGTCGATTTTAATATTAACGTCGCGATGGATGCCGTTGATGCCGCCGTTGATCTGGCGCTGCATTACCTTTCAAACGATGTAAAAGCATCCGCTAAAAAAACTTCTCATGTTTCATTACAGAGCCAATCTCACCACACGCAAGACTCTTATACGGTGCGTAAATCGGCGGGTGTTTGCTTGGCTATTGCCCCTTGGAATGCGCCGATAGTGCTTGGTTTACGTGCGGTTGTGTTTCCGCTGGCGTTTGGCAATACGGTTATTTTAAAAGCGTCTGAACTTTCTCCTGGTACCCATGTGCTGTTAGCCGAATTACTGCATGAAGCGGGCGTGCCTGCGGGTGTTATCGGGGTGATGACTAATGCATCTGAGCATTCAGAAGAGGTGATCACCAGCTTAATTTCTAATCCATCCGTACGTCGAGTGAACTTTACTGGCTCGACCCGGGTCGGCCGTATTGTGGCTGGCATTGCGGCCAAATACCTGAAACGCTGCCTGTTAGAGTTGGGCGGAAAATCACCTTTGATTGTGTTGAAAGACGCCAATTTAGCCTTGGCGGCCAAAGAAGCGGCCTATGGGGCTTTTTTAAATCAAGGGCAAATTTGCATGGCGACGGACAGGATTATCGTCGAGCAAAGTATTGCCGACGAATTCATCGAGCGATTAAAAAACATCGCTGCCGATCTGGTGGCCGGAGACCCACGTCGTAAAGGCGTGAAGTTAGGCCCGGTGGCCAGTCCTTCGGTGGCCTCGCGGTTATCTGCGTTAATTGAAGACGCCATGGATAAAGGCGCCACGCTGTTAACGGGGGCATCCCGCCGAGGCCAATTTATTGATGCCACCTTGCTGGATCATATTACCCCCATGATGCGTATTTATTCAGAAGAATGCTTTGGCCCTATTGCCGGCATTTATCGGGTCGATTCCCCAGAAGAAGCCGTAACCGTCGCTAATAATTGCGAATATGGCTTGGCCGCCGCGGTGTTTACCAACGACTTGGCGTTAGCGGATCGTCTGGTGAATCAACTTGACTCAGGCATCTGTCACGTTAATGGCGCCACGGTAAAGGACGACCCTTTTATGCCTTTTGGCGGGCTGAAGTCGAGCGGCTATGGACGTTTTGGCGGTGATGCCTGCGTCGATGAGTTTACCGAGGTGCGCTGGATCACAGTGAACCGACAGCCTTAACAGCGCGACCTGTTAGGTCGCGCTGTTAAGTCAATAAAAATACCTTAACCACAAAAATAACAAGAGGTCTTATGAAAATGAATAAACGAAATACACCTAAATATTGGTTCAGCAAGTGGCTAGTGCCCGCCATGACAGCGGGAAGTTTGGTCTTGTCTGGCAGTCTAATGGCCGCCGATGACGATACCATTAATATTGGTTTTATTAGCCCAAGGACTGGGCCATTAGCCAGTTTTGGTAAAACCGATGGTTTTGTTCTAGAGCAAGCCCGTAAGGCTTTGGCGGATGGTATGACCATTCATGGTAAGCACTATAAGGTCAATATACTCGACCGTGATAGCCAATCAGACCCAGCCCGTGCCGGCCAGTTAGCGAAAGAGCTGATTAACCAAGGGGTGGATTTAATGCTGGCGATTTCAACCCCTGAAGTCATCAATCCCGTTGCCGATGCCAGTGAAGCCGCAGGGGTTCCTACCTTGTCGACCGTGATGCCATGGGAAGCTTGGTACTATGGTCGCGGTGCCAAACCGGGTCAGCCGAGTCCGTTTAAGTGGACCTACCATTTTGGCTTTGGTGCTGGCGAATTTTATAAGACCTATATGTCCCAATGGGCCTTGTTAGAGACCAATAAAAAAGTTGGCGTCATGTATCCGAACGATGCCGATGGCAATGCGATTCGCGGGGCGTTAGTGCCGCGCTTTAAAGAAGCCGGTTACACCGTGATAGATCCGGGTGCTTATGAAACCGGCACAACGGACTTTTCGAGCCAGATTGCGCAATTTAAAGCCGAAAAAGTAGAGATCATTAATAGCTTCCCGATTCCACCTGATTTTGCTGCGTTCTGGCGTCAAGCCGCACAGCAAGGGCTGAATCGACAGGTGAAGATTATTCAAATAGCGAAGACAGGTTTGTTCCCAGCGGACATTGAGGTGCTTGGTTCATTGGGGCCAAAAATTGCTTCTGCCGCCTATTGGCATAAAAGCTTTCCTTATACTTCCACGTTAACCGGTCAAAATGGCACACAGTTAGCGGACCTATGGGAGAAGGAGTCTGGGGAACAATGGACTCAGCAATTAGGGGCGACCTTATCTTTATTGGACGCCGCTACGGAAGCCTTAAAACGCGCTAAAAGCCCAACCTCACGTAGTGATATTCGCGATGCGATTGCGACATTGAATGTGACGACCATAGGCGGCAAGGTCGATTTCACTTCTGGTCCTGTTCCGAATGTGTCCCCCGGCCCCATTATTGGTGCCCAGTGGGTGAAAGGCACAGGAAAACACAAATTAGATTATGTGATTACCGAGAATGTCACTGACCCTAATGTGCCTGTTACCCATAAGCTGCTGCCATATAACCGTTAGGAGCGATGTTGTGGAAAATACCTCTTATTCACAGCTGCAAGCGACGGGGATATATAAGTCCTTTGGTCGAGTGCAAGTGTTGAATGGCATTGATTTCACCATGGACACCAAGGATGCCATTGGCATCGTTGGTCCCAATGGGGCCGGGAAGTCCACTTTACTGAGTGTGTTGTCTGGCGCGCAGGCTCCAAGTGATGGGAAGATTATTCTTAATAATCAAGACATTACTCACACCCCTGCGCGTCAACGGGCGAAGCAGGGCTTGGTCAGAACCCATCAAATTCCTAAGCCTTTTTCCGGTATCACTGTGTTTGAAAACGTCTTCGTGGCGGCGATTCATGCCGCTACCAATGATCGCGAAGAGGCCTACGACATGGCGCTGGAGTCGATCAAGCTGTGTGGCATGTTACATCTGGCTAATCGTGAAGCAGACAGTATCGGTCTATTGGATCGCAAACGTTTGGAACTGGCCCGTGCCTTGGCGACGCAGCCTAAGCTTTTGTTTCTCGATGAAATCGGTGGTGGGCTCACGGAAGCGGAAGCCCTAGCGCTGGTGGATACCATTTTGTCATTAAGCGAGCGCGGCATTGGCATTGTGTGGATCGAGCATATTGTTCACATCTTACTGCGGGTAGTGAAAAGCCTCATTTGTATGGACAGCGGCCAGATCATTGCGCAGGGCAATCCGCAAGCTGTGATGTCAGACCAAGCGGTAATACAGGCCTATATGGGGGGAAGTGTGGATGTTGTCAGCTAAAAACCTAGATGTGCGTTATGGGCAATTTAGAGCCGTGCGCGGGGTTTCCCTAGAGGTGAAACAGGGCGAAACAATTGCCTTAATCGGCGCTAATGGTGCAGGTAAATCGACCCTGTTACGTGCTATTGCTGGAGCTTTGCCAATTTATTCGGGGGAGCTGTCGTTTAAACATAAGGTCATCACCCATGCTGCTTCCTGTGATCGGGTGAAACAGGGCTTGTCCTTGGTGCCTGAAGGTCGTCGCTTGTTCACTGAGATGACCATCGAGGAGAATTTGTTATTAGGAAAAACCATTAATAGGGCGGGAGATTGGGATCTTGATCGGGTGTTTGACACCTTTCCAAATCTGGTGAAACGACGCCACGCCAAAGCCGGCAGTTTGTCAGGCGGTGAGCAGCAAGCTACGGCCATTGGTCGGGCCTTAATGTCTAATCCTGAGTTGCTTATTTTGGATGAAGTCAGCTTGGGGTTGTCGCCTCTAGTGGTGGATCAGGTGTATGCCTCCATCGAAAAACTGCGTGATGCGGGTACCACTATTATCTTAGTTGAACAGGCGTTAGACAGGGCCATCGCCTTTGCTAAACGCGCTGTTTGCATGCTGGAAGGTCGCATAGTGTTGGATAAATTAACGGCGGATACCAACCGCCACGAAATCACCGAGGCCTATTTTGGTTTGCAACAAAGTGCGACGCAGGAGGCTTCATGATCAATAGTTTGGTACAAGCCATTTTGTTGGGTGGCTATTATGCGCTGATCGCTTGCGGTCTTGCTTTCATGTTTCAAGTAATGCGCATTATCAACTTGGCCCACGGTTCGCTGGCGATCTTAAGTGCCTATATTGTGTGGCGGATTACCGATGCGTTAGCCTTCTCGCCTTTTGTTTCTATGCTCATTGTGTTGCCCATCATGGCGTTGATCGGTTGGTTGTTACAGCGGGTTATTTTAGAGCGCGCCAGCAAGGGCGGAGAACTACTACCTGTGTTAACCACCTTCGGCTTATCGATTGTGATTGATAATCTGTTGTTCCAACATTTTGGTGCCAATACGCGTTCACTCGCCTCTTATGTTGGCGATTTGAGTTGGGAGTCCTATGAAGTTTTTGGTCTGTGGATTGGCAAACTCCCTGTCATCATTTTGTGTACCGCCATTGTGGTGATTGGCGGCTTGGATTTGCTATTGCGCTTTACGCCCTTGGGGCGACAAATCAGAGCAACGGCGTTTGATCCAGAGACCGCCGGTCTGGTGGGAATTGATGCGCGCAAAATAGCGGGTATATCTGCCGCGATAGCCATGATGACGGTGGGAATCTCTGGCACCGCCTTAGGGTTACGGGGCACCTTCGATGCCTATGCGGGCGCGCCACAGCTGTTGTTTGCTTTTGAGGCCACCATCATTGGTGGGGCAGGGTCCCTATGGGGCGTGTTTTTTGGCGGCATCATCTTGGCGATAGCGCAAAGTGTCGGCGCATTAATTCATCCGCAAGGCTTTTTATTGGGAGGGCACTTTATCTTTCTTACCTTCTTATTCGCCAGAATTTATCTTAACCGTGATTTTTTTACCTTGCGCCATTGGCTCGGAAAAAAGACAACAAAGGTGGAACAGCATGAAAATTAAACGCTCTAATGCCTACTCAATGGCCACGGTTATCGGCGCGAGCTTGTTGTTTGTGGCGCTGGTCAGTGCGGCGTTTGTGGCTTCTGACAATGTGCTAGAAAGACTCACCGTATTGTTTGTTTACGTCATTTTGGCAGCCATGTGGAATACCTTGGCAGGCTTTGGTGGTTTGGTGTCCATAGGTCAGCAATTGTTCTTTGGTTTGGGGGCCTATGCCACTATTCGTCTGGCGGATTTTGGCATTCCTCCCTTTGTGGCGGTATTGATGGCGGCGCTGCTGGTGGGCTTATTAAGTTGGCCGATTTCTAAATTCATGTTGCATCTAAAAGCCGCCGAATTTGGCATTGGCATGTGGGTATTGGCGTCGGTTGGTCATTTATTGGTGAACCTTGATCCCTTGATTCAAGGGGAAACAGGCACTTCGCTGATTTCTCTTAATGTCTATCAGATAGAAACACGTCGAGTGCTGATTTATCTTGCAGCGTTAATCAGCATGGTAGGTTTGTTAATTGGGCTGTTTTATTTGCTGCGCTCTAAAGCCGGTATTGCCATGCAAGCGATTCGCGACAATGAAGAAGCCGCCGATTCGATTGGTGTGGATGCGCAAACCGTTAAAAAATGGTTCTTCATTTTTGCTGCCTTTGGTACGGCACTGGCGGGCGCTTTGTGGTTAGCGCAAGCGTCTTCCTTTCAACCGAAAACCTATTTCTCGGTGCAATGGACCGCCTACATGATTTTCATGGTGTTAGTGGGCGGTATCGGCCGCTTTGAAGGGGCGATTCTGGGCGCGTTACTGTTTTTTGCCGTGGAGACATGGTTTGCCGCGACCGGTGTTTGGTATCTGGTTGGCTTGGGTGCGGTGGCTGTGCTCTGTTCCTTGTTTTTACCAAAGGGGTTGTGGGGCGCAATTGAATCGCGTTTGGGCCTTCGTTTGATTCCGGTGGGGTATCAAGTAACAGACGAAACATTGAAGTCACATAAGCCCTGATCATTAAAATAAAAAAATAGGAGTCGAAGATGATGTTATTCGGAAAAACAATCTTGGTCACTGGCGTCGCAAGTGGCATTGGTCGACGTACCGCCGAGCTTGCTGCGCAAATGGGTGCGGAAGTGATAGGCATTGATTTGGTGAAACCAGAGCACATTGTCGGGCGCTTTATTGAAGCCGATATTTCCTCGCAAGCAGGGGTGGACAAGGTGATCGCCCAGCTACCGGATGAGATGGATGCCCTGTGTAATGTGGCAGGTGTGTCGGGGCAATCTGGCGCGGCCATCACCTTGGCAATCAATTTTTTTGGCCTGAGAGCCTTGACCGAAGGCCTAGTGACTAAGTTGCGTACTGGCGCTAGCGTGGTCAATGTGGCGTCTATTGCTGGGTTTGGCTGGAAAGAAAACAGCCAACGGGCCAGCGCCATTGCCAAGTTAGGCGGTTTTCCTGACGCTAATCAGGTGATGAAGGATTTCGATATTCCTAATGAGGCGGGTTATCCCATCTCCAAAGAGATCTTGCTAGTGTGGACCATGCTGGCCTCTCAACAAGCGCTATTCCGATCTCGCCATATTCGTGTTAATGCGGTCTCTCCTGGCCCCGTGGAAACGCCTATATTGACGCAATTCCGTCAGGTGCTGGGTGACGAGCGGGTAGATTCCGATGTGGATCGCGTGGGTCGTGCTGGTAATGCTGGGGATATCGCCCCGGCGATTCTCTTTTTATGCTCCGACGCGGCGCGTTGGATTAATGGTCATAATCTCGCCACCGATGGCGGTTTAGAAGCCTCGCTCACGATTGAGCAATGCAATTTGTAACTTTTCATTCCTAGCAAGGAGTCATGCTATGACAGTTCTATTAAGCATTGCTGGTAAAGACACACCAGCAAGCAATGCAAAAACCTATTCCCGCTTAGACCCCGTCACAAGGGAAGTCGCTTCGATATCTGCTGCTGCCTCGTTAGAAGATGTGGCGAGCGTGACGAAAGCGGCGGATCATGCTTTCGCCAATTGGTCACAAGTGGGGCCCAGTGAGCGTCGTGCTCTGCTAAATAAAGCGGCGGATATTATGGAGTCGAAAGCCGATGACTTTATCGGCGCTATGATCTCAGAAACCGGTGCCACAGGGGGCTGGGCAGGCTTTAATGTCATGTTAGCGGCGGGGCATATTCGCGAAGCGGCGGCGCTGACGACTCAGGTGGGTGGGGAAGTCATTCCAGCCAACAAACCGGGCACCTTGGCGATGGCCGTCAATAAACCAAAAGGCGTTTGCTTGGCGATAGCGCCTTGGAATGCGCCGGTTATTTTAGGTGCCAGAGCGATTGCGACGCCCTTGGCTTGTGGTAATACGGTGATTTTGAAAAGTTCTGAATTTTGCCCGCTGACCCATCGATTAATCATTGATTGTTTTCTGGAAGCGGGCTTCCCTGATGGCGTCGTCAATCTGTTATCAAACGACCCAAGCGATGCGGCGGAGATAGTCAAAGCCTTGATTGAAGCGCCACAAGTTCGCCATGTTAACTTTACCGGTTCCAGCCCAGTGGGCCGAATTATTGGCCGTTTAGCGGGTGAAAACCTGAAACCAGCCTTGCTTGAATTAGGTGGTAAAGCGCCGTTAGTGGTATTAGCGGATGCGGATATTGAAGGGGCGGTGAATGCCGCTATCTTTGGTGCTTTCATGAACCAAGGGCAAATTTGCATGTCCACCGAGCGCTTGATTGTCGATGACAGCATTGCCGATGCCTTCGTCGCGCAACTGGCGGCACGGGCGTCGCAATTGCCCTGGGGGAATCCTCGCGAACAGGTAGTGTTGGGTTCGTTAGTGAATCCTGAGGCCGCCGATAAGATGCATCAACTCATTGAAGACGCTGTGTCAAAAGGGGCTAAATTGGTTTGTGGGGGCGAAAGCGACGGGGCGATTTTCTCCGCCACCTTATTGGATGGCGTGAACGACACCATGCGCATTTACCGGGAAGAAAGCTTTGGCCCAGTGAAATCCATTATCCGTGTGAATGGTGATGTAGAAGCCATACGCGTCGCCAATGACAGTGAATATGGCTTATCGGCGGCGTTATTCTCGCAAGATATTAACCGGGCTCTCGCTTGCGCGAATGCCATCAAGAGCGGTATTTGTCACATTAATGGGCCAACGGTAGCGGATGAACCGCAAATGCCATTTGGTGGTGTGGGGGCGTCGGGCTATGGTCGCTTTGGTGGCAAGGCGGGAATTGCGGAATTTACCGATGTACGCTGGATCACCATTGAAGATCCACAGCAGCACTATCCTTTTTAAGTAAAAGCCTTTTTAAGTAAAAGCCTTTTTAAGTAAAAGCCATTTTAAGGCTAAGAAACAGCGGCACTATCATACAGTGATGATAGTGCCGTTTTTAACAAAAAATTGTTACAGCGTAAGAAATGTTTGATTCTGTACATTGCCCTGTTTGAATCATACTTTCAGAAAGACGAATGCTGATCTGTGTTTGCGTTCTTTTTACCTTAGTTGGAGCTGATGGTATTAGTTTTGAACGCATATTTTCAGTGGTTAACATAACTTAACTGATTACTTCTCTTTATATCGCTAAAAGAACGCGATGTTTTCTTTTTTACCTATCTGAGATGCTGTAGATTATAGCGTTCGAGTCTAAATCATTATAAGACAACTACATGATAGAATTTCCAGAGGCCTTAGATGACTTAATGATGGCTCAACAACCCATTTTAACGAAAGAAAAAGCATTATTTGGGTATGAGTTATTGTTTCGAGAAAAGGACACCTCGGATGCCAATGTTTTTGATGGTACTGCAGCGACTAGTCGAGTATTAGCAAATTTATGTATTGGTATTACTGGAATGGAATCCCAAGTTAAGAAACCATTTTTCATTAATATGACAACTGATCTGATAGTGTCGGATGCTTTTGTTCCTATTGATCCTGAGTCGGTTTATATCGAGATACTTGAGGGTCAAAAATTGACCTCTGAATTTATTGAGTCGGTTAAAACGCTGCATAGCACAGGCTATCTTTTTGCCTTAGACGATTATCAATTTTCTGATGAGTACAAAGTGCTATTGCCTTGGGTCTCGATTATTAAGGTCGATGTTTTGGCAACTAACCCTATTCGATATGCAAAACAGCTTGCTGAATTAAAGTCCCAAGGTTTCACCCTACTTGCCGAAAAAGTCGAAAATCAAACCATGTTTGATCTCTGTTATAAAATGGGCTTTGAACTTTTTCAAGGGTATTTTTTGCAGCGCCCTCAGATGGTGAAAGGCAAAAAAATAGACGCTGCCACTCAAGGCGCTATGTCGTTAGTTAATGCCTTACAGGATGAAGATGTTTCTATTAGTAAGGTCACAACATTAGTTGCTCAAAACCCAACTATCTCGTTTCAGTTGTTACGTATTCTTAATAGCCCGGTTTGCGGTATTTCGAAAAAAGTCACGTCAATTAAGGAAGCGGTGGTTCTGGTTGGTCTATCTCAGCTTAAAAAGTGGGCGCTGCTTATTACATTGACTTCTTCTTCGGGTCAGCCAGGACCCTTGTTGAAAATACTTTTAGCTCGCGGCCGTTGTTGCCAATTGCTTGCAGAGCACAAATTCCCTGAATTATCGGATCCTGCCTTTATGACGGGGTTATTGTCAGGTATTGATGCTGTGTTTGAGGTGGATAAAAGCGAAGTGTTTAGTCAACTTGCTCTTAAAAAAGATATTAAGCATGCGATCTTACATGGCTCAGGTACGCTGGGAGAGTTATTAAAACAGACTTTAAGTTGTGAAGAGCAAAAATGGTCAAAGTTGGATGCACTAGAGCAGGATGACAGACAGACGCTTAATCAGGCATTTTTGTCCTCCATTATTTGGGCGGATGAAGTGATTAGCTCCATCGCTTCGTAGCTTTTAGGATTATTACCTTGCTCTAAATTTCTACGACCTCACCAGCCCCCAGTTTTATGGCATGCTCTAGAAAGGGTTTAATAAGTAATAACGCTCTACCTTTAGGGCGTTTGCTTTTTATGAATAATTAAATCACATATTTTAATAGCATTATCTTTTGGAAAGTCCCCAACCAGATAGCCCTGCTCGCCATAATAGTTATATTCAGTAGAAAATATGCCGCTTACCTCGCCATCTTGAATAGGTGTAACTCGCATATATGTTCTTTTATTTTTGATTCTTATCGAATTTTCGAATATATGTTTTGTATTAATTTCATATATTGTTGTATTTTATGATTTTTTTGACGTTTTATTTCTTCGTCGCATAGGTCGGAAATAAGTTCGTACAGGTCATTGCTTTCATCGTAGGTGGGCTCACGCTTCATCTTGGTGGAGTAGGTGTCTTTAGCAATAGTGAAGGCCATATCACGGTCATAGAGTGCTTTCTTTGTTGCTTCTTTGGCTATTTCTTCGGCAAGTTCTCTGGCGGCTTCTTTGGCAATATCAAATAATAAATCTAACTGAGCTGTCATCGCATCTTCCTTTCTGTGCTTCGTACCTCTTTTGGGGAAAGTGGGAGGACTATGCATCTACGATATGTTGTGTAATTTTAAAGGTTTTGAGTTGCCTACTCGGTGAGGGTAGACAATTTTTTGAATGAGTTAGGCCTTTATTATCTGCCATGGCTGAGTGGCTGATAGGTTTCTGTGTGTCATTTTCAGGCTAAATTTTAGTAATGGGCAGGTATGCTCCCTAAACATGATGGTTGTTTGCGTCATCGTGCTAGGAATGATTATGGATAATGCTGGTGCCCCTATCGGTAGTTTGCTTATTTCCCTTCCGATATTGAGGCGGCTTTGTTGCTTCCCTGTCGTGTGCATCGTTCCCTTTCTCCATTCTTTAAACCAAAAGACCTTTTAAAATTTAGAGGTTATCTCTCACTTAAAATACGGTTTTTTCAAAATATCTCCCTGAGATGAAGACATTAAGTCATATCAATTTTAAAAACAAGGGTTAATATTATGAAAAAAACACTGGTTTTGAACGGTAATACATTTCGATATTCTATTTATGAAAATAACGATACAGATCAATTTGGTGTGTTTTTAATGGGGGCGTTACAGGATATAGACTCGGTTGATTTTTTTTCTAGAGAGTTTTCTAAGGTGGTAAATACCATAGTGATAGAAGCGCCGGGTACGGGAGAAACGGAAGTTTTACAGGCGACGGTGAGTGTTCGAGATCAGGCTAAAATGGTAGTCGATTTGTTGAAGTATTTAAAAGTCGATAAAGCTCATGTGTTTGGCTTTTCCTATGCAACGGCTGTATCAGTTGAGTTATGTGATGTGTGGAGCGGTGTGCAAAGTCTTTCTATTGCCTGTGGGGTGCCTGGCATACCTGAATGCGCAAGAAAGGTATCTTTACAGATGGTTGCGGCAGCACTAAAAAGTAAGTCGACATTTGCCAATACCTTCGTTAATGCTTTAACGTCTGATCATCCGTCTATCCCTCGTAATAAAGCCATTCGTCGCTCACTAGTGGCGGGAATAATGAAATATGATCAAATTAGGGTTGATGTGTTTATTGAAAATACTTTTAGGCTGTTAGCTTATAAGCCTAAAAACCTAGCAAGTATAACTGTTCCTACTTTGGTGCTTGCAGGAGAATATGACCCTTATGCTACAAAGGAGATAATGAGAGATTTTTACGGGAAATTGAAAAATGCACATTTTGTTGTGTTGAAAAATGCAGATCATTTCCCCAATTTACAGCAACCGCACAAAGCAGCAGATGCGCTGATTACTTTGGCAAACCATTATCGGCAGGTGTGTGAGGGGTTTAAAGTAATAGAAGGTTAATTCATCAAAGAGAATATAGTCCCCATTGCTATATTCTCTTTTCCATTCTTTTCTTAATATAAGCGTTTGATATACCCTTGATCATTTCCACTACGTAATCTTTTTGGTGGACAGGAACATGCTGCAATGATTCAACTAGGAGCGAATCTCTAATGTGTTGCAACTTACGAAAACCATGAAACTCTGAGTAATGAGTCATTTCTTTTGTGAAATTTACATGGCCAGTAAGCTTTAACCCTAGTTTTGCTCTAATGCCAATTGCTAATGAAAATGGCTGAGGGTCGTTGGGGTTTTCTAGCACCTTGTATTTATATCTGGACAACCCAACAATTTCGCCCATTTCTCGTTCCGAAAGTTTATATTCTTCTCTGAGTTCTTTTGCTGTAAGTGCCACTGAGTGGTAATAGCTTTCAGCAAATTCTTTTAAGTCAATAACATCCGGTGGCAGGTGTTTTTTTTCAAACTCGGCGTCGATGACTCCATATTCCTTGGTCAACTCGGCTCTGAGTTTGTCGACGGCATCCTTGCCTGCTTGATCTAGATACAAATAAATACAACTGAGAACAATGTCGAATTGTTCATATGGCATATTACCAATACAAAGTAGGGCATCGACGGCCAGTTTGTCCATTCCTCGGTAGGATTCGCGTATTTTTGTCCCTAGGTAAAAAGCAGTCATTGGGATCATGGTAAGCCATGAAAATACAGCAACAAAATGAATGGGGCGGATTCCAGTGTGAGCTTTTTGTAGGTAGCGTAATAGCACCTTGTTACTGATGCCAGAGAAGCGGTTAGCCAGAGTGTCATTTGTCCAGCCTTGGACTTTTTTAATATAAAGCATAGATTGAACGATTTGACTTTCTAAGCCCTCCAGCATGTTTTCTATGTGTTGTAGCTCTTCGTCAGTGACGAGTGGTGCTTTCATTTTTGCGCTCTCTTTCTCGATTTTCTGAGATAGTAACATCTCTTTACTTACTGTCTAAAGGACATCTTAGCCGCTAACTTTTTTATTATTTTCTGCTAAATCAACGAGCTGACCTCTGTGCCATTCAAATGCTGTTAAACAATAACATGAGGTAAATAGCGGCTCATATCTTGTGTTATTGGGTTGCTGTCCTCACGAATGGAAATTCCTGCCGCTTGATCGTCCACTAGCCAGCTGCCGATCAAGGTATAGTTGTTGCCAAACTTAGGTAACATATATGTCGCTTGGTAGATAAAACCTTCTTCTCCGTAAGGGCCGGATGAGGCTTCTATATGGGTGTCTTTACCGACAAAAGAGATATTAGAACCTTCGCGGGAAAAGATGGGTTTTTTCACCAAGGAGTCGATACCTGTGGCGAGGTGTAGCTCGTCTTCAAAAAATGCCGGTAACAGGTTGGGGTGGTTAGGGAACATTTTCCACAGCATAGGCAAGAGTGCCTTGTTAGACAAAAGGCTTTTCCATGGTGGCTCCAACCAGCGGATGTTGTTTTTACCAAGTTGGCTTGAAAACGCCTCTTGGAACATGAATTCCCAAGGGTATAGCTTGAACATCGAGCTAATGACTTGATCTTTGGTATCGGTGAAACTGCCTTCTGCATCTCGGCCTATGTCGTCGATATACACAAAGTCCGTTTCGATTTCCGCTTCGTTAGCACAGTCTTCTAGGTATTGAACTGTACCACGGTCTTCTGGTGTGTCTTTGCAGCAGGAAAAATGCAAGACCCGATCTGGGGTGAGGTATTTGATCTCTTTAAAGCGATTGACGAGTTTTTCTTGCAGACAATTAAACTGGTCTGAATGGGGGAGAAGAACTCCGGCATCCACATTGTCTTGCAGCCACAACCATTGCCAAAAGCCTGTTTCATAGACGCTGGTAGGTGTATCCGCATTGTTTTCGTACAGCTTGGCATCGCCTTTGCCTGAATAGGCAAAATCCAAGCGTGAATACAAACTAGGGTCGCCATTCAGCCAAGATTGTCGAATAAAGTCCCATTGGGCTTCTGGTAAGCAAAAACGCCGCATGAGCTCGTCGTCCTTG
Source organism: Marinomonas transparens (assembly GCF_016463975.1). Taxonomy (GTDB): domain Bacteria; phylum Pseudomonadota; class Gammaproteobacteria; order Pseudomonadales; family Marinomonadaceae; genus Marinomonas; species Marinomonas transparens. The sequence continues at coordinate 5,041 of NZ_JAEMNX010000002.1, read as the reverse complement.
ATGACCTTGTCTACCACCGCCAAACACATTTGATGTATGTCTTCTGTGGGGGCTTCGATGCCTTTTTCTATTTGTTCTAAGGTGAATTGGTAATAGGCACTTTCATCCCAATACTTTTCCCCATGCATGGTATGGAATTCAAAGCCGAATTCCTCAGCTCTCTTTTGCCATTGAGGCCTTTCAGCAATGGGGATACGGAACATTTAGCCGCCCCATCCTTTGGATTTACCACCGCCCCAGCTTGATTTTGCGGAAGCAACTGCGCCAAATCCACCGCGGGAAACAGTACGCGTTACTCTTGGTTTTGGCTTTAATTCGTTTGGGGACACTTTATAGGACCTTTGTCCTGCACGACCAATGATGGAGCCGTCTGCCGTCATTAAGCTGTTACGAGAGGAAGAGTTGCTATTACGGTACTGATAGACCGGGTTATAGCCATAACCTCGATTACTACTTAGTAAGTTTCCTATCATAAAGCCTGTAAACATAGGCATGAAGGTGCTGGAAGATCTTGGGGACACACATTGATCGTAGCCGAAGTCTTCTTCACACTGTCTCTGGGAAGTGTATCTAGGGCCTGTGCGTACGGCTTCAGCGACTGCTTGTTTATAAGCGACTTCACACTGTTCCGTAGTCAGTGTGGTGTTGGCCGTACAATCCTCTACAGAAGAGACAATTTTTACTTCTTCTTCGTTCTGGCCACAGGCCGCTAAGGTAATAGAGGCGACGGCGAGGGTAAGTGGTCGAAACAGTGGGTGCTTAGGCTTTGCCTTGCGCATTTTATCAAGGTCGATATATCGGCTTCTTTTCACAATAGATTCCTCAATAAGACATGCAGGCGGAATTAAGTATCCCTACGGAAATACTGATGGCAGCAAGAATCACCCCAGCGCTGACTTCATTGGCCGTGATGCGGGCGACAATTTTTGGCATAAATATGAAGCGTACTACTGCAAAGGCGAGCGATTGTGCGATCAAAGCAACAACGCCCCAGATAGCAAAATCTATAATAGAAACCGAGTTGGTCGCCGCGCCACCTAACGCGATAGAGAAGCCAACAATAGCGCCACCAAGACCAATAGCCGCAGCGGTATTTTGATCTGTTTTAATCAGTTTCCATTCATCGTGTGGCGTGATAAAGGAGTACACCACAATAAAGATAACGACGAATAAGAGAGCGAGGCCAAAGTAGCCGCCGAAATTAGCAATGCTGGATAGAAGGTCTTGAGTTTGCGGATCCATAAAAATTCCTTGTCTTGTTTAAAACATTAGCCGTGAATGGTTAATTGTGAAGGGGTTAAGGTAATACCTGTACTCAATACAAAACAACGATTTAAACCGCCATCTTGCTCGCTTTCTTCTGCGGACAGAAAAAGCGATTCGGTATGGCCATCATTAATTTCCCGTTCAAATAGCATGATAAATTGATCCGTTTCTGAGGGTTCGCCGTCATCATCATAGGTGCTTTCTTGTACATAGACCGGATTATGATAATCACTGGCAGAGGTCCAGACTCGGTGATAAGTATGATCTTCTAGCGAGTAGGTTGATGTGCCCATTTGCTTGTAAAGTAAATTGTCCCATACTGACTGAGAAGCCACATCTTGCGTATCGTAGAAGTGAAAGAGCTTCACATCGACAACATGCTCTGCATTTTTACCTCCTTCAGAAATGACCTGTAAGAAGGCATCATCGTCGGTGTAAAAGCGAAACATCCAAGTGCCATCAAGCTCAGCAATACCAGCTGCTTTTATTATGTAGCTGGTGGCGGCTTTATCAATGACAAGCTTGTCTTCAATCATGCGCATCAATAATGGGTCTATCTCAAAGCTCCCACCTAAACGTAAGCCCATAATAGAGGGAGCATTACTTACAGCCGATGCTGGTTTTTTCTTTTTAAAAAGTGAAGTAAACATGGTCTCACTTCTATAGTTAATGAAAAGGTAATAGGGAAAATATATGCGTCAACAGCACTATACATTAAAAAGCGTAAAATGAACGGGCATCACTTTGTAAAGACCCCAAGCTTATAATAAAAATGGCCACATTAAGCGGCCATTTTGTTTTAGCATTTTAAAGGAGGATTAACCTTTTTTAGCGGCAAGTAATTGAGCAAGCTTGTCGTTACCGCTCTTCTTCGCGCCACCAGATTTAATGCCAGCGGCTTTTAGCTTGGCATCGAGAGAGCTTCCAGACTCTTCATTGGCTAACTCTTCTGCCACATCCAATTCCGCACTGCGTTGTAACTGCTTTTCTTTGATGCGATCAAGGCTGCTTAGCGCGGTTTTCACCTTGCTGTTGGCGCCCATATGGCGAGTAGAAACGGCGACCTGTGCTTTTTGTACCGACTCTGTCGCTTTAACCTGTTCTATCTGTTGTTCCATCAGGCGAACATTGGTTTTCGCTTTGGCGATATTGGCTTTTAACGACTTTTCAGAAGATAAAAAGCTATCGAGAATGTTTTGCTCGCCATCCAAGGCGGTTTCCAATTCACTGACTCTATCGGCGCATTCAATCGCCAAGGCTTCATCGGTTTCACTCGCGGCGATGGCGTGGTTGGTATAGGTCTCTATATCATCCTTTAACGCGGCAACCTTGCCTTCTGCCAATTTACGTTTTGCCATGATACGGGTTAGGCTTTCATCGCACGCCTGTAGCTCTTGTTTTGCTTCACGCATTTCTTGGTCCAATATACGAATCGCTTGAGTATCGGCTGCTGCTTCGAGACCTTCGTTTGTGGCGCCACGTATCGCTGTCCATAATTTTTTTAAGCTCATAGCACTATCTCCGCATTTAAGTGATCACTGTATAAATCAAGAAACTCAGTCACGTTATTGAACAGTGCTTCAATTTCTTCTAGCACGACACTTTCTTTACTGTCTGTGGATAACGCACCAAATGCCACGTAATACTCATCACCACCTATTTTATTGATGCAGATAGAGGTTAATGGTACTAATTGATGGCTGCGTAAAATCAAATTATTAAGAGCATTTTTGTCTTTTACACTGGCGGTTGAAAACAAAGCTGTTTCAACCAAAATTTGTTGATTACCCGCATAGACAAAGACATCAATACCTTCATCATTGGCTATGTTTAGGCATTCGCCTTCTGACTCTACAACCCAATCTGGTTGAGCTTCAATCAGCTTTAATAATGTATCTTTGTTCCAGGACATAAGGTTTTCCTTTATTTAAAACAACATATGAGCGTGTAACATAAGTCACGAATATAGCACTAAAGTTCGCCATGTCAACCATGACTAACATTCGTTGTCATATATGAGATAACTATGTAATATGGGTAACACTTCTATTATTCAATAGTCGTATCAATAATACTTATTGTATGGTCGGTAACATGAATCAAGATCAAAACATTAAAAATCGCCAAGCCTTGTCTCCCTATAAACTCGCAATAACCCGTTACATCAGGTCAGCACTGGCTTTGAAGGGAATGAAGTATGACGACTTATCTGCCGCATTGAATCAAAAAGGCATCACAATGACGCCTGAAAATTTGCGCAGTAAAACCCATAAGGGCATGTTCTCCGCCGACCTTTTCGCCGCCATTATTGATGTTTTGGGCTTAGAAGAGACGGCATTGCATGAAATATTAAAGCAGACTAAAGATGCTTAAGCGAATCATTCCAGCCGATATACTCTACTTTGTGATTGCCATCTGGATCGTCTTTTTTATTGACGCTATTTTGTTGGGCGTTAACTTAAATCAATTTGGTATTCGCCCGCGAACATTAGACGCCTTACTGGGAATTTTATTCTCACCCTTTCTTCATGCTGGACTCTATCACATCATTTCAAACACCATTCCATTGCTCGTACTTGGTAGCCTGCTAGGGGCTTCCGTTGGCCGCAGAAAACTACGCTACATCATGATCCTAGGGGCCATCGGTTCAGGAGTAGGAGTGTGGTGCTTTGGTAGCAGCGGACTGGTGGTTGGTGCTTCTGGAATGGTCTTTGCGTTACTTGGCTTTTTGTTTGCGGATGCCATCTTCAACCCTAGCCTACGCAATTGGTTAATCGCCATCGTGGCTTTTTTCGCTTACGGCGGAACCTTGTTTTCGTTAGTCAGCTTTTTACCCTATATATCATGGGCCGCGCATTTCTGGGGCTTTGTATCTGGTATCTTATTATCCATCTTGCTTGGGCGCAGGAGATCGAGTTAGAGGGCGCCTCTATAAGACTAATCGTAACAATTTCTACAGCATTTACTCTAGCCTCTCTTTTATTTAACAATACAGGCAAGATCTGTCTCTTTTCTTAGGTACTAACACTTATTTTCATCAAAATTTTGCACCTATTTAGGGCGAGCTTCGGCTCGTTTTTTTTGGTATTCAAACGCAGATTTCATCTTTATTGTAAATAAATGTATCTTTGTATTCATGTTTTGTAAATTTTGCTTACAATCATTTTCTTAATGTTTGTTAATTCTGTCGTTCCGAGCGTGTTTTCTTCGGATTTTTAAAATTAATAATTCAAGGACGAAGGTTGTTTATGCTGTCTGCTTTCAAGTGGCTAAAAGAAACATGTGGTGGTGTTGGACGCTTTTCTTCTCCTAAAAAGTCCGCCTTGTCTTTTTCGTCAGTTCGTCCTGTTCCGCGTTATTCGTCCTATCAGTCTTTGTTGGCTCCTTGTCGTAAACACCAAAAACACATTGCCTTGATTCTGCTGTCTTCGTATTTTTCCATGCCGGGTGTCTTGTTGGCACAGGGCGTGTCGGCAGCGAATACGGCCCATGCCCCTGCGTTTGATACGGCGGCCAATGGTGTACCCATCGTTAATATCAATGCGCCGAGCGCGAAGGGCGTGTCACGTAATCAATACAATGAACTCAATGTCGATGCTAAAGGTTTAATCTTCAACAACTCGACGGCCATTGTGCAAACCAAATTAGCGGGTTATGTGGATGGCAATAAACGTTTAGGTGGTAAAAGCGCCGGTATTATCCTGAACGAAGTTTTGGGCAACAGCCGCAGTGCCTTGAATGGGTATATGGAGATCGCAGGGCAACGGGCTCAGTT
>NZ_JAEMNX010000019.1 GCF_016463975.1 Marinomonas transparens | reverse complement strand
AGATATTGATAGACAAGTAAAACGACAAGGGTTAACGCTCATCCCAAAACAGGAAGACAGACTCAACCAAGCCTATCGATTACTAAAATAAACACGCCAGAGCAAAAATAAACTGTATAGCTTGCATGAACCCAATGTAGATTGCATCTGCCAAAGGCAAAGCGCATAAACGCTATGAGTTTGGTGTGAAAGCAAGCATAGCCGTGAAGGCTAAAGAATCCTTCATTGTGGGAGCAAGAAGCTATCCAGGTAATCCTTATGATGGCCATACGTTAAAAGATCAACTTCAACAAGTTGAAACCCTAACAGGAAAAAAATCGGAAACCTGTTTTGTTGACCGAGGGTATAAAGGATCGGGCGTGGAAGATATTAAGGTGTTGATTGCTGGTCAAAAGTGCGGCGTACCAAAGAAGGAGAAGCCATGGATGGGGAGACGAAACAGCGTAGAGCCTATCATAGGACATCTCAAATCCGATGGGAAACTCAGACGATGCTTTTTAAAAGGCGTACTAGGTGATGCGATTAACGTGACCTTAAGCACCTGTGGTCAGAACCTGCGTAAGCTGCTCAAGTGGCTTTATTATGCCCAATATTTTGGGCCATTTTTAAGGTTACTGTTGCTTCAAATACATTTTTCACTGGGAAGCCAGAAAAACAATATGGCGCTTCATGCTTGAAACGCCATTATTCAGGGACGACTATTTAGCCGTAGATTATTTTTCTTGTAGAAAAGCACGGACTACATTTCCTGGTTTAAAGTCTGATAACCATTCTTCTTTTATTGGGTATCCATTTTTATTTATTACTTGATCGATTTTCTCTGCTAAAGCGTCAGGGGTCTGGGTACAAAGGTAAGTTTCTAGTTCGCCTTTAAAAACATCTCTTACTCCACCAGGGCAGTCAACAGAGATAATTGGCGTTCCACAGGCAAGGGCTTCAAATAATACAATTCCCAAGCCCTCGTGCTTAGAGCTGAGGACAAATAGGCTAGCATGTTTCATCCATACATAAGGATTGGTTTGATTGCCAACAAAATGGACTTGCCTGTCTATATTTAATTGAGTCGCTTTGTTTTTTAAAGTGTCTTCTAGTTTGCCGCTACCGACAATCACTAATGGTAGTGTTTGCTTGCTTTTTGCGTAGGCTTCCAGCAACAAGTTTTGGTCTTTTTGTGGAACCAGTCGAGCAACATTAATTATATAGGGGGTTTTGGGCATCAAGCTAGGTCGTGGCGACTTAGCTTGTAGTCTGATTGAATTAATGGGGCAAGGGTTTGTGATCACTCTTATGTTTGTTGGTGATATATTGGCTTTCTGAAATATTTTTTCTGAGGCATTCTTAACGCCATTGGAGACAGCGACAAGTTGTTTGTTATTAAATAGTGCCTTATAACGATACTCTATTAGTTTACTTTGTTTATTGGAGGGGATGATGTTTTCTAATACATATACAGCATGAGGGTGTTTAAATGACCAAACTCCCTCATAAGTTCCTTCTCCACGGAAGACGATACGGTCAAATTGCCCATGCTTTTTTTCTAATTGGGCTATTTTTTTTTGTAATCGATGACCGCTATACCAACCGGCAATTAAAAAATAGGACTTTCTCCAAATGCCATTCATTATACGGGCGAAAAGCTGAGAAAGGGTGTCTAGAGGCCGGCAAATTGATAGCTTATTAATGTTGAACTTATGAACCGAAACTGTTTGATTTTCAGGGTAAAGAGGCTCTTTACTTTTTTTGTAATAAAGTAAATGGCTTTCATGCCCTTCGTCAGCAAAAGCGTCAGCAAGATTCACTGCGACTCGTTCCATCCCTCCTACTTTTAATGTTCGAACGATTACGAGAGTACGCATCAGTTAATCCTTATCTGTATTTTTTGAACGATTTGTGAATTCTAAAAAAAGGCCAGTAATCCACCAAAATAGTTTGAATGTAAAAATCGCTTGTTCCCAACAAGATACATAAGACTTAATTAGGCTCCAAAAAGCGAGTATATTATTGCGTGTAAATGATAGCCTAAAATTATTTAAATGGGCATTTAATGTATCGTTTTGGCTGCGCCAAACATCGGATTTTTCACTGCTAGAATATGTAGATATGGTTATGTTTGGGTAATCCCCTCTTTAAATTTTTCGCACTGCTCAATTAAGTCATCGATCTTCATGTGTTGTTCTGTGCTATCTGCTAATCGGTCGATTTCTTTGTTTCGATATTGTTCGTAATCGAAGTTGGTTGTCTGGCTAATGCCTGCCCAGTGTAATAACGCTTCTAATGCTTCTTTATGATCGAATATGCCATGTAGGTAAGCCCCTATTATGCTGTCATCGTCTGAGATAAAACCTTCTTTTTCTCCATTTTCTAGCGTTGCTAGGTGTTTTACCGGCGTTGAGAAACGGGAAACTCCGGAATGAATTTCATAGCCCGTCATTGTGCTGCTTTGTCCTCCTAGGGTTAAGAGTCCTTGTCTTTGCTTCAGTTGTTTTTCTTTTTCTAGCACGGTTTCCATCGGTATAAAACCAAACCCGTTAGATTCGCTATTAGGTTGTTGGTTTTCTAAGCCGAGTGGGTCGAGTAAGCGTTTACCTAGCATTTGAAAACCGCCGCAGATTCCAATGACTTTACCTCGATATCTTAGATGTTTATTGAGATAGTCTTCCCAGCCTTCTTGGCGTAGAAAGGCGAGGTCGCTTTGTACGCTTTTGCTGCCAGGAAGAATGACGAGATCAGCTGGTGGGATAGATTCATTTGCACCTACTAGGGTGACTTGTACATCTGGGTGCAGGCGCAAAGCATCCCAATCTGTGTGGTTGCTGGTCCGCGGCATAATCGGAATAACGACATTTAATTTGATGGCGGAATTCGATTTGATTGGGCTTTTGGCTATGGCATCTTCTGATTCAAGGTGAAAGCCTTTTAGGTAGGGTAAAACGCCGAGTACAGGCTTGCCAGTGCGCTCTTCTAACCAGTCTAAGCCGGATTGCAGTAAGCTGATATCACCACGGAAGCGATTGATAACAAAGCCGATCACCCGATCTTGTTCACTTTGGCTCAATAAATCTAAGGTGCCAACTAGATGAGCAAATACGCCGCCTTTGTCTATATCCGCGATGATGATAACAGGGCAGTCGATGGATTCGGCAAATCCCATGTTAGCGATGTCGCGGGCGCGTAAGTTGATTTCTGCTGGACTGCCAGCCCCTTCAATTATGACGGCTTGATATTGGTCGGCGAGTCGGTGGTAAGAATCTAGTGCGGCGACTTTGGCTATGCTCTTGTACTCATGGTAGCCCACGGCGTTCATGTTACCTATGGCTTTGCCTTGAATGATGACCTGAGCGCCTGTGTCGGTATTCGGTTTGAGCAAAATTGGGTTCATGTCCACATGGGGTTCGAGTCCTGCCGCATAAGCCTGTACCGCTTGTGCTCGGCCAATCTCGTTGCCATCTTGAGTGACTGCGCTGTTGAGTGCCATATTTTGTGGTTTAAAGGGGGCGACTTGAATACCTCGTCGGGCGAATAGCCGGCATAAAGCGGTGGCTAAGGTACTTTTTCCGGCATCCGAGGTGGTTCCTTGGATCATTAAACTAAAGGCTGGCATTCAGGTTCATCACGCTTTAAATCAATAAGATGTTAGAATTCTACCCCATTGACCCATTCAGTGAAAAACGACCTATATTCATGATCACTTCTATTTTTGACTTTTTATCGTCAACCAGCCTTATATTATTGGCGGCTTTGATTCTTGATCGGCTATTAGGAGAGCCAAAAAGTTGGCATCCGCTTATCTGGTTTGGCCGTTGGGTCGATCTTTGCCGTGAAAAAATGCAAATGCCATTAGAGGCCAAACCTTCACAACAAAGGCTGATGGGGACGCTGGCTTGGCTGCTTGCCGTATTACCTTGGCTGATCGTTTTTTGTCTTTTGCTTTGGTTACTGCCGGATTGGCTAGATACTGTCTTGTCTGTGATCGTCTTATATTTCACTGTTGGTTGGCAAAGTCTTCGTGAACATGCTTTGGCGATCTCCGTTCCTTTATCACAAGAACCGTTACCTGAAGAAAAACTTGTCGAAGCGCGTATTGCTGTGAGCCGTATTGTTAGCCGCGACACAGAAAATTTGAATGCGTCTGATGTCGCGAAGGCAGGCATTGAATCTGTGTTGGAAAACGGCAGCGATGCGGTTTTTGCTCCAATATTTTGGTTTTTAATTTTGGGTGCGCCGGGGGTATTATTGTATCGGCTGGCAAATACTTTGGATGCTATGTGGGGTTATAAAACAGATTCATTTCTGCATTTTGGTTGGTTTGCAGCGCGTTTCGATGATGTCTTGAATTACGTGCCAGCTCGATTGGTTATTTATACCTATGCAGCCTGTGGTAACTGGAAGCAAGCGATTCGAAGCTCTCGTCAACCTTCTGCTCGAACCAAAAGCCCTAACGCTGGCCCTGTGATGGCGGCAGGTGCGGGTGCATTAGGCGTTCAGCTTGGTGGCGAAGCGCCCTATTTTGGCAAGGTTGAAACTCGTCCTGTTTGGGGCGAAGGCGATGAACCAAGACCGAAGCATTTAGAGCAGGCGATTTTTCTGGTAGATAAAAGCGTATATTTATGGGGGTTAGTAATATGCCTTTTGTTTTGAATAGCTTAAACAGCGTGTCTGCAAAGCTGGATTTAAAATCGCCGAAACATGGTGGTGATTTGGCTTATTGGCAGCGAAAGGTTGGTGGTGAAGCATTGAACTGGTTGGATTTGTCGTCTGCTTGTAATCGAGAGCCTTGGCCAATTCCTGAGGTCGATTCTGCTTTATGGATGGCATTACCAGACCAAACGGCTTTGCTTGACCTAGCGGAGGATTATTATGGTGTTCGTCCTAGTGTGATTGGTTCTGGATCGCAGCAGATTATCGAGGCGTTACCACTCTTGTTACGCGGCGACTGTGCTGATGGGGGCCAGTTCCTAAAACGTGTTTTGATTCCACGAATAGGTTATCAAGAGCACGCCTTTGCTTGGCAAAAGTGGGGATATGATCTGGCTTATTATGATTCGTTGGATGAATTACTGGAGCAAAACTGGACAGTGGCCGTTGTGATTCACCCGAATAACCCGACGGGTGAATGGGCTTCGGCTGAAAGCCTATCAGAACTTACTAGCTATGCTGAGCAGCAAGACGTTGTGCTGGTGGTTGATGAGGCTTTTATTGATACTCGTCCAGAACTGAGTTTATTAGCAAATCAAGAACAACAGAACTGGAGTGAGTCTCTATTTGTACTTAGGTCTGTGGGTAAGTTCTTTGGTTTGGCTGGTGCTCGAGTTGGCTTTGCTTTTTGCGCACCGCGCTGGCAAAAAGCTTTGAAGAATTTAATGGGGCCTTGGCCTGTATCGACAGTGAGTCTGCATTTGGTTGGCTTGGCGTTTTCGGATAAAGATTGGCAATCCTCAGCTTTGCTGTCCTTGGAAGCTCGGCAAGCGGCGTTTATAGAGCGAGTGATGCCGAAGTTTAATACTATTTTCGATTCACAGGAAAGGGCTATGAATCCTTTGTTTATAACCTGGCAGCTTGAGAGTCAGGAATACGCTGAACAAGTGTTTCATATGCTGCATCAGGTAGGTATTCATATTCGTATTGGAGATGGCTGGATTCGAGTTGCTTTGCCTGCGATGAATGAAATGGATAGGCTCGATAAAGCTTTGATTCGATTATTAAAGGGTGCAGGAGGCAGAGATTTAGCATGAAACACCTAGTACTTGGTGGTGTACGCAGTGGGAAAAGTGCGTTTGCACAAGAGCAAGTTGCTGCGAGCGGTAAGCCAGTTTGTTATGTGGCGACTTCTCAAGTTTGGGATGATGAAATGGCTGACCGGGTACGCCTTCATAAAGAAAGCCGTCCTAGCGAATGGCAACTTATCGAAGAACCTATCGAGCTCGCTAATGTACTCAATTCGTTCAACTCTCCAGACCAAGCGGTAATTGTAGAGTGTCTGACCTTATGGCTAACAAACTTGCTAGGTCTAGAGGATGAGGAAAGGCTGGAGCAAGAAAAAGCAGAGTTGGTGAAAGCTGTAGAGGCATTTCAAGGTGATCTCGTTTTGGTCTCTAGCGAAGTAGGATTAGGTATCATGCCAATGAATGCGTTGGCAAGACGATTTGGTGATGAGGCAGGGACTATGAATCAATTGCTTGCAAAATTGACCGATCGGGTAACTTTGGTTGCAGCAGGACTACCTATGCCGCTAAAATCCCAACCCTTTAACGATCAGCATGATTACTTTGCTAAATAAAACAGCGTAGGAGCTTCTTTCCATGACACCTTATTCAAAAGATTTTCCCGTATCTTGGGAAGAATTACATAGAAATGCTCGTGCTTTGTCTTGGCGTTTATTAGAGCAGGGGCCTTGGAAGGGGATTATTGCCATTACTCGTGGCGGTCTTGTGCCTGCCGCTATCCTCTGTCGTGAAATGGACATTCGCTTGATCGATACCATTTGTGTCGTTAGCTATGGTGTTGATGAAAAAAGTGGTGCCGCCATGAAGCAAGGTGAGCTAAATGTCTTAAAGGGAGTGGAAGGAGACGGTGACGGCTTTATCTTAATTGATGACCTGGTTGATACTGGTCGAACGGCAGCAAAGGTTCGTGAAATGTTGCCAAAAGCACATTTTGCCACTATTTATGCTAAGCCCGCAGGTAAACCCTTAGTGGATACTTTTGTGACGGAAGTGAGTCAAGATACTTGGATTCGCTTTCCTTGGGATATGGAATATACCTTCTCTACACCTTTAGCAGATCGTCAAGACAAATAAATTTGTAACTTTGTTTACTGTATTTAAGTCTTGTATTTATTAGGTTTTTTTCGGGAAAATGAAAAATCATTACTGGTTGATACAATTTTAGCGTGTTGCTTCCTCATCATTTGGGTTAGCTTTATTAGTCCAAGCTGGACAGTTATGTAACCTCACTGCATGGTAAATGAATGTGGTGATCACCAGAGGACTTAAGTATGTGGCAAGTGCTTATTCGCGTTGTTTTAGCCAGTGTTTTATCATTCATAGCGGTTTTACCTGTCTGGGCAGAAGCAACTATTGCTCGAGCTCAGTTTTCAACGGACGTGATTGATCGTGAACCGATTGATGATATCGGTACTACGGTGAAAGTTGAGTATGGTGGCATTCAGCGGGTGTATTTCTTTACTGATCTACGTGACATGGCGGGAAGCCAAGTGCTTCACCGCTGGAAGCTAGATGGCGAAGTTTATGCTGAGATTCCTTTTTTTGAAATCGGTGGCGACCGCTGGCGAGTATGGTCAAGTAAGCGCTTATTGCCTGGCTTTGATGGTACTTGGAGTGTAGACACAGTACTTGATGGTAAGGTTATCGATACACGTGCGTTTGAATATGTAGATGAAGAGTAACCAAGCCGTTCGCTGTTTTATCTTCATCTATTTACTGTTGAAATTCGTACACAGAGCCAAGATTTAATAGTTGTGTTAATTCATCTAGCGCGTTTCTACTTTCAATCAGTAATTGAGGGTCTGCTAGATCTGCTTCTCTGAGCTCATCACGATAATGAGCGTCCACCCAGTTATTTAATTTTTCAAATAAAGCATCGTTCATTAAGGTCGCAGGGTTAATGGCTTTGCGTTCTGCTTCATTTAACGCAACTCGTAGTCGTAAGCAGGCTGGGCCGCCGCCATTGCTCATGCTCTGTTTAAGGTCAAATACCTTTATTTCCCTGATAGGAGACTCGTCTGCTACTAGGCTGTTTAAGTATGACCAAACCGTAGGGTTATTCTCACATTCCCCTGGCACCACTAGCACCATATCGTTTGCACCACGACTCAATAGTTGGCTGTTGAACAAATAAGAGTGAATGCAGTCTTCTACTGAAATAGCGTGACTGGGCACTTCAATTAGATGAAATTCTTCACTTCTTTCCCCCCACGCAGCTATAAGATCTTGCTTCATTTTGCTTGTGTTCAGAAAGGCCTCTTGGTGATAAAAGTGGGCGTTTTTATTACCAACGGCGATCACGTCGTTATGAAATACGCCAGCATCGATTACTGCTGGGTTTTGTTGTGCGTAGACGACTTGTGATGTGGATAAACCATGCATACGGGCAACGGCTTGAGAAGCCTCCAAAGTATGTCGGGCTGGAAATTTTCTGGGACGTGGAGCCTTGTTATTAAAGGCTTCCATACCATACACAAAAAATTCAATGCCCTGTTTACCATAGTCATCACAAAAGCGAGTGTGATTGGCGGCGCCTTCGTCACCAAAGTGATCCACGCTTGGCAATGCTTGATGGTGGGCAAAGTGTTTTTCATCATGGAATGTGGCTTGTAAAATTGCCCCCGTGGTTTCGTGTTCGATAGAACGATGGAATTTATTTACTAGGTTAGCAGGTGTGAAATGCACTCGGCCATCTAGAGTATCGCCACTGGGCGAGACGGTCGCAGCGTTTGCTGTCCACATGCAGGAAGCGGAACTTACCGCAGCTAGCAGCTTAGGGGATTGCTTGGCGACTTGCTCTAATATCTTTGCATCACAGCCAGTGAAACCTAAACGATGAAGGCTTGGTATATGTGGACGTTCATGGGGCGCTAATACGCCTTGTACAAAACCGAGATCTGCCAAGGCTTTCATTTTAATTAAGCCCTGCTTGGCGGCAGCTTTAGGGTTAGATGGTCGTGACGAATTATTGAAGGAAGCGACATTGCCAAAGGATAGACCGCTATAATTGTGGGTTGGGCCTACTAAGCCATCAAAGTTAGCTTCAATTGCATTGCTCATAGTGTCAGTCCTGAGCCTAATGTTTCAGGTAATGTTAAAGCGTCTGCTTCGATACTAGAAACCGGATAAGCGCAATAGTCGGCGGCGTAGTAAGCGCTTGCTCTATGGTTGCCGCTGGCACCGGTTCCACCAAATGGTGCGGTGCTGGAAGCGCCTGTAGTTTGACGGTTCCAGTTGATGATACCGGCGCGACTATGTTGTAAGAACCATTCATATTCACTTTTGTCGTCCGACAAAATACCTGCCGATAATCCATAGCTTGTGTTATTGGCAATGCTCATGGCTTGTTCTAGATTGTCGTAACGTATTACGGTGAGTAATGGGCCGAAGTATTCTTGGTCAGGTAACTCATTGAGTATATTAGTTGCATCAATAATTCCTGGCGTGATGAAGCCTGTGTTAGCTTCACCACGGGTCATATCAAGCAAGGGTTGTGCACCAAGCTTGATGAGACTTTGATAAGCTTGAAGCAATGCATCTGCCGCTTGAGCGGATACCAAAGGCCCCATAAATGGTGGCTCGATAGCGTCATAGCGGTCAATGCGAAGATTTTTTGTCGCAACAATTAAGGCCGCTAAAATGGCGTCACCTTTTGTTCCTATGGGGAGCAACAAGCGGCGGGCGCAGGTGCACCGCTGACCCGCAGAAAGGAATGCAGATTGAATAATTTCGTGTACCGCTGCTCTTTCATTCACCACTTGTTCCGAAACGAGTAGAGGGTTATTTCCACCCATTTCCAACGCTAGAATTTTACCCGGATGGCCTGCAAAGTCCTTATGAAGTATGTGTCCCACTTGTGGGCTACCGGTGAAGAAAAGGCCATCGATATCAGTATGGTTTGCTAGGGCGACACCCGTTTCACGTTCACCTTGCACAAGGTTTAAGACGCCATTTGGTAGCCCTGCTTGCTCCCAAAGTTGAATCACCAAATCTGAGGTGGCTGGCGCTTGTTCGCTGGGTTTGAAAACGACGGTGTTGCCTGCGATAAGGGCTGGTACTATATGTCCGTTTGGTAGGTGAGCAGGAAAGTTATAAGGGCCAAAGACAGCGACAACCCCGTGAGGTCTATGGCGTAGACGTGCGGTTGCACCGGGCATGGAGGTGCTTTTTTCTCCAGTACGCTCATGGTAAGCCTGCTTTGATATAGTGACTTTGCCAACCATAGCAGCGACTTCTGTACGGGTTTCCCAAATTGGCTTGCCTGTCTCTTGGCTAATAATAGTAGCAATAGCCTCGCTATTGTCTTTTACCAAGGACGCAAAGGTATCGATAATGGCTAAGCGTTCTTCTAGTGATCGATTTGACCATACTGGGAAGGCTTGGCGAGCGGCTTTGATCGCCAAGTTGACCTGTTCTGGTGTCGCAGTGTGAGCTTGCCATACTTGGCTACCATCGGCTGGGTCAATAGAGCATGATAATTTGCCTTCGCCTTGTTGCCATTGACCGTCAATGTAATGTGCTTGTTTCATAGTGACTCCTTTTAAAGGTAAAGGGCTGTTTAGCGACCCGCATAGGGAGACAGTTCGACAATGCGTATAGGTTCTTTGTTAATGATGCAAAGATGCTCCGCTTCTTCTTGTGTTAAGGTCATCGCACTGCTCGGTGGTATAGCGCGTTGAATTAAAATACAGCGAAAGTCCATGAGTTTGGTATTTGAGACTAAGTAATAACTACCTTCTCCTATGCCTTTAGGCAAGCCAATATTAGCGAGGTACAAACGGCTATCACGTACAGCACGAATATCTTGTACTCTGGCTTCTAAAGAAGGGCCGCCATCAAAAATGTCTACATAGTTTTCATAGCGAAAACCTTCTTGCTCGAGCAGATGCCGAGCTGGTTGAGTATTTTTGTGTACTTTACCTAGTACTTCCCGTGCTTCTGGAGGCAGTAAATTTACGTATACAGGATTGTTTGGCATGAGCTCAGCAATGAATTGCTTGCTGCCTAACGACGTCAGTTCATCAGCGCGTTCAAAATCGATAGAAAAGAAATGGCGGCCAAGGCCTTCCCAAAATGGTGACACACCTTTTTCATCACTGATGCCGCGCATTTCTGCAAAGACCTTCTCGGTAAAACGTTCTGGAAACTGAGCCATGAACATGAAGCGTGACTTGGAGAGAAATTGGCCATTTTTTGAATGGCGGTAGTCTTCTTCTAGAAATAGGGTGCAGATCTCACTGAAGCCTGTGAAGTCATTATTCAGTATGAGAGTAGGGATAGCATTGTGAACTCCAAGCTCTCTAGAGGCATGGGTAATAGTGCCCAGGTGATAGCTGTAAAAAGGCTCTTCTAGGCCCACGGTGGCGAGTATGCCGCAAGTGCCGACAATGTCTCCTGTCGCGGTGTCTTCAAGCACCATGAGATAATCTTCATTATTGGGAGTGGAGACGCTTTCTTTGGCGAATGATGCGGTGGCACCATCTACTTTTTTTTGCAAAATGGCTTCGTTAGGTATTAAAGAGGTAAAGCCGACGCCGGTTTTTTCGGCGAGCCGATAAAGTGCCTTTAAGTCGCTTTGACGAATTGGGCGTATGACCATCATAATAGAAGTCCTCTATGGTCTAATTGAAACGGCTGGTGACGATACAAAATTAAAGTGCTGACCATTGAATATAACCTCCAGAGGAAATGCGTAAGCCTTCTTGAGTCGCCTTATCCATGGCTAAGCCAGTAGACTGAGGCTCCGCAATGGCGGCTGTGACCCGAAAGTTTTCTAAATGCCCTGTGGCGATAAGATGCATCTCGCCTTTTTGGTTGTCAGTTTGGGTCAGTGCCTTACCTGTTTTTTGTTGGGCTATGGTGCGAAGGTTTTCTGTTCTGGCTTCGATGGTTGGACCTGCATCGAAAATGTCCACATAACCTCGAAACTCAAAGCCTTCTTCAAGCAAAATATCTGTACTTTGCATTGAGTCCTCATGTACCACACCAATCACCTCTTGTGCGGCTTCTGGTAAAGTCGGCACATAGATTGGGTAGCGTGGCATAAGGTCTGCAATAAAGTGTTTATTGCTGATACCTGAAAGGTAGTCGGCTTTTTGAAAGTCCATGGTAAAGAAGTGTTTCCCTAGGGCATCCCAGAATGCGGAGTAACCGTGTCGATCACTTTCACCACGCAATTCGACAAACAGGCGCTTGGTAAATCGCTCTGGGTAACGGGCAATAAACAATAGTCGAGCTTTTGAAAGTAGTGACATAGCCACTTTATTTTGGTGCGCTTTATCAACCACTAATGCCATCAGTCGGCTGTTGCCATTGTAGTCATGGCATAAAAAAAGTGCCGAGATACGATTGTGGATTTGTAGTTGTGGTGAGGCGTGTATGACCTCGTCAATTCGGTAGCTATAAAAAGGCGTATCACTTCCGACCATGGCCTCGATACCACAGGTACCAACAATTTGATCGGTACTGGTGTCCACTAATACAAACAAGTAGGATTCATCGCTTGGTTGCACAACATCGGTTTGTAGTGAACGATGTGATGAGGCTATTTTGTCATTCAAACGTTCTCTATTGGCTGGGAAGTTGGTGGTACCAATACCTGCCTGCTGCGCAAGACGCTCTAACGCGGGAAGGTCAGGAAAATCCACAGGTCGTACTAGATACATATGAGAGCCTTGAGAAATAGCTTGAATGAGAAAGTAATATTATTGCTGACTTCAGTTTTCGGAGTAAGTGGGAAACTTTTGTATTTGCGACAACCTCTTCAGGTTTATGGTTGATAGAGGTCGTTTTTTAAAAAGAATTGAGGTGTTTGAGATGAAAGTAGGTATTTACCGTCACTACAAAGGTGCTGAATATTGGGTGGAACGTGTCGTCAAACACAGCGAAACGGAAGAGCCTTTAGTCATTTATCAGGCTTTATATGGCGAATGTGGCTGGTGGGCTAGACCCCTAGCCATGTTTCAAGAATCGGTTGAAATTGATGGTCAAAGTATTCCGCGTTTTGACTGGCTTAGAGCCGAGCGTAACGCGGGATAGTGATTGCCATAATGGATCCTGTTGTACCGTTAAATAGTGGCTTTAATCCAAGGGGATTCACGCATAAAGTGAATGATTTTTTCCCGTAGCCAACGGTGAGATGGATCATTATTTGAGCGCTCATGCCAGCAAATTTGGACAGGGCGGTCGCCACCATTCGTGTCAGCTTTCAATAGTTCTTTTGGCATGGGCAGAACTCTTACTGGGTAAAAATTGTTTTTATTGCGTGTTATCTCCAAAAACAATTCTCCAATAGAGCGTGGTGCAAAAAAAGACATGCCACGTTTAACTGCCTGCATAGCCACCATTAAACTGTCTGTTTCTAAGGTAGGCTCGACTGCATAACCTTGTTGCTTTAATTTACTAACTGTTGCCACAAAAGCACTACTTGAATGGCTGGGAAGGTGATGGGTAACGGTATTGTATTTTAGTAAATCATCGAGAGATACTTCCTCTTTATTAAAGAGAGGATTGGCTTCACTGATAATCACACAAGAACTCATGTAACCAATTAGCTTAGAGCGTATGTTTCCTGGTGTATCAGCCATGTGCATGATGGTCAAGTCGGTATTTCCAGCCAACAGTTCATCGAAAATATTTTCTTCGCAGTTGCTGATAGATAGCCGTACTCCAGGAGTTTGATAGTGGAGCTCAGCAAGCAATGGTTCTATGAAGGTTTCTAAATCGGCTTCATTGACTCTTATTTTGAAGCGTCTTTTCAGGGTTTTTAAATTCAATTCTGATGGAATCATCAGGGTTGAAAGTGAATGCAAAATCGGTTGAATCATATCCTGTAGCTCAGTGGCTCGCGCGGTTGGGCTAAGTCCATAGGCCTGACGTGTGAATAGCGAGTCTTTAAACAACTCTCTTAAGCGTTGCAAGCTTTTGCTCAGCGCTGGCTGAGTTACTCCCAGTCTTTCCGCAGCACGAGATACACTGCCTTCCTCCATAATGGTAACAAAGGCGACGAGTAGCTTAATATCCAGTTTTAAGATTTCGTCTAAATGCATAGGGCTCTCAATATATAAAAAAGGTGAAGAATAGTGTGCTGCCAAATAACTTATTTGGGCAGCACATTTGGGCTAAAAAGAATAGATATTATAAAGCTTAATCAAACTCGCTCTGCCTACGGTATTTGACACGGAATAGCAGCAAATAAAAAACCGGCACCATGATCAAGGTTAATATGGTGGCAAAACCAAGACCAAAGGAAATAACGACGGCCATGCCTTGGAAGAAATCATCGGAGAGTAGTGGAATCATACCCAGGATTGTTGTGATGGCCGCCATACAGACTGGTCGCACACGACTTACCGCAGAGTTGAAGATAGCCTGATAGATTTCGGTACCTTGATCTTGCTCAACCTTTATTTGGTCAGCAAGCACAATGCCATTTTTGACTATCATGCCAGAGAGGCTTAGGAAGCCGAGCAAAGCCATGAAGCTAAAGGCGGCATTCATTACCAGTAACCCAGTTGATACACCAATTAATGCCAGTGGCACACAGAACCAGATGGTAAGAGGGACTCGTACTGAGTTGAATAGCACGATAGTAATGATAAACATAAACAAGTAACCCATAGGCAGAGCCTTGAATATATTTGCCTGCGCATCACTACTACTCTCGTATTCGCCTCCCCATTCTAGCTCGTAACCTGGGGGTAGCTGGATCGCTTCAATTGGGCCGCGGATACGATTGAAGATACTGATTGCGGTTTCGTTGCCCAATATACTGGGATCTGCCATAACGGTAATGGTCCGCTTACGATTACGGCGCTCAATACTTGGGTCTTCCCATACAGTTTCAAAGCCAGATACCAAGGTCGATAAAGTCACATAAGAACCAGAAGACGGGCTATATATTTGCAAGTCTCGAATTTGGTCAATGGAAACACGTTCATGTGCCGGAGACGTTTGCATGATAGGCAGCAAATCAGTACCTTCTCGATACAAGCCAATACGAGAGCCCGTAAAGTTGGTTAACAGGACATCATCTAGGTCTGTTTTACTAATACCTAAACGACGTGCTTGGGCATCATTAAAAATAGGACGTAGTACCTTTACTGGCTGACGCCAATTATCTTTAATACTTTCTAGGCCGCCATCGTTACGATAGATCTCCTGAATTTGAGCGCTAAACTGGCGTAGTAATTTGGGGTCTGGCCCACTAATACGAGCTTCTATTTTAGCGCCTGTAGAAGGCCCTATTTGCAAACGTTGTAATTTAACTTCAAGCTCAGGGTAGTCTTCCTGCATTTTTGAATGAAGGTCGAGGAACATCTGAGGAATATCTTCTTTGTGTTTGGTGCGAATGATGAATTGAGCATAGCTTGAGTTTTCTTGCTTCACTTCATAAGTCAACATAAAGCGTAGCGCCCCTTGACCTGTTGTCGAGGTGACATAATCAATACGATCATCTTTCAGCAGGTCTGTTTCAATCGCTTGTACTTTTGCATAGGTATCTTCAATATGCGTTCCTTCAGGCATCTGAACATCCATGTAAAACATAGGTGTTGTGGAGGGCGGAAAGAAATTTTGCTTAACAAATTGAAATGCCCATCCAGAAGTCACTAGGCAGGCAAGTATAAGGGCCACAGATACCCAACGAAAGCGCATCGCTTTGTCTAATAGCCATTTATAGGCGGTGAAAATAAAGCCTTTGTAGGGATCCGTGTCTTCATCACTTTCACCTGCCGCAATGGTTTCTTTAAAGAAAAGATCGCAAAAGAAAGGTGTTAGTGTGATGGCGGTAAACCAACTTAGTAACAGCGAAATCAATAGCACATAAAAGAGTGAACCAACGAATTCACCTACCGCGTCTGGAGACAAGCCGATAGGAGCAAAGGCGGTAACTGCAATAATGGTAGCACCAAGTAGGGGCCATTTGGTTTGTTTAACGATAGCGCTTGAAGCTTGCAGCTTAGTCTGACCGCGCTTCATTCCGATAAGTACGCCCTCCGTTACCACTATGGCGTTATCAACTAACATACCAAGGGCGATAATGAGGCCGCCTAAGGAGATGCGTTGTAGGTTGATCTTAAAATAATCCATTACAATGAAGGTACCAAGAATGGTCAGTAACAGAATAATACCAATTAAAAGACCTGATCGAAGGCCCATGAAGACTAACAACACAAGGATAACGATACCAACAGCCTCTGCAAGATTGAGCAGGAAGTTGGAAACTGAACGGTCTACTTCTTTGGACTGGAAGTAGATAGGATCCATGCTTAAGCCAACAGGTTGTTGATACTTTAACTCTTCAATGCGTTTTTCTAGTGACTCACCTATTTTTACTACGTTGACGCCTGAGGTAAATGAAATTCCTAGTAGCAGTGATTGAGCTCCGTTGAAGTCGACAATATTGGTTTCTGGTGTAACATATTCACGCTTGATCGTTGCTATATCTTTTAAGCGTATCAGCTTGCCGTTGCCATCTGTAGATTGCCCAATAATGAGGTTTTCAAGTTCAGAAATATCTTTAAATTCCCCGGTTGGGCTGATGCGAACGTACTCACTGCCTACTTTTACTTTCCCTGCATTGGAAACACTATTTTGGTTTGCTAGTAGGGTTTGAAATTGACTTGGTGGTATACCCATAAGAGCTAACTTGGCACGAGAAATTTCTAACGTAATTTGCTCATCTTGCTCACCACCGATAGACACTTTTGAAACGCCATCAACGAGAACCAATTCACGTTTCAAATAGTCTACGTAGTTTTTCAGATCCTTGTAGGGATAGCCATCACCATGTACGGCAAGCATAACGCCATACACATCACCGAAGTCATCTATGACCATAGGTGTTGAAACACCAGCTGGGAAACGGCCAGAAATATCGCTAATTTTTTTTCGTACCTCGTCCCAAATTTGCTTTAACTCTCGGGCCCGATAGGACTCTTTAATGGTTAGTTGAACTCTTGAGTAGCCAGCCTTTGACGTAGAAACGACTTTATCCACATAAGGTAGATTCTGTAATTCGTCCTCAATAGGGTAGGTAACTTCTTCTTCTACTTGTTCTGGTGACGCGCCAGGGTAGCTGGTAATGACAATGGCGTCCTTGATGGTGAATTCCGGATCTTCTAGCTGTCCAAGATTGGTAAAAGCAAGCGTACCGCCAATTAAGAGAATTAGCGTTAGCATCCAACTGATGACTTTGCGTTCAATAAAATAAGCTGCAATATCCATTATAGGCCTCGCTCACGTGTCCAAGGGCGAACTTGCATTGTATTGTTCAAGTTATTAGCCCCTGCCGCGACGACTTGGTCGCCAATGTTTAACCCAGATTTAATTTCGATCAAATTACCCTGTAGCGTCCCTAGTTCGACTTTGCGAGATTCGACTTTATTGGTTTCTTTATTAAATACCCATACGGCACTGTTTGCTTCACCTGTGTTGATATCTTCATGGCGAATGACAGCCTCAACAGGCACTACAAAATGTTGTTTCTCGCCTAAAAGCTTGCCTAGGTCTATGTCCACGTTCGCAGCCATACCGGGTAATAGGGTGTTTTTTCTATCGCCATTCCGAATCAGGTTCAACGTAACGTCATAGGCCATGGTGGATTGATCTGGTGTGGTTTTATGTTTTTTATAGGCACCGTATAGTTCTTCATTAGGTGCAACATCGACAACGATTTTCGGCATATAGCCTGTTTGTGCCGATTTGATACTAACGACTAGGTCATCAGGAATTTGAAATTCGACACTCAAATTATTGATGTCTTGGATGTGGATTAGGGTTTGGGTTGCGCTGACGTACTGGAAATTTTCCGTGGAAACAGACGCTATGACACCATCAAAGGGAGCGTAGAGCTTGGTGTACTTTAGTTGGTTTTTTGCAGTTTGCAGGGCGTTATTAACCTGATCCAGATTGGCTTTGGCCGAATCATATTCAGACTGTGTGGTGGCACCTTGCTTCAATATTGTTTGAATACGTTTGAATTGCGTTTGAGCAAGATATTGATTGGCTTTCTCAAGTTCTACCTTGAGTTCGAAGTCTGTTGGGTCAAGTGCGGCAAGCAGGTCGCCTTTCTTAACATGCTGCCCTGCAACGATATTCAGTTCCATTAATTGGCCTCCAACGCGAAAAGCCAAATCGGCTTTTTCACTGGCTTTTAATTCCGCAGGGAAGCGACGAATATTAATCGCATTACTTTGCTCAATAGTCAGTAGTTTTACAGGTCGGATAATTTCTTTTGTGACTGCCGTTTCATCATTGTCATCTGGAGAGCAACCAGTGAGTAAGAGGAAAGTGGCAAGTGTGGCACCAATAAATAGATGGGTACGCTTTGGGCAATTCATTCATTTCTCCGTAAGGACATTGGAAATAATAATCAGATAACCCAATATTATATCTCTACTGAAAAGATATAAACTTTAAAGTATATATTAGAGATATACAGAAATTGGAATACCTTGTGATTTTTTCAAGTATTAAGAGTTCTAATATAGATATTAGGTCGAAATGAAGGAAATTGGGGAAGTGAAGGTGCTAAATCGTTACTTTGTTTTTTCTAATTCTTTGAGAAAGGTTTCTAGAACGAGGTTGGTGCGAGCGCCTTTGCGCGTAATGGCAGAGAATTGAGTAATGTAATGGCATTGGGTTGGTAAAATAGCGCGCATTCTGCCATCGCGAACCCATCGTTCGGCTACATGGTCTGGTAAAAAGCCAATATAACGGCCAGTAAGAATTAAAAAAGCGATACCTTCCCTATCTGTGGCGCTAGCGGCAGGTGTTAAGGGTTGATGCTGAGCCTTGATTTCTGGAGTTTGAGCGTAAGCAGGCAATACGGCATCGTAGTCTTTTAATGTCGCTTTAGAGAGTTTTTTATCTTCTATGCTGAATAAAGGGTGAGTATCGCAGCAATAAAGTTTCGACTCTTCTTCATACAGATGATGATATTCCAATCCGCTTAAAATTTTTAGGTCTGGTACTATCCCAACATGTAATCGTCCATCCAGTACACCACGCTCCACATCGGTGGGTGGAATCATGCGAATGTTAATTTTCACCTGTGGCCCTTGGTCTTTTAGCCCAGCTAGTGCATGGGTAATTCGAGTATAGGGTAAGGTAACTAGGTTATCGGTAATACCTATGTTTAGCTCACCTTTAAGATGCTGGTGGAGTGCGTTGATGTGAGTGCGAAAATCTTCTAAAGAGGAAAGCAACTGCAAGGTATATTCATACACTTGACTGCCTTCATTGGTGAGAGAAAAACCAGATCGTCCCCGTTGGCATAATTTAAAACCTAAACGAACCTCTAAGTCAGACATAGCAATGCTTATAGCGGCTCGGCTGATATTGAGATCTACTTCCGCAGCAGAAAACCCACCACACTCCACAACCGTTTTGAAAATACGCAAGATACGTAAGTCTGCATCGCTTGTTTGCCCCTGAAACTTTTTCATTAACAGCTCCGTAATAGAATGAGTTTGTTGTATCTAGCGAACCAGTTATTTGCTGTTTTCTAAGTAAAAGATTAGTTAACTAATGGGTTAACTAAGCGTTAATAGAATCGACTTTCTATAATCTATGACTGTTGGCATAGTAGTGTCAATCTTCAATGTTTATTTGCCTTTATTATCTTATCAAAAGGCTAAAAACAATTATCACTGACTATATGGAGCGTTCATGGAAACCATCGGACATTTAATTGGCGGCAAGTTATCTGAGCAAGCCTCACGTACTCAAGATGTGTTTAATCCTGCCACGGGGAAAGTGGCTAAAAAGGTGGCCATTGCTTCAAAAGAAACCGTTGAAGAGGCCATCGCCGTTGCCCAAGCAGCCTATCCTGAATGGCGTAATACACCGGCCCTGAAACGTGCTCGCATTATGTTTAACTATAAGGTGTTATTGGAAAAACATTCTGATCGTATTTGTGAACTGATTGGGGCTGAGCATGGCAAGATCTGTCACGATGCGGCCGGCGAACTGCAACGCGGTATTGAAAACGTTGAATATGCCTGTGGTGCGCCAGAATTATTGAAAGGTGAATTCAGCAAAAATGTCGGTCCGAATATTGATTCTTGGAGTGAGTTCCAGCCGCTTGGTGTGGTGGCTGGCATAACTCCCTTTAACTTCCCCGCAATGGTGCCTTTGTGGATGTTTCCGATGGCGATAGTTTGCGGTAATACCTTTGTATTGAAACCATCTGAGCGAGATCCGAGTACGGCTTTGTATATTGCCGAACTTTTGCATGAAGCTGGCTTGCCTGCTGGGGTCTTTAATGTGGTAAACGGTGATAAGGTTGCGGTTGATACATTATTAGAAGACAAGCGTGTCAAAGCGGTGAGCTTTGTCGGTTCTACTCCTATTGCGGAATATATCTATAGCAAAGCCAGCGCCAATGGTAAACGCTGCCAAGCTTTGGGGGGTGCAAAAAACCATGCCATCGTGATGCCTGATGCCGATATGGACAACGTTGTAAGTCAATTACTTGGCGCGGCATTTGGTTCTTCTGGTGAGCGCTGCATGGCGTTGTCTGTTGCCGTTGCCGTTGGCAAAGACGCGGGTGATGCCTTAATCAGTAAAATGGCCGAAGCGATGAAACCTCTCAAGGTAGGGGAGTGCTCAGACAAATCGAACGACTTTGGTCCTGTTATTACCAAAGAGCATAAAGATAAAGTGGTGGGCTTTATTGATAGCGCTGAAGCGCAAGGTGCAACGATTGTGGTTGATGGCCGTCACCCAAGCGTTGAAGGTTATGCGAATGGTTTTTTTGTGGGCGCGACGTTAATTGATGGTGTGACCAAAGAGATGGAAAGCTATCAGCAAGAAATTTTTGGTCCAGTACTGCAAGTGATTCGAGTCGATACCATGGAACAAGCGATGACCTTAATTAACGACCACGAATACGGCAACGGTACCTGTATTTTTACCCGTGATGGTGAAGCGGCGCGTTATTTTTCTGATCATATTGAAGTGGGTATGGTTGGTATCAATGTGCCTTTACCTGTGCCAGTGGCCTATCACAGTTTTGGTGGTTGGAAGCGTTCTTTGTTTGGTGACCTTCATGCATATGGTCCAGATGCGGTGCGTTTTTATACCAAACGTAAAACCATTACTCAGCGTTGGCCTTCAGCGGGTGTGCGTGAGGGGAAGAGTTTTGCTTTCCCCTCTTAGTTTAATTCCAGATGTTTCTTTCTATTCTCTTTAGTTCAGTGAGAAATGTTTTATTGGCTGCTTATCACATGATAAGTGGCCATTTTTTTATGTTTAAAAAAGTGTTAGTTATTGCAAGGTCTAGGGAAGGTGCGAACAAGCCCTCTTGTCACGGCAATCGCTCCTGCATTGCCCTACTACACCACATCCTTGTGCTTATGCATTGCCCTAATTATCTACATCCATGTAGGCATACGGGTCTTTCAGAGAAAACGCCATACTTCGTTGTGACTCTTTGAAAGGTACCTACATTCCTTCAGAGCCACGTCTTATCTGGCGATTTCTCTGAAAGACTGAGGCTTAGTAGACTTATTCGCACCTTCCCTAGGAATTACTTGCGTTTTTAGCCTAGTATGGCTGAATACTAAGATGATTTTTCAACTCATTGGATGCTGAATGAATACCAAGATACCCTACTTAAGCACGATCAAGTGGTTATTGCTTTGTGCTTCTATTGTGCTTGCCGGTTGTGTTGCCTCCTCTGTACAGCAGAATAATGGACTCACAGATGGCGAATTAAGTATTGAAGTAGAAAACAACACGGCTTATTTATCTGGTGTCTTAGGCCATGATTTAGTTGAGAAGCTAACGGATTTTGTTAAGCAAAACCCTAATATCACGGATCTTGTGTTGGTTGATATTCCTGGGTCTGTGGATCAAGAAGCTACCATGGAAGGCGCTCGTTTGATTCATCGTCTTGGGCTGAATACTCATATTGCTCGAACTGGCTATGTTTTATCTGGTGGGGTGGATCTCTTTCTTGGCGGTATTGAACGTACCATTGGTGCCGGAGCGGGTGTTGGTGTGCATTCTTGGTCTGATGGCTCTAGCATTAAAGCAACAGAAGTTAATATGGCTGATTCGATTCACGCAACCTATGTGAATTTTTACTTGGAAATGGGCGTGCCAGATCGATTTTATTGGTTTTCGCTAGACGCTGCGCCCGCAGACAGGGTGTATTTTCTATCTCCAGAAGAAGTGTATGACTTTCAACTAGTTACGCAATAAGACGGAGGAGGGCGTATGGAGCAAATTGAACTGTTTACCGTAGAAAGCCCTTGTCGTAGTGTGTGTGTGAATAGCAAAAAGGGTTTCTGCAAAGGTTGTTTGCGCAGTCGAGAAGAACGCTTTCACTGGTTTTCTTTATCTAATGAAGAACGTTTTCACATCTTAGAATTATGTAAACATCGACGCGCACGTTTACTTAAAGCTCGAGCTGACCGCTTAGAAGCCGATTCGGCCAAGGCTCTACCTTATGGTATGGAGGATGAGCCCGTGGCAGACCTATTTCAATTGAGCAATGACTAAGGTTTAGTGTTCGAAAATCGCTTCTAAGGCTTCCGAAAGTCGTTCTACGCCAATGACGGTCATGCCTTCGATAGGCTTTTTAGGACAATTGGCCTTTGGAACGACGGCTCGAGTAAAGCCATGTTTGGCTGCTTCGCTAATGCGCTCTTGTCCTGATGGGACAGGGCGAATTTCTCCAGATAACCCAACTTCTCCTAATACCACCAGATCGTGTGGTAAAACCATATCGCGAAAGCTGGATACCACCGCAGAAATTGCGGCCAGATCTGCGCTGGTTTCGAGCACTTTTACACCACCGACTACATTGAGGTAAACATCTTGATCTGATGTCAGCAAACCACCGTGTTTGTGCAAAACAGCCAACAGCATAGCGAGACGATTATGATCGAAGCCTACTGTGATTCGTCTTGGGTTACCAAGCAGAGAGTCATCCACCAGCGCTTGCAGCTCCACTAACAACGGGCGAGTTCCTTCCCAAACGACCATGACAAGGCTGCCAGCAGCAGGGTGATTGCTACGATTCAAGAAGATCGAACTTGGATTTTTTACTTCCTTGAGGCCATTCTCTAGCATGGCGAAAACCCCCAGTTCGTTGATGGCACCAAAGCGGTTTTTCATACCTCTTAGGGTGCGAAAACGTGAGTCTTCGGAACCCTCTAATAGTACTGAGCAATCCACCATATGCTCCAATACTTTTGGGCCTGCCAATGTGCCGTCTTTCGTTACGTGACCTACTAGCAAGACTGCGGTTTGGGTTTGCTTGGCGAAACGGGTGAGAACAGCGGCACTTTCTCTAACTTGAGAAACGCTACCTGGTGCCGATTCAATACCATCCAAATGCATAACCTGAATGGAGTCGATGACCATGACTTTCGGTTTGACTTGTTGAGCGGTGGTTAAGATGGCTTCTACATTGGTTTCCGATAGCATTTTCAGGTTCTGAGTCGGCAATCCAAGACGCTTAGCCCGCATGGCAACTTGTTGCAGGGACTCTTCTCCTGTGACATATAAGGCACTTTGTTGTTGTGCCAACCAACACATGGTTTGCAACAATAGGGTGCTTTTACCGGCGCCGGGTGAACCACCGATTAATACCACACCGCCGGGGACTAAACCGCCCCCCAATACGCGGTCAAATTCATTGGCGCCAGAGCTGAACCGTGGTACGTCACCTAAATCAATGTCTGATAAATTCTGTATGCCAGTAACGGCGCCTGCGTAGCCTTGATAGCGTGGGTCTTGGTTCGCAGAAACGCGTGCTGAGGTTTTTCCAGAGGTTAAGCGGATTTCGGATAAGGAGTTCCATGCACCACAGGCTTGGCATTGGCCTTGCCACTTAGCGTAGTCAGAACCGCACTCATTGCAGACAAAGGCAGTTTTTGCTTTGGCCATGATCTTCTCTTTATGAAGCGAGAAGGTGATTTATCAGCTTCTCGTGATAATGAATTAGTGAATAACGTCCATGTTATCATAGGGCAAACTGTAGAGTTATTTTTTCCAGTTAAGTGAATAAAGGTCAGTTCGGCGATCTTTTAAATTATTTACCGAGCCTTCGCTTCGAGTTAACTTCAGCTTATCAAGGTCTAGATCTGAGAACATGATCATTTCGCTATTAGGGGTCGTCTCAGCCATGATAGCGTCATGTGGATAGGAAAAGTCGGATGGAGAAAATACCGCACTTTGGGCGTATTGAATGTCCAAATTTTCAACTTGAGGCAAGTTGCCACAGCTGCCGCATATAACCACGTAGCATTCATTCTCTATGGCACGGGCTTGAGCGCAATTGCGTACTCGTAGGTAGCCGTTTTTAGTATCGGTCCAGAAGGGGACAAAAAGGATATCCATATCTTGTTCTGCGAGCAAACGGCCCAGCTCTGGGAATTCCACATCGTAACAAATCAAAATACCAATACGGCCTGCATCGGTGTCAAAGACCTTAAGATCATTGCCACCTTCTATAATCCAGTCACGTCGCTCATGTGGTGTGATATGGATTTTTTTCTGTTCTTCTACCGTGCCATCGCGACGGCATAAATAGCTGATATTATAGCTGACATCATTTTCAATTAACGGCATAGAGCCAGTAATTACATTGATGTTATAGCTGACCGCCAGTTGAGACATTTCATTTTTGAAACGTTCAGTAAAGCTTGCCAGAAAACGAATGGCTTCTGTCTGGTTTTTTTGGTCTGGGCTTAAGCCGATTAATGGCGCATTGAAGAACTCTGGAAATAAAACAAAATCACTCTGATAATCCGACACAGCATCAATGAAATACTCTACCTGTGTTAATAGCTCATCGACACTTTCTACTTCACGCATTTGCCATTGAATCGCACCAATTCGAACTTGTGTCTTTTTTGATCGAATGACGGTGGTTTCCGGTGCAAAGAAGATATTTTTCCATTCTAAAAGTGTTGCATAACCTTGTGACTTTTCATCTTCTGGAAGGTAGCGTTTTAATAGTCGAGTGACTTGAAAGTCGTTGGATAATTGAAAGGTTAAAGTCGGGTCATAAACGCGACGTTCACGGACGGCATCCAAGTATTCAGCTGCCGACATTTCATGGGCATGTTCATGGTAGTTAGGGATACGGCCACCAGCCAGAATGGCACGGAGGTTATGTTGACGACAGAGCTCTTTGCGGGCTTCGTAAAGGCGGCGACCAAGACGGTAGCCTCGGTATTCCGGTGCGATCAATAGGTCTAAACCGTACATGGCATCGCCCTTAGGATCGTTCAAGAGGTTTTCTTTTTGGTCAATTAGGTCGTCATAGGTGTGGGGGTTACTAAAGCGTTGGTAGCTCGCTTGCACGGAGAGGGCAATGCCGACAATCTTGTCATGATCTTCGAGGCAAATTTGGCCTTCAGGAAAGTCTTTAATTAATTTATGTATGGTGTGTTCAGGCCAAGAACCACCTATGTCATGGTAGACCTTATCCATTAATACTTTTACTTCCTCGTAATCTTTGTTGGTCAAATTACGAATTTTTAAATGTAAATCTTCTAGCATGAGGAACCCTAATAATCGGTTAGATTTTCAGACATTATGACGTTAAACATTATGACGAGGCTATGAGTTATAAAGAATTTCTTTTTACAAAAAGAAAAACCCCGCCGAAGCGAGGTTTTTATTGAGCAAGCTTTAATGCTTACGGAATGACTTATTTTTTGCTGAATTCTGGGTACGCTTCCATACCACATTCAGAAAGGTCAACACCTTCGTATTCTTCTTCTTCAGAGACACGAACACCCATGATGGCTTTGATGATCAACCAAGTAACAAGGCTGGCAGCGAAGACCCAAACAAAGATGGTGATTGCACCAACGATTTGTGCGTAGAAAGAAGCGCCATCGTTAGTTAGTGGCACTGCTAACAAGCCCCAAAGACCAACCACACCGTGAACAGAGATCGCGCCCACTGGATCATCAATTTTGAGTTTGTCTAGAGTCAGGATAGATACCACTACGATCAGACCACCGACAACACCAATGAGTGTTGCACCAAGGGCAGAAGGAGTAGAAGGTTCAGCTGTAATAGCAACCAGACCTGCCAATGCACCGTTAAGAAGCATGGTTAGATCCGCTTTACCGAATAGAATGCGAGCAAGGATAAGAGCACCAATCGCACCACCAGCCGCTGCAGCATTCGTGTTTAGGAACACCATAGCAACAGAGTTAGCGCTAGCGATATCGCCAAGTTTCAATACAGAACCACCGTTGAAACCGAACCAACCCATCCAAAGGATGAAAGTACCTAGTGTCGCTAGAGGTAGGTTAGCACCAGGAATCGCACGTACTTCACCGTTAGGGCCATATTTGCCTTTACGAGCCCCAAGTATTATTACACCAGCTAGTGCAGCAGCCGCACCTGCCATATGAACGATACCAGAGCCTGCGAAATCAGAGAAACCGATGTCGCCAAGGCTGTACATACCGAATACAGAACCGCCACCCCAAGTCCAGTTACCTTCCATTGGGTAGATGAAGGCAGTCATAACAACGGCAAAGATAAGGAATGACCAAAGCTTCATACGTTCAGCGACAGCACCAGATACAATGGACATAGCCGTTGCAACGAATACCACTTGGAAGAAGAAGTCAGAAGCGCCAGAGTAGATTGAACCGCCTTCAAAACCGTCTTCACGACCTGCAAAGTCAGTTAGAGTAGAGCTAACATCTACGTCTTGGATACCGCTTAGGAACCAATCACCACCGTACATTAGGTGGTAACCACATACTAGGTACATGATGCAGGAAATCGCGAACAAAGCGACGTTTTTAGTCAGAATTTCTGTCGTGTTTTTAGCTCGTACTAGGCCTGCTTCAAGCATGGCAAAGCCAGCTGCCATCCACATAACCAGTGCGCCACACACCAAGAAGTAAAAGGTGTCCATGGCATATTGTAAGTGAAAAATTTGATCTTGCATGTTTCGCCCCCCTAAAGGCTTGTAAGATTCGAGCAGTGATTAAACTGCTTCTACCCCAGTCTCTCCGGTACGAATACGAACCGCTTGTTCTAGATTAACGATAAAGATTTTACCGTCGCCGATTTTACCTGTATTCGCTGCACCAGTTATTGCTTCGACAACTTGGTCAGTCATATCGTCAGCAATGGCGAGTTCGATTTTTACTTTTGGTAGAAAATCCACTACGTATTCTGCACCACGGTATAGCTCTGTATGGCCTTTTTGACGTCCGAAACCTTTTACTTCTGTTACGGTGATGCCTTGAACACCAATTTCAGAAAGGGCTTCTCGAACATCATCGAGTTTAAATGGCTTGATGATGGCTGTTATAAGCTTCATACCCACTGTCTCCTTTTATAGTTAAAGTCAGTTTATTGTCTTATCGTAGGTAGGTAGGCTTATTCAATATGTGTGCCACATGTGAAAACACCAGTGTAACCGCCATGCTGTAAAGGTTTTGTTATTTTTAAGGAAGTACCAATGACCAAATAGGCTTGATTTAGTGCGGCATCTTAGGGGCGTCGTTTGTTTTGCGTTCTTTTTTGGTGCGATGTTTGTTTTGTGGTTTGTATGAAAACTCTATTGTGTTGTTTTATATATAAAATAATTGCTTTCTTATGTGCTTACGGTGTGCCCTGTTTAGAAAAAAATGTCTTGTTTTTACGGAGCTGTATCTATTTTTTGCACAGTATAGGGGCGCAACATGTGCGTTGGGGGGCGTGCTCATAATTGACCTTTATTAACTTAGCGAGATATTAGGCCAAGACACTTGGCACTTAGGCTTTTATACTAAAGAGATATTGTAAGTGATAAAGTGAGGATGAAATGCTAAATCAATTTATAAAGCAATTAGGGGCAGGCTTAGAACAAGCTGCTGATACCTTGGCTAAATTACCGAAAGAAGAAATACAGGGACAATTGCATCAGGTGGCTCGAAATACTTTGATGAAGATGGATCTGGTGACTCGTGAAGAATTTGAAGTGCAAGCGGCTATGTTGGCAAAGTACCGTGAACGTTTGATGGCTTTAGAAGCACGTATTACTGAATTAGAAACGCCTGCTTTGGTCGTTAAGAAAGCACCGGCGAAGCGAGCACCTGCGGCAAAAAAAGCGCCTGCGGCCAAAAAGGCCCCAGTGAGAAAAACGACTGCTAAGGCGGCGACTAAGAGTGCCGCACCTGCAGAGGCAGAACCTAAAGAGTAAGTCGTTACTTCCAGCCTTGTTGCCAATTCTCTGTACTTTTGAGATCCTGCCATCTTATGGTGTACTGCTTTTTGGTTATTGCGGCCTCAAGGATGCAGTTAACAATCGTATTTTGTTCATCACGAATGAGCTTAATGACGATGAAATGCTTTTCTCTTTGCTTGGGTGAAGTCGACGTCCATTTAGAGAGAAGTAATTTGGTTGGGTTTATCTGATGCATTTGAATGTGCAATCTCATAATAGATAAGGATGTTTATACGCAAGAAGTGAAGAGCTGGATTGCTTGTCGCTTTATAAAATGAAGTAAGATCAAGGAGTGATCATGAGTTTAGCGACCCTCTATAGCCGTGCACGTGTTGGCGTGGCTTCTCCATTGGTGACGGTGGAAACACATATTTCCAACGGATTACCTTCTCTTAACATTGTTGGTCTGCCTGAAGCGGCGGTACGTGAAGCAAAAGATCGTGTGCGTAGCGCTATTATTAACAGCCATTTTGAATTTCCTACCCGGCGTGTCACCATCAATTTGGCGCCTGCAGATTTACCTAAAGAAGGTGGTCGTTATGATTTGGCTATTGCCATTAGTGTATTGGCTGCGTCAGGCCAATTGGGAGAAATAAATCTACGTGGCTTTGAATTCATTGGTGAACTGGCTCTGTCAGGTGAAGTGCGTGGCGTCCCCGGTTTATTGCCTTCTGCTATTGCCTGCCATCAATCAAATCGACAATTAATATTGCCAGAAGAAAATCAGCAAGAAGCGGCTTTGGTGGAAGGTGATGCCGTGTTCGCTAAACATCTTACTCAAGTAACGGCGCACTTACTCAAACAATCTTTATTACCTGCTTGCCTTGTTAAACCTTCTGAACCTTTGCCTCTAGAGCATAAAGATATGAAGGATGTAAAAGGTCAATATCAGGCGAGGCGAGCTCTAGAAGTTGCAGCAGCAGGCGGCCATAACCTTTTATTCATTGGGCCTGCGGGAACAGGTAAAACCATGCTGGCGTCCCGTTTGCCCAGTATTATGCCAGTGATGACAGAAGAAGAAGCCCTTGCGGTTGCATCAGTGCAGTCGGTGGCAGGGCGAAAAATGGGCCTAGATTGGCATTGGTCTGAGCGACCCTTTCGTTCACCGCATCATTCTTGTTCGGCTGCAGCGCTTGTCGGTGGCGGTTCCATTCCTAAACCAGGTGAGGCTTCTTTGGCCCATTGTGGTGTTTTATTTCTTGATGAACTTCCTGAGTTTGACCGCAAAGTCTTGGAGGTTTTAAGGGAACCACTAGAAAACGGCGAAGTTCACATTTCTCGCGCTCGAGGACAAGTTACCTTTCCGGCACGTTTTCAATTGGTCGCCGCAATGAATGCCAGTAATGAAGCCTATACGGGAGGGCAAGATTATTACCAGTCCAGTGCCAGCCAAAAATATCTCAAAAAACTTTCGGCACCTTTTTTAGACCGCATTGACTTACATGTGGAGGTGCCTCCTTTGCCCTCAACTATTTTAGTCAACGCTCAAGAAGAAGGGGAATCTAGCGAGGTAATACGCCAGCGAGTTGAAGTGGCGGTAGAGCGGCAAAGAGCAAGGCAAGGCTTGCGTAATAATCAACTTAGCGGACGACAACTGGAGACTATTTGTGCATTGAATGATGCTGATAAGGCTTTTATGCAGCAAGCCTTAGAAACCCTAAAACTCTCGGCTCGCGCTTATCACAGGGTATTAAAAGTGGCATTAACCTTGGCAGATTTAAGTGCCTGTGAAGTACAAAGAAAGCATTTAATGGAATCTTTGAGTTATCGGAAAATGGAGAAGACGCTTACCTCGGTGGCATCTTAATAAAAAATGCATTGTTTATAAAATAGACAGTTGGCAAGGTTAGGATAGCGTTTTACTATAATAAAGACATAGGTGCCTTGGGAGTTGGGTATGTCTCATGTAAAACAGGGTTTTGTTTTAGTCTTTCTGGCTTTCAGCAGTCCATTATTATTGGCTGCAGAGGAGCCTCAACCTCTCGAGTTTAGTCTTGGGCCTTATTGGTCTTCTATTAAGTACAAAGAACCTGACGTCATGCGCCAAAAAGGTTCCTTGTTTGGTGTGGCTGGGCGTGTTTCGTCCCATAACGGTTTTGCTGCCACCATATTCGAAGCGTCTTATGCCAGCGGCGATATGGATTATAAGGCCTCGGATTTTTTTGAAGATATTCCTAATGTTGTTTATGAACTAAGGGCCATGCTGGGACGAGACTTTAACCTTAATGACACCCATCGCATGACGCCTTTTGTGGGCTTGGGGTATCGTTATCTGAATGATGATTCTAGAGGCAACTTGAGTGCAACTGATAATGTGGGGTATGAGCGAGAGCAGGTTTATTTTTATAACCCTATAGGGCTTGAGTGGAAGGCATTACCTAATGGTCTGATGTGGTTAGTAGGTGGTCGTATTGAATATGATGGTTTAATTAAAGGTGTTAATCATTCGAATTTTGGCGACCTTCCTGGTAATTCTGATGTTACCTTCAGGCAAGATGATGGCTATGGCGTTCGTATTGCCGTGAGCTTCGAGAAGCCGCTTGCTGAGCAAGGTGGTGGCGGTGTCATTATCGAGCCCTTTTATGAGCATTGGGATATTGCCGAGTCTGATGTAGTAACAAATGCCCAAGGCAACCGTATTGTACCTGCTAACAACTCTAATGAATGGGGTGTTGCTCTCATGATGTCTTTTTAAAATGGAGCAGCAGAGTTATTTGTTTTCGCTTTTTATTTTGACTGTTATGAACCTTGTGCGAGCCGATGCAATGTCGGGTACACTTAGCATTGATTTTTAATTGCCTTTTGAGCCTGAGTTTTTCATGAGTGAATCCCTTCCATCTATATCTCAACGTTTGAGAAACCTGAACGAGCGTCAACTCGATGCGGTCAAGAAAATTGATGGACCTTTACTGGTATTGGCTGGGGCTGGTTCTGGAAAGACCAGTGTAATCACCACAAAAATTGCCTACTTAATTCAAACCTGCGGCTTTAAAGCTAATAGTATTATTGCCGTAACCTTTACCAATAAAGCGGCTCGTGAGATGAAAGAGCGTGTGGTTGGTATGCTTTCCAAGCCAGAAAGCCGTGGTCTGAGTATTTCGACATTTCATAATCTTGGTTTAAGAATTCTGCGCAGAGAATTTCGTAGGGCGGGCTTAAAGGAAGGTTTTACTCTATTTGATTCCCAAGATTCCCTAAGTTTGATCAAGGAAATTTTGGACAAAGAATTCAATGGTCAAACGGACTCTGCGGCCTATTGTCAGAACACGGTATCGAATTGGAAAAATGACCTTACCACCCCGAATGAGGCTATGACCAATGCTGATACCGAAGAGTTTTTATTAGCAGCACAAGTCTATGCCCAATATCAGCGGTATTTACGCGCTTATAACGCGGTGGATTTTGATGATTTAATTTTGTTGCCGGTTAGCTTATTGATGGCGGATGAAGAGTTACGTGATCGTTGGCAGAAAAAAGTGCGCTATTTATTGGTGGATGAGTGCCAAGATACTAACGGTAGTCAGTATGAGTTGATTCGTTTGCTGGCAGGGTATCGCCGTTGTTTTACTCTAGTGGGCGATGATGACCAATCCATTTATGCATGGCGTGGCGCACGTCCTGAAAACCTAGAGCGCTTATCGGTAGATTATCCGAATTTAAAATTGGTCAAATTAGAGCAAAACTATCGTTCTACTAAAACCATCTTGAAAGCGGCCAACACTCTGATTGCCAATAACCCTCACGTTTATGACAAGGCGCTGTGGAGTGATCTTGGTATTGGCGACCCTATTCGCGTTATGGTGACCCGTAATGAAGATGCTGAATCTGAGCGCGTGGCCGCAGAAATCCAATCACGGCATTTACGCCATGAGATTCCCTATCGAGATTTCGCGATTCTTTATCGAGGCAATCACCAAGCTCGTCTGTTAGAAATCAAGCTGCAAGCTTATCGTATTCCCTACAAGATAAATGGCGGCACTTCTTTTTTCTCCCGTGCTGAGATCAAAGATTTAATGAGTTATTTACGCCTCTTGGTAAACCCATCAGACGATAATGCTTTTTTGCGTATCGTGAACTTGCCGCGCCGAGAAATTGGCCCTGCCACCTTAGAAAAGGTGGGTAACCTTGCCACAGAGCGAGGGGTTAGCTTATTTGAGGCATCTGGTTATAAAGAACTGGAAGAAACGGTAACAGGGCGTTCACTAAAAAGCCTGCAAGACTTTGAGCGTTGGATGTCCGTATTACGTCAACGGCTAGAGGGCGCTTCTCCTGTTCCTGTGATTGAACAAATGATTCATGACATGGATTATTACGGCTGGATTCAGGAGCAAACTTCTTCTAGCAAAGCGGCAGATCGTCGTATTGAAAATGTTCGTTTCTTATTGGATTCGATTCAGCGCATGATGGAGTCCGCTTGGGAAGAAGATGAAACCGCCGGACTCGATCAGGCTATTAGTAAGCTGTTATTGATCGATATGCTGGAACGTCAAGAGGAAGAAGAGGACGAAGATAAGGTGCAGCTGCTAACTCTGCATGCCTCAAAAGGTTTGGAATACCCTCATGTGTTTTTAATTGGCTGTGAGGAAGAGCTGTTACCTCATCGAAACAGTATTGAAAATGATGACATCGAAGAAGAGCGTCGACTTGCTTATGTTGGCATTACTCGTGCGAAAAGAAGCTTATGCATTACCATGGCGGCAAAGCGTCGCCAATATGGAGAAGAAATCGACTGTTTACCGAGTCGCTTCTTAGATGAGCTGCCTGAAGAAGATTTGGTTTGGGAAGGCCGAGGCGATGAAGGTGAAACGGCTAAAAAAGAACGGGGCCAAGCCTCTTTATCGGCTTTAAAAGCCATGCTTAATGATTGATATGCTTTGCTATTTTTGGCTGTTTTCTATCATATATTGAATCGCGATCTTTAACTCATCATCGCTACAGTCCATACAAAACCCTCGTGGTGGCATGGCTTTTATGCCATTTATTGCATTACTTAGTAACTTGTCTATTCCTTTGTTGATGCGTGGTTGCCAGTCTGTGTTATCACCAAACTTGGGGGCACCAGCGACCCCGCTCATATGGCAAGCGATGCAATAGGTATTGAAAAGCTGATCCCCTGTGCGCTGCGCGTTCGCATAATTACTTGGTAAAAGAAATAAAGCGGTGTACAAAATAATAAGCTGTATACCTTGGTGCAATCGTTTAGATGTTAATGCCACTGGAATTCCTATGTAATGGTGTTAGGCGCTTTTATGTGGTTATAGATTAAATTCGTTTCAATATCATTTCTATACAAGCTATTTTAGTATAGAAAATAAGATGATGAAGGACAGTACTATTTGATAGATAAGGGAGCAATATGACGGATGAATTAGTTTTTACAGTAACCATTATTGCCCGCTCTGGTAAGGTGAGTGAGCTTAAGAGTAAAGTACTATCACTTTTGGAGTTCATAAGACAATCTTCTGGCTGTTTACAGTACGATATATATCAAGAGAAAGGCCGGACAGATGTCTTTGTTGTGTTTGAGCGTTGGGAGAGTAGAGCGCATTGGCTAAATAATATGGAAACAGAGGTCTTTAAAGCGTTTCTTGAAGAAAACCCAAAGTATGTGGCTGATTTTGAAATTAAAGAACTTCAGCGAATTAGCTTCTCTTCTTAACAATCGCAATGTTTATGTGATTAAGCACTGGAATCCTGAAAAATTTCCTTTAGAATACGCACTCCAAATTGCTTGACTAAATAAGCCATTGTCATGCGCCCGTAGCTCAGCTGGATAGAGCGTCGCCCTCCGGAGGCGAAGGCCGGAGGTTCGAATCCTCTCGGGCGTACCATTTTTCATAAGTTAATAACCCTTGTTATGAATACCTTTCCTAATTTATAGCTTAGTGCTTATCTCTAAATCGTTTTTGAATGCGATAAAAAAGCCAGAATGCAGGGCACTCTGGCTGATAAAGGGAACTGTTTTAACTTATCTTGCTTTATGTGTTGTATTACCAATCGTGCTTGAGTGTTGCTGTTATATTTCGGCTAGGATTGTAGAAATCGGCGGAGCCTGATCCTGCCACGTATTCTTTGCCAAACAAATTGCTGATGTTCATCGAAAGTTGTGTGGCTTTGGTTATGTCATAACCAAAAGAGACGTCAACGATCATAGCGGCTTCACTTTTGGCATCATTGCTATTACTGAAGTAGTAAGAGCCGATGTAGCGAGCGCCTAATCCTACAGACATGTCTTGACGTGGTAGTGTGTAGTGTCCCCATACAGAAGCGGAATGTGTTGGCGTGTATGAGATGCTTTTACCTTCGTATGTATCATCTTTGGTGATTTTTGGCTCCATGTAGGAGTAACCACCTGATACGCTTAGGTTTTCTGTCAATTCCGCTCTGGCTTCTAGATCAATACCTTTCACTCGATTTTTACCAATGGTTTCACGAACGATACCGCTACCTTGGAAAGAAGCGGTTTCTACATTGCTTTTTTCGAGGTCATAAACCGCCACAGAGAACAGGGCGTTTATACTGTTTGGAGCGTACTTTGCGCCAATTTCAAGTTGTTCACCACGGACAATTTTTGTACTCGTTGCAGATGGTGGTGCGACGGATTCTACTTGACTGATGTAGGCAGAGACTTCATTGGTAAGTTTGTATGTGAATGCCGAGCGAAATGTGTCTTCTGAAAAATCATTAGACGATTTTGTCTCGGTTAAATAGTTTAATTGATCAACATCAATGTCATCGTGTCGCGCACCAAGGGTAAGAATGTATTTGTCATCTAATGCGAAGTTTTGTTGGATCAGCAGGGCTTTTGTTTGGTAATTGCTTTGTGTGCTGCTGTAAACCGGTATGTTTGTAGGGGCACCAGAATGCACTGGGTTATTAATATCAATGCTTGACGCACTTCCATAGTAGGCTGTGGAATCGGTTGTCGAATCTTGATACTCGATGCCAAATACTGTGCTGCTGTCGAGACGATCAAAGCTGATGTCGTATTGTCCTAGCAAATTGCCATTAAACTGTTCCAGTTTGGAATCTTGGCCATAGTAGTCGCGACCCATAGTTGTTCCAGATGTGTCTGAAGAATATTTACTCAAATACAAATAACCAAAATTGTCTTCGGCATCACTGTATCGTAAATTTGAAATGGCTTTGAAGCCGTTATCAAAGTTGTGGGTAATTTGTGCGCTGATGTTGGTGCGCTCCACATCATGGGAGTTATAATCCGGTTCGCCATAGAGTATGCTGCTGTCGTATTCTTTGCCCGCAGGGTAACCGCCGCTGTTTGGTGATGAATCGGTTTTGAGGTAGTCAAGGATCAAGTTCGCTCTGGTATCGTCACTGGGCTCCCACGAAAGGCCACTCATAATAAATTGCGAATCGTCTTTCGAATAATCGTATTCTCGGTCGCTGTCTTTCACTTTACCTGTTAATCGATATGCTAGTGTTTCGTCTTCATTGAGTGTATCGCCAACATCGATGCCGACTTCTTTGTGATCGTTGGAGCCATAGGTGACGTAAGCATTTCCGAATTTATCAAATTTTGGCTGTTTACTGACAAAGTTGATTGACCCACCGGGGTCTGCTGGGCCAAACAAGGTAGAGTTCGCGCCACGAATCACCTCAACGCGTTCGAAAGCATAAGCGTCTTCTCTAATACCTCTCATGGAGCCAAGTGTTAATCCATCACGATAGGTTGTGGCACTAAATCCGCGAATTTGGAAGTAGTCATTTCGGTCGTCGGTACTGTAGTAGCCCGTTACTGTGCCTGGAGTGTATTCAAGGACTTCTTCTGTGGTGCTGGCGTTACGCTGTTGGATTTCTTTTTCCGTGATGACGCTAACTGAGGCAGGGGTATCCAAAAGGCTAGTGGCGACTTTTCCACCAACCCATAGTTCCTTTGCCACAATCGACTCAGAATCGTTGTCTTCCTCAACGTGGCTATTAACGATAATGGGAGACAGTCGAAAGGTTTCGTCTTCACTGTTTGCGGCGTAGGTAACCGCTGGTGTGATAATTGAATAGCAGAAAAGCGTCATGGCGGCGCATTGGCTTTGCTTTA
Source organism: Marinomonas transparens (assembly GCF_016463975.1). Lineage (GTDB taxonomy): Bacteria > Pseudomonadota > Gammaproteobacteria > Pseudomonadales > Marinomonadaceae > Marinomonas > Marinomonas transparens. The sequence continues at coordinate 80,999 of NZ_JAEMNX010000019.1, read as the reverse complement.
ATTTTAAGGTCATATTCTTCTCCGTTTTCTATTTTTCAAATAACTTAATTAAAAACGCTAGTGTTAATGATTATTAATAACTTATTTGTTTCTTCTTACATCTCATGGTTTTGTTTAGGGGCTTGTGACTCTTTTGTGTCGGCCAATGGGTAGCACCATTGGAGCGCCGGAAATAGGGTCAGAAATGATGTGGCTGTGTAAACCAAATACCGTATGAATTATGTCTTCTGTGACAACCAACTCTGGTGTGCCGCTGGCAAATATCTGTCCCTGTTGCATGGCAATCAGCTGATCTGAGTACCGAGAGGCTAAATTGAGATCATGCAATACCAGCACTATGGTCGTACCGCGACTTTGATTTAACTCAACCAGTAGATCTAAGACTTCAATTTGGTGGGCAACATCCAAAAATGTGGTTGGCTCGTCTAATAGCAATATGTCGGTTTCTTGTGCTAATGCCATGGCTATCCACACACGTTGACGTTGGCCGCCAGAAAGTTCATCCACTTCTCGGTCTAATAGTTCTGTGGTCTTGGTGGTTTCTAGCGCTTTGGCGACGGCTTCGTCATCGGTTTTGCTCCAGCGAGACATTAATCCGTGATGAGGGTGCCGTCCTCGGCTAACAAGGTCACCCACTGTGATGCCTTCTGGTGCAATGGGGGACTGAGGAAGCAGCCCAAGGGTTTGTGCTAGTTGTCGAGTGGGAGCGTTATGTATCGACTTACCATCGAGTAATACTTGGCCTTTATATGGCGTAAGTAAGCGTGACATAGTGCGCAATAATGTGGATTTTCCGCAGGCATTGGCTCCTATGATAGAGGTAATTTGGCCGGGCGAAATATCTATGTTGATATTTTTAAGGATGGTTTTATCACGATAACCGGCAGTAAGGTTATCTAGGATCAATTGGTGTTTAAGTGTCACAGAGAGCCACCTTTACGATTCACGCGAATAATTAAATAGATGAGATAAGGTGCGCCTAAGGCGCCGGTGACCACACCAACAGGGTAGCGGCTAGTCAGTAAAAATTGCCCAATGTAATCTCCCATCATCACTAAACAAGCCCCAATAAGACCTGAAGGAATAATCAGTGAGCCATTGTTTTGGATGAGTCGCATGGCAATTGGCCCAGAAAGAAAGGCAACAAAAGCAATGGGACCTGTTATGGAGGCACCGACGGCAATTAGGCCGACAGATGAAGTGATGACGATGATACGCGTCACTCCAACTCGAACACCGAGTGATTGGGCGGTATCGTCTCCCATGCGCAGTGCTTCAATATCCCGCGTACGGCTCAGTAACAAACCACCAAATAGCAATAAAGAGATAAGCAATGGCAAGGCTTGATGTAATTGAGCGGAATTCACACTGCCACTTAACCAGCGTAGCGCTTCTTGTCGGTCCCATGCTGGCGCTTGCGATAGTAAGTAGACAATGCCGCTTTCAATCATGGCAGAGACCCCAATACCGATCAAAATAAGTCGTGTACCTGCGGCGCCGTTGCGATAAGACAAAGCATAAATGGATATGGCGACCAGTAACCCCATCACTATGGAGAAAAACGCTACGCTGGCTCCATCCATATTCAACACAATAATGGCAAATACGGCTGCGGCCGTGGTGCCGGAGCTCACGCCAATAATGTCAGGACTGGCAAGTGGGTTTCTCAACATGATTTGAAAGGCGACGCCTGCCATACCAAAACTCATGCCGACTAGAAGTGAAATGACAGCCCGGGGGAGGCGCAGGTGGCCAACGACAAAAGACGCTCCCGGCACATTTTCACCCAAGAGCACCTTTAAGACCTCTGTTGGAGAGGTAAAGGATTGACCCAAACTTAAGGTGATGGAAAAAGCAGCCATGACCAAGAGGCAAAGAATGACAATCAGGCAGTTCCAACGGCTTGATCTCTGTTTGCGTCCATATTTGATCCGAGAAAGGGTAGCATTGACGTTATTTTTCATAGTTCCTTCACTCGCTGACGACGTACTATCCAAATAAAGAAAGGCGCGCCAATGAATGCGGTTACCACACCGACTGATAGCTCACTGGGTCGAGATATAATGCGTCCTGTTATATCGGCTATTAATAACAAACAAGCACCACCTAGTGCAGAAAAAACGAGTAGCCAGCGATTGTCTACCCCGACGAGTAGCCGACATAAATGAGGAATGACTAAGCCAACAAAACCAATCGGGCCACAAATAGCGGTGGTTGCTCCACAGAGTAAAACGGCAGATAACCAAGCGATGCCTCGAGTCCAAGCAACATTTTCCCCTAACCCTGCTGCGACATCGTCCCCAAGCGCAAGAGAATTGAGCTTTTTAGCGACAACAGCGCTCATCAGAAACCCTATGAGTAGGAAGGGAAGCACCAGTTGTATACTGTCAAATGTAGCGCCGCCGACACCGCCCATTTGCCAGGAATTGGCACCGCCAGCAATGTCATTTCTAGGTAACACGACTGCGACGGTGAATGAAGACAAGGCTGCTGAGGTGGCAGCCCCCGCTAGAGCAAACTTGAGAGGAGTGGGTCTTCCAAGGCCTAATGAACTGATAAAATACACAAATATTGCGGTTATTCCAGCTCCCAAAATGGCGAGCCAGACATAGCTTTGCAGCTGATTTATGCCAAACCACGCTAGCCCAATGACCACAAAGAAAGCCGCGCCAATATTGACACCCAAAATACCAGGGTCCGCTAAAGGATTACGAGTCACACTTTGCATAAGAGCACCGGATAAACCCAGTGCACTGCCAGCAACGACAGCTAAAACAGTACGTGGTAGGCGCATGGTCACTGCGGCTTCGCCCATGGTGTTCATTTGACCCTGAAGAGCACCCAAGATTTCTTGCCAAGAGACATTTCTTGTACCGATTGCAATGGATGAAAAGCACAAGGCGATCAAGATGACAAACAGGATAACGAGAGCGATAGGCCGAGTAACTGGGCCTTTTCTGAATCGAGTTCTGATCATTGGGCTAATTCAGCTTTGCGTGCCGCCTTAGCAAGGGCTTCAAGGTAATCATCCAGTACCCAGCTAATTGACAATGGAGTCGGGTTCGCAGCGGTGGCGAGCGGACCATTGCTGAGCATAACAATGGCGCCATGTTTAATAGCGCGCATTTTTGACATCAGTGGATTTTCTGTTAACGGGGTCAATAGTGCTTTATTGCCATAGGTAACAAAAATATCAACATCATTAAATTCATCTATTTTCTCAATGCTACTTTCACCAGAGAACTGTCCATTCTGGCTGACTTTTTTCACGCTTGGTGGAGAGTGCAGTCCCAAGTCATCAAAGAAGCTCACACGGGCATCGTTTGTACTGTAAAAATGTATGACACTGAGATCCGTTGGATCTAGGTGGGTGATAAACATGGCAGACTTATCTTTTAGCTCTGGATATTGAGCGACTCGTTCGGCGATTTGTGTTTCAATTTTAGTAATAAGCGCCTCTCCTTCTGCCATCATGCCTAAGCCAGCACTATTAATGCGAATCATGCTGCGCCAATTGGTTGACCAAGGTTTGTCGGGAAAGGCAACCACTGGCGCTATCATGCTCAGCGTCTCGTAGTCGGAACGGCTTAAACCTGAGTAAGCGGCTAAAATAACATCGGGTTGTGTTGCCGCTACGGCCTCAAAATCGATGCCATCGCCTTCATCAAACAATATGGGCGTGTCTGCATTCAAGGCTTTTAGTCGATCAGCCACCCAAGGCAACACACCATCACCGTCATCATCTCCAAAGTTGGCGGCAGCAAAACCAACGGGGACAATACCTAGTGCTAATGGCACTTCATGATTGGCCCAAGCGACAGTGGCAACACGTTTGGGCTTTTGCGTAATAACGGATGAACCAAAGGCGTGTTCAATCCTAATGGGAAATGGCGAGTTCTCGCTTGCCCAAGCAGGGAAAGTGCATATAAAAGTAAAAGCGATAATGATAATTATATTCATATTGGTTTTGTTCCATACAAATTAAACTTAACGGCTGGTAAGTGTGCGAGAACTTACAGCGGTCAAAAATAAAGTTTTGTTATAAGTGCGATGAAAACTAAGCACGCTGGCCTTCTATAAAAAGACAATTCGTTATCAGATACAAAACGGAATGGATGGTAGCGCTATTTCATGGAGGATAATTGTATAAATCGGTCGTTTTTGTTTTGGGCGAGCTGTTTAGGAGTCAGGTGAGAGTATTTTTTAATTAATTTAATGTAGTGTGACTGATCGTTAAAACCCTCTTCTGGAAATAGCTGGCCTGTTTTCAGGGATTCAAAGCTGTTAGAAAAGCGTAAAATGTCACAGTAACTCTTCAGTGGTACGCCAAGCCATTTATTAAAGTAGCGATTGATTTGTCGGCTACTCCAATGGGCCGATTGAGCTATTTCGCCAACAGAAGCGGCTCCTTTAGATGCATAAATCAATTCTGACATAACCTTCTTACGAGGGTCGATAGGCGTGGTGAGTTGTGAACTAAAATAATGGCTTAACTTTTCACAAAATGCGCTGAAGTTCAAAAAATCCTCTTGATTGATACCCGCATAACCCTGTTTGAGTGTCATTTGATCATTGAGTATTTCAGCAACAGAGGTATGTAATAAATATTCTATCGCAAGTAATTTTAGGCGAACCCCAAATAGAATTGAGTGGCTAGGCATAATCCCTAATTTAGAATCCGTTTCTAAACCAACGAGAGAAATGTGTATAGGGTATTCAGTGCTATGGAAAAAATATAAATCAATGCCCCCATCTGGAAACGTTGCAAGCTCTTCATTGTTATCGCTAGGGTTGATGATCGCCCAAAAGCTTTCAATGAAGGGAGATAGCTCATTATTGGGTGTTAACGAAGTAAGTTGAATGGTTTCTTTCATCATTTAATCAGAGTAATAAGAGGGAAGCGTTGTCTGTTCATTTAGGTACTCTGGACATTAGGGTTTAATGAATGGCATCCATTGTCATTTGCCAGCTTTTAGGGGTTTGGCCAAAGTTTTTTTGGAAGCGCTTGGCAAAGTGGCTTGGGCTTGCATAACCAACTTCAAGTGCGGTCTCGGTGATCTTTTTACCCTCTTCGAGTAGATTTCGTGCCGTATGCAAACGAACGTTTTCAATATAATTATGAACGGTAGTACCGAGTATTTCGCGGAAACCATCCTTGAGTTTCTTTTCATTTAACCCTACCGCTTTCGATAAGGCCTTAATGGTTAACGGCTCGTTATAACTTTGTTCAATAATTTCTGTTGCTTTAGTAATCTTGCTTTGATCAATGCTTTCTATTATTCGAGCTTTCTTTGGCGTGTTATTGCTGCGCATATTTTCAGACAGTAGTTCCAGTGCTTTGGCTTGCAGCCGTAACTTGCCCGTTATGTCCTCTGTTTTACATTGAATAATACTGTTGACGAGCTCAATTGAGTGAGGGGACAGTGTTTTAGAAACCGATATGGAATTGTCTTTGCTAATGCGACCCGCAAAGACATCACTTTCTGCTTTAAATAAATCAAAGCCTTGCTGTAATAGAACACGAGTATCAAATAAAAACTCTAGCAAATTTAACTGGGTTCCCATGCGTAATTCAAAAGCGCAAAAGGAACCTTGGGTAATCATGATGGTATTGGGTTCTATGGCTAAACGATGTTGTGAATCAAATTCTAATGAGCCATGTGCATTAATAAAAATCGACATGCAGGTGACGCCTGTCCCTTCGACGTAACCACAGAGGTTTTCCTCTAGACGGCAGTTCATTCTTCTTATTAGAAGAAAATCACTGACTTGCTCAGAGCGGCATTGGAATTTATCAAAGGACGGATCAATAGTGTAATTAGCATCATCACTAAGCCGCCTCTTTGAACGGGGACTGGTAGGTGTTGGGACATTCATATCGTCTATGCTCTGTGAAAATTAGATCTAGGTTCCTTAATACAATTCACCAAATTCCCTATGGTTATTTAAATATAATAATAAAAGATCAAATAAGAATCATTCTCGATTTTATGGTCTGCTGAATGTAAATGCAAGGTTCGATATAGACGTGGCTTTTATTGGTCGATATCGATAATACATCCGTTATTTTTCAGAATCATAAGTGAGTTGGTGCTTTACTCTGATATCGAAAAATCCCAAATGTGCTTTTTAAAATCCGTATAGCGTCGGTTTTTACACAACTCCCCTTGGCATAATCCTGTTAATACTTACGAGGATGTTGTTATGTCAAATTATAAGAATGTTTCACTTGTTAGTGCTGCAACGTTAGCGCTTTCTTTATCTAATGCACACGCTGTGGAGGTTGCCGATCAAACAACGAATGTTTTAGGAGCGCTGGTTGTTAATGCAAGCAAACGTTCTGTGGCGGCGGATCAAATTGATAGTGCGGTCACCATTAAAACAGCAGAAGAGCTTGAGAACGCCAAGGTGACCCAGGTACAAGACCTTGAAAAAGTGTTTCCGGGTTTATTGATCCGTACTCGCGGGAATCGTGCGTACTCAAGTGCCACTATACGCGGTATCAGCTCTCCCGATTTCTATTCACCTTCCGTACAGATTTATGTAGATGGCGTTCCTCAAGACAGTGCTTTTATGACTCAGGAACTTATTAATGTCGACTATGTAGAGTTGTTACGAGGACCTCAAGGAACACTATACGGTGGTAATGCTCAGGGTGGCATTATCAATATAGTGACGCGTAAAGACGGTGAGGGCAGTAAGGTTTCGGCAACATTAGCGAATAATGAAAGTGGCCTTAGCCTGTCGCACGCAAGTCAATTAAGTGATGAATTATTTGCGGACATAAACCTACGCAAATTTAATGAAGATGGCGATATTGACTATGTTTCTGGTACTGAAAGAACCAGTGATGCAAATGACTCAGAAACGCTATCGGGCCAAGTGCGCCTGCATTACCTTTCAAACTCCTCGCCTTTAGAACTGACGTTTGCAGCGGGCCATGATGATCTTGAAACCCACGAAGAATGGTATTTAAGCGAAGCAGACTATAAGGCTGGGCAAACCGCTAGCGCTATTCCTATCATGGAAAGAAAGGTAAATACCTATTCTTTAAGTGCTGATTATGAGCTGGATGCCGGCGTACTGACGAGCGTAACGTCTTATCAAGATCGCACTATGGACCGTACCTACGTCGGCGGAACATGGGATGAAGATCAAGATAGCTTTAATCAAGAGGTACGTTTAAGCAGTGTATATGCTAACGGTGTTTCTTCTGTTGTGGGGCTAAATTATAAAGAAAACACTTATAACTTGAATAATCATGGCTTCATGCCTTATTACACCGCGTCTCTAAATGAAATCAAAAAAGAGACATTAGCGCTGTTTGGTGAGGCGCAAATTCCTCTTGCCGACGATATTGATTTTACTGCGGGGCTGAGAATATCTAATGAAGATGCCAGCATAAATTATGGTGGACGTACCGGTTATGCCCCTTCTTTTGGTTATGGCAGTATTGCTGCATTCTCTAAAGATGCAAGTGAAACGCTTGTCTCACCAAAGGCCGCCATTGGTTGGCAAATGAATGACAATAATCGTTTGTATGCGTCCTATACTCGTGGTTACCGTCCGGGTGGATTTAATTACACCGTTGTCAGTGCTGATGATGCTAAGGGGTTCGATGCTGAAAAATCCGATAATGTTGAATTGGGCTGGCGCTGTGAATGTGCCGACAGTCGTTTGTTTGTTGAAGCGGCCCTGTATTGGATACAGCTTTCTGATACCCAACTATACAATGGTCCTATCGGCTCTCAAATCATTAGCAATTTTGGCAAAACAGAAAGTAAGGGCATCGAGATCAATTTAGATTATTCCGTGACGTCTGATTTTACGTTAAACGCTGGAGCGACCCTTGGTCAGTCTCGCTTTAAGAACAACGGAAGCTTGAACCTATCAGGTAATAACGTGCCTTATGCCCCCGACACGACCTTAATTGCAGGCTTTGTATATGATCTACCAGAACAGTCGGTCACGTTTGGCGCAAATGCCAGCTACTACTCAAAAACCTACTTCAATGAGAGTAATACCTTGCTACAAGATGCTTACTCATTATTGGATGCATTTGTCACATACCATTGGAATGCATTAGATATTAAGTTTTATGGTAAAAATCTAACGGACAAAGAATACGTCTCTTACCGCTTCACGCAAGGAGCAAATGTATTAAGTAATTACGCTGATGGCCGAACGCTAGGGGTTGATTTGAGTATGGAGTTTTAATCTATGTCAGCTAATGGCTCCTCACCGACAACCCTAGAAAACGCCGCAAAAAACCGCGTTGCTTTAGGCTTACCTTTGTTATTAAGCACATTGTTAGGCTCTTATATTATTCAGAGCACGATAGGCATGTTCACCTTTCAAGGCTTACCTGCCATATTGCGCGCTGAAGGTGTCTCGACGGTTGGCATCAGTGCATTGTATGTGATGATGCTGCCTTGGGTGCTAAAAGTGTTATGGGCTCCTCCAGTAGAGCGTTATCGTAAAAAAGGCATCGGCTTTGTTAATCACAGCAAGCTCGCTTTGACAGGCAATTTTTTATTGGCTTTCTCTCTGCTATTGATGACATTTTTTCCACCACAAAGTGCATGGGAAATGATGTTGGCTTGCCTGTTACTGATGGCACTCATTGCAACAGTGGTGGATATTACCAGTGATGGTTTTGCTATTGATCAGCTGTCCCATAAAAACCACAGTCTGGGCAATGTCGTACAGGTCGGTGGCTCTTATATTGGTGCCATGATTGGTGGCGGTGCATTCATCTATTTGGTGGACATCTTTGGCTGGCGCATTGCGCTTTGTGGTGTGGCCGCCTGTATTGTGTGTATGGCATTACCGCTGATGTTATTACGTTATCCTAGTGCGTCTGGTACAGAAATAGAGCCAGCTAAAGAAACCAACACGGATTCAATGGCGTCACCTTCCATGCCATCTATTGGCCGTGCTTTTCGCAATCCTTTGGTAAGAAATACTCTGTTGATTGTCTGTATCACTCAAATTGGCACACGACTGGTCTTGTCTATGATGATGCCTTTCATGGTGGATCAGAATATTCAATTGTCCGACATTGGTCTTTTGGCCGCAGGTGGCGGGGCGCCAGCCTCTATTCTTGGGGTGTTACTTGGCGGCGTTTTAGTTCGTAAAGTGGGAGCTTGGCGAAGTTTACCTCTGCTGATGTTCTTCGAATTTTTCTGTTTTCTCGGTTTTGTATTATTAGCGGCAGATGTTCATGGCCTGAGCAGCATAAAAATACCGTTACTCGCGTTGTTTATTGCCTCATCAATGATAACCGCTGCAAAATTTGTGGCGCTTTATACCCTAATGATGAATAACGCTAAAGGTGATCAGTCAGGTGTTGATTTTAGTGTATTGCAATCAGCTGATGTATTGATTGCGATTATAACCGCCGTTATAGCGGGCTTTATTATTGCAGAGTTTGGATACCTAGCGCATTTCTCTATTGCCCTTGCGTTTATCATTCTAGCCTTGCTAGTGGTGATATTTCATAAGCACAAGAGCTTAGAAGAAAGTAACTGTTCAGCCGTTGTGCAGTAGGGGAAAGGCTATGCAAGCGAATGCGATACACAGCCTTAAATGGTTGCTTAGGGCAAGCAAAAGTGAATATTGTCGATTGTCACTGGCATTGCTTTTTACCCTCTTAAAAGTCATTACTGGGCTCATTGCTCCGATCATGATTTATCTCATCGTAGAGGGCATGGTCACAGGCAGTTTAACGTTACCAGAGGCGATAAATTGGCTCGTTGTGTGTGTCGTGGCCATGGTGGTGCGTTACTTGCTGCTATTTGGCGCGGTGTTGTTATCCCATGCCGCGGCCTTCGCATTGGCTGCCGACTTAAAAGTCGAGGTATCACGTAAGCTGTTGTTTCTTCCCATGACGTTTTTTAGCCAAGCCCACAGTGCGGATTTACGCCGCGTGATGGATGAAGACATCGGCAAGATCGAATTATTCATTTCTCACCATTTGAACGATGTGTTTACCGCCGTTATTACGCCTATTCTGACGGCGTTTGTATTATTCTACTTTTCTTGGCCGCTGGCGATTATTGCCTTACTGCCTTTGCCAGTAGCCTTACTGACCCAAGCGATTATGTTTCGTGGCTACAGTGGCAAGGTGAAGAATTATCAAAAAGCCTTGGTGGATATGAACGTGCAAGCGTCGGAATTGATACAGGGCGTGTCAGTACTGCGCATGTTGTCACGTTCTGGTACAGGGTTAAAAAAGCTGAATAACAGCATCAACAATTATGTGAAGGTGGTGGATGACTGGACTCGGCAGGCCAGTAAACCCTTTGCCTTTTTTAAGGTCGCGTTGGATTTTAGCTTTATCTTACTGCTGCCCGTGGCGGCCTATTTAACGATAGAGGGTGGAATAAACTTAGCGGAATTTGTTGTATTAATGATGCTGGGGTTAACCCTGATGGAACCCTTTTACAACTTGCTGATGTTTTCTGGGTTATTGAACCATATCTTTGAGGGTGTACAGCGTATAGAGCAAGTTCAGCTGGCCGAAGAACTGACCTTCGGCACAAAAAAATGGCCTCGCCAAACCCCAGCCATCCAATTAGACAATGTGAGCTACCAGTTTCCTGAACGTGATATTCCTGCGTTAAACAAGGTGTCTTTATCCATCGAAGCGGGTGAGAAAATCGCCATTGTGGGGGCATCTGGCTCTGGAAAAAGTACGTTGATTCAATTGATGGCGGGATTCAACCCACCGCTTTCTGGTCAGGTGAAGTATAACGACTGTCATCTCTTCGACTATGACTCGGATGATTTGTATCAACACATTGGGTGTGTAATGCAAAGCAACTACCTTTTTAACCAATCGATTCGAGACAACATCACAATGGGATTGACGGTTGCAGACAAGGATATTTGGGAAGCCTTAGAAAGGGCTGAGGCTCGGCAGTTTGTCAGTGAAAAAGAAGGGGGCTTAGATTTTTTATTGTCTGGGCAACATACCCGATTAAGTGGAGGAGAGCAGCAACGTATTACCATCGCCAGAGCCTTGATAAAACCCGCAAATGTGTATTTTTTTGACGAAGCAACCCGTTTTTTTGACCCCATCACAGAGCGCAATATTCTGAATAACCTATTTGAGGCACTAACGGAAAAAACCATGGTTTACGTGACTCATCGTCTTGAGTCAGCGGCCTTTGCTGATCGTATTGTCGTCATGGAGCTAGGTGACGTTGTGGCGACAGGCACGCATGAATGGCTACAACAGCACTGCGATGTTTATCAAGAACTACAGGCATTGAGTCACAGTAGTGGGTTGCAAAATAAGAGCACTCATAAAGGAGCACCGCATGCTTAGTACACTACGTGAGTTGCCTATTTTTCAAAAAACAGAATGGCTGTTATGTGGTGCATTATGCGTTGTGGAAGGGCTTTGTATTTGCCTGCCTTATGCTTTATTGCTGCTGGTCATTGAGGCGTTAATTCAGCCAAGTGTCGACTTGCTGTTGCTAGGCCAACTTTTGCTATTCATGGTATTGGTTTTACTGATAAGAATTTGTGTTACTCAGCAAAGTATGGTGAGAACCACCTACATGTCTTACGCCAGTTGCGGCAAACTCCGCACACGTCTCGCGGCGCATTTGTTTCGTGTGCCGATGGGCTTCTTTTATCAACATAATACGGGCGACATTAGCCAGGTGATGAACAAGGGCGTAGCCTTTGCAGAAACCATTTTTGGGCATTTTCTCTCGCAACTGATCATTTGCCTCACCATTATGGTGGCGATGACCCTTGGCTTTTTCTGGTTAGATTGGCGTTTAGCACTTTGCTTACTCACAGGGCTTCCCATCGCCTTTGTCTTGCAGGTGTTCCTAAAGCAAGGAGCGGATCAAATGTCGGTTGCCATGCTAGACTCCATGAAGCAAACCCATAACGACAGCATGGATTGGGTGTGTGGTATTCGTGAGCAAAAACTGTCAGGCAAGGGGCGCGAACAGCTGAACCTATTGGAAAAACAGATACGAGAAACACAAGCCCTGTCATTAAAACATGAAGCCAGAGTGGGTCTGATTCCTCTTGTGTTTATGGTGTTGCCTGAGGCAGGTTTTGCAGTGTTTCTATGGGCGAGTCTGAACATCTACTTTGACAGTACATTGTCACTGACAACCTTTGCAGTGTTTTTAATCGCGTCGGTGCGTTTGTATTCCTCGCTCGGCCAACTGTCCATTGGCATGGCTGAATCTCGCTTTATGAAGCATGCCCTGATCAAAATAAAAGACCTACTGACAGTGGCCACCTGTCCAATTGGCACCACAGAATCTCCCTTATTTGGGACGGTCAGCGTCAACAAGCTTAACTTTTCTTATGAAAAATCCACCAAACAACAACTTAATAATATTCATTTCACAGCTAAAAAAGGCACCTTAACCGCCATCGTCGGCCCATCAGGGGCGGGTAAAACCACCTTATTGCATGTATTAGCCCGTCTCTGGCCTGTCCAAAGTGGACAGATTTTCCTAGACCATACATCACTAGAACAATTTAGCGACCACGGCTTATACAGCCAACTGGCGTTAATCAGTCAAGACGTACAATTGTTTGACGACACCGTGATGAACAACCTACTCATGATGAAAGATGGCTTAACGGAAGATGCCGTTTTTAAGGCCTGTCGTCAGGCCCAGTGCGACGACTTTATTCGCCGACTACCGCAGGGCTACCATACCCATTTAGGGGAGTCGGGTAACCTATTATCCGGTGGAGAAAGGCAGCGTTTGTCCTTGGCAAGAGCATTATTGTTAGATGCAAAAATACTGTTGTTGGATGAAATAAGCTCGGCACTGGATGTGAAAAATGAAACCCACATCCTCGCACTGCTACAGGAACTGAAAAAAGACAAAACCCTCATTATGATCGCCCATCGGGAAAGCCTAGTGCGCGACGCCGACCAAGTTGTTATGTTGGAAAACGGTGAACTATGTGCCAGTGGTAAGCATCAAGAGTTATTAATAAGCAATCAGCGCTATCATCGTCTATGGAACCCATAGACAGAGAAGGTGTAAATAAGACTACTCAGCCCCAGTTTTAGAGTGTCTACATGAATGTAGGCTATTAGGGCGATCTAAGAGTAATTGCTGGGGCAAGAAGGCTTCTTCCTTAGGAAATTGCTATCGGCTGTGTCATTTATTACTTTTTGTTTCCTGGCTTATGGTATAAAGCATTAAGATGCTTTTCCGCTTACATTATATCCAAACCAGACAGTAAGGAGACAATATGATTACCGTACATCATTTAGAAAATTCTCGGTCTCAGCGTGTTTTATGGTTATTAGAAGAGCTTGGGTTGGATTATGAGATTGTCGAGTATAAGCGTGACCCTGAAACGGTGGCGGCTCCAGAATCTATGAAAAAGGTTCATCCATTAGGAAAATCGCCAGTGATTACGGATGGTGATTTAACTATTGCTGAATCGGGCGCCATTATTGAATATCTTTTAGATCAATATGATACAGAAAAAAGGTTAAGACCAAGCGAGGGTCAAGACTTACTAGATTATCGTTACTGGTTGCATTTTTCTGAAGGTTCTTTGATGCCGTTATTAGTGATGAAGCTAGTGATGATGAAGGTGCCAAAGAACCCAATGCCTTTCTTTATTAAACCGATTGCTAAAGCCTTAACCGATAAGGTTCAAGAAAGATTTATCATGCCGCGCATCAAGCCCCAGCTGAGTTTTATTGAAAAAACACTTGGTGAACATACTTGGTTTGTAAGTGATGCGTTAACTGCAGCCGATATTCAAATGAGTTTTCCACTGCAAGCATCTAGTACACGTCTGGACTTGTCAGATTTTCCTAATATTGCACGTTTTATTAGGCAGGTTGAAGCGCAGCCTGCTTATCAAAAAGCCATCGCCAAAGGCGGTGCCTTCACTACTTTATGAGGGTCCTTGTAAGCTAATGAATATTACGTCGTATGTTATTAGCTTATTTGTTGATATTGATTATCATTTGAGTTATTTTGTCCGTTCTTCAAACTCTATAGATGATACGGGGTATTTTCGACCGATGAATCCTGAACGGCGAGTAACGCAGGAAGTTGGTGATTTATATGTGGAGCATCACCAATGGTTAACAGGATGGATTCGTAGAAAGTTAGGTTGTGATGAGTTAGCGGCAGACTTGACTCAAGATACATTTGTTCGCTTACTCAAGAAGCCAAGCTCGGTTTTTAAGATAGGAGAGGCAAGGGCTTTTCTCAGCACGATTGCTAAAGGTTTGTACATTGACCATTGGCGTAGAAAGCAAGTTGAGCAAGCTTGGCTGGAGTCTTTGGCCCATAGGGAAGAAGAATATGTTCCCTCTGCTGAACATTCTGCTTCAATGATAGAGCTACTTTGTGAATTAGACGAGATGATCGCTAAGCTTCCCAAAAAAGTAGCGAATACCCTTATTTTGTCGCAAGTACACGGTTTAACGTACCGAGATATTGCCGAACGTTTGTCGGTGTCTGAACGCATGGTTAAACGCTATATGGCACAGGCTATGTTGCAATGCGTTTTACTGCAATCTGATCAATAGACTTTTATTTTATGGCATCCTCTAAACCCTCGCATTTTATTCATTTAGAAACGGCTTCAGAGTGGTTTGCTGTTTTATCTGATGAGTCGGCCTCAGCGGCTGAGCGTGAAGCTTGGCGACAATGGCTTGAAGCCGATGCGGAGCATCGTAAAGCATGGCAGCAGGTTGAATCCGTGGGGGCGATGTTTTCTGCTTTTCAGGGACAAAATGTGCATCGATCCGCAGCGCACGTTTTATCAAGTAGTCAGACTAGAGAAGTCAGTCGTCGTCAATTGATGAAAGGGGTGATGGGCATGGCTGGAATAGCGTCTTTAGGCTGGTTGGGATGGCAGCAAACACCGCTTCCATCCATGGTGACGGCTTGGTCTGCTGATTTCCATACCATGACTGGTGAAGTCAGCCAGTTTGAGTTAGATGATGGTTCTAAAGTGTGGCTCAATACCAATAGCGCAATGAACCGTACTTACACCTCGACTCTTCGGCAGCTTTCTTTACTCGAAGGCGAGGCTTTTTTGGCCGTCAATGGCGAGTCTGATTCCCGCCTCTTTAGCATTGCTTGTGAGCAGGCGATATTGACATCCACAGGGTTAAATTCTCGCTTTTGCGTGCGGCATCTTGCAAATCAACAGGCGATTTTGGCCGTTTATGAGGGCGCGATATCACTTGCTCCGTTAGCATCTCATCAAGTGATTGAGGTTCGAGCGGGAGAGCAGGTGGTTTTTAACGACACCTTGGTGGATAAGATAACCTCGGTTTCGGCGATTCATGAATCTTGGACAAGAGGCCTATTGGTCGTAGATGACATGACACTATCCGATTTTGTGGCCGAAGTCGGGCGCTATCGTCATGGCTACATTAACCTTGACCCTAGCATTGCTTCGCTACGGGTAATTGGCACTTATCCAGCACAGGATGCAAGCCTAGTATTCGACATGCTGGAAAATGCTTTTCCTATTCGAATTAAGCGCCTTTTACCTTGGTGGACGAGCATCTCTGCGGCTTAATTAGAGACCTTTGCACGACTACTGTGCGCTCCAATACATTGTTAAAAATAGACTCAAAGTGCTCATTTATAACCCATAAACTCCGCCTTTTCGTCTATTTTTGCCTCGTCTTGGCTTTGCTCGCGACTTCGTGCAAAGGTCTCAATTAGAATTAAAAAATAAAAAAGTATTTTTTTATGTCCCTTTTTCTACCCCTCACTCGGTAATAGTAGTAAGAACCATTATTATTACGGAATCTTCTTATGTCATCTAATGCTTCAATACGGCTTATTAAACGTCGTAGTACCTTAACGTTACTGGCGGCGAGCATCGCTTTTGCCGGCGGCTTAACGACCCCTATCGTCTATGCAGAGTCGGCCGCTGTGACTAGCCATTATTATAAAATTCCAGCCGGTTCCTTGGCGCAAGCCGTGAATTCTTTTGCTGCCATGTCGGGGATGTTTTTAGGTGGTAGTGGAGAGTTACTTTCTGGTAAACGCACACTTGGCTTTGAAGGCGAGTATTCCACCGCGCAAGCATTGGACTTACTCCTTGCTGGCACAGGCTTGTCTTATAAAAAAGGCGATGGTAATAGCATTGTCTTGATTGACGCTAATATTGTCACCAAAAGTGAAGATGGTATTACCATGTCGCCTTTATTGGTAAGAGCTGATAGAGAAATCACAACGTTAGGAAAAAATGTCATAAGTGCGAGCGAAATTGAAAGCATGGCAGGTGATACATCAAACCTAACGGATCTGTTAAAAGGGAATGGTTCTGTGCGTTATAGCCGTTCTGCCAGCTCTTCTGCCAATAGCGCTAGTATGCGTCCAGATGAAGTATCTATTAATGGTCAATCACATTATCAAAATTCATTTATTATCGACGGAATGTCGGCCAATAATGATTTAAACCCTGGTGATTCTGAGGACACTTATTCTAATCCAATTTCGCCTACGAATTTAAGCATGCTCTCAGGCAGTTCATCTCAAAGTTATTATGTTGACCCCGAAGCACTGGGTTCTGTGACTGTCTATGACTCCAACATACCGGTTGAATTTGGTGGTTTTCTTGGGGGGGTCATTGAATCCGAGTTAAAGCGTTATGACGGTGAAGACTATTTATCCTTTAAGTATGGTATTTCGAGAGATGAATGGGACCAGATGCATGTGGATGACTCCTTGGTAGAGGAGATGAATGATGGTGACTCTATTGAGGGAGAGTACACACCAAACTTTCTTAAGCAAAGGTATACAATAACGGGCGCTCAGGGTATTACTGACAAGCTTGGTATGACCTTTACGGCTTCACGAGGTAGATCAAATTTTGATCAAAGCTATGTGAAGAATATTGGTAGTAGCATCTATGGCAAGCAGGGTAAAGCTTATGACGATACTATTGATAATATGAATGCGCGTTTTGATTACGACGCAAACCAAGACCTTCATCTTACTGTTTCGATGCTTTACGCTAATCGTTATCATGATGGAATTACTAATGCATCTTACGATTCTTCCTTTGTTAAACTTCATCAAGCAGCAGGAATTGTGGCTAAGTCAACGTATAAGGCGCCATTGGGCACCTTGATAGCGAAACTTTCCTATGACCAAGCAAAAGACGCGTTAGATTCTGATGACTCTACCTATACTTATCATTATGTCGATTATTATAATGGTAATTGGCCCTATTCAGGCGGTTATGGTGATATAAATCAGCAGCAGAACCGTTCAGAATTTAAGTTGGATTGGGTGCAAAATGCCTTTAATGTCGGCGATTATCGACATGTTTTGCACACTGGTATTGAGTTAGGTTATAAAAAGCAATTTTACCAAGTTGATGGCGACATTGTGAATGAAAACTATCAATGTATTAACAGCGGGTGCGCTGATAACAACAGCGATGGGGTGATTGATTACGGTGATGAATATCTGAGAGTTTACAGTATTATCGAGGCTAATAAATTTGAAAAAGAAAGCCATTCTGTCGCTGCATACCTTGAAGATACAATAAGTATAGGTAATTGGGCCTATAATTTTGGGGCTCGAGTTGATTACGGCTCCACCTTAGAAAATACTGATTTATCACCTCGAACCTCTATGATGTGGGATGTTTTTGGTGATCAAGGTACCCAAGCAATTGCTGGAACGAGTCGATATTATGGACGTGATTTTTTCCGTTATGAAGTGAACAGTACTTTGCGTTCATGGCGTTCTATGTACCGCTATAATACGGATAGTACTCTGAATCGAGAAACCACTTATACCGATAATTCTTTTTACGATTATGATCTAGACACGCCTTATTCTGATGAGTTGTCATTTATCGTCAAGCAAAGGCTGGGAGTAATGGATGCAACTCTTAAATACGTCAATCGTGAAACCCGCGATCAGGTTTCTCGTGATAAGACCGAGGACGGATTGGATTACTACTCTAATGACGGTCGTAGCTCAACCGATACGGTTTCATTAAAACTAGAAACACGTGAACCTATTACTTTAGGGTCTACGCTGACACATTTAGAGTTTATGGTCAGCCATCAAAAGAGCGAATCGAACTCTCTTAGCGATGTTGCTTATGAAGATGAAGTAAGTTCTGATGAAATTTATTATAAAGGTGATGTCATTTATGAGTCTCAACTGCCTCGTTGGGATTTTAATATTCCTTTTAGTGTGTTCTTTAGTACGGAAACTCAAATTCCAAGCTGGAACCTGGTTTGGGACAACGCGATTAATGTTGATTCAGGTGGCAAAATTGCCCAAGATACTCAAGAAAACTATACTGATTTAACGGGTACCTATGATGTATACGAGGACTTGGATTTTGATACTCTGATTACCCTAGATACGGCAGTTACATGGACACCTTCGTTGTTTAAAGATATCGATGGCTATATAAAAATATCAGTAGATAACGTATTTGATGATTATATTGATAAATCCACTAGTTCGGGAACGTTTTCATACACCCTTGGGCGTTCATTTAGCTTAGACGTCGGTATGCGTTTCTAACAAGCGATTTTCTTACTCCCTTTTCTATCTTGTATGCAGGTGTTCGCTAGAGCGCCTGCATTTTTATTTAGTGATTCCTTATGATTGTATTTACGTATTTTTATCGCAACTGGTTTAATTCTATTGGCCTAGTCTGTGTGTTTTTGTTTTCTTTGTCAGCGCAAGCTGATAGTGGTGTACTAGGTTGGGATAAACGCATTGTTCATGGCACCTTGGATAATGGCTTTCGTTATTATCTTTTTGATTCACGACAAGAAAAAGACGCCCCTAAAGGATTAACTCTGGCGAATTTGGTGGTGCTTTCAGGTGCTATTGATGAAGAAGAAAATCAATTGGGGGTCGCGCACATGGTGGAGCATATGGTGTTCCATGAAAGTGCGGGGTTGCCGAATGGGGTGCGCAAAGCCTTTACCGATATGGGCTTTAAGCAGGGTCGTGATTTCAATGCTATGACGAACAGCGAAAACACACGCTATATGGTGAATCTGAGAGATACCACGCCAGATCGTTTAACTAGCATACTGGATATTTATCAGCAGATTGCATTTCATGCTCAGATCAAAGCTGCCTCTTTAGACAAAGAGCGTTTAATCATTCAGGAAGAATGGCGTGGTAAGTTAAGCCATCGCTCGCGCATTAATGAAAATAAAAAAGCTCTGCTACGGGTCGGTTCCTTGTACCCAGAACGTCCTGTGATTGGCACTCAAGCGTCTATACAACAGACACCAGCGGAACAGTTACAAATCTTTTATAACGATTGGTACGCGCCAAATAACATGGCGTTAGTTATGTTTGCCCCCGTGGATACAAACGCATTAGAAGCGCAAATTAAAGCTATTTTTGGCGCTGAGCCCTCTCGAACTTTACCAAAACGACACCCCAAAGACCCTATCCTAGATGAATCGTTAAAAATAGGTCAATTGAAGGATGCGGGCAGTAAAATAAACCGAGTGGCGTTGTTATATCGTTTTCCAAGTGAAACCACCAATACCGATGAGGGAAGGCGCGGTGGTTTGATAGGTTACATGGCGCGAAGTCTGTTAACGCAACAAATTCGTCGCCAGCGGGAGGTCTTGCCTAAGCATGTTCGTGCGTTATCAAGTACCAAAGGAACGGTGTCTCCTAATGTTGCCATTTTAGGTTTTTCGGTGAATGTGGATGAAGGTTTTCATGCTTTAGGGTTAGAGTCGCTTATCCAAGAGCTGGTACGTATTGAAACGCATGGTTTTTTACAGCAAGATTTTGATCAAATTTATAAAGAGGTTGAAGATAAAGCAGAGAGCAATAAAGCTGCTGCGAAAAGTAGAGGAACTATCTGGTCCTTGAAGATGGTGGAGGCGGTTACCTCAGACAAAATATTGTATGACCCAGAGCAAAGCAATGATCGAGTGTTGCGGGTGCTAAAAACGATTACCTTAGAAGATGTTAATGCTCGCCTGCGCAAGTGGTTAGCGGCGAAAGATCGGATTTTATATAGTCAAGCAGTGGCAGGAAAAGAGATAGAGGTTGGCTCGATTAGCGCCATTGAATCTATTTTTGACGAGATGCGAGCGGATGATTTAGCGCCATTGGAGACAGCGCCGCAAGTGGCTGAAAAAACTTTGCCCTCTGTTGATAAAAACGGTTCTGTGGCGCTTTTATCAAGGCAGGCAACATTAGGTTTATCCCGTTGGTCGTTGTCAAATGGTGATAAGTTAACCTTGCTTGATCCTAGGGTATTAGCTGAACGTTATGGCATTGATAGGGTTGAGGGCGATGCAAAGAGCCATTTCACAGCGATTTCGGCCGCAGGCTATCATGTGCAGCTTGGCTCGACATGGGCGGAGCAGATCGCCTTGCAAATGTCTGAAGCCACAGGGGTTTATGGCTGGACAGATGATGAGTTCCAGAAATGGCGGCGTACTAATGGCGTGTTTTTATCTGCTAAGCAAAAGGCGCAAAGCCTTGCTTATCGAGGTGTGATTGATGATGGCGCACTAGAGAAACTGTTGGGGGTTTATTGGGTTAATCAGGTGATGCCGAAAATTGACACTGATGTTTACGATAGCGTTATGGCAAGCTTAAAAAGAGGCGCTCAGGTTACCGCGGTTCGTCCGAGCGAGGTGTTCTATAAGCGCTTAGCCAAAACGCGTTTTGGTGATACTAGTATGACACCAACCATGCCGATATTGACGTCATTATCCCTTGCAAAACTTGAGAAAACTCGACAGAAACAAGTGGGCTTACCAGTTCACTATTTTGTGGTGTCTCGTTTACCTGAGGCGGAAATAATAGATTTATCCTCTACTTATCTTGCGAGCATTCCACGAACGTTGGTAAATCAAAGTGAAGCCAATGGCGTTACTCCCTTCCTACAGCTTGCTGGTGAATCTACTCTCGACTTAGCTCTGAATAATGAACCGAAAGCGGAATATCGATTGTATGCGTATCAATCTATGCCTTGGTCGCCCATTGCTGCGCTTCAATTGACGTATTTGGGAGAGCGGTTGGAAGCGCAATTGAAGCAGCGTCTTCGTGGTGAAGTACAGGGGGTCTATAGTGTCAGAGTGGGGTTGGAACACAACAAGGACACAGGTCGTGCTGAGTTAACAATTCAATATTCGAGCTCTCCTACTCGATTAGGCGATTTGGCCGCGATGACCAAGAGGGCGTTATCCGAATTATCTAATATGGTGACCGAAGATTGGGCCAATGAAGTTCATGATGCCTTTGTGGATGTCGAGCAAACCCGTTTAAAAAATGCCTTTGATGCCACCTTGGCGCACCGTCTCGTATTGAGTGAAACGCTTTATGGTGACGCAAGATATTTAAATGAAATGGGCGAGCTGGCTTCTGGGTTAACGCAGGAAAAGTTACAAGCACTGGTTAAAACGCTGACTTTCAAAGATAGAGTTGTAGGGCTTTACCGGCCTTTGGTTCCTTAGTTTAGCTACCTTTTAGCTTATTAAAACGCCTTTGAAGTGTTTTCTTGGGCGTTTTTTTATGCCTAAGTCTTACTCGACTTATCAACACGTCATGAATAATATAAAACAATATCTCTTGTTGTTTCTAGGAAAACCTTCATGTCACGTCCGGTGAAATTACTCAGTCTTTCAGTTGTTCTTATTTGTCTATTATTGGCGTTGAATTTTGGTCTACGTTCTTCGATGGGCTTTTTCATGGTACCTATTTCACAGGAGTTCGGTTATCAGCGTGAAGTATTTGCCTTTGCTATAGCATTACAGAACTTATGTTGGGGGTTGTTTCAGCCGATTGCTGGTGCATTTTCTGATCGCTATGGAACGCTGAAAACACTTTTGATTGGCGCGGCATTATATGCACTTGGTTTGTACGTAACTGCTACAGCTGATGGGGCGTTGGGTCTCAATATGGGGGCGGGTGTCTTGATGGGGATGGGCATTGCGGGAACTGGCTTCGGTGTGGTACTGCCTGCTATGGCGCGTATGGTCACACCGGAAAGGCGCTCTCTCGCGTTAGGTTTAGGCAGCGCGGCTGGGTCGGCTGGACAGTTACTGGTTATTCCTGTCGCTCAAAGTTTTATTGCGGCCTATGGTTGGAGTGATGCACTCATATTAATGGCATTGTGTGCCTTGATGATGGTGTTATTGGCGGGGCCTTTTCGTCAAGAGAAAGGTGGAAATAGCACTGTCGTACAGGAAGTGGCTCAGACAATGGGGGAAGCGTTACGGGAAGCGAAAGGGCACTCACATTATTGGTTTTTGGTAATAGGCTTTTTTGTCTGCGGTTTTCAGTTGGCTTTTGTTACCGTTCATATGCCGTCGTTTTTGTCTGATCAGGGCTTTTCAGCGGATGTTGCGGTGGTCAGTTTAGTGTTGATTGGACTGTTTAATATTCTTGGCTGTTTGTTGTCGGGCTCTTGGGCTGGAACCTATTCGAAGAAGAAGTTGCTGGCGGTGATTTATGCCTTGAGAGCGTTGGTCATTGCCGCGTTTATGATCTTTCCAATGACGACTTGGTCTGTGTACATTTTTTCAATAGCGACGGGATTATTGTGGTTGGCAACTGTACCTCCGACCTCTGGTTTAGTCGCGCAAATGTTTGGTCTGCGTTATATGGGGCTATTATATGGCATTGTGTTTTTAGGCCATCAACTGGGGTCTTTTAGTGGCGTTTGGTTAGGTGGATATTTATATGATGTAACTGGCTCTTACGATGTTGTTTGGTGGGCAGCGTGCATAATTGCTTGGCTTACGGCGCTGATTCATTTTGTAATCGATGAGCGTCCTGTCGCGCGTCTTCGTGCTGAGACTGTTTAAATTCCTTGCCTTGGCTTTAAAGCACTTCAAATTGGCTTTTTATAAATAGGTAGCTGTTTTCGTTATGCCATCACCTTTGCAACTTTATCAAACTCGATTAAACGAACACCTTGTGACCTATGATGAGTATCAGCAATCTGCTTTGCTTGAGTTGGAGCGTATTTATGATCAGCTTATAAAAAGGGGAGAGAGAAGAAAGGCTAGGGGTCAAGTCAAAGGCTTGTATATGTGGGGGGATGTAGGCCGAGGGAAAACTTTTTTGATGGACTTGTTTCACGAGAGTTTACCAAAAGAGCTGAGTTTGAGGCTTCACTTCCATCATTTTATGTCGCGCTTGCACCAGGAATTGAATCTGGCATTTGGGCTGAAAAATCCATTAAAAGCCATTGCGAAACGCTTAGCATCAGAATGTCAGGTGTTATGTTTTGATGAGTTTTTTGTTGCAGATATAGCAGATGCTATGTTGTTAGGTGGTTTGACCGAAGCCTTATTTGAGGAAGGGGTGGTTTTGGTGGCAACCTCTAATATTGCGATTGAGAATCTCTTTCAAGACCAGTTAGAAAAAGTGCGTTTTCAGCCTTCGATTGCTTTGCTACAGAATCGTCTGGTTAGTATTCATCTTAGTGGTGAAGCAGACCATAGGCTTCGTCATGCGGGGTTTAGTACAATTTATTTTGTGCAAGATGAGCGGGATATGGCGATGCTATTTGATCAATATTCAAAAGGTGCTGTGTCTCAACAGGCTTTGTCTGTGTGTCATCGTTCTATCAATGTGATTCAGTCATCAGGTAATCTGGCGTGGTTTGATTTTTATGATTTGTGCGATGGGCCGAGGTCAGCGTTGGATTATATCGAGCTAGCACAACACTACCCTTATATTATGGTGACGGGAATTCCGGAACTGAGTAGTGAGCCATTTGAGCAGATTAAAGCACGAGGTACGGAAGATGGTGCTATAGGTTCTGGTCAGACTGGTGAACGCATGGTTTCGCTTAGTATTAATGATGATTCGGTACGACGTTTTATTAGCTTAGTAGATGAATGTTATGACCATCAGGTCGTGCTTTTATTGAATGCCGATGTGCCCTTGGGTACTTTGTATTTGAACGGGGCGTTACTGTTTGAATTTCGTCGTACCTACAGTCGCCTAATTGAAATGAAGTCGCATTATTATCAGGCACTGCGTTCTAAAGAGCCTTCTAAATAATTGATTTGAATCCATCTATTCTTTTTTTGTTCATGGTTGAAACTTGCTAAAAGTGGCGTCCATGACCAGTATTAGTTAACGACAATTAAATAATGAGAAAAGGAGAGCGATTATGCAGTATGAAGATCGCGTTGATGCGTTAGTCGCACCAAAAGGTTCGTTAGAAATGTTATCGCAAGATGAGATTTCTCGTATGTCAGAAGATTCTGGCTCCCTACACGAATTGTTCCATCGTTGCGCTTTAGCGATTTTAAACTGCGGCAGTGATTCTGATGATCCGCAAGCCGTGATGGAAGAGTTTAATGATTTTGAAATCCGAATCGTACAGCAAGAACGTGGCGTCAAGTTACAGTTAAAAAATGCGCCGGGCAGTGCTTTTGTTGATGGAAAGATGATCAGCAGTGTGCGGGAGATGTTGTTTAGTGTATTACGAGATATTATTTTTACTTATCATGAATACATTCTTGCCCGTGGCTTAGAAAACGCCAGTTCAGATAAACTGACCAATGTGGTGTTTGAATTATTGCGTAATGCCAATGTATTTCGTCGCATACAGCACCCAGATATGATCGTTTGTTGGGGCGGGCATTCTATTGCTCGTCATGAATACGATTACACTAAGCGGGTAGGTCATGAATTGGGCTTACGCGAATTGAATATTTGTACTGGGTGTGGTCCGGGAGCCATGAAGGGGCCGATGAAGGGGGCGGCTATTGCCCATGCTAAACAACGGGTAAAAAATGGTGTTTATCTTGGTTTGACCGAGCCGGGTATTATTGCCGCAGAGTCGCCAAACCCTATTGTGAATCAATTGGTTATTATGCCAGATATTGAAAAGCGTCTTGAGGCTTTTGTTCGTGCAGGACATGGTATTGTGGTGTTTCCAGGCGGTGCAGGAACGGCGGAAGAGATTCTTTATATTTTGGGTATTCTATTACATCCTAAAAATGCTGGTGTGCCATTTCCATTGGTTTTCACTGGGCCAAAAGGAAGTGCTGATTACTTTGAGCAAATTCACGCCTTTCTTGGCGATGTATTGGGCAAAGAAGCGCAGAACAAGTACCGCATTATTATTGACGATGAGGTAGAAGTGGCGCGAGTGATGAAGTTAGGTATGGAAGAGGTGCGTCAGTATCGTAAGGCTCATCATGATGCGTTTTATTACAACTGGAAGTTGTTTATTCCAGAAGAATTTCAACATACCTTTGAGCCAACCCATGAAAAAGTGCGAGAGCTTAATTTGCATTTTGATCAAGATACGCATTTGTTGGCGGCGGATCTACGTCGGGCCTTTTCTTCGATTGTGGCAGGCAATGTAAAAGCACAAGGTGTGGCTTATATTAAAGAGCACGGACCGTTTGAAATTCATGGCGATAAAGCCTTGCTGGCAAAATTAGATGCGCTACTACAGGCGTTTGTCGTTCAGCAGAGGATGAAGTTACCAGGTAGTGTTTATGAACCTTGCTATCGGGTTATTACAGATTAAGTGTTCAGTGTTAGATGACGTATGAGAAGGGCCGTTTGGCCCTTCTTTATGTTCGACGTTTCCTTTTAAAAATTAACCAAACACCGACCAGCCGATGTTCTCGGAAAGCGCTTCTAATGCCGCCATACCCGCGAGAGAGTTGCCAGCCTTATTGAGTTCTGGTGACCAAACACAGATAGAAAAGCGATTGGGTACTATGGCAAGAATTCCACCGCCGACACCACTTTTCCCCGGTAGGCCAACACGGTAAGCAAAGTTACCTGCTTCATCGTAGAGGCCGCTGGTGGCGAGCAACCCATTAACTTGAGTGGTTTCTCGGTGAGTCAGGACCTGCTCACCAGTGTGCCGGCAATAGCCTTTATTCGCCAAGAAACTAAAGGCTTTAGCAAGGTCAATGCAATTCATGCGCATGGCGCAGTTATCAAAGTAATTGTGTAGTACTGCTTCGACATCGTTTTCGAAATTTCCAAAGGCTTTCATCAGGTAGGCCATGGAAGCATTACGGGAACGGAATTCATATTCTGAGTTTGATACGGATTTATCTGAACGCAATTTTGGATTATCTGCTAGTCGACGGATAAACTCTCGCATGGCGTAATGGGGGGTGGCAAAGCGTGAATGATTCATGTCGCTAACAACAAGGGCGCCAGCATTGATAAAGGGATTGCGTGGAATGCCTTCCTCATACTCTAACTGTACTAATGAGTTGAAAGGGTTGCCTGATGGCTCGCGCCCAACCCGTTGCCACATAGTTTCGCCATAATGCTTCATGGCAAGTGTTAAACTAAAGACTTTTGAGATGCTTTGAATGGAGAAGTTCTTATTGGCTTGACCTGTATGGTACAGAGCGCCATCGTTACTATAGATAGCAATGCCAAATTGATTTGGGTCGACATTGGCGAGGGCCGGGATGTAGTCTGCGACTTTACCCTGACCTATTAATGGTCGTACCTTTTGCTTTATTGATTTTAGTAAATCGTCCACACTATTCTCGTTTTACAGTACTTAGAGGACGGCTAGTATAGATAAAGGGCAGGCAAATCCCTAGTGTAATTTTGATGTTGAATTAGGGGCAATTAAGCCCTTTGTAGAGGACTTGACCGCCCTTTTTTGTGCTCAGCAGAAGGTGTTTTAATTGCCGCTTTTTATACGCGCAATATGTTTATGAATAAGCTGGCCAGAAATAGTCACTAGGTTGGGGGTGTGAGGGAGATTATCGATAGGATACCAATTAGCTTCTTCAATTTCTCCAGGGGCGGGGGTGATGTCGCCGCTTAGATAGTCAGCAAAAAAACCTACCATTAATTGGTGGGGGAAAGACCAAGGTTGGCTGTCTGTGTAGCTAATGTTGGTGACTTCAAGGCCTACTTCTTCACGTATTTCGCGGGCAACCGCTTGCTCTAGTGTTTCTCCTGCCTCAACAAAACCAGCAATATTACTGTATTGGCCTTTTGTAGAAAGAGGTCCACGGGCAAGGAGAATCTGGTCGTCTTTTCGAATGGAAACAATGATGCAAGGAGAAATACGAGGGTAGTGACGTAAGTTGCATTGCGGACAAATCTTGGTGTGTTCTTTAGGATGCTTGTCTTTCATTGCCGTGCCGCAGCGTCCACAGAATTGATGGTCTCTGTCCCATGATGCCAACTGATGGGCTCGACTTAAGAGAATGTAATTATCTTGATCCTGTAGAAACAGTAGATCGCGTAGGTTTATTTCCTTGAAGCCTTTAGGCATGGAGTCAAAGCGACAGGTGAACACATCCTGTCCATGCCATTGGCCACAAAACACGGGGCGCATGTTGCTGTTAGGTTGAAAGTGTGAAAAAGGGATGAGGAATTGATTGTCACCTTCGATTAGAATCTGATTGCGATGAAGTAATATATAAAGTGCATCTTGGTGAGGGTAAGGGTGCACTTGAGTGCCAATTTCTAACATGCCAATACTCTGTTTTGGGCCGAAAGAATTACGCTAACGCGATCATCCTTTGGACGCAATAACTCGGGCTGAATTTATTTCAGTTTATCCCCCTAGAATACCTGAAGCATTGTTCATAATAGTCGCGTTGTGTTGGGGAAATACAGAGATAGTAATTGCCATTCATCGAGGTGTGCTTCCTTAGGTGGCCAGATGGAGCCTTGGTCGCGTAGAATGAGGGTAAATATCAAGCAAAGAGGAGAGGGTATGTTATCAAAGGTTCGTTATGGGGTTGTGTTGGGGGCGTTGAGTACAAGTGCACTTGTTCAAGCTCAGGATTATTTGCCAGTGCTTCAGTACCATCATGTAAACTCGAGTACACCGTCTTCTACTTCTGTGACGCCAGAACAATTCACCGAACATATGGATTATCTTAAAGAAGCTAACTTCAAGGTGGTTGATCTTGCTTCAGCTCTTGCTGACCTAAAAGCGAATAAAGCATTACCAGATAAAGCGGTTGCTATTACGTTTGACGATGCTTGGCGTAGTATTTATCAAGCAGGCTTTCCAATTTTGAAAGAACGAAATTTTCCCTTCACTGTTTTTATTAATACCGAACCGGTTGAGCGTCATATGCGTAAGCATTTGACATGGGAACAGATGAAGGAAATGCAGTTATCGGGAGGAGTATTTGCCAATCATACTGTTAGACACCCTTATATGCTGCGCAAAATAAAGGGCGAAACGGATGAAGCTTGGTTGTCTCGTATGAGCAATGAGCTAGATGAAGTTGAAGCCTTACTGCTTAAAAATTTAGACTCTTCTCCAAAGATGTTGGCTTACCCTTTCGGCGAATCTAATGACACGATTCGTGAGCTTGTTAAGGAAAAGGGAATGATGGCTTTTGGTCAGCAGTCTGGTGTAGTGAATGCAGGTTCTAATTTTGAAAACTTGCCTCGTTTTCCTGCATCTGGGGCTTATTCAAAGTTATCGACGTTAAAAACGAAGCTAAACTCGAAACCTATGCCGCTACTATATGAAATGACGGGCGGGGACTTTGCTACAGATGAGCCTGTTGCTATTACCTTGACATTTAAGCAGGGAAAATATCGTTTAAAAGACCTAACTTGCTATGTGTCTGGCCAGGGAAAAGCGACCCTGGAATGGATCTCTGAAAAGGAGGTAACAGCGACAGCTAAAAAGCCTTTTGGTGTCGGTCGTGGTCGAATTAACTGCACTATGCCGGATTATTCAGGTAAGCACTATTATTGGTATTCTAATGTCTGGATACGTACTTCCCCTGAACAGGGCTATGTTAGTGAAAAAAGTTAACTTTTTTTCAGAAAAATGTTGCACTGAAATTTCAAATCAGTAATATACACCTCGCTCGCAACGGAGGGGTGGCAGAGCGGTTTAATGCACCAGTCTTGAAAACTGGCGTAGGTTAATAGCCTACCGAGAGTTCGAATCTCTCCTCCTCCGCCATCTTCCTTATTGGAAGTTGTTGCGAACAGAATAAAATTAGTTCCTCGATAGCTCAGTTGGTAGAGCAAATGACTGTTAATCATTGGGTCACTGGTTCGAGTCCAGTTCGAGGAGCCATCGGAGTATAGCGCAGTCTGGTAGCGCGCCTGCTTTGGGAGCAGGATGTCGGGGGTTCGAATCCCTCTACTCCGACCAATTTTATTGATCACCTAGTAATGGTGGGCGTAGCTCAGTTGGTAGAGCTCCGGATTGTGATTCCGGCGGTCGTGGGTTCAAGCCCCATCGTCCACCCCATTACTCTGATAGTTGGGTCGTTAGCTCAGTTGGTAGAGCAGTTGACTTTTAATCAATTGGTCACTGGTTCGAATCCAGTACGACCCACCAACTATCTCTGCAGCTCTTTATTCTTAAAAAATCTGATTCATTCCTCGATAGCTCAGTTGGTAGAGCAGTTGACTCTTAATCAATTGGTCACTGGTTCGAATCCAGTACGACCCACCAACTATCTCTGCAGCTCTTTATTCTTAAAAAATCTGATTCATTCCTCGATAGCTCAGTTGGTAGAGCAGTTGACTCTTAATCAATTGGTCACTGGTTCGAATCCAGTACGACCCACCATTTCCTTGTTATTCTCTCTTTTTAAAGCCTTCCCTCTATTTAAGTTTTTCTTAAGCTCTCTACTATCGTCTATCGTCTATCGTCTATCGTCTATCGTCTATCGTCTATCGTCTATCGTCTATCGTCTATCGTCTATTATTCGAAATGGTATTTGGTCTAGTGATGGCTTTGTTTTGTATTTTTGAATGCTATATGTTGAAGTGTTTTGGTGGTGGCAGAATTTAGATGAAGGTGTGCCTGATGTGTTTCTAGTTTAAGTGTGTGAATTTCTGAGATATGGCTGATTGCTTGTTCTAGGTTAATTTATTGTGCGATAGGGATTATGGGGTAAGATTTTGATCTATAAAGAAAAATGCTAATGGTGGAGGGAGGTGGATTCGAACCACCGAAACTTTCGTGGCAGATTTACAATCTGCTCCCTTTGGCCACTCGGGAACCCCTCCACAGCAGCGCGGCACATAATATATGCCGCGCTATTCTATGTAAATACTTTTTAGGATTTATTTAATAGTTTTTCAAGTTTCGCTTTCATACGCTCTTCAGTGGATAGATTGCTATAAACATCGTCCTCTTTTTTACGTGAGGGGGTGGTTTGTTGTGCCCTTGATGCTTTTGGTTTTGCTTGAAGTTTGCCTTTTGGACGAGCGGATTTATCTGTCTTTGGTCTGTTAAAGGTTGTCTTTTCTTTCTTGGGTATCATAGCTGCGGGTAAGGCAGGCTCATTATTGACTGCAACCCCTTCTAGGTCGACCCTAGGTTGGCCTGAAAGCAAGCACTTCTTGTAGCGGTCTGAGCGTGTGTAGGCTGCTAGGGCGCGTTTTTGCTTACTGGCATTGAAGTCTTCATCTAATACCATATCTTTGTCTATACCGACCTTCAGGGGTTTTGGCTGATTCCAGTCAAAGGCTTTAGGGTAGCGATCTTCAAGCATCTTAATGAGGCGGCGATTATTCTTCTGGTTCTTTTGGCGCTTTTTTTGTTCGGGCGTCAATGTCGCTATGTCGTCTATTGGGCCGTCATTTGTTTCTTGTGTGCTAGAGATGTTGTCCACTAACTTGTCATTTTGTGCTTCTGGTAAGCTGTTAAGCTCAGTTTCTTGTATGGTCATGTAATCAGTCTGTTCTGTTGTCGTGGATGTGGTGCTGCTAGCAGCGGATTCATACAGTAAGTCAAAGCTAAGTTGGGTTTCAACTGGATTTGCCTTTGCTGCTTGTTTAGGGGCTGATGCTGTCTCTAAAAGGTTAAGTGAGTCTTCGATATAGAGTTGTACTTGATCTTCTGTGGAGCGATCAGCCATATGTTGCAGTAAGTCCATTGACGCACTGTGTTCAATGGCGCCATGGTTATTACCCTTTAATTGCTGTATTTCCTCGTAAGCATTTTTCAGTTGCTCAGTTAGCTGGTTCACTTTTGCTTCGAGTTGGGCAATCAGTTGTTCCATAAAACAAGGCTCAAATATTTTATAACGGAGTCAGAGAGATGCTTGATGTATTTGCGGTGCCAATCATCTCTTGTCGCTGCATTTCACTGGGTAGAGTAACGGGTATTATGTTGCTATTTTGCCGCCAAATATAAATAGATGCTATTAGCAAGCTGACGATCAGAAAAGGCATGTATTTCATCTTGAAAATTAAAATGTTAACCCTGCTCCAACCATAACATGGTTGTTATAGGTGTCGCTGTCGCTGGTTAATAGTTTTACAAACACATCTAGCCTTGAAACATTAGATATCCCTATGCGAAACCCTGCTTCTGGGTAATAGACTGTCTCGTCAAAAAAGGACACGCTACCGCCAATAAAGGACCATATAGGGGCGTTAGGGAGAATTTGAAAAGCGGGGGCTGAGCTATAAAAACGAACGCCTACATTTATTGCGCTTTCAAACTCTTCGCCGATGATAAATGAAGCCCCGCCATGAACAGCAATATTTTGCGGTGTAGTAAACTCCATTCCAGCATTGACAATAGAGGTAACATTGCTGGAAGGGGTGTTTCCGCTGTCAGCATCTGGGCGGGAGGCTGCAGATTCAAAGCTAAATAAACTCGCAATTTGACCTTCTGCTGACGCATGGGCGCTAACGAGAACTAAAGCTGCAAGCAAGAGTGATTTCATGGCTTATCATCCATTTGATTAAGGCGGTTCAGCATCTGAGAAAGTGAGGATTCCCAGTTTGATTGCTGCTCTTTTGTTTGGTTAAGGCTATTGCTTATTTCATTTTTCTCTTCACTGAGCTCATAGTTTTGCATTTCAAGCTCGGCCACCTTCTTACGCAAAGAGCCTATTTCTTCTACGGCTTCATTGATGCGTTGTTCTAGGTGGTGTAGTAATTCGTTGTTCATTATATTAATCCTAAAGGTAAAAATATCGCTTTATTGGCGCGGCTATAAAAATCACCAAGCGATCACAACATCTTGTTGTTGAA
Source organism: Marinomonas transparens (assembly GCF_016463975.1). Classification (GTDB taxonomy): domain Bacteria; phylum Pseudomonadota; class Gammaproteobacteria; order Pseudomonadales; family Marinomonadaceae; genus Marinomonas; species Marinomonas transparens. The sequence goes on along the minus strand of NZ_JAEMNX010000019.1, from coordinate 49,047 downwards.
CGTTAAGTATTTGAGCGTCAACAACAAGTTCTCCGATTGAAAAGTTTGGCTGTACTTGTTTTATTGTAACATTGATATTGGCATTGTTAAGCTGAGTTTGTGTTGCTTGCATCTTATCAAAGACTTCATAGCGTCGGTAAACGCTAAATTTATCTCCTTGCTTGATGCCTGACAAAGAACCTGCAGATATATGAATTCGATTTCCTTCAATGCGAAAGATATTCGCGATAAAGGGTTGGCAGCGTAATTTTTCACTAGTATCTAATGCGCTTTCTTTTAGAGCTTGATCGACTACTTTACCATAGTGAATAGTCCAAAACTTAGCGCTGCCGAAACCGACTCTGGCATGATCAGAAATATCCCAGTTGCCTACTTCCGAGTAGCGTTTTTCAAAAAGTAATGCACCGCTAAAGCCATCATAGATATATATGTCGACCACAAAGTTTCTTTCTTTATCTGTTTTTTGGTCGGCGGCCTCTTTTGTCTTTTTATCGTTAGGGAACCTTAAGTAAACTTCCCCTATGTCTCTAATGATGCCACTGAGTATGTATTGCACTCCTAACCTTTCGCCAATTTGGGTGACGTTTGTTAGTGATCCGTTGGTGTTGGTAGAAGATGGGGCGTTGATGATGTCTGGGTAAATGGCGATATTTGTTGCTGCTAATGCTTTTAGGTAGCCCTTTTTATTGATTTCTGCGGCTAGGTCTTTTGGTAGCTCTCTGGAGATATTGCTGAGTGCTCCAAGGCTTGCTTGTTGTGGGGTTTGTAGCTCGAAACCAGTAATGCCGACGGTTTTTCGATAGAAGCTTGTTGCACCTGTACTGCATTGAGAATCTGCGGTGACATCGATGCGGGCAACGACAGTAAGAAAATCACCTTTGCGGACTTCGGATATGATATGTGCTTTTTGAACGCGTGCTTCACTGCGAATTTCGAGGCTAGAGTCTAGGTCGCCATTACGTAGCTCGTCTTTTACTCGTACTCTTGCACTGGACTCGAGCACAGCTTGCTTGATGGCTTGCTGAGTTGCCCGGTAGCGGGCATCAACAAGGTCATCATCGTAGATTACTGCTTCGCCTACCGCGTCAACGCTTTTTGCTAAAGCGATTAGCGGCATGGCGAATAAGCAAGTGATCAGCAGTAGCTGTTTGAACAGAGGTGGCATCATTCAATGTTATAAAAGTTAGTTGTTGGGCTTTCGTTTTGTACATTAATAGCACGATACCCGGGTTGGATTTTACAGTTCGGATCAGATTGTATGCTGTGAGGTGAGTTTATGCATTGGCGGAAATTTTCCTGTAGTGCCATTTCAACCACGGTTTCAAAGGTGCCGTCTTCATGTTCTCGTTGTGATACGACTTTTGCCCCGACTAGGTAGGCATCCACATAGGTTCTTAATTCATCATTTTGCAGAACCATATTGCTTAACGAGCTGGAGCCATCAATTTTTAGACCGTAAACTCGTTCTGATAAGTTACGATAGGCATCAAGCATTGAGCTGCGTAGTGTCATAATGCGTGCTTGAGATTTTGAGTAACGCTTACTGGTAACCATAGCGGCGTAGCCAGTGGCATTGATGATGATGGGTTCTTGTTTGATTACTGCGATCGTATTGTTGGCATTTAAAGCACCAGCCTGTGTGTAAGGTGATGTTGATCCACCTATGGTGTTGTCTCCTTTACAAGGGGCAACGGTTGTACAAAGTGGGTCGTCAATAGGTTGTTGCATTAGGTTCTGGCAACCAGTAAGAATTATTGCGCCTATGGCTATTGAAAGAATTCGCATGATTGATGTCATAGTTGCACCCTTTGAGAGTATATCCTTACCTTTTAATCCCCTGTGCACGAAAAAATCTGATGATTTTGATTTTATTCGTACTTTGCGTTACTGCGACAAGAGTTGGTTGTTTGTCTTGATTAAGGCGTTTTAATTTAAATAGCCTTTAATAAAAGCACCTTTAATATTAGGTGCTTATTTCTAATAGAGAAAATGTAAACTATTTTGCTTACTAGCGTCCATGTTTGATGCGCTAAAAACTGTTTTTTTCTGTGCATTTGAGTGGAAATCTAGATTTTAACTCGTATTCTTCTGATTTATTTGATTATTTGCCATGTTAGGTAGAAAAATGGAAGGCATGCATGTCTGTTTTTTTTATGAAGGGTGGAGGTGTTTTAAAAAAGATATATACTGTGTTTTTATACAGCTATGAAGTCAAAATCTTATGTCTTTGCCGCGTAAAATTATTCATATTGATGCGGATTGCTTTTATGCCGCGATAGAAATGCGTGATGACCCTAGTTTGAAAGATATTCCTATTGCCATAGGTGGTCCTTCTAATGCACGAGGGGTTTTATCGACTGCGAATTATGTTGCTCGTACCTTTGGGGTGCGTTCTGCAATGCCAACCTCTGTTGCCAAAAGACTTTGTCCTTCTTTGCGTATTCTAAATGGAAACATGGAAAAGTATCGCCTTGCTTCCCAACAGATGCATCAAATCTTTAAAGAATACACTGATATGATTGAACCTCTTTCATTGGATGAGGCGTATTTGGATGTGACGGATTCGTCGGCGCATCAAGGTAGTGCGACTCTGATCGCTCAGGAGATTCGATCTAAGGTCTTGGAAGCGGTAGGTATTACCGTGTCTGCTGGTGTGGCGACGAACAAGTTTATTGCTAAGGTGGCAAGCGATTGGGATAAACCGGACGGATTAACGGTTATAGCGCCAGATGAACAGTTTGAGTTTATTTCAAAAGTGCCAGTGAAGTGTATTTCCGGTGTGGGTAAGGTGGCTCAGGAAAAGTTAGCCGAAATAAATGTTTTTACCTGTGCAGACCTGCAAAAAATAGACTTTTCTGTACTGCAAAAAAAAGTGGGTAGTATGGCGTTTAAGCTTTCTCAGTACGCTTTAGGAATTGATGACCGACCTGTGAGTGTTTCCCGAGAGCGAAAGAGTATTTCAGTGGAGCATACTTTTGCAAAAGATTTAGCAGGATTGAATGAATGTTGCGTTGCTTTACCTATGCTGCTGGCAGATTTGGAGAAACGTATGAAAGGGCGGAATTTTGAGGCGCAGCTGAGTAAGTATTATCTCAAAATGAAGTTTGATGATTTTAAACAAACGACGATAGAGCAACCTATTAAGAATAAATTATCTCATGAGATTTTTATGAACTTGCTAAAACAGGCTTATGATAGGTATCAGCGCCCAGTGAGATTGATTGGTGTCGGCTATCGTTTGTCACCACCAGCACCATTGCAGCTTTCTTTTTTGTTTGAATAGTTTAAAAAATAACCAGTTTCTATGCTGCCTGCTATAGTTTAAGAAAGCAAACGCGGAGGGTGTGTTATGTTAAAACAACGTGGAGACTTAGCTAAGTGGGGTCCAGGTATGCCTGGTCCCTTGGCTGATCGATTGCGCTTTGAGGTAGAGCAAACCTTAAAAAAACTGTATGCCAACTCATCATTGATTGACCAGCTAGGGCATTTATATTTGCCTTTCGCTAGCTGGCTGAGTAATAAATCAAAGTCTGGTCGTGGGCCTTTGATTGTTGGCCTTGGCGGTGCTCAAGGGTGCGGTAAAACGACCTTTAGTACAGTTGTCAGTCGGATTTTAGTAAAGGGCTTTGATTTAAATTGTGTGGTTGTTAGTTTGGATGATTTATACAGTACGAGAGGGGATCGTTTTCAGTTTGCCGATAAGACGTCGCCCATTTTTGCGACTCGAGGGGCACCAGGAACCCATGATATAGATCTCGCTTTAAACCTTTTTGATCGATTGAAAAACCTGAAAGACGGCGAGGTAATGAGATTGCCTTGTTTTGATAAATCGCTTGATGAACGAAAGCCTGTGCATTTATGGCAGGAGGTTGCGGGGCCTATCGATGTTTTGTTATTCGAAGGTTGGTGTGTTGGAGCGCCGTCGATGGGCGACGGTTTAGATATTCCTATTAATCAACTTGAGGAAGTAAGAGATAAAGACGGCATTTGGCGAAATAAGGTCAATGAATTGCTTGTGAATGAATATAAACAGCTGTTTTCACATATTGATATTATGGCGTGGATGCAGGCGCCGAACTATGAGGTTGTGTATCAGTGGCGTAATAAACAAGAGCGTTTATTAGAGGCGCACCTTAACGACATTCATGGTGTTCTGTTGGATACCATTGATCTGAAGGTGATGTCGCCGGAAGAGTTGAAAGGCTTTATGGAGCATTATGAAAGGCTGACTAAGCATATGCTGAATGTGATGCCAGAAAAGGCCGATGTATTGTTTACACTTAATGAGGACCAAGAGGTTACAGAAGTTCGCTTCCCTGTTGAGCATTAGCGGTAGATTTCTTGGGGGGAAGCAACAAATTAGTGTCAGTATGATAGGCTATGGCGATTTGCTATAGCCTATTTTTTTGGAGTATGAGGAATGACCAATTTGTTACCTTCTGTATTAGTTGAAACGAGTGAGCAGCCAGATGCTGCGGTTATTTGGCTGCACGGCCTTGGCTCTGATGGTCATGACTTTGAGTCTTTGGTTCCGGCGTTAACTTTGAAGCCTGAATTGCAAGTACGTTTTGTGTTTCCCCATGCACCAGTTCGACCGGTCACGATTAATGGTGGAATGGAAATGCGCGCTTGGTACGATATTTATGAAATGAGCATAGATCGTAAGGTCGATATGGTGAATATTGATGAGTCATGTGAGCAGGTTGAGGCCTTGATTGTTGATCAAATAAATCAAGGCATTGCTCCTGAGCGTATTGTATTGGCTGGCTTTTCTCAAGGTGGCGTGATTGCATACCAACTTGCGTTGAGAACAAAGTATGCGCTAGCTGGTGTGTTAGCTTTATCTACCTACTTGGTTAACAAGCATACGTTGCCTAGTGCTGCAGATTGTGTGAATGGCAAGGCGCCTATTTTAATTCATCATGGCTCTCAAGATCCTGTTGTTGTTCCAAGTTTGGCGACCCAAGCAAGAGAGGCACTATTAGCTCAGGGCTTTCAAGTGGAATACCAATCCTATGATATGCCTCATTCTGTTTGCCCAGATCAGGTTGTCGATATTTCGAACTGGCTAAACGCTAGGTTTGCTTAATCTATAATGCTTGTGTGAGGTGCTGGAATGCCTAAAAAATATTCTGAGTGGTTGGCGTTTGCCAAGGACATGGCATTTGAGGCTGGCCGTATTATTCAGCAGGCCAGAGAAGAGTCTAGCTTTGTTCGTGACTATAAGTCGGATCATGAGTTAGTCACCTCAACCGATATTGCTGTAGATAAATATTTGTGCGCAAGTATTGCTGAAAAATACCCTTCTCATTTGATTCTGTCGGAAGAGTCTTCGCCGAGCCTGAATCTTGAGGCGCGACCGAGTGATAAACCAGTGTGGGTTATTGACCCAATTGATGGCACGGTGAATTTCGCCCATGGACATGCTCATGTGGCGGTATCGATTGGACTCTTTATTGGCGAAGAGCGAATTCTTGGTGTGGTTAATGCCCCTTTTCTTAATGAATGTTTTTGGGCCTTGAGAGGTGGCGGTGCTTTTTGTAACGACAAAGCCTTGCGGGTCTCAGGTGGGACTGATTTAAGAAGTGCTTTAGTGGCAACTGGGTTCCCTTATCAAAAAAACGCCTTGGTGCCTCTGGTGGAACGCGTTTCTCGTGTTTTGCATCAATGCCAAGATATTCGTCGTAATGGCTCGGCGGCTTTAGATCTTTGTTGGGTCGCTGCGGGGCGGTTGGATGCGTATTTTGAGACGGTTAAACCTTGGGATATGGCGGCTGGTGTTCTGATTGCAGAGGAGGCAGGGGCTAAGGTGGGTTATTATGAAGAGCAAAAAAATGCTTGGCCTAAGCCTATAAATGGGAATGCCTTGTTGGTCTCTACACCAGATTTGTATGATTGCTTTATTGAAATTTTGAAGGTGAATGAGTTTTCTTATTCTAACTAACTGTATGTTTTTTTATTGAGTAGATTATGTCTGTTACTACGTTTCTCATTGCCTTGTTTCTTGCTCTTGGTGTGATGGTTATTTCGATAGGTTTTATATTTCATCAGCTGAAATTAAGTCGCGTTCGAGAAAACAAAATTCGTGAAGGAGAAGAGCGTTTACGTGAGGAGCGCCAAAAACGCATCGATAGTATTAAGGTTTTGCTAAAGGTGGCGGGGACCGATGAATTGAACTGGATTGAAGCGAGTATTCGAATTAAAAATTTATTGGATCAACTGAGCATTGATTTGTCAGCCCATGAGGATATTGTTGCTTTCTATATTATTGAAGAAAAAACTCAGCATATCCCAACCCATGAGCAGTGGGGGAGTTTGCCGAAGATGGCTAAGGTAAAATTTTGTAATGAAATGGATGCTTACGAGGCAGAATATAAGGGGCATCTGCATAGAGCGAAAGTAGCGTTGTTGGCTTACCCTTTGTCATAATGTTGTTGCAAATACTGATATCCGCTGGCGTTTTTTTTCTGCTCTTGTTGGGGTTGACGCTGTTTTATGTTCGTCATCAAACTAAAGTACCCTATTATAGGTTGACCCAAAGGCAGTGTGTTGTTTTGTTATCAAAGGCCATTCAGGGGGTGCTGCCAGAGCGAGAATGGCATATATTTGTCGGCATGAGCATTCGGGATAACGAGGCGCTAGAAACGTTACGTGAAAAGTGCCTTTTGATTGATGAATCCTGCGTAAAAGGGACCTGTTTGATTAATGGGCAGCAGTGTATTTCCTTTAATAAGCAAGGGATTCGTCAGTTAGAAATGTTATTGGATGAATGGCAACACAAGTCAAACTATACGGTTTGACTTTTTAAATGAAATCGAAAAGGGCAGAGTGGTTATGGGTGAGATAGATACGTTATTGGACCAGGGAGCGGAGTGGATGCCTCTGTTGACAGATATTGTCATTAACCTAGCGGTTGGTCTTGTTGTTTTCTTTGTCGGTAAGTTTATTGCTTCTAAGGTTTCTCAATGGTGTGAGAAGCGGATGCTAAAAGCTTCTGTGGATAAAGCAGTTGCGGGCTTTACCTCAAGTATTTTGTACGCCTTGATGTTTGCAGGCGTGATCTTGATGGCATTGGGTCAGGTTGGGGTTCAAACCACTTCCTTTATTGCTATTTTGGGTGCGGCAGGTTTGGCTGTCGGTTTGGCACTACAAGGTTCGTTATCGAATTTTGCATCTGGTGTACTTATTATTCTGTTGCGCCCATTCCGTTCAGGCGAGTTTATTGACGCCGCAGGCCAAATGGGAACAGTAGATCGAATTGAATTGTTTCATACCTATTTGAAGACGCCAGATAATCGAGTCATTATCATTCCTAACTCGTCTATTATGGGCAGTTCAATTGTCAACTTCTCCCGTGAGGCGACACGTCGTTTGGATCTCGTTGTTGGCATCAGCTATGATGCTGATATTCGTTTGGCCAAGCAGATTATGGAAGACCTTGTTGCTGCAGATGAGCGTATTTTGAAGGCGCCTGAGTGTGTTATTGCCGTTTCCGAACTGGCAGATAGCTCGGTGAATTTTATTTTACGTCCTTGGGTGAATTCTGCCGATTACTGGACAGTTCGTGCAGATTTGCTAGAGCAGGTGAAATACGCATTTGATGAAAAGGGTGTGGGTATTCCATATCCACAAATGGATGTGCATGTGCACAAACAAGAGTCTTAGTTTTTTCGTATAATGTTAATGCCGCTAAGCGAAAGTTTAGCGGCATTTTTGTTTCTAATTTTAGGCTTCAATTTATGAGTCGATATCGTCCCCCTGCTGCGCCAAAGTCCGCTTATATTACCCAAGAAGGTGCTCAAACCTTATTGAGCGAACTGAAGTATTTGTGGAAAGAAAAGCGCCCAGCCGTTACCGAAACAGTACGAGAGGCAGCCGCTCAAGGTGATCGCTCAGAGAATGCCGAATACATTTATGGTAAAAAACAGTTGCGAGAAATCGATAGTCGAGTGCGTTATCTTGAAAAGCGGTTAGATGCTTGTGTTGTGGTTGATCGTTTGCCTGCAGACCAAACGAAAATTTTTTTTGGTGCCTGGGTGACCTTAGAGGATGAAGAGGGTGAGCTGCGTACCCATCGTATTGTTGGGCCAGATGAGCTAGATCATGATCCTGCCTACATCAGTATTGATTCCCCAGTAGCGAAGGCGCTATTGAAAAAGCAGGCAGGGGATGAGGTGGTGATCCGTTTGTCCGCAGGAGAGAAAATTTACTTTATTGATAGCATTGAATACCGCCCTGTACCCCTATGAAAATTCATTATGGAATGGCCCAGTGGCAGCATCCAGCTTGGTTGAATTGGCTGTATCCTGTTGCTTTGCCAGCGGCTGAAAGAATTGGCCGCTATTCTGAATTTTTTTCTACGGTGGAAGTGGGCAGTACCTTTTATACTAAGGTCGATCAAGGTCAGTTATTGCGTTGGTATGACGCGGTTAGTGATGATTTTCAGTTTAGCTTCAAAGCACCGCAAGCAGTGACGCACCGTTTGGCTGAGCGATCTTGGTTTGAGGTGGTTCAAGATTGGCAAATTTTTATGGCGTCCCTTGAGCCCCTTTCCTTAAAGCTGGGGCCTACCATGCTGCAATTTCCCGCTACATGTGACGAGCGAACTATGGATATGATGCTCGCTCTTTGTGATATGTGGGTTTTATCGACTCCCTTGTCTGTAGAGGTGCGGCATTTGGCGTATTTTGATAAGACTAATGTCGAAGGGCGGTTTTTGACTGGCTTGTCTGAGCGTTCGGTTAATCGCGTAGTGATGGACTCTCGTCCCGTATTCTCAACCGAGGCTTATTGCGAGAGTTTAGTGGATGCACAAAAGAAAAAGCCACGGGTGCCTTGCCACCCAGTAGCAACGGCACAGCATCCGGTGGTGCGCTTTATTGGGCATCCAGATTTGCCACGTAACAAAATATGGCTCGATCAATGGGCTATGAAGCTCTCCCAATGGCTCGTTGAAGGTTTAACGCCTAGTGTGTTTGTGCATTCATCGGATAATATTGCGGCACCAACTTTGGCGGCCCAATTAGACGAGAAGGTAAGTGTGTTGCTGCCCAATTATCAAACTCAATTGGTGCTACCCCAGAGCCAAGAGCAAGCGAGTTTTTGGTAGGGTGATTTGACGGAAGGCCTAAGGAGCTTGTTTCTTTAGTTTCTCACGTGTGCTGGCGAAGAATTTATTCAGCCACTGAGTCGATGAGTATAGTGTCTTCATGGAAGCCGTACAGGCCTGTTTTATGGTCTTCGAGAAAGAGCTTTAATGTCTTACTGACGCTGCCGAAGGCCAGTTGATCCCAAGGAATTTGGTCTAGCTCAAATAGGGCAACTTCAGAGCTTTCTTCTGTGATGTGAAAGTCTTCCCTTTCTAATTCAGCAAGATAGAACAAATGCACCTGATTGATATGAGGAATGCTGATCATGCTAAAGGCTTGTTTGCAGATGGCTACCGATCCACTTTCTTCCAGTGTTTCCCGTAATGCGCCTTCGCTGGTGGTTTCTTGGTTTTCCATAAAGCCTGCTGGCAGTGTCCAGTAGCCTAAGCGTGGTTCTATGTTTCTTTTGCAGAGTAACAGTTTGCCGTCAAATAATGGAATGGTCCCTGTGATTATTCTAGGGTTGTCATAATCAATATGATCACAACTTGGGCATACTGCACGTTCACGGTTATCCCCGAGAGGAATAAGCATATCGACAGCATGTCCGCAGTTTGGGCAGTATCTCATATGACATTTCCTTAATGTTTGACCTGTAATCTGGCAAATTTTACAACTTTGTCTTCAATTTCTTGAATTTCAATGAGGTAATGTCCGACCCAGAGGGTGATGGGGTGCTCTGGAATGAATTCTAGGGTTTCTATAATAAGGCCATTGAGTGTTTTAGGGCCGTCAGTGGGTAGGTGCCATTCTAGGGTTTTATTGATTTCACGAATGTGAGTAGAGCCTTCTACTCTAAAGGCTCCATCATCTAGAGGTTGTATTTCTTCTTCTTCGTCTAGTGTAGGGGGCGTAAATTCGCCAACGATTTCCTCTAGTACGTCTTCGAGTGCAGCGATACCTTGAACGTCGCCATATTCATCAACGACAACCCCCATTTGCTGGTGATCCTTTTGAAAGTTCAGTAGTGCTGTGTTCAGTGAGGTGCTTTCCGGAATGAAGTAGGGCTCCACAGTTACTTTTAAAAGGGTGGCTTTAGATGGTGTTGGGTCGCGTAGGAATGTCGCTGCATGGCGAGCATGCAAAATGCCTATGACCTTGTTTATTTCACCATTATATACTGGCATGCGTGTATGGCGGCTTTGGCAAATTTGCTCAATAATTTCTTCAATTGAGTCATCAATGTCGATACCTATGACTTCGTTGCGTGGCACCATGATGTCTTCCACCGAGACTTTTTCTAGGTCGAGGATGGAGATAAGCATCTCTTGGTGGGCGGCAGGAATTAAACCGCTGGCTTCGTTAACGACAGAGCGCAGTTCTTCCGAATCCATTGCGTCATGGGCGTGTTGCGCAGCGTTTATTCCAATCAGACGTAATAATCCATTAGATAGCATGTTGACCAGAACGACGAGAGGGTAAAAGACCTTCAATAAAATTGTTAGTACCCAGGAGGCTGGAAAGGCAATTTTTTCTGGGTGCATTGCCGCTAAGGTTTTAGGTGTCACTTCTGCAAAAATCAAAACGATCATGGTCAAAGCGGCAGTTGCAATGGCAATGCCAGCGTCTCCCCATATGCGCACCGCGATAACGGTGGCAATAGCAGAGGCTAAAATATTAACAAAGTTATTTCCTATTAAGATTAAGCCTAGCAGGCGGTCGGGGCGTTCGAGTAATTTGCTGACCTTGATCGCAGATCGATTGTTACTCTTCACTAGGTGTTTGAGTCGATACTTATTAAGCGACAACATTCCTGTTTCTGAACTGGAGAAAAAAGCGGAAAGTAAGATTAGACAAAAGAGTATTCCAGCAAGAATACCTAAGGGGACATCGTTCAAGAAGGGGGTGCCTCAATAATTAGGATAGATGGATTATTAGTGCTTAAAAAGGTGCTGTCAAATGACTTTCACACATGACTTATTTTACTAGCAAAATTTGTAAGACAATTTGACTTCCGAAGTAGCCTAACATTAATAAGAAAAAACCGCTTAGTGTCAGCTTAACCGCAAGCTGGCCGCGCCATCCCGCGAAATGTCGGCCGAGTAATAACCCTGCAAAAACAAACCAAGAAGCGATAGTGAAAAAAGTTTTATGGACTAGGTGTTGGGCAAACATATCTTCAATAAAATAGTAGCCAGTAGCTATGGTGACCGTGAGTAAAATAAAGGCAGCCCAAATAAATTCGAACATCAGCCTTTCTAGTACTTGTAATGGTGGTACTCGCAGCAATTGTTTTAGTTTGTGGTGTTTAAGTTGGTATTCTTGAATGGCGAGCAAAATACCGACGCCGCAAGCGGCTGTGAATAAGCTATAGGCAACGGATGCAATTAGGATATGGGCGCTGGTCCCCCAAGAGGCGCTGTGCAGTTGTTTTAAATCCCAAGGGCTAATGGCGTTGAGTGCAATAATAATAGCAGTGAGTGGGAATGCGGCAGTGATAAGCAATGATAAGTCTTTGTCGCGGTTGCTGAACCAAAGCAAACTATTGCCAATTATAGCAATTAACATACCTATGGTTAAAAAATTAAAACCATCTTTATGTAGCAATACTTGGGTGAGAGATAGGGTGTGTAGCGCAATTGCTATCGCTCCCAAATTTTGAGTGTGGCGACTCTCAGGGCGGAAATAATAGGTCGCACCTGCGGCTAAACAGACAATAAAGGCAAGCCAAAGCGATAATTGAGTCATGAAACTAAGGGTTCCGCTGGGTAAAGGTATAGGGTGATAATCATTTATCCGCTATAATAGGGCCAATTTCACCTTGGATAAACCGTGATGATAGGTTTTTTCCATTTAGAGCCAAAAATTTGAGGGCAATATGTTCGACAATTTATCGAATCGCTTAACATCCTCGCTTGATCGCATTCGAGGTCGAGCTAAATTAACGGAAGACAATATCCAAGAAGTGCTGCGCGAGGTTCGCATGGCACTGCTTGAAGCGGACGTTGCTTTACCAGTGGTAAAAGACTTTATTGCTGCGGTTAAAGAACGTGCGATAGGAACTGAGGTTTCTAAAAGCTTAAGCCCGGGTCAGGTTTTTCTTAAGATAGTTAAGCAAGAGTTAGAAAACGTCATGGGTCAAGCCAATGACGAGCTAAACTTACGTGCTGCACGTCCAGCGATTATCTTGCTAGCGGGCTTGCAAGGGGCGGGTAAAACCACCTCGGCGGCCAAGTTAGCCAAGTTCTTAAAGGAACGTGAGAAAAAATCCGTCTCGGTAGTCAGTGCTGACGTATATCGTCCTGCGGCGATCAAGCAGTTAGAAACACTGGCTGGCGAAGTCGGTGTCGATTTCATTCCCAGTGACCTGTCGCAAAAGCCCATTGATATTGTTAATAATGCGGTCGATTATGCAAAGAAGGCCCATAAAGATGTATTGATTGTTGATACCGCTGGGCGTTTGGCAATTGATGGCGACATGATGGCAGAGATAAAAGCCCTTCATGCAGCGGTTAATCCAATTGAAACCTTGTTTGTGGTCGATGCCATGACAGGTCAAGATGCAGCGAATACCGCGAAAGCATTTGGTGATGTTCTGCCTTTAACCGGTGTTATTTTAACCAAGACGGATGGTGATGCCCGTGGCGGTGCTGCTTTATCTGTTCGTCATATTACAGGTAAGCCGATTAAATTTTTGGGTGTGGGTGAAAAGACCGACGCTTTAGAGCCTTTCCACCCAGATCGTCTTGCTTCTCGGATTCTTGGTATGGGCGATATGCTTTCCTTAATCGAGGAAGCAGAGCAAAAAATTGATAAAGAGAAAGCGGAAAAACTGGCAGGTAAGCTGAAAAAAGGCAAAGGCTTTGATCTAGAAGACTTTAAAGAGCAGCTTCAGCAAATGAAAAACATGGGGGGGATGACTTCCATGTTAGATAAGCTTCCTGGCATGGGGCAACTGGGGAATATTCAAGACAAGGTGAACGACAAGATGTTTGTTCAGATGGAGGCTCTAATTAACTCCATGACGCCAGTCGAACGTCGTAACCCTGATGTGATTAATGGTTCTCGTAAAAAACGCATATCAACGGGCGCAGGTTTACAGATCCAAGATTTGAACCGCCTTTTGAAACAACATAAGCAAATGCAGAAAATGATGAAGAAGATGAGTTCCAAAGGTGGGATGAAGAAAATGATGCGAGGTTTGGGGGGGATGATGCCCGGTGGTGGCCTACCTGGCGGTGGTGGCTTCCCCAAGTTATAGCACTATCTAGTTGTTTTTATTGGAAGTGTCAAAAAAACTGCTAATTTAAGTGGGAGGGCGAGCAATTCGCCCTTTCGTTTTTCTAGTGAATCGACTAGAATATGCCGCCTTCTTGTAGTATGAGTCAAAAATCGACTCGGCAAGAGGCGTTTCGTTAAGCAATAAGGAACCAATAATATGGTAACTATTCGTCTTTCTCGTGGTGGCTCTAAAAAGCGCCCATTCTATCATTTGAACGTGGCTGATAGCCGTCGTGCACGTGATGGTCGTTATATCGAACGTTTGGGTTTCTTTAACCCTATCGCTCGTGGTCAAGAAGAACGTCTACGCATCGATTTAGATCGCGTAAACCACTGGGTTAGCCAAGGCGCTCAACTTTCTGACCGTGCTGCTAAGCTTGTTAAAGAAGCTAGTACAAACGCTTAATACTGAGGTAATGCTATGTCTGCTTTAAAACAGGTGGCCGCTCCTGAGCAAGCCCTTGTGGTTGGACGCATTACATCAGTTTATGGTGTTAAAGGGTGGGTGAAGTTATATTCACACACTGAACCAATGCAAGGGATCTTTGATTACAAGCATTGGTGGTTGAAAACTCCTAGTGGGTGGAAAACCGTAGAATTTGGCCAAGGACGTTTGCAAGGGCGTGGTTTGGTTGCATCAGTAAAGGGTTATAACGACAGAGATCAAGTAAAAGAGATCTGCGGTGTGGACATTTACATTGATGCGAAAGAGCTGCCAGCGTTAGAAGACGGTGATTATTACTGGAGTCAGCTGGAAGGTCTTAAGGTCATAACCAAAGAGGGTGTCCTCTTAGGCAAGGTTTCTCAACTTATGGAAACTGGTGCGAACGATGTGATTGTTGTCCGTGCGTGTGAAGGTAGCTTTGATCGTGAAGAACGCTTGATTCCTTATGCCCCAGGCACTTATGTTTTAGAAGTTAATCTAGAGCAAGAGCAAATGATGGTAGATTGGGATCCAGAATTTTAAACAGACAGGCTGAGGTCACAACGTGAAGGTTAGCGTTATCTCGCTCTTTCCGGAGATGTTTCAGGCCATTACCCAATATGGTGTAACAGGCAGAGCCATTAAGTCGGGGTTGGTTGAAGTGGATTTTTTTAATCCTCGTGATTTCACCCATGACAAACATAAGACAGTGGATGACCGGCCCTATGGTGGTGGTCCTGGGATGTTGATGAAAGTTCAACCTCTCAAAGATGCCATTGCGAGTGCCAAATTATTGGTGCCCAATGCAAAAGTTATTTATCTATCCCCTCAAGGGCGCACACTGACTCAAGAAGGTGTGCAGCAGCTTGCTAAACAAGCAGAATTTATTCTGGTAGCAGGTCGTTATGAAGGTGTTGATGAGCGACTGATTCAGTCTGAGATTGATGAAGAGTGGTCCATCGGCGACTTTGTCCTAAGTGGTGGTGAGTTGCCGGCAATGGTGCTCATGGATACTGTATTTCGTATGGTGCCCGGAGTGCTGGGTAAGCAGGCATCGGCTGACGAGGATTCGTTTGCTGATGGTTTACTTGATTGCCCGCATTATACTCGCCCTGAAGTATTGAATGGTGAACCTGTGCCATCTGTGCTGCTTAGTGGCAACCACGAGGAGATTAGACGCTGGCGATTAAAGCAAAAGCTCGGAAGAACTTGGCAGCGCCGGCCAGACCTTCTGCAAGAACTTGAGTTGGACAAGGTACAGCAGAAGTTGTTAGAAGAGTTTATTCGCGAAACTGAAGATTCAACCTCGGCAGAGTAAGAATTGCGAGCTTATCGGACAGAAGAGCCTTCATCCGGTAGGAAACCATACTATTAGGAGTCAAATCCATGAGTAATAAAACTAAACTGATTCAGCAGCTAGAAGCTGAACAAATGACAAAAGAAATCCCTGCCTTTGGGCCTGGTGATACTGTTGTTGTTCAAGTTAAAGTAAAAGAAGGTTCACGCGAGCGTCTACAGGCCTATGAAGGTATTGTAATTGCTAAGCGTAACCGTGGTCTTAACTCAGCATTTACCGTGCGTAAAATTTCTAGCGGTATTGGTGTTGAGCGTGCTTTTCAAACGTACAGCCCTTTGGTTGAAAGCATCGAAGTTAAGCGTCGCGGTGACGTGCGTCAGGCTAAGATCTATTACCTACGCGAGCGTTCTGGTAAATCTGCACGTATCAAAGAAAAATTGGCTAAACGTTAATTTTGATTTGATCAAAAAAAGGCGACGTGAGTCGCCTTTTTTTATGGCACTAACTTTCTTTTGTATGGAACTAACGCCCTTTCCTATGGCCTAATGGTAGATAATTTCTTATTTTACTTGAGGTGTCTAATGACGATGTTTTCTCGTTTTTGTTCTCTTTCCTTAGTTTTATCTGCGTTTTTGACTTTGTTTTCGAATGTTACATTGGCTGATGAAGCCCAAGTGCTCTCTTCCTTAAAAAAAGCCCTTCCCCAATATGAAGTGGGTAGTATCAAATTTCATCAAGCGTCTGGTTTGTATGTCGTTGAAATGCAAGCTGGACCGACGCTACATATGACGGCTGATGGTGGTTATTTTGTCGCGGGTGATCTGTATAAGGTTAATGGCACTCAACTAGAAAATGAAACGGAAGTGGCGAAGCTCGCCAAGGTTGAGGCTTTGCCTGAAGAGCAAATGATTGTCTTTAAAGCGGCGCAGGAAAAAACCCATATTACGGTGTTTACCGATGTGGATTGTGGCTACTGCCGTATGCTTCATAACGATGTTCCAGCGCTTAATGAGAAGGGAATTACGGTACGTTATTTGGCTTTTCCAAGAGCAGGTGTTGGTTCTGAGGCCTACAATAAAATGGTGAGTGTCTGGTGTTCTGAGGACCCTAAAGCTTGGTTAACAAAAGCAAAGCAAGGAGAAAGCATTCCAGAAAACAAATGTGTGAACCCGGTTGCGGACGAGTTTAACTTGGGGCGAATGGTGGGAGTACGAGGCACGCCAACAATCATTTTAGCCAATGGTTCTTTGTTGCCTGGCTATTTACCTGTTGATAAGTTGGCAAAAGAGGCAGGGTTATAGCGCTATAGCAAAATATTCCACTAAACATGAGTGGTCTTCAGCCTTTTCTTCGTTGGGTTTGAACAATACAGACGGTATAATGAGTTAGTTTTGGCTCTTCGTAAAAGAGCCCTATAAAAATTAAACTATCTCTGTGGGGTATTGTTTTGAAACCGGTAAAAGTCGGAATTTGTGGGCTGGGGACAGTGGGGTCTGGTAGTTTTAATATTCTTCGTAACAATGCGGAGGAAATTACACGACGTGTCGGCCGCAGTATTATAATCGAGCAAATCGGTGCGCGTCGTGATAACGATACTTGCGATACTGCCGGAATAGATATTACCCGTGATATTTTTGATGTCGTTAATAATCCAGAGATTGATATTGTTCTTGAACTAATTGGCGGTACCACTATTGCCAAAGAGTTAGTGCTTACTGCTATAACGAACGGTAAGCATGTTGTTACAGCGAACAAAGCCCTGATCGCCGAACATGGCAATGAAATCTTTGCCAAGGCACAAGAAAAAGGCGTTATTGTTGCTTTCGAAGCGGCGGTTGCTGGCGGTATTCCAATCATCAAATCCCTTCGTGAAGGTCTTTCTGCAAATCGCATTGATTGGTTGGCTGGTATCATTAATGGTACGGGTAACTTTATCCTTTCTGAAATGAGTGAAAAGAAACGTAATTTTGCAGATGTGTTAGCAGAAGCGCAGGCTCTGGGCTATGCAGAAGCGGACCCGACCTTTGATGTGGAAGGTATTGATGCGGCACATAAGTTGACCATCTTGGCCTCTATCGCTTTTGGCATTCCACTACAGTTCGAAAAAACCTATACCGAAGGCATTAGCCGTATTACGGCTGAAGACGTGGCTTTTGCTGATCAGCTGGGTTACGCCATCAAGCACCTTGGTATTGCTCGTCGTACGGCACAAGGCATTGAACTACGAGTTCATCCCACTTTGATCTCCCATAAACAGCTGCTAGCTAATGTGAATGGTGTGATGAATGCCATCATGGTACATGGCGACGTGGTTGGTCCTACTTTGACTTATGGTGCTGGTGCTGGTGCATTGCCAACGGGATCATCTGTTGTTGCTGATGTTATTGATGTGGCACGTACATTAACCGCCGACCCTACTAATCGTGTTCCTCATTTGGCGTTCCAAGCTGATTCTTTGTCTGATGTGAGAATTTTACCAGTGGAAGAAATTGAATGTGGCTTTTTCCTCAATATGACGATTCAAGATAGGGCTGGTGTGCTGGCTAATATCACGCAGATTTTATCAACCAATGGCATCAGCATTGAATCTTTGGTTCAGAGAGAGCGCGAGGGCAGCGACTTAGTGCCTTTAGTTGTGATGACCCATGACGTTAAAGAACGCAATATGAACTTAGCGATTGCTGCTATTGAAGCTTTGCCCGATGTGGCGGGTGCTGTACAGCGTATCCGTGTCGAAGCTTTGCTTTAGGAGAGAAAGCATGAAATATATTTCAACTCGAGGAAAAGCCCCGGCCTTGTCTTTTGGGGATGTATTGTTAGCGGGATTGGCAAATGATGGTGGCTTGTATGTGCCAGAGACCTTGCCAAGTTATAGTAAAGAAGAAATAGCCTCTTGGGCCAACCTTAGTTATCAAGACTTGGCTTTCAAAGTGATGTGGCCATTTGTTGAAAGTGATATTCCAGCGGACGCTTTCAAAATCATGATTAATGATGCCTATGCTGGTTTTAATCATGAGGCGGTTGCGCCTATGGTGCAAGTGGGTAACAACGAGTGGATTCTAGAGCTGTTTCGTGGTCCAACCTTAGCCTTTAAAGATTTTGCGCTACAGTTGCTTGGTCGTTTGATGGATTATGTACTGGCCGAGCGAAAAGAAAAACTGGTGATTCTTGGGGCGACTTCTGGTGATACAGGCTCAGCTGCAATTGAAGGCTGCCGTCATTCAGAGTATTTAGACATCTTCATTTTGCACCCATTTGAACGTGTGTCAGAAGTGCAGCGCCGTCAGATGACGACGGTGATTGATGATAATGTGTTCAATATTGCGGTGAAAGGTAATTTTGATGATTGTCAGGGTATGGTGAAGTCGAGTTTTGCTGATCAGTCTTTCTTGAAAGGGGCAAAATTAGGCGCGGTAAACTCCATCAACTGGGCGCGAATTATGGCGCAGATTGTTTATTATTTCTCTTCTGCGTTGTCTGTCGGAGCCCCCCATCGTAAGGTGTCTTTCTCTGTGCCAACAGGGAATTTTGGTGATATTTTCGCTGGCTATTTGGCTAAACAGATGGGCTTGCCGATTGATCAATTGGTGGTTGCTACCAATCAAAATGATATTCTCCATCGCGTGATTGCTGAAAATGACATGAGCCGTCAGTCGTTGAATGTTACCTTGTCGCCCAGTATGGATATCATGGTATCCAGTAACTTTGAACGTCTTTTGTTTGATGCCCATGGTCGTGATGGCGCTGCGATAGATGATCTAATGGCTCGTTTTAATCAGGGGGATGTTTCTCTAAATGATGAAGCTTGGTCTTTTGTTAAAGCGAATTTTGATAGCTATAAGGTAGATGACAAAAAGACTTGTGAAGTGATTGCGGATGTCTTTGCACAGACGCAATATTTACTAGATCCACATACGGCAATCGGCCTTGAAGCAGCTCGTCAGTGTTGGAAGGATCTGGCTGTTCCTATGATTACCTTGGCAACGGCGCATCCGGTTAAGTTTCCTGAAGCGGTTGAAAAAGCCGCATGTGAATCGCCAAGTTTGCCAGAGCATTTGAAAGACTTGTTTGAGCGTAAAGAGTCTTATGCTGTTCTTGAAAACAACCTTGCTGATGTGCAAGCTTTTGTCACTGAAAAAATATAGTGCTATTACAGCGGCTAGTCTATTTCGGACTAGTCGCTTTCTCTCCTTTTTAAATACCTAATTTATGAATCTCATTTTACTCGATACTGAGCACCAGTTAGATCAAGGTCGCTATCTGCTTTCTGATAGGCAGCAAGCTCATATTTCAAAAGTGATTAAGGCAAAGTCGGGCGATATTCTCCGAGTCGGTGTGCTCAACGGCAAAATGGGCGAAGGGCAATATGAGCCTCCAAGCGATACTTCTCCTGGTTATATTCACTTCATAAGTTTGACCCAATCACCTCCTAAACCGCTTCCTATGGTTTTAGTGATGGCGTTACCAAGGCCTAATATGCTTAAGCGTACTTTGCAAAATATTAGTGCTATGGGGGTTAAAGAGTTGTACCTGATTCACTCTGCTAAGGTGGAAAAAAGTTTCTGGCAAAGTCCTGTTCTACAAACCGAGTCGATTCGTCAGAGTTTAATGGAAGGGCTTGAACAAGCGAAAGACACTGTGATGCCTAGGTGTTCATTGGTGCCGAGATTTCGTCCTTTTGTGGAAGACCAGCTGCCAGCTATTTTACAAGGAAAGGTTGGACTGTTAGCTCACCCTTATTTCGCAAAGCCTTGCCCTGTGGATATCAAAGATCCTTGTGTGTTAGCTCTCGGTCCAGAGGGCGGCTGGAATGAATTTGAAGTGGGGAAATGGTTAGAGATGGGCATGGAATCTGTGCAGATAGGTGAGCGTATTTTAAAGGTAGAAACCGTTGTTCCTGTATTACTATCACGGCTTTACCCTAGCCTCTAATCTATAAGCGTTTTTTATTTGTTTTGATTTGTTAGCGCTATAAGTTTATAGGTGAAGCATATTCTATATTTAGATAGGATGAGATATTGAGTTGCCTTAATAATATTACGCAGTAAGAGAGAGCATGGAAAATAAAAAATCGCCTATGTTTACTGAGTTAAGGTCAAAGGATGAGCTGCCTAAATCCATATTGCTTAGGTTTTTTTATGCAGGCGTATCTATTGACACTCTTTCTGATGATATTCGCCGAATTTTAGTCATTAACCTATTTGCTATAGTCGGCGTATTTTTTACTTTTCCTTTAGGTGTGTCTTCTCTTTTACAGGGAAAAACTCTTTTAGGCTTATTTTTGATCTTTATTGCTCTCCTGTGTGTCGTTAATTACTTAATTCTACGTTATACCCATAATCATATCCTTTCTGGGGGGCTAATCATTTACCCCCTTTATATTTTAATGCTTTATCTTTTTTATAGCGGTGGCGTTGATGGCACAGGTCATACTTGGATGTATTGTGTTCCCGCAATAGCGCTTTTTCTTAATGGTATGAAGAGAGGCTTAATCGAGGTTGGGCTTTTTACGCTGGCTTTAGTGTTTATCATGTTTTTTTCCTCGGCAGAATTTCATGCTTATGATTACCCTGTAAGTTTAAAACTTAGAGTACTGATGTCATTTTTTGTGGTGATTTTTTTATCCTCTATTTATGAATATTCCATGTCGCGCTATAACGAAGATCTCAAGGATATTTCACAAAAACTGAAGCTGGCGGCGGAAACGGATGCTTTGACTGGGTTGCTAAATCGACGGGGAATGCAGCAACGCTTGGAGGTTAGTACCTTTAATACTATTCATTTGTTATTGGCTGATGTGGATTACTTTAAAACGGTAAACGATGAATATGGACATGATGTTGGTGATTATGTTTTAAGTGAATTATCGCGTCTTATAACGGAATCAATGCCTGAAAATAGCAGTGCTTCCCGCTGGGGCGGTGAAGAGTTTCTACTTGCTATGTGTAACGTCTCTGGTCAAGAAGCGTATGAATTTGCGGAAGTCTTACGTAAAAAGGTTGAGGCTCATGAGTTTGTGTATGCTGAATTTAGCTTCCACATTACCTTGAGTTTCGGTGTGGCTACCTCGGCTGATGATGTGTCATTGAATAAAGCATTGAAGCAGGCTGATAATCGGTTATACAGTGCTAAACGGGCGGGGCGTAATCAAACTTGTCGTGCAGAAATAAAAAGCCCGCATGTCGACTGAGTAAGCCGGCATGCGGACAGAGAATGCAGCAACGTACTCGTGCACATGGCAAAAGCAGTTACTGCATCAGTTGTCAGGCTAGCCTTCCTACTTTCTAAAGTCAATTAAGGTTTTTTCCATCCGATTTCCCTAGCTGAGTTTCCTTTTGCTTTCGTGGTATTCTCTTTTTTAATTGAATTTTAGTCTGCTTTTGAGATTTTTATGCGTATAGAACGTCGCCCTATTTTGGTCGAAGAGAATGATTTTCCCAGAAATATGTCCTCGACTTTGCAGCGGGTGTTTATGTCTCGCCATGTCTCTTCTGTGCAGCAGTTAGACTATCGCTTGCCTCACTTATTACGCCCTGAGCCATTATTTGATTTGCAGGCTGCCGCTTGTATTTTGGCGGATGCCATTATGGCAGGTGAGAAAATTCTTATTGTTGGGGATTTTGATGCGGATGGCGCGACGAGTACTAGCTTAGGGATTTTAGCGCTTGAAGCGATGGGGGCGGATGCGCCAGATTATCTTGTGCCGAATCGTTTTGAGTTTGGTTATGGACTTACGCCAGAAATTGTTGAAGTAGCAAAAGTAAAATCCCCTGCGGTGTTAGTCACAGTAGATAATGGCATCGCCAGTATTGACGGTGTGCTGGCGGCAAAATCTTATGGTATGAAGGTGGTGGTCACCGATCACCATTTGCCGAGCGATACTTTACCTGCCGCTGATGCCATCGTGAATCCCAATCACCCTGAATGTGCTTTTCCCAGTAAAAATTTAGCGGGTGTTGGGGTGATCTTTTATGTGATGACAGCGTTAAGGGCGGAGCTGAATAGACGTAATTGGTTTGTTGATCAGCATATACCAGAGCCCAAAATGGCGGACTATTTAGATCTAGTGGCTTTGGGAACGGTAGCTGATGTGGTGCCGTTGGATGCGAATAACCGTATTTTAGTACAGCAAGGGCTTAAGCGTATTCAAGCTGGGCAAGCGCGCGCTGGAATTCTTGCCTTATTAGAAGTGGGTAATCGTGACTATTCTCGTCTTAAGGCCTCGGATCTTGGTTTTGTCGTAGGGCCTAGACTAAACGCTGCTGGACGTTTGGATGATATGTCGATTGGTATTGAGTGTTTGTTAGCGGTTCATCCCTATCAAGCGCGTCAATATGCTCAACAGTTGGATCAATTTAACCGTGAGCGCAAAGCCATCGAGTCGGATATGAAAGAGCAGGCTGAGTTAGTGTTAGCCTCTTTACTGGATGATGAGCAGGAAATGCCGAATGGTATGTGTTTTTATGATGCGGATTGGCATCAGGGGGTGATTGGTATTCTCGCTTCTAGAATGAAGGAGAAATGTCATCGTCCGGTGATTGCCTTTGCTCGTGTGGGGGAAGATGAATTAAAGGGTTCTGCACGCTCGATTTCAGGAGTACATATTCGTGACGCCTTGGATCTATTGGCGAAGCGTTATCCGCAGTTACTGAGTAAGTTTGGTGGGCATGCTATGGCGGCGGGTATGACAATTCGAGAATCCCATTATGATGCTTTTCGTTTGGCCTTTGATGCCATTATTACGGAGTGGGTAACGCCTGAGCAACTAGAGGCGGCTATTTTTACTGATGGTGCTCTTTCCGCAGAAGATTTTAGCCTGAGTTTTGCAGAGCAAGTTCGGCTTTCTGGACCATGGGGGCAGGCGTTCCCAGAACCTAGCTTTGATGGGGTGTTTGATGTTTTGCAACAGCGTATTGTGGGAGAAAAGCATCTAAAACTCATGGTGAGAGAGCCTAATAGTGGCATTATGCTTGATGCGATTAGTTTTTTTGTGGACTTAGAAAAATGGCCAAATGAATTGGCTAGTCAGGTGCGGCTGGTTTATAAGCTAGATATAAATGAGTTTCGTGGGCAACGAAACCTTCAGCTTCTCGTGGACTATTTAGAGCCCGTTTAGCATAAAAGTATTGCCTTATTTGGCTGATATTTTTGCCAACAAATCTTATCTGAAGCTGCCTATCGATTGCTAACTTGAGGTATAATATCGCTCCCTCATACATCACTCTATTTTGTTGGAGCTCATTAATGACTGCACAGGTTCTAGATGGCAAGCTTTGCGCCAAAGAAACCGAAACTCGATTACAAGCACAGGTTGCTGAGCTTAAAGAACGTACCGGTGGTACGCCAATCTTAGCGACTATTTTAGTCGGTGCAGATCCGGCATCTGCCACGTATGTGAAGATGAAAGGCAATGCTTGTCGTCGTGTTGGTATGGATTCTATGGCAATTGAGCTATCTGAAAAAACCACCACAGAAGAACTGTTAAATACCATTCAAGATTTAAATGCGAATCCTGATGTTCATGGTATTTTGTTGCAGCATCCTGTGCCTGAGCAAATTGACGAGCGTCTTTGCTTTGATGCCATCGCAGCCCACAAAGATGTGGATGGTGTGACCTGTTTAGGTTTTGGTCGTATGGCAATGCAAGAGCCGGCCTATGGCGCTGCTACACCTGCCGGCATCATGCGTCTTTTGGAAGCCTATGAAGTAGACCTTGAAGGTAAACATGCTGTCGTTGTTGGTCGTAGTCCAATCTTGGGTAAACCAATGGCGATGATGATGCTGAATGCCAATGCAACCGTGACCATTTGCCATTCTCGTACTAAGAACCTTCCTGATCTAATTAAACAAGCCGATGTTGTGGTTGGTGCTGTCGGGCGACCAGAGTTCATTAAAGCGGAATGGATCAAAGACGGCGCCGTTGTGGTTGACGCGGGTTATCACCCTGGTGGTGTAGGAGATATTGAGTTGACACCGTTAACTGATCGAGTGGCTGCTTATACACCAGTACCTGGTGGGGTTGGCCCGATGACAATTAATACTTTGATTTTACAAACCTTAGAATCTGGTTTGAAACAGCTAGGTTGAAACTCTATTACTGCTGCTCCATAGTATTAGATAGCAAGCCGCGCCATTAGGTGCGGCTTCTTTTTTATAACAAATTGAACAGAAATGGGTAGAAATTACATGTCTACAGAAATGTTAAAAGATGCCTTGGACTTTGACCTGATTGCTGATGTTTTTGTTAGTGAGTCCATTAGTGCGTCGCCTGCTGAATTACATGGTCAGTTATGTGGCTATTTGGCATCAGGCGTCACTCTACCACTAGAAGACTGGCTGACCATGGTGGTTGAGTTTTGTGATATCGAAGCGTGGAAAGAAGAAGCGAGCCGTGCAGCTCTTGTTGAACTTTATACTTCAACCCTCACTCTCTACCAAAATGGTGAATACGCGCTGGTGCCTTGTATTTCTGATGACGATGCAGAGCTTTCTGAAAGAGGCGTGACCTTGTCTCAGTGGGCGCATGGCTTCTTGGCGGGTTATGGCTTGTCAGGACAAAAGAATGGTTTAACAGATGAGACCAAACAGATTCTTCGTGATTTCGCGAATATCTCAGGAATGCAGGCAGAAATGCAGGTGCTAGAAGATAACAATGATAATGAAGCGGATTTGACGGAATTGGTTGAATACGTGAGATTGTCGGCCATGTTGTTGTACTCCGAGCACCATGATGTTAACCCAGATGCTGACAACAAGAATCCTCTGCACTAGGGTGTAAAACGACTTCTGTGCTAAATCGAAGAGAGAGATCATCTATGAAAATTAAGACGCAAACTTATCAGCTTCGCCGTGAACGCTTAATGGCATCGCTACCTGAAAATAGTGTTGTAGTAATACGCACTGGTGAGTTATCGACGCGCAATAATGACTGTGATTATGAGTTTCGTCCCCATAGTAGTTTCTTTTATTTGACCGGTTTTCCTGAATCAAGTGCCTATGCCTTAATTTATGGCAAGGGTGACATGACCTTGGTGACTCTGCCAAAAGACCCCGAAAAGGAGCAGTGGGATGGCTTTCGTTTTGGTACCGAAGGCGCGATTAAAGACTTTGGTGCTGATGATGCTGCAGTACTAGATAGTCTTAATGAGGTTGCTTGTACTGCTTTGGATGGTGCTGAGAGTCTGGTGTATTTGTTTGCCGATGGAAAACTGCGTGAGCAAGTTGCCGGCTGGCGAAATCATCTTGCTAGTCGAGCAAGAATGGGAGCTATTGCCCCTACACAGTTTGTTGATTTGGCGCCTGTGGTGGCAGAAATGCGTTTACGTAAAGACGCAGAAGAAATTGCCATTATGGAAGCGGCGGCACAAATTAGTGTTGAAGCTCATAAGCAAGCCATGCGCTCGGTGCGCCCTAACATGCATGAATACCAGTTGGAAGCTGAGCTTAATTATGTCTTTATGAAATCCGGTGCCCGTCAGCCTGCGTATAGCAATATAGTGGCATCTGGCAGCAATGCTTGTGTGCTGCATTATATAAAAAACGATGCAGTGATCGAAGACGGCGATTTGATATTGATCGACGCAGGCGCTGAACTGGGTTGCTATGCTGCAGATATTTCTCGTACTTTTCCTGCTAATGGTAAATTTAGTGAACCTCAGGCGGCTTTATATCAAGTGGTACTCGACGCTTATTATGCGGGAATGAAAGAGTTAACGGTTGGAACACCTTACGAAGCTTGTCATAACGCAGCAGTTCGAACCTTGACGGAAGGTTTGGTGGCTCATGGGCTATTAAATGGTGATGTCGATACCCTGATCGAGAACAAAGCTTATCGGGACTTTTATATGCACAATACAGGGCATTGGTTGGGTCTTGATGTACATGATTGCGGTGCTTATAAGTTGTCTGGTCAATCACGTCCGCTTGAAGAAGGCATGATACTGACAATCGAGCCGGGGTTATATGTTTCAGCGGATAATGAGTCTGTTGATGAAAAGTGGCGGGGCATTGGGATTCGCATTGAAGATGATGTGCTGATTCGTGCTGAGGGTCCTTATGTGCTAACCCATGGCCTAGCAAAAGAAATCAACGAGATTGAAGCTTTGATGGCGGAAAGCCGTTAATTATTACTAATAAAAGAGGCGGAGTTAGCGAATGGCTAAGCAGTATGATTTGATCATAGTAGGTGCGGGTATGGTGGGGGCTTTGGCGTCGATACTTTTTGCTAAATCCTCATTACGTATTGCTTTGGTAGATAAACATCATGGTGATTATACTTTATCTACGCCGCCTGCTTATGATTCCCGTGTCAGTGCTATTTCGAGCCAATCAAAAAGTTTGCTTGAAGAGGCTGGTGTTTGGCAGGGTATTGCTCAAAATCGCGTTGCTTCTTATGACAATATGGTGGTTTGGGATGGGCTGGGCGATGGTTACATTGATTTTGATGCTCAAACGACAAAAATGCCGGAATTGGGACATTTGGTGGAAAACGCCGTGCTTTGTGAGCGATTAATTTCACAAGCTCGTTCTTCAACTAATATAGATTTATTTTTTAATGATGGCTTGGATTCCCATGAATTAGATGAATTTGGAGCCAAAGTGGTGTTGTCATCCGGCTTAGTATTAGAAGCTCAGGCGGTTATTGCTGCTGATGGCGCCATGTCTAAACTGCGTACGGAAAATGCTTTTGAGACGCTTGAATGGGATTACGGTCATTCAGCCATTGTGGCTACCATAGAAATCCATCAAAGCCATGAAAATACCGCTTGGCAAAGTTTTGGTGAAGAAGGTATTTTGGCTTTTCTGCCACTGCCTTCGGTAGATGAAAGACACTTTGTGTCAATTGTTTGGTCGGTACCGCCAAGTGAAGCAAAGCAGCTAATGGCATTAGATGACGACACATTTTGCCAGCGTCTGCACTATGCTATGAGTAAGCGCTTCGAGGTATTGGGTGTGATGACTGCTCGTCAATCGATTCCGCTTCGTCAGCGTCATGCAAAACATTATGTAAAAACAGGCATTGCCTTGATTGGTGATGCTGCTCATACCATTCACCCCCTTGCTGGACAAGGAGCGAATTTAGGTTTTTCTGATGTGAAGTCTTTAGTTGAAGTCTTATCTAAGGCCCATAAAAGGGGGGAGTCATTGGGAGCCGGTAAGGTATTAAGGCGTTATCAGCGAGCGCGCATGCTAGATAACATAGCAATGGCGGCTGGAATGGAGGCTTTTAAGCGGTTGTTTTCGACCCAACAACCTCTCATTGTGCAACTTCGTAATGGGGGAATGAAACGTTTTAATCAAAACTTAAGTTTGAAGAGGAAGCTCATTGCTCGTGCAGCAGGATTGTCTTCTTTTTCCTGACGTTTTACCTTCTTTTTGCCTGTGGGTTGAATGGGTTGCTTACACATTGATACAAAATGTGTTTTTAGTTTCAAAAGGTTACATTCTTATCGCTTGAAAAAAACTACCACTGCCATATTCTCAGTGTTCTTTCTATCACAGTACAAGGCCAATCTCATGAAAGTTCAAGACCTACTTAATCAAACTGATAAGCTACCAAATGTTCCAGATGTAGTGCGTGAACTTATTCAACTTTTTAATGACCCTAATGCGAATTATTCAGATATTGCTTCTAGAGTCGTGTATGACCAGACAATTTCGCTAAAAGTACTGCGCATGGTCAACTCTGCCTATTTTGGTTTATCTAGGAAAATTTCCTCTATCGACGAAGCCGTTGTATTGCTTGGGATGGAAAAGCTTAAAACATTGGTCATCGCTTCTGGTTTTGCTAATTCTGTGAGTAAAGTGGATGGTCTTAAGCTAAATGATTTTTGGATGGACTCGTTTCGAGTGGCTGAGCTTGCCCAATGGTTTGCTAAACGTACACCCCTAGTATCCGAGGATGAGGCTTTTACGGCTGGTATTGTTCACAACATTGGTCGCTTATTGTTGCATCTGGCTCAGCCTTCTCTTGCTATAGAAATTCAGACGTTAGTTGCGAATCGAAAAATGGGACGGGTAAAGGCTGAAAGGGACTTGCTTGGTTTTACCAGTCAAGAAGCGGGTAAAGCGTTAATGGATCTTTGGAAGTTTCCACCCCAGTTAGGTCTTGCGGTGCAGGAACATAAGCATCCTTTTGGTGATGGTAGTGATGAGCCTCAAGCATTAGCTTGTGTGTTGAATTTGGCTTGTTATATTAACGCTTGCATTGCTCATGAGCGTGACTCTGACCTAGTTCGTGAGGGGTTCCCCGGTGCTGTGGGTAAAGCGGCTGGTCTTCCGGAAAGTATAATCTATGAATTAGACGATGCGCTCATCATTGAAGGTGCTTTCGATCAATTGTTAGGCTAATAATTAAATGATAGTCAGTAGTGTTTAATCTCCTGTTGTGCTAATTTTCCTTTCTGATTCTGATAGATGGGTTGGAACACTTATTTCTAATCCATCAGTCCAGATAAGCTCAGTACTCCTGATATTCTAAGAGCGCTTATTCGATAAATTGTTGCCGGAAACATGCCTTTAAAACGAGGTTAGGTGGCGGATTTTGGTAACGCTAAGAATCACTTTTATTTATGATCTCGCTTTCTTTTTTGAAGTGCCTGCTTACGTTCAGGGCTGTTAAGACTTTTTAAGGGTATGAATACTATGTTGAAATGTCATAGGTTGGATAAGACGAAAAACACGGCGTCTTTTTTTAGCATTGGACTCTTGGCGATCACCTCATCCTTACTTGTATCTACTGGCGCTATGGCAAAGGGCGAGGTGAATATTTACTCTGCTCGTAAAGAAGCCCTGATTGCTCCAGTATTGGAGGTTTTTTCCAAAGAAAATGATGTTGCTGTGAACCTTATCACCGGTTCCGCAGATGCCTTGCTTAGTCGCTTAAGAGCAGAAGGGGACGCGAGTCCTGCTGATATCTTTATTACTGTAGACGCTGGACGTTTATATCGTGCTAAAAAAGCGGGTGTGTTGCGTTCCATTCAAAGCGATGTGCTTGATAAAAATATCCCAAGTAATTTGCGTGACGTCGATGGCTATTGGTTTGGCCTATCGCAACGAGCACGAGTCATTTTTTATAATCCGAATAAAGTCTCCGCCAATGAATTTTCGACCTATGAAGACTTGGCTCATCCTAAGTGGAAAGGGCGTCTTTGCATTCGTTCCTCTTCTAATGTTTACAATCAATCTTTAGTGGCTTCCATGATGGCTGCTGATGGTAATGAAAAAACTCAGCAGTGGATTAAAGGTTTAGTATCGAATTTGGCTCGACCTCCGTTTGGTGGTGATATCGATTTATTGCGAGCTGTCGCAGCAGGTGTATGCGATGTAACACTGGCAAACACCTACTATTATGGTCGTCTTGGGCAAAGTGATCATGCTGAAGATAGAAAAGTTTACGACACAGTAAAACTGTTTTGGCCTAATCAAGGGCAAGGTGATCGCGGTGCTCACGTAAATGTTAGCGGCGCAGGTGTAACTGCGGCGGCAACGAATCTTGAAAATGCGACCTTGTTGATTGAGTTTTTAACCAATCAGGCTTCTCAACAATGGTATTCGCATATCAATAATGAATACCCTGTTGTCAAAGGTATTGATGCTCCTGAGATGTTGGCTCCATACGGTACATTCCGTGCCGATACGATTTCTCTGAGTAAGCTGGGTGAAAATAATCGCGCGGCGGTTGAACTGATGGATATTGGTGGTTGGAAATGACACGTTGTGTATTGGGTGGGCTTTAATTACTCATGTCTGATGCCACTTTGAGCCTTGTTAAAAAAGCTAAATTTAATTGGCTGAAAGCAGTATCGATTAGTATTGCTGCGATTTTAGCTCTGCCTATTTTTGTGGTGTTGGTAAATTTATTTATTGGTGATGGTGAGGTTTGGCTTCATCTTTACCGAACTGTGTTAGTTGACTATGTGACTAATTCTCTGCTTTTAATGCTGGGAGTGGGAGTGGGAGTGCTATGTATTGGTGTGCCCTGTGCTTGGTTGACTAGCATGTGTCAGTTCCCTGGCCGTAAGTTCTTGTCTTGGGCTCTACTTCTCCCTATGGCGGTTCCTGCCTACATCATTGCTTATACCTATACTGGGATTCTGGACTTTGCTGGGCCAGTGCAGAGTTTTATTCGTGACCTAACTGGCTTGAGCTATGGGGAGTATTGGTTCTTCGAAGTACGCTCTCTTGGTGGTGCTATTGTTATGTTGACCTTGGTGCTTTATCCCTATGTTTATTTAATGAGTCGCGCAGCATTTTTAGAACAGTCGGAAAATACCTTGGAAGTCAGCCGTACCTTAGGTTATTCAAGTCGCGCTGCATTTTTTAAATTAGCATTGCCCCTTGCTCGTCCTGCAATTATCACGGGTCTTACCTTGGCGTTGATGGAGACGTTAGCGGATTACGGAACGGTGCAATATTTTAGTGTGAGCACCTTTACTACAGGTATTTTGCGAACCTTCTACGGGTTTGGTGACATCGCTGCCGCATCGCAATTAGCGGGAATGCTGTTGTTGTTTGTGGCGGTATTGATTTTGTTAGAGCGTTATTCTCGTCATCGTATTCGTTATCATGGTTCGGGCATGAAGAAAGCCAGCCACCGTCGAATCGAGCTGAAGCGGGGGGCAGCTTTGTTGGTCAGTGTGTTTTGTTTATTGCCGATACTATTTGGCTTTATGATTCCCGCAGCGGTACTGGCTTATTGGGCTATGTTTAAGGCGGAGCTACCGGGAGCGAGCTTTTTACAATTGGCTTGGAATTCCTTTTACTTGGCTGCCCTTGCCGCGTTAATTGCGGTGGCTTTAGCCTTGGTATTGAGTTATGCGGTTCGCCTAAATAAAAGCCGCAGTGTCAGTATTTCTGTGAGTATTGCCGGTTTAGGTTATGCATTACCCGGAACCATTATTGCGATTGGTACCATTGTTCCCCTTGCTTGGTTAGACCACAGAATTATTGAGTTGGTAAAAGAGTATACAGAAGGCAGGGTTGGTCTACTCTTTTCGGGTACTTTAGTGGCGCTCTTATTTGCCTATACGGTACGCTTTATGGCGGTTTCACTAGGGGCGGTACAGAATGGTCTTGGAAAAATTAAACCGAGCATGGATATGGCAGGGCGTTCGCTAGGCCTAAGCCCTTATAAGGTGTTAACTCGTATTCATATCCCCCTATTAAAAAGCTCAGTATTGACGGCTATCCTGATTGTTTTTGTTGATGTATTAAAGGAGTTGCCTGCAACATTGGTTTTGCGGCCTTTTAACTTTAATACCTTGGCTGTGAGAGCTTTTGAGCTAGCGTCAGATGAACGTTTGATCGATGCTGCTCCAGCGTCTTTAATGATAGTGTTGGTGGGTTTGGCCCCTGTTATTTTATTGAGTCGTTCTATTTCTTCACCAATAGAGCACTCTAAATAGGATTGAATATGGCTTCGTTATCTTCTCATAATACGCTAAAGGACATCACGCTGAACGATGTGTCAGTCGGTTATGATAAATGTGCCGTCGTACAAGGTGCTTCTTTTACCTTGTTGGAAGGACAAATAGGCTGCCTGCTGGGTCCAAGTGGCTGCGGAAAATCTACCTTGTTACGTGCTATCGCAGGTTTTGAGCCTTTGATGTCGGGTGAGATTTTACTAGATGATGAGTTGATTTCGAATCATCAACAGATGATTAGCCCTGAGCATCGCCATATTGGTATGGTTTTTCAGGATATCGCCTTATTTCCCCATCTGACCATAGGTCAGAATATTGCTTTTGGATTAGGTGAATGGAGTAAAGGCGACGCGCAGCGGCGCGTTGCTTATTTATTGGACTTGGTTGGTTTGTCGGGATTCGAACAACGCTACCCGCATTCGCTTTCCGGTGGTCAGCAGCAACGAGTCGCATTGGCTCGTGCCATTGCCCCGCAACCTAAGCTTCTTCTGATGGATGAGCCTTTTTCTGGGTTAGATGCCAAGCTTCGAGAAGAGCTGGTACCTGATATCCGAGAAATTCTCAAACATGAAAAAATGAGTGCGATTTTAGTGACCCATGATCAGATGGAAGCTTTTGCTATGGCGGATCAAATATCTGTCATGGATGCAGGGAAGATCCATCAAACTGGCTCTTCGTATCAAATTTACCATCGACCAGAAACACGTTTTGTCGCTAGCTTTATTGGACATGGGGATTTTCTTCCCGCAAAGGTATGTGGTGCAGATTGCGTTCATTCTGATTTAGGGACGATTCGAGGCAAGCTAAACCATGGTTTTGCTGATAATACGGAAGTGGAATTATTGGTTCGTCCTGATGATATTCTTCATGACAATGATAGTGAGTTTATGGGGGTGATTGTTAGCAAATGGTTCCGAGGATCTCACTTTCTTTATCGTGTGAAACTGGCGTCTGGTAAAATAGTGTATTGCTTTGTTTCTTCTCACCATAATCACTCAATGGGTGAAAAAATAGGTTTAAGCGTCAATTTGGATCATTTGGTGATGTTTCCAAAATAGCGACACCAAGTGTTGGATGTAGATTAGAGTTTTAAAAATAGCCCGTTATTTTAACGGGCTATTTTTTTAGTTACCAAGGCCTTGCTCGTGGCAGGTGGCGACTAGGTTTTCAAATTCATATTCAGTGAGCTCCAAATGCTCAAGGGCATGATGGCCTATTTGTTGCCATTCGTAGTCTTCCGCTGCCTTGCCCAAATGCTGATAACTTTTTGCAATGTGCTCTGACATTTTCAACAGGGACATGAAGGTGAGCGTGGTTTTATCGCCTGGAATACGGTTAGTAAAAAGCTTCTCTACTCTATGGTGGTTGGCGATCACATAACAGGACGTTTTTGGTACTCCCCATGATTTTGCAAGATAATAGCCAACCACTGAGTGATTAGTTTGAAAGGATTCGTTCTCTAAATTGGTCAGGTCAAAATCAGGTGATTGATAGGCTTCCTGCAGTACTTCTAGGTAATTATCGAAGCGCTCCATTAGCAATGGAATACCTGCATTATGGAATAGGCCTAGGGAATAGCATGCGTCTGAGTGTTTGAAATCGATTTGCCGAGCAAGGCTTGAGCAAATGGCTGCAACGTCCATGGCGTTGTCCCAAAAGGTTTGCATGCCTATTATTTCAGAGTCTGATAGCTCTCTTTTTATGGCCAAGCCATTGACGATATTACTGACACTCTCAATGCCTAGAATCATAACGGCTTGATTAATTGAGGTGGTTTTTATTGGTAGGGCAAAGTAGGCCGAATTAACCAGCTTAAGAACCGCTGCGGAGAGGCCGATATCTTGCGATATGATGTTGGCAATGGCCGTCATGTCAGGGTCAGGCATGGCCTGTTCCATATGTAAGTCAACCATTATTTGAGGTTGAGGTGGAATGCTGATGCCTCGAAGAACTTTTTGGATGTGTTCAGTATTTAGGTCGGTAGACATAGCTTTACTCAATTAAGTGATTGCGGAATTTAGTATATAGATAGTAATTGTTTCAGTAGCATTTATAATGATGTTTTTAAACTCACTAGGTGAAAAAATTGAGCGTTATTCGACTAAAAGGGCAAGCTGATCGCCGCCTTAGAGCTGGGCACCAATGGATCTATAGTAACGAGGTCAATACCTCTGAAACCCCACTAAAACAATTTACTCCAGGGGATCAGGTCGTTGTCGAAACCGCACAAGGTAAGCCTATTGGGGTTGCGACAATAAATCCTAATACCTTGATCTGCGGACGTTTAATCAGCAGAAGTACCGACACTTTATTAAATAAATCGACCCTTGTCCATCGCCTTAAAATTGCTTTGTCCCTGCGTGAACTAACCTATCCAGCGCCATACTATCGCTTGGTATTTGGTGACTCAGATGGTTTGTCCGGGTTAGTTGTTGACCGTTTTGCAGATATTCTTGTAGTGCAAATTTCTACTGCAGGTATGGAACGCATTAAGAACGAAATTCTTGAAGCCTTGCAAGATGTGATTAAACCAACTGCCATACTAATGAAAAACGATGGCAAGATGCGTCAAATCGAAGGCTTAGACAGTTACGTAGAAGAAGCTTTTGGTACGGTTCCAGAGTTGGTCTTCTTACAAGAAAATGATGTGCTCTTTCAAGCGCCAGTGTGGGACGGCCAGAAAACAGGTTGGTTCTATGACCATAGAGAAAACCGTAAAACGATGCAGAAATTTTGTTCTGGAAAAAGCGTTTTA
Organism: Marinomonas transparens; assembly: GCF_016463975.1. GTDB lineage: Bacteria > Pseudomonadota > Gammaproteobacteria > Pseudomonadales > Marinomonadaceae > Marinomonas > Marinomonas transparens. The sequence continues at coordinate 14,777 of NZ_JAEMNX010000019.1, read as the reverse complement.
GATGTTTTTTCTTACGTTGGAGGCTGGGGGGTACAAGCGGCTTCAGCGGATGCAAGCGATGTGACTTTTATTGATTCTTCTGAAAGCGCATTGAGCCATGTAGATGCCAACTTGAAATTGAATCAGTATGAAGGTGGCTCTAATCTTATGCAGGGTGATGCATTTGAAGCCATGCAGTCGTTGATCGAAGAAAAGCAACGTTTTGATGTGGTGGTGATGGATCCGCCTGCGTTCATTGCGCGTCGTAAAGACATTAAAGCAGGTGAAGGGGCATACCATAGAGCCAACCAACTTGCGATGCGTCTGGTTGCTAAGGGGGGAATCTTAATTTCGGCTTCTTGCTCTATGCACCTTGAGACCAGCCGATTGCATGATATTGTGCGTAGTAATAGTCGTCAGCTAGAGCGTTTTTCGCAATTAATCTACCGTGGAACACAGGCACCAGACCACCCAGTACATCCTGCTATAGAAGAAACCGAATATCTAAAAGCCTTGTTTTATCGAATCCATAACAATATGGGTCTATAAAAAGCATTAGTTACTTAAAAAATGCCATTAGATGACTTCTAATGGCATTTTTTTCTTTTTGATAAGAATATTTATCTTCTTAATTTCTTAACGAGATATGTTGCCAGCCACGCTCTTTTGCTATTTCTGCGAGTGTTTCATCTGCGTCCACAGCAATGGGATGTGTAACCAATTCCAACAGGGGTAAATCATTACGAGAGTCACTGTAAAAGTAACTTCCCTCCATTGAATATCCGGTTTCTTTTAGCCATTGATTAAGGCGAATGACTTTGCCTTCATGGAAACTAGGAACACCCACTATCTTGCCTGTATAACGGTCTTCTACTACTTCTGGTACCGGGGCAATAATATGATCCATACCCAAGGCGTCACCGATAGGCCCTGTAACAAACTGATTTGTCGCCGTGATCATTAATAGGTAATGACCTTGATTTTTATGGTGTTTTATTAGATCTGTGGCTTTTTCTTGCATCATGGGCTGCACTTTTTCAGCCATAAAGGTTTTGTGCAGTTTTGTTAATTCCGTACTGGAAAACTGAGTAAGAGGCGCTAGGCTAAAAGCGAGATATTCATGAATATCTAAAGTACCTGATTGGTATTGGGCAAAAAATTTATCGTTAGCGGCTTGGTAGGTTTGCGTGTCTACTAAGCCTTTTTCTACTAAAAATTGTCCCCAATTGTAGTCGCTATCGCCACTTAATAATGTGCCATCCAGATCAAAAATTGCGAGTGTCACGGCCTATCCTTAATTTCGTCTAAAGTGCCTGTATTGTAGCCTTGGAGACAATAAATAACATTAGTCTTAATTGTGTGAATGGGCGAATTATGGAACAATGAATTCAATTTATTCTTATAGTAAAAGGTGATAGCTCGTGATTGATGCAGACGGATACAGACCGAATGTGGGCATCATACTGATGAACGAGCGTGGCCAACTTCTTTGGGCGAGGCGTGTAGGACAAAATGCGTGGCAGTTCCCCCAAGGCGGTATTAAATCGGACGAGACACCTGAAGAAGCTTTATTTCGAGAGTTAAAAGAAGAAGTAGGCTTAGAGCCAGATCAGGTTGAGATCGTAGGAAAAACCCGAGGCTGGTTACGTTATCGTCTTCCTAAACGCATGTTAAGACACAATAGTAAGCCTTTATGTATTGGGCAAAAACAGAAGTGGTTTCTTCTGTCCATTCGTTGCCCAGATGCTTGTGTGTGTGTGGATGGAACAGAGGTGCCGGAATTTGATGGCTGGCGTTGGGTGAGTTATTGGTATCCCCTAGGGCAGGTGGTGGCATTTAAAAAAGACGTTTACCGCCGTGCCCTAAAAGAGTTGATTCCTAATGCCCACAGTTGGGTAGAAAAAGTAGAAAAGCCAATGGAGGTTAATTAAAGCAATGGGAGAGCTATGCTAAGTTTACTAAGACGGATTACCCAAGAGGTTACCGCTGCACAGACGTTACCTGAGGCGCTGGACATTATTGTTCGACGTGTCCGCAGAGCAATGCGTGCAGAGGTTTGCTCTATATACTTAGTAGACCCCAACTCCGGCGAATATGTCTTAATGGCGACTCGAGGCTTGAACTCGGATGTCGCAGGCAGCGTTAGTCTTAAGTCGAATGAAGGCTTGGTTAGCTTGGTTGGCCGTCGTGCTGAACCCGTTAACCTCGAAGATGCCAGTGCTCACCCCGCTTTTCATTACTTAATTGGTACAGGAGAAGAGCGTTATTGTTCTTTTCTTGGTGTGCCTATTATTCATCATCGTGAAGTTTTGGGTGTGCTGGTGGCCCAGCATGAAGAGAAACGTCGCTTTGATGAAGGGGAAGAAGCTTTTCTTATTACCCTGTCAGCACAGCTAGCTGGTGTGATTGCTCATGCAGAAGCCACTGGTGCGATTACCAGTTTAAATACAAATGCCCCACCTTCCGGGTCAGATTTTCGTTATAAGGGCGTACCAGGCAGTTCTGGTGTAGCGATTGGCCGTGGTGTGGTGGTATTTCCTCCCGCTGATCTCGATGTTATTCCAGACCGCAAAGCCACAAACTCTGAGGAAGAAATTAGAGATTTCTATCAAGCACTTGAGGCGGTAAGACAAGATATTCGCCTTGCCAGTAATCGTCTGAGCCAGCACCTCTCCGCTGATGAAAAAGCCTTGTTTGATGTCTATTTAAAAATACTAGACGACAACTCTATTGCGGGAGAGATCGAACGTAAAATTCGCGAAGGTAATTGGGCGCAAGGTGCATTACGACAGGTTATTAAAGCGCACATTGGTCATTTCAATCGTATGGAAGACCCTTATTTACGTGAGCGTGCTTCCGACCTACGTGACCTAGGCCGTCGTATTCTGTCTCATCTACAGGAAAAAGCCCCTAATTTAGCAGAACGTTTTACTGAACCTTCAATCATCATAGGGGAAGAATTGACTGCCTCTATGTTGGGTGAAATCCCTATCGATAAAATTAAAGGCTTGGTCTCTGTGATGGGGTCAGGTAACTCGCATGTGGCGATTCTCGCCCGTGCAATGGGCATTCCGACGGTTATGGGGGCGTTAGATTTACCCTATGCCCAATTAGATAAAGTGGATCTGATTGTTGATGGCTATCTAGGGAAAATATTTACTTACCCATCAGAAGCGTTAATTAACAGCTACCAACAAATTGTCGATGAAGAACGACTGTTAGAGAAAGAATACGAAACCCTCAAAGACTTGCCCTGTGAAACCCTCGATGGCCAGCGTTTGTCTTTGTTTGTGAACACAGGCTTATCAGCGGACATTGCTCGCTCTTTGGATCGTGGTGCAGAAGGCATTGGTTTATATCGCACAGAAGTACCTTTTATGGTGCGAGACCGCTTTCCAACCGAAACCGAACAAGTGCATATTTACCGTCAGCAACTAGAGGGTTTTGCCCCTGCGCCTGTGACGGTGCGGACACTGGATATTGGTGGTGACAAAGCTTTGCCTTATTTCCCTATTGAAGAGGAAAATCCTTTTCTAGGTTGGCGTGGTATTCGAGTCACCTTGGATCATTTAGAAATTTTCATGGCGCAAATACGTGCCATGATCAAAGCCAGTGCCGGATTGCATAATTTAAAAATCATGTTGCCGATGATCTCTAATGTCGCCGAAGTGGAAGAAGCCTTAGCGCTGATTCGTCGAGCCTACGTAGAGGTCAAAGAAGAAGGCTATGATATTAAAATGCCCCGTGTCGGTGTGATGATAGAAATCCCTGCCGCCGTTTATCAAGTAAAGGAGCTGGCGGAATTGGTCGATTTCTTATCGGTCGGCAGTAATGATCTTACTCAATATTTACTGGCAGTAGATCGCAATAACCCTCGTGTTGCGGATCTTTATAATTCCTTTCATCCTGCTGTATTACGTGCTTTATATAGCATTGTGGAGCAGGTTAAAGATGAAGGCGTAGGCTTGAGTGTTTGTGGTGAAATGGCGGGCGACCCGATGGGTGCTATTTTATTGATGGCGATGGGTTACGATGTGCTTTCTATGAGTTCTACTAGCTTACCGAAAGTAAAAGCGGTGATTCGTAATATTTCTATGGAACAAGCCAACGATATGCTAGAGCAAGTCATGAAACTTAGCCACGCCGATGCGGTCACACAGACTATGGCTCGGTTAATGCGTGAAGCCAAAATCGAGCGATTAATCCGACCAGCCCAATCAAGCAGCGTAAATTAATACCCACCTCAGAGGTTTGCCTTTAGATTATGATTTCCTATCCAGACATTGACCCTATTGCGGTTTCTATAGGGCCAATTGCCGTGCATTGGTACGGCATTATGTATTTGATTGGTTTTGCTGGCGCGTATCTTTTAGGTATATACCGTGCCAAACGTTCTAACGGACTCTGGACACCAGAGATGGTGAGCGATGCGATATTTTATGGTGCCATGGGGGTCATTTTTGGTGGCCGAATCGGCTATATTCTGTTCTATCAATTCCCTGCCTTTATCGACAACCCGCTAATTATGGTGCGTATTTGGGAAGGCGGTATGTCTTTCCATGGCGGCTTATTAGGCGTTATTGTTGCCCTATTGTTTTTTGCGCGTCGTTATAAAAAGAATCTTGTGGACGTAACGGATTTTATCGCTCCGTTTGTGCCTGTAGGTTTAGGGGCGGGCCGCTTGGGTAACTTTATTGGTGGCGAATTATGGGGGAAGCAGACCGATGTGTCTTGGGCGATGATTTTTCCAAATGACCCTTTACAGCTCGCTCGTCATCCATCTCAGTTGTACCAATTCGCTTTAGAAGGCGTGGCGCTTTTTTGTATTCTGTGGTTCTTCTCGAAAAAATCAAAACCAAGGTTTTGCGTGTCAGGTATGTTCCTGCTTTGCTATGGGATCTTTCGTATCTTGGTGGAGTTTGTCCGTGAACCCGATGCACAAATTGGTTATCTAGCGTTTGGTTGGGTAACACAGGGACAGGTTTTGTCTCTACCTATGGTGGTTATCGGCGCTGGGCTGGTGATTTATGGCTTTAAAATGAAGGTATTCCCTAAACACTAGGAATGCAGAGCTTTCAAAAAAACCAGCCAACGGCTGGTTTTTTTGCTATTTGAGCTGTTTACACTGAGAACGGGTATGCGATGGGGTCGTGGAATTGATAGCCCTCCACTTCGAAGTCATCCATGGTGACCCAGGTTTCAATATCTTTTAGGGTTTTGATATCTGGATTGATTTTTAGTGTGGGTAGTGGATGGGGCTCGCGTTTCAACTGTACGTCACGCATTAGCTCTAGCTGATCTTCGTAGATGTGAGCGTTCACTATCTTGTGGAAGGCTTGCCCCGGCCTGTGGCCAGTAATTTGCGCAACAATAGCGAGCAATACGTACACTTGCACCATGTTGAAGTTGAGGCCTAGCGGCACATCACAGCTACGCTGAGTACTGTTCAGGTAAAGGGTGTCGCCAAGCAACGAGAAGTGGTGGCTGTACATGCAAGGACGAAGACACGCCATGTGAAAGGCGCCGGGGTGGTAAAAGGTAAGAATCTCGCCACGGTTATCCACACCACGGCTAAGGTCGTCGATGATCTGTTTTAATAGGTCAACGTGACCACCATCTGGTTTAGGGAAGTTGCGGCCAATCGCGCCGTAGCAAAGCCCCATGTCATCTTCGCCTTTGCGGTAAGGGTTGTTTAGCCAAACATCGTTTTGATTGGCGTTGGCGTCCCATGTTTTCGTGCCTAAAGCGCGAAAGTCTGCCGCGTTACCATAGCCACGTAAATAGCCGATGATCTCAGCAATCGCTGATTTGTAGTAACTTTTTCGAGTTGTGACGAGGGGAAATTCACCCTTGCTAGCATCGTAGGTTAGGTCAGCATTAATCACAGTAAGACAACGCTTGCCAGTACGTTCGTTGTTGACCCACACGCCTTCGTTGACGATGCGTTCACACAGGTCTAAATATTGTTTCATGGCGGTTACCTTTTACGATTTGGGCAGTATCGCATTTCAGAGTTTGTCTAGGAAATGCATTCCAAGCTGCCATAGGTATAATGATTGCCATCGATTATACCAGAACCCAAAGCTTATGAATGAGCTTTGGGAGCTTAGATGAATTTTTTAGATAAGGTCATTTTATGTTGTCACTCATTGTCGCCATGTCCACTAACCGCACTATTGGTATAAATAACGCTTTACCTTGGCATTTGCCGAATGACCTTAAATATTTCAAACAAGCCACCATGGGTAAGCCGATTGTGATGGGGCGTAAGACCTTTGAATCCATTGGTAAACCCTTGCCGGGTCGCCGTAATATCGTGATCAGTCGCGATGCGAATTATCAAGCGGAAGGTGTGGATGTGGTAGCGTCTCTGGAAGATGCCATTTCTCTTGGTGAAGATATCTGCTTGGTAGACGGACAAGAAGAAGTCATGGTAATTGGTGGATCACAAATTTATCAGTTAGCGCTCGAAAAAGCACAGCGCTTGTACATTACCCATGTGGATGCGGAAGTGCAGGGTGATGCTGTTTTCCCAGAAGTTGATTGGCCATCTTTTACTCTTATTGGCGAAGAGGCTTTTGCTGCAGAAGGGCCTAACCCTTACGACTATCGCTTTTCTGTTTATCAAAGAAGCAGTGCGGAGTAATTCGGTTATGTGGCAACAAGCGGAACATCAACTGCCTGCGATGCGTCGCGGTTTTCACTTGATCACCCATCATATTGAAACGGCATTGGCTGAGATGGAGCCGGTTGCTATCGGCTTGTTACACATTCAACTGCTGCATACCTCTGCGTCCTTAACTATCAACGAAAATGCCGATCCTTCGGTAAGACGAGACATGGAGCGGCACTTTTCACACATGGTGCCGGAAGACCAGCCTTACTATGAGCATATTTATGAAGGCAGTGACGACATGCCTGCGCACATCAAGGCCAGCTTGTTAGGTTCTGCTTTGAGCATTCCTATTCAAAATGGCCGTCTGTATTTAGGTGTTTGGCAAGGCATTTACCTAGGAGAACATCGAGATCACGGCGGTTCGAGACGCTTCGTGCTTACCTTGCAGGGACAAGAGCATTAGGGGCTTTGGGTTCCCATATCGAGATATTTTTACATTTCGAAACAAAAAACCATACACATTCTTACACATTCGTTGATTTCAGAGACATTCATAGATATAAATAAGGAAATTTTTAGAAAATATTATATAGCTATTATTCAAGGATGAGTTTTGAAAATGATTTTCCCTTCATATTGTCAGCTATCTCTCCCTTCTTTTGTATCTGCTTGGCTTCCAGCAAAGCCTGTTCGAGTTCTGCTTTTCACAAATTCCAGATCATAAAATGATACAAAGCAATGAAGTAGGTTGGTCAATGTAGATCAATGGACTGTTTTATACAGGAAGTACCATGTTTCTAAGTTTTAAAAGTGTTAGCTCGTATTTGGACTATCGGTTCTTACATCGTCGATCTTTATTTATAGTGACGTGTGTATTTTTTTCATTGTTTAGTTCTTCTGCCTTAAGTAGGATTTCACTCGTCATTGGGAAGTGACATTTTTTTACATAATCATTGACCTTGTTTACATTTATGGATATAAAAAGGACAGCTTTAAATGGATATTAATACCTAGTATTTTAAGGATGAATTTTGAAAGTGTTTTTTCCCTCTCTATTGTCACCTATCTCTTCCTTCTTCTGTATCTGCTTTGCTTCTAGAAAAGCCTGTTCGAATTTCTGTTCTTCAAAAATCCAGATCATAAAATGATACAAAGCAATGAAGTAGGTTGCTCAATGTAGATCAATGGACTGTTTTATACAGGAAGTACCATGTTTCTAAGTTTTAAAAGTGTTAGCTTGTATTTGGGTTCTTGCTTCTTTCATCGTCGATCTTTATTTATAGCGACGTGTGTATTTTTTTCATTGTTTAGTTCTTCTGGCTTATTCGCAGAAACAGCCGTGCCATCGGTTGTGAATGATGGTGTTCTGCATAATTTCTTAATGGCGGCTAGCCTGTGGTTAAAGGAGTATTTCAATTTTTATTGGAGTGCTTACCTGCCTGTTATTGAAATCGTTTTTCTGCTGCTGTTTTTCCGCAAGTCGTTTTGGCATAAAAGTATTTTTGTGCTGGGAATGGGCAACTTCATGCTCGTTTACCTGTATGTTTTTCTAGCGACTTATTATTCAACCTTCACCTTGTATGGCCATTATTCGGTCTTTAATTTGTTGTTTATCTTGAGTGCGAGCTTGTTGTTTTCGGGCATGCCTTTTGTTTTATCCGTGGTTTATTTTCTTCGTAAAGGGGCTTTATCTCGTGGTGGTCGACAGCCTCGTAGCAAAGGCTATGGCATTGCTGCGGTTTTGCTTGCCATTATTTCATTTGCGATATTCTTGCTGGTTTTTACACCCTATAAGCCATTGAAAAATAAGCCCGATAATGTGTCGTATAAGGCGATTGAAAAAAATGTAGATAGAGGGCCTTTTCCCGGAAGTCAAACGATTCGTAAAGGAAATATCAACGGTATTCCTATTGCCATACCAAGTAATTATTTTTATTTTCCGTTTCATTATCTAGATAAGAGTATTTGGGAAGCACCAAAACCCGGTGATATTCCCTACGATCAAAGAACCTATGACGATGGTATCGCGGGCTTTACCCTTGCAGTGCATTGGCCTGATATGCAGCCGCGTAATTGGGATAATGTCGCCAGCTATAGAAACTTTAAGGAAAATGCGAATCACTCTTGGTTAAGGGTTAGTGTTAATAGTGATTTTATATCTAGTCAGCGACCGCCAGAGTCTGCAACCAATGGGTTGGCTCGAAGATTAAATTGGCAAGTACAAAATTTAGCCAGTAAAGCTGTTAACGGTGGTCCTTGGATGAAGACCGAGAAGGTTCGGGTTCATTATGAGTTTAGAGGGGTAGATGAAATAACTGGTTTAGAGTGGGCCGAGCCAGTGGGGCCCTATACAGATCTGTTTCATACTTGGAATGATCTCCTTTACTGGAAGGGTGATAGGCAGGCTGTAGTAAGTGATTTTATCAATTGTTATAACGGAGCAATGCCCAATCCTAATAGCTACCATCGTTGTACTCATCGATTTGAATTTCCAGAGATGAAGGTATCTGTGATGTTAGTCTATCCTAGGTCGCGAGTATCACAATGGCGAGAAATAAAAGCCGAGATTAAGGCTCTGTTATTGGGCTTTAAGGTAGACGAAAAGATCAATTAATAAACCTTTCTACACTAAATATTAAAAAGGAATTTATCTTATGACGACTCAGCAAGTATTAATCACAACAGACGATTTGGCTCATGCGCAAAGCTTATTAGAAAATGGTCAGCTTAGTGAAATGTATGATTATTTAGCCAGTAAAGGGGATCGATATTCCACCTTGGCGAAAGGGGTTGTAGAAGGCAATACGGTGTCTGGTAAAGCGGCTTTGGAGTTTATGGAGCATACGGCTATACAACAAGGGAAAGCTTGGGGGGAGGCAGAGAACCAAGACATTCGAGTTAGTATGGCGACGAGTTATTTGGAAGCGCTTAATAGTACTTTAGTCGATGAGGGCGGAGTTCTCCAACGAGAACTGGAAGCTGGTGAAATAGAGGAGTTTCACGATGACGTTTTTGAAAAATCTGGTTTGGGAGTAAATGCTTGGACGTTAAAAGCGCCTTTTACACTATTAGGTGAGGCTGAAGCTCAAAGATATTGGGGGGAGGTATTGGAGTCAGCTGGTCATTTTGATAAAGAGATTGCGCTCACTTTATCTACTGTGGAGCGCTTAGGGGATCTATACCTAACGGTTCAGACAACGGCGGTTAACCAAGAAGAAATAGACTCTACGAGACAAGACATTAATGATTGGTTTGGCAAGTTATCTAATGTAGATGCAATTTTGGATATAACTGCAGTAACAGCTGTTGCAACTGTTGGTTATATTGGTGACTCGATTACGGATACTGCAACAACGGCTTTAGATAGTGCTTTTGCTACCTTTGAGGCTTTCCAGAATCTTTTTGATCAAGATGGATTGGAGGAAGAAGCTTTTGAAAATGGCACGAATCCAGATACTTATGATCACGAGGTAGATGTTAGTACTGATTTCACCCACGGCAATATCGAGCAAGAAACTTCAACCTCTGAAGAGGTGGCTGCGGATGTGCAAGATGGCAATGTGTATAACACAGGCAATGCCAGTGTAAACAGCTCGACCGCCAATGAGGGAGGAACTTGGTCGATTGCGAATGCTTCTATAACGGAAGGTTATCAGCCAGGACGCAGTAACCTAGAAACCAATCAAGTCAGTAATCAAGTGAGTGACATCTGGTATAGCCCGTTAGTATCTAGTGAACCGACTCCAGCCCCTGTTACTCCAGATCCGTGGGATCTGTCTTTTATATTTGATTTTTCAACCGATCTTGCTGAGATCGACCCTTTAGTTTTAGACCTTGACGGGGACGGCATTGAACTAACACCGTTTGCCGATCAATACCTCTTCTTTGATATAGACAACGATGGCAGCCAAGAACGCACTGGTTGGGTTGGTAAAGACGACGGCATGCTAGTTCATGATCTAAATGCGGATGGGCAAATCAATGATATTACCGAAACCTTGTCGGAATATTATGGGGCTGAGAAGGGCACAGGGGCCATTTTTGATTCCAGTTTTGCCGCACTGGCCAGTTTAGACAGTAATAATGATGGCGTTATTAATGCCTCGGATGAGGCTTTTGCAGAATTAAAAGTATGGCAAGACGCGAATCAAGACGGTGTAACCGATGAGGGAGAACTGCAGAGTTTAACCGACCTAGGTATTACTGAATTATCATTAGCGGATAGTTCGGATGGTGCCTTTATTGGTGGCAATGAGGTGAAATCCAATAGTACTTATGTTGGGGCTAATGGTGGGTCGCAAACTCTGGCAGCGGTCAATTTCATCGCCGACCCTAACGGTTTAAGTGAGCAGGTGGATGGCACGGGTAAGCGCATTGAGGTGCAAGAAGGTTCTGCTACCTACTCGGTAGGAGATAATAATGGTGAAACCGTTGACGCCACAGACAAAGCGGTCAGTAATATTATTGGCGGCATAGGCAATGATGTCGTAACGGGTAACGCGGAAGATAACTGGTTGGTCGGCTCTCTGGGTGAGGATCAATTGTCTGGCGGTGCGGGGAATGACTATTTGGTGGCCGATGCTGCGGATATTGAGGCCACACAAGCTAATATTCAAGGCGGTGATGGCTTTGATATCGTGCAGTTTGTCGGCGATAAGGGCGTTACTTTCAACCTGCAAGCGTCGCAGGTGGAAATGGCCATTGGTACCGATCAGGCAGATCACCTTATTTCTGGCTCGTCCAGCCAAAGTATTATTGATGGCGGGGCGGGTAACGATGTGATCATAGGGGGCTCCGCAGACGATGTGCTGAATGGAGAAGAAGGAAGTGACACATTATATGGGCATTTGGGCGACGACCTTATCCGAGGACAGCGCGGCGACGATAGACTGGTCGGTGGTGGTGGTGAGGATATCCTGCAAGGTGGTTTAGGGAACGATATATTGTTTGGTAATATAGGAGAGGATTTATTAGATGGCGGTCAGGGCAATGACTACCTAGACGGTGGAGAAGGCTACGATGTCGCCCAATATAGTGGTTCCTATGCCGATTATGTGGTTGAAGCGAATGATGATGGCACCTATAGGGTAACGGATCGTCGTACGGATAGTGCTGATGGCATAGATACCTTAAAAGATATCGAAGCCTTAAATTTTGCGGACATTAACGAAGTCCGCATTGATGGTGACAATCCATTGCCTGTTAAAGATAGCATTAGGGTGTCGGCCGAAGCCGATGGTCGAACCTACCGTGTGGCAATGAGTGATTTATTGGTCAATGACTTAGATTATCAAGAGGATACATTAAGCTTAACTGAAGCCTTTAATGCTAAAGGCGGCACGGTTTCTATCGAAGGGGATGAGGTCGTCTTTTTATTGGACGAAGGCTTTACGGGCATCCCTACTTTTTCTTATCGAGTGCAAGATGCGAATGGCAATAACGGCGTACAAGTTGGCGTCACAAATTCGACCCAAACGGCAGAAATGAGTGCGCAAGTGACTCTGATATTGGATCATCACCCTGATGACCCCAACTTTGTCGATCAATGGTATTTATCTGATATCAATGTATTGCCCGTTTGGCAGGATTACACAGGCAAAGGGGTGACGGTTGCCATTACTGAAGTTGGCCCTTGGGATGGGGAAGAGTATGGACAAATTGATTATAGCCATCCTGATTTACTGCCGAATATTGATGCTGAGTCATTACGTACTCAAAACCCCAATATAGAGCCCACTCAACATGCCACTTTGGTCGCGGGTGTGATTGCTGCGGCACGCAATGATATTGGTTCTGTCGGTGTGGCTTATGATGCGACATTAATTAGCGCAGGTATTAGCGAGGGTGATGTCAGTGCGTTACTAAACTGGCAAAACTATGACGTTGTCAATAATAGCTGGGGGCCGGAAGATCAGTTTAGCCATACCATCACCAATGGCGTGGGAGAGGGGTTCAGCTACACCTTGTTGGAAAATGCGGTGACCTATGGTCGAGATAGCTTAGGGACTATTATGGTGATGGCGGGAGGCAATGACCGTCAAACTGGTCACGATACCAATGGTTCGGATTTAACCAATAACCGTTATGGCATTACCGTGGGGGCCATTAATGCAGAAGGCGATCTTGGTAACCTGCAAATTGCCAGTGATCCTTTTTCTAATCCCGGTTCCTCTATTCTCGTGTCAGCCCCTGGTTCTAATATCACTTCTACCTCTCGACTGGTTGAAAATGAGCAAGGTTCTACTTTTGGCGGTGATTATGAAACGGCTCAAGGAACGTCTTTTGCCGCCCCTATCATCTCTGGTGTGGTTGCACTTATGTTGGAAGCCAATCCAAACCTTGGATGGCGTGATGTGCAGAAGATTCTTGCTTTAACAGCTAAGCAAATTGACGACCCCAATACTGAATGGCAAACCAATGGTGCAACCAACCTAAATGGTGGAGGCATGCATTTCAGCAATGACTATGGTTTTGGCTTGGTGGATGCTGAGGCCGCAGTGCGATTGGCAGAATCTTGGTCGTATCAAAATACCTCTGCTAATGAAGAAGAAGCTATCTATCAGAGTGGTGAGGTAAATTTGGCCATTCCTGATGATGGCAATGAGCTATCGAGTACGATCACGGTTACAGATTCTATCCAGTTAGAAAGCATAGAAGTCACCTTTGATTTACAACATGCGCAAATGGGTGATGTAGAGATTGTATTAATCAGTCCTGATGGCACGGAAAGCATTTTAGTTAATCGTCCGGGAGTGGCCCCAAGTGGTGAGACAGCGGGCCGCGGTCAGGGTGAATTTGAGGGTACATGGACAACATCATCAACTCATCATTGGGGGGAAGACAGCGCCGGTGATTGGACACTGGTCTTGCGCGACAAAGTGACGGGTGAAACGGGCACATTAGAGAGCTGGGAGCTGCGGCTCTATGGTGAGCAAGGCAGTGAAGATGACTTGTATGTTTTTACCAGTGAATTTAATGGACAGATTAATGGCTTGCAGGGAGAAATTGGCGGTATCGATACCATCAATACCGCGGCACTAACCAGTAATACGGTTATTAATCTTGATGGCGTTAGTCATATCAATGGCCATGACTTTTCTCTACAAATTTCAGAGGATGAAAAAGAAGCTTTAATTGTTGAGATTGAAGCCGCACTGGCAGAGACACAACACTCTTTCAGTATGGTTAATAGCGATTTAGCCGCCACAGAAACCCAGTTGGAAGCGGCAAATATTACTTTAGCAGATGGAATTATCACCCTTGGTAATTTATATACAGCTGTAACAGAAAAAGAAGTTATTGTTAATCAGGCTATTGCTAATTATAACGCTTGGTATGAGAGTTTTGGTCGCGGTAATGAGCTTATTAGTAATGGCTCTATTTTGTTGTTAGACAATACACTTGATGCTAGCGATCCTCGTTATATTGTAAAAACCTATAGTGCGGGGAATCTTGGTATTAGTGAATATGAGGCTGACTATAGTGCTTATCAAAATGTGATCAATATCTACAACAATGCGAATAATGATTATAACAGTAGCATTGACACTCATAATGCTTTGTATAGCGAACTGCTTGCTGTTGAAGAGAGTATTCCTCTTTTAGCAGCGGAAGTGGCTGAGTTAGAAAACCAAGTTCTGACTCTTCAACAAGAGTTGCAAGTGTTGGAAGATGAGTTATCAAGTGTTTCCTCTATTGCTTCTAATGCCTTGATTGAGAATGCTGTGAGCGGAATCGGTGATGATCAATTGATTGGTAATCAGGCTGATAATATTTTAAGTGCAGGGCGTGGTAATGACGTGTTGACCGGTGCTGAAGGTAATGACGCTTTATACGGCGGCGATGGTAACGACACTTATCATTACCAAAAAGGTGATGGTAATGATGTTATTGATGATTTCTCTGGTAGTGATGTTCTCATTTTAAAAGACATTAATGCTAGTGAGGTAAGTATTTCTAGAGAAGGTAATGATGCTGTTATCACAGTTAATCCAACAGGGGAAACTATTAGGTTAAGTAATCAGTTTCTTTTTAGTGTTATTAATACAATCACTTTTGCTAATGATGAACAGTGGTCGGAAGAGGATATTGCTGAGTATGCTTCTTGGATAAGGGGTACAGAGGCTAATGATACCTTAAGTGGCTCAACGGGCGACGATCATCTCGAAGGCGGTAAAGGCGA
>NZ_JAEMNX010000018.1 GCF_016463975.1 Marinomonas transparens | reverse complement strand
AACTAATTGTTATTTATATTAAATTCGTGGGGATCCCTCAGGATCTGACCCCTTTAACACTAAGCCGTTACGTTTTCTATTTCGCTAATTTCTTCAATGCGACCTTTTTCTGCCCAATAGATGAGGCATAAGGCAAGTGCCCCCATGATCATAAAGCCCGCTGAAACTGGGATGAGCGTGTTGTTGTACAGTTGGCCAATGACGGTGCCGATAACCATAGACATAATGGAAGATACTGAGCCAATGACGGCGGAAGCAATACCCGCTACGTGTCCCATTGGTTCCATTGCCAGTGAGTTGACATTGCCAAATAACAAGCCAAAAGCGAAGAACAAGATTGCCGCGTAAATTAGGAACATCCATAAGCTAATGCTGATAAAGGCATGTAGGGCAAGGAAAATAGCCGACGCAAATACCACGCTGACGATGGCACGAAAGGCGATGAATTTTGCGCCATATTTACCGACAAAACGTGCGTTTAATAGGGATGAGACGCCGAGTACTAAAGCCAGTAAGCCAAAGTAAACAGAGAACATGTTGCCCGTTTCAAATTGCACCTGAAAAATCTGTTGCGAAGAATTTAAGTAGCCAATAAAGCTACCAATGAACAAGCCCATGCATACCGTATAGCTGGCGGTGATGCGGTTCGTGAGCACCTCTTTAAAACCTTCATAGAAACCTTGTGTAGAAAACGCGATGCGATTTGTTTTGGGTAGGGTTTCTTTTAATCTGAGGACAATCCAAATAAAGATGAGAGCGCCATAGGCAAGGTACATTTCAAAAATGCCACGCCAGTCATCTGTTATAAACATGATGCCTTGTCCAAGAGAGGGCGCAATGGCAGGCACGAGGACAAATACCGTCATCACCAAAGACATGATGCGTGCCATTTGAGCACCATGGTACAGGTCGCGAACCAGAGAGATCGCAGAAATATAAGGGCCTGCAACACCGAGCCCTTGGATAAAGCGACCGAGCATTAAGGTTTCTAGGCTGGTGGCTTGGTAGCAAACGATTGTGCCTAGGGTGTACAGGGCAAGGCCCCCAAATAAAATTGGTCGACGACCAAGAGCATCCGATAACGGCCCGCAAATTAGCTGTCCAAGGGCCATGCCTAAGAACAACATGCTAATAAGTAGCTGTGGTTGATTGGCCGTTGTTGCGCCAAGTTCTTGGCCAATAATGCCCAGAGCTGGCAGCAAGGCATCAATGGATATTGCGGCAATGGACATAAGCAGTGCCACCAAAAGAGTAAATTCTTTTGCAGCCATGCCTGATGCGGAAGTGTTGTTGTGGGCGTTTTCCATTATTAACTTTATCCTAATAAAATGTTGAGAAGCAAAAGCAATGCTATAAGGTCGAATTATACTTAGGCTTTATGACGCATAGTTTATTGTTGTGTGCATGAAATGAGGAAGTGTAAAGGTAAGTGGTTTGACTTGGTACTTATCACTTTCTCTAGTTGATGATAAGGGTTAAATCCGTATTAAATTTAGGTTGTATTGGGGGCATCATGCATGACAGTGATAGGGAAAAAATAGAGCTTGAGCATCAGGCTGCTAAACTTTTCATGCGCTGCTATGAACGCAATACGGGTAAGCCTATTCGTCATATTTGGCACAACAATCCGATTCGTCCTGATGTATCTTGCATGTTAGAGGGGGAGCGTTTGGATTTAGAGATTGCTCACCTTTATGGTTCAGAAGAAGAGGCCATGGCGATTCTTGGGCGCGACCTCTCAGATAAAACACGAGCCACTTTACATGCCTTAAAAGACGAACCTGCTGACACTCGCTTACTGCAATCCTTAAATCGCATTCTGGAGATTAAAGCGACGAAAAAATATGACTCAGTGCGAGTGTGGCTAGTTATTCGTAATGCTCATCCAGCATGGAGTAAGGAAGATATTAAAGTGTTGGAGCACTTGATTAATATTCCACAGCCCCATGGTTTTGAAAAGGTATGGATTGTGGGTGACATGGAAGGAAAAAGTGGAATAGTGAGGATTTATCCTTAAGGCTTTTGGTGTTTTTTGGGCTTTGCTTTTAGCTGGTTATGCTTTTTGATGAGCATTAGGGCAATGCTCAATGCCGCAGTAATAAATAGAATGGCGATGATGCCGAGTGCTAAAACGAGTGTTTTTTCCACGGAAGACTCTTTTTAAGGTTGTATTTACAGTAGATTTGAAAACAGATACTAACAGAAATAGGAATCAAAAGCGGCTTAGGCATTAGCCGCTTTTTGTTATTTGGAAGCGAGCCTAGTCACGGCGATGAACACACAGCCCTGCAGAATAGGTCGCTTGTATGGCTCTGTCGTCTCCTATGGTCATGAAGACAAACAGGCTTTCTTCAATGTTTTTAGACAGTGCCAAGCGCGAATTTAATAAGGGGGTGGCTTTTTTGTCTAGGATGATGAAATCCGCTTCACTACCGACGGCTAGATTGCCGATTTTATCTTCTAAGCGAAGGGCTTTAGCACCACCTAGGGTAGACAAGTAAAGGGATTTTATTGGACTTAGGTTTTCATTTTGCAGTTGGATGACCTTGTAGGCTTCGTTCATGGTTTGCAGCATAGAGAAGCTGGTGCCGCCGCCGACGTCTGTCCCCATCCCTACATTGACCTTATGCTCTTCTGCTTTGCTGAGTTTGAATAAGCCGCTGCCGATGAAGAGGTTAGAGGTTGGGCAAAAGGATATGGCTGAGCCGGTTTCGTGGAGTCTATGGTATTCGTCATCACAAAGGTGGATGCCGTGGGCAAATACAGAGCGTTCGCTGAGTAGTTTGTGTTGGTCGTAAACATCTAAATAGTGAGTGCTTTTGGGAAACAGCTCTTGTACCCAAGCGCATTCGTCTTGGTTCTCTGATAAGTGGGTATGAAGATAAACGTCTTGATATTCGCTTAATAATTTACCTGCTAATTGCAGCTGCTCATCTGAGCTGGTTGGAGCAAAACGCGGTGTAATCGCATAGTGTAAGCGACCTTTGTTATGCCAAGTGTCTATCAGTTGTTTGCTTTCTTGGTAGCTGCTTTCTGGGGTGTCGGTGAGGTAATCTGGGGCGTTGCGGTCCATCATCACCTTGCCGCAAATCATTCTTAAGTTATGCACTTCACTGGCTTCAAAAAAAGCCTCGACCGAGACTTTATGCACTGTACCAAATACTAAAGCGGTAGTGGTGCCATTGCGTAATAGTTCTTTTAAAAAACGGTCCGCGACGTTTCTGGCGTGGGCTTTGTCGCTGAATTTGCTTTCTTCTGGAAAGGTGTAGGTATTTAGCCAAGTGAGCAGCTGTTCCCCGTAGGAACCAATCATGTCGGTTTGTGGGTAATGAATATGGGTATCGATAAAGCCCGGAGTGATGATCGCGTCTGGATGGTGTTCAATTTGCAAGTCATTGGGCAAGTTAGCGAGTAGTGTTGTGGCGTCACCTAGGGCGTGAATTTTGTCATTGTCGACGACCAGTAAACCGTCTTCAAAATAATCATAAGCGGCTTCGATGCCCACGTCTTTTGGGTCTGCGATGCAATGAACAATGGCGGCACGCCAGGCTTTTAAGTGGCTCATGGATTCTCTCTTAGGTGTCTTTCGTAAAGGTTTTTTCAAACACTGTTCTGACCGATCGGTTACACTTTAGCAGGTCTTTTCTGTGCTTTCATCTAGCCTTGTGCTTAGATTTGTTAAAGTGGTCAAAAAGCCCTTTGCCGAACAGTACCAAAACGACACCAAAAGTATCTGCATAAAAATCTAGCCATTCACCATAGCGATTCACATAGGGCTGAATAAGCTCAATCATGCCACCCCAAAAGACGATGAATGCTGCCATATAGAGAAAGCGGCGGGTTGGGCCGAAAGCACACATGAGCGCCCAGCCACCAAAGCCAAGGACGTGGTGCAGTTTATCTGAGCCCGGTGTAGGCGGTAGGTATTCGGCAGGGGAAAGGGTGGAGAGGCTAATAATGAATGCGCCAATGCAGAAACCGACAGCTTGTGCTGTCGGTGATTGGCAGAAGGTAAAAAAGCGTTGAATCATTAGCGTAAGATGCGAGCGCGGATATTTCGGCCTTTGATTTTTTTGTTTTCAAAGGCTTTGACAACGCTTTTTGCGACGCTGTTGTCGATGGAAACATAAGCATGAAAATCAAAGATATCGATTTTGCCCACTTGAGATTTGTCCAATCCAAGGCCTGCGGTTAATGCGCCTAGGATGTCCCCTGGACGGAGTTTGTTTTTACGGCCGGCATCAAAAGAGATGGTGGTTTTTTGTGGCACTAGGCGGTAATCCGGGTCGACGGCTTCAAGTTCGATGAAATTGGCTTGTATGGCAAAGCGGGTTTCGATATCACGGACTTTGTAATCGTCTTTCGAGGTGACTAGGTTAGCGGCAATACCTGCGGCGCCGGCCCGGCCCGTTCGACCAATACGGTGAGTATGAACATCGGTGTCGCGGGTGGTGTCATAGTTCACAATCAAATCCACTTCTTTCACGTCGATACCACGAGCCGCAACGTCTGTGGCAACTAGCACACAACTGCTTTGGTTACTAAAGCGTACTAATACTTGGTCACGTTGTCTTTGCTCCAGATCACCGTGAATAGCTTGGGCTGCCACTTTATGCTGATCTAGCCAGTCTGCGACTATTTGACATTCTGCTTTGGTGTTGCAGAAGACGATGGCTTGGCGTGGTTCAAAATGCTGCAAGGTGGCTAATAATGTGTCGCATTTGTCTTTGTTTTCACTGCGTATAAAGAATTGCTCAATATTAGGTTTAAGGTCTTCTTGTGCTTCTACCTTGATGGAGACTGGCTTATTTTGGAATTCGGCGCTTAAGGCTTCAATGGTATCGCCGTAGGTAGCAGAAAATAAAAGTGTTTGGCGATTTGCCGGTGTTAGCTCGACGACTTCACGAATACTGTCAACAAAACCCATATCAAGCATGCGGTCTGCTTCATCTAGTACTAGAGTATTAAGAGCACTTAGGCGTAACGTGCCTTTGCGTAGATGTTCCATTAATCGGCCTGGAGTACCAACCACAATATGTGCACCGTGTTCCAAGGAACCAATTTGTGGGCCAAAGGGCATACCGCCACATAGGCTTAGCACTTTGATGTTGTCTTGGAAGCGTGCCACTTTGCGAATTTCTTTGGACACCTGATCGGCGAGTTCTCGGGTTGGGCACATTACAAGTGCTTGTACACCAAAGAAACGAGGGTTGATTTTCAGTAGTAGACCAATGGCAAAGGCAATGGTTTTACCGCTACCCGTTTGCGCTTGAGCAAGTATGTCTTTGCCGTCAATGATGGCTGGCAAGCTTTGCTCTTGAATCGGGGTAAAAGCAGTGAATCCCATGTCTGCGAGTAATGCGGTGAGCTTAGTTGGCAGGATGGTATCTAGGGAGTGATGAAACTGGGTCACAAAAGGCCTGTCTATTTAGAGTCAATAATGGGCGCAGGATAACAGAAAAACGACACGAATACTTTTCTTCACGATTTATTCCGTGTCGGTGTTGGTATTTTTAGGTAGAGTAACTAAGAATATGCATATAAGGCGATTTAAGGATGTATTTTTTTGTTTAGAAAGATCGATGGGAAGAAAATGGTTTCTTCAGAAAAGCATACAAAAAGTCGAAAAATACATCTGATGATTTTTTTGCTGGTTTTTATCTGCGGAGTAATCATTAGTGCAGCTGTTTATTTAGAGGAACGTAAGCAGGTTCTAATAGACCAAAAGGCTTCTGGATATCAATTTACAGAAAAGCTGCAAGAAAATTTTAACGACTATGTTTCTGAACTGTCTGCAATGGCGGCCTTGATTCAGTTTGCCCCAAGAGAGATTATTCGCAGCGATTTTTCACGATTTGCTCGCACTCTCATGAGCACGCCAAGTGCGAATGTTTATTTTGCCCAATATGTTCCGGCAGATAAAAAAGACGAATACGAGCGACAGCAACGTGTGTTAACGGGGAGTGCTGGGTTCTCGATTTTTCCCGTTGGAGAGAGAGAAGAATATCTGCCGTTAACGCTAAGCTATCCAGAGATGGTTCCTTATGGTTTTGATATTTTATCTTCGCATTATCAGAATGTTGAGTCGGTTATTCGTTCACGTACGTCGCATACAGTACAATTATCAAAACCTATCGTTTTGCCTTTTCAAGATAAGTATTCCATCGCTAATCCAGATACCCTGATGTTAAAAATGCCAGTTTATTTACCGGCTGAGTTACGCTCTTATAAAGTCGTCGATAACATGGGTTTTTTTGGCATAGTTGGCGCTTATTTTACAGTAGAGCGGTTATTAAAGCAGGTGGTACTGCCTACTAATAATGGCCTAATTTATCGGATTGCCGATACGACCACTAAGAAGACAGACCCTATTTGGTTTGCGGATTCTCATATATTGGCTAAGGCTTCGTTTGCATCCGATGAATCGGTTTGGAAAGAGGGAGCATATAATACTCAGTATCTAAATTTTGCTGATCGTGAGTGGCGTATTGATACCCGTTATTTTTCTGATGTTTCGAGTTTCATTCGTTGGGACTTAGTGTTCGGACCTTTAGTATTTTTTGGTCTGCTTGCTTTCTTTTTAGCCCATTATGTTCGAAAGCTCTCTCAGGCTTATCTTTTGGCACTGAATTCCGCCAATAAACGCATTGAAGTGGATGAACTGACGGGGTTGTTGAGTCGCTATCAAATTCAACAGGTGTTGAGCGCTTTAATTGAGGACTGCCGAAAAGATAAAAAGCGCTTCGCGACTTTATTTCTAGATTTAGATCATTTTAAAACCATCAATGATGCGTTTGGGCATGAAACGGGGGACCAGCTTTTGGCTAAAGTCGCCCAGCGCTTAACTTCATTGCTACCTGATGACGTCAATATAGGTTATTTGGGTGGGGATACTTTTCTGGTCTTGGTTGTTTTGGATGAAGAACAAGATGAGAGTCAGCTTCATTCACTGGCTAAAGAAATTATTCTACAGATTAGTCAAAGTTATTTTGTTGAAGAGCGTACTCTCAATATAGGTTGCTCGATTGGTGTTGCCTTGTATCCTGAATTCGGTTTGGATGCGGTGACCTTGATTAAAAATGCGGATATGGCGGTGTATGAAGCCAAAACGGCAGGTCGTGCGACTTATCACTTTTATGATGGTGAAATGGGCAAACGCTTTGCCCGTAATGTCCGCATAGAAACTCGGTTACGCCAAGCCTTGCAAAATGATGTATTAGAGCTTCATTTTCAGCCTAAGGTCGATTTACTTAGCGAACGCTGTGTGGGTATGGAGGCGTTATTACGTTGGAATGATGAGGAACTTGGTGCGGTTTCTCCTGCTGAGTTTGTGCCGATTGCAGAACACACAGGCATCATTTTAGCTCTCGGTGATTGGGTATTTGAGCAGGCTTTCCGACATATTTTGGAATGGCAAGAACAAGGTGTGCAGGTTCCTCCTATTGCTATTAATTGCTCCGCGGCACAATTAAGACGCCCAGATTTTTTATCTAAATTGTTGGCTTTGTTAGACCAGTATAAAGTGGATCCAAGCCTTTTAGAGATCGAAGTGACTGAGTCTATTTTGATTAAGGACGCAGAGGGTTGCGCTGAGTTGTTACGTCAAATAAGTCGTCTTGGTATCAAACTGGCGATTGACGATTTTGGTACAGGTTATTCCAGTTTGAGTTACCTGAAAGATTTACCTTTTGATTATGTCAAAATAGATCAGGTATTTATTCGCGATATTATTGAAGATAAAAACCATGCCATTTTAACTAAGGCCATCATTGGTTTGAGTCATGACTTGAATCTAAAAGTGATTGCAGAGGGCATTACGAATATTGAACAGCTTATTTACTTGCAAGAGTTTGGTTGTGATATCGGCCAAGGTTACTTTTTCAGCAAAGCGTTAGGGGCCAATTCTATGAGCAGTGACCCCATGATAGTCGCGCTAAATGAGCAGGATGACAGCATCGATTAGGTGGCCTTTCCGGTTAGGGGCAGGTTTTACAATCAGCCTTGATAGCGCATTTTTGCTTTTAACGCGTCCCAAAATTGTGTGAGGTTGGGGTTTTGATTAAAGCGAGATCGATAGAGGCGTATTTCTAACGGAATGTGCCAGTTTTCTTCTCCTGCTAGGGCTACTTTGCCATAATTTAGTGTGTCCAGCATCAGGCGTTGTGGAATCCAGCCAATACCATAGCCTTCTTTGACCATGGCTTTGACGCTCACTGAGTGATAGTTTTCGGTGAGGGTTTGCAGCTGTGGAATTTCCCTTTGTCTTTGCAGATGATGTTGAATCACTGGCTGTAAGAAAGAGTTTTCGTAGTAACCTATGTAGGGCGTGGGCTTGCGCTTAATGCCGGGTAAGCTGTATTTTGCCTCTCCTGAGGCATCGGTGGCACTACAGGGAATTAAGGTTTCTTCCGCAATGACAATGTGCTCGTATTGTTCTTCATCGAGGGCGCGAATGAAGTTAATGGCTGGGTGCCAGTAACACAGCATAATGTCGCATTGTTTTTCCATCAAAGCGTTTACAAAATCAATCCCCAACCAAGAACTGGACTTCATATTGATGTCCATATTCATTTCAATGCTTTGGCAAAATGGTTCAATGACTTCTTTGTAAAAACTGAGAAAGAGCGTTTGGGTGGTGACGAAACGGATTTGAGACTCTTCCTGTTTGCGTATTTCTTGGCATCGTGCCTTGGTGTCTTTCAGTTGTCGCGTCATTAACTCAGCACTTTGTAGAAAAACTTCTCCCGCCGGTGTCAGCGACAAAGGCAGGGTATTGCGGTCAATGAGTGTGACGCGCATTTCTTCTTCGAGTAATTTTATGCGCCGACTAAAGGTCGGTTGGGTGACATTTTGCTCATCAGCGGCACGGGAAAAATGCCGTGTTCTTGCCAACGCAATAAAATCTTCAAGCCATCTTATTTCCATGATGCCCCCTTGTGTAACAAGGTAACAAGAAGAGAATAAATCATAAGCGACCCTCTTCAACAGCATGGCAGGCAACGCTGCTGGCATCGCTTTGCAGAATCATTTTTGGCGAGGATTCGTAGCAACGTTGGTTCGCGTAGGGGCAACGTGCTTGGAAAACACAGCCGATGGGCTTTTCTATTGGGGTTGGCACTTCACCGATCAAGCGAATAGGTTGTGCTGTGTTGCTATCTAACCTTGGAATCGCGGATAACAGTGCTTGAGTGTATGGGTGTTTGGGGTAATCAAATAACGTCGTGGTAGAAGCCAATTCGCAAACTCGACCTAGGTACATCACAGCCACTCTGGTCGCAAAGTGTTCGACTACGGCAAGGTCATGGGTAATGAATAGATAGCTGAGATTGCGCTCTTCTTGCTTGTCCATCATCAAGTTGAGTACTTGAGCTTGCACAGAGACGTCGAGAGCAGATAAGGGCTCATCGGCAACGATAAAGTCTGGTTCAACGGATAGAGCACGAGCTAGGCTGATTCTTTGACGTTGACCACCAGAGAATTCATGGGGGTAATGGTCTGAACTGGTTGCTGAAATACCCACGGATTCTAAAAGTACTTCAATCTGTTCGTCTATTTCATAGCGTGACAATTGCGGGTTATGGAAAGCAATGGGCTCACTGAGTGTTTGGTACACCGTCATTCTTGGGTTTAAAGAGGCGTAAGGGTTTTGGAAAACCATTTGCATACGGCGTCTAAAGAACATGCGTTCTTTATCATTAAGTTGGTCAATTCTTTGATCAAGGTAATATATTTCACCTGCGCTAGGGGGCGTTAAGCCCATGATAACACGGGCAAGAGTGGATTTACCGCAACCAGTTTCTCCTACTACGCATAAGGTTTCCCCTTGATTGATAGTGAGGTTGACGCCGTTTAAGGCATGCACATTGTCCTTGCGTCTTTTGATTTTTCCTTGCTGCAGACGCCATTGGTTTAGCCAGCTTTCATCAGTGCTAAAGGCTTTTTCTAGACCGCTGATTTGGATGAGAGGCGTGGTCATTCGTTCACCTCCTGATCAGACTGATCAGCAAACTCACTGAGCATATCTTCTACCATAAAACAGGCGACACTGGATTCGCCACTGTGAATAAAACCGGGTTGTTCTTGTTTACACCTTGGTGTGGCGTAGGGGCAGCGCGGATGAAAAGCGCAACCTGTTGGGCGTTCCGCTAAGGAAGGCATGTTGCCTTTAATTTGGTTAAGACGTTGCCCCGGTAACGTCATTTGCGGTAACGCATTTAACAATCCCTGAGTGTAGGGGTGCTGGGGGTCGTTAATGATTTCTAGGGTCGGGCCTTCTTCAACAACGCGTCCTGCATACATAACGAGAGTGCGCTCCGCTACTTTGGAGACCACACCAAGGTCATGACTTATCAGTACCAGAGCCACGCCGTTGTCACGGCAAATAGTCAGTAGCAGCTGGAGTATTTCGGCTTGGATGGTGACGTCCAATGCGGTTGTGGGTTCGTCCGCAATAATAATGTCTGGGTTGAGTAACAGCACCGAGGCAATAATGACCCGTTGGCGCATGCCGCCAGAAAGTTCATGGGGGTATTGGTAAAAACGTTTTTCGGCGGACGATATTTGTACGTGATGGAGTTTTTCTATGGCGATATTACGCGCGTCTTTATAGGAAATTTTGGTATGACTGCGAATGGTTTCAACCAGTTGGTCGCCAATGGTAATGACTGGGTTTAGGGTCATCATTGGGTCTTGAAAAATCATTGCAATGCGCTTGCCACGTACTTCTTGCAACTGGCGCAAGTTCATTGTGGTGAGTTCTTTGTTTTCTAGTTTGATGGAGCCAGATTCAATATGGCCGGGTTTGCCGATTAGGTTAACAATGGAGAAACCTAATACGGATTTACCGGCCCCAGACTCCCCAACAATGGCGATGCGTTCTCCGCGATTGAGGGTAAAGCTGATGTCAATGAGTGCCGCTAGATCTTGGTGTTTTAAGCGGAAGCTGACGTTTAGGTTACTGACACTAAGTAAATTCATTAGTCTTTGTAAACCCTTGGATTGAGGTGATCTCGTAACCAATCGCCGAGTAAGTTCATTACCAAAATCAATACAATTAAGGTAAGGCTAGGAATGACACAGATCCACCAAGAGCCAGCAAACATATAGCTAAAGCCAGCGGAAATAAGGGAGCCTAAAGAGGGCTCCGTCGCCGGCATGCCAAGGCCTAAAAAGGAAAGTGCGGCTTCGGCGACGATGGCATTGGCAATTTGCACGGTAAAGATAACCAATACGGGAGACAGGGTATTGGGCAAGATATGGCGAAACATGATGCGTTTTGAGCTAATACCCATCACGCGAGCAGCATCCACGTACTCTTTCTGCTTTTCTGCTAAGACAGAGGCTCGAATGGTGCGAGCAAACAGTGGCCATTCGGTTAGGCCTATGACCAAAATGAGTATGATCATCGCCAGTTGCTGATACATGGCAATGCCAAATAAAGATTGGAAGATAGCCAAAAAGACGATAGCCACCATCATGGTGGAAAAAGACAATTGGATGTCTGCACAGCGCATTAAAAAGTTGTCCACTCGCCCACCTGAGTAGCCAGCGACCAGTCCAATGCAAATCCCCAGTGTGGCTTGTATGAGCACAGCACAGACGCCAATCGTAAGGGAGAGTCGAGTGCCGTAAAGGATGACAGAAAGTAGGTCGCGGCCTTGGGCATCGGTGCCTAGTAGGAAGCGACTGTCGTTGCTAATCCAACTGGGGGCGATTTCTGCGTTCATTAGATCCATAAAGGCTGGGTCATTGATGTCAAAGGGCGCTACTAGCGGTGCCATCAAAGCAAATAAGCAGTAAAAGACAAAAATAACCAGCGACAGGACAGCCAGTTTGTCACCGATGAAACCGGACCAGATGTGGCTCCAGCGACTCACTGAGGTAGGATGGATAAGATCTTTTTTAAGGTGTCTCATAGGCCATGGCTCGCTAAGCGTACTGTAGGGTTAACCAAGCCATAGATTAGGTCAACGAGAGTATTGGTAATAACAAATAGACCACCTACAACAATCAGGTAGGCTGAGATAAGTGGTGTATCAACTCGACTCACCGCATCCATAAATAAGAAGCCCATGCCCGGCCACTGAAATATCGTTTCTGTGAGTATGGTGTAAGCAATGAGGGTTCCCGCCTGAATACCCCCAACGGTAATAATTGGCAGCATGGTGTTTTTTAGGGCGTGAAGAAAGTAGATACGTGGTGCAGATAAGCCTTTGGACCAAGCAAAGCGAATGTATTCAGATTGCAGTACTTCCATCATTTCCGCTCGAATTAAGCGCACAAAAACCGGCATTAAAGCAATGGTGAGCGTTAAGCTAGGAAGAATGAGGTGACTAAGGCCGTCCTTGTTGAACAGGCCGCTGTTCCATAGGCCTAATACTTCCGTTGTTTGTCCTCGGCCAAAGCTGGGAGCCATGTTTAATTTGACAGAAAACAGATAGACCAAAAAAATGGCGACAATGAAAACTGGCACAGAGAGACCGATGGAACTGAGTATCATAAGGAAGCGTGAAAAGAGATGTCTCGGCCTGATAGCAGCAATCACACCGCAGGGGGTTGCGACTAGGATAACAAGTATAATGGCGCAAAAGGCCAGTTCTAACGTGGCAGGTAATTTTTTTAGAATGACGTCGAGGGCGGGTTCTTTATAGTAGTAAGACATACCTAAATCGCCATGCACGACATTTTTTGCAAAGCGCCAATATTGGCTGATAAAACTATCATTTAAGCCAAGCTCTTCTCTGAGCTGTGCGCGTTCAGCAGGGGAGGCAGACATGCCAACCATTTGCTGTACAGGGTCGCCGAGTTTGCCTTGAATGGCAAAGCTGATCACACTGATGATGATCATTACAAAGCAGGCCTGCATCAAGCGGCGTAATAAAAAAACCAGCATTAGTCGGTCTTGTCCTCGGTGTTTTTTGTCTTTTTAAGGACAATAGATTGTTTAGCCTGATTAGTTTGCAATGACAATATCCCCCAAATAAGGGTAGTTTTGCGCGTTAACTATATCCTTAATATGAACCTTATCTTTGGCTGCCCAAGTTAGTGATTGCCAAAAAAGGGGCACAATAGGCGCATCATTATGTAAGGTTCGCTCAATCTGTTGCATCAGGCGAATGCGTTTTTCCGGATTCATTTCGCGATTAGCCTGATGAATGTCACTGTCAATACTGGGGTTGCAGTATTCGCTTGCGTTGTAAGCACCTAGCCCTGTTTTAGGGTTCGGACAAGCAATAATAAATTCAAATAAGTTATTGGAGTCTTCGGTGTCTGACTGCCAACCTAGCATCATAATATCGGCACTGCGATCATCAAATTCTTTGAAGTATTGAGCTTTAGGTAAGGTTTTCAGTTCTACTTTGATATGTATTTTGGCCAACATAGCCGCGATGGCTTGGGCGACTTTTTCGTCATTCATATAACGGTTGTTTGGTGCCATCATGCTGATGCGAAAGCCTTTTTCGTATCCTGCGTCTTTCATTAGTTGTAAGGCTTTGGCTAAATCATACTCAGGCTTTAAATC
Organism: Marinomonas transparens; assembly: GCF_016463975.1. GTDB lineage: Bacteria > Pseudomonadota > Gammaproteobacteria > Pseudomonadales > Marinomonadaceae > Marinomonas > Marinomonas transparens. The sequence continues at coordinate 108,182 of NZ_JAEMNX010000018.1, read as the reverse complement.
GCTAATATGGCCTAGGAAGTTATCAGGGCTGAGTTGTTCCGCGGGCGTGGCGTAGCCTTTGAGGATTTTTTCCACGATAAGCTTTTGATTGATCGCAAGGTTAATGGCTTTTCGCACTCTGATATCTTGTAGTTCCTTGCGGCGCTTTTGGTTCATATGCAGCAATAAAATACGGCCGCTTGCTAATGTGACAACTTGTATTCCTTGGGCTTTTTTAGCTTGGGCTATGTCGATAGGCGAAATGGGGAAAATAAAGTCTACGTCGCCTGAAAGCAGAGCAGCTAGTCTTGTTGAATCGGAACGTATGGGGGTGATGACGACTTTATCAACATTGCCCTTTGATTTTTTATCCCAATAATTGGGGTTACGGTCTAATACCATTTGAGAACCTAGCTCTCTTGTTGTGACGATAAAAGGGCCTGTTCCTGATACGTTACGAGAAGCAAAGGTATCGCCGTATTTGATGATTTGATCATTACCTTGGTAAAACGCTTCATCCATTGGAAAGACATAGGTCATGATGTTGAGTAGTAAGGGGTTAGGGTAAGTGGAATGCACATCTATGGTGGTGCTATCGATAATGGAGACCGACTTTATGGCATCAAACATGGCTCGAAAGTCCGGTGAGTTTTTTAATCTCCTAATCGTATAAACAACGTCTTCTGCGGTGAGTGCGTTGCCGGTATGAAATTTGACATCGTTGCGTAAAAAGAAACGCATGGTTAATGAGTCTATTTGTTGCCAATGGGTTGCAAGGCGTGGCTCGAAATGACCATCTTGTTTCCAGCGCAATAAAGGGTCAAAGGCTAGATGTGAGAACTGTAGAGTGCCTTCTGAAAGTTGCTCGTGAGGGTCTAATGAAACGGGATCCGCATCAAAGGCCATTTTAAGTGTGGTGCCTGTTGCTGGGTTCCAGAGTGTTAGGGCCAGAAAAACGAATAGAATGGCCTTTATTTTCATTATTGGATGCCTCTTATACTAATTGCATGTATGACGGTGTTGAGCGTATGTTTTTCTAGTATTTATGGTGAGCAAGCATCCATTCTACATAAATCTTGACCATATAGTTGACTGAGCATTTTTGCAAAAAAATCAACAAAAAGACAGCGAGCTAATGCTTTTAATCGTTAGGGGGAATATTCTGTTTTATCACCATACGCGTTTGCTTTAGCTTTATAGGTAGTTATGAACTATTTTGCGCACCTTCATATTGCTTCTCTTACTCAGACTTCTTGGGTAGGGAATTTGCTTGGTGACTTTCCGGTTGATAGTAAGATGTTAGATGTGGACTTGCTTGAAGGCTGGCGTTTACACCAACAGGTTGATGTAATGGTGGATAATCATGCTGCCAGTTTAGCCTTCCGTGCTTTTCCGAGGAAAGGTCGTCGGCGCTTTTCAGGGATAGTGCAAGACATTGTGATGGACTATTGGTTAATACAGTACTGGCAGGATTTTAGTCGGGTATCCTTGCCTGTTTTTTGCGATCAGGCAGTGGCCGGTTTATTAGTGGATGTTGATCGTAGTCCAGAACGTTTAAAAGGCATGATTAAATCGTTAGAAAAGTATAATTGGCTACCTAATCTAGGTACCCATGAGGGTGTAGAAAAAGCCATATTGTCCATCATGCGCCGTTGGCGACATGGTCAATATTTACAAGCTTTTGTTGATGATTTGCCAGACGTTATTCAGCAGGGGGAACAAACGTTTTTAAGCTTATACCCAGATGTCTTGGATTTTGTTGCACTGCAAACGAAAAAAGCCGAGGCCACACACAGCCTCGGCTAATGGACTTATTCAGTCCGATCGAGAGAATTGTTAAACAAATTCGAGCATGGTGCAGAAGCCTCGCCTAAACTTGCCTAACCAGAAAAAGTATAGACTTATCAGAGGATAAGACATTGATCTAGGTCAGCGAGCAGTGGCCTTCTGTTTCTATAATTTGGATAGCTTCTAGTTACTTACGATTAGAGTATAGGTTCTTGGTATGGGATTTCCCCAATTGTGATGGCAACTTGTGGTAGACTTCGCACCCGCGAAAAACTTGTAGTATTAGAGAGGTAATTAGGGTGAGCGTTCAGTGGTATCCAGGGCACATGAACAAGGCGCGTCGAGAGATCGAGGAAGTCATGACGCAGGTCGATGTTGTCATCGAAGTATTGGATGCGCGTATTCCTGACTCAAGCCAGAACCCTATGCTGAATACTTTGCGTGGTGAAGTGCCTGTACTTCGCTTATTAAATAAAAAAGACCTTGCTGATAGTGTTCGCCTTGATTTGTGGCTAGCCCATTGGCGTGGTAACGACTCTGTACTTGCTTATCCGTTTTCTACTTTAGATAAAGCCGATGTGGCTAAGGTTAGTCAGTGGGTGAGTCAGTTGGTCCCCCATCGAGGCAGTGCTGAAAAGCCGATCCGTGCCATGATTGCGGGTATTCCTAATGTGGGTAAGTCAAGTTTGATGAATGCCTTGCTAGGGCGCCGTGTCGCAAAAGTAGGGGATGAGCCTGCGGTGACTAAGTCGCAACAAAAATTGAAAGTGACGAATGGTTTCCAACTGTTAGACACGCCGGGTATCTTATGGCCAAAAATTGAAAATCCGGATGCCAGTTATCGCTTGGCCGTCACCGGAGCCGTTCGTGATACCGCGATTGATTATGAAGATGTGGCTTTGGCCGGATTAAGGTTCTTTCTCAGAAACTACCCTGATGCTTTGGTGACCCGCTATAAGTTAAAAGAAGTGTCTGTTGAAGCGTATGACGTATTGCGAGTGATTGGTTCAAAGCGAGGTGCATTGCGTTCCGGTGGTAAGGTCGATATGCATAAAGCCGCAGAAGTATTTTTAAATGACGTAAGAACGGGAGCGATTGGACCCTACGTTATGGAAACGCCAGAGATGATTGCACATGAAGAGCGTTTGGTGGAAGAAGCGAAAGCCAAAAAAGAAGCCGAAAGGCAGGCTAGATTAAACGCCGCTATTCCCCAGCGACAACAGGAAAAAAATCGTGCTTATCGGAATCAGAAAGCGCAACATCAAGATGAGAATATTAATGAGCAAAAGTGAGGTTCAAGGTCATGGATTATGAAATAGCCTTTGATCAGGACGAAAATCTTTATCGTATTAGCACGGGTTATGAATTTGCTGCGATTGGCGAGTGGGTGTCTGAGTATGTTCGAGACTTAGAGAATATTCAGCGTGTACTGCTTGCTGCCCGTTTGGCGGAAATTGAGAAAGAAGTGACCCAGTTCAAACATGGGCCGTTTGAGGTTATTATCAGTGAAGAAGGTGTGGCGGTCACTCGTTTGGTAGATATGGATGCTGCTGACGAAGAAATAAAAGCCATGTTTGATTCGCAAGAGAGCTTTTATCAAACCTCAACGGATGGTATTCAAGCCGAATGTGGCTTAGAAGATCTTGTTGGTCTGATTGAAGATTGGCATCAAGTTCTACAGTAGTTGTTCCTTGCGCTGGCTGAGTTTACACTAGCGCTTGTTTATTTTTTGACGCTTTTAGGGAGCCGATATGCTCATCGAATTGGAAAAAGCCCGCACGCGAAATAATGTCGTTCGCATTTTTCGTGAAGAATTGGACGGACCAGAGAGTTGGACGGACGGTTTTGTTGTGGCTGCGAATGAAGAGATGGTACTACTCCAATTAGTAGATGACAGTGTGCGTTTAAATGGCTACCAAGTGCTTTTTTTGGAAGACATTAGCGATTTTGCCCACCCTGCTCCTTTTAATGATTTTCAAAAGAAGGTCTTGGCACTTCGCGGTGAGAAAGTCGTTGATCCAGAGGTTGATCTGGATGACTTAGCTGTTTTGCTGATTGACATTAGTGAAGAGTTTGGTTTGGTGACTTTACATCGTGAAGAGGTTGAGCCCGACAGTTGTGAGATTGGTCGTGTTGTTCGTGCTGATGCGGTGACCTATGAACTTGAAGAAATAGGATCAGATGCCCGTTGGTTTGACGATACTTTTGAATACGACCTTTATGATATTACCCGCATTGAATTTGGTGGGGCTTATGAAGATGCTCTGTTACTGGCTAATGATGATATGGGTGATAACGCTTATGAATTATCGGACGATTACGAAGAAGAATTTGATGTTGTTGAAGAACTAGATAAATAAACCTTAGCTTTTCGCTTCTGTCTAAAAACGCCTTTATAGGCGTTTTTTTATTTCTGCGAGCTTGTATAGTTGAAAGGCTTGGTTGATTTAAATACAGTCTAAAATTAAAGGTATAGGAATTTTTATGTCACGGTGGCTGACAATTATTGGCGTGGTTTTGTTGATTTCTGGTTGTGCTGTCTATGCAAGTCATCAGTTAGATGTGGTGTTTGGCTCGGAATCGCCAGCGAACCGAGTTAGCGATGTCAGTGACCAAGATGCTAAGTTTTATAATGATCAAGTGCGGCCCATTTTAGATAGCCGATGTGTTTCGTGTCATGCCTGCTACGATGCTCCCTGTCAGTTGAAGCTAACGGCCTCAGCTGGGCTTGAAAGGGGGGGATCTAAAGACCTTGTCTACGATGGTACGCGTTTATTAGCTTCTTCCCCATCTCGCTTATTTATCGACGCAAAGACTACGGAAGAGTGGCGAACGAAAGGCTTTCACCCCGTTCTTAATGAACGTGACCAAACCCCTGAGGCAAATTTACAGGGCAGCTTATTGTACCGTGCTATTGCGTTGCGTAATAAGCAAGGTGCTTTTACGACTCCGGTATTGTCTGATGATTACGATTTTTCTCTTGCTCGAGATCAGCAATGTCCTAGTATCGAGGAGTATCAGAGCTTCGAAAAAAAATACGCAAAATGGGGTATGCCCTATGGCCTGCCAGCGTTAAGCACCGAAGAATATAATGTGCTGACTCGCTGGTTGGCAAAGGGCGGAAAGATGCCGAAAGCGCAGCCTTTACCACAAGATCTTCAGGATCAGGTTCGCTTGTGGGAGTCACGTCTGAATGGTAAAGGCTTAAAAGGGCGTTTGATATCCCGTTATATATACGAGCATCTTTATTTGTATAGCTTGTATTTGGAGGATGGAGAAGAACATCGTTTTCAGTTGGTAAGATCAAAAACGCCATCAGGCCAACCTATTGAACGCATTGCTACTCGCCGCCCTTATGATCCTCCTGGTGTTGATCATGTTTATTATCGACTGTGGGCTGATCCGGAAGTGAAGGTTCAAAAGAATCATATTCCACTGCGTTTGGATGAAGCCCGTTATGCGCGTTGGCAGTCCTACTTTTACGCTGAAGAATACAGGGTGACGCGAGATCCTGGTTATGATCGCGAGGTGGCAACGAATCCATTCAAAGCGTTTCGTGAAATACCTGCCAATGCTCGTTATCACTTCTTATTAGATCATGCTCAAAAAACCATCATGGCTTTTATTAAGGGGCCTGTGTGTCGTGGTCAAGTGGCGGTGAATGTGATTAATGAGCAATTCTGGGTTTATTTCGTTAATCCTGAGGTGGTTTATAACAAGGGGTCTGCTGATTTGTTAGAGGGGCAGGTTCAGCATTTGGATTTGCCTGCGGAGAGTTCTAGTAACACTTTGCCGCTTGCCTCATGGGTGCGCTTTTCTGAGCAGCAGAAATCCTATTTGTCTGCCAAAGCTAAGTTAATTGAAAATGAAGCTGGTAAGACGATTCCCCTAGATTTGAGCTTGATTTGGGACGGTTATGGTACGAATAAGAATGCGGCCTTAACCATATTTAGACACTTTGATAATGCCTCTGTGGTTAAGGGGATGGTTGGTCAGCACCCTAAAACGGCATGGCTGATCGATTACCCTTTACTTGAGCGTATTCATTATTTGCTGGTGGCGGGGTTTGATGTGTACGGTAATGTGGGTCATCAATTAGTGACGCGCTTGTACATGGATTTTCTACGGATGGAAGGCGAGATGAATTTTCTGTTGTTATTACCCAAAGAGGATAGGGCATCGATTCGTCAGTATTGGTATCGTAAGGCCAATCAGAGTATCAAAGACTATATTTTTAGCGATTATATGAAGGTGAATATCCAGACTCAGGTTGAATACACTACTGATGACCCTCAGGCTGAGCTGTATGAAAAGCTGAGAGAGCATTTATCTAAAGTGTTAGATCACGGTTACGATCTAGAGCAAAGTAAATTGCCACAGCAATATATTTTGGCATTGCAGAAGCTACAAAGGATACGTGGTGGCGGACTGGAGTTTTTACCTAATACGGCACTGGTTTTGGTGACAAAGCAGGGTGTTCCAGAAGAAGTTATTAGCCTAATACACAATAAAGCCCATGCGAATATATCCAGTTTATTGGATGAAGCTGGTGCCAGATTACCTAATGAAGATGGCATCACATTGGCGAAAGGAGTATTAGGCGATTATCCCAATGTGCTGATGCAAGTTGAAGAAGGTGAGTTGATTGATTGGGCTGAACAAGTCGCATCATTGAAGACTCGTGATGATTATAAAGCGCTGATTGATAACTTTGGCATTCGCCGTACTCATCCTAATTTTTGGTTTGTTAGTGATGCCATTGCTAATCTGAATAAGCAAGATAGGCCGAGGGAGGGCGGTATTCTTGATTATAATCGTTTAGAAAATAGATAAGAAACCTTCGCACGACTGCTTTGCTCGCGACTTCGTGCAAAGGTCTCGATAAGTAAAGCTTAGTTTTTGAATATTGAAATAAGGCGTTGAAGCTTGTATCTCAATAAATATGCCTCAAATAATAAGAATCTTTCTTACTGATGGATGTCCTCATGATACCTGTTTCTATTCTCGACTTAGCACCTGTTGGTGATGGTTATTCTGTTGCCGAATCGCTTGCAACGAGCCGTACCATGGCGCTGGCAGCGGAAGAATATAATTACCATCGATTTTGGTTGGCGGAGCATCATGGCATGGTGGGGGTGGCGAGTTCTGCCACGGCGGTGGTGCTCTCTCATTTAGGCGCTGCAACCTCTAAGATACGTTTAGGTTCGGGTGGGATTATGTTGCCGAACCATTCTCCTTTGGTGATTGCTGAGCAATTTGGCACACTCGCAGAGCTGTATCCAAAGCGTATTGATCTTGGGTTGGGTCGTGCACCGGGCACGGACATGCAAACCGCGAGGGCGTTGCGCCGAAATATGAACGCCTCAGTGGATCAATACCCAGATGATGTGTTGCAGTTGCAGCGTCTGTTAGGCGAAGGTGATCAGGGGGTTATTGCAACGCCTGGACACGGAACTCATGTGCCGATTTGGATGTTGGGCTCGAGTTTATACAGTGCTCAAGTGGCGGCGGAATTTGGCTTGCCTTATTCTTTCGCTTCTCATTTTGCCCCCGACCAATTGCTTGAAGCCTTTACTCTGTATCGCCGATATTTTAAAGCCTCAGAACAAAATGCTAAACCCTATACTATGGCTGGCGTGATGCTGGTGGTGGCGGATACCGATGAAGAAGCTGAATATTTATTTACATCAGCCCAGCAGCAGTTTGTGAATTTACGTCGTAACCGAAATTTTCCTTTCCCGGCACCGGTAAAATCTATGGACGATATTTGGTCGCCGAGTGAAAAGCATATGGTGGAGCACATGTTGCAATACGCTATGGTAGGCTCAAAAGCTTCTGTGAAATTTAAGCTGAGTCGCTTTATGGAATTGACAGAGGTTGATGAATTGATTGTTTCTATGCCGATTCATGATCCTGAGGCTAGGTTAAAATCACTTAAGCTAATGGCGGAAGTGCGCGATAGTATTTAGCAAAGCAACGGAGTGAAATGAATAAGCCGCAGAAGGTGACTGCCTTTTGCGGCTTATTATTTTATTTGTTGTAAGGAGAGGGGGCACCTTCTATTGGCTGGGTTTTAAAGCGGCGATGGGACCAGAAATACTGTGCTTTTTTAGGCTCAATAACGGCTTCCATTAGCTCATTTATTCTAGTGGCATTGTCGACGTCGTCTTGGCTTGGATAGTTTTCGACTTCGGTCAGGCTTAAGTGATAGCCATTGTCTGTTCTGCCGTAATCATAAAGCACGACTGGTGCATTGGTCATCTTTGCGATGCGTCCAATATGGGCGATGGTGGCGCATTGGCGCCCGTAAAATGGCGCAAATACCGAGTTTTTTCGACCATAGTCTTGATCGACGGCATACCAGACGGCTTTATTTTGCTTGAGCGATTTTAGTACTTCTCGCATATTGGTGCGTTCGATGGTCTTGGAAAAAATGGCCTGACGTTGACGTTCCATGACCCAGTTCATCACTGGGTTTGTCTGTAACTTATAAATGGGGTGAACATCAAGAAAGCGTGCCATTTGCCCACCACAAATATCGAGAGAGGAAAAGTGTCCGCTGATTAATATGCAGCCCCGTCCTTCAGCCAGTACCTTGTCAATCACTTCTTGCCCTTCAAAGGTGGTTCTTGATTGGAATTTTTTCTGCTCTTGGAACCAAGAGGCGAAGGTTTCAAGTGTGCCTTTTCCCATGCTTTCAAAATGGGCTTTGGTAAGAGCTTGACGTTCTTTGTCGCTCATATCGGGGTAACAAATTTTTAGGTTTACATCACATATGTGACGTCGTCTTTTGGCAATTGAATGAAGTAATCGACCAATGTGCTTACCTAATCCTTGTTGTAGTGACCAAGGTAAAAAACTTAATAAATAAGCGATGCCCATCGCGCACCAAGAAAACCAGTGTTTTGGCCCAAGAAATTGAGTAATGCTTGTATCTAGAGTACTTTTTTTAGCCACGGTAGCCTTCCAAAAAAGCGCGCCACTGCGCGTCAGAGACATTGAATTGTGAATGCAGTGTAGACTCTTTATCTAAAGAGCGTTTAAATCTATCGATGTTAGCTTGCATCCATTTTTCGTTTTTTGTTCTTTGCTCACACTTATCAAAGTCAATGACCCAGACCTTATTCGCGTGATCGATCATGATGTTGTGACAGTTTAAGTCTGAGTGATAAATACCCTTATCATGGAACTTCTTAATTACTTGTCCTATTTCTTGCCAATTTAATTGCCCACTGTTTCCAGCTTTGATGAGCTCGAAAAGGTCTTGAGCCTTGTCGATTGTTTCGGTTAAGAGCTCAGCTTGATAAAAGCCTTTTTCACGGGTATAAATGCCACCGATAGGGCGAGGTACGGGTAAGTCCAGTGAGCGCATATGTTCCAGTAAGCTTAGTTCAAGCCATGGGCGAGTCTGTTTTAATCCAGTGAATAGAAAATGTCTTTTATTGAGTTTGGCGATTAGCCCTCCACGACGATAACGGCGCATCACAAAGCGCCCAAATTGGCTGTTAATAAACCAGACTTCGCCTCTACCACTTCCAGTGCCTGCTAAGGCTTGTTGTTGCTGCCAAAAATCAGGCTCAAACCATGAAGCTGTGATCGCTAAGTTCGTATCACTTTTTAACAAGGTGGTATTAGAAGTGATTATTGTTGCTTGTGGCATAGGGCTCGCTTAATTAAACAGCTTATAAAGTTAGACACATTCAAGGTGCGCTATTCTATAATACTTGCTGAGTTTAAACAGCACCAGAGGGCGAAATGCAGCAAGAGAATATTCAACAGATAGCAGTGGTTCGATTGTCTGCGTTGGGTGATGTGTGCCATGCCATGAGTGTGGTTCAAGCGATAATGAAACGCTACCCGTCGATGAAGGTAACTTGGATTACCTCTCCTTTAGAAGCTAATCTTGTTCGTTTGTTGGCTGGTGTTCAGGTGATTGAGTACGATAAAAAAAGTGGTTTATCTGGTTTGTTGGCATTAAGGTCCTGCCTAAAAGGCCAGACCTTTGATGTATTACTCCATTTGCAATGGTCTTTTAGGGCGAGCTTAGTTAGCCGAATGATAAGGGCAAAAAGAAGGATCGGTTTTGCTTTATCCCATTCGCGAGAAAAACAACATTGGTTTGTTAATGAACAGGCTCCGGAACCCAAGGGTGGTCATGTACTCGACTCATTTTTGTCTATCGCTAGTGTCTTGGGTATTACTTCTCCAGTTTTGCCCTGCGAACTTTCTCTTCCTAGTTTGGGGGGAGATTTACCGGATCGCTATGTTGTTATTAACCCGTCGGCATCAAAAGCGGAAAGAAACTGGACGCTTGATGGTTATAGGGCTGTAGTAAGCCACCTTTATAAGAAAGGTCATGTCGTGGTTCTGACTGGCGGCCCATCAGCTGATGAGGCGAGTTTTGCTCAGGCTATTTTGGCTGAAAGGGAAGATTACGTAATTAATTTGGTTGGTAAAACGCCTTTAGATAAAATGTTATCCGTATTAAAAGACGCCGAGCTGGTGATTAGTCCAGATACTGGGCCTGCACATATGGCGACCTTGGTTGGTACACCCGTTTTAGGGTTGTACGCGCATTCAGATCCATCACGCACTGGCCCATACAGTGATTTAGATAAAGTAGTGAGTGCGTATGAAGAATTAGCAGAAGAAGAATATCATAAGCCAGTGTCAGAACTGCCTTGGTCAACGCGTGTGCATGACCCTAAGGCCATGCAGCATATTACTATTGAGCGGGTGTTGTCTAAACTCGACGAGCTTCTTACTTTAAATTAAAGAAGTCCTTGCTCTGCGAGTTTCAGGTCTAACGTGGCTTTGAGTAATTTATATAACTGGATAGAAGCGTCTATTTCTTCTTTGCGGTTGGTTAAGCTCTCAATGTTTAAGCCAAGTGGCACACCAAGTGGTAAGGCGGTTTCAATAATTTGCTCTAAGGCATTGCGACAAATTTTGATGGACTCGTCTAGTGGCGCGGCTGAATCCAGAATGCGGTGTTTGGTGGCGTCTGGTACAGAGATACCTAACCATTCCATGAACTCTAATGTTTTGGCGCTACCGCATGGGGTAAAGGTCAAGATAATGCGTTTTGGCGCTTCGCCTCTTTCTTTACAGGTACGTGCATAGCGACTGATTAGATCTGCTGTTGCTTGATGGTTGTACACGGCTTGAGAAATGAAGAAGTCACAGCCAGATTGCGTTTTTTTCAACAGACGTAGGTGTTCATCGCCTTTTTTAGCGTGGCGCTCAGCAATGGTAACGCCACCTAAATTGAAGTCTTGTGGCGAACTTTTTAAGGTTTCATAAGCTTTTGGAAGTGGTAGCTTGATGTCACCATCGGAAGAGGGCGAGCCGACAAGTACGAGGTCGCGAATGCCGAAATCTTCCCATGCTTCGCTTAGCCAGCCAGTAAACTCTTCTGAGCTGCGAGATGAAACGGATTTGTAGGTGATAACGGGTTTGTTAGATTGTTGATGAAGGCGTTTTGACCAAGCTCTTGGGTCATGGGTTTCCATATAAGGGAAGGGGCGAGGCTTATCAATTCGACTGCTTTCGTCTTGGATGTCATAGACGATAAGGCCATCAACATCGATACCTGTCAGGCGATCTAGGAGTTTTTGACTAATCTCTACTAGCTTGTCTTCTTCTAATGAGGATTTCGGTGGTGTTGTCCCGATAAAATAGACGCCTCGGCTAGGGTCTTGAAACTTATTTGCTAATTCCGATTTCATAATGCCACACTTAAAAATGAAGATAAGATGGTTGATTTGTTGCCATCTATTGAAAATGGGTGAATCTGTTTGATATGACTTATTCTAACAGTGAAGTTAATTCAAGATCCTGTTTCTAACTTGAATAATATTGTATATGAAGTGAGGATGGCTAAATTTGTTGCTTCATTTTTAAGGAGGGATCATGCCTGATATTGATTTGAAAATACTGGAAAAGGGGGGGGAGCAAGGTTTACCACCAGTGCATACTTGGTCGCCACCTTTCTGTGGTGATATGGATATGGTCATTAAAGCCAATGGTGACTGGGTGCATCAAGGTGGGAAAATGAAGCGCCCAGCCATGGTGACCATGTTTAGCCGTATCCTATGGTTAGAAGAGGGTGAGTATTTTTTGATGACACCCGTTGAAAAGGTGCGTATTCAGGTCGAGGATGCGCCCTTTCTGGTGACCACTTGGCAGTGGATAGAAACCGATAAGGGACGAGCGATTGAGTTTGTCACCCAGACAGATGATGTGAGGGTGTTGGGGGTGGATTGTGATATCTGGCTCGAGCCTTTTGCTGAGGAAGAACATCCTTATATCTCCATGCGCTATGGTATGAAGGCGCTGGTGGGCCGTCATGTTTTTTATGCTCTGGCAGAGAACCTTGTTCAAGTCGAAACATTGAATGGTATGGGATTAGGTCTTATTAGCGCGGGTAAATCCTACCTTTTAATGCAAGATGAATAACCTTCTGTTATCGGCTGGGGTATAATTAAAAAATTGAACGTAAAGGTCTTTATTTACGTATTAGCGTTATTTTTAAGGGGTAGTTTGCTTGTTATTCGAAGAATTTGGTTTTGATAATCGTATTTTAAAGTCTATTGGGCATCTGGGGTTTGAAGAGGCCACAGAGATTCAAGCCCGTGCGATACCAGAAGCGATGGTTGGGCGAGACTTATTGGCGTCATCAAAAACCGGTTCGGGAAAAACACTCGCCTATTTATTACCTGCTTTACATCGAGTGTATAAAACTCGTGCCTTATCTAAACGTGATCCTCGCGTGGTGGTTTTGGTCCCGACCCGTGAGTTGGCCAAGCAAGTCTTTGGTCAATTACGTCTTTTATTGGCCAGTAGTCGTTTTACTTCTATTCTGATTCAAGGCGGAGAAAACTTTAATGATCAACATAAGTTATTGCAGAAAGATCCTCACTTCATTGTTGCGACACCTGGACGTTTGGTCGACCATTTAAAACAACGTAATGTGTTTCTCGAAGGGCTTGAGCTACTGATTCTTGATGAAGCTGATCGTATGTTAGATTTAGGTTTTGCAGAAGCCATGCGAGCAATTAATGCCGCCGCCAACCATCGTCAGCGCCAGACATTGTTTTTTTCTGCGACGCTGGACAATACCGAAGTGAGTGACATTGCTAATGAGTTGCTGCGAGAGCCGTCACGGGTCGCGGTGGGTCAAGGTTTTGATGAGCATAAAGACATAGAACAGCATGTTTTCCTTTGTGATCATTTGGATCATAAAGAGGCTCTGCTAAAACACTTGTTGCTAGGACAAACCATCAAGCAAGCCATCTTATTTACGGCCACAAAAAACGATACGGTGCGTTTGTCTGAAATTATCGCAGATTGGGGGTTAACCACTCAGGCGCTGAATGGCAATCTTTCTCAAAGTGCTCGAAATAAGGTGATGGAGAGCTTTGCAAAAGATCAGTTTACCGTTTTGGTCAGTACGGATGTGGCGTCTCGTGGGCTTGATATTGCCAATGTTTCTCATGTTTTTAACTTTGATTTACCAAAGCAAGCGGAAGAGTTCGTTCATCGAACCGGTCGAACTGGTCGAGCTGGTTTTAAAGGTGATGCTTATTCTTTAGTCGGACCAAAAGATTGGTTGAATTTTAAAGCGATTGAAACCTTTCTGCAAAAAACCTTCGCGCCAGAGGTGATCGAAGGGTTAGAACCTAAGTTTAAAGGCTTAACACCACCTAAACCCGCTCGTGTGGTGAAAAATAAAGTAAGTAAAGAAACGGTGAAGCAAGCGAAAAAAGCGCCACGTAAAACGACAGGTAAAGCTCAGTTCCATGATAATCAGCAAGATGGTTTTGAGGCATTTAAACTGCCCCCTAGACGTTTTGAGAAAAAAGATGACATGGGGGATGAGGATTAGTTTTTGGGGTGAGTTGTTTTGTTAGGGCTTTAAAGCTTATTTATTGACAGAATGGTCCCATTCAAGCTATTGATTAAGTAAAGTATAGAGACAGTAATTTCATTTTATCTATTGCCTTTCTTATCTATTGGAGATGAGCTTATTAATCGTTTACCGCCATTAAATTCACTGAAGTGCTTTGAGTCTGCTGCGCGTCATAGCAGTTTTAATAAAGCGGCTAATGAATTGTCTGTTACGCCTTCAGCGATTAGTCACCAAATAAAAGGCCTAGAAAGCTTTCTAGGTATTGAGTTATTTCGTCGTACTAAACGCAAAGTGATATTAACGGAGGCAGGGGAAGCTTATTTAAAACCGATCAAAAGCATTTTCGAGCAGTTAGACGCCGCGACCTCTGAGTTAAAAAGTAAGCAAAAAGTGGGGTCCTTGCGACTGGCTGTTGCCCCAGCTTTCCTTACCCGTTGGTTGATGCCGAGAATGGAGCGTTTTCAAGATCGTTATCCAGATATTCAAATTGAAATTAGTTCGCTAACTGGCTTGGTTGACTTTGCGGCTGGCGATATCGATATGGCGGTATATTTTGGCAGCGGCGATTGGGAAGGTGTTGAGGCTCATTATTTACGCCCAGCTCGTTTGGCGCCAGTATGTAACCCTAGATTAATTAAACCGAATCAGCCGATTAATAAACCAGAGGATATGAGCTTTTATCCTTTATTGCATGTGACAAAGCGAAAAGATGAGTGGCATGATTGGCTGCAACAACATGATCTAGATCCTAAAGTATTTCGTCGTGGTTTGATGTTCTCCAGTGGCTCTTTAACCGCTGGAGCAGCGGCACAAGGCTTAGGGATATCCTTATCTGATCCTGAGTTAGTCATGCCTGAGATTGAGTCAGGGACTCTGAAGGTGCTATTCGATCAGCATTTGATTACAGACCGGTCTTTCTACCTAGTGTATGAGAAGCGCCGATCTGTAACACCTGCTATGTTGGCCTTTAAAGAGTGGATTATTGAACAAATGGTAGGCAGCAAAGAATCCTAAATAATAACGTTATTTTTAAACCTGAACAGAGATGATATCTATGAGCAAAGCGTTAGCCGTAAACAGTTATTTTAATGATCAAGTAAAATCCATCGCTTTAGATAACGCTGAGGGTGTTTCTACTGTAGGAGTGATGGCCGTTGGTGAGTATGAATTTGGTACCAGTCAGCGGGAATATATGACAGTGGTTTCTGGCTTGTTAAACGTATTGTTACCTGAAAAAAGTGAATGGCAAGTTTATGTCAAAGGCGACACTTTTATTGTTGAGGCAAACCAGAAGTTTCAAGTCAAAGTAGCAGAGGCGACGGCTTACCATTGTCGCTATGAATAAAAATAAGCGTACAAATTTAGATATAAAAAAAGAGCGAATGATCCGCTCTTTTTTTATATCTGTCGATTAGGTTGGGTGCTTAATTTAACCGCCAACCACATTGACTAATAGGGTTACTCGATCACCGGGTTGAACATATTTTTTACTACCAACCTTAGGGTTCCAAGTACGAATGTCGTTCACAGAAACCTTAAACTTATTAGCCACAACCGCAAGTGAGTCGCCGGAGCGTATGGTATAAACCACTTTTTTCATCACACTACGGGTGGTGTTCGTGTTGGCCGTTTTTTTCGGTTCTAACCAAACGACTAGTTTTCTTCCCGGCATAAGGGGGTCTCCGAGTCCCATGCTATTCCAGCGAGCAAGGGTTTTGCTGGTTGTGCCATATTTATTAGCGATTAGCCATAGGCTGTCGCCAGAAGCAACCGTGTAATTGACCTTGATGCGGTTACGGCTTGGTGCGCGAGACTGTTTCGCTAATAGGCGTTGATGCGAGCTTAAGGTGTAGCTCTCAATCTTATTGCCAGCAACAGGAATCATCAGTTCTTGGCCAACACGTATCATGGTGGAAGAGATTTTGTTGACGTTTTGCAGCACGCTGACCGTCGTATTATGCTGTTTGGCCACGAGTAATAAATTATCGTTCGCCTTGACTGTGTAGCGAACCCAAGTCACTCTCTCGTTGCTCGGAATTTGAGCAAGTTGAGCGCGGAAGTTTTTCGACTTGCTCACTGGTATGAGTAGTCTATGGGGGCCATTTGGAGAAGTCGCCCATTGGTTAAATCCAGGGTTCAGCAGATAAATTTCATCTATGCTAACGTCAGCCATTTCTGCTGCTTGGGCAAGGTCTAATTGACCGCCTATGTTAACGACGTCAAAGTAGGGCTTGTTAGGAATAAAGTGAGTGGAATAGCTGTATTTTTCTGGGTTCTTGATGATCTTAGCCAAGGCGATGAGTTTAGGGACATAAGCACGAGTTTCTCTTGGTAGGTCGAGAGACCAGAAATCCGTCGCTTTACCTAAGCGTTTATTTTTTCTAATGGCTTTTAGTACCGTGCCTTCCCCTGAATTATAAGACGCAAGTGCGTGTAGCCAGTCACCTTTAAACATTTTATGTAAGCGGGTCAAATAAGCTATGGCAGCTTGGGTTGAACCTATGATGTCGCGGCGTCCGTCATACCACCAGGTTTGCTTTAAACCATACATTTGTCCGGTGGAAGGAATGAACTGCCAAGGGCCAGAGGCGCGGCCATGGCTGTATCCGAAAGGGTCGAAACCACTTTCAACAATGGGGAGTAGGGCTATTTCTGTGGGAATGCCTGCTTTTTCTAGCTCTTTGACAATGTAATACAGATAGCGTTCACCACGTTTAGATACGCGATCCAAATAGGCAGGATGTGAGCTATACCAACGCAACTGGGAAGAAAGGCGAGGTCTGTCCATGTCTAGGTTTAATTGATAGCCAGCGCGAATTCTGTCCCATATGTCGTCTGGTTGGCTAGGTTCAACTTCAGCAATGATAGGTTTGGCAAGTGCGGGTTCGGCAAGGGTTGGCTCAGTTTCTTCCGTGTCGTCTATTGCGTCAGGGGCTATGGGGGTAACTATGTCAATAACGCCTAAGCGTTCTGTTTCAGCATCAACGAGGACGGCTTCATCAGCAGGTGGTTCTTGTTCTACAAGAGGGTCTGCTGAAGTGTTAGTGTTTTCTATTTTGGAGGCTGTTTGACAGCCGCTTAGAGTAAGGCCTATTAGCAAAGCCCAAATAAATTTGTTGATCATGGATTCCACAGAGTTGAATAAAGTTTAGCCATTTTAAAGGTGTGACAGGTAAGGTCAACTAAAAGTGTCTTTAGCTCGTCGAACTTGACTGAATGAAGCCACTGGATCATTTGCTACCGATTCGCTTAATTGCTTTGCAGCGTGCTGCTGAATATCGCTAAGATGGCTGCGTAAGAAGGGGTTGGTGGCTTTTTCTAAGCTGAGTAAGCTAGGTAAGGTGGCTTCATTGTGTTGGCGTTTTTTTTCGCATTCGCTAATGCTGTTTATGAGCTGTTCATTATTAGGTTCTAGGGATAGGGCGAAGCGGTAGTTGGCCAAGGTGTATTCATGGGTACAATATACTAAGGTGTTGTCGGGCAAGTGTGAGAGTTTTGCCATGGCTGCCAGCATCATTTCTGCTGTGCCTTCCATGATGCGACCACAACCACCCTTGAACAATGTGTCGCCACACAGTAGTCGCGGAGTTTCTTCTTTTGTGACGTAGCATAAATGGTCAAGAGTATGTCCTGGTGTAGCAAGGACATGAAAGGTGTTGGAAAGAACGCTGATGCTATCTCCTTCATCTACACCATGGGTAATTAGGTCGGTTAAATGCTTTGGTCCATAGACAGGGCATTGGAATTGCTCTTTTAGTTTTGCGACGCCGCCAGTATGATCTCTATGATGGTGGGTGATTAGTATGCCGCCAAGCTTGCTATTGTTTTCAGCGCAATAGGTTGAAACAACTTGTGCATCTCCTGGATCTACCGCCCAGATGAGAGAGCTATCTTTATCGCTGATGATCCAGATATAATTGTCTTGAAAGGCTGGCAGAGGAAGAAGAGTCATGGGCATCCCATTTTTTACTTAGTTACTTTGCTTATGACGAAGCCTTTAAAATAATAAAGACAACGCCATGTCGTTTTAACAGAGATTTCATTGTATGTTGGATGATCAATCAAGACAATTGTTCCAAACATGGTACGACACAGACTTAGGTAAAAGCTTATGCCAGTTAGAATTGGCTGAAATTGAGAAAGAGCTTGATCTTGCTGTGGGGTATTATTTGGTGATTCAGTCACCTCTTAAGGCCTTTCCTCTACATAATCATCGATTACGTGAAAGTATTATTGTTGCGCCAGAATTAGAGTTTGGTGCACCTGAAAATACCATTGTTGCCCGAGCCAATGAGCTGCCCCTTGAACCCGATGCGGTTGATATTCATGTTTTGCATCATACGTTGGATATTTCCCTAACGCCCCATGATGATTTAAGGGAAGCGGCACGAACCTTATTGCCAAGTGGCAAATTAATCATTGTTGGCTTTAATCCTTGGGGCTTATGGGGGATTCGACGTTTATTTTCTAAGCGTATTAAGGCGCCTTGGTGTGGACGCTTTATTGCTCATAAGCGCTTAGAGGACTGGCTGAAAGTCGCTGGATTAACATTAGAAAAAAAGCGCTTTGTTCATTACGAGCCGCCCTTAAATAGTGGTAAGTGGCGGATGCGTTTTATGTGGATAGATAAATTGTTGAGGCCTTTGAAGCTTCCCTTTAGTGGGCTTTATGTGATGACAGCAACAAAACAGGTGAAACGCTATATTCCCCTTAAACCTCGTTGGTCTGGAGCTCGAGTAAGAGTACCACCATTAACTAAGCCAACAGCAAAAGAGATGAAAGATTGAAAGACGTTGTGATTTATACCGATGGAGCCTGTAAGGGCAATCCTGGAATTGGTGGTTGGGGAGCTTGGCTCACTTTTGGTGATCATGAAAAACGCTTATGTGGCGGAGAGCATGACACGACCAATAATAGAATGGAGTTGTTAGGGGCGATTGAAGGCTTGCGTGCCTTGAAAGAAAAGTGCTCAGTGACGCTTTATACCGATTCTGTGTATGTACAAAAAGGCATTACTGAGTGGTTGGCAGGCTGGAAACGTAAGGGCTGGAAAACGGCCTCTAAGCAACCGGTAAAGAATAAAGACCTTTGGCAGGCTCTAGATGAGCAGTGTCTACGTCATGAAGTGACGTGGAAGTGGGTTAAGGGTCATGCGGGTATTGAAGGTAATGAGATTGCCGATGATTTGGCGAATCAGGGTATTGACGAATTAAGGGCTAGGTCATGAGACAGGTCATTCTGGATACGGAAACAACGGGTATCGATCCTAAAAAAGGCCATCGAATTATTGAAATCGGTTGTGTCGAAATGATCGGTCGAAAATTAACGAATCGCCATTTTCATGTTTACATAAATCCTGATCGAGAAGTAGAAGAAGAAGCGTTTAGGGTTCATGGTATCAGTAATGAGTTTCTTACTGATAAACCGCGTTTTCATGAAATTGCCCAAGAGTTTTTTGATTTTATAAAAGGCGCTGAATTGATTATCCATAACGCGCCTTTTGATATTGGCTTTATGGATCATGAATTTGCTCGTGTTGGGGGATACCCCAAAACCGCTGAGGTGTGTGGCGTTTTTGATAGTTTGGTTTATGCTCGCAAAAAACACCCAGGACAGAAAAATAACCTAGATGTCTTATGCCGACGGTATGGTATCGATAACTCCCATCGTGAATTGCATGGTGCCTTATTAGACGCCGAGATTTTGGCGGATGTTTATTTATTGATGACTGGTGGGCAAACCAGTTTAGGTTTAGCGAATAGTTCAGACTCTGATTCTAAACAAGAAGATGTGATTGGAGAAATACGACGCCTAGCGACAAATCGTCCGGCTCTGAAAGTGATTCGCGCAAATGAAGAGGAATTAAAAATGCATGAAGAACGCTTGGATCTGATTGATAAAAAGTCTGGTCAGTCTTTATGGCGGATTAAGCATTAGTCTAGCAATACTATGAATTTATAAAGCAACCAGCAAAAAGCCCTCCGATGAAGAGGGCTTTTTTGTGTGCTCAGGGGGGGCGTTTTATAGTAGGTATATAACGCACAGCCCGCCAACAATACTGAGTACTATGGTGTAAGGTAGCGCCATCCATACCATTTTTCCGTAGGATAAACGTAACAGTGGGGCAATCGCTGATGTTAGCAAGAATAAGAAAGCCGCTTGACCGTTTGGTGTTGCTACACTTGGAAGGTTAGTGCCCGTATTGACTGCAACGGCTAACTTATCAAAATGCTCACGAGTGATGGAACCTGCGTCCAATGCCGCTTTAATTTCATTGATATAAACGGTGGCAACAAAGACGTTATCACTAATGGCCGAAAGCAAACCGTTGGCGATGAATAACATGATGGGCTGGCGATCCGTTGGCATATTTAGCACGACATCAATCACAGGTTGGAACAAGTGTTGAGCATGAATCACGGAGACAACGGTAAAAAATACGATTAATAGAGCGGTAAAAGGCAGTGATTCTTCAAACGCATGACCAATGCGGTGTTCCTCAATAATGCCATTAAACGACGTTAATAGAACAATAACCATTAAACCGACTAGGCCTACTTCAGCAACGTGGAAGGCAAGGGATAGTACTAGGATAATCGCAACAATACCTTGAATAATGAGTTGGGCTTTAGTTTTGTTGGTGTGTTTTTGACTTTCTTCTTTTTCAAAATTATTCAGAATATCTCTAACGGTATCGGGTAGCTGAGCGCCATAGTCAAACCAGGCGGTTTTTTCTAGCACCACAACGGTTAATAAGCCAAAAGCTAAAACGGGTATTGAGACTGGGGCCACATGGAGGAAAAATTCACCGAAGTTCCAACCCGCTATTTTGGCAATCAGCAGGTTTTGTGGTTCGCCTACTAAGGTAGCGACACCACCTAGAGCGGTACCAACAGCGCCATGCATTAATAAATCCCGTAAAAATGAGCGGAATTCATTTAGGTCTTCTGTGTTGATGGGGAGTATGGAGTCGTCTTTTCCAAGGTCATGGCTTTTGTTAGCGCTTTGACCAGAAGCGGCCTTGTGGTAAACCGAATAAAAGCCGACACCGACACTGATAAGAACCGCAGTGACGGTTAGTGCGTCCAAAAATGCAGAGAGCAGAGCGGCAGAAAAACTAAAAATTAAAGAAATAACGATTTTGGATTTAATTTTCACCAGCAGCTTATTGAAGATAAACAGCAGCATATCCTTCATAAAGTAAATGCCGGCCACCATGAACATAAGTAGCAAGATCACTTCAATGTTATGAGAAACCTCAGTGTAAACGCCTTCTGGTGTGGTAAGGCCTAGAACGACGGCCTCAATAGCAAGCAGTCCACCAGGTTGAAGTGGGTAGCATTTCAGTGCCATTGCTAATGTGAAGATGAACTCAATAATTAATAACCAGCCAGCGGCGAATGGGCCTAATACGACTAAAACAATAGGGTTAATAATTAAAAAAGCTAAGATTACTTGTTTATACCAAAGTGGTGAAGCACCGAGGAAGTTTCTCCCAAGCGCTTGTGACAGCGAGGCTTTCATTGATTTCTCCTTTATAGAAAGGCACTGAAATGTGCAAAAAAATTAACAAGATTTTTCTGTTGTTTTGGTGGGGCAGAAGGATCTTGTTAGCTTTCTTATGCTTGTTATATTTAGAGGCTTTTTCAAAGTGTGCAGATAGTAAGGCATATAAGAAACAGTATCTATAGACAATTATCATCAAAAGAGATTGTTATTTACAAAAATACCCCCAATATGCCAAGAACTTATGATTATTTAGAGGAAGGTGATGTTGGAATTTTTAGCGGATTACGCGGGCTTTTTATTGAAGCTGGTAAGTGTTGCCTTGGTGATTGGTTTTCTGTTGGCGGCGGTGGCTGGCAGTAAAAAGAAGTCGCAGCCTGGCAGCCTGTCGGTAACCAAGTTAAATGAAGGTTACGATGACATGAAAGCTGAGTTGGATAAGCAGTTACTTGATAAAAAAACACTGAAAAACTTAGCAAAAGAAAAAAAGAAGCAGGAAAAGCAAGACAAGAAGTTGCATAAGAAATCGGCTAAAGAGGAAGAGCCTAGCAAAAAACGACTTTACGTTTTGGACTTTGATGGGGATATAAAAGCCTCCGCAGTGTCGACAATGCGAGAAGAAATAACGGCTGTTTTAAGCGTCGCTAAGCCAGAAGATGAGGTGGTGGTTCGTCTAGAAAGTGGCGGTGGTGTGGTGCATGGCTATGGGTTAGCCGCTTCTCAATTACAGCGAATTCGCGAAGCTAAGATTCCGCTTACGGTTTGTGTTGATAAAGTTGCTGCTAGTGGCGGTTATATGATGGCCTGTGTTGCGGATAAAATTATTGCGGCACCTTTTGCTATTCTTGGTTCTATCGGGGTGGTTGCGCAAGTTCCTAATGTGCATAGGTTGCTTGATAAAAGTTTGATTGATGTTGAGTTGCATACGGCAGGACGTTACAAGCGAACCCTTACTATGCTGGGTAAAAATACCGACGAAGGTCGTGAAAAATTCAAGCAAGACCTTGAAGATACTCATGACTTATTTAAACGTTTTGTATCTGCTCAGCGACCACAGCTTGACATTGAAAATATTGCCACAGGCGATACCTGGTATGGTTCGGAAGCATTAGATAATAAGTTGGTCGATGTTGTGATGACGAGTGACGCTTATTTAGTGTCTCATTATGCCGATACGGAAGTGGTACAGGTGACTTATAAACAGCCTAAAGGGATGGCGGAGCGCTTAGGTTTGTCTTTCTTTTCTGCATTAGAGCAGAAGGCCGTGTCTTGGGTGGGGAAACTGACTCAATCTCGAGGTTATTGATCTGATCGGATAATTTAATTTTTGGTAATCTTGATAAGGCAAAGAGCAATGTGCTCTTTGCCTTTTTTTGCCGTTTTCTTTTAGGGTAATGGGGTGTCCGTTTCAATAAGGGGGAGGAAAGGGGTTAATTCGTTGGTGCTTTGTAGGTCATCGTAGTTAAGGCTTTGACCTGTTTCTGCATCCAGTGATTGCAGGGCGATTTGCTCGATCGCATCTTCTAGGTCAATGGGCTCAAAATACAATAAGGTGCCAATGGTCGGGTGATCCAAGTAGTTTACTTTTTTGCTGGCGGTTTTATTTTTTTGCTCTAGTTCTAAAACAAGTGCTGGCTCAAATTGTTTGAATTGCTTTTCTTGTATGGCGGCATCAGGGCTGTTTAGATCTGTTGTGGGGGTGTCAGGGATGTTAGGTAGAGTGAAGCTGTCAAATAAATAATATTGGTAACGAATATCTGACTCCAAATAACGACCAAGCTTAATATCTATTTTTCCAGTCAGTTCTGGGTAGCCATCTTTTTCTTGTTCACTATGAAATGTCTTGCTAATCATATCGCCAGGGTGCTTAAAAATAAGTGTCCATTTTTGGTTAGATAATACCTGAACCTGCTTATCTAAGGCTTCTTTGAAACCATCAAATGGCACAGAGATGGCGGCAATGTCTGCGCCAGTTGAGGTGTCATCTTCTATAGTCTTAGGTGGAAGACGGATTAGGTCAGTCAGATTGAGTACGTCTTGGTAATCAATGTGTTCACTGCTTTTGTCTTCTGGCCAGATGAAAGTGAGTAGGTAGCCTTCATAGGCTCTTGCTGTGTCTGGATCAATTGGATCATCAACAGCAAAAGCGCGAGAGGTTAATATCGTTAAGGATAATAAAATAACGAGATGCTTTTTCAATGTAATAATTCCAGCGTTTTGGTGGTTTGTTGAAAACGTTCTTCGGCACTGTTCATGGTGGCCAAAAATTTTAAAGTGTCTGACCCTGCCAGCTTGTATGTATCTGGCTTGGTTTGAATGAGCCTAATGAGCTTCATCGGGTCGACAGGGGTATTAGCGTTAAAGAATATTTTGCCTTCTTTTTGGTTGGCTTCAATTTTCTTGATGCCTAGGCGCTCAGCTTTAAGTTTGAGCTCCGTCTGACGGAATAAGTTCTTAGTAGCATCCGGTAATAAGCCAAAGCGGTCAATCATTTCAACCTGTAATTCTTTTAACTCTTCATCAGTTGCGGCATTAGCAATGCGCTTATATAAGATAAGGCGGGAGTGAACGTCGCCTAAATAGTCTTCTGGGATGAGGGCGGGAATTCTTAAGTTGATGTCGGTTTGTGCTGGTGAGGTGATATCCACATTGGGAGACTCGCCATTTTTTAGGGATTTTACCGCGCGATCCAGCATGTCCATAAAGAGCGAAAAGCCAACGTGTTCTATGTGGCCACTTTGCCCATCCCCCAGCAGCTCTCCTGTTCCTCGAATTTCAAGGTCATGGGTAGCTAAGGTAAAGCCAGCGCCTAGTGTATCCGCAAGAGTAATGGCTTCGAGGCGCTTTTCAGCATCGCCTGTTACTTTGCGATCATTGGGGGTCAGTAAATAAGCGTAGGCTTGATGATGAGATCGGCCTACACGCCCACGCAATTGGTGGAGTTGTGCTAAACCAAATTTATCGGCACGTTCTATGATGATGGTGTTGGCATTGGGGATGTCTATACCTGTTTCTATTATGGTGGAGCAGACCAGTACATTGGCTCTTTTATGATAAAAGTCAGACATGACCTGTTCTAGTTCTCGTTCGCGCATTTGGCCGTGGCCCACAATTACCCTAGCTTCGGGAATCAGTTCTTCCAGCTCTTCCGCGGCTTTTTGAATCGTCTGTACTTCGTTGTGCAGGTAATAGACTTGCCCACCACGATGTAGCTCGCGCAACACAGCTTCTTTAATTTGATGTGTGTCTTTTTCTTTAACAAAGGTTTTAACGGATAAACGCTTCGCCGGTGGTGTGGCGATGATGGATAGGTCGCGAATACCAGACAGGGACATATTGAGTGTTCGTGGTATGGGGGTGGCGGTCAGTGTGAGAATGTCTACTTCGGCCCTTAACGCTTTAAATTGGTCTTTTTGTTTCACACCAAAGCGATGCTCTTCATCGATAATAACCAGTCCTAAGTTAGCAAACTTAATGTCACCTTGGATTAGCTTGTGGGTGCCAACCACAATATCTGCTTTACCTGATTCTAAGCGATCAACCGAGGCGTTAGATTGCTTGCCAGAACGGAAGCGAGACAGCAGTTCTATTTCAACCGGCCAGTCAGCAAAACGGTCACAGAAATTTTCGTAATGTTGTTGAGCTAATAAGGTGGTGGGAACAAGCACGGCAACTTGTTTGCCATCTTGTACCGCGAGAAAGGCTGCGCGCATGGCGACTTCTGTTTTACCAAAGCCCACGTCACCACAGACTAATCTGTCCATTGGTTTTTTTGTCAACATGTCTTGCATGACAGCATCAATGGCGGTTTGCTGGTCGGGCGTTTCTTCAAATGGAAAACCCGCAGAAAAGATCTCGTATTGATCATCGGGTTTGGCAAAAGCATGGCCAATACGGGCTTCCCGTTTGGCGTAAATTTCTAATAATTCAGCAGCTGTATCACGGGCTTTTTCGGCGGCTTTTTGCTTAGCGACGCTCCATTTTTCCGTACCTAACTTATGTAGTGGCGCAGTGTCTTCGTCGGCTCCTGTATAGCGAGAAATTAATTGCAAAGAAGAGACAGGCACATACAGTTTGGCGTCGTTTGCATAGCCTAATGTCAATAGCTCGGTTTCTTGTCCATCTATTTGAAGGTTGGTAAGGCCTAGGTAGCGGCCTACACCATGATCGATATGTACCACTGGCGCATTCATTCTTAGCTCAGTGAGGTTGCGTATGATGGCATCTTCGCTGATGTTGTTATGTTTGTTACGACGGCGATGTTGGGCGACTCGCTCACCAAGAATTTCGTTTTCAGCAATAAGTACTAGTTCATCGCGAATGGCGAATCCGCGACCTATATTGCCTTCTGTGATCGCGAGTGGTTGCTTGGACTTTTTAAAAGCTTTCCAATCATCTATTTGCTTGGGGGTGATCTGGTGCTTTTTTAGCAGTTCTAGTAATGCTTCACGGCGACCGGCTGATTCGGCAACGATTAAAACCCGAGCGCTGGTTTGAGTTAAAAAGTCTTGTAACTTGCTAAGTGGTGAAGAAGACTTGGAGTCGATTTTGACATTTTCAGATGCTTTATAGTCTGGGTGCTCTCCAGCAGAAGAAAAAATAAGGCTAGGAAACTGGTTGAGTAGTCCAAACAGCTCATCTTCTCTTAGGCAGATTTCATCTGGTTTTAAAATGGGGCGTTCAATGTTGTAGTTTAATGACTCGTGGCGGCTACGGAAGTCTAGCTGGATGCTGGCCAGTTGTTCGTTGAAAACATCAGAACGTATGACTAGAGTGTCTTTTGCTAAGTAATCAAAGACGCTGGCGGTTTGTTCAAAGAATAAAGGAAGGTAGTATTCTATGCCTGCTGGAATGAGACCGCTGGAAATGTCTTGGTAAAGTGGGCTGGATAGCGGGTCTGTATCAAAACGCTCGCGAAAGGCTTGACGAAACTGTTGGATTCCCAATGAGGTCGTAGGGAATTCTTTGGCCGGCAGCATGTTTATTTCTTCTACTTTATTAATACTGCGTTGTGTTTCCGCATCAAACCAGCGAATAGAGTCAATTTCATTATCAAACCAGTCGATCCGAATTGGATTCTCTGCTCCCATCGGATAGACGTCCATTAGAGCGCCACGTACCGAATACTCGCCATGTTCATGAACATTATCAACGTTCAAATAACCTGCACTAGTAAGTTTTTTAGAAAGGCTCTCAAGAGGTAGTTCTTGGCCTTCTTTAAGGTGAAAGCGTTGTGCATCTAAATGTTGTCGTGGACAGAGACGTGTTAAGCAGGATGCCACAGTTGTTAAGATGATAGGAGCCTTGCTTTCAGTTAGCTTGGCGAGTGTTTCTAAACGTTGAGAAACAATGTCCTGATGTGGCGAAAAGGCATCGTAAGGTAGCGTTTCCCAATCACTGAAGCGAAGGACTTCTCTTTTGTTATCGTTTAGAAACTGAATTTCATCTTCAAGCTCGTTGAGTTCTGCGACCGTATTGGCTAAAAATAGAATGGGAAGTTTATGTTGCGAGGCAATAGCCAGTATTTCTAGTGCCTTACGGCTGCCATCTAAACCATTGACCAGATTTTTGTAGCCAGGTTTTAAATTTAACGATGCGTTTTCTGTCATGCGAATGCTTAGTTTTCTCTATTTGCTGAGAGTGTTAAGGATACCGAGTCTGCAAACCTTAAGGCGTGTGGTTTGGCGACTTCTACTTTAGCGAAGGTTACATTGCTTGGTTCCATGCAGAGTTCAAGTAAGTCTGCAGTGAGTTTTTCAAGTAAAAGAAAGCGGTTGTTTTCTGTATGAGCTATCATTTTCTTACAGATAGTACGGTAGTTAACGGCATTATCAACGTTATCTGTGTCATAAGCTTGTGACGCTGGGTAGTGAATCCAAGCATTAATGACGACATCTTGCTTGTTTTGTTTTTCTGAGTCATTGAATCCAATATAGGTTCTTAGGCGTAGGTTCTTAATATTAATTTGAGCTTCTGGTTTTATCATAGTTACGATTCCATTTGTTATTGGGCTCAGTTGATTGGGCGATATTGTGTCGCTTTCGATCACCTATGGCAACTCATTGAGCAAGCTTCTTCTTGATAGACAAAAGAGGGTGACCTAAGGCTTGTTTGTATCGTTTGTTGTTATAAAACGAAATTTTGTGTGTTTTTTTTGTGTGGAGACACTTAATGGGTGCCAAAAAGTGGTATTAAATAGTAAAACTTGGTCGGCAAAGACTGCTTCAATAAGCTGGTCAAGGCCAGTAATGATCTCTATAATACAGCGGTTTTTTGGTGAAGTGAGTTTGTGTATTACGATTACTTTAATGTTAGTCGTTTACTTATGCATGTTTTCCCGGAGGGGGGTATAGGTATTGCACATTACGCTTTTTGTGTTCAATTTATTGTTGGGCAGAACATATGTATAAAATTACAAAAGGCCTTGATCTACCGATCTCTGGTGCTCCCAATCAGGTGATTGCGGATGCTGCGACAGTAAAAACTGTTGCTGTGATTGGTCCTGACTACCATGGTATGAAACCGACTATGTTAGTAAAGGAAGGTGATAAGGTTAAGAAAGGGCAGGTTATCTTTACAGATAAGAAAACGGAAGGTGTAAAGTACACAGCCCCTGCTGCAGGCACTATTGATGCGATTAATCGTGGTGAGCGACGTGTGTTGCAATCTGTGGTGATCAAACTGGAAGGCAATGAAGCAGAGAGCTTCGCGGCTTATTCAGGGTCTGAACTTAAGGGTTTAGAGCGTAGCAAGGTTGTTGAGAATTTAGTCGATTCTGGATTGTGGACAGCATTTCGTACTCGTCCATACTCGAAAGTGCCTGAGGTTGAATCAGCACCGAGTTCAATTTTTGTTACCGCAATCGATACCAATCCTCTTGCTGCTTCTCCTGAAGTGGTGTTGGCCGATCAAGGTGAAGCCTTTGCCGATGGCCTTACCGTTTTGACGCGTTTAACGGAAGGTAAGGTTTTTCTATGTAAAGCGCCTGAGGCAAAAATTCCAACCACAGCGGATGTTGTTGTTGAAACCTTTGAGGGCGTTCATCCGGCGGGTCTTGCTGGTACTCATATTCACTTCCTTGATCCTGTTAGCGATAAAAAAACAGTGTGGTCTATCAATTACCAAGATGTGCTTGCCATTGGTAAGCTCTTTGTAACGGGTGAACTGAGTTCTGATCGTGTTGTTGCGTTGGCCGGACCTCAAGTTAAATCTCCTCGTCTCGTCCGTACTCAACTAGGTGCTAGTTTGGATGAACTGGTAGCGGGTGAATTGGCAGAAGGTGATAATCGTGTGGTTTCTGGTTCCGTTCTTTCGGGACGTAAAGCCTTTGGCCCTTTTGCATTTTTAGGTCGTTACCACAGTCAGGTATCTGTATTACTTGAAGGTCGTGAGCGTCAAATGATGCATTATCTGCGTGCCGGTGTAGAAAAACATTCTGTTCTTAACGTGTTTTTATCTAAGCTCCTTGGCAAGACCTCTTTTGCTATGACGACTACGACAAATGGTAGTGATCGTACTATGTTGCCGCTTGGGCATTTTGAACGTCTAATGCCACTTGATATTTTACCAACACAATTGTTGCGTTCGTTGGTGGTCAATGACACCGAGCAAGCTCAAAAGTTGGGCGCGCTTGAATTAGATGAAGAAGATCTTTCCTTGTGTACGTATAGTTGCTCAGGCAAGTTCGAATATGGCCCGATCCTTCGGGATTGCCTAACTCTAATAGAGAAAGAGGGTTAATTCATGGGGCTTAGAAAAGTACTCGATAAAATAGAGCCTGAGTTTCACTCAGGTGGAAAATATGAAAAATGGTATTCACTGTTTGAAGCGGTAGATACTATTTTTTATCGCCCAAGTTCTGTTACTAAAAATGGCTCCCATGTTCGTGATGCGGTTGATATGAAACGCATTATGATTTTGGTTTGGATGTGTACCTTCCCTGCCATGTTTTTTGGCATGTATAACATTGGCTTTCAAGCGAATACAGCCATAGATGCTATGGGGATTTCAGCACCTGATTCTTGGCGCCATGCCATTATTGGCGGCTTAACCAGTTACGATGCTTCTAGTGTTTGGGACAACATGATTTATGGGGCAATGCATTTCTTGCCTATTTATCTTGTGGCCTTTGCTGTTGGCGGTTTCTGGGAGGTCTTGTTTGCTTCTGTACGTAACCATGAGATAAATGAAGGCTTCTTTGTTACCTCTATCTTATTCGCTCTTTCACTTCCTGCAACGATTCCTTTATGGCAAGTTGCCCTGGGTATCACCTTTGGCGTGGTGTTGGCGAAAGAAGTGTTTGGTGGTACAGGGAAAAACTTCCTTAACCCTGCGTTGGCGGGGCGTGCATTCTTATTCTTCGCTTATCCTGCTTCTATGTCAGGTGATGCGGTATGGACTGCGGTGGACGGTTTCTCTGGAGCGACGGCATTAAGTCAGCTTGCTGCTGATGGCATAGCGGGCGTTACGGTTGCTTGGTCTGATGCTTTCTTTGGCTTCGTTCAAGGTTCAATGGGTGAAACCTCAACACTTGCTATCTTAATTGGTGGTGGTGCGCTCTTGGTGATGCGGATTGCCGCATGGCGAATTGTTGCGGGTGTTTTACTTGGTATGGTTGCGACCTCAGTCATGTTTAATATGATTGGTTCTGACAGCAATCCTATGTTCGCTACGCCTTGGTATTGGCACCTAGTGTTAGGTGGTTTTGCTTTCGGTATGATGTATATGGCGACTGACCCTGTTTCTGCGTCAATGACGAACCGTGGTAAGTGGTTTTATGGTGCATTAATTGGTGTGATGGTTGTTCTTATTCGTGTAGTAAACCCAGCTTACCCAGAGGGTATGATGTTGGCGATCCTATTTGCGAACTTGTTTGCGCCATTTATTGATCACTTTATTGTTCAGGCGAACATTAAACGGAGGATTGCACGCAATGGCTAGCAGTAACGATAGTATTCAAAAAACCATCATAGTTGCCTTGTCTTTATGTTTGGTTTGTTCTGTATTTGTTGCAGCAGCAGCGGTGGGCCTTAAGCCTATTCAGAACGCTAATAAAGACTTAGACCGTAAGCGTAATATTCTGTCTGCCGCGAATATGCTTGACCCAAGTAAATCCGTAGATGAGATTTTTTCCTCGGTTGAAGCTCGTATTGTTAACTTGCAAACTGGTGCGTTTGCAACACAAGCTGAGTTGCAGGCTGCAGGGATTGATCCTGTTGCTTATGATCAGAAAGCTGCCGCGAAAAATCCTCAGTTGTCTGTTGCTTTAAGCGGTGAGAATGACCCAGCGGGCATTAAACGACGTGCGAACTTTTCTTCGGTATATCTAGTTAAAGCGAATAATGCCCTTGATAAAATCATTGTTCCTGTCCATGGCTACGGCTTATGGTCGACTATGTACGGGTTTATTGCGTTGCAAAATGATTTTAATACCGTTATTGGCTTTGGCTTCTACGACCAGGGTGAAACACCTGGACTGGGTGGCGAAGTAGATAATCCTAATTGGAAAGCGTTGTGGCAAGGTAAGCTAGTCTATGATGAGCAGGGTGATGCTGTCATCAGGCTTGCGAAAGGCGGTGTAGATAGTTCTGATCCACAGGCGGCCCATAAAATAGATGGTTTATCTGGTGCAACACTGACGAGTCGTGGTGTTACTCATCTTGTTCAATACTGGTTGGGTGAAGAAGGGTTTGGTCCTTTCTTGGCGAAACTGCGTAGCGAAGGAGTTCAATAATGTCTAATGTGAAACAAGTCCTCTTTGGACCGATTCTTTCAAATAACCCAATCGCACTACAGATTTTGGGTATTTGTTCTGCGTTGGCGGTGACAAGTAGTCTGAGCGTTAGTTTGGTGATGGCGATTGCCCTTACCTTGGTGACGGCGTTCTCTGGCTTTTTTATTGCCATTATCCGCAACCATATCCCAAATAGTATTCGCATCATTGTTCAAATGATCATTATTGCTTCTTTGGTAATCGTGGTCGATCAGGTGTTGAAAGCATTTGCTTTTGAGATCAGTAAGCAGTTGTCTGTATTTGTTGGCTTGATTATTACTAACTGTATCGTAATGGGGCGCGCGGAAGCGTTTGCTATGAAGAACGGTCCGGTAATGAGCTTTGTTGACGGTATTGGTAACGGTTTAGGCTATAGCGCCATGTTGATTATTGTTGCCTTTTTCCGCGAGTTGTTGGGGGCCGGTAAACTATTTGGTGTTGAAGTATTTGCTACTATCCAAAACGGCGGTTGGTATCAGCCTAATGGTTTAATGCTTCTTCCACCCAGTGCATTTTTTGTTATTGGTTTGGTTATTTGGGTATTACGTGCTTATAAAACAGAGCAAGTTGAAGAGCCTGAATTTAAAATTGCTGCCAATTCACGTGCACAGGAGGCGCTTTAAATGGAACATTTAATTAGTCTGTTTATCAAGGCCGTTTTTGTTGAAAACATGGCGTTGGCTTTCTTCCTTGGTATGTGTACGTTCTTGGCTTTGTCTAAGAAGGTTGAAACGGCCATAGGTTTGGGGATTGCGGTTATTGTCGTATTGGCGATTACCGTTCCACTGAATAACCTGTTGTACCAAAACCTGTTGGTAGATGGTGCGCTTGATTGGGCCGGTCTTCCTGGCGTTGATCTCAGCTTCCTAGGCCTTTTGAGCTACATTGGGGTTATTGCTGCCGTAGTTCAAATCCTGGAAATGACATTAGATAAATACATGCCAGCCTTGTACAACGCGTTGGGCGTATTTTTACCACTTATTACCGTAAACTGTGCCATCATGGGGGCTTCTTTGTTCATGGTTGAGCGTGACTATAACTTTAGTGAAAGTCTAGTTTACGGTGTAGGTGCTGGTGTTGGTTGGGCGTTGGCAATTGCTGCGCTGGCCGGTATTCGGGAGAAACTTAAGTATTCAGATGTGCCTGCGGGTCTACGTGGTCTTGGTATCACGTTTATTACTGTTGGCCTAATGAGCTTAGGTTTTATGTCATTTTCTGGTGTGCAGCTTTAATTACCTGCGCATTTGGACAACCAAGAATAAGGTTTAACTAACATGGTCAACTTAGAGATTATTCTAGGTGTGGTGATGTTCACAGCTATCGTGCTTGCGCTAGTGGCAATTATCCTTGCTGCTCGTGCGCGCTTGGTTAGTACTGGTGACGTTACAATCCGCATCAATGGTGAAAAAGAAGTGACTGCTCCTGCGGGCGGTAAATTACTTCAAACGTTAGCTGATAGTGGCATTTTCTTATCGTCTGCCTGTGGCGGCGGTGGTACTTGTGCTCAGTGTAAATGTAAGGTGACAAGTGGTGGCGGTTCAATGTTATCTACTGAACAGTCGCATTTTACTCGTCGTGACGAAAAAGAAGGCTATCGTCTATCCTGTCAGGTTGCTGTAAAGCAAGATATGGATGTAGAGGTGCCTGAAGAGGTGTTTGGCGTAAAAGCTTGGGAATGTACGGTTGAGTCTAATCCTAACCTAGCGACATTTATTAAAGAATTAACATTGAAATTGCCTGAGGGTGAGAATGTTGATTTCCGTGCCGGTGGTTATGTTCAATTAGAAGCGCCAGCACACACGGTACACTATAAAGACTTTGATATCGAAGAAGAATATCGTGGCGACTGGGATAAGTTCAACCTTTGGAAATTTGTTTCTAAGGTAGATGAAACGGTTATTCGAGCTTACTCAATGGCTAACTACCCTGAAGAAAGGGGCGTGGTTAAGTTTAATATCCGTATTGCTTCACCACCACCAGGTAAAGATGATTTGCCTCCTGGTCAAATGTCATCTTATGTGTTCAGCCTTAAGCCTGGCGACAAAATCAAAGTATATGGTCCTTTCGGTGAGTTCTTTGCTAAAGATACGGATGCTGAGATGGTCTTTGTGGGTGGTGGTGCTGGTATGGCGCCAATGCGTTCACATATCTTTGATCAGCTTAAGCGTTTGGGTTCTAAGCGTAAAATGACTTTCTGGTATGGTGCTCGTAGTATGCGTGAAGCTTTCTATATGGAAGAATACGATAAACTACAAGAAGAGAATGATAACTTCGAATGGCATTTGGCTCTTTCAGATCCTCAGCCTGAAGATAATTGGGATGGTAAAACAGGTTTTATTCATAATGTGCTTTATGAAAGTTACCTGAAAGATCACCCGGCACCAGAAGATTGTGAGTTCTACATGTGTGGGCCTCCAATGATGAATGCCTCTGTTATTAAAATGTTAGAAGATCTAGGTGTAGAAAAAGAAAACATCATGCTAGATGATTTCGGTGGCTAGCACCTAAATAAATAAAGACCCACCAATTGGTGGGTCTTTATTTTGTCTATACTAAAAAGAATGTATATGCGTAAAAAAATACTATTTTCTACCTTGCTGCTTGTTGTTATTGCAGCTATTTATCGTTTTTCCGTTTTTACTCCTGAGTTGGTTGGCTTTTCTGGTCCAACAATGGGGACGACCTACACTGTAAAGTTCTATACCACGGAAGCGATTAAGCGTTCTCAAAATTTAAAAGATGAAGTTGATGCTGTTTTGGTGACAATCAATAAGTTGATGTCTACCTATGACTCAACTTCTGAGCTATCACGCTTTAATAAATTACCCTCTGGCGGTTCTGCTGATCTAAGTGAGGATATGGCCTATGTAATGGATAGGGCCTTGCTGATTAGTGAGATGAGTCAAGGGGAGTATGATGTCACTATTGGTCCTTTGGTAAATCTTTGGGGGTTTGGCCCGGGTAATAGAGAAGATAAGGTGCCAAGTCAGGATGCGATTGATGAGGCTAAGACTCGAGTTGGTTATCATTATTTAACATTGGATGGTCGTCATTTAACGAAACAAAAGAATGTTTATATAGATTTATCTTCTATCGCAAAAGGTTATGGCGTTGATAGGGTTGCCAAGACGTTAGAAGAAAATGGCATTGAGAGCTATTTGGTTGAAGTGGGTGGTGAGATTCGCTCTAAAGGCGTGAAACCAGACGGGTCTGCTTGGAAGGTTGCAATTGAAAGTCCTGCTGGTGGTCACACTATGGCTGAGCGTATTGTATCGGCTAAAGATATTGCGATAGCAACGTCAGGCGATTATAGAAATTATTTTGAGAAAAATGGTGTGCGTTACTCTCACACTATTAATCCTGTCACTGGGCGGCCGATTGCTCACCACTTGGTGTCTGTTACCGTGATAGATAAAACGACAACGATGGCGGACGGGTTAGCGACGGCAATTACTGTGCTGGGGCCTGATAAAGGGCTTGAGTTTGCCCAAAAAAATGGCATAGCCGCTTATCTGCTGGTGAAAACTGATTTCGGTTATGAAGAGCGTCCATCCGATGCTTTTAAACCCTACATGTAATAGGCAGTGTAATAGCTAGCTCAATAAATAAGCCTGTGAAATTACTACGCTTTTAGAGGAATGATTATGTTAACCGTTGTTTTAGTGTTTGCTTTTATGCTCTTGGTAGTCGCTGCGATGGCAGTTGGCGTCATAATGGGAAGAAAGCCTATTTCTGGCTCTTGTGGTGGTATGAGTGCTTTGGGTATGGAAGTGGCTTGTGATATCTGTGGCGGCGATAAAGGTAAATGTGAGAAAGAAACAAAAGAAGCGGCCGCAAAAAAGATGTCAGATAGTGAATTTTACGACGCATCAAAGTAATTAATTCTAAGGAGATATTATGACTACGAGACATTATGATGTCGTAGTGTTAGGTACCGGACCTGCGGGTGAGGGTGCGGCTATGAGTGCTGCAAAAGCAGGCAAAAAAGTCGCCGTTATTGAAGCAAGTTCGCAGGTTGGGGGGAGTTGTACGCACCTAGGTACCATTCCTTCGAAAGCGTTGCGTCATGCCGTTAAAGAGATCATCGTTTTTAATACTAACCCAATGTTTCGTGATATCGGTGAGCCTCGTTGGTTTTCATTTCCTAAGGTGTTAGACCGTGCTAATCGAGTGATTGATAAGCAGGTAATGGGGCGTACTGAATACTATGCGCGTAATAGAATTGATATTTATTTTGGTCGCGGCAAGTTCAAAGATGCGAACACGGTTGAAGTAAATACCTATGAACGCGGACCAGAATTACTGGTTGCCGATCAAGTGGTTATTGCTACGGGTTCTCGTCCTTACCGCCCGGTAAATATTGATTTCTCTCATCCTCGTATTTATTGCTCTGATACCATTTTAAGTTTAGGTCATACGCCACGCTCCTTGATTATTTATGGTGCGGGTGTTATCGGCTGTGAATATGCCTCAATCTTTTGTGGTCTTGGTGTCCGAGTTGAATTGATCAATCCAGCGAAGAAATTGTTGAGCTTCTTGGACGACGAAATCACTGATGCTTTAAGTTACCACTTGCGTGATGGTGGTGTATTAATTCGTCATAATGAGACGTTTGAGTCTGTTGAAACAACCGACCGTGGCGTTGTGATGCAGATGGCTTCTGGTAAGAAATTACGAGCTGATGCTCTATTGTTTTGTAATGGCCGCTCGGGCAATACGGATAACCTAGGTCTAGATGCCATTGGCTTGGATGTGAATAGCCGTGGTCAGGTTGCGGTTAACGATACTTACCAGACGCAAGTCGAGAATGTTTATGCTGCCGGAGATGTGATTGGTTGGCCTAGTTTGGCGAGTGCGGCTTATGACCAAGGTCGTGCCGCTGCAGCGAATATGATGGGGGTGCCGGGTGGTGAATTTATTAATGAAGTGCCAACAGGTATCTATACTATTCCTGAGATCAGTTCTGTGGGCAAAACCGAGGCAGAATTAACCGCCGAAAAAGTGCCTTATGAAGTAGGTCGTGCTTTCTTTAAGAACACAGCGCGCGCACAGATTACTGGTGAAGATGTAGGTATGTTGAAAATACTTTTCCATCGAGAGTCTTTGGAATTGTTGGGGATTCATTGCTTTGGAGACCAGGCATCAGAGATTGTACATATCGGCCAAGCGATTATGAAGCAGCCGGGTGAGCAGAATACGCTGAAGTACTTTATTAATACGACCTTTAACTACCCGACCATGGCGGAAGCCTACCGGGTGGCAGCTTTGAATGGTATTAACCGAGTCTTCTAGTTTTTTATAGGATTCAAAAAAAAGCGCCTGTTTGGCGCTTTTTTCGTTTCTCATGAGCTGTGCTGAATAAGCTTTAGCTGTCTTTAATAGCGTATACACCTTTTAGGTTTCTGAAAAAGCCGTTGTAGTCCATACCGTAACCAAATAGGAAGCGGTCTTCAGCGTCGACGCCAATATAATCTGGCATCATGTCTACTTTTCTGTCGTGTAGTTTGTTGATGACAGTGGCTGTTGAAACGCTCTTGGTTTCTTGTCCCTCTAGCCAATGGATAATGGCCTGAAGCGTATAGCCTTGATCAAATATATCGTCAATCACCAGAATGTCTCTGTCTTTCAGGCTGGATTGCGGGTAGCTCAACCATTTAAGTAAGGCGCCTTCTGTCGCCATGCCATAGCGAGTTGCATGGATGTAGTCTAGCTCAAGCGGGAAGTTTAAGCGTTCTAATAGGCCTGCGGTAGGTATGAGTCCACCGTTCATTACACAAAGAACAAGCGGGCGTTTTTCGCCTAAGTCTTTAGTAATTTGTGTTGCCATTTTATCAAGGGCTTCATTGATCTGAGCCTCATTAATTAAGCAATCAGCTTCACTTAAAGTTTTGTTGAGGTCATTGATTGAGTTTGTCATGGTGTACCTTGATTGTAGATGATAGAACGGATTTTACATGAATATATGGAAGCTGCTAAGGCTTAATTCTGTGTAATGAAGCGCATAGGCAAATGGAGGCTAGTATGATTAACCAGGTGGTTTGTAGCCAAATAAGAAAAATGGGGACGGCGGCAAAGGCTCCGTAAATAACCTGATAGTTTGAAAAAAATTGGGCAAATGAGCTGAAAATTCCATTAAGAATAAAAAGCCCAAGGCTGCCAGATAGGGCTGCTATGGAGGCCCATTTTATTGAGACATCAGCATTAGGGGTTAGAAAGTTTAGTGTTAGTAACATTAGGAAATAGAGAATAACAGAGCCTAGTTCTAGTAAAGCATTGATGAAATAGTTGGTTTCTATTTTTCCTATTTGCATTGAAATTAAGGTGCCGTATAGGCTAAGAGATGCGGCAAAAATAATAGGTCCTAGTGTTAAAATTGCCCAGTAGGTGAGAAGTCTTTCTCTGATTTTTCTAGGTGTTTTTATTTGCCAGATGGATTGTACGCTGCTTTCAAAACTGTTTAACAGCAACAAAGCGGTAACAAAGAGGGCAAGTAAACCTGCTAATGGTAGATTTTTTGCTTGTTCAGAGAACTGGATAAAATAAGGCAGTATGATATCGCTAGAGCCGGGTGCTAGGTGTACTTCTATAAACTGAAATAGCTGAGCTTGCATATTCTTGAGTGTGGGGGTGAAGCTGAGAATGCCAAGAATAATCGTGATAATGGGAACGGCTGCTAGCAGACTTGAGAGTGTTAACTGGGCGGCTTTTTGTGAGAGATTGCTGCTTTTAAAGCTAGTAAGAGTGAGGTGTCCGTAGCGTTTGATGATTAGATTGATGGATGTGAAACGCTCAAACATGATAATGGGGCAGCTTTTGTGTAAAAAAGAAGTTGCTAGAATACCATAAGAGAGTGTTGATTATTAAGGGTTGTGAGTGCTTTTGTGTCAAATGCACAAATATGATGCAAGATGCTTCATCGTGGCGCGTTCAGCTTGTTTTTTTTGATCATTGCTTATATCATTTATCCCGTTCCTTTTGTGATTTTTGTACCGGATAGTTAGTAAAAGCATTCGTTGCTTCTATTTTCGGTTCCTTGGTGGCAATAAGTCATTTTAGCCCAGTTTAACTGGGCTTTTTTATGTCTATTGGTTGACGATTGATAATCCATCCCTATAATAGCCCACCACATGAAATGTAATGAGTATTGCGCCTGTAGCTCAGTTGGATAGAGCATCCGCCTTCTAAGCGGACGGTCAGGGGTTCGAATCCCTTCAGGCGTACCATTTCAGCCCATTACTTTATACGTTTTAATTTAGGTTTTGTTGGCTGTAATCGGATACGGGTCGTGCTTTTCACGACGACGTCAACAAATAAAGCAAGTTTCCCGAGAGGAAGATTTATGCAAGTTTCTGTAGAGACAACGTCTCCAATCGAGCGCGTTCTAACAATTAGTGTTCCAGCTGCTCGTATTGAAGAGAAAGTAAGTTCTGAAGTGGCTAAAACCGCAAAGACTGTTCGTATTGATGGTTTCCGTAAAGGTAAAGTGCCTGTTAGTCTTGTAAAAAAACGCTACGGCCAAGGCATTCGCATGGATGTTGTTGAGCAAACGATGCGTGATGCTTATGTTGAGGCGATCCAAAAAGAATCTATTCAGCCTGCTGGCATGCCTTCCATTGAACCTAAGAACTTCGACGAAGGGGCTGATCTAGAGTTTGTTGTTAAGGTAGAGGTTTATCCTGAAGTTACTTTGGCTGATAACGCGACGATTCAAGTCGAGCGTGTTGTGTCAGAAGTAACGGATGCTGACCTTGATACTATGTTAGAAACCTTGCGTAAACAGAATGCTGATTGGTCTGCTGTTGAGCGTGCATCTGTAGATGGCGATCAAGTTACTATCGACTTCGTTGGTTACCTAGGTGATGAAGCCTTTGAAGGTGGTTCAGCTGAAGGTCATAAATTAGTTCTTGGTTCTAATACTATGATTCCAGGCTTTGAGTCTGGCATTGTTGGTGCTAAGGCTGGCGAAGAGCGTACAATCGCTGTTACTTTCCCAGACGATTATCAAGCTGAAAACCTGAAAGGGAAAGAGGCTAGCTTCAAAATTACAGTGTCTGAAGTTGCCGAGCAAATTCTTCCAGAAATTGACGATGCTTTTGTTGAGAAATTTGGTCTAGAAGAAGGGACAGTTGATGCTTTGCGTGTAGAAGTGCGCAAGAATATGGAGCGTGAGCTTAATCAAGCGGTTAAGGCTAAGCTTAAGACGGCTTTGTTTGATGGTTTGTCATCTATCAACGAAGTGGAAGTTCCTTCTGCCTTGATTGATCAAGAAGTAGATGCTTTGCGTAAGCAAGCAGCTCAACAATTTGGTGGGGAAGGTTTTGATGCTTCTCAATTACCTGCTGAACTATTTCAAGACGAAGCAAAAAAACGCGCTAAACTTGGTTTGTTGATCTCTGAAGTGATTAAGCAAGAAGAGTTGAAAGTGGATGATGACCGTGTACGTGCCTTCCTAGAAGACATGGCTCAAGCGTATCAAGAACCACAGCAAGTGGTTGAATACTACTTGAAGAACAAAGAGCAACTAGCGCAGGTGCAATCTGCTGTACTTGAAGAGCAAGTTGTTGATAAACTGCTAGAATCTGCTCAAGTTACGGAAGTAACTTTGGGATATGAAGATGCTATCAAGCCAAATGCCCAAGCTGAAGAAGCTGGGGAAGAAGCATAAGACTCATCTTATCTTTTTAAATAGGCCGACATAGCTAATGCTATGTCGGCTTTTTTTGCTTTAAGGAATGCAATATGAATTTGACGAACCCAACTACTGGTCCTGTTGCGATTACGAGTAATGGACTTGTTCCAATGGTTATTGAGCAAACGGCTCGTGGCGAGAGATCTTTTGATATCTATTCGCGTTTGCTTAAGGAACGAGTGATTTTCTTGGTTGGTCAAGTCGAGGATCACATGGCTAATCTAGTGGTCGCTCAGTTATTATTTTTAGAGTCAGAAAATCCTGATAAAGATATACACTTGTATATTAATTCCCCCGGTGGCTCAGTTACAGCGGGTATGTCTATTTATGACACCATGCAGTTTATTAAGCCTGATGTTAGTACTATGTGTATTGGTCAAGCAGCGAGCATGGGAGCCTTGTTATTAACGGCTGGTGCGGCTGGTAAACGTTATTGCTTGCCTAATTCACGGGTTATGATTCATCAGCCTCTAGGTGGTTATCAGGGGCAAGCTTCTGATATTGAAATTCATACACGTGAAATTTTAAGTATCAAGCATAAGCTTAATGAGATTATTTCTTTCCATACTGGTAAGGACATTGAGCAGGTAGCTATTGATACGGATCGTGATAATTTCATGAATCCAGAATCAGCAAAAGACTATGGCTTAATTGATGATATTTTACAGAAACGTGAAGTTTAAAAAGGGTGGATTAAATGTCGGATGATAATTTTAGCCGTGGCGACCACTCTGATCGACTATTGTATTGTTCTTTTTGTGGAAAGAGTCAAGACGAAGTTAAGAAGCTGATTGCAGGGCCTTCTGTTTATATCTGTAATGAGTGTGTGGATCTGTGTAATAACATTATTACACAAGAGCTTTCTCAGGCTGGTGCAGAAGGTGATGTTGAAGATGATTTGCCAACACCATCTAAATTAAGTGCTTCTCTTGATGACTATGTAATAGGTCAGGATAAAGCTAAGCGTGTTTTGGCTGTGGCGGTTTATAACCATTACAAGCGTTTGCGCCATCAAGGTAAAACTGATACCAGCATTGAACTTGGTAAAAGTAATATCTTACTGATTGGTCCAACGGGTAGTGGTAAAACATTGCTTGCGCAGACTTTGGCTCGTGTTTTGGATGTGCCTTTTACGATTGCTGATGCGACGACACTAACCGAAGCAGGTTATGTGGGGGAAGATGTAGAGAACATCATTCAGAAGCTTTTACAAAATTGTGACTATGATGTGGATAAAGCGCAGCGCGGTATTGTTTATATCGATGAGATAGATAAAATTTCAAGAAAGTCTGATAACCCTTCGATTACCCGTGATGTATCGGGTGAGGGTGTGCAGCAGGCTTTATTGAAATTAATTGAAGGCACGGTTGCTTCTGTGCCTCCTCAAGGCGGACGTAAGCACCCTCAGCAAGAGTTTTTGCAAGTAGATACTTCAAACATTCTGTTTATCTGTGGCGGGGCATTTGCAGGTCTTGAGCGCGTTATTAGTGAAAGAACAGAAAAGAGCAGTATTGGTTTTTCAGCAAAAGTGAAAAGCAAAGATGAAGGGCGATCCTTCTCTGAAGCGGTACACCGTGTTGAAACTGAGGACTTGGTTAAATTTGGTCTGATTCCTGAATTTGTAGGCCGCTTGCCGGTGGTGGCGACGCTTTCAGAATTGGATGAAGAAGCGCTGATGACCATTTTGAGTCAGCCGAAGAATGCGCTTACTAAGCAGTATCAGCACTTGTTTGAGCTGGAAGGTGTTGAGTTGGAGTTTACCGACGAATCACTGCGTGAAGCTGCGAAGTTGGCGCTAGAGCGTAAGACGGGTGCTCGAGGGTTACGTAGTATTTTAGAGTCTGCTTTACTGGATTGTATGTATGACCTTCCAACGCGTAATGATGTAACTAAAGTGGTGATGGATGCGTCTTCTATTAGAGGTGAATCACCACCATTGATGGTATTGGAAAAAGAAGAGTTGGCTAAAAAAGGCTGATTTTACTGTTATCTGTCTATGAGGCCGAAATTGAGTATTAGTGACTTAATTTCGGCCTTTTTATTATAAAATTGTATATAAAACACTAACTAGACTAAATTCAAAGTACTGCTACGCTTGTAATTTTTGGGTTAGTCCTTATCTCTTTCCTAATCAAAGTTGAAATATAAAGTGCGCTTTTTCTTTTATGCGCCCAGATTGGAAAAAAATCTATGTCAGAATCTTTGCTCCTTCCAATGCTGCCACTTCGTGATGTGGTGGTATATCCTCATATGGTATTGCCCTTGTTTGTGGGTCGAGCCAAATCTATCGCGGCTCTAGAGTCGGCAATGGAAAATGATAAATATGTCTTTTTAGTGGCTCAGCAAGATGCTTCTAAGGATGATCCGCAATTGGCGGATTTATATTCTATTGGTACAACGGCCAAGGTGATGCAATTGCTTCGCCTCCCTGATGGGACTGTTAAAGTCTTGGTTGAAGGGGGAAGCCGAGCTCGTCTTGAGTCAATGGAAGATGCTGATGGCTTTGTGCTAGGTAAAGTTGTTGAAGTGGAGGCGGAGGGTGAAAACCAAGAAGAGCATAGTGTTATTCGTCATGCCTTGCTTAAACAATTAGATGAGTATGTTGCTGGTAGTAAGCGTATTCCTGCTGAAGTCGTCACCTCGGTTAAATCGATAGATGATTTGTCTAAGCTGATTGATAGTATTACGGGGCATATGAGCCTTAAGCTTGAAGATAAGCAGAAAGTGCTAGAAATAGAGTCTTTGACTGGGCGTGGCGAATATCTGATGGGCTTGATGGATGGCGAGCTAGATATAGCGCATTTAGAAAAAAGCATTCGTAGTCGTGTTAAGAAGCAAATGGAAAAAAGCCAGCGTGAGTATTATTTGAATGAGCAAATGAAAGCCATTCAAAAAGAACTGGGTGATATGGAAGATGGCGGCAACGAATTGGATATGCTGCAAGAAAAAATTACTGAATCAGGTATGTCTGTTGAGGCGACGGAGAAAGCAGAAGCTGAATTGAAAAAGCTGCGCATGATGTCTCCTATGTCGGCTGAAGCAACTGTGGTTCGTGGTTATATTGATTGGTTGATTTCTCTGCCTTGGAAAAAACGCAGCAAAGTACGTAACGACCTAGCTTATGCTGAAAAAATTCTTAACCAAGATCACTATGGCTTGCAGGATGTGAAAGAACGCATTTTAGAGTTCTTGGCTGTTCAGCAGCGAGTGAAAAAGGTAAAAGGGCCCGTGCTTTGCCTAGTTGGGCCTCCAGGTGTTGGTAAAACCTCTCTAGGGCAATCAATCGCGAAAGCGGTGAATCGTAAATACGTTCGTATGTCCCTAGGTGGAGTGCGAGATGAGGCTGAAATTCGAGGCCATCGCCGTACTTATATTGGTTCAATGCCGGGTAAACTGCTGCAGAAACTTGCCAAAGTGAAGGTTAGAAACCCGCTTTTCTTGCTCGATGAAATTGACAAAATGGGCATGGACCAGCGTGGTGATCCAGCGTCAGCTTTGTTAGAAGTACTTGACCCAGAGCAAAACCACACCTTTAACGATCATTACCTTGAAGTGGATTATGATCTTTCGGACGTGATGTTCATCTGTACCTCTAATAGCATGAATATTCCGGGGCCATTGTTGGATCGTATGGAAGTGATTCGGATTCCTGGTTATACCGAAGATGAAAAACTCAATATTGCTAAGCGTTACTTGCTACCGAAACAAATAAAATTATCGGGTTTGAAGGAGCAAGAAATTCAGGTCTCGGACGATGCGCTGATGGATGTTATTCGCTATTACACTAAGGAAGCTGGTGTTCGTGGGTTAGAAAGAGAGTTGAGTAAAATTTGTCGTCGTGTCGTTAAACAGCAAGCACTAAGTAAAGAAAGTGTAAAGAAAGCGGTTGAAGTGGCCAGTGCGAATCTCGAAGAATTTTCTGGCGTGCACAAATTTAGTTACGGTAAAGCAGAAGAAAAAAATCAGATTGGGCAAGTTACTGGTTTGGCTTGGACTTCTGTCGGCGGAGAGTTGCTCACCATAGAGGCGGCGGGCGTTCCGGGTAAGGGGCGTCATGTAAAAACCGGCTCTTTGGGGGATGTGATGCAAGAATCTATTCAGGCAGCTCTGACCGTTGTACGGAGTCGGGCGGCTGGCTTGGGAATTGAAGAAGATTTTCATGAAAAAATTGACCTGCATTTGCATGTTCCAGAAGGGGCGACACCGAAGGATGGGCCAAGTGCTGGGGTTGCTATGTGCGTTGCTATCGTCTCGGTGCTTGCAAAAATTCCTGTAAGGGCGTCTGTGGCGATGACTGGGGAGATTACGCTGCGTGGGGAGGTGCTACCTATAGGTGGGCTTAAAGAGA
This sequence comes from Marinomonas transparens, assembly GCF_016463975.1. Classification (GTDB taxonomy): domain Bacteria; phylum Pseudomonadota; class Gammaproteobacteria; order Pseudomonadales; family Marinomonadaceae; genus Marinomonas; species Marinomonas transparens. Next base: position 64,189 of record NZ_JAEMNX010000018.1, on the reverse strand, counting down.
AGCTTCTCGCGGCTCACAGGGGGGGTATCAAGACCGTTATTATCCCGCAAGAAAATGCACGAGATTTAAAAGAAATACCGGATAATATCAAAGCGGATATTCAAGTTGTTCCTGTAAAATGGATTGACGAAGTGCTGGATATTGCTTTGGAGTACATTCCTTCACCAAAAAAGGTAAAAACCTTACCTTCGAAGGAAAAAACTGTTGATGAACAAGAGTCTGTGAGTCATCATTAAGTTAGATACTGTGTTGACAGGAAGTAGTACAGGCTTGTATAACTTCTTGCTCGGCCTTGTCGGTAGGCTTTTATACAGTGCCGAAATGTTACTAAAGGAACCATGAAAAAAAAATACTGAAGGGGTAAAACGTGAACAAATCTGAATTGATTGATGCTATTGCTGCGTCTGCGGACCTATCTAAAGCTTCTGCAAGCAACGCACTTGACGCTACACTAAAAGCAATTGAAGCGGCTTTGGCAAAAGGTGACCAAGTTACATTGGTAGGTTTTGGTACTTTTGCAGTAAAAGAGCGTGCGGCGCGTACAGGCCGTAATCCTCAAACTGGTGAGGAAATCCAAATTAAAGCAGCGAAGGTTCCTGGCTTTAAAGCCGGCAAAGGTCTTAAAGACGCTGTAAACTAATGCATGTGGAGCAGTAGTTCAGTTGGTTAGAATACCTGCCTGTCACGCAGGGGGTCGCGGGTTCGAGTCCCGTCTGTTCCGCCATTAGACACAAAAGGTGTATTCCAAGCGGAATGCACCTTTTTTATTTAAACTCATTATGGAGGCAGTAATGCTCCAAGATATAAGAGATAAGTCACAAGGTATTGTGGTAAAGATCATCGTTGGTTTTATCGTCGTGACTTTTGCTCTATTTGGCGTCGATGCCTTAGTAGGCAGTTTTAATTCTTCTGATACCGTCGCTGAAGTAGATGGTACTGATATTACGCGAACTCAAATGTTGCAAGGGGCAGAAACTCAGCGCCGCCAGTTAATATCTATGATGGGGGGGCAAGTTGATCCCGCGTTATTAGAAGATAATTTATTACAGCGTCGAGCACTGGATGAGCTTATTCAACGCGCTATTTTATTTAATCAGGCAACAGGCTTAGAGCTTGGTGTTTCTGATGCTCAAGTAAACGCTTATTTGTTACAGGCTGAGCAATTTAAGACAGAGGGTCAGTTTGATCAGGATAAGTACCTGAACTTTATACGTTCGCTTGGTTTTACGCCTTTAGCGTTTAAGCAACGTATTAAGCAAGATGTTTTGATTCAGCAACCACGTAATGCGATTGCTGGTTCTGAGTTTGTTTTGCCATATCAAATTAAGGATGTGGCGCAACTTCAGTCACAACAACGAACTTATGATTATGTGACCTTGTCTTTGGCTGACGAAGCTGAGAATACCAATGTTACAGATGACGAGTTAAGCGCATATTATGAAGCGAATAAAGAAGGCTTTAAAACACCAGAACAAGTTAAGGTGGATTATGTCGTTATTTCTTCTACTGATTTTAAAAATAAAGTCAGTGTGACAGATGCTGAATTACAGGACGCTTATCAAGCTTCTCTTGCCGATGTGCCGCAAGAAGAAAGGCAGGCTTCACATATTCTGATTGATACTACTAGTCGCTCAGAAGAAGAGGCGCAGGCGCGTATCGATGAAGTCAAAGCGAAATTAGCAGCAGGCCAAACATTTTCTGATCTATCTGCTGAATATTCTGATGATATTGGTTCTAAGAATGATGGCGGTAGTCTAGGTTATATTGCCAAAGGGGCAATGGACAAAGATTTTGAAGATGCTCTATTTGCTATGCAAAAAGGTGAAGTACAAACGGTTAAAACTCAATATGGTTTTCATCTCGTTGAGCTGAATGATATTGCAAAAGCGGATGTGCCAAGTTTTGAGTCTAAAAAAGCTGAATTAGAACAAAGCCTGTCGGTCGCTAAAGAGCGTGATGCTTTATTGAGTGCCCATGAGGATATTACCGATTTGGCCTACGCAAGCGACAAGCTAGAACCGTTAGCGAAAGAATACGGTGTAGATGTTCTGCAAAGTGCTTATTTTGGCCGTGACGGTGGCTCAGATGATGTCACAAGCAATGCAGCAGCCATTGCTGCCGCATTTTCTGCCGCTGTGCTTGAAGATGGCCAAAACAGTGACCTGATTGAGTTAAGTGATGATCAGGTAGTTGTATTGCGTTTGAAAGATCATAAAGCAGAAGCGGTTCAGTCTTATGATGAGGTCAAAGACAAGGTAACTTCTGCGGTTGTGCAAGAAAAAGCATTAGAGTCACTGAAAGTTAAAGCGGAAGCTGCTAAGAGTGCCGTGAATACTAAATGGACTTCTGTTGCTCTTGCTAAGCGTGGTCAGGATGAATTGACTTCTTTGGCATTCACGTTACCGCATCCAGAAGGGCAGCCAGTGGTTGAGGTGAAGAGCCTTACTAATGGTGACTTGGCGGTGATTAAGTTGAATGACGTGGTTGCTAGTTCTGAAGAGGTTCCAGAAGAGCAGAAACTGGCGTATGAACGTTACTTGAATCAAACTCAAACGAGTCTGAGTACTCAGTCGCAACTGGATTTACTGAAGGGTAAAGCAGAAATTCAGCGTTAGGTTATAGGCTGCTTTCTAAACATAGGGAGTGGATTTAACAAAATTATTCTACTCTAAAATAAAAAGACCACTCAAACATTGAGTGGTCTTTTTTTTACGCCGATTTATCCAATAATAGCTTTTTGAACGAATGATTTATTGAGCTAATGAGGTTAGCCAGTGGTTAGAAGGGGCAAAGAAGGCTTGTCCTGTTTTTGCTCTGGTGTACTTCATTATGTGATCAGTATTACCGTCTTGATCGCCTTTTATCATGCTTTCAAGCATAAGGTTAAAAATAACCGGTGTTTTACTGTAGCTGGCAAACATTAAACCTTTTTCTGTCATTGAGGCATAAGGCATACTATGGCGGAGTATTTCCATAGACTGACCATTTTCATCTTTCAGTGAGGTTCGCTTAGTATGGGCGTGGGCGGACTTTTCCGTAGCAGGGTATTCCTCGTTGGCGTATTTTGTTCGGCCATAAGTGTCCTCTTGAGTTTTTAGATCCTCTGCTTCCCATTTATTTAAGTCATGAATAAAACGCATTAAGTTAAAATAAGAACCATCTTGGAAGTTTGTGTCTTCATTTCCTACTAGCGCAACGTTTTTGCGGTTATCTCCTTCAGGGTTCTCTGTGCCATCAACAAAGCCAGTTAAATCTCTGTTGTCTAAGTATTGAAAACAACTGATTTCTTCTACCAGTGAAACGCTTGATTTTAGTGTGTCATATAGAGCGTTAGATAGCTGGTAGGTCACATCGCGTCGTGAAGATCGAATGTGCAGTACGAGATCGACATCGGTGGGCTTTACTTCAAATTCAGCGCCCTTTATATGAGGGAAGGTAGTGAGATGAATAGGCCGTTTGTGATCTAAATGATCCCAGAGTTGGCTGCTAATGCCAACTACAGCGTGAGGATCTGCATTAGGGAATTGCTGTTGAAACTGTATTACCCGTTCAGGGTAGGTCGCTAGGGCGGCTTTGACTTTATCAATTTGAGATAAATTAACATTGAATGTAATAAAAAGGGCATCACTTGACGCTTCTGCAATAATGCCAGATTGAAATGCTACCATGATGATTGTCTTTTCCTTAGTATGCGTTGCTGTTTTTAAAAGTTAGGGTAGAGGCTCTTTAACTGACTTTCTTGAGTTTGTTTTGCCTCTCCCGTTGAATACTCTTCCAATGCATCAGCAAGAGCGTCTCCCTGCCACTGGTGGCTAGTATTATTGGAATACATCATTAACTCGGCTTCCATTAGTAGCTGAGTGATGAGTACTGAGGAGGAAAGGCGTTTTATATCATCAATTGTGCGTATTTCGCTGTCACCCCATCTATGGCGTGCCCATTCTAAAAGGTGAGAGCGCAATTGTGTTAAATCACTGTTTCGACAGCAGGCTATTAGGTTTCTGTAGGCGCTTTTTTCATCTGATGAACTTAACGGAGCAAACTCTTGTAAGGTTGGAACCGCTTCTTCTGTAGGTGTTTGCTGTTTCCTTTTGAACCAAATAAAAGTCCAACTAGCAAGCATGGCAGCTGAGACAATGAGCAAGCCAAAAATAGTATAGTCACGCCATGAAAAGCCAGAGTTTTTATGACTTAGTGCCACATCAATGGATTTTGGCGTATCCACATTGTTAGTGTCTTCTAGCTGTTTTTTAGCCAGAGAAATAGGGGCTACAGAGCGCGTTTGTGGTGGTAGCGGTTCACTGAGTTTTTTATTTTCGGTGGTTTCATTGGATAATTTTGAGCCCATAGGTAAGGGGGCAATATCAAGGCCTTTAGTCTTGGCGCTTACTGTATGAACAGCGCGTTTGTTTGTATTCCAATAGGTGATGCTGACATCAGGTAGAGAAATAACGCCCTTATCTGTCGGAACCACTTCGACACTGATGACTTGCTTGCCAGTGACACCGTTGATGGTTTTTTGACTACTAAATTGTGCTGGCTTTGGATAAAGCTTATAGGATCGGGTGCTATTAAAATCCAATGGTGGGATTTGCTCAGGTAAGGCGCCTTTTGCATCAATATTTATGGTCCAGATTAAAGTGTCGCCCACTCTAGGTTTGTCTGAGGTTTTAGTGAGTGCAGTGGAGATAGAGACTTGTTTGCTGGGTAGCCAGGTATCCGTTGGGTAGCTGGCTGGAATCGGGAGCACTTGCAGATTAATTGCTTCACTTTGTACCTTGATCATTCTTCTGCCAGTAGAAGTATTGATCATCGCCTGTAAGGTTTGTGGTGGGATAGACAATTCACCACTACGTTGTGGAAACACTAAATAGTCGCGTATTAATACTTGATATTGGGTGCCATTGACGGTTTGGTAATCCATCTGGTCATCAGTGAGTCGCTCAATGACAAGATCTGGATGAGTGGGAACCGAGCGATTGGCATTTTGTAAGGTCACTGAGGTATAGAGTTTGACGCTTAATACGACTTCTTGTTGTAGGTAGGGGTTGAGCTCGGACACCGATATTTTAACTATGACAGGAGGGTTGCCGTTGGCATCGAGTAATTGAGGTGAGTTTTTCACAATTAATTTAAGAGGCTGTGATTGATGATCACCAATTTTAATTGGGGGGATCTCAAAGGTGCCGACAGACTTAGGCATCAGGGATACGACCCAATAGCTTAAAGCCTTATTGGTACCTAAATTAAAGCTGAATTGACTGGTTTGGCTTTTTCCTAGCACCTCAAAATCTCTTTGCAAAGAGCTTAAATCTGGCCCATCTCCCGTATTGGTAAAATCTGCTCGTAGAGTGAGTTGGACGACTTCATTTTCTGTCGTGGTTGTTTTGTCCAGAGAAGCACTAACGGTATCTGCATAGACTGATGTGGGTAGCAGGGTGAATAGCAAGGCCAGCATGAGTATAAAAAGCAAAGGATAAAATTTATCCTTTTGTTTTAGAAAAAAGAAATAGTGCTTTGCTACCATGGGTTTAGCCCATCCTCTTGCTTATATCGGTTTTCATTACGTCGCTCTTGGTGTAGATACCAGAGCTTACGCTGAAGAAGTAATCCTGGGTCATCCTGAATTTGTCTAAGCCACTGGTTTAGAGCTTGCTTATCTTCTTTTTGCTTTTGCGCTTCTTCAAGTGATGGTTGTTTGTCTTGATCGCCATCTTCTTCATTATCCTCAGACGCTTTCTTGTTGTCTTGTTTTTCGTTCTTTTTATTATCTTTTTTTGAGTCAGGTTGCTGGTTTTGATCTTTCTTATCGTTCGCTGATGGTTGGTTTTGCTTTTGACCTTGTTGGCTATCTTGTTTTTTGTTGTCGGACTGACGTTTTTGCTGCTGTTTTTCTTGTTGCTTTAGATAGTCTAGATTGTCCTTTGCTTCCTTGAAAGAAGGATCTTGCTCTAATGCTTTCTCGTAGGCTTGCATGGCTTCTCGTGTTTTGCCGGCTAAGGCTAGGGCGTTACCGAGATTGTAATTTGCTGCCGCGTTACGATCGATTTTTTCAAGGGATGCTATCGTCTCTGGATAGTTCTTTAGGGCATATGAGGAAGCGGCTTTCCATTCTGGTAGCTGAAAGAGTTCATCGGCTTGTTGCCAGTTGCCTTGATCGACAGCCTGTTGTGCTTTTTGGTCTTGAGTCATAAACCAATCAAGTGGGGACGCCATGAGTTTTTGCGAAGGCAAGGTAAAAATACCGAGCAGTAGCAGCATCAAGGCGCCTTTTCTGAACTGTAAGGCAAGCCATAATAAGAAGGGTAAAGCAAACCAATGGCCCTGTTCTGTCCAATTAATGCTCTTATTATCAGCCTGCTGTGTTTGCTTGTTATCACGTTTTTTGTTGGTAATGCTGGCAACTTCTTGGCGGCTTAGTCTGCCTTGATAAAAGTTCCCGCCAAGCTTATCGGTTAGCTCCTCAAGTGCTTCTAATGGGGTATTTGGAATAACATTTTTACCATTTTGTTTAAGAATCCGGCCATCCGGAAGTTTTATGAAAGCGCCTTTTGGGGTGCCGATGGCAATAAGGTCGAGTTTGATGTTTTTATCTGCTAGCAGCGCTGAAATTTGTTGTTGGTCTTTGTCATCCAAACTGTCGGTTAAGACAATAAGGTGCATTGGAGCAGAACTATCTTGATTAAGAGATAGCGCGGATTTTATGCCGCTGGTTAGATTGCTGCCGTACACGGGCATGATGATAGGTTCTAGCGCCAGTAGAAAGTGAGTAATGGTTTCTCTATCTTGGCTAAAGGGGCTTATAACAAAGGCTTCCCCGGCAAAAGCGACTAAAGCAATATCCCCTTCTTTGCTTTGTTGCAGAATATCCCTGATTGATTGTTTTAATTGAGTTTGTCTATTTGGCTTGATGTCCGTAGCGTACATAGACAGTGACTGGTCGACGACGAAGACTGTTTTACTGGTATTTTCAAACATGGTGGTTGGCGCTTTCGTCCAACTAATGCCCGCCAAGCCGAGCCAGCAGAGTAGGATGGTGACAACACCTAACCATGAATGGGAAGAGGCTTGCTCGTTCTTATAGTTCAAATGAACGAGCAGTTTTTCATCAACCACTGTGTTGAGGGCGTTTTTTGTTGACCCTGTTGTGCGAGTGAAGATAACTACTAAGAGGGTGAGTGGTATAAAAATAAGCCAATAGGGGCGTGCAAAATGAATCAGCTCAAAGAGAGTCATAGACTTCTCCTTAAGCGCCAGCTAATTTGTCCACTGGATAATAGGGCTAGTCCAAACAATAAGATGGAAGCTAGGCCAAGCCAGTGAAAAAAACTGGTTTTAGGCCGTTGCCAGACTTCCTGTGAAGGGGTGGGTTCTAGGGTATCCAATAGGCTGTATATATTTCTCAAATCTTCTGTACTGCGAGCTCGAAAATATTGTCCGCCTGTTTGATCGGCGATGTCTTGAAGCAGGGCCTCATCGAGGTCACTGGATGGGTTGACGGTTTTAGGGCCAAAAAAACCTTGTACTTCCATGCTATCTGCGCCAACACCTATGGTGTAAGTTTTTACCCCTTGTGATGCCGCAAAAGCGGCCGCCTGTTTAGGTTGTACGCGCCCAGCGGTATTGGCTCCGTCTGTCATTAATATTAGGACTTTTTTGTCCGAGGGTTTGTCTTCTAACATCTTTATGCCGAGCCCAATGGCATCGCCAATGGCGGTTTGCTCTCCCGCAAAGCCGATCTGAGCTTCTTGGACTAGTTGATTAATGGTGGCAGTGTCAAAGCTTAGTGGTGCCTGTAGGTAAGCTTTTGAACCAAATACAATGATACCAACCCGGTCTCCTCGGCGTTCTTGAATAAAGTCAGCTAATACTGATTTTGCGGCCTCTAGGCGATTGGCTATTTGGCTATTTAATTCCATGTCTTTGATTTGCATACTACCAGATAGATCGAGAGCGATTAACAGGTCGCGTCCTGATGGGGCAACTCTTGTTGGTTCACCGAGCCAAAAAGGACGGGCAATAGCGAAAACCAAGAGTACCCAAGCTAAGGCTAATAGTAAGGGAGTAAGGTATGAGTGATGAGCGACACTTTTCATGTCTTGATGATGGACTAATAGTTCGGTGTTAGACCACCAAATAGCATCGCCTTTGGGTTTGGTTTTTGGCAGAAAATAAATGAAAAAAGGCAGAGGTAACAGAATAAGAAACCAAGGCCAAGTGAGATCAAGCATGATGTTTCCTTATCCAATAACGTGTGACGTTGAGGATGTGTTGTCTTTGTTCTACCGACAGTTTGATACGGTTGCGGTAGGGGCCACTGATAAAGTTATGGCTTAGTGTCGAAAATTGATATTTGGCCGTTGTTTTTTCATCTAACTCAAGCACTAGTGCCTCAGTGGGTAATGCCGCAAGTTGGCGCTTTCCTTCACTGATGAGGCAACGGCGAATCATTTCATGGCAGAGCATGATGCAATCCTTATCGGATAAATCAGCTACTGTATCCTTCAGTATTTGTAAGGCTTCTCGTCGGTAAGCCCGTTTTCTATGGCGTTGCCAGAGTAAAGCTATGCCTGTTAGTAACAGCAATATCAAGAAGGCTAATACTAACCATGTCCACCAAACAGGTGGCCACATGGCAACAGCCTCGGGCAGCATATAAGCTTTGTGCGGTAACTCGATACTGGTTGGTGGTACTTGGGTAGGCATTAGTGCAACGCTCCTTGAGCTAGCAAGTAACGGGCAATTTTTTCAGGGGACTCGGTGAGATCAAACATCTGATGGCGTACGCCTAAAGACGTGAGTTTTTGGCGCATTTTGGTGTTTTGTGCGAAAAACTCTATTTTGGCTTGCTCCATACTGCGTTTACTAACATTCACCAGTTTGGAGCCTTGGCTATCTGCAAATTGATATTGGCCCGAGGGTAAATTAAAGGCGTTGCTGTCGATAATTTGTATCCAATGTACTTGATTGTGTTTGGCAAGTCGCATTAAGGCGAGTTCTTCTTTGTCATCCCAAGTTTGCTTGTCCGTCATGATGATCACATCTTTATTGTGTGCTTTCGCGGTCACAATAGAGTTCGACCATACACTGGATGAGCGAGCGTATTTCTGCCGATGGGCAGGCTTTGAGGCTTCTTTAAGTTGATTTAACAGGCTTGGCAGTGTGCCATGTTTATTGCTTGCTTGATCTTCTGTGCCATAGGTTAATCGATAAGATAAAGTATCGCCCTGTTGTTCTGAGCGCCAAGCAATGAGCCCTGCGAGTTGTATAAAGCGAGTAGAAATAAAGGTATGGCGTGTACCAAAGTAGGCGCCGTTGGAGAGGTCAAGTAATAAGACACGCTGGTGTTCATTTTCTTGCGCATAAATTCGAGTGTGTGCTTGCCCTGTTCGCGCAGTAACACGCCAGTCAATATGTCGAAGCTCGTCACTGGCCTGATAAAGACGCAGCTCCAACATCTCCATACCGTGTCCTTTCTGGCGTGAGCGACGCTCACCACTATGGGAAGCAAAGCGCATCGCCTTGGGGGCACGACCTAGGTATTTGGCATAGTGAGCCAATAGCGCTAAATGTGCTTCATCAAGCTCTGGGGAGTCGGGTGATAGTAAAGGGCTCATTCTTCTAGAGTGCCGGTACGTGGCTGATTAATCGGCTAAGCAAATCATCGGTAGATAAACCAGAAGCTTGTGCTTCAAAGGAAGTGATCACTCGATGACGCAATACGGGCAGGGCGATTTGTCTAACATCATCTGGTGTAACAAAGTCTCTACCGTTAAGTAAGGCATTGGCGCGTGCGCAACGATCAAGGGCTAAGGTTGCCCTAGGGCTGGCACCGAATTCGATTAGGTTGCTATTCGTTGTCGCGTCATCTAAGTAACGTTCAGGGTGTCTTGTCGCCATCACCAGCTGAACGATATAGTGCTCGACGGATTCAGACATATACAAAGCAAGCGCTTTTTGTTGCAGGTCAAGAATGTCATCGGCTTTGCATAGAGGTTGTGGTTTGCTCTGTTGGGTTTTGTGAAGGTCTTGTTGCCTAACCAATCTCAATACTTCCAATTCGCTTTCGGCGCTTGGGTAGCCAAGGTTGATCTTCATTATAAAGCGATCAAGTTGGGCTTCTGGTAAAGGATAAGTGCCTTCTTGCTCGATCGGGTTTTGAGTAGCGATAACAAAAAATAAAGCGGGTAGGGCATAGCTGTTATTGCCGACAGTAACCTGTTTTTCGCCCATAGCTTCAAGCAGGGCCGATTGTACTTTGGCGGGGGCACGGTTAATTTCATCGGCCAGCACAATGTCATTCATAATTGGGCCAGGGATAAAACTAAACTGCCCTGTTTCTTGCTGATAGATGTCGGAACCTGTGACATCGCCGGGCAATAAGTCTGGAGTGAACTGAATACGTTGGAAGTGACCATCGATGGCATTCGCTAAGGCTTTTGCTGCGGTGGTTTTGGCAATACCTGGTGGGCCTTCGAGCAGTACATGACCATTGGCAATTAAAGCGACGAGCAGTTCATGGGTTAAATCAGGTTGGCCAATGATGGCGCGATTTAGGTGGTCTTTTAATCGGTCAATTAGAGTTTCCATTGAACCTAGGTTCCTTATACTTCTGTCAAAAAATGTAGCGAGGCAATATAATAGCCATCATCTTATCGAATTCAAATCTTTACGCACAGGGCGAACGTTGTAAGGGTAACGTAAGCATAGGAACGAAAAATGGCAAAACTTGTATTAAATGTGGCCTTGCCTGCATTTAAATATGAAGCAATGTATGCTGGCACAGCGAAAAAATTGGTCGCAACGAGTCTGGATGGACGTAAAGTGCAACTGCCTCTGAGTGCTTTTCAGCGTTTTGTGACTCATCAAGGCATATACGGTTTTTTTGAAGTAGAATTTGATGAAAAGAATAAATTGGTTGGCGTAACGCAGGTCTCATAAAACGTCCACCCTCTGATATGTTTAGGAAGCTCATTTATGTACAACTTAGCTCGTTCGTTACTCTTTAAATTGGACCCTGAAGTATCCCATGATGTGTCGTTGGATCTTTTGGCCGCAAGTAGTCGATTGGGCTTGAATAAGTTGCTGGGTAGTTTGCCTTCGACGAAACCTATAGACGTGATGGGTCTACAATTCCCTAATGCGGTTGGTTTAGCGGCTGGTCTAGATAAAAATGCCGATGCTTTTGAAGCGCTCGGATCATTAGGTTTTGGCTTTGTAGAAGTCGGAACCGTGACACCAAAAGGGCAGTCTGGTAATCCTAAACCGCGCCTTTTTCGTTTGCCTGAACATGAAGCCATTATTAATCGCATGGGCTTTAATAATAAAGGCGTCGACCATTTAGTTTCTCGCATTAAGTCTCGTCGCTATGATGGTGTTCTTGGGGTGAATATAGGTAAAAATTTGACGACCTCAGTGGAAGATGCCGCGGCGGATTATTTGGCTTGTTTAACTCAGGTTATTCCTTATGCGGATTACATTACCGCTAATATCAGTTCTCCCAATACACCGGGGCTGCGTAGTTTACAATTTGGAGACAGTTTGGCTCAGCTCATCGCACCGTTGGCGCAAGCAAGAGACCGTTATGAAGCGGAACATGGTAAACGTGTTCCTCTGGCGGTGAAGATAGCCCCAGATATGACAGACGATGAAATTAAATTAGTTGCCGATACGCTGGTAGCACAGGGTGTTGATGGTATCATTGCTACCAACACAACCTTGTCTCGTGATGCTGTGGTGGGTCATCCGTTAGAAAACGAAGCGGGTGGCTTGAGTGGTGCTCCCGTTCGTGATGCCTCAACCCATGTGGTACGTGTTTTAGCGGAACATTTGAAAGAGACCTTGCCAATTATTGGCGTGGGAGGAATTTCAAGTGGGGCAGATGCGGTTGAGAAGCTGCAAGCTGGCGCGAGGTTGGTACAAATTTATTCTGGGTTTATTTATCATGGACCAGAGTTAATTAAAGAAGCGGTGGCGAGTACAGATGCTTATTACCGTGAACTTGAGTTAGGAATATAAGCGCCGCTGTCTATTTGGATGGCGTCGTAAATAAGGCGGGATTGGATCCCGCCTTATTTATTTTACCTTGTTATTAACAGGGCTTATTTAGGGAAAGTTCCCCAGAAACTGAATGTTAAGAGTCGAAACAAAAAAGGTTAATGTGTCAGGCTAAAAGTTTTGTGGGTGCCTTCTATTGGAGTCATGCCGTCCCACATGTCTTTGCGGCCTTCTCGCCATCCTGCAAGCCAATCCAGGCGAGCATGTTCTTGGCATTGCACAGACAGACCTTTTGAACGGCCATCCATTCCAGCGCGATAGCCGCGGATGTAGGCACGATGATGAAGATTTCTTTTTTGCTTCTTCATGAATTTTTTCCTCTTCGTTCTTTTTGATGTCGAGCTTTAATTAATAGTTGAGAAGCGAAGAATTGTCTAAAAACACTTTGCTCTAACACTTCCATAGAAATTTAAAAAAAGTAATTAAAAATGAGCACAATATTACCAACCACGGATGCTGAAAATCCGCTTTATGATTTAGAGATAACTTGTCCTTTAGGGCTAGAGAATGTTTTGGAAGCGGAGCTGCATGGTGAAGGCTTGACTAATACTCGCTTTGGGGAAGGGCAAATCAAGTTAACCACGGACTTAGAAGGCATTTATAAAGTGTGCCTTTGGTCTCGTGTTGCGACTCGTGTAATGTTGCCGATTGCGAATTTCAAAATTGATTCTGCCGACGAACTTTATGATGGCGTGAAAGCGATTCAGTGGTCTGACCATATGTCAGCAAACGATACTATCGCTATAGATTGCCATGGTACTAACCATCATATTCGCAATACCCAATTTGGTGCCGTACGCGCTAAAGATGCGATTGCCGACTATTTTGTCGGCTTGTCTGGTGAGCGTCCTAATGTGCAAAAAGAGCAACCAGATGTACGTATTGCCTTGCGCATTAAGCGTGAAGTGGTCACGGTAAGTATCGATTTATCAGGCGAAAGTATGCATCGTCGAGGCTATCGTCAACAGGGCAGTATGGCACCACTGAAAGAAAACCTCGCGGCAGGCCTATTACTGCGTGCTGGTTGGGGAAGAGAGTGTGGTTTGACGCAATTGATCGACCCTATGTGTGGTTCAGGTACCTTTTTGGTAGAAGCCGCGATGATGTCTTTGGATATGGCTCCGGGGCTTGGCCGACAATACTGGGGCTTTAAAGGCTGGAAACAGCATGACCATCGCATGTGGCAACAGTTGATGGATTTTGCCAAAAACCGTAAAAAAGACCCTGTTGAACTAGGCTTGCGCTTTCAAGGAACGGATCGTGATCAGAGAGCGATTGCCGCGTCCCGTGAAAGCATCAAACGGGCAGGCTTGGTCGGTGTGATTGATGTGACCATGATCTCTTTCCAAGAGCATGAATTTGACATCAACTCAGAATTACCCGGTTTGGTGATTTGTAACCCACCTTATGGTGAGCGGATTGGTGATGAAATGGCTTTGATCGCCTTGTATGGTCAATTAGGTGAGTGGGTTGTCAATAACGTGCGCGGTTGGCAGTTTATGATGCTAACCAGCAATGAGCATTTGGCTCGTCAAATTCCGGTACGACCAGAAAAAAGCACCCGTGTTATTAACGGTGGCATTGAGTGTCGGGCTTATCTTTTTCCTTTGACAGCACGCAACATTAAAGAAGATGTTGTCGCGCAATCGGCGATGACACCGGGTGCGCAGATGTTTGCTAATCGCCTGCAAAAAAACGCCAAAAAAATGCGCAAATGGGTCGAAAAAAATAAGATCCAGTGTTACCGCGTATACGATGCCGACATGCCGGAATATGCAGTGGCGATTGATATTTATAAAGATTGGGCCCATGTACAGGAATACCAAGCGCCAAAAAGTGTTGATCCAGAAAAAGCCAAGCAGCGTTTGTTTGAAGTGATGTCTGCGATTCCAACGGCGTTAAACATTGCCGAATCGAATGTGATCTTGAAGCAGCGCCAGAGACAATCTGGTAAAGAGCAATATGAGAAGCTGGATCAGTCCAAACACGAAATGATAGTGGAAGAGTACGGCTGTGATTTCATTGTCAACCTGAAAGACTATTTAGACACAGGTTTGTTTTTGGATCACCGGCCAGTGCGCAAACTGATTCAAGATAAAGCCAATGGTAAGCGCTTCTTAAACCTCTTTTGTTATACGGCGACGGCATCCGTTCATGCGGGTCAAGGTGGCGCGCGTAGCTCATTGAGTGTGGATATGTCGAATACTTATACCGACTGGGCGCGTCGTAATATTGAACTGAATGAGTTTTCTGAGCTTCATCATCAGGTAGAGCGGGCTGATTGCATTGAATGGTTAAAGCAAAGTCGTGATGTATTTGATTTGATCTTTATGGATCCACCTACTTTCTCCAATTCGAAAAAAATGGCCGATGTATTAGATATACAGCGAGACCATGGGGAGTTACTGCGTCTGGCCATGGCCAGGTTAGCAAAGGGGGGAGAGTTGATCTTCTCTAATAATTATCGCCGCTTTATTTTGGATGCGGATTTAGAGCAAGAGTTTGAGGTGAAAAACATCACGAATGAGACGTTTGACCCGGACTTTGATCGTAATAGCAAAATTCACCAGTGTTATGTGATTAAGCATAAAAACAGCTGATTCACTTTCATTTTTAGAAAGTATTTTTAAAAAGGTTTATGAGTTTTTAATATGAAAAAGACATTTCGACTTGTTATTAGTTGTCCCGACAGAGTGGGGTTAGTTGCAGCAGTTAGTCAGTTTTTGAATGAACGTCAAGGCTCGATTATTGAAGCCAGCCATCATACAGATATTGAGCAAAAATGGTTCTTTATGCGTCATGAGATTGATGCCGACAGTCTTAATATTGATGTGGAGACCTTTCGTGAGGAGTTCGCACCGATTGCCGAAGAATTTAATATGCGTTGGTATGTTAAAGACAGCGAAGACCGCCCGAAGGTTATCTTGATGGCGACGAAAGAATCTCATTGTTTAAATGACATTATGCATCGTTGGCATACGGGGGAGTTAAACTGTGAAATCGTTGGTGTGATTGCGAACCATGAAGAACTACGTTCTATGGTGGAGTGGTATAAAATTCCTTACCATTGTATTCCTGTGCCAAAAGAAAATAAGATGTCAGCCTTCCAAAAAATTGAAGCCTGTATCGATGACGCGCAGGCAGATACGATTGTTTTAGCGCGTTATATGCAGATCTTTCCTGAATACCTTTGTGAAAAATACCGCCACAGAGTCATTAATATACACCATAGCTTTCTGCCTTCTTTTATAGGGGCTAAACCGTACCATCAAGCCGCTGTACGTGGTGTTAAATTGATCGGGGCAACCTGCCATTATGTAACCGCAGATTTAGATGCTGGCCCTATTATTGAGCAAGATGTGATTCGTGTACGCCATAGTCACTCTGCCGAAGATATGGTTCGTCTAGGTAAAGATATTGAAAAGTTGGTGCTTTCTCGCGGTCTACGTTATCACCTAGAAGATAGGGTGTTAGTGCATGGCAACAAAACGGTCGTCTTTGCTGAGTAATTTTATCGATTGTGTTGTCTATAGAAGGGAAGGCTTGGCCTTCCTTTTTTATTTTTTGTAACACAAGGCGAGTAAAATTTTTGTTATTGAGAAACTTGTCTATAGTTAATGCAAGTAATCAAAACAGAGACGGCTATGAGAGAGGGTATTATGAAACTCAAATTAACGCCAACTCAGAATTTGTGTGTTGGTTTTTTAGAATCCGGCTTTAAGCTAATGCAATTTGATGAGCAGTTTTATTTTGTGAAAGGTGAACGGCGTCAAAAGGTTCTACCTAAGACGTTAGATGCTTTGGTCAATCGAGGCGCTCTTGAACATACCAAGCAAGGTGATTACATGTTGAGTGATGAATTTGTTGCTCATCGTAAAAAAATGCGTCAGGTGCACGAGACTAAACCGATGCAGCATTAGAGTTGAAGTGGTTTTCCTTTGTATTGTGGTTTTAGCCCCATGTTTTCTAACCGAAAGTATGGGGCTTTTTTTATGCTCTTTACTGAAGGGATTTCGGTGTTTGAGTGAAAATATGGCTCACGGCCTGAGCAAGTTGCTGGCTAACATGTTCGCCGCGCAGTAGGGCCCAAAGTGGTTGTCTTGTTTCTGGATGTTGGCTTAGCTCTGCGGTGATTTGCTTAAAAGCAATAAAACCGTCTCCCCGATGGGCCAATTTTTCCATGATGATTCTTAGCAGTTGAGGGCTTTGTGCTAGCCAGTGTGGGCATTTTGCGGCTAAAGCGGCAATGTTATGTGTTTGCTCATCAGGGCATTCATTCAGGCTGCCAAGTAGGGCAAATAGTGGCAGCAGTAAGTCGTTGTTCAAATCAGATCTTGATATTGCGCGTAGATAACTCGCTTGCATCAAGGCATCGCTTTCTTTTACGAGCTTGTCGATGAACACTTGTTGAAGATCACTTGGTAGTACTTCGTGTTCCAATGCATGGCAAAGTGTGCTGACAACAGGGAAAGCGGCTTGTTCCACTGCCTTTTTTATGAGAATTGCATATTTTTGTTCGCCAACTTTTGATGCTAACTCCGCTATTCCCTGCACACCTAAGGTCTGCCATCCGTCGTTTTGCTTTGATAAATCGGTTGTAAGGTAAGCTTCGACGGCATCAAAATATTGCGACGGTGGTGTATTTAATTGTCTTCCTAAAATGGCATGGAAACTGGCCATCCGTTCTTGGTCTGGCTTAAAGGCATAGGGACTGTCTTCCATTGCTTCAGATAATCCCGCCTCTTCACCTTTATGGAGGATTTTATCAACAATGCTTTTAATAAAATGATCGCGAGTACCGAGATTTAGACATCCAGCTTCATCTAACGGTAATTTAAGAAACCAAATGACACCATCAGCCACTATGTCTTTTTTATCGGCGTCTTTATTTTTCAACAAACAAGCCAGCCAGGCATGCTGACGAAAAGGCAATGGATAGGCCTGTTGCTTACGGTCAAATTGGATGACTTGTTGTGGCGTGAGTTTAGAGATACAGCGACCTAGGTCGTAATAGTTAGCATCACAGCCAACCATATCAAATAAGTCAGAAAGAGATTCAATCTTGTTCATGTTAAGTTATAGGCTCACGTTGCCGATAGTAAGGTCGTATTGAATTACTATCGGTTAGCTGTTGTTTTTAGTAAGACGATGCCGCATCTTACCGTTTTTTAAGGGAGAAATCAGGTTGAAAAAAGCCTTTTCTGCTCATCATGGGTTAGCAGATTTATTATTAGATTTACAAATTGCTATGCAGAACTGTGACGTTTGGGATTGTGAGTCACCTACTGAACAAGCTTTAGCCAGCAATGAGCCTTTTTGCATCGATACTATGGCGTTTGAACAATGGCTTAGGTACGTGATGATGGAACGCTTCAGAATATTACTAGAAACGGGGACTGATCTCCCCGCAAGGTGTCAGATTGCGCCCATGGCAGAGGATGCTTTTAAGTCAAAGCCAGCAGAAAACGTAGCGAATTTAGTGGCTTGTTTGAATCGTATTGATGCTCATTTGAGTGGTGCTGTGTGATTTCTGGTCAGATAAAACATCCTTTTGTTAAAGACTTAGCTTGGCTGGTGGAAGGGCATTATATTGAACGAGATTTTGATCTCACTCCCTATTGGTTGCCTGATGTTGAAGCAAGGCTGTTGGAATTAGCTGATTCTCCTACCTTGCTTGAAGGTAAAGTTGTGGCCTGTAAGTCCCATTTTTTAGGGAGTTACTTTGAGGCTCTTTTTTCTTTTGCGATTGAGCATCTTTCGAGCTTAAAAATAGTGGATGAGCATTTTCAGATAGAGGCGAATGGCAAAACATTGGGTGAGGTGGATATGCTGGTGGAAACCCTTGAGGGTGAATTGCATCAGTTTGAAATTGCAATTAAATTTTATTTGCAGCGACCGGACCTTCATCCCCATGATTGGATTGGTCCAAACAAAAACGACAGTTTATTGAAAAAGGTAACGCGGGCAAGAGAGCATCAATTATCTATTTTACAAACAAAAGAAGGGCGTTTAGTGGTGGAAAAGGTCGCTAAGGGGAGAGCCATTCAATCAAGCTTGTTGATTTTTGGTCGTTTGTATATGGCTTTAGATAGTTCGCAAAGTGTTGCTAACTGGCTACAGCAGAGTAAATTTGGTGCTTGGGTTTATGTCTCTGATTTAGTTCATTTAATACCCAGTTTTACGCATTATTCTGTGTTGCAAAAGCCCCATTGGCTCGCTTCACCTAATTTAACTCATAATACCCCTTTCTTTTCATCTGAATATCCCTACAATCTGGTAAGCGAATTTTTGCTTGATAGCCGACCTAAACATCTTTGTCTTTGGCGAGATCATGCGTGTTTTGAATTATCAGATTTCAGTGTTTTTGTTGTACCTGACTTATGGTGAAATTCTTAGTCTATAAGTAATGTATGTAAATTTATTCTTGTTGTATTGAAAATAAATGATCGACTTATCAAAATTACTTAGCTTAAAAATGCGGACGGCTGTGTGGATTATTGATATTGAACACTCAACAATTCCATGGTGTAACAAAGCGGCGGAAATTCTATTAGAGGACTCTCTAACAGAAATCGAATCCGGTAATCGAGCAATAGGTGGTTCATTAAAAAAGCGCCTATTAACACATTTAGAACGTTATGATGAAGGTAGTCCGCTTGCTTTTAAATGGCACTTCATTGCCAAAGATGGCACGCATTATAACTGCCATGGTTCAGTCGTTTCCTTAAGCGATGGACGTAAAGGCCTAGCGGTTGAAGCTCATCCTGTCATTGACCAAGCCTTACCAGTTGTGACTCATCTAGATGACCCTTTGTTAGGTGAGGAGGGGATTTTCAAGCGTTTCAAAACTCTGCCATTTGCTATTTTTGACTCAGAGGGAAATAGCGTGAGTTGTAGTGAACGGTTTGTTTCCCTGTTTGGTGACATTACTAATCTACGGGGGATTTTTGAGGCTTCTAGTGCCGCAAACAGTTTTGTTGAGCGGCTAGCGAAGCAAGAAAGCTTGTCACAAGAAATAAGGCTGTTAACACTGGATGGTGTCCGTTGGCATAGGATTGAGGCATTTAGTGACCAAATATCAGCCTATACCTATTTATTAGTTGATGATATACAAGAGGCTCGGGATCATGAAGTCGCTCTTTTTAAACTACATAACTACGATAACCTGACCAGTCTTCCCAACCGCAACCTCCTCTACCAGCAACTCGAAAAAGCGCTCATTAATGCCAAAAAACGCAATCGTCAGTTTGGTCTTTTGTACTTAGATTTAGACGGTTTTAAAGTGATTAATGATACATTTGGTCATCGAGTAGGAGATGAGTTAATTCAACGGGTTGCTGAGCGAGTCAAAGGCAGTATTCCTACTCGCAGTTGCTTGTATCGATTGGGAGGGGATGAGTTTGTTGTTGTTTTGGAAAATGTCGAAAGCATAGAGGAATTAGAAGACATAGCGAAAGCGATTATGAGCAATGCGATCAGCACTTATCCGGTCGCCAAAATGGAGATGATGATCACTTCAAGCATCGGTATCGCCTGTTATCCTCAGCATGCCAATGATATTGATAGCTTACTTAAGAACGCTGATGCGGCCATGTATCAGGCTAAGTCTATGGGTCATAATATGTATTTCGTTTACGAAAATCGTATGGCGGAAAACATTAATGCCCACCTCACCTTAGGAGGTGGTCTACGCAAGGCTATTGATGAAGAGGAATTTGAGTTGTATTACCAACCCAAAATTCGTCTATCTGATGAAACCACAGTCGGCGCTGAAGCGCTCATTCGTTGGTTTCATCCAGAGTTAGGTATGATCAGTCCAGATAACTTTATTCCATTGGCAGAAGAAAGTGGTTTGATTCTTCCTCTTGGAGAATGGGTGATTCGTCGGGCTTGTCGCCAATTACAAGAATGGCGTGAATTAGGCTATCCACCTATTTGTGTCTCCGTGAATTTATCTGGTCGACAGTTTATGCAAACCAATCTGGTGGACATGGTTAAGCAGGTGCTAGATGAAACAGGAGTTGATCCTAAATATCTTGAGTTGGAATTAACCGAAAGCATGCTTATGGCAGACGGACAGCAAACCATTGTTAAGCTCCATAACTTTAGAAAGTTGGGTTTAACCTTGTCGATAGATGACTTTGGCACTGGTTATTCTTCTTTGGCTTACTTAAAAAAATTCCCTATACAGGCATTAAAAATTGATCGTTCCTTCATCAAGGATTTAGGTGTGAACTGTGATGATAATGCTATTGTGAAAGCGTCAATTGTGATGGCGCATAGTTTGAATTTAAAAGTCGTTGCTGAAGGGGTAGAAAAGCGTTCTCAAGTGGATATTTTAAAGGAGTATAAGTGTGATGAAATACAGGGTTACTATTTTGCTAAACCCATGAGTAGCCAAGACTTTTTAGGCTATATGGATTCTCATACTATGTTTTATGAATAGCGGGTTGGCTTTCTGATAGGCTACTTGTGAATGAGTGAATATCCCCATAGACTAAGCACCACTTCATACCAGATGGAAACATTGTGTCGACGTTTGAACACTTATCTTGTCCCCTAGATGCCACGCCACTCAGCCTTAACAAGCGCAGCCTGATTTGCGCTCGTGGCCATACTTATGACTTGGCCAAAACAGGTTATATTAACCTTCTTCCTGTGCAAAATAAGCGCTCTAAAGATCCGGGTGATAGTAAAGAGATGGTGGCTGCGCGACAGGCGTTTTTAAATCAACAGCATTATTTTCCGATTGTAGATCAAATTGTAAAGTCTTGGCCTCAAGATAATATGCCAAGCCAAGCTAGGATAAGGGTGCTCGATGCAGGCTGTGGAGAGGGTTATTACCTGAGCCAAATTGGTAAGGCTTTCTCGAATCAAAAGGGAGCACTAGAAAGGCTTGGTTTAGATATTTCGAAATGGGCCGTGACCGCGGCCAGTAAGCGAGATAAGGATGTCACCTGGATAGTGGGCAGCAATGCTAGTCTGCCTATGCCAAGTGATCGAGTCGATGTGGTTCTATGTTTATTTGGTTTCCCTGTTTTTAGCGAGTTTGCTCGGGTATTAAGTAAATCTGGGTTACTTTTACTCGTTGAATCTGGAGCCGATCATTTAATTGAGTTACGCAAAATACTTTATCCATCTATTCATGACTATAAGCCAACTCACGCGGATGGTGTTCCACATTTTGAGTTAGTGAGTGAAAGCACAGCGAACTATTCTTTTACTTTGCCATCCCAAGCCGACATTCAGCAATTGTTGGCTATGACCCCTCACATCCATAAAGCCTCTTATGAGGGGCGTGAAGCAGTAAAACTTCTTCAATCCATTACTTTGACTGCGGATGTAAAACTCCGTTGGTACCGTAAGACAACACAGGAAACGAATCATGTCTAAAAAGTTAGATGAACTTTTTAATAAGAATAGAGAGTGGGCCGCTAAGGTGACGGCGGAAGACCCAGAATTCTTTACGACCTTATCTAAACAGCAAAACCCTGAATACCTATGGATTGGTTGTGCTGATAGTCGTGTTCCGGCTAACCAGATTGTAGACCTTCTTCCTGGTGAAGTATTTGTGCACCGTAATATCGCCAATGTGGTGGTGCATACAGACCTGAATTGCTTATCGGTTATTCAGTTTGCGGTTGATGTGTTAAAAGTGAAACATATCATGGTGGTTGGGCACTATGGCTGTGGTGGTATTAAAGCCGCTATGGAGACAAAAGAGCACGGTATGATAGATAACTGGTTATGCCACATTAAAGACGTGTATCGCTTACACAGAGAAGAAGTTGATGCGATCGAGGATGACCATGTACGTTTTGACCGTATGTGCGAGCTGAATGTGATCGAACAAGTTGCTAATGTTTGTCAAAGCAGTATCGTGCAAA
This sequence comes from Marinomonas transparens, assembly GCF_016463975.1. Lineage (GTDB taxonomy): Bacteria > Pseudomonadota > Gammaproteobacteria > Pseudomonadales > Marinomonadaceae > Marinomonas > Marinomonas transparens. The sequence goes on along the minus strand of NZ_JAEMNX010000018.1, from coordinate 42,245 downwards.
ATGCTTGGAATGTTGGGCAGGAGTTACATGTTCACGGCTGGTGTTACAGTATAGACGATGGACATATTAAAGACTTAGAAGTGACGGTGTCGAATTGGGCAGAGGCGTCGGAGCGATTAAACACCATTTAATCACGAGAGAATAAATACTAAAAAACGAGCCTGAGCTCGTTTTTTAGTATTTGAAATGAGTAGAGACACTTATAAATTATTGTTTTCAGCAATGGTTCTTGCGCAGCCTGCTATGGTTGATCGCAACCAAATATGCCCTGGGTCGTGTTGTAATAATGGGCTCCACAGCATTTTTAATTCGACTGGTGGTATGTCAAAGGGCGGTGGTAAAACCACAACAGCAGAATTTTTTTCCATGAGCTTTGTTGCTAGTGAAGGTAAGGTCGCAACCAGACCAAGCTGCTCAGTGGCACGCATGGCAACATTATAGTTACGGGTAAATAAGCGAATATTACGTTTAAAGCCTAAATTCGCTAGAGTGCTATCTACCCAGCCAAGTTTCTGGACTTCTTCTGGTTGTATTCCAACCCCGACCCCAAAGCCAGTCTTGCTCACCCAAACATGGGGGGAGGCAAGGTAGGTATCGAGACTAAAATTATTAACGAGATCTGAATTTGCAGGGACTAAGCATGAAAAATGATCTACCCAAACCGACTTTTGATGGAAGGATTGAGGCAAGGCTTCGAATCGGTTAATGATTAAGTCTACCTTGCCTTTCTCTACGTCATGGAAGCTCACATCACTTGGGTTCATGACATCGAGAATGACCCCCGGAGCTTCATTTTGTAGTTTCTTCATGAGCGGTGGGATGAGAGTTGCTTCTGCGTAATCACTGGCCATGATGCGAAAGACACGGGAACTGGATTCTGCTTCAAAGCTTTGGCCAAGGTGTAAGACTTCGTCGACCGCTTGTAAAATGTTTTCCACGCGAGGCTTTAACTGTATGGATAACGCGGTTGGCATCATGCCGTCGCTGGTGCGAACCAGTAGCGGGTCGTGAAATAAATCTCTTAAGCGTCTCAACCCGTTACTCATAGCTGGTTGAGTAATGCCTAATTGATTGGCTGCATGGGTGACATTCTGCTCTCGTAAAAGAGAGTCTAAATAGCGAAGTAAGTTGAGATCTATTTTATCTAGTTGCATAAAAAAAGAGGCCGGGATCCGCTAACATGGGGGCTGTATCATACTTCATTTTTACTATGAATAGAATGATTTACCCCCTATCTGTAGAATTGTTAGGGTTATATTACGAGCTGTTCGATGACTTCGTAACAGGCCCCCATGGTATGATAATCCGTTTTACCGGCAGGGCTTTTACAATCATCAAAGGCTTGATTATCTTGGCGGAGAATACGAAACCAAGCGCCGTATCTATGATCTATCATATGTGACCAACTGTACTGCCAGAGCTGCTGATACTTTTCCCAATAGTGGTTTTCTTCCGTGACGGATGCCAGCAGTGCGGCGGCAGCGAAGGATTCTGCTTGTACCCAAAAGTACTTATCGCCATCACAGATGGCTCCTTGTGGATCATAGCCATAACAGAGGCCACCGTTTTCATGGTCCCAAGCCTTTTTCCATGCATTGTCAAACAGGAACTTTGCCTTTGCTACTAGCCAATCTTTAGGCCGTCTTTGGTGAATTAAAAGCAGTAGCTTAGTCCATTCAGTCTGATGCCCCGGCTGAAATCCCCATGGACGAAAAAGATTCTTAGGATCTTCTTTGTTGTAGTCCCAGTCTACTTGCCAGTCACTGTTGTAATGTTCCCAAATTTCGCCGCCAGCAAGAGCCGCTTGGCGCAGACAAATGTTTTCTGCAAGCAAATAAGCGCGTTCAAGGTAGGGTTCTTCTTGGGTGGCGTCATAGGCTGCGATGAGTGCTTCGCAGGTATGCATGTTGGCATTCTGTCCGCGATAAGGGGAGATTGTTTGCCAATCGCTAGAAATTTCATCCTTATAGAGGCCGAATTCTTCATCCCAAAAATGCTTTTCCATTAGATCAAAGGTTTCTTTGATCCAAGATTTTGCTTCTATTATTCCAGCGTCTAATGCGGTGGAATAGGCGAGCAGAACAAAAGCCAAGCCATAGCAATGGTTGGTTTCATCAAGGTTTTGTTCTTTATTTAATAGCCAGACATAGCCGCCATTGGCTTGTAAGTGGCGTACTCTTAAATACTCTAGACCATGACGGGTGGCGCTCAAATAGTCTTCTCTACCTTCTGCTTTATAAGCTTTTGCATAATTAAAGATAAAGCGAGTGCTACTCACGAGATGACGAGTATCAGCGTCGTAGATATCTCCATTGTCTTTGAAAAACTGAAAAAAACCGCCTGCTGGGTCAATGCATCTAGGGTGGTAGAATGCCATGGTGGATTGAATATGGTCAGTTAAGAAATGTGTGGTTTTAAAACTAGGCAATGAAGACATGGTTTTAATCCTTTATTAAAAGTTGGACTTCCATGATGTTTTATCACGAGGTTACTGGCATCTTAATAGGTTATGATATTAAATCAACTAGATTTATTAAACCTTGCTAGTCAATTCATTGGTTTCGAGTGAGAGTGTTCATATGACATCGTCGGGCAGTACTTCAGAACAGAGTCGTGTCTATAACGAACGAATCATTCTTCAGTTGGCGAGGCAAAACCCGGGTATTTCACGGGTCAGTATTGCCGAAAAAACGGGATTAAGTGCGCAAACTATTTCTGTTATTACCTCTTCATTATTAGAGCAGCAACTGCTTCATGTTACTGGTAAGGTGAAAGGGCGTCGTGGTCAACCTTCCATTCAATTAAGCATTAACGCCATAGGTGCATATGGATTAGGTATTAATGTAGATCGGGATCACATTAGTGCGGTCTTGCTAGACTTTAGTGGCGTCTGTGTTTTGTCTTTGGAGCGAGCTGTGTCTTTTCCCACGGAAGGAGTAGCACAAGAAATTGCCCAAGATTTGATTGATGAAGTGAAGACGACCTTGGCGGAGGACTGGGGTAAAGTACAAGGTATTGGCTTATCACGACCAGATTATATGGATTCTTGGCTAGAGTCATTGGTCACAGACGAAGAGCAAAAATTAGAGTTAGAAACGCTGAAAAATGCCTTGTTATACTGGCAATCTGATGCTTTTGAACTGTGGCTGGCAGAGCAAACTGGTTTGCCTTGTTATTGTCAAAACGATGCTGTTGCAGCAGTGATCAGTGAGCTCTTATTGGTTTCTGATGCACCTAAAAATCATCTCTTCTATTTATTTGTGAGTACGGCATGTGGAGGCAGTTTGATCGCCGATGGGGAATGCTATTTTGGTGCCCATGGTCGGGCTGGCAGCTTTGGTTTGATCCCAACAGCGACAGGCAAGCATGGTAAGTGGATTCTAGAGGCTTTGTCTGTTTCATCATTGCGTCGTTTTTTGGCTATGAAGCAAGTGACATGGCCATTAGTGGATGGGGAATGGCTTAATACGAGCTATCGACCATTAGTGGCTCAATGGGTCGAAGAGGTGGCATTAGAAATTCAACCTGCTTTGTCATCCGTGGTTGCTCTCTATGACCCTGAGGCCATTTTAATTGGCGGACGGTTACCAGAAGGGGTTTTATGGCCTTTGATTGAGAGTATAAAGAAGACGCAACAATCTCATAGTTTGTTACCTTTCCCAGCAATACGTGCGGCGCAGACGGGTTATACGGCGGGAGCCTTAGGTGCAGCTGTGCTGCCGCTCTATCAAACTTTTGCGCCGCAACGAAACTTGCTATTACTACACTCTAGAGATAAGTCTAAAGGCAAATAGAGGACCAAGATGAGGTTAGAAATACAGTGCGAAGATAGAATTGGCATGGTACGAGAGGTACTGGATTTATTTATTCCTCATCAAATTGATATGCGTCTGATTGAAGCGGATACTGAGCGTCGTTGTATTTATTGTGGTTTTCCCGATATCCGTTTTACGCAATTGCAAATTTTATTGGCTGAAATTCGCCGTTTAGATGGGGTTGAGGGTGTGAAAACTGTGATGTTCACCCCTTCTGAGCGGGAGCATAATGCGCTTTATACTCTTCTTGAAGCGCTGCCGGATGGGGTGATCTCCGTTGATCTAAAAGGGCATATCACCATGGCAACGGAATTGGCTGCAGAAGATCTAAATTCCTCTGTTACAGAGCTTCTACATAAGCCGCTACAGCAATTTATCAAAGGCATGAGCTTTGCCAAGGTGACATGGGAAAGTCGTCAAGAAGGCATGAGCAAGCGCATTAAAATTCGTAATAAGACTTTATTGCTAGAGATGAAACCTATCTTTGTCTCTGATGAAAATAATGTGACGAATCTTGCTGGAACCGTTATTCATTTAAAGTCGGAGGCTCGTTTAGATCGTCAGGCTGCCAGTTTAAGGCAAGCTCCAAATGCTGAGAACCATCTCGAAAGATACTTTCAGGCGGAAGTGATAAAAAGTGCTGCCATGGCACGTACTTTGGTACAAGCCAAGGCCTTTGCCGAACTGACTATGCCGTTGTTTATTCAGGGCGACGTGGGGACAGGGAAGCGTGATTTGGTACTGGCCTTGTTTCAATATTGGCAGAAGCGTCAAGCCAACAATGGGGCTCAATTGCTTATAAAGCATGCTAGTGATCTCACATCAGAAGATGTTGCTAAGTTAGATCAGTTTTCTGGTTGGCTAGCCATAGAGGATATTGAGCATCTAGACTCCCTTGTGCAGATAAATTTAGCCCGTTGGTTAACCGGTCAACCGGGTAATACAACGAGCTTTACTTCATCGGTTAGGCTCATTAGTTTGTCTTCTTTGAGCGAGCAAGCACTGGCCAATGGCGTTACTTTTAATAAGTCCTTGTATTTTTCTTTGGCAAGACTTTGTTTGCATGTACCTTCATTGGCGGAGAGAAAAGAAGATATTGCCGGTTTGCTGCAACAATCTTTACTGGAAATGTCTGAGCGTCATCGGTTGCCTATGCCCAGTCTGTCGAAAGGTGCGTGGTTAAAGTTGAAGCTGTATTCTTGGCCCGGAAATTTGAAGGAGCTGCAAAATATCTGCTTGCAGACCTTAATGGTCTCGAAAGGTAAAGAATGGCAAGCAGATGATATTCGTTTGCCTGACGACACCCCTATAGTGAGTCGAGATTTGATTGGTGACTCTTTAGATACAACAGTGAAACAGTGGGAGGCCGAGTTACTTAAACAACTTTACCCGGATTATCCAAGCACAAGGCGATTGGCAAAAGCGGTGGGCATGAGCCACAGTGCCATTGCGAATAAATTGAAGGAATATGGAATAACAACTGGAGTGTCAGATTGATAGCTGTTGCATCAATCTGACACCGAGTAAAGGGTAAGACTTAGAAAGGGCGTTTTTTGCTTAGATTCAAGCGACGCTTTTCTTCTTCTTCAGTCTCAATTCTAATCGGCTTGAGTTTGGTTTTTGGTTGAGCAACCAGCTGCTGAATATTGGCTACCAAGAAAGCAATAACTGCACAGGCAGCTATGAAAAGTAAAAATTCAAACATGGCGTCTCTCCAAATCAATTATTCTTTAAAATAATCATGGTTCATAATTCGAGTTGGGTAAAGTGAATTATGTTGTTTTTAGTTAATGAAATGTACCTAATGAGTTAATGGTGATGCTTTTATTGAAATCAACCCTTTAGTTTATTCACGGTAAATAGTGCTAGAGGTTATAGCGCTGTCTTAAGTACTTTGCGACCCCGTCTTCGTCATGGTGACCAATTATATTTGTTGCTGCTTCTTTGATATGCAAGGGGGCGTTTTCTGTTGCAAAGCTCTCGTCAGATTTTTCAAACATAGAGAGATCATTATCGCCATCGCCAAATACGATGACTCGTTCGGCACCCATTTCTGCTTTTAGTTCCATCAAGGCTGAGCCTTTACAAACATTGCTGTGGTGGATGTCTAGCCAATAGGCGTCAGGGTTATAAATACCACCGCCTGAGTAAGCGGTTAAATGCACATGGCCTTGGCTGTCCAGTACGAGTTTTTTAATGAAATCTGGGTGCCCCATCGCGCTAATGTTGGTAATGCGTGCGTTTTCAGACAGCTCATGTAGTGGGTGTAGGCTCATGTTGTCATGGTTGCCTAACTCGTTAGCAATATGATCGCTGAGGTGACCTGTTAAAGGGGCGTGATAAACCTGATGGGAACCATCATCGGCTAAGCAGAATACAAAGGGAGTTACTTGGTGCTCTTCGAAAGAGGACAGCATGCCAGCGATGAGTTCAGGGGAGAGTAGGTGTCTATGGCGATATTGACTTTGTTGGGGATGCCACCATTCGACACCATTTTTAAAAATTTGCCATTCAGGGAAATGATGGCCTGCGATACAGGGCATAGCAGCAAGGTGGGTGCGGCCCGTTGCGACTGTATAGAAAATACCAGAGGCTTTTAAGCGTTCAAGCGTCTCAATGGTATAGTCAGAAAGACGCTGATGGCTGTTTAACAAGGTGCCGTCTAAATCAAATGCCACTAATTCCATAATCACCTCTTGTCAATGTGTCAGCACTATCGCACTTTGTGGGAGGTAAGTTCAACTCTTGTTGTAAGTTATAAATGAGCATTTTTGGCCTGTTTTTAACGCAGTATTAGCAAGTGCAGTAGTCGTGCAACCGTTTCGGTTAGGTCTTGGCAACTAAGGGAAAACTATTAAACGCAACCCCAGCCCAGCCGTTTTTGATGAATTGACGGATGTTTTGGTGGTCAGTATTGCTGGGGTTTTCTAAGACATCGATACGATAAAAGTTGCCGAACAGGTGTAGCGTTTCTTGTTCTGATAGATGGTGAAGAATAGCAAAAGCAAAAACTTTGCAAGAACCGTTGTTTTCGTTAACGCCGTTAGTTTGCTCACCATTAGTAAAAGAGGCTGGGACGAAATCGTACATCTGATCAATGGCTTCAATGACTTCTTTAAATTGCACTTGTTCCGGTGTGGCTTTGATTTTCTCAACTAGGGTTTGAGTATTTGACATTGGGGCTCCATGTTTGGCGTATGTTTCGAAAAGGAAAGAACGGCATTTTACTATAAAAAGCGAAATGGGAAGTTAAGTTTTTGGTGTTGAATAGTGGCTGGTCACTTTAAAGAAAACAAATGACAGAATGCCACAGGCTGCCATAGTACCTAGCATGGGGGTAAAGGAACCATTATGAAGAAGACTCACAACAGTGCCACTCAATGCGCCAAAGGAAAAACGTGAGGTGCCGGCCAGTGCCGTTACACTACCGTTATTATTTCCTGCATTTTTCAACGCACCGGCCATAAATGCGCTGCTTAAAATCCCCATCGGACCAATGAATAGCATTCCTGCAAGTATGATGAAAGCTAATGGTGGGTGCTCAAAAAAGGTCAGTATTATCATTAGGCTTGCGGCGAATAAGGTCGCATAACTGGTGTACTTGGATAGAGTTTCTGTCCCCAACTTTTCAACGAATCGGCTATTTATGGTGGCTGTTAGCATCATACACAGGACATTGATTCCGACAAAAAAACCAAAGTAGGCAGGAGGAACATCGTATAACTCTATATAGACAAAAGAAGAGCCGGTTACAAAGCACATCATACCTGCGAAGTTAAAGGCAGATGAAAGGATATAGCCCATTACAGAGGGGGTTTTCAATAAGGTGATGTAGTTGTGGATGGCATTTGAAAAAGACAGCGTGGTGCGTTTTTCTACTGCGAGTGTTTCAGGGATGGTACGCAAAAATAGCACTATTGCGAGTATGGTCATTCCGCCGATAAAAACGAAAATATAGCGCCAATCAAGAATCGTTAAGATAGCCCCACCTAAAATAGGGGCGGCTAATGGGGCGAGTGCCATTACTAGCATGATCATCGACATGGCTTTAGCAAATTGATTGGCTGATAACCTGTCTTTGACTAGCGCTGGAATACAAACTGAAACAGCGGCACCGCCGATAGCTTGGACGGCTCGACCTATGAGTAATATTTCGAAGTGTTGAGCTACAGAGCAAATAAGGCTACCTACAGCAAAAATGCTGAGTCCACCGACAATGACTTTACGACGGCCAATAGCGTCAGAGACAGGGCCGAAGAATATTTGTAGAAAAGCATACATTAGCAAATAAAGACTGATCGTCATTTGTATTAGGCTAATGTTTGTATTTAAGCTTTTTGCTATAGAAGGGAGGCTTGGTAGATAGGCATCAATGGCTAGCGGTGTTAGTCCTGCAAGCAATCCTAAAACCAAAATGATAGGTAAAGTCAGTTTCATTTTATTAGCTACTTATTATGGAAAGGTGGTTTTTAATGAGTAAGGCTAAAATAGACCCCTGCGCAAGTCAGTATTATAAGCTGTTTTAAGAGATAATTGTGTAATTAGTTAGAAAGTACGGATGGGTAAATCAATCACGAGTTTCTTTTCTGGTGTTCATTTTGAGGGCGTGTTTCAATTTTGCACCAAATTAATAAGCAATCGACTGTTTAGTTACCTATTTTATCGTGCAGAGAATTACCTTAACTAAGGATGCAACATGTTACGTTTTTTTGAAAAATGGATAGAGCCTTATCCGGACATTGATTCAATACAAGCCCCAAATACCTTGGTGGCTTTCTGCCGCTATTATTCTAAAGGTGTAGAGCTTCCACTGATCATTATGTCGATCCTAACGGCCATGATTGCCACTTTAGAAGTGACCTTGTTCAGTTTTATGGGGCAGCTAGTGGATTGGTTGATTGACAAGGATCCTAGTACCTTTTTTGCGGAAGAAGGTGGGAGTTTATTGCTCATGTCTTTGATGGTCTTGGTTGTCATACCTTTGATTACTTTTTTGCATTCGGCCATTCTGCATCAAGTTCTATTGGGTAATTACCCGATGAGAATTCGTTGGTTGTCTCATCTCTATATTTTGCGTCAAAGCATGTCCTTTTTTCAGGATGAATTTGCTGGACGTATCTCGACAAAAATTATGCAGACCTCCCTCGCTGTTCGAGAAAGCGTGATGAAGTTGATGGATGTTTTGGTTTATATCGCCGTGTATTTTGTTGGCATGGTCGTGTTGATCGCCAGTGCAGATTACCGACTTATGTTTCCCATGTTAGGTTGGTTGATTTTTTACGTATCATTACAGCTTTACTTTGTGCCAAAGCTTAAAAGAGTTTCTTCGGAGCAAGCCGATGCTCGCTCTACCATGACAGGGCGAGTGGTTGACAGCTACAGCAATATTTCGACTGTAAAACTGTTTTCACATAATGAGCGTGAAGCCGCTTATGCCAAAGAAGGCATGGATGGTTTTCTGCAAACGGTTTATAAGCAAATGCGTTTGGTGACTTGGCTTAATGTTGGTGTGCAAGCAAACAATTATCTTTTAACTTTTGTGGTTGCCGCATTAGCTATTTGGTTGTGGACAGGTAGCATTATTAGCGTGGGTGCCATTGCCATAGCGGTGACCTTAGCACTGCGTTTGAATGGCATGTCGCAATGGATTATGTGGGAAGTCAGTGCCTTGTTTGAAAACATAGGTATGGTAAATGATGGTATGAAAACCTTGTCGCAGCCTATTGATATTAAAGATCAGCCAGATGCGCCTGAGATGCTCGTTTCTAAAGGAGTCATTGACTATGATCAGGTAAACTTCCATTACGGAAAGCAAGATAGCAAGGTGATTGAGAATTTAACCTTGTCTATTAAGGCGGGTGAAAGAGTTGGTTTAGTCGGACGCTCTGGGGCAGGGAAATCCACTATAGTGAATTTGCTGATGCGTTTTCATGATATTGAATCAGGGCAAATTCGCATCGACGGGCAAGTTATAAGCGAGGTGAAACAGGATTCTCTGCGCAAGAACATTGGTATGGTTACACAGGACACCTCTTTGTTGCACAGGACTGTGCGTGAGAATTTACTTTACGGTCGGCCTGATGCCAGCGATGAAGAGATGATCGCTGCTGCGAAAAAAGCCGAAGCTCATGAATTCATTCAAACCTTGAGTGATCCATTTGGTAATACTGGCTATGATGCCATGGTGGGCGAACGAGGCATTAAACTTTCTGGTGGCCAGCGTCAGCGAATTGCCATTGCTCGTGTGCTATTGAAAGATGCGCCACTGTTGATTTTAGATGAGGCTACATCAGCATTAGATTCTGAAGTGGAAGCTGCGATTCAAAATAGCTTGTATAAGTTGATGCAGGGGAAAACGGTTATCGCTATCGCCCACCGCCTGTCTACTATAGCAGCGATGGATCGTTTGATTGTGTTGGATGAAGGGTGCATCGTGGAGCAGGGCTCCCATGAGGAGCTTATTCAACAGACGGGTATTTATGCCAAACTCTGGGCGCATCAAACAGGTGGTTTCTTAGCGGAAGATGTAGAGTTAGAACTGGAAGCTTAGACGTTTTTTATTTTTCCTAAAAATAAAAAAAAACAAAGAATGAGTGGTCGGTTTTGATATCTCAATAGAGCTGTGTTTTTTTGAAGTGCTGCTCTTATTTCTTTCGGAGGGCTAACAGGGGACAAGTTATGGTCTATTTTCTTTTGTTTTTGGCTATTTTGGCAGAAGTGATTGCCACAACTGCGTTAAAAGCATCGGATTCTTTTACTAAGCTTGGGCCAAGTATTGTGCTTATCGCTGGTTATGGTATTTCTTTTTATTTGCTGACGATTGTGATGCGTTCCATGCCGACTGGGGTGACATATGCCATTTGGTCCGGTCTTGGTATTGTGCTTATTTCTTTGTTCGGCTATTTCTTTACCAATGAAAAGCTCGATTTCGCTGCCTGTCTTGGCATGTCCTTGATTGTCATTGGTGTCGTGGTGATTAATGTTTTTTCGAAAACCATTGCTCATTAATCGTTTTAGGGCATAGGTTATGAAATACAAAAAACGCGACCTAGGTCGCGTTTTTAATGCTTGTTTTATTACCTTGTATTAGTTTGAGCCGAAGCCAATTGAGCCATTGCAATTTAGCCAATCAGAATAGGTTCCACCACCACAAGAGTCATTTCCCCAAACACCGGTATTATCATCTTGATCTTCAGCTTGTCGAACTTGACCATCAACTCGGATGAAGTCAACTTGCACGTCCCTGTCGCCATCATTGTCGTTAATGAAAGCTACACGTACTTCACCACGTTCGGGCGTTGTAACAGTGTAATCTTGCATTGATGTCGACAGGGTCCAAGTTTGAATGGTTGAACCGCCAATGGTTAAACTAACTTGTTCACTGCCAGTGGTGCCTCGTGCATTGACCGTGATGGTGCTTTGGTCGAGTACCGTACCGTAACCGATTGAACCAATACAATGTAACCAGTCAGAATAGGTTCCGCCACCGCAAGAGCCATTGCCCCAAACACCAGTATTATCGTCTTGATCTTCAGATTGACGAACTTGGCCATTTACACTGATGTAATCGACTTGAACATCACCGCCATCATTAAGGAACGCCACGCGAATATCGCCACGGACAGACGTATTGACCCTGTAGTCTTGCATTGATGTTGACATGGTCCAAGTATCAATCGTTGAACCGCCGATAATCAAGCTGACTTGTTCGCTACCATTGGTGCCTCGAGCTCTTACTGTGATGGTATTTGTATCGCCAAATTTACTAATGATCTCGTCGTGAGTCAGTGCACCGTTCCAGATTTCGAAGTGACGAACTGCACCGTTAAAGTAATGGTCATTACTATACAGTGATCGACCAATGTAGTTAGCGGCGGTATTACCGTTACCTATATCACTTGGTTTAATCGTTATGTTGGTATTTTGACTGACAATATCGCCATTCAAATAGGTGGTAGCGACGTTATCTTCCACTGTGTAAACCAATTGCTGCCATGAACCACGTGGTACTTTTAAACGCTCTTCAAAGGTACTTTCTTCACAGGTCCAGTTACAGTTAGAAAGTGCGCTGCGATAGATATCGCCTGTGGTAAAGAGGTAGCCATCACCCCAATCACCATTGCTGTTACCTAGGCCATAAATGAAGTAAGGCGAGGCTTGTTCTTCATTAATGTAAATCTCAGAGTAGATAGTAATGGCATCGGCGTTGGCCATTAGGTTGTCAGGCAAATCGATGTAACCGTCATTGCCGTTTAAATAGGCTGCACCGTCTTGCAGAGTGACACCGCCAACCAAGGTGGCATGGTTACCGTAACCTGACATATCTTCAATCAAATTAGAACCTGAATCATCAAATGTATAAGACGCAATTTTCTCCGCATAGCTTGCTTCAGAATTGGCTTCAAGTTCGCCTAGCAGACCCGCTGGAATAGAAGACAGTGGTAACTGTAAAGGTGGTACATCAAGTGTGAAGTTCCGGCTCCAACTTACCCGTTCTAGAATTTTTACATTCCAGCCCCCGAAAATATTTACGATAGCATCTACACCTGCAGAGATCTCTAAATCGAAGTTAAAGCGGGTATCCGTTTGGTTGGTTAAAGGGAAACTGATCGCCACTGTGCCAACATCGGCATCAAAAGAAACCGCTTGAGCTAGCTTTTGTAAAACAGTGATTTTTTGAAGCCCCGGTGCTTTCACTAGTTGCTCTAAGCTTGCTGAGAATTGCAGCGGTAGACCTACAGCAGAGAGCGAAATTGAACCGTTAGGTTGCATGACAAAAATGCCGGTAATGCGATCATCTTCAATTTTAATAATAGGATTAGCATAAGTGATTTGCGCCCAAGCCATTGGAGTGTAACCCAAACCTGCAACTGTCCTGAGTCGAACAAATAATTTTCCCGTTAAGCCGACGAAATTTACGCCATCCTGACCGATAGTTTTAGTCCCTGCTCCCCTTAAACCGAGTTCCAGAGCAGCAGCTCCTAAAGGAATGGTATAAGTGAGATCCAAATCAGTTGTGCTAGCAAACTCATCAAGGGGAATGGGGATATTCGCTAAGGTTGTTTTCGGGTCTTGCATGGCCGTTAACAAATCAGTCGTGACGCCTTTGACTGCGTTAAAGCTGGTGTCTCCTAAAAACGCAACGACTTCTTTTGAGGCATTGGTAAAGGGTTCCGTTGCATCTTCCCATTCCTCTTGTGCAATTTCGCCTAAGCTATTTTCAACAGCCTGTGCTTGTTCAGCAATCTCGCCGCCTAGATCTTCAAACACGTCTTTCAGTTCAACAATGCTATGGCCACATTGTTCCACCACATTGGTTGTTTCGCTATTACCTGAGTCATCATCGGCTTTCACAGTGGTACAACGACCGGTTATGTTCGCAATGACGGTAGTATCTATTTTTTCGACAACCGATTCCGCGACATTGCCGGCGGAAGAGAAAAGATTTTCTATTTGATCGATTATGTCGTCAAAAACATCTGCTATATCATCAAAAATACCGGCTTGGGCATTTGCGGAAAATCCAGACAACATTGATGCCAGACATACAGCAAGGAGCCTAGCTTTCAGGTCATATGTATATTTTTTAAAAAGGTTTTTTATACTTTTTATTTTCATTAAAAAATTCCTAGAGTCACAGGGAAGTTGATTTTTTGTAAAAAAGTGCACACAAAGTGTAAATAAAATGCAATATAAAGTCGATTGTTCTTTATAAAAATATAAATAAAGTTTGTTTTATTTGTTTTCTTGGAATAGACAAGTGCTTGAGCCTTATGAATGTCTATTTTTTAGGGTTTTATTCTTTCTTATTGGAGGGGCATTTATTGGAGGGGCATAAAAAACGCGACCTAGGTAGGTCGCGTTTTCTGTAGGTTTGGCGATTGGGTATTAGCTTGTTTTGAGCTTGCCTTTTTTATTCGTCAACCAAACAAACTGGTAAGGCATCAGGGTGACCTTACCCAAACGGTCTTCATAAACCTGCTCGGTGATCAAGTCTGTCCAATCATCTGTGGCGATAAGATTGAGCTCAGATAAGTTAAAATGTTGGGGCTGATCGGTCATATTGTATACCGCAAACAGACTTTGCCTTCTATCCAAACTCTGGCGCCAGAAAGCAAACAGATTTTCTCCCATGTGCAAAACATATTGCGTTGCATTGGGGTGAAAAGCCTGCTGAGCACGACGAATCTGGGTAAGTTTGGTGATGCTCTGAAATACTTTTTGGTGATGAGTTGGCGTATTTAGTACATGCTGTAAGTCTTCCATGTCCCATATATGGCGGTTAATAGAACGAAAATGACCGGTATTATCGACACGCTCTAGGTCATTCTCCGTGCCAAATAAGCTGTGAATATAGAAGGCTGGAACGCCTTCTAGTGCCATCATGACGCCAGCGGCACAGAGAAAGCGAGCAAACTGCCACTGATCTGGGCCCTGCTGCGCGGAGCCTGATAAGGCATTCCATAAACTAATATTGATTTCGTAAGGCTTGGCGTCTCCCTGTGGAGTGGTACGAGAACTGAGTTTGCCGCCAAAGCGTTTCATTGTATTGATGAGGGTTTCTAACTCCCATTCTGATAGCAGGCCTTCTGTAGGGCGCAAACCAATACCATCGTGTGACGCAATGAAGTTTAGGTAAGTTGTGCCCTGTTGTGCCGGCGGCATGCTCATGAGCCATTGTTTTAAATGGCTGCAATTGCCTGTTACTAGACTGTTGATCAGCAAGGGGGGTAATGAAAAGTTGTAGATCAAATGGGCTTCGTTGGCATTACCAAAATAGGTGAGGTTCTCTTGGTTTGGAATATTGGTTTCCGTAATGATTACCGCATCCGGCGCGTAATGTTCAATCATTAGGCGCAGTAAACGGATGATTTCGTGGGTCTGAGGTAAGTTAATACTGGTTGTACCGGGGATTTTCCAAAGGAAAGCCACTGCATCCAAACGGAACCAGCGAATGCCTTTTTCAAGATAAAGGCGAATAATGCCTAAAAACTCCAGCAACACTTCAGGGTTTTCGAAATTCAAATCTATCTGATCATGGCTAAAGGTACACCAAACGTGTTTTTCGCCATTCTTGGTCTGTACTTCTCTTAGTAGAGGGGAAGTTCGAGGCCGCACGACTGCGCTTAGGTCAGCGTTGGGGTCCGCTTCGTAGAAGAATTTGGAACCGGGGTCAACACCCGCTTTGAAGTTTTCAAACCACATGCTTCGGCTTGAACAGTGGTTGATGACCAAGTCACCCATAACCTTAAAGTCTTCCGCTATCTTAGAAACATGATCCCAGTTGCCGCTGGCAGGATTAACGGTGGTGTAGTCCATCACACTAAAGCCATCATCAGAGCTGTAAGGAAAAAAGGGCAACAGGTGCACCGCTGAAATACTGTCGGAGAGTTTGCTTTTGACAAATTTTTGCAATGTCTCTAGTGGCGGTTCGTCTTTTGCTCGTAGTGTATCGGCATAGGTAATGAGCATGATGTCGGATTGATCCCAAATATTTGTGTGCGGTCTTGGGGACTCAGTATTTGGGTCTAGGTGAAACCTAGTTAGGCAGTTACGTGCAAGTTCAGAGGCGTCGACATGGGGATACAGTGTTTGAAGATGGCTAACAAGCCTTTGTTCTAAGTGAGATGGTAATGCATTTTCCATATCTACCTACCTTGATGATGTTATTAAGCAAAAATCGAAACCTGTTTTGATCAGGTTTCGATGATAACGTTACGTTTTAATGGCTAGCCAAAGGCTACTTCGGTGAAAATTCTGCCATGTCTTGTTCGACCGCAAGCGCCAGTTGCTGCATGACGCCAGGGAACGCACTTACAACCCGGTTCCAGCTTGGAATAAATGGCGTCTCCATTGGGTTTTCTAAATATTGATTGCCGGCTTTCATAATATTGGCAGCAAAAAGTTCAACGGCTTGTTCTTCAGCGTGAACATCCAGTTTTAAACCGTTGATTTCTGCGTCATTACGATAGGTTTCAATAAAGTCTAAAGCCACACGGTAATACGTTGCTTTTATCGTTCGGAATGTCTCTTGGTTGAAAATCGTACCATTAGTGGCCAGTTTTCTAAAGATGGCCTTGGTAATATCTATAGACATTTTAGATAAACCACCATCGTCGTTCTCGGCAGATAGGTCTTGGTGCTTATGATCGTAAATATCGGCAATGTCTACCTGGCATAAACGGTTGGTGGAAAAGTTACGGTACATCTCACTCAATACACCAATTTCTAATCCCCAATCGCTCGGAATACGCAAATCCGTCATCACGTCACGGCGGAAGGAAAACTCCCCCGCGAGTGGATAACGATAGCTGTCTAGGTAATCCAAATAATCCAAATGACCAAAGACTTTTTTTAATGAATACAGCAAAGGCGTGACTAATAAACGACTAACTCGGCCATTCATTTTGCCATTGGCGGCACGGGCATAAAAGCCCTTACAGAATTCGTAGTTAAAGTTTGGGTTGGCAACAGGGTAAATAAGACGTGCGAGCAGTTCTCTGTCGTAAGTGACGATATCGCAATCATGCATGGCAATGGATTCGGCTTTGCCTGCGGCTAGGTTGTAGCCCATGCAGAACCAAACATTGCGGCCTTTACCCGGATCAGAAGGCGAAAGATGCTCGCCTTTTAGCACACCGTCTATGGCTCTTAAACGGGGGCCATCGTTCCACAGTACCTTGTAGTTCTGCGGTAAGACACTAAAGAATTCAAGCGCGTGTCGGTATTGTTCTTCTGTGGCTCGGTCTAATCCTATGATGATTTCAGACAGGTAAGGCACTTGTTGAAGATGTTTTAAAATATTAGGCATGGCATCTGTTTCCAGCTCGGAATACAGGCATGGCAGGATGAGTGACATAGGCCGTGATTTTGCAAACTCACATAATTCTGCTTCCATTTCTTCTAGCGGACGGTGTGCTAAATTGTGAAGTGTGGTGATGATACCGTTTTGATGAAAATCGCCCATAGTATTGCTGCTCCTAATAAATGAATTCGAATGTGTGTCAGTCCATTGTCAAGATAAAAAACTATTTAAAGAGGTCTCTTAAAGAATGCCCTGTTTACTGAGTGCCAAATTAATTGCCTGCGTCCAGCCTTCTGGTCCATAAGCATCGGTTAGCCAAGCGTCACTGCGATTGGGTACTTCTGGTGGCGCATGAACAGGAGATCGAATGACCACAGGAATGTCGGCTTTGCTCAACATACCAACATCGTTTTCTCCATCGCCTAATGCCATGGTCGTCATGTTTTCGTCACCTTGAGCTTCATATACCTGCTTGAGCCACAGCATAGCATTGGCCTTGTCGCAATATTTCCCCATTAAATGAGCAAAGCGACCGCCTTTTTGAATTTGAATATCGAAGTCAGCTAAATATTTCCTGAAGGCGGTAAGGGCAATGTTTGAGTCATGCCATATCATGGGCTCGGTAAATTCCCGTTGCATAGACTGCTTGGCGTTTTCTTCCTCTAGACCAGTAATAGACACAAGCTCCTGCCAAGTCATATCGCTATAGCGCTTAAAATTATAGGTGGTTTGCTGGTCGTTGGTGAGCTTAATCAAAGCGTCGCGTTTTGGTCCAAAGGACTTTAGCCAATAGTCACCACAATCTTCTAAGGCTTCGTCAACATAAAGAGAGAGATGTTTGGGGATGTAGACAGCAGAACCATTTTCAACAATAAAAGGGTCTTGATGATTGAGTTGCTTTCTGAGAGAAGCCAGTTCAGCAAAGGTCTTACTTGTATTGAGTACACAGGGAATAGCAAAGGTTTTAAGTGTTTGCAACGCGGGTAGCGCAGAGGCGAAGCTGTATGTGTGATGATCAAGCAAAGTACCATCGAGATCTGAAAATACCAATAGACTGGTCATGTAGTTTCCATATAGTGGTCCACCATAAATAACTGGTAGGCGTTGAGGTTAGACTTGCAAATCCAATGCCAGTAAGTAAAGGTAAGCCTTTCTCCATAAAGACATTTCCCTCAAGATTAACTGAGTTTTGAAACAAAATGATGACAATCTCCCTGCGTCTGTGTGTTTTTATTTTTCTTGCATTGCTTGCCTTTGCTGGTAACTCTATTTTATGTCGACTAGCGCTTAAGGATGGCTTGATTGATCCAGCAAGCTTTACCCTATGGCGCTTGGCGAGCGGTGCTTTCATGCTCGTCTTACTGTGCTTTTATCATCTCCTTAAGGAGAACAAGATCAAGGTGAAAACTGTCTGGCTAGAAGGCAGTTGGCTGTCATCCTTCTCGCTGTTTATTTATGCACTCGGTTTTTCTTATGCCTATGTTTCCTTATCGACAGGTTTGGGAGCCTTGGTGTTATTTGGTGCAGTACAGCTTACCTTGATTCTGTTAGCGATATGGGCAGGGCAAAAGTTGCTTGGACTTGAGTGGCTTGGGTTGATCATTGCCTTTGGTAGCTTTGTTTATTTGGTGTTGCCTAGCTTGGGGGAGAATGAAGTGTCATTGACTTCTTCTTTGGGCGGATTTGTTTTAATGACGTTGGCAGGGATTGCTTGGGGGGCTTATACATGGCGCGGCAAGTTGTCCTCAAAGCCATTGTTTGCGACGGCCTCTAATTTTCTTCGTACTATTCCCATACTATTGATATTGTTGGTATTTATTTATGCTGAAACCAAGACCAGTACTGAGGGGATTTTGCTGGCGATACTGTCTGGTGCCGTGATGTCTGGTTTAGGTTATGCACTTTGGTATGGCGTTTTACCCAGTATTAGTACTTCGACGGCAGCCGTGTTGCAGCTCTTGGTACCTGTTATTGCGACGTTGGGCGGTGTGCTGTTTGCTAATGAACTGATCACCTTACATCTGATTTATGCAACGGTAGGTGTGTTGGGGGGGGTGTTGTTAGTCATTGTCGCAAGGAAAAAATAATGTCTATTTTTGCTTTGTTTTGGTGCGCTTTTGTTTTTGTGCGTCGAAGTAGGGAGTGAAAATGATTCAAAGTGGACGAGAAAGTTTTCGTCCACTTTGTTATCTACTGGCAATTAAATTTCTGCGGTAGGTTCAGATAGTGCGGCATAGGCAATGGTGAAAGCGCCTTCTTGGAAAGCACGTAGGCCCGTGTCCTTAAATGGGATCGGCATTGGGTTATGCTGTAAGATTTCTTTGGTTTTAGAGGAGTGAAATAGGTCCACCTGAATGCCTTCGATCAGTTGCAAAGCCGCCTCGATTTTAAAGCCTACCGAACCACCAGCAAACTTGCCCTTGGTTGGGCGCTCGCGAATGACCACACGTTCTACCTTGTAGTCTTCAAACAGTTTTTTAAGCATGAATTGATACTTGCGCAGGCTTTCGCTGTCATTTGGGTTGTGTAAGGGGTGTCTAACTTGGCGACAGTCAGCGATTTGAAACAGCCCGTCTTGTTTAGAAAGTAAGCAAAGAATGACTTCACTGCCTTTGATTTCGATACCACAAGTAATCATTAGGTGATCCTGAAAAATAATTTCATCCATTATCGCACAATTCTTAACGAACACGCAGAGTAAAAAAGACTGCTAGCCCAAGTGGAAACCCGTTGGATCTAAGGTGAGATAGAGTGAAGACAGTTTATTACACTGTTTTCCATTTGATGACTATTTTATAAAGCAGAATATTGTATTATTGCAAAATATTATTTTGTTTAAAAAGAAAAAACGATATTTTCTACTATGAAAAAAGGATGCATAACCATGACCGCTTCATCGCCAATGGACATTCCCCGTCCTCAGGTGAAATCGCTAGACGAAATACTTCCCCATGAACCTTTACTCATGATGGGCGCAGGCCCAGTACCTATCCCTGAGCGTGTGGCGAAAGCCAACTCAATGGTCATTAACCACCTAGGTGGTGTGATGGCGCAGGTGATCGATCAAGTAAAATCCATGGCTAGATATGTTTTTCAAACTCAATCCAAATGGGTATTGGGCGTAGCGGGTCCGGCGTCAGCGGCGATGGAAATGGCGGTTGCCAATTTATTGCAACCAGGTGAAAAAGTCCTTTGCATCAATAACGGTTTCTTTAGCCACCGTATGGCAGAAATGGCGACCCGAGTAGGAGCGGATGTGCATGAATTGCATGTGGCCGTGCATGAAGCCGCAGATCCAGAGCGAGTAAGAAAAGCCATTGAAGAAGTTCGCCCTAAAGTGCTGACTCTAGTGCAGGGGGAAACGTCGAACACCGTGTTTAATCACTCATTAGAAGAAATCACCAAGATCGCCAAATCTTATGGTTGCTTGGTGGTGGTCGATGCCGTGTGTACTTTGAGCACCATGCCGTTAAAAATGGACGAATGGCAGGTCGATGTGGTGATCACTGGTGGTCAGAAAGGCTTGTCTTCTATTCCCGGTGTGTCTTTATTAGTGTTTTCAAACGACGCTTGGGCAGCAGTCAAAAACCGCACTCAGCCAACCGTACAATGGTGTTTTGACGCCCAGCTGGCGGAAAATTTTTGGCATAAAGACGGCTACCATTATACGGCGCCTGTTTCTGGCATCATGGCGCTGCATGAAGCCTTAAAGCTGGTGTGTGATGAAACCCTAGAACATCGCTTTGCGCGTCACTTACGCTGCTCCAAAGCGTTGCAAGCGGGTGTTGAAGCGATGGGCTTAGAGTTATTTGTTGAGCCTTCATCGCGTTTAAACTCCGTTGTGGGGATCAATATTCCTGATGGATTAACCGCCGTGCAAATTTGCCGACACATCTCTGACGTTTATCGTGTCGAAATCGCTGGTTCTTTTGGCCAGCCTATCGTGCGTATTGGTCAAATGGGCGAGCAGTGCCGCGAGCATAATTTATTCCGTACACTACATGCCTTTGGCAGTACGATGCGTGACCTCGGTGTGAAAGTAGATCAGCCAAATGGCATGGCGGCTATGGAAAGCTATTTGCAAAGTGTGCCACGTACTCTGTACCAAGTGGCTTAGTTTTTCTTTTACGATACCATTGATAGTAACCACTAAATGCCTTTCGCTTCAGAAGTGGAAGGCATTTTTTTGTTTGGCATCAAGCTGGCAAATAAGGCCCCAGCGGTAATAAGAAGACAAGCGATTACCTGCCCTGTGGTTAATATCGCATCGGTAAATAGCCCAAGCCAAGCGGTAGAAAGGGCTGGAGCGGTGTAAGACAGCACACCTAATAATGACAAGTTGCCTTTTTTGACACCAAAATCCCAACAAAAAAACGCTATGCCCACGGGGCCAAACCCTAACCCCAAAATAGCCATCCAAGTGCTTAGGGGAAGCGACCAGTCTTGTTCCTCCAAAGTAAGGTGTGACGCCCCTGCTAAAAGTGTTGTGATTAAACAATACCAAAGCACCGCACTAGAAGGCACCGACTGATAACGGCGGTTCGCAACGGAATAACTAGACCAAATTAACGCGCAGGCAAAGGCTGCCCCGTAACCTGTCCAATGATAAGTCGTGTTTCCTGCATCCTCTATGTTGCCTTTTGATTGCAGCATGATGCCAGTGCCAATAAAGGCGATGATGGCACCCGCTAAATGGGCCCAAGAAAGCGAATTGCCTTTTGTCATGCCCGCCATTAATACAATGAACAAAGGCCAGAGATAAGCGATCAATCCAGCTTCAACGGGGGGGGCGTGTTGAAAGGCATAGAAATAACAAAAGTGATAAAAGTAAAATCCGAGTCCCCCCATGATGATGGCGCTTTTGGGTGTTTGTTTCCAAGAGGTTTTTAACTCGCCTTTTATTAAATATACCAAGAAAAACAAGAGGCTTGCGACGCCAAAGGTTAGGGTCAGCAGTAAAAGTGGTGGAACGACATTCGCTTGAGTAGTGAAGAGGGCGAGGGTGCTCCAAAGGAGAATCGCAATACTGCCAATCATGGTGGCTTTTGGGTTATGGGACATATTTTATCCTTTATCCTAAAAAATTATTCGAGACTTTTGCACGACTGCTGTGCGCGCCAATACATTGTTAAAAATAGACTCGTCTTGGCTTGGCTTGGCTTGGCTTGGCTTGGCTTGGCTTGGCTTGTGACTTCGTGCAAAGGTCTCTATTTAATAAAAGGCAGAATATCGTGTTTGCCCTACAAAAACATTGTCAAAAAAAGTGCACTTGTATTGTTAAAAACGAGTGTGTTGGGGGGCTGCTTTAAAAACCTTAAAATTAAAAATTAACGATGACAGGCTAGTGACAGGTTTGCCATGTAAGGTTTAGCGGATCGAGCTTACTAACCTAAATTAAGTGGCTTGACTAAACCAATAAAAAAAATAATTAGGAGCATCATTATGCTTAATAACATGTCATTAAAGTCTGTTCTCATTTCCGGTGCTGCGGCACTGACAATTGCAGGGCAGGCGTACGCCTACGAACCGGCTCGCAGTGCCGAATGTATTGCACCTGCTAACCCCGGTGGCGGTTGGGATTTTACCTGTCGCAGTGTGGGTAAAGTACTGGTTGACCAAAAATACATCAAAGGTAACGTACAAACCGTGAATATGAGCGGTGCTGGTGGTGGGGTTGCTTTTGCTCACACGGTCAGTAAACGTGCTAAAGATGACGCTCTTATTGTTGCCGCTAGTACCGCGACAACCACTCGCCTTGCTCAAGGCCAGTTCCCGGGGATGAATTCAGGCCAAGTAAAATGGGTTGGCACTTTAGGGGCAGACTACGGCGTTATCGCGGTAGGCAAAGATTCAAAATATACTTCTCTTACACAAATCATGGATGCCCTTAAACAAGACACCAGCGCAGTGAAGTTCGCGGGTGGTAGTGCATCGGGCGGCTGGGATCATCTTAAAGTATTGATCGCTGCGCAAAAATCGAATGTAAGCAACTTGCCTAAAATTCGCTACCTAGCTTACAGCGGTGGCTCAGAAGCCTTGGTGCAAGTAGTAGGTGGTCATGTGGATGCTTTTACGGGTGATATTTCTGAAGTAAAAGGCTTCATGGAATCCGGTGACTTACGTGTCCTTGCTGTCATGTCTGAGCAACGTCTTCCAGCCCCATTCAACACTATCCCAACCGCAATGGAGCAGGGTATTGATGCTGTAGCACCAAACTGGCGTGGTTTTTATGTACCGGGTAAAGCCAGTGGAGATTCTTACAACTGGTGGGTGAAAACCATCGATGAGTTGTATAGCACGCAAGAGTGGAAAGATATTATGGCGAAAAATGGTCTGATGCCATTTCACAAAACGGGTGCCGAGTTCACTCAATTTGTGAAAAATCAAACTTTAGATATTCAGCTTCTCTCTAAAGACATCGGCTTAATTAAGTAATTGCTAGCCGATCTTCGGAGGGGCACCTTGTGTCCCTCCTGTTTTCTTTTACTCCCTATGACTAACTCGGAGCAACTACATGCGTATTAATGATCGTGTGTTTGGCATGCTTATGCTAATACTGGCTGTTGCTTATGGCTGGCAAGCAACGCAATTCCCCATTCCATTTGGCGGACAGGAAAGTGTCGGGCCAGAAACATTTCCTATCATGTTATCTATTGTTTTAGGTATCAGTTCTATCTATCTCATTGTTCGTCCTGACCCAGATGAAAAATGGTCGCCTATGGCTATGTTGATTGAACTCAGCATTGTGGTGTTAGCTTTGCTGGCTTTTGCTTGGGCGATTGAACCTATTGGTTTTATGCCTGCCGCTGCTTTAATCGTGAGCTTTTTAAGTTGGCGAATGGGAGCGAGCGTGACCAAGAGTTTGATTACGGGGGTAACCAGCTCGGTGATTATCTTCTTCCTATTTAATAATGTGCTTGAATTAGCACTGCCTCTAGGTCTATTGGAGTTCTAACTTATGGATACTATGAGCTTATTGATGCAAGGTTTTTCGGTTGCACTGACGCCGGAAAGCATTATGTTTGCTGTCATTGGTGCGATTTTGGGAACCTTGATTGGTGCTCTGCCGGGTCTTGGTCCTGCGAATGGCGTTGCGATTTTGATTCCATTGGCCTTTAGTTTAGGTTTGTCTCCTACCTCATCGCTTATTTTGCTGACGTCTGTTTATGCTGGCGCCATGTACGGCGGTCGAATTTCTTCTATCTTATTGAATATTCCCGGCGATGAGCCCGCCATGATGACCTGTTTAGATGGTTATCCCATGGCATTGAAAGGTAAGGCGGCAGAAGCGTTAGCCATTTCCGCGATTGCATCTTTTATTGGTAGTTTCATTGCCACCATTGGTTTGGTGATTTTAGCGCCTATTTTGGCGAAATTTGCCCTACGCTTTGGCCCATCTGAATACTTTGCTTTGTTTGCCCTAGCTTTTGCTACCTTGGGTGGTATTACGGGGAAAAACCAGTTTAAAACTCTGATGGCGGCAGCGATTGGTTTGATGATCGCCACTGTCGGTATTGATATTTCAACGGGTGTACAACGCTATACTTTTAATACCCTTGAATTGTTTGAAGGGGTCGATTTTATTATCGCTATTGTCGGCTTGTTTGCGATTAGTGAACTCTTGTTCTTTTTAGAACGCCATGCTGGCGATGGTCTTAAGCAAGTCGCTATTAATAAGCTAAAGTTATCTCCGAAAGACATTGTTAAAGTCTTACCAGCCTCTTTTCGTGGTGCCGTGTTGGGCTTTATTGCCGGCGTGCTTCCGGGAGCGGGGGCGTCTTTAGGGAGCTTTATTAGTTACACCTTAGAAAAGCGCACGTCCGATAAAGGCGAATTTGGTAAAGGTGATCCTCGCGGTGTAGCAGCACCTGAAGCAGGCAATAACGGTGCGGCATCGGGCGCACTGGTGCCCATGTTGACCTTAGGGGTACCGGGTAGTGGTACGACTGCGGTGTTATTGGCGATGTTGATCTCGTTGAATATCTCCCCCGGCCCTATGTTGTTCCAGCAAAATGCTGATTTGGTGTGGGGTGTGATTGCAGCCATGTTTGTTGGTAACCTCGTTTTGTTACTGTTGAACATTCCTATGGTGGGCATTTTCGTTAAGTTACTGAGTATTCCACCTAAATACCTGATGCCGATTGTTACCTTGATCGCTTCAGTGGGTATCTATTCCGTTAGCCACAGTGCGCTTGACCTTTATTTTATGGTGGGATTCGGTGTAGCGGGTTATATTTTCCGTAAGGTAGATATTCCTCTCGTGCCGATTATTTTAGGCATGCTGCTTGGGCCAGAAATGGAGAAAAGCCTTCGTCATGCTTTGGTGTTATCTGACGGGGATTGGGGCGTGTTGCTAAACAGTGGTTTGAGCATTGGCCTTTGGGTAGTGGCGATTCTAGGTCTTATTTTACCTATTATTGTTGGTCCTATTGTTCGCGCTAAAATGGCGAGGTCAAAGGACGCTGCTAAAGAGGCTTAAGCGTTGTAATATTACTTTTAATGTATGAGCAAAGTTCGAGTGTCTTAGGCCCTCGAACTTTGTTGTTTCTGCGACAAAACAATAATAATGACAATGGCCGAAATGTTATGCGGATTCTGGTAGTAGAAGATACTCAAGTGTTGGGGCAAGCCATTTGCGAGCGACTTACCAGCTTAGGTCATGGGGTTGACCTGATTGGGGATGGCAAGCGTGCCGATGAATTACTCAAATACCAAACGGTTGATTTGATTTTGCTGGACCTCAATTTGCCCGGTTTGTCTGGTTTACAGTTACTGCAAAAGTTGCGTCAGCGAGATGATGCGACCCCCGTGCTTATTTTGACAGCACGAGACCAGATCGAAGATCGCATCCGCTTATTAGACGAAGGCGCAGACGATTATCTCACCAAGCCCTTTGATTTTGGTGAGCTAGAAGCGCGCTGTCGAGCTTTACTACGTCGGAAACAAGGTTATGCCACAAATATTACAGAACACGGTAACATCTTGGTTAATCGAGATAGCCGCCAAGTGTTTGTTAACAATGAACTCACCGCCATCACCAACCGAGAATTTCGTCTGTTGGAGATCTTTTTAGGTCATCTTGGGCGCGTGTTAAGTAAAGATGAAATCACCGACCATCTGTTTAACTTTGATGAAACCCCGGGGCCAAATGCCATAGAATTGTACGTGGGGCGGTTACGTAAAAAACTCGCTCAGGGTGACCTGGTGATCAGCACGCTTAGGGGAATTGGCTATGTGGCAGAAATCACATCTAAAGCACAGTGATACAAGCCCAAGTGAAATAGCAGCCGAGCGCCGAGCGTTGAAAAAAGCGCCGTCTTTGCGCTTTCGTTTTATTCTGGCGGGCGTGTTGGTGATTGGAGTGATTGCGAGCTTAGCGATTAATTTGGTGTTTGATTCCAGCCGTAAACTGGCAGACTTATCTTATGATCGTTTGTTACGCAGTGCGTTATTGCAGATGGACGAGAATGTGGGCCTGATTCGCAATGAGATCAGCATCGACATTCCTTGGTCGGCTTTTGCTACCTTGGCGCAAGCGGATGAAGACAGGGTTTTTTATAAGGTAGAAAGCTTGGAGCAGGGCTTTATTACCGGTTATCAGGACTTAAATAGCACGCCTCCTAAGTCTCCTGTTTTAGATGAAATGCAATTTTATAATCAAGAATATTCAGGCGAAATGGTACGCTTTGCTTGGCTAGAGCGACGTTTGACCGAGCCAGATACGGCGCAAACTGTGCGTATTGTATTGGGACAAACACGGCTGTCGAGAGAAGCCATGGCTTCAGCGGTCACCCAAAGAGCCATCGAAGTGGTGGTGCTGGTTGCCTTGGTCGCGATTGCCTTGATCGTGATTGGTAGCCATATGGTACTGCGTCCTTTGCATCGCTTAGAGCGAGCTTTAGAAGAGCGCCCCCATGGTGACTTAACACCAATCGATATTAATACTCCAAAAGAAACTCACCATCTCAAAGTCGCCATCAATCACTTTATGGCGCGTCTGCAGGTAAACTTGGAACAGTTAGAAAACTACACGGCGGATGCGGCCCATCAGTTGCGTACCCCCCTTGCTAGCCTAAGGGCTTTAGCCGAAAACGCTCGTGACAATATATCGAATGACACTGTTTCCAAGGACGCTGTGTCACCAGAAAAACAAAACCTAGCATTAGAAAATATCGTTATCCAATGTGATGCGCTTAGCCAAACGGTGACCTTATTGCTGAACCAAGCGGTGGTGTCCCATCGTTTACAAACGCAACGCTTAGCACCGACTAATTTGCTTGAGCCGATTAACGCTTCTTGTCGAGAACAGGCGGTGACCGCTTTGCATCAGGGCATTAAGCTGTCACTGGATTGTGAACTGAAGGAGGCTAGGGTGTTAGGGGATGCTTTTGCCATCCAGCAGATGATGCAGAACCTGATCGAAAATGCGGTGCGTTATAGTGGTTTGGGTGTGGAGCATGCCACGGAAGTCGTTGTAAAAGTGATGGCATTTGATGCGTTTTATCGTATTCAGGTGATTGATTATGGCGATGGTATTCCTGATGCTGAAAAGCAGCGAGTCTTCGAACGCTTTTATCGAGGGCGCTATGATATAGCGGGCAGTGGTGTTGGACTTGCCATGGTAAAAGACATTGTTGATCACCATAGGGCCAGCATTGTGATTCTGGATACCCAGCCAAAAGGCACCACTTTTCAGGTGGATATCGCCAAAATTGCGTTTAGTAGGAAGCCTGTATGAGATTGCTTTTGATTCTAGTCCTTGGCGTTTGGACTATGGGGTTACTGCAAACCGCCATGGCATCAACACCGGTTTGGTTTGGTAGCCAGAATGCGCCACGCACATTGCATATTAACTCGGCCATTGATTTAAACTCTTTTGAGCCCATGCTGAAGGCTTTCGTGGCGCAATACCCTGAGATTCGGGTTGCCTATCAAGACATCAATACCTTAGAGCTGTATTACCAAACCATTAATGAAAAGCAAAAACCGATGGCCAGTTTAGTCATCAGTAGCGCCATGGATTTGCAGCTTAAGTTGGTCAATGATGGTTATGCTCAAACCTATCAGTCTGCTTTTACCGAGCGCTTGCCAGACCACTTTAAATGGCGTAATCAAGTGTTTGCTTTTTCCCTTGAACCCATTGTCATGCTGGCAAATAAACAGGCTTTTCCGGGCCCTCTGCCAGAGGATCGTCAGGCCTTATTGCAGACGATTCGTCAACATGAAGCGCAAGTGACAGGACGCATTGGCACCTATGATATTCGTAAAAGTGGCGTGGGGTACTTGTTGGCCAGTCAGGATGCACGTCAAGCGGATGCCACTTGGGGGCGTTTATTGGAGGCTTTTGGTAGTCATGATATTCAAACCTATTGCTGTACCCACGAGATCATTGATGACGTGGCGAGCGGAAAACTGGTACTAGGTTACAACTTGCTTGGGTCTTACGCATTACAGCGAGTACGTGATGATGCAAGGTTAAAAATGATTTTACCAAAAGATTACACCCTAATGCTGATGCGAGTGGCTTTGATACCCAAACGTGCACCGAATCTTGAAGATGCAGGTACCTTCTTAGATTTCCTGTTATCAGGGAAAGGGCAGCGTATGATGCAAACTCAAGGCCTACTATTTCCTCTTTATCCAGCGGAGAATGTGGTCGATGAACGTTACCTAGTGAATGCGCCGGGACCAACTGGAGTGATTGAGCTGGATCAGCAATTATTGGTGGGCCGTGATTACGCCAAGCAACGTCGTTTTATTAAAAACTGGGAAATCGCCCTAGAGCTGAATAGTGATGACTAGTGCTTGACCCGGTTATGGCTTTGGCTTTCTTGACGTTTGCTTAGGCGATAATGTCCCGGAGTGACTTTATAAAAGGTTGTAAAGAGGCGTACGAGGGCACTGGCATCGTGCAAGCCGATTTTTTGCGCGATAGCTTCCAAGGGGTAATCGCTTGACTCTAAATAGACTTGAGCTTCTTTAAGGCGACGTTTTAGCAAGTATTGCTTCGGGGTTATACCCAGTGTTCGTTTAAATAAAAGGCTTAACTGACTTGGGCTTAAGTGCACTTCTTCTGCTAGCTTAGCCAGCGGCCAACTTTGTTGAAAATCATGACTCAGTATTTTTTGAGCTTTCTCTAAACGTGAGTCCGCCTTGATCGTATTGTCTTGTGGAATCGGCAATAAATGTTCTAATAGGTTTAGTGCCTGAGCCATGGCTAATTCATTCGCTGTATCACCGATTAGGCTAGATAAAAAAGGCAAATAGGCTTGTGCCTGAGGCGTCAGATTAATGAAATTGTCTGTACTTTGAACTTCTTCATCCCATACGGGTAAGGCATTGAGAATCAGGCAGCGATTGTCTGTTTCCGCTAAATGCGTATGGGCTTGTCCTTGGGAAATAAAACAGGCTTGTCCAAACTCAACAGGCTGTTGTCGGCTCTCCACATCCAGAATTAAATGGCCTGTCAGAGGTAAGACAATTTGTGTGTGTTGGTGCGAATGCGTTGCCGCCGTTTCTTGATAGCTAATGACCTCTATATGGTCGCGCACTGGTTTTTCCTCATCTTCTTTAATATGTTAATTTGTTTAGAGACCTTTGCACGACTACTGTGCTCGTCAACACTTTGTTAAAAATAGACTCAAAATGCTCATTTATAACCCATAAACTCCGCTTTTTCGTTTATTTTTGCCTCGTTTTGGCTTCGCTCGTGACTTCGTGCAAAGGTCTCGTTTACTCACTAAGTGTTACAGAAAATCTCGTGATGCAAAATGCTTTTTGGTGTCACAATAGGGAAATTACCTGTAATCCATTAAAATAAAGGACATAGCATGCGCTACTTACTGGTTCTATTCAGTATTTTTGCCATTCAAACGGCTTACGCCGACGTACAGATTAAGGTTGTAGATCAGGATAATAACCCCGTGTCTAATGCCGTTATTTCCCTTTTAAGTGCACCTATGGCTACCGCCAAGACCGTGGCTGTGATGGATCAAATTGATACCTCCTATGAACCCCGAGTACTTGTGATTCAAAAAGGTCAGTATGTCAGCTTTCCGAACAGTGACGACATTCGCCACCACGTTTACAGCTTTTCAAAACCCAAAAGCTTTGAATTAAAACTTTATAAAGGCTCTGATATTGCTCCGATCTTATTTGATAAATCAGGCCTAGTGGTGCTTGGCTGCAATATCCACGACAGCATGATTGGCTATATCTATGTTGCAGATAATGTTTTCACCGTAAAAACCAATGAGAAAGGCTGGGCGACCGTACCTGCAAAAATGGGCGATGACATCACCATTTGGGATGAATACTTTGTTGATGGCACGCAAACGATAAAACACTACAAAATTACGAATGAAGAAAAGCAAACAATACAACTTGAGTTATTGCCTCCTGCTGATATAGAGAACGATAGCTATACCTATGATTATGATTCATAAGCCTTGATTTTGCCGATAGGGCTAGGCTCGATTTTGATCGGGCAAACCCCTTTCGACTCCTTGAGTTTGTTCGTTAAGAAAACTGCTTTTCATTCATGTGGACATTCATACTATATCGAGAGTGTTAAATGAAAAAAGTGAGCCTCTTCATTGAGGTGTTATATATGGTCAAAAGGAATGACATTAATGAATGTGGTTGTTTGACAGTGTATAGGTGAATAATATGACTAAATATAATCCACTAGTTGAACCAAATAAAGATGATTGGTTAGAGTTGTCGGAAGATGATCGAATGAATGCGGTAAGGTGGTTCCATGAGTGTAGCCATAACGATTTAGATAATGACGCTCTATCTATACATAGTAGGGTGCATATCATAGTAGAAAATCAACTGGCTATGGGTGTCGAAATTGTCTCGGAGGCCATTACAAAATTGATCCGACAAGGGCTTGACCGTCACGATGCTATTCATGCCATCGGTGCCATTCTTAGTGAAAACCTCTTTGATGTTGTTCGCGGAGAGAGTACCGAATTCTCACCACAGCAATATCGTAGAAAGCTAGAAAAAATAACCGCAAAGAGGTGGAGAAAAGGACAATACTAGTGTCTCGTTATCACTTAATAAGGCAATGCCAGTGAAGCCAAAACTTCCTTCTTCTTGTGTCTTAAATTCAAGTAAAAATAGAAAGAAACCTAGTGCTTCAGTATTGTCATTTGCACATCTGGCAACCCAGATGACGTTCTTGTTATGCAATAGGGCGGAATAAAGCATTAGGAATACAAAGTGTTTGAATGGAAATCAATTCAAACAACTAAAATTGTTTTTATGTCATTTCAAAATCGACTCTTAGTCGCCACTCCCACTTCCTTACCTGTCAAAAAAGAGAAGCACAAAAATACAAGCGCACCGAGCCTTGTGCTGGCATGATGATGTGATTGTTTTTTATGGCTATGGGCGAATTTATTAAGGAGTGGTTTGATGAAGGTTGCGTTCACAAGTGACAATATTGCTGGTGCATCAGAGTCTGTCTGGCAAGCAATGATGGAAGCGTCCCAGGGCGATGCTATGCCCTATGGTAGTGATGAATACACGACACAGGTAACGCGTATGTTGTCTGAGCTATTCGAATGTGAAGTGGATGTCTTTATGGTGTCCACTGGCACGGCGGCGAATGTGTTGAGCATCAGTGCTATGACGCCTGTGTGGGGCAGTGTCTTGTGTCATAAGGAAAGCCATTTATTGTGTGATGAAAGCACGGCACCGGAGTTTTATACCGGCGGTGCTCGGTTTGTCGGCATTGGTGGGGCGGACGCCAAAATGGATCCGGCGTTGCTTGAGCGAGTGATTAACCAGAAAGTGGGTGATGTGCATTCTTGTCAACCGTCTGCGGTGAGTATTTCGCAAGTCACAGAGGTGGGCAGTGTGTATTCGTTAGAAGAGATTCACGCTGTGACTGGGGTCGCCAAAGCAGCGGGTCTCCCTGTGCATATGGATGGCGCTCGTTTTGCCAATGCCTTGCTGGCTTTAGGTTGTACACCTGCGCAGATGACGTGGAAAGCCGGGGTCGATATTGTGTCCTTCGGTGCGACCAAAAACGGCACCATGTCGGCGGAAGCGATTGTGGTGTTTAACAAGGCGTTAGCCAAAGATTTGGCATTTCGTCGTAAGCGTGGTGGCCATTTGCTGTCGAAAATGCGTTTGTTGTCGTCTCAGATGATCGCTTATTTAACCGATGAGTTGTGGCGCACCAATGCCGAACAGGCCAACGCTATGATGGCGCTGATGCAAGCAGGCTTACAAACGGTTCCCGGTATCACCATTAATACGCCAGCGCAGGCCAATATGTTGTTTTGTACCTTGCCAGAAGGCATGGCAGATTATTTATTAGCAGAAGGTTTTGCGTTTTATACGGGTCGTTGGGAGAAGGGCGTGGTTCGCTTGGTGACGTCTTTTCGTACGCCAAAAGAAGGTGTGGAGGCGTTTGTTGAGAGTGCGAGACAGTTTGCTCAGCAACAAGGTCTTTAGACTTTGAGTTGAATGTCGTACTGATTAGGAGTTCTGATTAAAAGCGGTGATGGTGATGCCATCGCCGCTTGTTCTTTTAAAGAAACTGAAAAAAGTTTTAAGCCTGTAAACGGTATTGGGAAGGCGCGACCTGATAAGCGGTTTTGAATACACGATTGAAGTGGCTTTGATCATAGAATCCCATGTCGGCGGCGATGTCAGCAATCATGGCGTTGGGGGAGGTTAGGCTGGCACAGGCTCGTTCTAATCTCAGGCAGGTTAGCCAAGCATGAGGCGCAAGGCCAGTTTGCTTTTGAAAGCGGCGGATAAATTGAAAACGAGTTAAGCCGCTTAGAGTTGCCAGTTGGTTGAGGCTGATTTTGTTGTGCAGATTGGCTTCGCAATAGTCTCGTATGGTGGTGAGCTGTTGCTTGCTTAGTCCGTAGTTTTCTTCTTGTTGTGGCTTCTTTTCAGCGATGCGCAGTAGCTCGGCCATGTTGCTGGTCCAAAGGCTATCCCTATGGAGCTGGTCAGCCTCATTGTTGGAGGCAAACAGGTTTTTTAGCTGAATGAAACTTTGAGCCAGTGAAGCTTGCTCGATCACTATGGGAGCGAGCTGATGGCCAGTGCCTCTATATTCGCAATCAAAAAAGCTGCTATTTAGTCGTTCAGGAGTAACACGGAAGGTGGTGAGGTGATAAATGTCTTCCCCTTGGCCGGTACCATGGTGGACTACACCGGGGGGCATTAGGCAAATTTGTCCTGCTGTGAGGTGGTATTTTTGATTGTTCCACGTTTGGTGTAAGACGCCCTGGGTCACCAGTCCTATGTGGTAGCCCAGATGGAAGTGGGGTTGAAATGAAAATTGGGTTAATGCTGCTTCGCTGACCACCAAGCCCGGTAGTTCTTCAATATGTTGATAGCGAAAGGTCGCGTTTATCGACATGTTATGGCTCCCTGTTCGGTGTTTTATTCAGCGGTTGGTGTTTTATTTTGTAAATGATTTTTATTAATGACTTTTGCTGGTTAAAAGTGCCTACTATGGTAGCGATAAATAGATCGTCCCGCTTGTATTTTTGTGCGTTTTTAAAACAGAATACAGGTTATGTGTTATTTCGAATGTTTAAGGATTTATAGGTATGGAAGAGTTACTTCAATATGTGTTAAACGTGCAGGTTCTTGTACTCGTGCTAGTGGTTGTGCTGCTTAAAAATTCGATCAAGTTTGTACCGCAGAATCAGGCTTATGTGATTGAACGTTTTGGTAAGTATCAATCGACCAAAGAAGCCGGTTTGAATTTCATTTTACCTTTCATCGACCGAATTTCAGCCGATCGCTCGTTAAAAGAGCAAGCGGTGGATGTGCCTGAACAGAGTGCGATCACCAAAGATAATATTTCATTGCATGTGGATGGGGTGTTGTATTTCCGTGTGCTTGACCCTTATAAAGCGACTTATGGCGTAGACAATTATGTTTTCGCGGTGACTCAGTTAGCGCAAACGACCATGCGGTCTGAACTGGGTAAAATGGAACTGGATAAAACCTTTGAAGAGCGTGACGTGTTGAATACCAATATTGTTGCGGCGATTAACGATGCCGCTGGTCCTTGGGGTATTCAGGTATTGCGTTATGAAATCAAGGACATCATGCCGCCGCAATCTGTGATGGAAGCGATGGAAGCCCAAATGAAAGCGGAGCGAGTAAAGCGTGCGCAGATTTTGGAATCGGAAGGGGATCGTCAAGCGGCGATTAACCGGGCTGAAGGTAAAAAGGCCTCTGTGGTATTAGCGGCAGAAGCGGATAAAGAAGAACAAGTGTTGCGTGCTGAAGGTGAAGCTAAGGCGATTGTTGCGGTAGCAACCGCTCAGGCCGAAGCCTTGCGTCAGGTAGGGGAAGCCGCTGCAACGGAAGAAGGCCAAAAAGCCATTCAGTTGGATCTGGCGTCCAAGGCCATTGAAGCGAAACGTGCGATTGCCAAAGAGTCTTCTGTGGTCTTGCTTCCAGATGCTGGCACTGAGGCGTCAGCTGTTGTGGCACAAGCCATGACCATTATTCAGACATTGTCGAAAGGGAGTTAAGTATGGATTTCTTTACCAATAATCTGGCACAAAGCCTGTTTGTTGTTGGTTTGATCCTATTGGTGATTGAAGTGGCCGTGTTGGGTTTTTCCACTTTTGTGCTGTTTTTTACTGGTTTGGCTGCCATGGTGACCGGTGTTTTATTGTATGTGGATATTATCCCTAATACCGGATTGAGTGCTATGTTCAGCACTGGAATGCTAACCTTGATTGCCGCCGTGATGTTGTGGCGACCTTTAAAACGCATGCAATCGCATGTGAGCCCTAAAAAAGCACAGGGCGATTTGGTCGGTCATCGTTTTATCTTGCAAGAGGCCGTTTCGCCTCTACAAGTGGGGACGTATCATTATTCTGGGGTGGATTGGAAGCTTATTAGTTTAACGCCTATTGAGGCGGGAACACGAGTGGAAGTGACGGAAGCCGAAGTGGGGGCTTTTCATATTCAAGCACTTGAGGCTGAGTAAAGGCGTTTCTAGAATAAAATAGACCAAATAAAAGTACTAAAGTCGAAGCACCAAGTGGGGTATCTCTCACTTAGTGCTTTTTTATTGTCTGTTTATAAATAGCAGCTTATTACTAGGTTAGATTATTTAAAATGGACCTTAACATAGGCGGTCTAGTGACCTCATTCGAACTTAATGGCTGAGACTTTTGTGTAAAAGTCAGTAAGTGAAACGCGATGACCGAGTATAATTCAAGGGATTACTTGACGATTTTCACAAAACTACACACTCACGTTAGCCTATGTACAAAAAGATACTTTCGCTGTACCAAGGTACAATAGTGGCTTCTTTTGCATTGTCCTATCTTACTCGCTATCGGAACACTTATTACGTCTATATTAGGAAATGCCACCGTGAGCGACAGTCAGTTATCATTTGCTACCTTAGGTAGCCCAATTGGTTATGTATCTAAACTGAGCGGCACAGCGACGGTTCAATCCATTGATGGTCAAGATCGACTGGTTAATATAGGCGACCCTATCTTTTTTGCTGAGACTGTCGTTACCAGTCGTAGCGGTAGCATTACGATTGTCTTTATTGACCATACAGAAATTGTGATTGGTCCGGATGCGATTGTTGAAATGACGGAAGAAGTTTTCAATATTGTAGATTTAGATACCTTGTCTCAAGATTCAAGAGCAGATATTGATGCGTTGCAACAAGCTATCGCAGAGGGTGTGGATCCAACCACTATTCAGGAAGCGCCAGCGGCAGGTGAAGAAGTCATTGGTGATGAGCAACATCGAGTTGATGTGACTGTTTCACGTAACAGTGATGCCAGTTTGCCGGATTATGGTTTTGATAGCAGTGATGATTACCTTAGTAACTTACCTTACTATGGCTATGATTCAAGTGGTGAGGCTTTACCCTCTATCTCTGGTCCTGAGTTTTCATCATTAGCAACAATCACGAGCGCTTTTACTTCTGCCCCCACGACAGGTTTTAACGTCGACCAGCCCCTAGAGGTCAAGCTGGATATTAACCCAATTACCAATGATGGCCTTCTTAATGCGTTAGAAGCGGATGGTGATGTGTTGGTAACGGGTAGTGTAACAGGGGATGCCTTTGACTCAGGAGTCGTTACTCTGGTTGTTAATGGTGTTAGCTATGTAGGAGAGGTTAGCGACGGGACTTTTTCTATTGGTGTTGCTGGTGCGGATTTAGTCGCTGATTCAGATAATGTCCTTGCAGGTAGCCTAGTCGTTTCCAACAAGGGCGGTCAGCAAGGCTCGGCTACTAGTGTTGAACAGTATTTAGTCGATACAACGACGAGAGCCACTATTCGAGTGAATGCGATTACTTCAGACGATGTTATTTCTTCGCAGGAAAGTAGTGAAACCATTACTGTAACAGGTCGTGTTGGCTTTGATGCATCTGTTGGTGACACAGTTTCTATGGAGATAAATGGTGTTACCTATACCACCACAGTCATTGATGATAGAAGCTGGAGTGCCGATGTTGCGGGTAGCGATTTAGCTCAAGGTACTTCTTTTGTCGCTAGCGTGACTGGCCAAGACAGCTCGGGTAACCCTTTTACCGCATCAACCACTTCTACTTATACGCTTGATCTTGCTGCGACAGCGGGTGCGGTGAGTGTGAATGCGATTACCTCGGATGACGTGATCAACGGGGCAGAAAGTAATCAAGCGACGATTACAGTAACAGGGTCAGCTGCCGGTGGTGATATCGCAGCAGGCGATGTTGTGACTTTGGAAATTAATGGTACGAGCTACACAACCACCGTAGATGCGGGTGGCACTTGGTCTGTCGACGTGGCAGGCAACGACTTGGTCGCCGACACGGTGTTCGATGTTGTGGTGACGTCAAGCGATGCGGCCGGTAACACGGTAACAAGCACAGGCTCTTCAACTCATACGGTCGACATCTCAGCGGATGCGGGAACCGTGAGCATCGATAAAATCACCTCAGATGATGTGATTAATAAAGCGGAAAGTGGCCAAACCATTACCGTGACAGGTACAGCATCTGGTGGTGATATATCATCAAGCGATGTTGTCACTTTAGTGATTAATGGTACGACTTACACAACCAGAGTGGAAACGGATGGAACCTGGTCTGCCGATGTGGCAGGGAGCGACTTGGCTGCCGACACGGCGTTTGATGCGGTGGTTACTTCAAGTGATGCGGCTGGCAATAGGATAACCACTACGACGACTTCTACACATGGCGTTGATTTGACCGCGTTTGGTAATATCGCTGTCAATCAAGTGACGGATGATAAATACATCAACGCTGAGGAAGCCGCCGCTGGAAACAAAGTGGCCATTACTGGCTTTGTTGGCGGCGCCGCGAGACCGGGTGATGCACTCACTGTTAGCGTCGCGGGTGTTGATATTGGAACGGGCGTTGTGTCTGAAGAGCAAGATGCTAATGGATATTATCTATATTCTGTTGAGGCGTTAGGTTCGGGTCTTGATACCGGTAAGACTAGCAACGTTGTTACCGTCACTGTATCAGGAGAGGATGAGGCTGGTAACCCATTCTCGACTTCAAGTACCCAGTCGTATTTTGTTGATACCGCCGCAGAGGCGGACGTTGATGCCTACGGTGGAGACGGTTGGGGTGATACGAGCATTGGTGTTGATGATGTCGGTAATGTCACTATTGAAACTTGGCTTCATTCAGGGGGCTCTATTTCTTCCATTAGGATTACCGATAGTGAAGGGAAGATATTGACAATGACAGAGGGGATTACAAAAACGTCTGATGATGGTCAGGGCGGCTGGGCGACGTTTGAAAAAAGTGCTGATGTATCGACCTTGGCCGATGGTGAGTTGCAGATTCTTGTTAATTTTGTCGACAATCATGGAAACGTAGGCTCTGCAGAGTCATTTGATATTCTGACTAAAGACGTATCAGCCGCTTCTGGTGTGATTGTTAGCACATCAGATGATAATTTGAGAGGGGCAGAGGGTAACTCTTCCGATTATATTGATGGTAAGGGTGGTAATGACATTCTTATCGGTAATGATGGGCCTGATACATTAATTGGTGCTGATGGCAATGATCTGCTGATTGGTGGCATGTTTAATCAAGATGATGGTGATGTTGATACATTGACTGGCGGCGCAGGGGAAGACATCTTTATTATTCATAAAAGTGGGTCTGTTGATTTACTGACCGATTTTAATGCTAAAGACGATAGATTGGACCTAACAGATTTGTTGACAGGCATTGCTGGTAACCCAGGAAGTGATGCTGGCACAGATGCCATTGCGGATTTTTTATCTGCTCATATTACCGTGACGGATCAGAATGTTGAGATTGATGGTCAGGCCGTTGCTAGCTTTGGAGAGGATTCGAACTTTGATTCTGACATGAGTGGCTTTGTAGATAGCTTGGATTCGATCAAGGTTATTTTTAACGATCAAGAGTACAGTATTCATATTGATGGCTAGAGATTTTTGTACTCTGCTAAAAGCCGAACTAGATGATGTGTCTAGTTCGGCTTTTTTGTTCTATTTTTGTGGACCTTATTAGCAACAAGATCTATTGATGTTTAGGAAGCCAAATAGAAATGATACTGGTGAAAAGTAGAAAGGCAAATGAGACCCATAAACAGCTAATTAAGCCAAATTCCTGATACACCCAGCCGGATAGTATCGTGCCGATTAATCGCCCCATGGCGTTGGCCATATAGTAAAAACCTACATCCATGGAAACACCATCATTACTGGCGTATTGCACTATCAAATAGCTGTGTAGGGATGAGTTGATGGCAAACACGGCGCCGAAGAGAATGAGTCCGCCCAATAAGGTGATTTGCGGGTAAAAAGAAAGCTGTAAGCCAATGGCAATGGCAGCAGGTAAAGTGGTTAGGCCGAGCGCCCATAAAGTCACTGTGTTGCCTTTGGGGACTTTCTGTTTACGTTTGCCCGTGATGTGTGGCGCTAGGCTTTGCACTATGCCGTAACCAATTACCCAAAGCGCGAGAAAGCCACCAACTGTCCAATGGTCCCAACCAAACTGGCTACTTAAATAGACAGGTAAAGCGACGACAAACCATACATCCCGTGCGCCAAAGAGGAAGAGTCGAGCCGCGGAGAGTATGTTGATCTCCCTGCTTTTCGAGAAGATTTCAGAGAACTTAGGTTTGCTTTTCGACTTGCCTAGATCTTCTTTTAATTGCCAAAGGCTAAATACCCAGACCACTGTTAGGGCGACGGCCATGATGAGGATGGCTTGATGAAAACCTACCGCGGTGAGTAATAGGCCACCAAGAAAGAAGCCTATGCCTTTTAGTGCATTTTTCGATCCAGTGAGTAGGGCAACCCATTGATAAAGCTGTCCGCTTTCACCTTTTGGTACTAAGACTTTAATGGCACTTTTGGCACTCATTTTATTCAGGTCTTTGGCGATACCGGATAAGGCTTGTGCCAGCATCACCCACAACACCGTGAGCCAAGTCGCTGGCGCCAAGAGCATAGCAAGGGCGACAATTTGCAAACCGAGTCCTATGTTCATGGTGCGGTTGAGCCCCCACCTTGCGCCAAGCCAGCCGCCGAAGAGATTGGTGATAACGCCAAATACCTCGTAAAACAAAAACAGTAAGGCAATGTCGAGTGCGCCATAGCCGAGCTCGTAAAAGTGCAATACGACCAACATACGCAGGGCACCGTCGGTCAGGGTAAAGCACCAATAGTTGCCGGTGACGATCAGGTATTGACGAACACTTTTTGATAGCTGGGAAAACATAAAATTATCTGTCGCCTTGTTTGTTTTATGATTTTAGTGCTAGGGAAGGTCTAAATAAGTCTACTAAGACTCAGTCTTGCAGAGAAATCGTCAAATAAGACGCGACTCTGAAGGAATGTAGGTACCTTTCAAAGAGTTGCAACGTAATGTGGCGTTTTCTCTGCAAGACCCGAAGGGCATGGTCTAAAAGCCTGAATTCTTTGTTGAGCGCCTCGACAATAGGACAACTATTCACATTCGGCACTCGCCTCGAATAACAGGCTTTTATCCACATGCTGAGACAAGAGGACTTATTCAGACCTTCCCTAGATAAAGCGATTGGTTAAACCGCTTTATCTATTTGCCCCACTTTACGCATCAGTTCCGCTGTACGGTTAGCGTAGCCCCATTCGTTGTCATACCAAACATAGAGTTTGACCTGCGTGCCATTAATAACCATGGTGCTAGGAGCGTCTATGATGCTGGAGCGTGGGTCCGTTTTGTAATCAATGGATACTAGGGGGCGTTCTTCGTAGCCTAAAATGTCTTTTAGTGGGCCTTCACTGGCGTCTTCCAAAAGCTGGTTCACTTCTTCTTCTGTTGTCGCTCGGTTCATTTCGAACACGCAATCAGTCAAAGACGCATTGGTTAATGGCACGCGCACCGCATGACCATTTAGTTTGCCTTTTAGCTCAGGAAAAATATGCGTAATGGCGGTAGCAGAACCAGTGGTGGTCGGGATTAGACTACTGCCACAGGCGCGGGCACGACGTAGGTCCTTGTGTGGCGCGTCGATGATGGTTTGGGTATTGGTGATGTCGTGAATCGTGGTCATGGAGCCATGTTTGATACCGATGGATTCATGTAACACCTTGACCACTGGTGCAAGGCAGTTGGTGGTACAGGAAGCCGCTGTGATGATAGGGTGCTGGCTTGGGTCGTAGTCATCATCGTTGACGCCCATCACCACGTTTAAGACGCCGTCTTCTTTAACTGGAGCGGTCACCACGACACGTTTTACCCCTTGATCTAAATAGGCTTGCAGCAAGGCTTTGCTTTTCATTACACCGGTAGCTTCGATGACAACATCGCACTGTGACCAATCTGTTTCGCTTATGCTGCGATTTTGTGTGCAAGTAATGGTTTTACCATTGATGCTAATGGTGTGGTTGTCACTGGTTGCTTCATGGTGCCAGCGACCATGGACAGAGTCGAAATTGACTAAATGGGCGAGAGTCGCTGCATCGCCAGCGGCGTCGTTGATTTGTACGAATTCTATATCGTCCCAATCAAAGGCGGCGCGAAAAGAAAGTCGTCCCATGCGGCCAAAGCCGTTGATTCCTACTTTAATGGTCATTGTGTTGTCCTTATGAAAAATGGATGAGCTAGTTAGCAGCAGGAGATGAGGCGATCTGGTCTGCTGCCCATAGATTCAAGTTGATGGATATTATTTTCTAACCACTGTTTTTGGCTATTGAGCGTGGTGTGTAGAACGTTTTTCGCCCATATTGGCAGCTCTGAATGAAGTTGATAGAACACCCATTGGCCCTGCCGTCTGTCGCTGAGTACACCACTTTTTCTCAGTTGTGCTAAGTGCCGAGAAATCTTCGGTTGGGTTTCATTGAGTGCGGCCATGAGCTCACAAACACATAACTCATCGTAAAGGGTGATGAGTAGTAAGCAGCGTATCCTTGTGTCGTCAGCCAATGCTTTATAAAACAGATCAGGTGTCATTGTGCTTGTTCCTTTAAACCGAGTGACTGGATTGTATGGGAAGGATTAAATATATGCAAAATCATATATTTTATTTTTCATATATTTAATCAAATCGTCATATAAAGAGGCAGGAGTATATGAAATAGAAGGCATAAAAATAGAATGGGCTTTGGATAGAATCCGCTCTACGCTGATTAATAATGGAAATAAAAAATGATATTTTAGTAAAAATTTCAATTTCTTAGGGAGTATTTAGAGTGGAAGTAAGTATTTGGACTAGATTGTAATAAAGAGCAATAGATATTTACTTTTAATTTTTATACTCTAGCGCACTGGATTTACATTCAGTTACATTTATTTAAATCAAGGAGTGATTTAGCATGAGCGACAATCAAAAAACATTCGAAACAAGCAGTATTTTAGCTGCAGATATCCCAGCGTTGATCTTGACCACCAGTGATGTGAGTGAAGACGCCGCTAGCGTGACCTTCACCGCCACCTTGTCAAATGCCGTAGAAACCGATATGACCATCACCACAGATCAAGGGGTGATTGTGGTCGTAGCCGGTGATACTTCTGGCACCTTGGTGATTAATACCCAAAATAGTGATCCCTATCTGGATGCGACTAGTATCACAGCGACCGTGATAGATGTGGATGCAAGCGTAGACATTAGTTCGGCGAGTGCTACCGCGCAGATTACGGACAGCATAGATACGACTTTTTTAAGTTTGAGAGCGTTTAACACAAGCGAAGATGAAAATAGCGCACTTTTCATTGCGACCCTGTCGAATGCCACACAAACTGATGTAACTATTACCACGGATCAAGGTGATATCGAGATTGCACGGGGCTCCACGACAGGCGTATTGAGAGTAAATACTCAAGATAGCGATGTCTATTTGGATGCGAGTAGTGTCACAGTAACCGTTAGTAGTGTGAGTGGTGGCAACTTTGAAGCGGTGGATTTCAGCGCAGCGACGGCGACCGCACAAATCCGCGATACCATCGACACTACGACCTTGGCCTTGACAACCAATGATGTGAACGAAGACGCAGCGAATGTGACTTTCACTGCTACTTTGTCGAATCCCGCTGAAACCGATTTCATTATTACTACAGATCAAGGTGAGATTACGATAGCCGCGGGTGAAACCACAGGCACCTTGGTGATCGATACCCA
>NZ_JAEMNX010000017.1 GCF_016463975.1 Marinomonas transparens | reverse complement strand
TTGGCCGCCGTATCAAACGCAGGGGCATGGGCCGTATTCGCCGCCGACATGCCCTGTGCCAACAACACACCCGGCATGGAAAAATACGAGGACAGCAGAATCAAGGCAATGTGTTTTTGGTGTTTACGACAAGGCGCCAACAAAGATTGATGAGACGAATAACGCGGAATAGGACGAACAGAAGAAAGAGACAAGGCGGGCTTTTTAGGAGAAGAAAAGCGTCCAACAACACCACATGTTTCTTTTAGCCACTTGAAAGCAGACAGCATAAACAACCTTCGTCCTTGAATTATTAATTTTAAAAATCCGAAGAAAACACGCTCGGAACAACAGAATTAATAAAAACACAGAAAATATTGTAAATGAATCTCATTTATATTCAAGAAATAAACACATATCCTTACAATTAAATGACATTTGTTGAGGCGCTGCCCTGCCCACCTGAATCAAAAAAACGAGCCGAAGCTCGCTTTTGTCAGTACAAACTCAACCACTATTTCAACGCGTTAGCATGATGTTCTAGGTGATCATCAATGAAGCTAGCGATAAAGAAGTAGCTGTGGTCGTAGCCCGGTTGACGACGTAGCGTCAGTGGGTGTCCGGCTTTTTCACAGGCGGATTCTAGTGCTTCTGGTTTCAGTTGCTCTACCAAGAAGTTGTCCGCTTCACCTTGATCGATCAATAAAGGCAAGCGTTCACTTGCCCCCTCGACCAATAAGGTCGCATCCCACTCGTTCCAAGTAGATTTGTCTTCACCTAAGTAACCTGTGAAAGCTTTTTCGCCCCAAGGACAGTTCGTTGGGTTAACAATAGGAGAAAACGCAGACACCGATTGATAGGTGCCCGGATTTTTCAAGGCACAAATCAAAGCGCCGTGACCACCCATAGAGTGACCAGAAATAGAACGTTTGTCCGTAACAGGAAAGTTCGTTTCTACCAAGTGCGGTAATTCTTGCACCACGTAATCGTACATGTGGTAGGTGTTCGAATACGGCGCCACGGTCGCGTTTAGATAGAAGCCCGCTGCTGAGCCAAAATCGTAGCTTTCATGTTCGTTCGGATAGTCCGTGCCGCGAGGGCTGGTATCAGGACAAACAATGGCTAAACCCAGTTCTGCTGCTTTACGAAACGCACCCGCTTTTTGGGTGAAGTTTTCGTCAGTACAGGTCAAGCCAGACAACCAATACAACACAGGTACTTTTTGCGTTTCCGCTTGCGGAGGCAAGAAAATCGCAAAGGTCATTTCGCCTTTTACCGATAAGCTCTCATGGCGGTAGCGTTTTAGCCAGCCACCAAAGCTTTTCGTGCTAGATAGCAATTCCATAATTACTCCTTACCGTTTGCACGGCCTAGACAGTGCAAACAAATGGCCAGCTTACTTATCAAAAAGAATAACAGTACGGATACTCTTACCTTCGTGCATCAAATCAAACGCTTCGTTGATTTGCTCAAGCGGCATGGTATGAGTCACAAATGGGTCAATTTCGATTTTGCCATTCATGTAATCTTCGACATAACCTGGCAATTGGCTACGACCTTTAACGCCACCGAATGCAGAACCTTTCCAGACTCGACCAGTCACTAGCTGGAACGGACGGGTAGAGATCTCTTGGCCAGCACCCGCCACACCTATGATGATGGATTCGCCCCAACCTTTATGGCAGCACTCCAGCGCCTGACGCATGATTTGCACGTTACCGATACATTCGAATGAGTAGTCTACGCCGCCGTCTGTCATATCAACAATCACTTGCTGAATAGGCGCATCGAAGTTTTTCGGATTAATGCAATCCGTCGCGCCGAATTGTTTCGCCATTTCGAATTTAGATTCATTAATGTCGATCGCGATAATGCGATCTGCACCGGCCATGCGCGCCCCTTGGATAACAGACAAGCCAATGCCGCCTAGACCAAATACGGCTACTGTTTCGCCTTTTTCTACTTTCGCTGTATTCAATACCGCACCAATACCCGTAGTGATACCACAACCGAGTAGACACACCTTTTCTAACGGTGCATCAACATGCACTTTCGCTAATGCAATTTCAGGAACCACACTGTATTCAGAAAAGGTAGAGGTTCCCATGTAATGGAAAATAGGTTCACCATTAATGCTAAAACGGCTCGTGCCATCAGGCATTAGGCCTTTACCTTGGGTTTCACGAACCGCCTGACACAAGTTAGTTTTGCCGGATTTACAAAATTTACATTCGCCACACTCTGCTGTGTAAAGCGGGATAACATGATCGCCAGCTTTAAGCGTAGTAACGCCTTCACCTACCGCTTCAACAATACCAGCACCTTCATGGCCTAGAATCGCAGGGAAAATACCTTCTGGATCTTCACCGGACAAGGTAAAAGCATCGGTGTGACAAACACCCGTTGCCACCATACGAACCAAGACTTCACCTGCTTGCGGGTCTTGAACATCAACTTCTTCAATTTTAAGTGGTTGGCCTGGGCCCCAAGCAACAGCGGCTTTACATTTCATCGCGTTCTCCAAGTTTGTTTT
Source organism: Marinomonas transparens (assembly GCF_016463975.1). Classification (GTDB taxonomy): domain Bacteria; phylum Pseudomonadota; class Gammaproteobacteria; order Pseudomonadales; family Marinomonadaceae; genus Marinomonas; species Marinomonas transparens. Next base: position 123,672 of record NZ_JAEMNX010000017.1, on the reverse strand, counting down.
CAGTTAAGTTTTCAATCTACCCAGTGTAGTCCCAATTTATTACTAGGATAATGCCCGTTTTGGAAAATGATTATTGTCATATAGCAACAATCATTTGAAAAACCTCTGTTTTAGTTATAATGTAACAATTCGTTTTCAGCAGGTTGAGAGAGTAAAAATGAAAAACTGGGAAGCTATGGAAGCCTTCATCGAAGTCGTCCGACAAGGTGGTTTTTCCGCCGCTGCGATAAAGCTCAGCGTTTCCGCATCGCATATCAGCCGTTTGATTACCCAATTAGAAGCTGAGCTCGGCACGACACTTTTGTTTCGTACCACACGACGCATTCGCCTGAGCGAAGCAGGCGAACTTTATTATCAGCATTGTCGAGATTTACCAGAAGCCCTAAGCAGCGCCGAAGAAGTCATTTCTACCCTGAATCAAGCACCCATCGGTCCCTTTAAAATGACCTGTGCCACCACTTTTGGCGAACGTTACATTGCCCCTTTAATGAATGATTTTTTGTTGGATCACCCTAAAATCGATTTAGATTTTCATTTAACCAACCGCGCGGTTGATTTAATTGAAGAAGGCTACGACCTTGCGATTCGTATGGGCGCGATGAAAGATTCCAGCCACTTATCACGCCGCTTATGTGATCGGGTCGAATACCTTTGTGCTTCCCGTGAATACATTGACCAACACGGCATGCCGCATACTTTGGCTGAGTTAAATAAGCATCGCTGCTTGATCGGTTCCAAAAACCATTGGTTATTTCAACAGGATGGGCAGCGCAAAGAGGTGAAAGTCAGCAGCCAATGGCGCAGTAATTCTGGGCCGGCTTTAATAGACGCCATTCGTAAGGGCTTAGGCATTGCGCAACTGCCGGACTATTACGTCAATGACGACCTCGCCAGTGGCAAATTAGTCGCCCTACTGCCTCAGTATCAATACCCTTATAGTGGCGTTTGGCTAGTGTATCCGAAGGCTCGACAACCATCGCCAAAATTACGCGCTATTTGCGATTACTTGATTCAGCGCTTCAAGGAAAATCCGTCGTTTGCCAAATAACCTGCTTATGTTTAAATACAGCCAAGATTAATAACCTAAGTAAAAGTCATGTTTTCACAAGAAGATCTTGTTCACGTTGCTCGCCAAACCATGCCATTTGGTAAATACCAAGGTCGTGTATTAATCGATCTGCCTGAAGCGTATTTACTCTGGTTTTCTCACGAAGGTTGGCCAAATGGCAATCTAGGACAATGGCTACAATTAGCACTGGAAATCAAAATTAATGGCTTGGAAAAGCTGGTTGACCCACTGCGTAAGCCAACAGAAAAGAAAAAAGACGAACCCAAGGTTCGCATTCGCTTTGATGATTAATCTGTTACCCTGGCGAAACACCAGTGTGCCCATAGAATAGCACTCCACCATCTTCTTTTTCTAAGATAAAGCCAGCACGCTCTGCCACTTTCATTGAAGCTATATTTCCTACTTTCACTTCCGCCAATAAAGGTGAGTTTAATTCTTTTATAATGCCATTTAGCATTTGGTGGGCAACACCTTTACCCCGTGCTTCTGGCGCAACCGTCCAAGATAAGGTCCATTTTCCAGCCGCTAAATCCGCACGAACCGTACCCACGGCTTGATGGTTTTGCTCGGCAATATAAAGATGTCGATCCTCACGACTCAGGGAAGCTCGTAACCAATTCAAATGATCAGCCATTTCTATCATCTCAGAAGTATGAGAAGACAAACGGGTTCCTTCATCATTGCGCCACGCTAATAAACATTCGGCATCTGCCATTGTCGCTGGGCGTAAGCTAATTTGCTCTGTCATTTCACGCCTTCTTTCATGTCTAATACTCTTATTATTTGAAATTAAGAACGAGTATACACGTTTGTTTCACTTCATTTTAATACCCTACATTAGGCATAAAAATTGCCTGTGAAAAAGGCCATAGAATTATGGTTACGTAACACTTAATAAGGAAAATAATACGATGGATATCAGAATAGACGATTTATCAGGCCCAGAAGTCAAACAACTGCTAACCGAACACCTTGAAGACATGTACGCAACATCGCCTGCTGAGAGCGTCCACGCCCTAGACCTAACAGAGCTTAAGAAGCCAGACATCACCTTCTGGACAGTCTGGGAAGAAGAGCAACTCTTGGGTTGTGGCGCATTAAAGACATTCGATGAAAAACAAGGCGAAATCAAATCCATGCGCACCACCAGCGCGGCACGTAACAAAGGCATTGCCTCAACCTTACTCAGCTATATTCTCGATATGGCCAAACAACAAGGCATCGAGAAAATTAACCTAGAAACCGGTCCTCAGGATTTTTTTGCTCCTGCTAGAAAGCTCTACGAAAAAAACGGTTTCAGCTACTGCGGCCCATTCGCTGATTACGAGCTCGATCCGTACAGTGTGTTTATGACAAAACAACTTTAACCATGTATTTTTCATAAAAAAGCCAGCGTAAACGCTGGCCCGATTTCATTACTTAATAAGGGAAAAATCAAATAATGAAACTAGAGTCCACCATGAGTTAACTTGGCGGGGTCAAGCAAAGCAAGTAGCTCATCTCGACTCAATTCAGTCTCTTCTTCTGCCACATCCACCACAGGACGGCCTTCTTTATAGGCTTTTTTGGCAATGTCAGCGGCTTTTGCGTAGCCAATAATCGGATTAAGTGCTGTCACTAGAATTGGGTTTCGATGCAGCGCTTCGTTAAGTTTTTCCTCATTCACCGTCAAAGTCGCAATGGCGCTGTCTGCCAACAACTGACCACTGTTTGCCAATAACTTAATGCTGTTCAGTAGATTCTTAGCGATCATCGGCAACATCACGTTCAATTCAAAATTGCCCGACTGTCCACCTATGGTAATCGCCGCATCATTGCCAATCACCTGCGCGGCTACCATGGCAGTGGCTTCTGGAATAACCGGATTCACTTTACCCGGCATAATAGAAGAACCTGGCTGCAGTGCTGGTAGGCAAATTTCACCTAACCCAGCTAACGGGCCGGAGTTCATCCAACGCAGATCATTGGCAATTTTCATATAGGTAACCGCCACGGCTTTAAGCTGACCAGATAAGGCAACCGCCGTATCTTGTGAACCAATCAGAGCAAAGAAGTTATTACCAGGAGTGAAGGTCACCTTGGTCAAATCAGACAGCTCTTTGGCAAAAGTGTCTGCGAACTCGGGATGAGCATTAACGCCGGTACCCACGGCAGTGCCGCCTTGAGCAAGCTGAGTGGTTTTACTGAGCAAATAATTGAGGTTATCGATATTATCTTGCAGTTGTGCCGCCCACCCATGGAAGGTTTGATCCAAACGCACTGGCATGGCATCCATAAGATGAGTACGACCCGTTTTGGTGAAACCTTTTAACGCTTCACCTTTTTTGATAATGGTATCTTTTAAATGCTCTAAAGCGGGAATAAGGTGCCCTGTTAACTCTAGGCTGGCACTCACATGAATAGCACTAGGAATAACATCATTACTACTTTGCCCGTAATTTACATGGTCATTCGGATTCACTGGCGCGTCATGATAAGCACTCGCCAAGGTAGCAATCACCTCATTCGCATTCATATTAGAGCTAGTGCCAGAACCCGTTTGAAAAACATCAACAGGAAAATGCTGCATCAAATGCTTGTCATTCAATAACTCCTCACAGGCATTTTGAATCGCTTTAGACAAATCAGGCGTCAAGCATTCTAGCGATTCATTAGCACGAGCCGCCGCAGCTTTAATCATAATAAGGGAACGAATAAAAGCTTCTGGAAGTGGCTCATCACTAATGGGGAAATTGTTAATCGCGCGTTGGGTTTGGGCACCGTAAAGGGCTTTTTCTGGGACATTCAATTCCCCCATGCTGTCTTTTTCAATACGCATTTTCATGTTCTTAATGGTTTCCTTCTTGCTCGAAAGAGCATATAAAATAATGACTCAAGACGCGCAAATTATGCTCCATCTTGAAATAATCCTTAGCGTCTTGATAGGTCACAATTAGTCGCTTGATATGAGATAAAGGTAAATACACCTTGTCCAAACAGGTTTGTCGCCAGTGGGGCGCCACATTGGTATCGCATACCGTATCCAATAACACATTGAATACACGCCGATGCAGTAATGCCGCATCGGTGATACTCAGCCGCTCGGCATACTCTTCTGTTAGGTTTAGATAATGGTAGAGCACTTCCGGTGAATCTGCGCACTGACCACCTTGTATAGTTTGTTCCAGTACTGAAAATGGTACTAAGTAACGAGTCATTGCCTTGCTCCTCACCGATTGCTTCCGTCAAGATATAAATGATAACTATTATCAATAATGTGTGAGGATATGGAATCTGTCAAGGCATTGATAACGATTCTTATTAAAAAGTGACATTTATCTATTTTCGGTTAATCTCATTCAAAATGTAGAATGTAAAAAGTACAAAAACCAACGCTCCGAAAACACAAAAGCCCCTGTTACAGACTAGGTAACAGGGGCTTTAGCGGTATTCAACAAACCTAAATTTAGTGGTGATGACCACCAACACCATGGGCATGACCATGGGCAATTTCATCGTTAGTCGCTTCACGGGCATCCAGAATTTGAATGTTAAAAGTCAAATCTTTACCTGATAACGGATGATTAAGATCTACCGTCGCATGCTTCAAACCCACTTTTACAACGGTGACTTGGCGCATCCCTTTCTCCGTTTTCACCATGGCAACCATACCTGCTTTCCAACGCTTTGCACCCTGTAGATGTTTCACTGGAACTTGCTGATTTCGGTCTTCGTGGCGTTCACCATAAGCTTCAGAGCAAGCAACCGTCACTTCAAATTCATCACCAACTTCTTTTCCTTCCATGGCTTTTTCTAGCCCTGGGATAACATTGCCGTGACCATGAAGATAAGCGGCAGGATCTTTGCCCGCAGAAGTTTCAAGTAACTCTTCTCCATGGCGTAATGTGTAGTGGAATTGAACCACTTGATTGTCAGCAATCGGCATATTATTTCCTTTTTATTCATTCTGAGATTTTATCGCGACATTATAGAGGCAGCATGGAAACTTAACTAGAAAATGTCGAATTCTAACTCACCTTCTTTAATGATAATGTCTTTAACCAGTACCGCTGCACTTGCTTCAAAAGGCGAATGGTCAAGCACATACACAGGATGTTCATTAAAATAATCTGCTAACGCTTTTTCAAAATCACCGTGTAACGGGCCAAGGGTGGAGCGTAACATTTGATCATTAAAGCTCGACCCTTCTACTTCGACTTTAGTCAGTTTAGCCGCCACTAAATAGACTCGATTTTCTTCAAGACGCACACCAGATTCAAACGATGGATTCACCTTGGTAGTTAATGAAAAATCCCGCCCGAAAGCCGTTAACGTCCCTTTCATATCTGTCATCATATCCACCAGCACAAGCCCACCATCACGTTCGGTTAAATGAATGTGGGCCGCATTCACTAACAAATCCAGATTGAGCGTATTACCACCTAGCATTAAGGCAATATGGTTTGCTTTCGGTTCAAGCAACCGCTTGGCGACTTCCTGATTAACTTCGTCTTCGCTCACTCGAAAGCTATTACAACCACTCAATAACAAGGATAAAAGAACAACAAAAAACACAGGTAATAGGCGCATAACGTTTCTTTATCCCCTCTTTGAATCTAGGTTAATATCACGATTTTCATACCAAAACCTCATAAAATCCTCTGTCACTTTTTGCTCTATTTCGACCGCTTCTTCTGTCGGGCAAAATAGTGACACAGTAAATACATTAAAGCCCTCTGGCGTTGTTGTAATGCGCACTCTTGGCTCAGGGCCTGAAATCTTAATGTCTAAACGTTTTTCAATTAAGCTGTTATAACGAATGGCTACTTCATGAAAATGCTCACTGTATTCCCGTATTCTTGTCAGAATTCCTTCCTTAATGGTAAATAAATTTACCTCGTCTGTTTGGCGAGAAATAGAAAAGGTATGGGTTACATAGCGACGCATGTAATTCAGGTTTTGCACCGTATGATTGAGCAGAACACTATTCGGCACAACCGTCGTTCTCCCCGTGTAACCATAGCTCCCACCCTGTAAGTCTACTTCAAACAGGGTAGTAGAAAGCCAGTCACTGTCTGTAACTTCGCCTTCATAATTAGCAATGCGAACCCAGTCTCCCACACGGTAAGGATTGGAGCTAGCACGATAAAAAGCCCCAACGATGCAAGCAATAAATTCCTTTGTCGCAATCACTAGTGCCACCATAAAGGCTGCAATCGAAATGGCAATATTCTGTAATACTGATGACCAAATTAATATAAAGCCAACCACCAGCAATAAATTAAAAATATTATCAACTGCATTAATACGCTGGCGCTTTTTGTCGTGCTCAAGTGTGGCATGTCGTCGAATGATACGTTTGGTATAACGCCTAATCACATAAGATAAACAGATCCACACTAGGGTTAATGCAATTTCTATATGATCCATAACAATGGAAAGATTAAACCAAGAAAAATCGATAGGCATGAAAAATAGTTTCCATTATCTGGGCAAGGTGAAGAAAATCTAGGACGCCACTTTACCATCATTCGCCTGATCAACAAATAAAACACTAGACAGCCAACAAAATAATACTGTACATTTATACAGTATTATTTATTCCACGAGGTGGACCATGCCTGTAGTAATCAAATACGTTGTTGAACGTGACGGAATCGAAAAAATGACCTTTACTTCAAAAGCCGAGGCCGATGCATACGATAAGCTGCTGGACACGGCAGATGCGCTTTACGAATTTTTGGATAACAGCCCACTGGCTGGCGACCAAAAACAAAAAGAGGCGCTTTCTATGTATTTGGCAGAAAATAAAGATTCTCTACTAGAAGCCATAGGGTCAAAAAAGAAGCTGACCTCAAAAAACAAAAAAACCAATAAAGAGACAAAAGCAACGCCTCAACTTGAACTCACCGAAGGTGCGACAAGAGAGCCCCTCGAAGACCTGGTGATAGAACCTGATGAGGATGCCGTTTACGAGGAAGACGACACAACCGTCATACTCGATGGCGATGAACTAGTGGATTACACTGAAAGTAACGCAGCAGCGTAACCGGATTCTGCCATTAAAACCCTAGAAAGGCCCATTGGTATGATGCCAATGGGCCTGTTCAATCAACCAAGTAGAAAAAATATTCGCATCAGTGGGTAACTGTGCACCAGAGCGACAAACCAAATAAAAGGACTCGCTGGCCTCAACATCTTGCCCAAACGGTGCGACCAAACGCCCCTCTTGCAGCATATCCACCACCATGGAAGAGCGTGCCAAAGCAATACCCTGACCTAACTCGGCCATTCGTAAAGTAGAAACTAGAGTATCAAACTGCATACCATCGGAAACATCGACATCATTCACCCCCATGATGTCTAACCAGTACCCCCAACCTTCTTCATAACCTAATACATGCAATAAAGTATGCTGCGCAATATCACTTGGCACTAACAAAGGAGAACGGATCATCAATTCCGGCGAGCATACTGGCACCAAGGTATCCCACGTTAAGCGTTGCGATATCAACCCTGACCAATCGCCATGTCCCCAGCGAATTTCAAGATCCTCATCCCCATCTAATTCTTTGAGCCAAATATTACTGATGTAGCGTAAGTCGATATGAGGGTAATTAGCGGAAAAATCAGCTAACTTAGGAGCCAACCAATGGGTAAAAAATGCCAAACTACCGCGAATTTTAATCGGCCGAGCAGCGCTTTCATTGAAAATTTCATTGGTGCCCGCCGCCAAACGAGAGATCGCGTCCTGCACTACCGGAAAATAAGATTGTCCTTCTTCAGTAAGGCTCAAACCACGGGGTAAACGCTTAAAAAGTGTAATGCCTAAATGACTTTCCAAGAGGCGAATTTGTTGGCTCACAGCCCCTTGAGTCAGATGTAATTCTTCAGCAGCGTGAGTAAAGTTCAAACAACGGGCCGACACCTGAAAGGTGCGTAACCAATTTAGTGGAGGCAGGGATTTTTGCTTCATGTTGAGTACCTAGTATTAAGCCCCTACTCTATTAAGTACCTAGACGATAACCTTGGCACTGACGCCAAGGTTATCGTCTAGGAAAAGCCCTCTAAAGAACCTGCCCTAAAAAGCGTTGCAAACGAGGATTATCGGACTCGAAGAAGCGATCAGGGCTTTCTTCAAAAACCAACTCACCTTCTTCCATAAACACAACTCGGTCTGCCACTTCACGAGCAAAGCCCATTTCGTGTGTTACCACCACCATGGTCATGCCATCACCCGCTAGGCTCTTCATAACATCTAACACTTCACCCACCATTTCCGGGTCAAGAGCACTGGTCGGCTCATCAAACAACATGATTTTTGGGTGCATCGCTAAGGCGCGAGCAATCGCCACCCTTTGCTGTTGACCACCAGATAAATGCGATGGGTAGTTATTCATACGTTCAGCCAAACCCACTTTTTTCAGCAGTTCTCGGCCTTCTGTTTCCGCAACATCACGCGTCTTTTTCTTCACCTTTATTGGCGATAAAGCCACATTGCCCAAGGCGGTTTTATGGGGAAAAAGATTGAATGACTGAAACACCATCCCCACTTCTTCACGCACTTTATTAATGTTGGTTTTTCTATCCGTCAGACTGATGTCATCAATATGAATCGTGCCATCAGAAATGGTTTCTAACTGATTAAGTGTTCGCAAAAAAGTCGACTTACCGGAACCACTCGGTCCGATAATGACCACGACTTCTCCACGGTTAATATCTAGCGAAACCTGCTTTAAAGCATGACAGCCATTAGGATAAACCTTTTCCACGTTACGAGCTTGAATAATGCTCTTATCAGATACGTTAGTCACTGGCAGATAACCTCTTCTCAAGACGCTGAATAGCCCAAGACAATGCGCCAGTTAATATCAAATACATAAGCGCAACCGCAAACCAAACTTCAAAGGGTGCAAAGGTCGAACTCACCACTTCTCGACCAGCCTTGGTCAAATCCGTAATCGAAATAACCGATACCAAAGAAGAATCTTTGATCAAGTTAATAAACTGACCCGCCATAGGTGGCAAGGTACGTTTAAAGGCTTGAGGCAAAATCACATTCACCATCGCCTGCACATAATTCATCCCCAAACTGCGCGCCGCTTCCATTTGTCCCGGATGAATAGACTGGATGCCAGAACGCACAATTTCCGCAATATAGGCTCCGGTAAAGACAGACAAGGCAGCAACACCTGCCGTAAAGCGATCTAGGTCTAAAACGGTACCAATGAAGAAATAGAAAATGAATATTTGCACCAATAACGGCGTGCCGCGAATCAGCTCAATGTAGGTAACGGATAAATAGCGTAAGGCAGGGTTGCTGGAAATACGAGCTAAACCAGTAAATAGCCCAATAATCACAGCAAAAATCAAGGACACTACAGACAACTGCAGGGTCATAATAAGGCCCCAAGTTAAGGGGCCAATATTCCAGTGTTTGGTTTCTACCAGAGGATCCCCTTCAAAAACCAAATCGCCGTCATTAATCAGTAAGGTATCGAAGCCTTTAATAACAAGCGGCTCATCGCCAAAATCCGACTCAACCGTAACCAGTTTGTTGGTCTCATCAACGGTCACAGTACCATCGAAAGGTGATCGAATTTCTAAAGGTTCTGTACTAAGAATATACTGAGGAATTCTTTCCCAGCGCCAAGTGTAATCAATGCTTTTACTGGAAGCATAAACGCCAAATCCCAATCCAATAATAATTAGGACAAAGACCGCTTTCCATAAAAGCAGATGTGGATGCTTTTCCATCGGTGAAAGATTCCCCGTAGTGTGCTTTGTGGTATGGCATGATCAAAGTTTTAGAATCGAAAAAACGGCACATCACTGTGCCGTTTCTACTGTATCGCTTTTTCTGATCAAAATTCAGTGGTTGAAATTACTGAACGTTTTTCAACCATGAGTTGCTAGCGAACCACTTTTGATAAATTTTATCGTAAGTACCATCGCCTTTGATTTGCGCTAGGTAGTTGTTAAGGAAATTCAAGAAGTCTGGATCACCTTTACGTACGGCTATACCTAGAGGCTCATAAGTGAAAGGCGTATCAAGGTGAACAACCTTACCTTCATTTTGAGCAGAGTAAATGGCGTTATATGGTAAGTCATAAACAAAAGCATCCGCATTGCCGTTAATTACTTCCAGTGCGCCTTCAGACTCAGTCTCAAATAAATTGATTTTCGCCTTACTCATGTAACGCTTAGTCGCGTAATCCGCTGTCGTGCCCAACTTAGTCGCAATCTTGTACTTAGCATTATTCAAATCGCGGTAGCTTGTTACTTCACCTTTCAATTTTGAACTAAGCAAAATACTTTGACCCACAACAATGTAAGGATCTGTGAAGTTTACCTTCAAATTACGTTCTGCGGTGATCGTCATACCAGAAATAATGAGGTCACATTTAGAAGTCAGCAAAGCAGGAATAATACCGTCCCATGCCGTGTTACGTAGATCAATCTTCACGCCCATCGCTTTTGCCATTGATTTCGCTATGTCCACATCAAAACCAACAATGTTGCCTTTCTTATCACGCATATCAAACGGCATGTAACCCGCTTCTAAACAAACCTGAAGTTCCCCACGAGTAATAATTTCATTAAGTGTCGATTTTTCCCACAGGCTATTATCGGATGCTGAAGCAATAGTGGCACTGAATAACGCCATAGCAGCAATTAGTATTTTTTTCATGTTTTGATGTCCCCAGTTGAATTTAAAACCGCGCTATACGCGCTTATTATCATTTCTAATGGCCTTTCTGACAGCGAATACTACATGATTTTGTGTTAACAGTCCCTAGGAAAAACTTAAGGAATTGCGCCATATTTTCATTTTCCTAGGAATGACATTCACTCAGTCCACGCAGCTTAATCCACTTCGTCTTTAGCACAAGGCGCACTGCAAGAAACGTTCCGAACAAATTCAAACGCCTGCTTTAAGTCTGCAATAAGGTCACAAGTGTCTTCGATACCAACAGAAATACGTACCAAGCCTTCGGATATCCCCAACGCAATACGCTCTTCCAACGTATTTTCCACATGACTGGTCGTTCGAGCTGGCCCATAAATGGTTTCTACTGCACCTAAATTGCCCGCGCAATGGCCGTACTGTAACTGGGGCAATAAGGTTTTCACCATTTCCATACCACCAACCAAGACAAAGCTCACCATAGCACCAAAGCCCCTCATCTGCTGGCATGCAATGAAATAATTAGGGTGACTTGGTAAACCTGGATAGTTAACCGACTCAACCAAAGGCTCTGTTAATAGGTATTCGGCGATAGCCTGAGCACTCGACTGTTGCTGGCGAATTCTTAGGGCCAAGGTTTTCATACCTCGAATAATGAAGTAGGCAGAAAAAGGATCCAATGCTGCGCCATTTATCTCACGGTAATGACGCACTTTTTCTATCAAGGCTTCTGCCCCACACACTAGACCGCCCATGGCATCCGCATGACCACTTAAAAACTTCGTCGCACTGTGCACCACAATATCAACACCAAGCTCTAATGGACTTTGATTCAACGGCGTCGCAAAGGTGTTATCAGCAATCACCAAGGCGCCAACTTTTTTCGCTGCCGCCACCAGCCGTTTGATATCCACAATTTTTAACGTGGGATTAGTCGGTGTTTCTAAATAAAGTACCTCACAGCCTTTGGCAATTTCAGCTTCAATTTGTTCGTGGCTGTGGGTTTCGCATAGGGTCACACTCACCCCCATTCTAGGGAGAAACTCTTCGAAAACTTTATTGGTGCCCCCATAGCTGTCTTTCGTAGACACGACTCGGCTGCCATTCGATAAAAAGGTGTAAAGCACACTACTGATCGCTGCCATGCCAGTACTAAAGGCTACGGCAGATTCGGCATTCTCAAGACCACATAGTTTGGCTTCAAGGGTTTCTACCGTTGGATTACTCATGCGACTATAAATAAAACCGGGGGCAGCCCCAAGCGCCACATCGTACCATTCGTCAATATCCTGATAGCCATAAGCGGCACTCGCCACAATCGGCGTTTGTGTTGCCCGGTAAGGGTGTTCTACCTGCTCACCACTCCACACAGAACGAGTACCATCACCCACATTATTAAGCCCAAAAATATGCGATTTATTCTTCATTTACACCACCAAAACTGTGACCAAACAGCGTCATTTTCAACGCCTTCTTTGGCTCAATATAGCCAATAGATTAAAAAGACAGAAACGATGAATTCAGGGAATAAGGGGCGATTATTTTAATGGCTAAAAGATACATAGAATGACTTATAATAACGACACGCTCAGCATTCATGACCTCTAGGACAATCGATGAAACCCGCACCAGCCGCCCAAAACACCGTCGATAAAAACATGCTAGGTGTGTTTCGCTACAGCCGCCGTGCTATCTTGCTGGTATGGCAAACCTCTTCGGGGTTAACCATTGGTCTGGCGTTAGCAACCTTGATTGCGGGTGTTGTACCCGCTGCGATGGCCTACGTGGGACAATTGATTGTTGATGCGGTTGTGGCTGCCATGGCGCTGTATAAGCAAGATCAAACCCTGCATTATCAAACCGCGCTTAACTACGTGGTACTGGAAGGGGTCTTAGTGTTAATCCTTGCCGCAGCACAGCGGGCGCTGACTGCGCAACAAGCGATTTTACAGGGATTGCTGGGGCAAAAGGTCAACATGTTGATCTTGGAAAAAGCCCAAACCTTAACTCTTTCTCACTTTGAAGACTCCGAATTCTACGACAAGCTAGTTCGCGCCCGTCGCGAAGCATCCAGTCGCCCACTCGCCCTCGTTAATAAAACCTTCGCCCTCATCCAAAACGCCATCTCCCTAACCAGTTTTGCGGTTTTATTATGGCATTTCTCTCCTTGGGCATTGGGGCTATTAATACTCGGTGCTTTGCCCGCCTTTATTGCTGAGGCCAAGTTTTCAGGGGATGCCTTTATTATGTTCCGTTGGCGCTCCCCAGAAGTGCGTCAACAAAACTATCTGGAAACCCTGTTAGCCCGTGAAGACAACATCAAAGAAGTTCGTCTCTACCAATTAGGAGAACGTTTCTTACAGCGCTATGCAGAAATTTTTCTCAAGCTATTCAAAGAAAGTAAGCGTTTAATTCTACGCCGCGAAAGCTGGGGATTCGCCCTCGGTATCATCAGCACCTTAGTGTTTTATGGAGCTTATGGCTGGATTGTCAGTGACACCATTATCGGCGCCATTACATTAGGACAAATGACCATGTACCTGTTGCTGTTCAAACAGGGGCAAGGTTCAGTTTCCGCCTCGTTAACGTCCATCAGCGGCATGTACGAAGACAACCTTTACCTGTCTAACTTGTATGAATATTTGGAACAAGAAACCCCAGCATCGCAACAAGGTTTACAGATCGGCCCCCAACCCAATGACGGCATCCGCTTCGAGAACGTCAGTTTTCAATACCCCGGCAGTGCAAAACCCGCCTTATCAGCGATCAATTTGCATATTAGGCCCGGACACAGTCTCGCCATTGTCGGCGAAAACGGCTCAGGAAAAACCACCTTAATTAAGCTACTTACTCGCCTCTATAACCCGACTGCAGGGCGAATTTTACTCGATGGCTTAGATTTGCTTGAATGGGATGAAACCACCCTATTAAAAAGGGTTGGCGTGATATTCCAAGACTTTGTACGCTATCAATTTATTGTCGGTGAGAACATAGGGGCAGGGGATAATGATCGCTTCAACGATCAAGCTGGCTGGCAAAAAGCCGCTGAACTGGGCAAGGCGACCGACTTTATTGATCAATTACAAAAGGGTTATCAAACGCAGCTTGGTCGCTGGTTCAAAGATGGGCAAGAACTGTCTGGGGGACAATGGCAAAAGGTCGCCCTAGCCCGTGCCTTCATGCGCGAGGAAGCCGACATATTAGTCCTTGATGAACCCACAGCCGCCATGGATGCCCAAGCGGAAGCCAACATCTTCCAACACTTTCAAGAGCACACCAAGGACAAAATGGCGATTCTCATATCCCACCGTTTTTCTACCGTTCGCCTCGCCCACGAGATCATCGTCATGGATCAAGGTGAAATCAAAGAACGTGGAACCCATGAAGCCCTGCTCACACAACAGGGTCAATATGCCCACCTGTTTACACTACAAGCTCAAGGCTATCGCTAAACAAGATGCACAAAAAAACCATCAAAAGCACATCTTTATTTGCTAGGATTCAGCCGCAACTTTTTTGATCCCAATACACCCATAAGGAACAAAGGTTTTGAACAGACGTCGCTTTATCAAATCCAGCGTGGCAGTCGCCGTAATGAACGGCACATTGCCGAGAATTGTCTTGGCGGCTCAACCTTCGGCTGGTTTCGACTATGAACTTATCGTCGCCCCTGCCAACGTCAACATCGTCCCCGGCGGCAGTACACCGGCTTTAAGTTTTAATGGTGGCTACCCTTCTCCCGTCATACGAGCCAAACAACATCAGCCCGTTCGTATTCGCGTAGTGAATCAATTAAATGAACCCACCACCATCCATTGGCACGGTATGAGAATCCCCATTGGAATGGATGGCGTGCCTTTCCTAAGCCAAACGCCCATCATGCCCGGTGAAGCTTTTGACTATGAGTTTACGCCACCAGATGCAGGGACATTTTGGTATCACCCTCACATGAACAGCGTCGAACAACTTGGTAAAGGCTTGGTTGGCGCACTGATTGTGGAAGAAGCGGAAAAACCAGACTTCGATGAAGACCTAGTACTCTGCATGAAAAACTGGCACATCAACGACGATGGTTCCTTTACGGCTCTAACCACACCGCAAAATGCCTTTCGCATGGGAACACCCGGGCGAGTCATGACCATTAACGGTCAAACATCCCCAACCTATGAGGTGCCTGCTGGCGGCGCCATTCGTGTACGCTTCCTAAACGTCGATAACACTGTGGTTTATATGGTCAATTCAACCGATCCAGACGCTCAGATCATCGCCATTGACGGTAACCCGATTGCACAAGCTGTCACCTTAAAGCAACACCCTATGGCACCGGGAATGCGTCTAGATCTTGGTGTTATAGCGCCCAGTAAAGTTGGAGAAACCATTACCTTTAAACACAAAAACAACCCCCTAGTGACCCTAACAACCGTCGCTAGTCATCTGGAAAATCGCAGTCTGCCTAAGTTGCCACTTAACCCTATTCCTGCGCCAGACCTTGATAACGCAGAAACCGTTAAGTTTGCCTTTGAATGGAACGCCAACATCACCCCAATTAAAAAAGATGGAAAGGTAAGTTACAACTTTTGGGCAATGAACCGTCGATCATGGGAAGGCATGTCAAAGGGCCATATTCCAGCACCTTTAGCAACACTAGAGCGAGGTAAAACCTATATTTTTGAACTGTCTAACTTGACTCAATACCACCATCCGATACATATACACGGACACACCTTTACCGTGCTCCACTCCAACAAAAAGGACATAATTCCTTTCCATTCAGATACGGTTTTATTAGGTAAAAACGAAATCGTCACCGCCGCGCTTGTAGCAGACAATCCGGGCCGTTGGATGTATCACTGCCATATCATAGAACACCTAAAAACAGGCTTTATGAGCTACATTGAAGTCACTTAGAACTTAAAAAAGTTAAAAGAAGAAAAGGCGGCACACTATCCTTTTCTTCTTTTTAATATCACCATCACCTAAACCGACTAATTGCCTTTGGGAGTTAATACTACATAAAGCGCCATCACATTTTTCCCAGACTCTTTGGCGATATCGGCCAAAGGTTTCGACTCTTCGGCACTGGCAAAACCACTATCCTTTAACTTAACGACCATCTCGCTAGCCGACATTTCAAACACAGGCGCGACGATCTCTGGAGACTGAGAAATAACCGCCTGAGAAAAAGCAAAAGGCGGTGGTCCACCAGCGCCACCCTCTTCCCCTGCAGGCCAAACAACAAACAATACAGCCGCTATCGTCGATATAACCAAGGATTGAACCATGGCACTGCGTTTAAAATAATTCACAAAGGGACGCCAATTACGCCATAGGTGTAAAACAAAAGGCAGAATCAGCACCATACTCAACCATTCGTGCATGGCATGAAACCAGCCAACCTCAATATGGAAAAACAAAGCCACACCAGAAACCAACGACACTAAAAACAAGCCGGTAAATAATGGGGTTGAATAACTCATAAACCATTGCTTCATTTCATTCTCCAATACCAAAAAAAGAAGTCCTTATTATAAGTAGGGGTATTGTCGAATCGAGACAATTTACCGAAACTTACACTCAAGCTTGCCAGTACGATTTAAGTATTCATGGAGTAAGAAAAAGCATCTTGATCGACATCAGAGAAATGGCGTATTTACCTTTATACGAGACAAAAAAACCAGACCAATCATGATAAATCTAATCACCACAACGAATCTGGTTTTTAACAACTTTGATTGTATTAACTATTTTAGCTTCCGTCTTTCTCAGAGTCCGGACGCTGAGTACGTGTCTCAGCTGTTGCCAGAATTTCTAAGTAAAACGCAGGCCACTCTTGGCTTTCAGCGAAGTCCATTTTTTCATTAATGGCAGCCACATGAATTACTTCAGCAAGCTCTTCACTCTGACCAAACTTGCAATCAAAACCCCAAAAATCCGCGTGTTCAGGCAAGGCTTTATTACGCTCTCTTTTAAGGTACTTTTTAACATCGCTTTTAGCGGCTTCAATTAAACGAGGATAAGCAATTTTAGGGTGAGATAGAGTAAAAGTCTTTTTCATTAGAGTCCTGAGAGGCTTGGAGGTAGGTGGCAATACACCACCTTTGATGGCTGGCATGATAACGGATTATTGAGCGTGACCCAAAGACTTTAATGTCACTTAGGCTCTAATAACAAATCAGCATCAGGGTCTCTCCAATATTATGACACTAATCAGAAATACTCTTTTTTATCCTGATAGGCTTGCTTAATATGCTCAATCAGCAACCGTAGTTTTTCAGGCAAGTACTTGGTAACAGGGTAAATCGCATACACGCCTAACTGTCTGGGTTTATGCTGGGTGAGAATAGCGACCAATTTACCTTGTTGAAGGTCTTCATACACACAACAACGAGGCACATAAACAATACCAAAGCCCGCCAACGCAGCTTTTCGCAAGGCTTGGGCATTATTGGTGGCGAAACTGCCGCTAATGCGAACACTTTGCTCAACCCCTTGTGTTGTAAAACGCCAATCAAAAGAACCTTGAGCCTGATAGGTATAAGCCAGACAGTTATGCTCTTTTAACGCTTCCAGCGTTTTAACCTCACCAAACTGCTCGATATAACGTGGCGAACAACACAGAACCCAACTGGATTGAATAAGAGGCTTAGCAATCAGGCTAGAGTCTTCCAACTTACCGGTACGGATCGCAAGGTCTAAACCTTCTTCCACCAGATTCACAAAGCTATTTTCTAATCGCATGTCTACGGTGATGTTCGGGTATTTCTGACAAAAATCCGCCACCGCTTCGGCAAGCAGTAACTCTCCCGAGATGGTCGGCACAGACATCTTAATACTGCCAGTTAATCCTTGGCTAAACGCCGATACCGAAGCGACCGCATCACTCACTTGGCCTTCTATATTCTTCGCGTGAACGTAAAGGCTCTCCCCAGCTTCCGTCAGACTCAAGCGCCTTGTGGTACGGTGAATCAACTGTACACCTAAGCTCTCTTCGAGCTTACTGATGCGTTTACTCAAAGCTGGTGTCGACAATCCTGCCAGCAAAGCGGCTTTATGAAACGAGCCCGCATCCGCCACATGGACAAATAAGGTTAAATCTGACGCATTCAATGGCAGTATCCCCGAGTTATTGCAACGTTTTAGGAAAGAGTTTTTTAGTTTATGTCATATTTATCTCAAATCAAACTAAGACTATAGTGAGACATGAAAAAAGAAAAAGGGGTCAGAACCCTTTTTACGGACCCCTTTTTACGATGAGGTAAACGATGCGACTCAAAGACTGCCATAACTTTCAAGACTTCCGTACTCTGGCAAAGAAACGACTACCGGGGCCCATCTTCAATTACATTGACGGCGGTTCTGATGATGAGTCGACCTACCGTCGCAATACCGCCGCCTTTGAAACCTGCGACTTATTACCCAGCGTATTAACAGGCGTTAAAGACGTAGACCTGTCCGTTACTGTCATGGGACAAAAACTCGACATGCCAGTTTATTGCTCGCCCACGGCCTTGCAGCGACTTTTCCATCACCAAGGCGAACGTGCCGTGGCGGGTGCCGCTGAAAAATACGGCACCATGTTTGGCGTGTCCTCCCTTGGCACCGTCAGCATGGAAGAGATTGCCAAGCAAACCGACACACCACAGGTCTACCAGTTTTACTTCCACAAAGACCGCGCACTCAACCGCGCCATGATGCAACGCGCCAAAGACGCTGGCGTACAAGTCATGATGCTCACAGTGGACTCCATTACAGGCGGTAACCGCGAGCGAGACCTACGTACCGGTTTTTCCATTCCCTTCAAATTAAACCTAAAAGGCCTACTGCAATTCATCATGAAACCCATGTGGGGCATCAACTACGTCACCCACGCTCCCTTCAGCCTGCCACAGTTGGATGCCCATGTTGATATGGGCAAAGGCGCCACCTCCATCGGTGACTACTTTACCAACATGCTTGACCCTTCCATGAACTGGGACGACGTGGCCGAAATGGTGAAGTTCTGGGATGGGCAATTCTGTTTAAAAGGCATCATGACCCGAGAAGACGCCCGCAAAGCCGTCGACATTGGCTGTACTGGCGTGATCATTTCCAACCACGGTGGCCGCCAGCTAGACGGTTCCCGTAGTTCCTTTGATCAACTGGCGGAAATTGTCGACGAGGTGGGTAATGAAATAGACGTCATCTTCGACAGCGGCGTGCAGCGCGGCACCCATGTTTTGAAGGCTCTTTCGTTAGGTGCAAAAGCCGTCGGTATTGGCCGCATGTACCTGTATCCACTCGCAGCGGCTGGACAACCCGGCGTGGAACGCGCCCTAGGGCTAATGAAAGCCGAACTCGAACGGGACATGAAACTGATGGGCAAAACATCTATAGACCAGCTTACTAGAGAGAATCTAAGGTTTCGGTCTTAACGTTCAAAACGTATGAAGGAATCAGGCCTAAAATAACTTTATATAATGTTAAGAATCGTTAAAAGCCCCATAAAAAATTGAAAAAAATGGTTACCACAAACTAACTGTCAGTCATTAACAATGATGTTCTTAGAAAGCCAAGTTGATAGTGCCTATTGCTTGGCTTTCTTTTTGTAGGCATCCCGTGATCACAACGACACTAGTTTTTTATAAACAATGGGGGATGCATCGATGGAGATGAATCCACGTTAAAGCAAGTCCAACAAAGCAGTAGTCTTAACTTGGCAACACTCTCCCTCTCCCTTCGCAGTTTAAGTATTCGCTATCTTAAGAAAATACCAGTGAAAGCGAAGTAGTTCCTGAAAAGGCATTAACGCTATCCTACTTACTCAAAAAATGCTCCCTACCTTGTTGTGGTGTGGCGTATATTTCGCTTCCTGTGGTGACCGCAAAGTCACCATCCGCCCGTGCCACGAGCGTTCCTAGAGCTTGCACTTGTATATGAACAATCACATCAGCACCTAGGTGTTCTATGTGTTTTATCACGCCTTGCCACTTGCCTGTTTGTGTCGATAAGGTGAGGTGTTCTGGACGGATTCCATAGATATCTGCACCATGCTCTTGTGCGGTTTGCCCTTCAAATAAGTTCATTTTTGGGCTGCCAATAAAACCGGCAACAAAGGGGGTTTTCGGATGATGATAGAGTTCCATCGGTGTCCCCACCTGTTCAACATGTCCGGCGTTCAGCACAACGATTTTATCTGCCATGGTCATGGCTTCAATCTGATCGTGAGTCACGTAAATCATGGTGGCGTTGAGTTCTGCATGTAGCTCAGTTAATTCAAGACGCATTTTGGAGCGCAGCGCCGCATCGAGATTAGAGAGCGGTTCGTCAAATAGAAATACCTCTGGATTTCTGACAATAGCACGGCCAATGGCGACCCGCTGGCGCTGTCCACCAGAAAGGTCTTTCGGTTTACGATCAAGTAAGGCTTCTAGTTGCAGCATTTTAGCCGCTGTATTAACACGTTCATTAATCTCATTTTTAGGGCGTTTGGCCAAGCTTAGACCAAAGCCAATATTGTCCCTGACGGTCAAGTGCGGATAAAGCGCATAGCTTTGAAATACCATGGCAATGCCTCGATCAATCGGATCAGCATGAGTCACATCTTTGTCAGCGATTTCTATCTCACCACTGGAGGCATCGTCCAAACCAGAAATAATGCGCAACAAGGTCGATTTACCGCAACCGGAAGGTCCAACAAAGACACAGAACTCGCCATCATTCACATCTAAATCAATGCCTTTAAGAATCTTAACGCCATTGAATTCTTTATGGATGTTTTTTAGTTTTACGCTTGCCATGGTTTTATCCTTTTACAGCACCAGCCGTCATACCTTTTACAATTTGTTTATTAAAAAAAATAAACATGATAAGAGGAGGTATGGTAACGAGAAGAATGTTCATAAACAGTAAATTCATCTGTGAAGAAAACTGACTTTGGAAGTTGTACAAGGTAAGTTGCACCGTCACATTGTCTTTACCCGGTAAGTAATACAGAGGGTTGGTAAAATCATTAAAGATGGTGACCGATTGCACCAAAACAACGGTAATAGTGATGGGTTTAAGCAAGGGTAAGATGACCTTAAAAAACACCTGCCAAGGCTTAGCACCGTCAATAATCGCCGCTTCATCCAAGTCTCGCGGAATACTGGCAATAAAAGAACGAAACAATAACACCGAGAACGAAAGCCCATAGGCAACCTGTATCAGAATCATGCCATGCAAAGTTTTAAACAGGTGCAATTCTTTCAGCAGCCAAATAGTCGGTACAACGGCTGGTGGAATCATCAAGCCCGCCAGAATCAAAGCATAGATAAAACCATTCCATTTAGATGGCCGTCGTTGGATGACGTAACCAATCATGGCAGCCGAAACGGCTAATAAAGAAATCGCACCAACGGTAATGACAGTGGAATTAAAATACGCCAACAGAAGCATATAGTTTCTGGCTTTAATCACAGCCATGAAATTTTCCCAGAATAGCCATTTAGACGGTAATGAAAGCCCTAGATGCGATGCCTCCGCCGCCGATTTCACCGCCGTTATTCCAATAAACATAAAAGGCGTAGCAAAGAGCAGCACGCCCAGAACAAGAGCAACAATGCCGATGATGACTTGTTGTCGTTTCATAAATCCACCTCTCTGCGATTAAACCAATAGGTAAGAGGAACAACAATCAAAGCAACAAGAACAAACAAAATAATATTACCAGCAGTAGAAAGCCCATAAAATCCAGCTTGATACTGCTTATAAATTACCGAAGCCAGAACATCCGAAGAAAAGCCTGGGCCGCCTTTTGTCATTGCCCAAATAAGGTCAAATGATCGCAAGCCACTTATTAAAGATAACGTCACAACGGTCACTGTCGCCGGGCGAACTAAAGGCACCGTGATGCGAAAAAACATCTGTAACTTAGTTGCTCCATCTATTCGTGCGGCCTCATAGTAATCTGAACTAATAGTCGCCAAACCGGCAATATAAATAAGAGTAGCCAGACCAACGCCTTTCCAAACATCCACTAGCGCCACAGAAAATAATGCCAAATGCGGATCAATCAACCACGCAGGGCCGTGAATACCTAAGTAGCTTAAACCTACATTTATCATCCCTCTCGCTGGATGCATGATTTCCGTAAATGCGATACCAATACCAACGGTAGATACTAAAACAGGGAAAAAAATTAACGTTCTTAAAAAGCTTTGTCCGAGTAAACCAGATGTGAGTAAAACCGCTAATAGCAACCCTAAGATAGACTTCGCAATAGATGTAACTGCACCAAAAACAACCGTATTCACAGCACCCGTAATCAAAAAAGGCTCCTGAAAAAACTGACTATAGTTTTCTAGTCCAATAAAGCGCGTTTCAAACAAATCCCATTGAGTCAAACTAAACCAAAAGGCAGTCACCGTAGGCACCAAAAATAGCACTAGGTAAATTAGCCCGCTCGGTAAAATGAACCAATAGGGATAAGATCGACTACTTTTCATAAGTCCTCCAAGCATCCCCTCTTTCAACTTTAGCGAGGGGTCGCAAAACTACTGCATTCGCTATCTTTTGCGACCCCTTTTAAAAAGGAGACAAAGTCATTACCAATTCGGTAGATTCAATTGTTTAGCTTGCTTTTCAACGTCTTGGTCATAAAGCTCCGCCGCTGATTTTGCTGTACGAATGCTCGACCCTACTTCAACCGTCAGCTGTTCCAGCATTGGGCCTTTTATCGGCGAAAGAAACTCTAAGGCAGGTGCGGTTCGACCCTCGACTTGGAAGTAAGGCAGCATATCTTTCACGGCAGGAAAAACGTTATCAGGTAAGGTACAACCCTTGATGAGATAAGGGCCATTCGCGCCAATGGCATTCGTAATAGTATTACAGGCATCCACCGTCGCCACATAGCTTAGGAAGTCTTTCGCGATGTCTTTGTGGTCACCCTCTTTTGGAAGGTAAAAGGCGTTAGGCATCCACACGGTCAAACCGTTTTTGCTGGCATCGTCACCGGGCTGAGCAAAAAAACCGACATCATTAATCTGATCTGGAGTGTTGATATTAATGGCAGGAATGGCAAAGGTTAACATTGGATAATGAGCCGCTTTCCCTGTAGCAACCATGTTCAAGCCATCGTTGTAAGTCGCCGCGCCATAATAATCATTAAAGTATCCCGCTTCGGAAACTTGTTGAAGCTTTTCGAAGCCTCTTAACGCAGATGGTGTCGTCGCAAATTTTGCCTTGTTATTGGTGTAATCATCGGCGAAGTTAGGCTGTTCTGACTGCACATTGTAATAGTCAGCTAACACAATAAGCTGCGATGTCCACGAATCACGATAGGTTTGTGCAATCGGTGCCGCCTTTGACTTGGCTGCGATAATCGCACAATTGGCCATAAACTCTTTCCACGTCATTGGCACTTTTAGGCCCAACTCTTTATAAAGACGCTTATTATAAAGAATGCCGCCGCCCATGGCTGTTTGTGCTGGCACCGCATAAACATTGCCTTTTTTGTCACTTACCGTACTGGTAAAGCTAGACAAAATATTAGAAAAATTAGCAATGTCGTTGATAGGCTCTAGCGTTCTGGATGGTCGTAAGGCTTGCAATAGCGAACCTGAATTATAGATAAACACGTCCGCCATTTCACCCGTTGCGAGACGCGTTTTGACGATATTATCACCTTCCGCACCACCGGGCCTTAGTTCCATTTCGAACTTAACATCAGGATGCTTTTTGCTATAAGCTAATGTCAGTGCTTGCGTCAATGCAACCGTATCTGGATTGTTATCTATCAGTATACTCAATTCTACCGCACTCGCTGCCGAAACAGCGGAGAAAGCAAAAGCGATAACAGTGAGCTTTTTTACTAAATCTTTCATATTACACCCTCTTTTTAAATTTATTGTTGGGTAAACACGCTGAGGATTTCCCCCATATTATGTGAGACTGAAAACAATCTCGCTCTTTCCGGATGGCACCGTAACACCAGCCAAACTGCCATTCATGGCTTGACCATTCATCGTAACCACGCTTTCCAGTAACCTAGATGACAAAATACCAACACATCCATTTGGTAAAGAAAGTGAGTAAGCTACCTTGTCCTCAAGGATTCTCCAGCTCGCCTCAATCCGACCAAGGCCGCAATCGTGCCACATAGATACTCGACCCAACGCTGGCAAAAACGTTGGTGATAACAACACTTCTTTATAACCGGGGGCATGCGCCACAGGCGACACACCCGCCACTGACTCAAACAACCACTGACACACAGCACCATAAGCGTAATGATTATAGCTATTCATATTCGGGTCATAGATGGTGCCATCTTCAGCAATCGCGTCCCATCGTTCCCAAATGGTGGTTGCACCACGCTCTATCTGATACAGCCAACCGGGCACTTTTCGGTTAAGAAAGACGTTTTCTGCAAGGTCGTTCATGCCTAATTTGGTTAATGCTGGCAACAAGGCTGGCGTACCAATAAAACCAGTACCAATCAGGTATTGGGCATCGACAATCACCTCACGGAAATAGTGCTTCGCGGCATCAAAATACTGCTCTGGCACCAGATCATAAAGAAAGGCCAACGAATAGGAAGTCTGGTCGTTATGGGCAAGCCGACCAGTTTTACTAAAGTACTCATCAACAAACGCTTCTTTGATACAAAGCGCCCTTTTCTCTAGCGCACTGGCCTCTTGCTCTTTCCCAAGTAAATGCGCGATTTTAACGGCAAGATCAGTAGAAATATAATGATAAAGCGTAGCCGCACAATCATCCGCGATAGTGGGGCGAGGCTTGCGATTATCTCCCACTGGTTGCAACCAATCGCCAAAGGTAAAACCATGCCCCCCCCATTGCAGGTTCGGTTTAATAATCGGCCCATCGGAAAGAGACCAAAGGTGATCTAACCATTTTTGCATAGCTGGAAAGCATTCCCTGAGTATATCTACATTGCCATATTGCAAATATATCTGCCAAGGTATGATAGTAATGGCATCTCCCCAACCAGTAGACCCCGCCCAATCCCCATCAAACATCTCAGGGAACAAGCGCGTTGGATCAGGGGAAAAATGCGGAATGGCGCCATTAGGTCGTTGATCATGTATCACATCCCGCAGGTACTTAATCAAAAAGCTTTCACAATCCGCTAGCCAACAGGCCGTGCCTGCAAACACCTGTGCATCTCCCGTCCAACCTAAACGTTCATCACGCTGCGGGCAATCGGTTGGAATTTCAATAAAGTTAGAACGCTGGGACCAAATGGTATTCTGCACCAAGCGATTCACCGCCGGCACATCACATTCAAATCCACCAGTGATAATCGGTACCGAAGTGAGCGGAATCTGTTGAATTGAATGCAGCTTCACCTCACCCGACAGTTTAATTCTGGCATAGCGAAAGCCCATAAAAGTAAAACGCGGCTCGTAAGATTCAATGCCCTCACCTTTCAGAGTGTATTGTACGGCAACCCGTGCATCTCGGTAATTTCTGCGGTCAAAACATCCTTCTTCATCCAATATTTCGGCAAAGTCGATGTAGAGACTCGCCCCTGCGTTACCATCGACCTGGATACGTACCACAGCGGAGCAGTTCTGACCGAAATCAACAACCATGTCGCCATTTTCATACCATGTCTTCACCGGACTAACAGACGCCAATGCTTTGACCGCCGCCGTTTCGTGCGGCACTAATAACGTCTTATCAAATTCGAGAATATTCACCCCATGGGAAGCGATTAACCTCTCTTCACGGGCATCGTAATCTTCCCCTAAATAAATACCAGACTGTGTGACTGGCAAGTAACCCGATTGCCAGCTCGCATCCGTTTTGCAAATAACCTCGCCCGCCAACTCAAGCTGAGCAATGGCGGCAATGGAATCGCCCCAGCAGTTTAGAATTTTGCATTCTTCCCACATGATCTGAGATCGGTACCAACCATCAGCCAGCCAAATCTCGATTTTGTTGCTACCAAGCTGCAAGTACTCATTAACGTGATAAGTTTGAAAAGAAAGACGGTCATCGTAGCAGGTCAAGCCTGGAGTGAGGTAATCGTCACCCACTTGGCGACCATTAATAAAAACTTGGTATAAACCCAAAGCAGAAATAGTCAATTGCGCAGTATGCTCAAGACTGGAAACAACAAATGTGGAGCAAACAAAACAAGCTCTTTTACCGACACCTTCATCGCACGATGGCGCCACCATGTCGGCAACCCAGGTGACTGCAGAGCTTTTTACAGTGCGCAATATATCAGAGCTCATGATAGACAATCCTTAAGTATTATTTTTATTAATGGACGATATTTATTTAATTGAGTGTAGAACGTTATACGAATAATAAGTAGAAACGAAACCTCATTTCAAGTAGTTTCTATAAAAATTTATTTATTTGATAAGCCGTGCTCTATGACAAACCAAGCAACAGTAAAAAAAATCACCATCAAAGAAGTCGCCAAAGACGCAGGCGTTTCCGTAGCCGCCGTTTCCAAAGTCATCCGCAATGCCTATGGCGTCAGCCCAGCGCTACGGAAAAAAGTAGAGCTGTCCATTAAAGTACTAGGCTACCGCCCCAACACTTCAGCCAGAGGCATGCGCGGCAAAACCTTCACCATAGGTGTCTTGATCGCCGGATTAGGCAACGCCTATTTGCCGAAACTGTTGGAAAAAATAAACGCCACCATCGAAAAATCAGACTTTAAAATGCTCATTGGCCTTGGCCAAGGGGAACTCTCCATCGAGTCTTCACTTATTGAATCCATGATTGATAACAACGTAGACGGGCTGATATTAGTTGCCCCTCGGCTATCTGGCACAGCACTCGAAAAATACGCCAAGCAAATACCCATGACAGTTATCGGCCATGTTGAAGACACCGCTGTCAGCTTCGACACTATCAATGGTGACGATTACTTAGGCGCTCAACTCGCCACCAAAGCACTAATAAATACAGGCGTAGAAAACGTAAAAATGATCAGCTTGCTGCTTCGTGAGTTTGACGAATTTGACCTGAATAGAGAACGTGAACGGGGCTTTCTGGCTACACTCAAAGAAGCCAATATTTCCAACGGTGCAGAAGACAGAATTTTCAGATCGTCGGATAACGAAGAACAGCTACGAAAAGACCTAAACCTGTTTTTAGATGATATCAAAACACCCTGCGCCATCTTCTGTTGGAGCGACATCCACGCCGTACCATTGCTAGACGAATGCCAAAAGCGTCACCTCGTTCCTCAGAAAGATGTCTTTATTATCGGCTATGACAACACCCCCATCGCATCCTACGCCGTGGTCAACCTATCCAGCATAGACCAACAAGCCGAAGTACAAGGGGAACTGGCCGCCGACGCCATACTAGAACGAATAAAGGGACGCAGCGAAGCCAAACACTGTCAAGTAGCACCCACTTTAATTGCTAGAAAAACGCATTAGATATCATAACGCAGCAACCAGATCCCGCCATTGCTGTCGATAGAGATTAAGCAAAGGTTTTATCTGTGGTTCGCAGGTTGCTAGGCTGAGTCGCCCTTTGAGTTTGAGACTTTTGTTGGATAACAAGGCCGCGCCGCCGGAGGTGCCGGTGACGTCGCGGGAAGCGTAAATTTCATCTTGGCTGCGCATGCAGGCGAGCAAGGTTAAGAAATTATGATTGTTACTGAACGCGCCTTCTACGATAACGGTATCACTGGTGTCCATCAGGTCTAGGCAATAGTCCGTCATTAAGGCCACGTAGATATCGGCCAAGGCAGATTGCTGGGATGGCGTGAGTGTCAGGCCACGCTCTAGTATTTTGCCATCACAGTGAGCAAACGGGCCGCCTTGCGCAAAAGCAGGCAACGCCATAATGCCGTGTTCAAGTATGAAGCTGACATCACTAAAGGTCGCTGGCGTATCGCTGCGTAAATGTTCCCACTCGCGTCCGCCCATAAAGCGAATAGTCGGTGTCGCGCGGCCCAATGCATCGACATTTGCGAGCATGTCTTTTTCTTCGTGCAAGAAGTCCAACTTGCCATTAATGGTGGCTATGACCGTCCAAGTGCCGCTGGACACTACGGTGAGTTTTTCCATCGGTTGTCCAATGTAAGGCACCAAAGAGGCATTGGAATCGTGCACACCATTAAAGATCACACAGTTCGCTGGCAAGCCGATTTCTTGCGCGAGCTCAGGCAAAATAACCCCAAGCTTAGCGCCGGTTTCCAACACAGGTGGAAATAAAGCATTCCAGTTTTGCTGCTCACAAAAAGCAGAAAATTGGCAGTTTATGGGATTCCAAAGATCCGTATGACAGCCTAACGAGGTGACTTCCGAGGCTTTGTGACCGCTGAGTTTGAAGCCCCAATATTGCGGATACAAAAGCAATGAATCGACTTCTTTAAACTCGGAGGCAAAACGCTGTTGTTGCCAAAATAATTGCGCGCCTAGGTTCAGTCCTTGGGGCAATCTAGGGCTAAAGGATTCTTTAAAGTCAGGCCGAGCGGCATCATATTCCGCCTTAACGTCACTCACACCATCGTATTCATAATCCAAAATCGGCAAGGCGAGTTGATCGCCCTTCATGCAAGCAATGGTCGCCCCGTGGGTGGTAATGGCAATGCTGCTAATGAAGTAGTCTTGAGCTAATTCCGCCAGCGTGTCCTTGATCCAAGCCCAAATAGATGCTTCGTCCACATGGGGATAAGGCGCGGCATTAATCACCTCATTAGTACGCTTGGCAATCTGTAATAATGCGCCGGTTTGTCCGTCCATCAGACAAATTTTGATGTTGGTTTTACCTATGTCTAACACGGCAACAACACGCACTTTATTGGCTTGCTGCACGTTAAATTGGAAAACTGGCTCCAAAGCATCGGCCACAGGTTCAAAGGATGACATCTTAGTTTCCATGATGTCCGCCATGTACTGCCACCAGCGCTGCATCACCGGATGATCAGCCAACACCTTAGTATCTAGCTCATCCGCATCAAAGCTGGCGTAAAGCCGACTTTCGTTACGATCTAGATGGATGTAATAGTTATAAATCCCCTGTTGCTTTAAGTGCTCTGCTAATTCAGGCCAAAGGTTGTCATGGCGACGTTTGTATTCGTCTTCAAAACCTTTGCGCAGATACATGACCGAGGCGTATCTCATAGGACTTTGGCCTTCTTACCTTTATACAGAGAAATCAGCACAGGTAGGCTCACCACGCTAATCAACATTAAGCCGACTATGATGGTCATGACGATTCCAGGAATGTTCAACAGCCCCATGCCAAAGGTCACTAGCCCCATCAGAATCACTGCCAATACCACGCCACCAATGGTGCCGCTGCCGCCTAAAATACTCACACCCCCCAGTACCACCATGGTGATAATACTCAGCTCCCAGCCCATGGCGATACTCGGACGCGTACTGCCCAAGCGGGAAGTCAACAACACTGCCGCCACGCCAGACATAAGGCCCACCAAGGTAAATAAAATCAAACGGTGTTTATCAACCTTGATACCAGAGTAATAGGACGCGGTTGGGTTGTTACCAATGGCAAAGGTATAACGTCCAAAGGTGGTTCTGTGCAATAACCAATAAAACCCCAAGGCGAAGACCACAAACAACACTAGCTCAAAGGAAAACACCCAATACACATAACCTTGACCAAAGAAATCAAAGCCCTCTGGATACTCACGAATCACCTGATCGCCCAATAAAATATAGCTGATGCCACGGAACAAGCTCATGGTACCGATAGTGACTACAATCGAAGGAATCTTAAATTGGGTGACTAAAACACCGTTCACCAAACCACAGGCCGCGCCAACCAAAATACCCATCAGCACCACCAGATAAATCGGTGCGCCCAGTTGCGCGACAAGGCCCATCAAAGTACTCGATAGTGAAATAATCGCCGCCACCGAAATATCAATTTCTTTGGCGATAATCAGCATCGCCATGGGCAAGGCAATCAGCGCTTTTTCAGTAAAATTGAAGGTTGCGTCGGATAAGTTCCAAGGGTCAAGAAAGTAAGGTGATAAATAGGAATTCATCACAAATACCAAGGCGACTAGGATGATCAAAAACATTTCCCAGCGGAAAAACTTTTGTAGCCTATTGGTTAACAGTGCATCAGGCGTAGTTGGTTTTTTTATTATTGTGTCCATGAAAGCCTCTTAATGTGATGGTGCCTGTACCGAGTCATCAGACTCATTCGGCTTACGCAAAATAATACGCGCTTTGTCTTTGTCTGAACTGGCGTTGGCTATCACTGCAATCACGATAACTAAACCAGAAATCGCCATTTGCCAAAAAGGCGACACGCCGATAATAGGCAAGGCGTTATTTACCACACCAATGAACAACGCACCGACCACGCAACCCACCACGGTACCCACACCACCCACTATGCTGATACCGCCAATCACACAGGCCGCAACGACTTGAAGTTCAAAGCCATTCGCCACGTCCACATAGGCCACGGCAAAACGCGACACCCACAAATAACCACACAAACCAGACAAGGTACCCGATACAAGAAAAGCATAAAACTGTACCTTGCCCACATTCACGCCGGAATAAAATGCCGCGGTTGGATTACCTCCAGCCGAATAAAAATTGCGTCCCCAGACACTGTATTTCATCGCCCAGAAAACAATAATAATGGCCACCACCGCGATCCAACTGAGCACAGGAACAGACAGAATTTCGAAGCGAGGAAGCGCAATAAAAGACGGGCTCATTTGATGGGAGTTCACCCAAGCACCATCCGACAACAAAAAGGTACAGCCTCGATAAATACTCATGGTCCCCAGCGTAATAACGATGGATGGCACCTTAAGCAACCAGACAAACAGGCCATTAATCGCACCTAATAAAGCACCTAGGGCTAACGCTAAAACAATCAATATGGCCATGCTAAGTTGAGGAAAATACTGGTTCGTCATGGCGACCACCATGCCAGTAAAGGCCACATTCGCGGCGACGGAAAGATCAATACAGCGGGTTAAGATGACTAACATCTGCCCTAACGACAGCATGATCAAAATCGACGTGTCGTTAAAAATACTAATGCTGTTTGGCAGGCTAATGAAGGCTGGACTGATCATGCCCACCCCCAAAAACAGCGCTAAAACAATCAGGCTCAGTATGCCTTCACGGGAATAAATAAAGCGCTTTAACATGTGACTGTGCCTCCAGTCGCGAGCGAGACCACCTTCTCTGGTGTCGCCTCTTCACGGGCTAACTCACCCACAATCAAGCCTTCGTTCATCACTAAAATACGATCAGACATGCCGAGTATTTCAGGCAACTCCGACGACACCATGATGACAGCCAACCCTGAATCCACCAGTTCAGACATAAATTCATGTACCGCCGCCTTCGAACCAATGTCGATGCCCTTAGTGGGTTCATCAAGAATAATCACCTTAGGGTTAGTGGCTAACCACTTAGCGATAACCACTTTTTGCTGGTTGCCACCGGATAGGTTCATCACCTTTTCTTGCCAACTGGACGCCTTCACCTGTAAGCGTTCACAGTATTGTCGCGCTAAGGACATCTCGTTTTCTTCGTCTATTTGTCCATGTTTCGTAAGACGCTCCATTTGCGGCAAACTGACGTTTTGCACGATAGGTAACTCCAACACTATGCCTTGCTTTTGTCTTTCTTCGGGAACATACACAATGCCATGGTCAATGGCGTCTCTTGGTGAGTGAATGGTTACCTCTTTGCCATTCATCTTGATACTTCCGGTAACATGGCGCGCCGTGCCAAATAACGCCTGCATCACTTCTGTTCGGCCTGACCCAACCAAACCATACACGCCGAGAATTTCGCCTTTTTTAAGGCTAAAGCTGATATTAGCAAACTCGGTGGTGTGGCATAGGTTACTTACCTCTAACAAGGTTTCGCCTATCTCGACGGTTTTCTTCGGATAGGTTTCATCAATGCTACGCGCCACCATCATTTCGACCAGCTGCGTTTCATTGGTATCTTTAATAAAGCCTTCACCCACAAAGCAGCCATCACGGAATACCGTGTATCGATCCGCTAAAATGAAGACTTCGTCGAATTTATGGGTAATAAACAAAATGGCTTTGCCTTTCTGCTTAAGGTTATTCACCAAGTCATAGAGTTCATGGATTTCATGATGAGATAAAGCCGCGGTGGGTTCATCAAGGATAACCACCTTGGCATCGACAGATAAGGCACGGGCAATACCCACCATGTGTTTTTGGCCGATACTCAACTCGCGTAAAATTTGATTAGGGTCCATGTGAGCATTAATTGACGACAAAATTTCCTGTGAGCGCGCCACCATGGTCGGCCAATCGATCGAGAACTTGGTCATTGGGCCTTTTTTCATTGGATAGTTGCCCAGAAAGATATTCTCCGCCACCGTCAGGTCATCAAACAACACGGTTTCCTGATGGATCGCGGTAATGCCTAGGGCATGGGAATCGTGGGGGGAATGAAAATACACAGGCTTGCCATCGAAAATAATTTCGCCACCATCTGGCTGATAAATGCCGGTCATGGTTTTGACTAGGGTCGATTTTCCAGCGCCGTTTTCACCAATCAAAGCCGTCACCTGACCCGGGTATAAATGTAAATCCACCTCATCAAGCGCTTTTACACCGGGGAATACCTTACTAACCTTTTTTAGACTAAAAATCGCATCATTCATAACGGTTGCTCTTATTGTTATTCATTATGAAATTATTAAGTGACAATCTAACCCCACCCTAGCCCTCCCCTTATTAAGGGGAGGGAACATTAAGCTCCGGACTTCCCCCTTCAAAGATGCAAGGGGAGGGAACATTAAGCTCCGGACCTCCCCCTTCAAAAATGCAAGGGGAGGAAGCCAACCAGCTGCTCCTCCCCCTGCTAAGGGGGAGGCTGGGAGGGGGTTAAATGTTAACTAAAAGATAGAAGAGAATTCATCGACGTTAGAAGCGTCATAGATAAAAGGTTTAGACATAGCACCGTCACCATTCTTATCCACTTTAAAGGTTCCCATACGACCCATTGGCCTCTCTGTTTTTGTCCCCTTACCTTTAACAAGATCATAGGCCAGCATAGTTGCAGAGTAGCCTAGGTCAATGGGGTTCCAAATCGCAAAGCTATGGATCGCACCACTGTGTACGTGACCAGCCAATTCAGAAGGCAAGCCCAAACCTGTAACAAACACCTTGCCTGTTAGACCTAAATCACTCACCGCCTGAGCTGCTGCTAGAATGCCCACTGTGGTTGGTGCCACGATCACATCAAGATCAGGGTGGTTTTTAATGAGTGCCGTCGCTTCACGGAAGCTTTTATCCGCTAGGTCATCACCATAAACCGTATCAACCAGTGTCAGATTTGGAAATTTGCTGAGAGATTTTTTCATCTCGTCAATCCAAATATTTTGGTTGGTCGACGTTGGGGTTGCGCTCAAGATGGCAAAGGTACCAGAAGATTTGCCCTTCACTTTAATCGCATCCGCAGCAAGCTGGACGTTCATCTCGCCAATAAGGCTATTACTAGAAGGGTTTAAATGAAGTTGGCGTCCCGCTTTGGCGACACCAGAATCCCAAGAAATGACCTTAATACCACGCTGTTGTGCTTTTTTCAGGGAAGGAACTAAGGCATCAGCATCATTGGCAGACACGGCAATAGCATCGACACGCTGTGCGATCAGTGAATTGATGATTTCAATTTGGCCTTCTGCGGTGGTGGTGGTGGGTCCAGTATAAATAATTTTAACGTCGCCCAGTTCTTTACTGGCTTCTTCTGCTCCCTTATAGGCAGCCTCAAAGAAACCAATGCCCAAGGCTTTTACCAATAAAGCAATGCGAACCTCATCGGCGGCATAAGAGCCTGATGCAAACAGGGTGATAAAAGCCAACACACAAACAGTGATGAGTTTGTTATTCATAATTTTCTCCAAGAGCGCGCTCATCATCACGCAACAAGGCGTTGTCGTTTCTGAGACGCGGTTTATTGTTTTTGTTTTTCTACAATGATCAAACGACAGCCTGCCGATTCGATCACTTCTTGACTCTTGTTATCTATTCCGTCATCAGTGATGACGATATCTATCTGTGATAGTGGACAAATAATCATACTAGATCGATTTTGAAACTTGCTACTATCAACCAAAAGCACCCGCTGATCGGCTCGATTTATCAGTTTCATTACCGCTTGTACAATTTGTGGATCTGTCTCCATCACACCGTGAGAACTAACGCCGTATGCGCCAATAAAAAGGATGTCGGCAAACGTGTGATTGGAAATATCATCAGGAAAGGGACTCAGAATAATATTCTGTTCCCGATGAATTTTTCCGCTCGGCACAGTCACGCTGCATTTACTCTTTTTAATCAATTGGTCCGCAATAGAGAATGAGTTGGTCAATACTTGCAGTTTCAAACCACGCATATACTCAGACATAGCCGAAGTTGTGGTGCCACCGCTGATCATGATCGACATATTATCGGACAATAAATCAACTGCCGCTTTCGCAATGCTTCGCTTCACATCCGTATTAATCGTCTGATTAACCGAATAAGGTCGTCCCAACAAACTCACATCGGAAAGAGGATTAATGGCTTCTGCCCCTCCTCTCACACGACGCAACTTCTTCTGCTTATCCAAAAAGCTTATATCACGTCGTACCGTGGCTTCTGAAGCACCCAGCACATCCGCTAGATGTGCAACAGTCGCAATCGGCCGAGCTTCCACTTCCGACAAGATCACTCTATGCCTTTCAATCTCGTGCATCGATAGTCCTCGATAATCAATATAATTAGTTTCCCGTCATTTTCAAGCACAATCAATCAAAAAAAACTCAAAAAAGACAAATAATGCTTGAAAATGATTGCTTTTGTTTTAACATAAAATCTATTAATCATTCTAACCCGCTGATTTACGCATAACAAAAATAAATTTTAAGCCTTTAATTTAGGACGAAAAACCTTGTTATAGGCGAATTTGAGGTTAAAACATGTCCACGAACAACTTACTACCTAACCTTTGGAACGATGCACACGCATCTCTTCTAACCGCTCCTGAATTATTGCAATACCGATCAAACTTGCTCGGTTCTGATATGCGTGTAACCAACTATGGTGGTGGCAACACATCAGCAAAGTTAGAAATGGACGATCCATTAACAGGTGAAAAAACCACCGTACTCTGGGTAAAAGGTTCTGGTGGTGATATTGGTTCCATGGGATTAGATGGTTTTTCCACTCTCTATATGGACAAGCTTAATCAGCTACCAAATCTGTATCGTGGCCTCGAATTTGAGGACGAAATGGTCGCTTATCTACCCCATTGCACCTTTAACTTAAACGCCCGAGCCGCCAGTATTGATACACCACTACACGCTTATCTACCTTACAATCACGTTGATCATTTACACCCAGATGCGGTAATCGCTATTGCGGCGAGTAAAAACAGCCGCCAGTTAACGCAAGAGATTTTTAATGGTGACATTGGTTGGTTACCGTGGCGACGTCCGGGTTTTCAGCTTGGTATGGATTTACATAAAATCGCCACCGAGAACCCACACTTAAAAGGCGTGGTCTTGGAAAGCCATGGCCTATTTACTTGGGCGAATGACAATAAAGAATGCTATCAACTATCAATCGACATTATTAACAAAGCACAAACATGGCTAGATAAAAACAGCGCAGGCAAAGCGATTTTTGGTGGGGAGCGCTTCAGCACGTTAGCAGATGAAAAACGCCAAGAAATTGCTTCTCGTTTAATGCCATTGATTCGCGGCAAAACCAGCGAAAAACAACGCCAAATTGGTCACTTCAATCAATCTGACGAAGTCCTACAGTTTGTTAATTCACAAGATTTAAATCGCCTAGGCAAATTGGGCACCTCCTGCCCAGACCACTTTTTACGCACCAAGATTCGCCCCTTTGTGGTGGCTTACGACCCCGAAAAAGACAACCTAGATGAAGTCATTGCGTCACTGGATAACGACCTTGCTGCTTATCGAGAAGCGTACGCAGGCTATTACAATCGCTGTAAACGAGACAACAGCCCAGCTCTACGTGACCCGAACCCGGTAATCTATTTGATCCCCGGTGTCGGCATGCTGTCTTTTGCCAAAGACAAAGCTACGGCACGAATCGCAGGGGAGTTTTACGTCAATGCCATCAATGTCATGCGTGGTGCTGACAGCGTGAGCGAATACGTCGGTTTGCCGGAACAAGAAGCCTTCGACATTGAATACTGGCTGTTAGAAGAAGCCAAACTACAACGCATGCCAAAGCCAAAATCCCTAGCAGGCCATATCGCCTTGGTCACAGGTGCAGCAGGCGGAATCGGCTTAGCAACAGCAAAACGTCTTGCCAAAGAAGGCGCCAACATTGTGTTAATGGACATAGACGAAGACGCTCTGTCTATCGCGCAAGCCACCTTAGTCAAGAAGTTTGGTAAAGACGCCGCGTCCAGCATAACAATGGACGTAACCAATGAAGACGACGTGGTTCGTGCGGTCAAGCATTGTGCCGTGGCCTTTGGTGGCTTGGATATTGTGGTATCCAATGCGGGAATCGCCTCCTCCGCACCGCTGGAAGAAACTTCCTTAGCGTTATGGAACAAGAACCAAAGCATTCTATCGACGGGTTACTTCCTCGTTGCCCGCGAAGCCTTTACATTATTAAAACAGCAAGACATGGGCGGTAACATGGTGTTTATCGCCAGTAAAAATGGCCTTGTTGCCAGTGCAAATGCCAGCGCGTATTGTGTGGCAAAAGCGGCGGAGATTCAGCTTGCTCGCTGTGTTGCTCTTGAAGGCGCGCCGCTCGGCATTCGCTCTAACGTCGTTAACCCTGATGCAGTACTGCGCGGTTCCAAAATCTGGACTGGCAAATGGAAAGAAGAAAGAGCCAGTGCTTATAAACTTTCTACCGATGATTTAGAAGAACATTACCGCCAACGAAGCATGCTCAAATTAAATGTCTTTCCAGAAGACATCGCCGAAGCGATTTACTTCTTCGCTTCTGACGCATCCTCTAAGTCGACAGGAAACATTTTGAATGTTGACGCTGGCCATGCACCGTCGTTTACCCGTTAATCACATAATATAAAAACAAAAATAAAGGATTCAGCCATGACACAACTCATCGATCAAAACTTGTTGCAAGAACACAACGCGCAGCAAGAAGCCGACGTCACCAGAGACTATGATGCCTTGGCTGAAAAGCTCGATCGCTCTGGTATTAAAATCGACACCATACTGGCACAGGCAAAAGAATTCGCCGTGGCCGTACCTTCTTGGGGCGTGGGCACGGGCGGCACACGTTTTGCCCGCTTTCCAGGACAAGGCGAGCCGAGAAACATCTTCGAAAAGCTTGATGACTGCTCGGTTATCCAACAGCTTTCCCAAGCCACACCGACTGTGTCCTTGCATATCCCTTGGGATACTCCAAAAGACCCAAGCGAACTGCGCCAATACGCAGAACAATATGGTTTAGGCTTTGATGCGATGAACTCAAATACCTTCCAAAACCAAGCGGGTCAGGAAGAGTCATACAAGTTTGGTAGCTTAACTCACACCAACAAAGCCGTTCGTGAGCAAGCCATTGCGCACAATATCGAGGTGGTGGAACTGGGTAAAAAATTGGGCTCTAAAGCCTTAACCGTTTGGGTAGGCGATGGCTCTAACTTCCCCGGCCAACAGCACTTCAAGAACAGCTTCAGCCATTATTTAGAAAGCATCAAAGAGGTCTACAACCGCTTACCAGACGACTGGAACATGCTGCTGGAACACAAGATCTTTGAACCTGCGTTTTACTCCACCGTCATTCAAGACTGGGGCAGCAGCTACCTTGCAGCGAAAGAAACTGGCGAACGCTGTTTGTCTTTAGTGGATTTGGGGCACCATGCACCAAACGTCAACATTGAGATGATCGTCAGCCGCCTTGCGCAATTTGGCAAACTGGGTGGGTTCCATTTCAACGACAGTAAATACGGCGATGACGATTTAGACAGTGGCTCTATTAATCCTTACCAGTTGTTTTTAATTTTCAATGAGTTAACTGATATTCGCAGCCAAGATCCGGCCTACAGCCCCTTCTATATGTTGGATCAATCCCACAATGTCACCGACCCAATCGAAAGCTTGATGTACAGCGCCGCGGAAGTGCAAAGAGCCTTGGTGAAAAGCCTACTGGTTGATCGCCAAGCTCTGACTCATTATCAAAATGAGAACGACGCCATGATGGCCCAAGCTACGCTTAAGCAAGCGTATAACTTGGATGTGGAAGTAATTCTGCAAATGGCACGCCTACAAGAAGGCGGCGCCATCTCACCCGTTGCCTGCTACCGAGCCAGCCAATACCGCCAAGCTTGTGCAGTCAAACGCCCTGCTGACCCAAATAAAACCGGCTCTGGTATTGTTTAGGGTATAGATAGACAACACAAAAAGCCGTTGTTTGTTAATTAAGCAGACAACGGCTTTTGAGTCAGAATCACCGAGCTCAGTAGTTTTTCTTACCTTTAAACGCCAGCACTGCAAATATCCATAAAATAGACTTAAGCTAATATGCTATATAACGAGGAGAATTCTATGGAAGAATTTAAGTTAGCATTTGAAGCGATCAATATTTACCAAACACAATATGCTCAAGTAGATAAAGTTTGGGGATATTTTAGCGTTGTCACTTTAGCCATGGTTGGCTTTGTCATTGCTAATGGCAGAACAACACAATCTTTTAAAGAACCTATTGCGATTGTATTAGCCTATATCATTTTTTGCTTTGGCAACCATCAAGCACTTGTTGACGGTCAACGACAATTAGAACAATTTGCAACGATAGCTAAATTATTTGCCAATAAAGTTGAATTAGATGTGAGTGCAATAGCCCCTATGTCGCATTCTGAAGTTCAATGGTTTCACATAAGCGTCATTATTGCAGTTTGTGTTGGCGTTCTCACTGTAGCATGGTTACGCAGGTCACATAAAAAGCCAATTAAGCAAGATTAACCACTAACCCACTGACTGAATCTGTCACTGGTTCGATCTATAATCTCCACCAGTATTCTATAAGGCCACACCAGATGGAACCCTTTAAAGATAAGTTTAACCTCGCTGTTATCGAATCCATGGCGGTGCATTTTCAGTCGGCTTGGGGTGATTTTGACCACGCTGGTTTCATTGAATACGCCACCAATGACTTAGCCAATTTGGAATTAAAAGAACGCTCTAAGCAAATTACAGACGCCATGTGGCGCTATTTACCTGATGACTTTGCTCTGGCGGCTGATGCTCTATTAGCCAGTTTGCGACCTTACGCCCATGAAGATATTTATGGTTTAACGCCTGATGAGGAAGGTATTGTCGGTTGGGCCATTATGCCCATGGCGGATTACGTCGGTCTGTATGGGCAAGCGCACCATGCTTTGTCCATGACCTTGCTAAAAGAAATGACTAAGCGCTTCTCATCCGAATTTGGCATTCGCTATTTTTTACTGTCAGATAATAAATCAAAAACCTTAGACACATTAAAACAATGGACGACGGACGAGAACTACCATGTACGTCGTTTGGTATCAGAAGGTATTCGCCCTCGCCTACCTTGGGCAATGCAGTTGCCAGAGTTTATTGTTGATCCAAG
Source organism: Marinomonas transparens (assembly GCF_016463975.1). Taxonomy (GTDB): domain Bacteria; phylum Pseudomonadota; class Gammaproteobacteria; order Pseudomonadales; family Marinomonadaceae; genus Marinomonas; species Marinomonas transparens. Next base: position 84,396 of record NZ_JAEMNX010000017.1, on the reverse strand, counting down.
CCCCATCATTGAATTGCTAGAAACATTAAAAGACGACGATGAAGAGTATGTGCGGCGTTCCGTGGCCAACAATTTAAATGACATCGCAAAAGACCACCCAGACCTAGTGGCGGACATTGCTCTTAAGTGGATAGGTGATGCAGACGAGAAACGTAAAAAGCTGATTCGCCATGCTTGTCGTACGCTGTTAAAGCAAGGTCACCCCAAAGCACTACAAGTATTTGGTTACTTACCTCCGCAATTGAAAGACGTCCAGCTTAACGTCAAAACACCCGAGGTATTTATCAACGGGCATCTGGAATTTGAACTGAACCTTGTATCAAGTTCAGCGAAAAATCAGTCATTGATGATCGATTACATTATTCATCACCAGAAGAAAAATGGACTCACGGCCCCGAAGGTTTTCAAAGGTAAGAAAGTCATACTTGAAGCAGGAGAAACGCTTAATTTCAGCAAACGCCACCCGTTCAAAAAAGTCACTACACGGGTCTATTACGCAGGGCAACACACTGTTGAGATCACCATCAATGGTATCTCTGTTGCTTCCACTGAGTTTCAACTTTCGCTTGATGAATAGCCTTTAATAAACACCAAAATAGAAATGGCGACTCATCGCTAATCAAGAGCTTCTTCTGACAGGTGCTCTTTTATATAATCGAGAAAGGCGTTAATTTTTGCTGGGCGTTTATCCCGTGTGGACGACACCAGCGCCACGATATTGGCACTCGGAAAAGAGTATTCAGGCAACACCACTTGCAAGGTGTTGTCTTTCAATTCGTTCGCCACGTTCCATTCCGAACGCTGCATAATGCCATAGCCATTCACCGCCCAATCTTTTACCACCGGCCCTACATTACTCATCAAAGACGCCTTAATTCGCACATTACTAGATTCGCCTGTCGTTTGATGGGTCAGCTTCCACATGGTGACATCGTCATCATTTTCTCTGATGACAAGGCATTGATGGTTCAATAAATCTTGGGGAGTATGAATAGGTTCCGCATTTTGTAAGTAATGCGGGGACGCCAATAATAACCGTCGGTTTTTTTGCAAGATAATGCGTTTAAGGGAAGAATCTTTTAACGGGCCGATGTAAATCACCACATCGGGCGGGTCAATCGGAGACCAGTTTGGCGTATCAGACAAAATCAACTCAATGTGAGTCAAAGGGTGGATTTTATGAAACTCGGCCACCAGCGGCGACACCCGTTCAGTGCCGTAACCAACGGGCGCAACCACTCGAATTTTTCCAGAAATAGCCTGTTTCTTTTCAGCCACCTTGTCTTCTAACAACTCAATCTGCCTCAACACGGCCAAGCCTTCTTGAAACAAAACATTCCCTTCTAAGGTTAATGAAATGGCTCTTGAACCCCGTTCGACCAACTTCACATTCAGCTTTTGCTCAAGTGCTTGGAGGCGCTGAGACACGCTTGGCGGCGTCACATTAAGCTTTCTCGCGGTAGCCGCCAACGACTTACTTTGAGCAAGAGAGACGAAAAATTCAATGTCTTGAGACGTTAACATTAAGTTAAACCTAACTATTAGATTAATAAACCATTAATTTTTATACATGATCTTTGATGTTACTAATATGACCAGCGTTTATCCATGACTACTTTCATGCACCATTAAAAGGATCACCCTTTATGACCGAGTTCGCTTTTAACCTAGACAGCCACGTGCTGTTGTTTTTATTCTTGGTTGCCATCTGCGCTGGAGTGGTCGATGCCATTGCTGGCGGTGGTGGCTTAATCACCATCCCCAGTTTATTGATCGCCGGCGTACCGCCTATCCTGACCCTCGGCACCAACAGACTTCAAGCGGTAATTGGCGAAGCAACGGCTTTTATCACCTTCTTATTTCACAACCAGATACAGGCAAAAGGATTACTCACGGGAATCGTCTTCACCGCCGTTGGCGCTTTGATAGGGTCTTACTCAGTAAGCTTGTTCGATAAGCATACTCTCGAAATACTGCTGCCCATCTTAATGGTGTGCATTACCCTTTATGCGATTTTCTCAAAACGAATAAAAGGCTCTGAAGCGACGACAGCCAAAATCAGCAACCGCTCTTTTATGATAACTTGTGGCTTATTGATTGGGTTTTACAACGGTTTTTTTGGACCGGGCACCGGCTCTATCTGGATGCTGGCCTTTGTTATTTTACTTGGCTTTACCATCAAACAAGCGTCCATTATGACCAAGCCTCTCAACTTAATGGGCAACCTCGTTTCCTTGTTTTTCTTTATTGGCATCGCCTCGGTGGATTACCGCATAGGGCTCGCCATGGGCGCAGGGCAAGTCATAGGTTCTTACATCGGCAGTAAATTTGTCATCGCAAAAGGCGACAAAATCGTTCGACCTGTGTTTATCGCCGTTACCTTGCTCATGACCAGCAAACTGATTTATGAAAAGTTTTCATTGGAGAACATTTCTACAGCCCTGTCTTCCGTACAAAGTTATTTTGCTTAGGCTTTATGACAGTAAAGCACTAACCCTGATACAACAATTCATGGATGAATTTCAGCTTTTCCCTAACCGCAGGCACGATAATAAAGGGATACAGATCTGGCTGTCCCATACTGCGGTTTAGGTTATTAACCGCAAAGGTCAGCGGTAAATATTGCGCCAAAATGTCGTCAAAGTTGGCATGATTATAAGGGTCGATATTGACCATCACCGCAAGGTTAGATTGCAATGGGTTTAAGGGCTGCAAGCTAAAACCAAACTGACTGGCCGTCTCTAAGGTATCGACAATATGTAGATAATGCGCCCATGTTTCAGCCCAATCTTCCCAAGGATGGGACGAGGCATAAACACTGACATAGTTTTCCTGCCACTTATCGTTTGGCGTTTCATAATGTTTTTCTAAGGCATCCGCGTAGCTCACTTGCTCGTCACCAAATAAAGCACGAAAACTCATCAAGGTAACTTCGTCCGTGACAACAAGTTGATCCCAATAATAGTGGCCCACTTCATGTCGAAAATGCCCTATTAGCGTTCGATAAGACTCTTTCATATCCGAACGCATTCGCTCCCGGTCAGCTGCATTCGCTTCTAAGGCATTAATAGTCACCTGCCCAAGCGCATGACCCGTTGTGGCTTGCGCATCCTCAGGCACGACGTTTTCTTCGGAAATAAAATCAAAAGACAACCCATCTTCTGGGTCTTCTTGTTTATTAATAATCGGTAAATTGAGCTGCAACAAAGAGTAAACTAATTGATGCTTCGCAGACTCAAGTTGCTGCCATGCTTGCAGTTGCTCAATTCGCCCAAGGTTCGGTATATGGCGATTCAACTCACAAGCCATGCAAAGTTCGTCTTCTTCTTGCCCATCCACCAACCAATTACAAACGTTGTGCTGATGATTATCACAATAACGCCATACCTTAGGAGGCGACGACATATCAGCAAGCGCCTGATAACCACCATCAACTGGCTTAAGTGCGCTCAATATCATTTGCTCTGGGATAAAGCCCAATTCAGAACCACAACTCATGCACATGGTATTTTCAAACAACACAGTTTGGTTACATTGCTGGCAGCTAAATATTTTCATAATGCCTCGAATGGTTGCCTCTTATTCAAAACAACAAAGCCAAATTAAAAGAGCAATAAACAACCGTGAAGTAGACGGTTAATGATTGAGTGCATACTTACACTAGTCGCACTTAGACACAATCAAAAGAAAATATATCTTATCGGTAACTCTAAGCTCTTGGCTTATTGAATGACTTATAAAATGCAGTATATCTAGATTTTCTTATAGAAATATTTCAAACATATGGCTTCATCGATCCGGTTAATTGCTATGACTAAAAGACTGGTAACGGCGAGCGAGAAGACGATTCGCCCCCAAAAAATAGTCGTGAAATCAGCGCCAATTAACAATATAAGTAAGGTGTCTTCGATCAAGCTGTGAAGTAAATTCAGCAACATGATGGAGACAAAAATATCCCTTGGTGAAATATGTCCTCGTTTTGCTTCATTAATCAGCAGACCACCACCAAACGACAAACCAAGAGTAATGCCAACCACGGTTAAATTCGTTGCATCTCGGCTGATACCTAATAAAGACAAAATCGGCTTAAGTATGATGCCCATCAGCTTTTCGACGCCAAGCAGCTTTAAAATACGCAGGAAGGTAATGAGTACAGCAATAATCACAAAGATCATCACCAAACTTTTCACCTGATCAATCGCCCATGCCATATAGCTAGGGTCACTTGCTAGCGTATGCTGCCACACCGATTCTGCTGGGTAATTTAACCAATCACCAGCTTGATAGGTTTGATGAAGCATCCACGCCATTAACAAGCTACCACCAAGGCGAACACCCAATGTCATGGCAATGCCAACGCCTGCTTTTTTAGCGATGGCCGCTTCAATTGGCAACCCGTGAGCGATCAACATCAAGATGCCAAGAATCGAAACTTGCGCCACGGTTAAATCCGCGTCCGTATTCATAAACACCAACAACCCAGCGTATATATTGGTCACCAGCGTGGTCGCCCACACCAAGCCCATTTCGCTGGGCAATCCCACCAAAAACATAACAGGGCTCAACCATTGGCTCAGCAGCACAATACCGCCTAGCTCTTCTATTACCTTGATGACAATAATCATCGGAATCATGATCTTAAAAAGCGTCCACGTAACGCTGATAATTTCTTTCCATAGCCCACTAAACAAAGGCCCGTTAAATAACTGTCCAAAAATGCGTTTGTACACAACCTGTACTCCCCAAAAATAATGGCAATAGTCTATGTACATCCGAAGAAATATGTCGCTTAATCTAATCCAAACAATAGATAATTATTTTTAATTAATGACTATCAAAGAAATTATTATTAATTAAAAATATAAAATGAGAAATTTATGGAACTAGACAATATAGATCGAAAAATCTTAGGGATTTTACAGCGCAACAATCGCCTTGCGAACGTAGAATTAGCCGAAGAAGTGGGGTTGTCACCACCCGCCTGCCATAAAAGAGTAAAACGCCTAAGAGATGAAAACATCATTATCGGCGACGTTTCCATCCTAAACCCAGAATTAACCGGAAATAAGCTGACATTACTGGTATCAGTAGAAATGGAGCGAGATCGAAAAGAAGTGTACGACGCCTTTAAACGTGTCGTGAACCAAGCGCCAGAAGTGAAACATTGCTATCAAATAACCGGAAACTACGACTTTGTGATGGTGGTCGGTGTACCCGACATGCAAGCATTCGAGCGATTTGTAGACCAAGTACTCCATACAGACACCAACATTCGAAAATTCCAAACCTCGGTATCCCTTCGCACAGTTAAATCCACCACAGAAGTGCAATTAAGCGAGTTTTGAATTAACTCGTTTAATTGAACATTTTTAATGCGGCTTGCAGAGGTTGCATATTAGTGAGCACAACGGAGTCACACCGCTGAAAAACACACCTACATTACCCAGCTATTTCAAGTATTATGAGATTACAGAGGAAGAACTGGAGTACCTGCAAAGCGAAGTAAAAAAGTTTAGGGTATGAGAGGGGGAACGCCGTTATAGCCCACTGCCTTTTAAATCATCAATTTTAAAAGATACTTCTACTTCCGCTTTTATCTTTTAGAAAAACACTGCATGTTTATTCCTAAAACGAACGAGTACGAATGCTCTTCTCCATTGACACTAAAAGACTTTCCTATTTCCTACCAGTGCAAAACGCGCACCATTGGGGTGTTTAAAATGATTAAAACCGATAGGCAATAATCGAATCAGCATAACGCTTTCAACCGACTGGAAATAGGATGCCCTTCTTTCAACTGTAGCAAGTCCCACAGGTTGCCATACAGGTCTTCAAACACGGCGACGGTGCCGTAGTCTTGCTCAGCGGGCTCGCGTATAAAACGAATGCCATCTATCACCATGCGGTTATAGTCGCGCCAGAAGTCATCGGTGTTTAAAAATAAGAACACACGGCCACCTGCTTGGTTGCCGATGAAATCAAGTTGTTCTGGTTTAGAGGCTTTTGCCAATAGCAAAGTCACGCCTTTTGAACCCGGTGGCGACACCACCACCCAGCGTTTGTCTTGTTCTGCCTGATAGCTGTCTTCTACCAGTTCGAATTTTAGTTTATTCACATAAAAATCAATGGCTTCGTCGTAGTCGCGGACCACTAAGGCAATATGCACAATGTCTTGCTTCATAAATGTCACTCAGTAAAAAAACCTTTCTTTATACTACTACCCTTTTAGAGCCAAACACACGATCACTAGAAACAACACCAAAGACACCCCCTGCCAAAACATAACAGGATTACGCTGCATCAACGGTGGGCGAGTTCGGTTTAAAAAAGTTTGGTTCGGGTGATGTAGGTCGTACACAAATTCCGATACTTCGTCATAGCGTTTTAATGGGTCTATCTGTAAGGCTTTATGCAACGCGTCGTCAATCCATACAGGGAGCTCAGATTCTTCGGTAATCACACTACGATAGCTTAGTCTTTGTTGCGCTTTGACGCTGCGTGTTTGGGCAATTTTAGTGCTGTAGGGGAATTTGTTACCCGACAACATTTGATAAGCAATAACACCAAGTGCGTAAATGTCTGAACTTGCAGTGCCGGCGTGGCCCAGAAAGTATTCTGGCGCGGAATAGCGCATGGTGCCGCGTAGCACTTCTTCGTCTTTAGTATTGCTAACGCCTGCGATATAGGTAGAACCAAAGTCGATGATCTTCACGGTATTGTTTTTATCAATCATGATGTTCGCAGGTCGAATGTCTTGGTGAATCATGGCTTTACGGTGAAAAGCCTGTAAACCGTTGGCGATTTGCTCGATGATATTACGAACCTGTTCTAACGAAGGCTTGGGGTTATCTATCATCCATTGGGCAAGGGATTGGCCTTCGATGTATTCACTCACAAGGTAGAGATAATGCCGCTTTCGTGATGACTCGATGGCTTTGACAATATGTGGATTATCAACCCGTTTAGCGATCCAGTCTTCTAACATAAAGCTTTCAAGGTATGCTGAATCGTCGCCTAATTCAGCCGATGGCACCTTAATGACAACTGTTTCTTCGGTGTCTATATCTCGCGCCAAAAAAACATGGCTGCGGCTACTGATATAAATCGAGCGAATAATGTCATAGCCATCAAAAACCATTCTTTCCGTCAATTTAGGCGGCAAAGGCAATAAGGCAATATCTTGTTGAATGTCTTCTTGTTGGTAACTGGGGACCTGATTCACTCGAACGATTTGCACACTCACGTTGTCCTTGCTACCTGCGCTAAGTGCAAGCTCTAACAGTTGCTCTGCGGCCTCATCTAAGCCTGTGGATTCGGTAATGCAGTCCGCAATTTTTGCGCCATCAAGGAACTCATACACACCATCGGTTGCCAGTACAAAAACATCGCCCTGTGCAATAGTAATCGCCTGATAATCCAATTCCAAAATGGGCTGAATGCCCAAAGCGCGCGATAAGTAGCTTTCTTCACTGGACACAAGGCGACGGTGATCTTCCGTCAGGGGCTCTAGTTGCGCATCGAACAAACGGTATATTCGACTATCACCTAAATGGAAAATATGGGCGCTATTAGCACACAGTACCAAGCCACTAAAGGTACAAACATAGCCCTTATCTTTGTTAAAACGACCGGGGCCATTCTGGGTTTCAGAATAGAGAGCCGCATTGATGGATTTAAGGACTTTTTCACCAGACGATTTGATCGACCAACCTTCAGAGGTGCGGTAATAGTCTTCTAAAAAATCGCTCACTGCCATTTCACTGGCGACTTGGCTCACTTCACTTGAACTGATGCCATCAGCAATGGCAAGGGCAATGCCTTTTGTCGTCAATAATGGCCCCTCTGGAGCCCGATGGCCTAAGAAATCCTGATTAACAGGTTTCACGCCTTTATTTGTCGCGCTGCCAATGGTGACATTCAAAGGGATCATAGAACTTTACCTTACTAGAACAAAAAAACGCCATAGGGTTAATAACCTACAGCGTTTTTTCAACAGTTCAATTGAAATTATTAAGCCAGTTTACGCGAAGCAGACGTTCTTACATGAGTCAGGTATAAAGGCAAACCAACTAATAGGAGACCACCGGCCAAATTTCCTAAAACGGTTGGAATTTCGTTCCACACTAGGTAGTCCATGAAGGTGAATTCCCCACCCATGATCATAGAAAATGGGAACAAGAACATGTTTACGATGGAATGCTCAAAACCCATAAAGAAGAACAGCATAACCGGCATCCACATAGCGGCCATTTTTGCACCAGCCGATGTCGAGATCATCGCACCCACCACGCCCATAGACACCATCCAGTTACACAACATACCGCGGATGAAAATAGTAAACCAACCACCAGCACCATGGGACTGATAACCCAGAGTACGGGACTCACCAATGGTACTCACTTTAGCGGCAATCGCACCGCCATCGGTAGCGAAGCCATAGGTTAAAATAAAGGACATCATGAAAGCCGTGGTCAATGCACCAGCAAAGTTGCCAATAAACACCAAGCCCCAGTTACGTAATACCAACCCTGGCGTCATGCCCGGGCGCTTATCGAGCAGAGCCAAAGGCACTAGAGTAAACACACCGGTTAATAGGTCAAATTTCATCAAGTACAACATGATAAAACCAACAGGGAACAAACACGCCCCCAAAATTGGGCTACCTGTTTTAGTGGCAACAGTAATGGCAAAAATTGCGGCCAAGCCAAGAATTGCCCCCGCCATAAATGCTCGAATAATGGTATCTTTTGTCGACATGTAAGCTTTTTGCTCACCAGCATCGACCATTTTGGTCACAAATTCACTTGGTTCTATATACGCCATTTTTACACCCTCTTCTCATTTACATTTGTATTTTCGTTTTCTAACTAAACCAACCAAAACTCAGATAACTACCAAGCGTTATAAGGTAAAAACTTCCCATTCATAGTTAAAATCACTCGGTCTCCTTTCGGGTTTTCTTCCTTATCCACTTCCATAGAAAAATCGATGGCGCTCATAATGCCGTCACCAAACTTTTCTTGGATAACCTCTTTTAAGGTATCGCCATATACACCCACAATTTCGTAAAGGCGATAAACCAGCGGGTCTTGAGGAATGGCTTGATCCCACGTTTTAGTGGGGTATTCCATTAATACCGATTTCGCTTCTGCCGGAAGTCCAAGAAAAGACACCAACTTATCAGCCACGTCTTCTGGGCAGCTGTTCATACCTAAACAAGCCGATGTCACCCATACGTCAGACATGCCCACAGCCTCAGCAATGGTTTCCCACGATAAACCTTTCGCTTTTTTAATCTCAAAAATGGCTTCTGTTACGTCTATTTTTTTCATCCGCTTTCCTCACCAAAAGTTATATTAAAAATGACTCTCGCTAATTTGTTTTCGATAGTAAAAATTCAATACTTAACATCACCTCCGTTATCTTGATTCGAGGCTATGTACAATAAAAAACAAGCTCGACAAGAAAGCAGACCGATTTAAGGCAAGGTTTGAAAAAGAGAAGTGATAAGAGAAAGGCACGCCAACCCTTAATCAGATCTCTCCTAAAAAGGAGCCTGATCGAGTGCTACCGAAAGGTTCAGTAGCGGGCGACGATGCCATATATGTGATGTTGACCGCCATTGGCCAACAGTTCATTTAATATTATCCAGCAAAAGCAGTGCCAGTTTTTATAAAGAAAATTAAAAGCTTATGAGATGTGTGCATAAAAATCGAAAGCCATTGATAAATATAGCTTTTAAAGATAATCAAAAAATGAAACGGGGACAGTGCACTTGGTATTAGAAATAAAATATGAGAATGCCCGCTTTCGGTTCGCACCAATTAAAAGCATTAAACTATCAATAAGGCAGATCGTTTTTAATTCATCTTAAGGCGTTTATAGCGTAAATAGCAGGCTTTAAGGTAGTAAGAGTATCGACTTAGCCACAGCCTGAGTACGAGACACAAAGGTATCCAGTAAACACAGCTCACCATCCGTATGCATTTTAGCACCAACAGGCCCTGTACCACATAAAGTAGGCACGCCCATTGAGGAAGTGAGGCCTGCATCAGAGCAGCCGCCGGTGAATTCACCTTCCACCGAAAAGCCTAATGATTGAGCTTGTTGTTGATAATGCATAAGTAAGGATTCACTCATACTTGCCTCGAATGGGCTAAACGCTGATACAACTTTTACGGTAGCCGTCACGCCATCAATACGTGGCGTTTCAACAATGGATTGAATACTCGCCATGGCTTCTGACATTTGCTCTTGGGTAATGTAGCGTAAATCCAAACGCGCCGTTGCATCGGGCGCAACCGTGTTAGACGACATACCGCCACTAATCAGTCCCACATTAGTCGTCACACCTGTTTCGTAATCCGTTAACCCATGAAGCTCGGAGATAATCAAAGCCAAAGCTCCAATTGCACTGGCACCATCACTGTGATTAACACCAGAGTGAGCAGCTTTGCCCTTCACTTTAATCTCAAAGCTAGCGCCGCCTTTTCGAGCTGATACCACATTGCCACTGATCCTACCGGGCTCAGCGTTAAACACCGCTTTTGCCCCCTTCACCATTTGATGGATCACATAGCGTCCTTCTGGTGAGCCAATTTCTTCATCTCCTGTAAATAAACCGACCACAGGAAAAGGTAACTCGCCGATATCGGTATGACGGATCAAATGCTGTAAACCCTTTAACACAAAGCAGTTAAGCACCAAGCCAGATTTCATATCCGCCACACCGGGTCCAAATGCGGTCATGCCTTCACGACTAAAGGCACGTGTTTCGATTGTACCTTTCGGGAAAACCGTATCTCGGTGTCCCATAACAAATACGGCTGGTGGCGGATTTTTTTTGTCAAAAACAGAATCAATTCGAGCTTCTAACACATCGCCAGAATTCTCCATTTTATGCCAAATGCATTCAATCCCATCGGCTTCTAACCATGAAGCCATTAAATGCCCAGCTGCATCCACTCCTTCTTTGTCATAGCTATTGGAATCCGTATTCACCAAGTCCTCTAAACACTCAATCATGGCGTCTTCCTGTGTCGCCAACCACTCACACAACACATCTGCATAAGGCGCTAATAATTGATGATCCATTGGTTTACCTTCCTCAAGTGACATACAGATTCCCTTAACTTTATTTAGACTGACGCTTTACTTGCATCGCATTGCCTTGTTCAGATAGATCCCAGAATAGTCCAGTCATAATCTGCAAGGCTTCACGACAAACTGGTGCCAAAACATGTTCATTAGGTGCATGTTGGCTACAAGCAGGATAAGAATGCGGCACCCAAACCGTTGGTAATTCTAAAATATTCGCAAACACATGGTTAGGTAATGAGCCGCCTAAATTCGGCAGTAACACGGGCTTTTTGCCTGTGGTTTGTTCAAGAGAGCCCAGCGCCCAACCTACCCAAGGGTCTTCTGGGTCAAGTCGTGTGGCGTCCATTAATTCCCCATTGGCCGACAACTCAACGTCGGTAAAGCCATGTTTGTCTAAGTGTTCTCGAATATGCGTTAAAAAGTTTTCCGTATCACTTTCTACCACAAAACGTAATTGGCAATAGCCTATGGCATAACCGGGAATGGCGTTTACTGGCATCTCTGGGTTACCAGTTTTACAGGCCAACATTTCCAAGGTATTCCAACCAAACACCTGCTCTGCAGGCGTCAGGCTCGGTTCACCCCATTCAAGGTCGATCTCTGGGCTGTTCGCGCCTTCGCCAACAGGAATATCTTTTAATGCCTCACGAACAGAGTCAGGCAAACGAGCCGGTAACAAACCGGGGATGAGGATTTTGCCTTTGGCATCCACCATAGACGCCCAAGCGTGGGCCAAACGGGTGCCCGCATTGCTTAATAAGCCCCCCCAATTTCCTGAATGATGGCCACCTTCTCGCAACTTCACCGTCAAGTCGAAATTAAAGCCACCACGAGAACCAAGGAAAATAGTCGGGCGCTCTGCGCTTAATCGAGGGCCATCTGAAGCGATAAAAAGATCAGCTTTTAACGCTTCTTTATGAATTTCACACAATTCGGCAAGACCCGGAGAGCCGGCTTCTTCACCCATTTCTAAAATAATCTTAACGTTAAAGCCTAACTTTCCGTCTTTGGCATCCATTACTTTTTTAAGCGCGGCAAGGTTAATCGTATGCTGACCTTTGTTGTCGGCAGACCCTCGACCGTACCAATGGTCACCCTCTTCCTTTAATTCCCAAGGGGATAAGCCTTCTTTCCATTGCTCGTCATAACCACGTACCACATCACCATGACCGTACGTTAATAAAGTCATGAATGCAGGATCTTCAATGCGCTCTGCCAGCAAAAATGGCCAAGATCCCGGTTGCTCGGCATCCGTCACTGGGTTCGCAACAATACGAGTATCGAAACCTAATGCGGTTAATTCAGGCACAATAATGTCGTCTAAATAAAGGCGTAATTTATCAAAACCCTCTAAATTTTGGCTCTCACTTTTAATGCTGACACGTTGTTTTAATGCTGCAAAAAATTCGCCTGAGTCAAAGTAAGACTCGGCTGTTTGTATGGTATTTTGACGACTCATGTTGCCTCCTAACACAGCTTTTTTTATGCATAAAAAGCCGATAACACTGAATTTTGAAAACACTAATCCCATCGCCGAAAAGTGTCAGGCAATGAAATGAGCAATAAAGATTAAATAATATTTATGATGCCTGAGCGCTGTCCCATGCACTTGAATCTAACACTTCAGGTAAACCCAAAGCGGGTTCTGGCGTCAGTACCGAAGACAACAAAGCCTTGGTATAAGGGTGCTGAGCATTCTGAAAAATTTCATCACGAGTGCCTTGTTCAACAATTTTCCCTCGATACATGACTGCCACCTTATCCACTAAATGCTCAACCACGCCAAGGTTGTGGCTGATAAAGAGGTAAGTGAGTCCTAACTCTTTTTTTAGATCCATGAGCAAGTTTAATATTTGTGCTTGTACTGATACGTCCAATGCAGACGTTGGCTCATCGCAGACTAGAATCTTAGGCTTCAAAATCAGAGCACGGGCAATGGCAACACGCTGACGCTGGCCACCAGACAATTGACCCGGATATTGCTTAAGCAAACGTTCCGGTAAACCAACTAAATCACTGATGTCTTTTACCGCTTTTTTCTGACTCTCTTTGTTACCTTCTTTATGCAATTGCAATGGCAAACGAATGATTTGTTCAATGGTTTTACGAGGGTTTAAAGACGAATACGGGTCTTGGAAAATCGGTTGCAGCTGACGCGCCATAGACAAACGGGATGAAGCGCTTCTCGCCTTATCGTTTATCAATACATCGCCATCGGTTGGCTCAAGCAAACCTAAGATCATTTTCGCTAGGGTACTTTTGCCACAACCAGACTCACCGACTAAACCCAAGGTCTCACCGGGGCGAATACGTAATGAAATGCCGTCAACCGCTTTTAGCAAAGTGGGTTCTTTAAAGGCACCATTCTTCAAATGAAAATGGCGGGAAAGGTTTGATAATTCCAAAGCATAATCTGGCATTACATCGCCTCCTGAAGTGTCGTTGCAGTAATAGGACAACGCACCTGATGAAGTGAAGTTGAATTCGGCTCTAATTCCAAAGATGGCGTTCGTTGGCTACATTCACTGGTTGAAACATGGCAACGATTAGCAAAAGCACAGCCTTTTAGTTCACCAATTAAACTCGGCACCACGCCCGGAATAGATTCCAAATGGCTACCCGGTGCAGTTTTCCCAGGAATCGGAATACAATTTAGTAAGCCTCGCGTATAAGGGTGCATTGGGTTCGAGTACAGTTCTTGGGCTGTCGCAGTTTCGACAACTTGCCCTGCGTACATGACCGCTACACGGTCGGCAATCCGCGCCACCACACCTAAATCGTGAGTAATGAAAATAACCGCGGTTCCGAATTCTTGTTGCAGCTCACGTATCAATCGTAAAATCTGCGCCTGAATCGTCACATCCAGCGCGGTCGTTGGCTCGTCGGCAATAATGAGATCAGGTTCACACATGAGCGCCATCGCGATCATAACCCGTTGACGCAAACCACCAGAAAGCTGATGAGGATATTGATCCAAACGCTTCTCTGGCATTGGAACACCAGCACGAGTTAATAAGTACACAGCCCTTTCTTTGGCCTCTGCACTGCTAACGCCTTTGTGTCGCATGATGGCTTCACAAAGCTGATTGCCTAGCGTGTAAGACGGATTCAATGACGTCATCGGCTCTTGGAAGATCATCGACATACGCATGCCACGGATTTTATTGCGCTCTTTTTTCGGCAAAGACAATAAATCCAAACCGTCAAAATCCAGAACCTCAGCGGTTACCTCTGCGCGCTTGGGTAACAAGCCCATTAATGCCATCGAAGTCATTGACTTACCGCAGCCTGATTCTCCGACAATGCAAAGCATCTCGCCTTTATCCACATGTAAGTCAATTCCGCGAACCGCTCGCAATACACCATTGGCCGTCGGCAGACTCACTTGTAAATTCTTTATGTCTAAAATTCGATTCATCATTCAGTCCTCAGTTACGGCCTTCTGGGGCATTCATATCACGCAAGCCATCACCCACCAGATTAATCGCCAATACCAACAGCATTAACGTAATACCAGGAATGGCAATCACCCAAGGTTTGAAAAACATGTAAGACTTACCTTCCGAGATCATTAACCCCCAAGAAGGCATCGGCGCTTGTACCCCTAACCCCAAGAAAGACAAGGTGGCTTCTAGCAAAATGGCATGGGCCATCTCTAAGGTCATAACAACAATCAAAGCACTTAAAATATTAGGCAATAGCTCACGAATCAGAATGTAAGAGGTGGATGCCCCAATCACTTTTGCCGAAGCAATGAACTCAGCTTCCCTCAGCTGTTGTGTGGTTGAACGAGCGACTACGGCAAAGCGATCCCATAACAACAACCCAAGCAGCACCACCACGGTTTCCACCGAACCACCGCCAACCAAGGACGCCATCGCCAAGGCAACAAGCAATACAGGCAAGGCCAAACGAGTGGTAATGATGTAGCTGATCACAGCATCCACTCGGCCACCAAAGTAACCAGCCAAAACGCCTAGAGTCGTACCAATTAACCCAGAAATCAGCGCCGCCAATAAACCAATACTTAACGAAATTCGCGCTCCGTACAGTAAGCGGCTCAAGTAATCTCGGCCCAGCTTATCCGTCCCAAAAATGTGATCCCAAGTGCCTTTATCGTGCCAAACAGGGGGAATCATTCGTTGGGAAATGTTTTGCGCAAATGGGTCATGGGGAGCGATCCAAGGAGCCAGCAAGGCCAACACTACAATGACACCTAAAATAGAAGAACCCAGCAACAAGCCACGATGACCCACCACACGATTCATAATACGGCGCCACTCAGGCACAACCGGTAGCCCAGATGTGGCCGCATTCAAAGAAAGAGTAGATTCAGACATAATAAAAAACCTCAGCGAACACGCAAACGTGGATCAAGCATGGCGTTGAGCACATCCGCCAATAGGGTTAGGACGATATAAAACACGGCAATAATCAGCACCACCGCTTGCACCACAGGATAGTCATTACGGGAAATAGCATCCCAAGCAAGCTGACCTAAGCCTTTCAGTGAGAAAACAGACTCAATCACAATTGAACCGCCCAACATAAAGCCCAACTCCACTGCTGCCAAAGCGACAACAGGAATAACTGCGTTACGTAATGCATGCTTGAAAATAACAGAGGTTTCGCTCAAGCCTTTAGAGCGAGCCGTACGAATATAATCTGAGCCCAATACTTCTAACATACCGGTACGAGTTAGACGCATCATAGCTGGGGTGGCGTAATAGCCCAATGCGATAGCAGGTAAAACAAAATGCTGCCAAGTAGAACTACCACCTGCTGGCAACCAATGTAGGTTCACCGCAAAAATAACGATAAGCGTCAATGCAAACCAGAAGCTCGGCATGGCCTGACCGACACATGCAATGGTCAAAGCAAGGCGATCAACCCAAGTATCTTGTTTAATGGCAGCAATCACCCCAAGAGGGATCGCCACTACCGTCGCTAATGCTAACGACACTGCACCCAAGGTTAAGGTGACGGGCATACGCTCAGTAATCAGCGACATTACAGAGTCTTGAAAATAATAAGAACGGCCAAAATCCCCCTGAAGAGCAGACCACACCCAATCAAAATATTGGAACACCACAGGTTTATCTAAACCAAAATCGATGCGGATTTGCTCTACTTGCTCCGCCGTTGAATCCGGCCCAGCAATAGACACGGCTAAGTCACCCGAAAAATGCAACAGCATGAAACTCACGATAGATACCGTGATCGCCACACTAAATGCCACTAACAATCGGCGAAATATAAACACCAACATAAAAACACCTCAAAAAACGCCTATACGATCTAATGGTTAACCGATATATCTATACTAAATGCGACGACTGGATGTGCTATCTACGAAATAGAGGAGATCTAACAAAAGGGCAGCACCTATGCAAAGAGCATAGGTGCTCAGTAACCTAGTTCCAGCTAGATTCTACGAAACGTGGTAGTTCATCAGGATAAGCTGTGAAATTAAGTTCTTTGCTAAACGCATAGTTACTAGAGTAAGAAAACATTGGCGCCCAGTATGCGTTTTCAGATATCGCTTTAATCGCCGCCGTATAATTTTCTTTACGTATCACTGGATCAACACTGGAGTCTGCTTTTTCAAGATAACGGATGACTTTCTGATCGCTTGTTATGTCATCCGCGCCACCTTTAAAATAAACACTGATCATTGCCGACGCATCGTTTACAGAGTATGACCCCCAAGTTTGAAAAGCTAATGGAACATTACCAGAGCGCTGCTCTTTACGAAGTGCGGCATAAGTCAACATATGCAATTTCGCTTTAATGCCCACCGCACGAAGATCACCCAACATTGCTTCGGCTAAATCCATCTCACGGTAAGCATAAAGGTCAGTTTCAAAGCCATTTGGGTAACCGGCTTCTGCTAACAAAGCCTTAGCTTTCGCTGGGTCGTATTTATATTCGATTGCGGCAGAGGAGTCACAACCAAATTGGGTAGGGAAACAAGGCGTATAGATAGGGCGGCTTCCGCCTCGTACTAACTCATTAGCAAGCGCACTACGGTTAATCGCATGATTGACCGCTTCACGAACCAATTTATTTTGGAAAGGCGAATCTTTTTGTTGCTCACTGGCGGTATCCATTGCCAGATAACCAACACGCATGGTCTCAGAGCTAATGACCTGCAAATTCGGCATCATGCGTAATTCATCCGCCTGATCCGAAGGCACACGCCATGTCCAATCGATTGCCCCTGTCATTAGCTGAGCAAGGCGAGCATCTGGGTCGGTAATCACCTGAAACTTAATCTTACCAATAGCCGGCTTTTTAACAGGGCTGTCTGTAAAATAATTCTCGTTGCGCTCTAGATTCACCCCTTCCCCACTCATTACCTTGGTAATCTTGTATGGGCCCGTTCCGATAGGGGCTTTGGAGTAGCCTTCTATTCCAACTTTATTAAAGTACTTGGCGGGATAAATAGGTGTTGGACCGGATAAATATTCCAACGCAGCAGGAAAAGGTTTTTTCAACACAACACGAACCGTATAGTCATCCACTTTTTCAGCATGGTCTATCCAGTTAACGTTCTGCCTAGTGACCACTTTTGCTTCTGGCGTATTCACATAATTAAATGTGAAGACCACATCATCAGCCGAAAAAGCATCGCCATTTTGGAATGTCACACCTTTACGAAGGGTAAGAAGAATATTGGTAGAATCTTCCCACTTCCAACTGGTTGCCAACATAGGTTTATATTCACTTGTACTTGGATCGCGATAAATAAGCGTGTCCCAAGCCAAACGAGAAAGAATGATGCCTTCACGGGCATTGTTATGGTAAGGACTCACATTTTCAGGCTCAAGACCAGCGGCATAGATCAATGTGTCATCCGCTTTATTTGCCATCGCGGGTACAACAGCCCCCATGACAGAACAAGCCAATAGCACACTTAATAACGTACGACGTGGAGCAAACTTACTCGCTTTGAGTTTCTTCATTGATCTAACCCTTATTCATATCAAGTTAAAAAATTCTTACCCTTTCTTCCACATTAAGGAAATATATCTATTGCCGCAATTAAAATAAATGCAAAGAATCATTGCCAAAAAAGCATGGGTATGGCGAAATAAGAATGATTATAAACAGCTAATAAATTTCTCGTATAACACGCTAATAAAACAGAGCAATACAATATGAAAGCCTCACTACGCCTACAAGACACCGCTTTACGTTACTTTTTAGAAGTAGCTCGATATGGTTCAATCAGCGAAGCTTCTTTGCACCTAAATGTAGCAGCCAGCGCCATCAGCCGACAAATAGCTAGCTTGGAAGACATCCTTGATGCAACGCTTTTTGAACGCAAACCCAGGGGCATGGTGATGAGTACAGCTGGGGAAATGTTGGCCGTTTATGCTCGTAAAAATGCTTTGGAATCGGATCGAATTGTGGCGGAAATAGCAGCCTTAAACGGACTCCATCGGGGCCGCATTAATCTGGCCTGTTCTGAAGGTTTCTCTATGGACTTTATCCCTCGCACCATAGTGAATTTTCGCCAGCAATATGAAGGTATACACTTTCACATCAACGTCAGCGCACCGGCAGAAGTCGCACAAAGAGTGAGCCATGGTGATGCAGACATAGGTATTACATTAAGCTTATCACCCGCAAAAGACATACATGTTGCCTATCGACAACCTTCTCCCGTGATGGCGATGATGCACCCAAGCCATCCACTTGCTACAAAAAAATCTGTCACTATGGCACAAATACACCCTTACCCTATTGCGCTTCCTGAAGAAAACACAACAGTAAGACAACTGTTTGATATTTGTTGCAGCCGTTTAAGTTTATTATTTGAACCCGTTTTAATCTCCAACAATATTGCTTCTTTGAATCATTTCACTCACTTCAGCGGTGGGATTCACTTCGGTGGTGAAATATCCTGTCGTCACCAAATTGCCAGTGGTAATCTTGTGGCGGTTCCTATCCGAGACAGGGGTATGGACATACGTAATATCGAAGTACAAACCCTATCTGGGCGAACTCTACCCGCTGTGGCAAAAATATTTTTAAACTTTCTTGTTGAGAAGATGAAATCCGAAGAAGATTTGAAAAACACTAAGCCCTAATCCATTTATTCCAAAATAAGACTAGAGCAATGCCTTCCCATAGGAATAATAGGCTTCTCTTTCTTCGTCTGGCACAAGATCGCCACCGGTTGCCCACATTATATGAGTGGCTTGTGGCATTTTGTCTTCTAGCTGGTGTGATTTTAGATAATCACGCCCTGATGTTAACAAACGCATCACGCCGACCAATCCGGCCGTAGCCGATGGCTCCACCTGAATGCTTTCTGCGTCCGCCAGCATGGTCAAATAACGATGCATATTGTCATCGGAAACCGTATAAGCACCGCTCAACAACTGATCCATCATAGGGCCAACAAAGGCCGAAGGCCGACCGACCGCAAGGCCATCGGCACAGGTTAGGTTGTCTATGCCTAGGTCTTGCACAGCAATTTTGCTATGCAGGCCTGTTTCCATGCCCAATAACATACAAGGGGAATGGGTTGGCTCGGCAAAGAAACAATGTACGTGGTCACCAAATACTTGTTTAAGCCCAAAAGTGATGCCGCCCGGAGCACCGCCCACACCACAGGGTAAATACACAAACAACGGATGGTCTGCATCTACTAATATGCCCTGTTCATTCAGCTGTTTTTGCAAGCGCAATGCTGCCACGCTGTAACCTAAAAACAACGAAGTAGAATCTTCATCATCAATAAAATAGGCGCTGTCGTCTTGCTCGGCTTCTTGGCGGCCTTGTTCTACGGCCACACTGTAATCCGCCGTGTGTTCCACTACGTTCACGCCCTTGCTTTCTAATAGGGCTTTTTTCCATTCTCTAGCATCCGCCGACATGTGAACTGTTACTTTAAAGCCCAGTTTCGCGCTCATGGTACCAATGCTTAAGCCAAGGTTTCCTGTCGAGCCTACGACAATCTGATGAGCTGAAAATAAAGCCCTAAAAGCATCTGAGTCAAAAGTACGATAATCATCACCTTCTCTTAATAAGCCACTCGCTAACGCCAAACGCTCCGCGTGTAATAACACCTCATAAATACCGCCTCGCGCTTTAATCGAGCCCGCGATAGGTAATTGATTATCGCACTTCATCAATAGACGACCTTCTATATCCGCCCCCATAAGGTCAGACAAGACAGACTGCATGGCAGGAATCGGCTTTAATTCCGATTCAATAATGCCATGATTGACAGCTGTGTCAGGGAACACGAGAGCAAGATAAGGAGCAAAACGAGACAAACGATCCGCAGCATCCTGCATATCCGACATTTGCAAAGGCAATTGTCCTTGCACAGACTCGAACGCAACTTTCTTAGGGTTAAACCAAGTTGTTTCATTTAGCGCGACAAGAGACTGGACAACAGGATTCGTAGTGAACTCAGACAATGGATATTCCTTATAAATTAATAGGTTACTTTGTCCAAGTATCAGATATATAGGAACAAGTTAAAACCCCATAAAACCTTCTGCTTCTTTTAGCGCAGGCGACCAAGACAACGTAGCAATATCGACTCTAGGTCTTGCAAGCTCAGGCGTTTTCTCTAGCAAAGCTTCTAACGCTTTTGCAAAGGCTAAGGTCGATAAATCTGAGCCGCGTCGCCCAATGATTTGCAAACCAAATGGCATGTTGTTCTTGTCACGACCAACTGGCAAGGTAAGCGAAGGATGGCCTGTTAAAGTGGAAACATACGCCATAGACAACCAGTGGTAATAGCTTTGCGTTGGCTGACCGTCAATATGAGTGGGATAAAGTTCGTGCCAATCTCTTGGGCTTATTGTCGTCGTTGGCGCAAGAATGAAATCGTATTCTTCAAAGAAGGTTTGCCAATGGCGATATAAGGTCGTCTGACCTTCTAAGGCCTCAACAACATCTAACGCACTATAAGACTCCCCTTCTTCCACATTCATTTTTACATTAGGGCCTACTTGATCTGGATATTGGTACATCAGATCTCTGTGCTTTCCAGAAAAGTTAAGCGCTCTTAATACCGCAAACACCCGATCGGCGTTATCACTGTTTGGATGAGCATCATCACAGGTGGCAAACACAGACGAAAACTGTGCCAGCTTGTCGCTAAAAGACTCTCTGATAAGCTGCTCCGTCATGGCAAAACCAAAGTCGGTGGTCATCGCCACCTTAGCGCTGCTCAAGTCGTAATCAGGTAAATGCCGGTAAGCCGAGGCATTATGCAGACTCACGCCCTCAACCATAGGCACCCAAGGGTCACGACGATCAGGGCGAATCATTTCAGACAACATCAGGCCGATGTCTTCCACAGACCTCGCCATCGGGCCACTAGACGGCAGGGGAATCAAACCAATGGAACGAGTATGCCCCGGTACCACGCCGGGAGAAGGACGAAAGCCTACAACCCCACAAAAAGCCGCAGGGTTTCGTAGACTACCGCCCGTATCAGAACCCGTTGCCAGCGGCGTCATACCACAGGCTAACGCCACAGCGGAGCCACCAGAAGAACCTGCCGCAGAACGAGTGACATCAAACGGATTCGCCGTAACGCCATAAACTGCATTACGAGTATTACCACCAGCGCTCCATTCTGGGTTATTGGTTTTTCCTAACGGCAAGGCACCTGCACTTCTTAATTGCGCGACCATAGGGTCATCCGATGTCGCCATGTTGTCTTTAAAAATGGTGCTACCAAAAGTGGTTGGAAAGCCTTTTAAATCCACCATGTCTTTCACGCTCAGTGGCAAACCATGAAGTGCACCTAACGGCTCGCCTTGATCAATGGCTTGCTGAGCTTTTTTAGCTTGCTTGAGTAGATCATCTGGATCACTACAAATAATGGCATTAACGGCATGATTTACCAGATTCATTCGGTCGATACAGCTTTGCGCCAACTCTGTAACAGACAACGCTTTTTGCGCCATTAAACGTCGCGCCTCGGTAGCATTTAAATCACAAGCTTCCATCAATACCTTCTTAATCTAATAAACAGTAGTAAATCTAATGAGAATAAAGGGATACAAAGCATCACAGAAGAGGAATATTTAGACGCTGCCTTTGCCTTTATAGCAAAGCACCTTTGAAATAAGCAGGAAAGGTATGGTTGTATTTTATATGCTTCGTTTATTCAACTGTGCGTTACAATCTACTGTTGAGTAGACCGTAACGAACAAGTACGAAAAAAAACAACTAGCTCACCGTGGCTAATGGCCCATAAGGTGGCGTTAATTCACGGTTCTGGAATGACAGGATTAATGGATTTTTGATAATGCCTTCGTCTATGTTAATGGCTCGGCGTATGGTTTCATTTTCCTGCCAGTTTTCACGGCCTTCTAGGACATTTTCCAAATACACAATTAGCGCAGCTGAAATCGAGCGGGTGGCGCTTTCCCATAGGTAACTTGGTGTGTGATCCACCGCGTAATAGTCTGTGGTGTTGTATTGAAACATGGGGTCTTTAAAAGAAGTCGGCTTAGCGAAAAAGAAGCCCATGCCTTCGTCACAACTCACGTCTATGATCAGGCTATTGGGTTTAAGGTACGCCGCTTCAGATTCAATAATAAAGTTGGTTGGGTGATCGGTTTCTTGGTAGGTGCCGTTCACAATAATGTCGGTTTCGCTAATCAGCTCATTCAAAGGTCGCTCAGAACCATCATGCTCAACCACCATCATACGGGCTTCATCGGCTTTTCCTTCTCGGACTTTGATGTAATGACAATCCAGTACTTCTTCTCGCACCTCATGGTCTGGACGCTGAACACAAATGGTAATGTCACGGAATCCATGGGCTTTTAAGGCATAAATCGCACCACGGCTCACGGCACCAAAGCTGAAAATAATGACTTTACGTTGGTTACCATAATGTCCATCGATGCCTTTTAATTGTAAGGCATGAATCACCGCGCAATAGCCGGCCATTTCGTTGTTTTTATAAAAAGTATGACGGCCTACTTGCCCACTTGGTGACCATACAAACATATCTTCAAAGGCGATTAAGGTCTGTTTTCTATCCAATGCTGCTTGGGTAATAGCCCGTTGCTGCACACAGTGGGCGTAGCCCCACAAAATGCCACCTTCCCGTAATTCTTCTAAGTCTTCCAAGACGGGTTTGGCAATAATCACCGCGCCTATTTCAGCCAATATGTGATGGCGCGTGGCAATGCCACCCGTTTGCGCGGCAATTTCCTCATCACTGATGTTAAAAGCCGCGCCGTAGCCTTCTTCAAAAATCAGTTTTTCACGCAAGTAGGCCGGAATACGCGATAAATGTTCTGGGTGAATTGGGTAACGACGCTCGTCTATTTTTCTGGATGTGCCGATAACGCCGAAGGTAAGTTGACTCATACCGTTTCCTTTCTATAAAAGATAAAACTTGGTGAGTTCACAAACGCGTGATCAACCACGCCAATAAACTTTTTTATGATGATAAATGTCTTAGAAAATAATGCTATAACGCTGACATGTAGTGAACTGAGGAGGGAGAATCTGAGCCTTGTAAAGGCAATCAATCATTGCAGGGACCAACCACTGTAACATTAAAGTCAATCAATATCTGACTTAGCTTAGAAGCAGTCCTAAAGATAAAAAATCGACAGGATATCAAACCGCTGGCACAAACATTCCTCTAAAATGGCAGCGAGAGTAGCTGACCATTTGGTCATTTATATAGTGTTTTCTCAACATCTTTATGCAACACTGACAAGTATTTCATGTATATCTGATTGTTTTATTTCATGATAATGTATTAATCAATCTGGCCAATTTTATCTACACAAGCCCTATGAAAGCGTATTTTAACAGGCCTCCAAAATACCGACACTTGCAGAAACACATATATGACCAAATGCCACATATTCATCAAGCTATGCCTATTTTTAAGTATTCTCTTCAATACAACTGCCTTCGCAGAGCAACATGCCACTATCATTTTTGATGCTCAAAGACCCATCATCAACGATATAAGAAAAGGCAGCTATGCCCAATTAGCCAGCTTGCTTAACCAAGAGCGCCGAAACAACTTAAGTACCTTTTTCATTTTTGGTGGCGAGAGCTTAGGCCCTAGCATGATGTCATTCATGGATCGAGGCGCCCACATTATTGATATATTAAACAGCCTTGAACCCGATGCGATGGGGATCTCAAAACGAGAGTTTGCTTTTCAAGAAGATGAGTTAATCATACGCTCCTATGAAGCGGCCTTCCCTATGGTATCGAGCAGCCTATACGATCCTCTTAGCCAAAGTGCGCCAGATGGAATACTCCCTTACAAAGTACTTAAAAAAGGTAATGTGAAGCTAGGATTTATCTCAGCCTTAGACCCTTCAAAAATGGAAAAATATCCAGTCAAACGCTTCCAAATCATTCCGCCCGTTGAAGCTATCACTCAAGCTGCAGCCGCACTCAAAGAGCATAATGTTGATTTGGTTATCCTCCATTACTCTGACTACATGCCTGTTGTTAACAACCTACTTGAACAAGGTGTAGTAGATGTCGCCTTGTTTAAAGACGAGTATTTTCAGCAAAACCCCTACAGCCACCAACAACGCCATCCTAATAATATTGTGATTGATGAAAGTAAAAATGCGGATGTCATACAGCTATCTTGGCAACAGGACAATCCAAAAGACAGTTTGAAAATCAACACCAATGAAGTGGATCTGACTGCTTTATATTTCCAACCAGCTGTCTTACAACAGGTGCAGGAATACGATAAACGACTCGATATTCTACTAGAAGAAAAAATAGGAAAAACCACAGCGAGGATAGACCTACATAGGAAAACACTACGCACCTCGGAAAATAGCTTTGCTAACGTTGTCGTGGACACGTTAAAAGATTTTACTAATGCCCACCTAAGTCTAGTAAACAGTGGCACCATACGCAGCGACACAAGCTTTCAAGCCAATACCGAGCTAACAAGAAAAGACTTTCTGACCATGCTGCCCTATCGGAATAACCTTGTGCTGCTCGAAGTAACAGGCCAACAAATCATCGATGCTTTAGAGCACGGTTTAGGTAAAATCGAATCAACAAGCGGGCGATACCTACAAGTCTCAGGGATTACAGTTAAGTACGATTCAACACAACCTGCTGGGAAGCGCCTAATTTCCGTACACATGAATGGCAACCAACTAGTTCCCACACAAAGCTACCGCCTTGCGACATTAGATTATCTTTATAAAGGTGGAGACGGTTACACCATGCTTAAGACAAGCAAGAGCCTATCGTTCAAGCAAACATCCAGTCTGTTATTTTCTGATATTGTCATTGCAGCAGTGCAGAAAAAAGGCATTATTTCGCCCTACACAGATGGTCGAATAGAAAACATTGCCGTTAAGACCACACAATGACAAACAGTTCGCAAGCACAACCAAACCAAACAGCCACACGGCTGAAGAAAAGCTACTGGGGATTAAGCTTAGGCAAGCAATTTGCCTTACTGTTACTCATTGTCATATTGCTTTTTGTCACTGTAGGGTTCGTTTTACAAAACAGGTTGGAGCAAACTCAGTCGATACTACAAGACCTAACACTGACCTCTTTACCTGCAATGGTCAAAGCTAATCAAACGGCGGTTATGTCAAACGAATTACTTGCTTCCCTTAAGCGCTTCTCCTCGGCTATGACACCGCCAGAAATGCGTATTGCAAAATTCGAAATAGAAAAAAAACTCAACAAAATACAAGAAAAAATAAATAAGACAAAGAGCAGCCAAACTCAAATTCACCAATGGGCACTCATTCAAAAAGAAGTAACAGAATTAACCCACTTAATTGAAGAAAAGTTCACCCTAGCGGCCCACATAAAGAAAAAGCTCGACAAATTATGGGCATTACAGGCATCGGCAAAACAATTAAATGAATTAAAACAGAACCTGACGCACACGGACGTCATACTACAAACACAATGGCAACTAACCTTTCTACAAACCACGACCCTTGCTTATGTCACGGCTAATATAAGACAGTTAAGTGAATTACAAGAAATCCGTCTTACTACACAGCAGAGCCTAGATAAGCTAGAGTCAATAATAGGCAAACTGCCCAGCGACTTACAAAGCCAAATTCCTCCCCTCAACGCCAGCCTAGAAAATACCCTCATAGGCCCCCAGGGCCTTATCGAACAGCAAGCACAATATCTGCGTATTGTCGGCCGGAGTAGAGGCCGAGAGTATTTCATTCACAATATGATAAACGACTACAGCAACATTGCAGGCCGTATATCTCTTAATGAAAATGACACCCTGAATGAAAAAGCCGCCGCACTCACCAATGATATGAAGGCACAAAAAGAGTGGTTCATTGGCGCTTTCTTTCTCCTAGCGGCCATGATCAGTGCTATTTTGGCCATCTATATTCATATGATTAAACGTTTGAAATTACTCACTCAAAAAATCCATACCATGACTGAGAATCAACCCAAACATGAAGCAAATGAAAATGAAATTGACGAATTATTTGAGGCTTTCGACCAGTTTTCAGAGACCATCAACAGCCAAACAGCCAGCTTAAAAACACTGTCTTTAACCGACAGCCTAACCAACATCTCAAACCGACGTGCATTCGACCAACAGCTACAACTTGAGATAACGAGCAATCAAGCACTCTCTATTCTACTGATTGACGTGGATTTCTTTAAACAATACAACGACACCTACGGCCATCTCTGTGGTGATGAAGCACTACAAAAAATAGCGCTTATACTAAGCGGGAGCGCCCCAGACCCTACCACCCTAATTGCTCGCTATGGCGGTGAAGAGTTCACCATTTTGTTACCCAATACAACAAAACAAAAGGCTCAAGCCATAGCGCTAAAAATCATGAACAACATGCAAGTGGAAAACATTGAGCACAGTTCAAGCGAAGTGTCGGACATGCTCACGGTAAGTATCGGCATAGTGACTCGACAACAAAGCACAATCACCAATAGCGACACACTAATGAAGCAAGCAGATATCGCCCTCTACCATTCCAAAGAACAAGGTCGAGCTCAAATCACTCATATCGACGATATTAAGAAACCTTAACCTTATCGTCCTACCATCAAGTTCCAAAAAGCCTCAATTACAGGTTTTTTCAGGCTTTTCTTTAGGGTGAATAAACCAATATTGTAGGGTTCCAGTTCGGGCTTTACTTCTAGCACTTGCACCCTATCAACCAGCGGGCTGTTGTCGAGTACGATTTTAGGCACCACGCCGATACCAAAGCCCAAACTCACCATACTCACTATGGCTTCATTACCTGCTACTTGGGCGTAGATGGTTGGGGTAATGTCGAACTTACGGAACCACTGATCAATGCGATGGCGCGACACCCCTGCTTCCGACAAAATCATCGGCACCTTCGCCCATTCCTGTGGTGTCGCAGGAATGCTGGTCGGAACATTGGGTTGTTTTTCGTTCGGTGCGATAAACACCAAGGGGGACATGGTTATAGGCTTGAACGCCAAACCTTTATTCAGAATGGCTGGGCGAGCTGTTATGGTAATGTCTTCCTTGCCATCTAAGATTCGCGCTATGGCTTCATCTGGGTCGCCTGTGTGTAACTTAATTTCAACCCCTGAGTGGACTTGGCGAAAGCGGTTAAGCAATTCAAACAAAAAGCTGTAACTGGCGGTCACCGAACAATACAGGCTGATTTCCCCGTGGAGTTGGTCGGCACTGTCGGTTAATTCATGACGGATCAATCGCCATTGACTACTGGCTTCGCGGGCATAGGAAAGAAACTTTTGCCCCTCTTGCGTGAGTGTCACCGTACGATTGTCACGAGTGAACAGCGCCACGCCGAGTTCTTCTTCTAACTGGCGAATATTCCGCGACAAGGCCGAAAGGCTGATATTGCACTCTTCACTGGCACGCCCAAAATGCAGGGAATCGGCCAAGGCGAGAAATTGCTTTAACGTTCGTATGTTCACTTTAAACCCCTCGCTCGTGTGCTGACCTTGTTACTCAGTCGTTTGTAAAATGAGTCGTTTATAAAAGATGTTATCGGTAAGAATACTCCATCATTGCATAAAATGGGATACTGTATTGCGAATATATCAATTTACGAAAGACAACCTTTTCTATAAAGTCACCTCCATAGCATTTGATCGCAGTATGTCACTGGCGACAATACGTCTCTTTTTAAATATAAAAACCTTAGGATTACTAACAATGGCTACTAACTACTTCAATACTTTGCCGCTACGCGAGCAACTTGCTCAACTGGCTAAATGTCGTTTCATGGACAGCTCTGAATTTTCCGATGGCGTAGATGCGCTTAAAGGTAAAAAAATTGTTGTGATCGGTTGTGGTGCTCAAGGTCTTAACCAAGGCTTGAACCTACGCGACAGTGGCCTAGATGTTTCTTACACACTACGCGCTGCGGCCATTGCTGAAAAACGCCAATCTTGGAAAAACGCCACTGAAAATGGTTTTGTTGTTGGTACTTACCAAGAACTTATCCCAACGGCTGACGTTGTTTTGAACCTAACACCAGATAAGCAGCACACACCTGTTGTGACTGAAATCATGCCGCTTATGAAAAAAGGCGCTTGCCTATCTTACTCTCACGGTTTCAACATCGTAGAAGAAGGCATGCAAATCCGTGAAGACCTTACAGTCATCATGGTGGCACCTAAGTGCCCAGGTTCTGAAGTTCGCGCTGAATACGTACGTGGCTTTGGTGTTCCAACGCTTATCGCCGTTCACGAAGACAACGATCCTAAAGGCGAAGGTCTTGCACTAGCCAAAGCATACGCTGTGGGTACTGGCGGTCATAAAGCAGGCGTTTTGATGTCTTCTTTCATCGCGGAAGTAAAATCTGACCTTATGGGTGAGCAAACTATCCTTTGTGGTATGTTGCAAACAGGTTCTATCCTTTGCTTCGACAAAATGGTTGAAGAAGGTATCGATGCAGGTTATGCCTCTCGCCTAATCCAGTACGGTTGGGAAACCATCACAGAAGCTTTGAAATACGGCGGTGTGACGAACATGCTAGATCGCCTTTCTAACCCAGCTAAGATCAAAGCTTTTGATCTTTCTGAAGAACTTAAAATCATCATGCGTCCTTTGTACAACAAGCACCAAGACGACATCATCAACGGTACTTTCTCTCGCGTTATGATGGAAGACTGGGCGAACGATGACAAAAACCTACTAGGTTGGAGAGCGGAAACCGCAGAAACCAACTTCGAAAAAACACCTGCTGGCGATGTTGAAATCTCTGAGCAAGAGTTCTTCGATAACGGTATCCTAATGGTTGCCATGGTTAAAGCCGGTGTTGAGCTTGCTTTTGAAACTATGACAGCAGCGGGTATCATCGCTGAATCGGCTTACTACGAGTCTCTACACGAAACACCACTTATCGCGAACACCATTGCTCGTAAAAAACTTTACGAAATGAACGCGACTATCTCTGATACAGCGGAATACGGTTGCTACCTATACAACCACGCTTGCCTACCATTGCTAGCGGATTTCATGAAAGACATTAAAACTGACGTGATCGGTAAAGGTCTTTCTTTAGAAGATACGGGTGTTGATAACGCACGTTTGATCGAAGTAAACACAGCCCTACGCAGCCACCCAGTGGAAGCGATTGGTGGGGTGTTACGCGGTCACATGGCGGATATGAAGAAAATCGTTTAATTTGATTATACGACTACTGCGTTAATAACTCGTAACGTCGTGTTTTAAACTCAAAAAGCCGAGATCATTTTTAAATGTCTCGGCTTTTTTGTTTATCGTTTTATTCATTGAGATTGCATTTTATGGACAATACCACTCGTTTAGATAGCATCCACTTAGGCTCTATTCAATTAGAAAAGACAACCGTGAACTTTGATGACCGCTTCACACTGAGCGAGGTGGATTGGACCATAGAGCCAAACCAGCATTGGATGATTACCGGCACCAACGGATCTGGGAAATCGGCTCTTGCGGCGGTACTGGCGGGTGTGGGGGAAATAGAAAGCGGCACCATTACCAACCTACCTAAAAAAGTTGGTTTGGTCTCCTTTGAAGCGCAAGCGGAATTGATCGCCAAAGAGCTGAAAAAAGACGATGCCGATATTATGGATGTGATCGCCATTGGCACCCCAGTCCATGAGATGATTTTCGAGCACTGCGAAGACCAAACACTGGCCAAGGCACTGGTAGAAAAGTTCGGCCTAACGCCCCTACTCGACCGCGCTTTTCGTAAGCTTTCTACGGGCGAAACCCGCAAGGTGATGTTAATACGCGCCTTGTCTAGCAAGCCGGATTTACTCATCTTAGACGAACCTTTTGATGGTTTAGATGCCGACACCCTTGCCATGTTGCAAGCGCATTTAGCATCCATCATAGACACCACGCCCATGGTGTTGGTGCTCAACCGCTTTGATGAAATGCCCGACTTCATCACCCATGTGGCCTTTCTTGATAAAGACAGCTCAGATAAAAGCAGTTCAAATAAAGGCCGTTTGGCGCTGACCATAGAACGCCAAGACAAAGCGGCTTTTAACGAGCTTTACCAACTGCTGCATTTAAAAACTACCGATTTGAGTATTCCAGATGCCGACCCCACATCGGCTTTGCCCGCCCTTGATCCTAACCAACCCTTGGTCGCCCTCAAACAAGCGACGATCAAATACGGCGATACCATCATTGTCGATAAACTCGATTGGACGATAGAAGCCAACCAGCATTGGCAACTAAGTGGCCCAAACGGCAGCGGCAAAACCTGCGTTTTGTCCTTGATCACCGGCGACCACCCCCAATGTTATACCAACGACATTTTTGTATTCGGATTCCAACGGGGCAATGGCGAAAGCATCTGGCAGATCAAGCAATTCATCGGCTATGTCTCCACCGCTTTGCAATGGGAATACCGCGTTAGCACCAGCTGTAAAAACGTGATTATTTCCGGCTTTTACGACAGCATCGGCATGTATTCCAAATCATCCGATAACCAAAAGGCAATCGCCGACCAATGGCTAGCATTACTCGGCATGAAAGACCGCGCTGACCAACCCTTTAACAAACTTTCCTACGGCGACCAACGTTTGTTGCTCATCGCCCGCGCCATGGTCAAACACCCGCCCTTATTGATATTAGATGAACCCTGCCTCGGGTTAGACGACATGAACCGCCAACTAGTTTTGGCCTTAATCGAGAAGATCTGCCAAGGCTCGGAAACCACCGTGCTGTACGTCAACCACCACGCGGAAGATAAGATCAAAGGCATAGAAAACTACTTAGGGTTGGTGAAAAACTAGGTTTTTATATTAGCTCACTGCCTCAGATAGAAAACTGCAACTTATTAACGCAAGGCATTGGGCTTTTTGTACTTCTGGGGATAAATAAAACAGCGACGAAAATCGAATTCTTTGCATTGCGGAAAAACTCTTTATTTGACTAATATTCATCTCAACAGTGATGTTTTATTAGGGGTAACCGCTCTAATGAGAGCTTTACCTTCTTTCAAAAGCCCCTTCGTGCAGAAATGCCTTAACTTGCCGGATTACGTCTTTATCCCTCATTAGAAACGGGTGAGATACAGAAACCACTATATGGTCTGTCATGCCCTCTAACTTTGTACGTTCTACTGATACTTTTCCATCGTCTGGATTAGGCAGCATTTGAGAGAGTATTGGATTAATAGTAGAGCGACCAGCGATAATACCCACAGGGTAATTTACAGGTCCTAGTGAATTAGGAGCACTACTATCATCTGTTCCTAGCTGCATGCCAGCAGGGCCATTAATAAGTTTAAAACCTGGAATATTTTTAAGCTTATCAACCACCTCACTGCCTTTATTCGGCGGCCCGAGCATGACGACTCGCCCTAAGTTCTCTAACATATTAATGCTCAAATATTTACGTAGAACAATTCCGCCAAGAGAATGCGTAACAAAATTCACTGTCACATCAGGCTTACATTGAGCAACCGCTTTGGGAAGGTATTCTTTCGCAATGGTGGTGATGTCGTAACGAGTAGAGGGATAATCATAATTAATAACGGTATAACCCTCCGCCTTTAATACCTCTTCCATTTTATCCATGGATCGGTCTGTGCGCGCCATGCCATGCAGCAATACCACACATTCTTCGGCAATTGATGACGTACTCAATAGACACAGTAAAAAAACTAATGCTATCTTCTTCGTATGAACCATTCTTTATTCTTCTAACCGCTTAATTATGCCCATATATGGAGTCGCTTTTTAATGAATAAACGAAACCACACTACCTCGTAAAGCTGATTCTGCCACTCTTTTTGAATTCGAGTTTATAAGTCAGCGATGCTGACTGAGACGTTTTCTTCATTGGCGCGTTCCTTCGCGAGTAGTATCAGTTCCATGTCTTCCAGCTTATCCATTAACGTTTCATAAGCTTCAGCTGGTACACAGTAAAACGCAGGTTCGTTACGATTCAGTATCGCAATCGCTTCCCCATTCGCACTGCTAGCGACTTTATTGGGTTGGCTTTGAACTCTGTAATACTCACAGCCTCAAGGATAGAATTCTAGCAGTCATTTAAAAGTACCTTTAATCAACCTATTTAAAGGTCATTTAATTTTTAAATTGATCATTAAATAAGCACTTTAATGTATCAGAAACATCTAGGCACTCACTCCAATCAGACGTTTTGTCTAATTTGATTCTTCAATATCCAGATAAAAACCAGATCAATGCCGAGCGGATGTTTGCGCGCTTGCGCGCCGAAGCGAGGTGTTGTCTGGTTTCTTAATTCATCAAAAAACCTAATCGACAGCAAGCTCAATTATAGTACTTGCTTTCCTATCATCCCAACCGCGAAGCCCAATACCGCGCCGAGTGCTGGCACCCAATGTTGGTTAATCTTCGCTTGGGGAGCAATGTCTTGAAAGATGAGATAAACGATGCCACCGCCAGCAAAGGCCATGATGCTAGAAGTTATTATCGCTTGATCCTGAAGCAAGGCGTATCCGGCCCATGCTGCCAGCGGCCCAAATAAGCTAATAGCGAACAGAATCAACAGCGCCATACGAGAACGAATGCCAGAGTTTTCCATTTCCCGAAAAGCATTAAAACCCTCAGGTAAATTCTGAGCACCAATAAAAACAGCGAGTAATATACCGAGATGGGGGTCATGTACAAAAACAGCACCGAGGGCTAAGGCTTCCGGTAAAAAGTCCATTAGCATGGCTAACAGCTGCGCCTTGGGGCCACCATGTCGGCTTAACAACGCATCCAATAAACAAAACAACAATCCACCAAAACAGAACATCGCACCAAGAACGACAGGACGAAGCACAGCCATGGCTTCAGGCAGTAACGCAAACGCCACCGCGGCAATGAGAATACCGCCACCAAAGGCAATTATGCCGTGGTTTATCTCGCTCTTTGTTTCGGTATTTTCACCGCCAGAAACCAAGGCAACAATCCCACCAATGCAACCAGCTAAACCTGCAAGCCAAGCGGCAATAATAATGATAGTGAGTTGACTCATATTCCCCTACGCCCACTGTTTTTAAATTTAAACTGCCCTTTTATGGTCGATAGGGCTCTTCTTTTACTAAGTGGCTCACCAACAGTTTCAAATAAAACAATGGTAAAAACCACTCCAGCCCATATGGCGTTTCAAAAGCATACAGAACAAGTAATACAGCAATGGCATAAAATAATAATGAGATCGTCCGCTGTAAATATTGAGGGACTAAGAGAATGATTATTGCTGCAACCAGTAAATACCCGCCTGAATAGCCTACCCATAATAGGTCTAATGATAGATAGACCCAAGACACCAAAAGAAGGTGAAACAGGTGCAAGACAACGAAACTGAAATGTTTGGAAAATGTTTGTTCTTTTCTGTGATACCAACGTTTTGCGCTCGACGTTGAGTTAGTAATAACGCCTCCTGCAATATCGAAAGCTAATAACCCACAAAGACAATACTGCATAAAGCTCCATTCAACACTAATCGCCGCGGCATAAAGTGGCGCAGTGATTAGCACAATAAATGGTATCCCTAGCTGCAGAATAATCTCAGTAGATGTGGCACCAGGACCGACAAACTTGTCAAAAGCACCGAGAAGTCCTTTTCGTGGCTCTGGATACTGCCAATTAGTTTTCATAATAACGAAGCCCCTTTATTTTCTGTCAAACATCCACTCAGCAAAACAACGACATGAATACGGTAGTAGTTTTATATCTCAACAATTCCATACCCTTTCAAAAGTCTAACTTACATCACTATCAAAGCAGCCCCTACCAGCGCGGCAACCACGCCGTAGATCACCATAGGCAATATAGTTTGTTTGATTATATGGCCTTCTTTATTTTCAATACCTAAAATAGTCGCTACAGCGATGATGTTGTTGATGCAGACCATATTGCCCATAGCGGCACCAACAGATTGCAGGGCGAGTACAAGGGTAATCGGCAAGCCAACTTGCTCTGCAATACTCTGTTGAATGCCACCAAATGTCAGATTAGAAACCGTCGAAGAACCAGAAAAGAAGCTCCCTAAAGCGCCAAGAAAGGCGGCAAAGTAAGACCAACTGTCTCCCGTCAAACTAGAGAAGGTTTGCGCGATCAAAAAGATCGGCGAGTTATCTCCTCCTAGCATCATGAAGTTCACCATGATGAGTGCACCAACTAGCGATACCAATGGCAATTTAATACGACGGCCTGTATCGACAAAAGCCTCAAACGCTTTTGCACGAGACATGTTAAGTACAGGAATGGCAATCAGCACCACCAGCAAAAAAGGAATCAACGCGGGTACATACAGCGTCTTATAAGACCAGCTCACCGAGGTCTGCAAGATATGTTCAACCGATAACACCAAAGACGGGCTGATGCTGAAATAAGTACCGCCAAGGTCAATACCCAGCCAATGGCTAGTATCGGTCAATAAGTCTTTGATACCTAGCTGCCCAATACGGGTGACGATCAAAATAACAATTAATAAGACCAGTGGGGAGGCGGCCAATGCGAGTTTATGAAACTCGACCTTTTTGCCTCTTGGTAAATCGTTCTCATGGGCTTTCAATCCAATATGCCGCTTAGCTAGGAAAATACTCACCACCAACCCAATCGCGCCGCCGATCAAAGAAGGGAATTCATAATTCCAACTGGCAATCCAGTAATAAGGTAAGGTACAGGACAATATACTGAGGAAAATAAAGGCAATGTTGTTACGGATCAGCTGCCAACTGACCACGAATTTTAACGCCAGAATAGGAATAACCAGACCAGCCACTGAGTTGATTAAGGCCGTTTGACTCGATACGTCAAGCAATTGCTCTTGGCTTAGATTTAATGTCTCTAACCCAAACCAAATAGGTGTCCCCACCGCCCCAAAAGAAACTGGCACCGAGTTCATGATTAGCGCGAGTATCGCCACCTTGAGAGGATGAAACCCCAAGCCCACCAGCATGGGGGCAGCAATGGCGGCTGGCGTACCAAAGCCAGACGCCCCTTCTAACATAAAAGCAAAGGCCCAACCGATAATCATCAATTGCGCGACAGCGTTAGTACTGATGGACTCTAACCATTGGGCAATCACACTCTCGGCCCCCGATAGGGCCAGCACTCGGTTCAGTAAAATAGCCCCAGCAATAATAGAGATGGGCGTAAGCACGGATAACACACCAGAAATGCTATTGGCGACCAATAAACGACCGTCTGCCTGAAAATACAATAGCTGGATCAAGCCCACTAACAACGCGGTGATAGGCAAAGCGATATGCGAAGGCACCGCCTGCTTTTTGGTCATTAACCAAATCAGTAAAACAATAGGAAAAGCGGAAATTAGCGTGCCAGTAAAGTCCATGTCTACGTCACTTATGATGTGAAAACTCTAATAAGTCTTTTACCTTAGAGAGTTTACTTACTTTAGAAATAAAAAGCCGTGACCTTCATCATGACTTAACTCAACTATAATAAAAAATAATGACTCATCATCGTTTTCTCACACATTCTTTACAACTCACCCAATCTAGGGAAGATCCTTAGGCTTGACCTATTTGAAAAACGCCACCAATATGGAACCTTATTCAACAGGGCAAGGAGATTTTTAATGATTGTATTCAATTCAACGCCGACTCAGACAGCACAGAGCGTTAGCTTCTAAAATAGGCTTTTAGTACTTTCAACAGCCTTCATTTCAGTTTTCTGCGAACTGTTTCTCTTTTAAGGCCCCTTTCTAAGTGTCTTGATTCGCACTGTCGCATCCGGCGTTTTAGTTTTTACTTAACTATTTTTTTAGCCGGAGCTAAACATTGAATATTTCAACATTACAACCTTTGGGTTGGAGTCACTTTTTTCTACAGCAAATCGACACAGACACCTTTGAAAAACTGCAAAGCAATGAACTGGAGATTTTTCGCATCAGTGCAGTACATCGATCTGTCATCAAGGGCCTAGGTAGTACTTGGTCAGAAGGCGAGGTTGAGTTGCTCTGCCCTGACAGCTTTCACCCCGTGAGTGAGCATTTCTGTGTGGGTGATTGGGTTATCGCTCAACGCACTCATGAGCACTTGCGGATCGTTCAGGTACTCGACGCTAAGAACCAATTAGAGCGGTTGAGCAATCAAAAACGCCAGCTGATGGCGGCGAATCTAGACTACCTATTCATCGTTACCAGTGCGAATAGTGACTTTAATCTCAAACGATTAGAACGCTACCTTGCTATGGCTTACGAATCTCATATTGAGCCAGTTATTGTGCTCAATAAAATCGATTTAACTGACGATGTAGATTCTTTTTTAGACCAAGTTCGGGCTTTAAAGGTGTCTGAGGTCATGACCATTTCAATGCTAAAACCCGACTCCTTTTTATCGCTGACGCATTTCCTACAAGTGGGAACTACCATTGCTATGGTTGGCTCTTCTGGGGTGGGCAAGTCTTCTCTGATAAATGCGCTGTTCACTCACGTTCGAACTGAGAAATCATCTGATTCGGTTAATCTTCAAGCTATTGGAGAAATACGCGAAGACGATGACAAAGGCAAACACACAACCACATCAAGGCAGTTACTGATCAATGAACAAGGTGTCTTGTTCATTGATACACCCGGTATCCGTGAGTTGCAATTGCTCAATGCTCAGGAAGGCATAGAGCAAACCTTTGGCGACATAGTCAATTTTGCACAGCAGTGTAAATTTACCAACTGTACTCATCAAACCGAACCCGGCTGCCAAATACTAGCAGCGTTAGAGAGCGGGTCATTGACGCAATCGCACTGGGATAATTATCAGAAACTACTCAAGGAAAACGCTTTTAATGCCCGTACCGCACAAGGCTCGTACGCACAAAAGCAACACATGAAGACCTTTAGCAAGATGGTTAATCGAGAGCAAACACGGCACCGACAAGACAAGGGGAAATAAATTATGATGTAAAAAAAGAGGCCTTTCATTTGGGCCTCTTTTTTTATTACTCTGATCTAAAGCCGTTAAGAATTTTAACGTTTAAGACGCCGTCATAAAAGGATAGTCTGTGTAGCCTTCAGCACCCGGAGAATAAAAAGTATTTTGATCTGGCGCATTCAATTCGCTGCCTACTTTTATTCTCTGTGGAAGGTCAGGGTTGGCTAAAAAGGCGGTACCAAATGCCACACTATCGGCTTGTTTATTCGCTAACGTTTGGCTCGCTTCTTCAGCACTGTAACCCATATTTACCATCAGGTGTCCTTGGTAATTTTTACGGGCAACCGTCACCACATCCGCCGCTTGTACGCCAAAGAAATCAGCACGCATTAGGTGTAGATAAGCGAGGTTAAATTGATTTAAGTGACTCGTTAAAAAGCGCGTCCATTCAATGGGGTCACTGTCTTTCATGCTATTAAAGCTGTTTAGTGGCGATAGTCTAAGGCCAACACGACCACTGCCCATCACCTCTGTCACGGCGTGAATAATGTCGCTTAAGAAACGAGCACGATTTTCCAGTGAACCACCATATTCGTCGGTGCGTTGATTGCTACCATCACGTAAGAACTGGTCTATTAGATAACCATTAGCGCCATGAATTTCGACACCATCAAAACCAGCCGCTTTAGCATTGATCGCTGCTTGGCGGAAATCATTGACGAGATCCACTATTTCTTCTTTCGTTAACGCGTGAGGCACCGTATAAGGTTTTTTACCTTCCGGGGTATGGGTTTCATCGTCGATGGCAATGGCACTGGGGGCAACACAGTCTTTACCGCCATTTAACAGTGGGTGAGCGGCGCGACCAGCATGCCAAATTTGCATAAAAATACGCCCGTCTGCTTTATGTACCGCATCGGTTGTCAGTTTCCAGCCTTCTATTTGCTGCTCAGAGTAAATACCCGGATCATTACCAAAAGCCGAGGTACCTTCTGTCACCATGGTGCATTCCGTAATCAATAAACCCGCACTCGCACGTTGTGCATAGTATTCAGCCATCAGTGCATTAGGCTGATGATCGACAGCGCGACAACGGGTTAAGGGCGCCATGATAAAACGATTATTAAGCGCTACATCGCCTAATTGAATGGGGGAGAATAATGCATTTTCAGTAGTTGTCATATGAAGACTCCATTAGAAAATTTTGGTACTTAGACCAAAGACCTTCTATATCTATAGTTCCTAGGTAAAAATTCAATTGTGATGACAGTAATTCCTTAATTGCCTAATACTAGTATTGATAATGATCATTCTGTTACAAAAAAACACATAGTAAAAATATCTTTTCCAGACAATATAAGAATGCCCCCACCCCCTTTAAATAGAGACATTCACCAGCTTCATGCAAACCTGAGGCCCTAATAGATAAGATTACAAACAGAATATCGACAACATCCTTAGTACCTAAATATGCACTTCATTACAGTATTCAGCTTGTTTATCCATCACACAGGGTCGAAAATTTAGCCTATTAAAAATAAATTCAATGAAGGCAAAACATGGCGATTACCAAGAACCTGCATATTATTGACCGTACCATTCGAGGCGTAGTCGGCCTAGTACTAACTGGACTGGCGCTATTCAATGGGGATTTTCTACAAGACCCTCTTTTAGAAATTCTGTTAGGTATTTTTGGTACGCTCAACTTTATTTCATTACTCGTCGGATGGTGCCCTGTTTATCAGCTATCTAATATCAGCACACTGCCTTCTAACAAAAATAGCGCAGCCTAAGAGACCCCATGCCACCAATTTTAGAATTCCAAAGAGACAAATCCTTCCGCTTAAGGCTTATTGTTGTTTGCCTAGGCGTTGCTCTTTTGGTTTCTACTATTTATGTCACTGTCTCCTATCGACTTGCTTCTGACCTAGGTATTAACGCCGAGCAAACCTCCCTTCACCGGCAAGCCATGCTGCTTCATGCAGAATTACTTGAGGAAGGTGACGAAGGCGAAGATAACCTAGAAGAACGCATGGCCGAGCTCGTTAACCTTATTTACCTAAACGATCATATCCGTGCCAACAGCCTATATGTAGAAGCCCGTAGCAAAGACTTTGATTGGACACTTAGTAACAACATGAGCATCTATCAAATCGTGTCCCTCAAGAAGCGTCTAACGATAAAAAAGCAAGAAAGCATGAACCCGATGGCGAATGGTGTGGAGAAGCTCGATGGACAACGCTTTCTTTGGCAAGTGGTAGAAATGCAAGACTATAACATCCTCATCATTGAAGCACCGAAGAGTATTGAAGAAGCTCTTAGTCTTATTATTCGACGTTTATCTATTACCTCAATTATGATTTTTTGGCTGGCTGCTTGGCTGGCAATCACGATTTCTTCTTGGATGACTAAACGCGTTCAAGACAAAAATGACGCCCTCGCAAGATTAGCAACCCATGACTCACTTACCGGTTTACCTAACAGACTGTATTTAACGAACTTACTGCAAGACCTAATGC
This sequence comes from Marinomonas transparens, assembly GCF_016463975.1. Classification (GTDB taxonomy): domain Bacteria; phylum Pseudomonadota; class Gammaproteobacteria; order Pseudomonadales; family Marinomonadaceae; genus Marinomonas; species Marinomonas transparens. The sequence continues at coordinate 44,441 of NZ_JAEMNX010000017.1, read as the reverse complement.
CTGATACACCACTCGCCGAGCTAGCGAAAGTAGATGACGCATTAATAGAAGAGCAAGTGAGTGGCAGTTTATTTGTGATTGACTTGGATAAGTTTAAAGAAGTAAACGATGCTTTCGGACACGCCGCAGGGGATACTTTATTAAAGAAAGTGTCGCAACGAATCTCAGCGACCTTAGAAAATAACCACACCCTAGTACGTGTAGGGGGTGATGAATTCATTGTTTGGGCTCCAGACCTTGAGATTGAAAAAGCCATTCTACTCGCTAAAGAACTGGTTTTAGTTTGCGACGAGCCTGTCATGATCAACAAATTGGCGATCAACACAGGCGCCAGCATTGGTATTTGCCATTATCCCACCCATGCCACCAATGCAGAAGCCTTGATCATTGGTGCGGACACCGCCATGTACGACGCCAAACAAGAGCGTACTGGTTGGAGCCTCTTCAATGAGCGAGATACAGAAATTGATCGCTTGCGCTTGCGCCTACGTGCAGACTTAGGAGAAGCACTGGTACAGCATCAAATTAAATTGTATTACCAGCCTAAAGTAGAACTAAGTACTGGTCGCATTGCGAGTGTGGAAGGTTTAGCCCGCTGGCATCACCCTACGGATGGCATACTAACGCCCCATAGCTTTATTGACTTGGTGGAACATAGTGGGCGGGTTCAAGAGTTTGGTCGCTACATTATTCACGCGGCAATAACTCAACTTGCTGAATGGCAAAAACAAGGCGTTCACATTCCTGTTGCCATCAATCTATCGCCCTATAACCTACTTGATCCAGGACTATTAAACTTTACGCTTCAACTACTAGACGAGCTTCGCATTAGCCCTAATATGTTGGAAATCGAATTAATCGAATCTTCTACCAACATTACTATTGAGCAAATTGCACCTCGCCTTAGTAAATTTAAAGAAGCTGGCATCAAATTGGCTATTGATGACTTTGGCACAGGCATGAGCTCCTTGTCTTACATTAGCAGCCTAAATGTGGATACCATCAAGATTGACCGCTCGTTTATTACGGAGATTAATATCGACCCTAAAAAACAAATCATCGTAGCGGCCGCACTCACCTTAGCCAATTCCTTTGGCAATCAAACCATCGCAGAAGGTATTGAAAACCAAGCCCAGTTAGAGATGCTCAAGCAGATGAACTGCCTTTATGGACAAGGTTATTACTTCGCTCGCCCTATGCCTGCGGATGAGATGTTCTCTTTGTTACAAAGCAAGCAATCTCTCCCAATAAGCGATACATAGATCCAACAAATGTACGCATAATAACCACTGTCAAATGTCTGCCAAAGACTACACTCACTATATCGGGTTTCAACAAAACAATAGGTTTAATCAAGCCCCTAGCCTAAAGCTTGAACAGACATCGTTCAAAGTGAGGAAAAAATGCAAGTTGATACAATAGAAAAATTCATTTTATCCGAGAAAAAAGCACCTACGGCAGCAACCATGGAAGAACTAGAAGGCATAGTTTCAGCAATAAGAGTTTATCTAAAAATGGACATCGCCATCATCTCTGAAGTAAAAGATGATAACTTGTACTTTCGCTATTTAGATGCCTCCCCAACCAGTACCTTTCCTCAAAGTAAGGCCCCTCATCCTTATCAAAACTCCTACTGCCGAGCATTGGTTGAAGGGCTTATTCCTGGCCTTATTCAAGACACGTTTAAACACCCAACGGCCTGTAAGCTACCGTCTACTCAGATGTTTCACATTGGCTCCTTTGTAGGGGCGCCTATTTACCTAGAAGATGGCGCTCTTTATGGCGCCATTTACTGTTTTCAAAACAAATCAGATAACACCCTCAATGACAGAGACCTGTCAATTATCACTTATTTCTCCGACCTAATTGGCAAAACCCTCGACTCTCATAGCAAGCAAAAACACAAGCACCATGAAGTAGAAAATCGGATTAATACAATCCTAGACAATAATTTTATTACCATGCATTACCAGCCTATCCTTGATCTCACTACCAACGATATCAGTGGCTATGAGTCCCTTGCCCGCTTTAACAGCGACCCTTATGTCACACCCGATATTTGGTTTGAAGAAGCACAACTGGTGGGGATGGGCGAGAAGCTTGAAATGCTCGCAGTGAAGTCTGCGCTTAAGCTTGATTACTACTTTCGCGACCATAACCGCTACTTATCGATTAATACTTCACCCGACTACATACTCAGCGGGGCATTAGAAAAAACCATAGGTCATCTGGCTTGCAATGTATTAATTGAAATCACCGAACACCAGCCTATTGCAGACTATCAAGCCTTCCAAAAAGCGCTTTCCCCTTTAAGAAGAGAAGGGGTAAAGCTGGCAATAGATGATGTGGGAACCGGCTATTCCAACCTCACTCACATTCTAGAACTAGAGCCAGATATTATTAAATTAGACTTGAGCCTAACAAAAGAGATTCATATGGATAGAAAGCGATGTGCACTGGCCTCTGCGCTTTGTACATTTGCGAAAGAAATACAGTGTGAGATTATTGCTGAAGGTATCGAAAGCGCAAAAGAACTGCACACACTCAAAGAGTTAGGCGTCAATAAAGGCCAAGGCTATTTTATTGGCAGACCTGCGCCTTTGCCATTAACGCGTTCCTGCGCATGAAACGAATAAGTCTAGTTCCAACTACCTTGGCCCTAGACTTATGAGGCTAGCGATATCACCTGAAGGTGGGGTTACAAGCCTAAAGCATCGAGATCAGAGGCATCATGACGCTCAGCAAGTTGTTGTCCCTCTCCCCACACGCGGTTAACTACACAACCACGTTTTACCGCTGGACGCAGCTCAATAGCTTTCGCCCAACGTAGAACATTTTTATAGCTGGCCACATCAAGAAACTCCGCCGCATCGTACAGGTTACCTAAGACTAAATTGCCATACCAAGGCCAGATCGCAATATCAGCAATCGAATATTCTTCGCCTGCCATATAAGTATTACTCGCTAATTGCTTATCCAATACATCTAATTGGCGCTTAGTTTCCATGGTAAAACGATCAATCGGGTACTGCATTTTAGTCGGTGCATAAGCGTAGAAGTGGCCAAAACCGCCGCCTAAATAAGGCGCAGAGCCCATTTGCCAAAATAACCAATTACGGCACTCGGCTTTCGCCGCAACATCTTTCGGAATCAATGCATCAAATTTTTCAGCAAGATACTGGAGGATAGAGCCAGACTCAAATAAGCGTGTCGGTGGTGTCGTGCTGTGATCCATCAAGGCAGGAATTTTAGAGTTCGGGTTGATCTCCACAAAGCCAGAAGAAAACTGATCACCTTCACCAATATTAATCAGGTAAGCATCGTATTCTGCTTCGGTTTTCCCCATGGCTAAAAGCTCTTCTAGCATGATGGTCACCTTCTGACCATTCGGCGTAGCAAGAGAATGCAATTGCAGTGGATGCTGACCAACAGGCAAAACCTTTTCAGCGGTCGCACCCGATATTGGACGATTGATGTTGGCAAATTTACCACCACTTCCGGCATCCCACTTCCAGACTTTTGGAGGAAGATAATCTTGACTAGACTTTGTATCAGAACTCATAACATCTCCTAAAATATGTATCTGCTAATAAGTATTAACGTTCAACAAACGCCCGCTCAATGACATAATCACCTGTCACACCAATTTTTGGTGACTCTTTAAAGCCTAACTCATCAAGCAAAGCGGATGTGTCTTTGAGCATATTAGGGCTACCGCAAATCATCACCCTGTCATTGGCTGGATCAAGCTGCGGCAAGCCTATGTCTTGTGCTAATTTGCCACTGCGGATCAAATCCGTCAAACGACCTTGATTACGAAACGGCTCACGGGTCACTGTTGGATAGTAAATCAATTTTTCACGTACTTGGTCACCAAAAAACTCATTATTAGGCAATTCTTTTTCGATAAAGTCAGCGTACGCTAACTCACTCACATGGCGTACACCATGAATTAAAACAATTTTTTCATACTCTTCATAAGCATCAAAATCTTGAATCACGCTCAAAAAAGGCGCTAACCCAGTACCGGTTGATAATAAATACAAGTGTTTACCCGGATGCAAATCCCGTGTCACCAAGGTACCAGTAGGTTTACGGCTCACTAAAATATCATCCCCAACCTGTAAATGTTGCAAACGAGAAGTTAATGGCCCATTTTCGACCTTAATGCTGAAAAACTCTAAATGCTCTTCATAGTTCGGGCTCGCAATACTGTAAGCACGCATCAAAGGACGTGTTTCGGTTTCTAAACCAATCATCACAAACTGACCATTGTCAAAACGTAAGCTCGGATTCCGAGTGGTTTTAAAGCTGAATAAATTATCATCCCAGTGATGGACACTTAACACACGCTCAGTAACAAATGCACTCATAATTACCCCATTAAAATTTGAAAAAACGGCTTAGATCTACGGTTTGATCACAGCAAACGTCATTGACTGATACGCATACTATAAGACAAGTCTATATTTGTTTAATTGATAATTTAGATGACTTTAATATGTTAAACATATATAGAATTCGTCAACGACAAATGTTTTACCTTTCACTGTAAGAAAACCACTCTCTGAAACGTCAAAGAACCACATAACATAATCGGTTAATGATTAAAGGGCATTTGAAATGAAGATATTAAACACCACATTGGGATTGCTAGTATTCGCTACAGCGACCTTCAGCGGCGCATCACAAGCCGCTCACCAAACCATGATTGTCGCTGGCGGTTGTTTTTGGTGTGTCGAATCTGACTTTGAAAAAGTACAAGGCGTACTCGATGTGGTCTCTGGCTACACAGGAGGACACACAGAAAACCCAAGCTATAGGCAGGTATCCTCTAAAGAGACAGGCCACTTCGAAGCCGCGAAAATCACCTTCGACGATGAAATCGTGTCATTAAAAACACTCTCTGATTACTACTGGAAAACCATCGATCCAACGGACCCAAAAGGCCAGTTCTGTGATAAAGGCAGCCCATACAAAACCGCCATGTTTTATCAAAACGACAACCAAAAAGCGGTTTTTCAAGCTTCTCTCGCTAAAGTAGAGAAAACCAAGCCCTTTAAAGCCGATATAGTCACACAACTGTTACCAGCCAAAACCTTCTACCCAGCTGAGCAATATCACCAAGACTATTATAAGAAGAACCCGATTCGCTATCGCTACTATCGCGCCAGCTGTGGCCGAGATAGCAGGATAGAAAGATTATGGGGAGAAGTGGCCAGTAAACACTGACAAAAACCTGCAAAGTTAAAGCACCATGCAGCTTATTCAGATCAAAGAAAGCAAGTCAATCTGTCTAAGCTGCACCCGCTCAACCTTCCCCATATAAGCAAGAGAAAGATGGTAGTTTTCAATATCAGTATCGAATATTGACCACCTCTTCTCGCCGTCAACAACACCGGAATAGGGCAATGTGTGTAAACTAGTTGTATTTTGTTCAGCTGGGCTCAATGCTTTAAAAATGGCTTCTTTTGTACACCAAACCTGATAAAAATAGTGTTTTTTTGCTTCGTCACTCACCAAGAGTTCTAATTCAGCCACCTCTTCCGCAGTCATAAAAAAGTGACTCTTTTCAATCGGGTTTGTTATGTCCTTTTTAAACTCAATATCCACACCAATAGGAGAGTTATGTAGCACGCAACAAACTAGTTGGTGACTATGTGAAATAGAGAGATACCAGTCATTTACGCCTTTTAGCTCTGGTGCTGAAGATGGCTTTTCCAAGATATCAGGCAAAGCAGAAAACGCATTATAAGTAACCAAAGCTTGTAACAATAATGTCCGCCCAACGATAAACTCTCTGCGTCTTTTATGAGTTTCAAACTTAAGCGCCTTCGCCTTTTGAGCATCAGGCAAACGGCTCAAAAGGCGATTCAACAGATCGTCTGATATTTTTTCACTGTCTGTAAGGAATAGCTCAATTACTTGCTGCATTTAAAACGACCTACCTGTGCTGACCATATCCAATTTACATCAGTTCTTTTTATAGGAAAAAAAGGCTTTTTGCATTGAAGTTCGTGGAAAAACATTAAAAACCGCAATATATACAGACATTTGAAATGAACTCCGTGATTTTCTTTACATAGACACTCCTTCATAAGTAAAATCCGTGTTCGTAAGAAGTAAGATAGCATTCTTAAGGCAGTCACTGTTGCAGACACAGTAAATATAGGGAATATGAAAAGTGCTAAGTTTTAAACTCAAGACTTGGAATGCATATGCACCAAGTCTGGAGTCCATTGATTCTTGGGGAAATTGGTTAAACGACAAAAACCAATCATCAGAAAAACAGCGGAACCCATCCTTAAAAAAACTGCCTTTAATGCTACGTAGACGATTTTCTGCTATTGGAAAATGCGCGGTAGAAGCAAGCATGCCTATGCTTGCAGAGGGTCAACACATTCCCCTAGTCTTCGCTTCACGCCATGGCGATGTCGGCTTAACCTTGTCCTTGCTTGAATCCATCGCAAAAAATGAACCGCTTTCACCGACCTCTTTTAGTTTAGCCGTACACAATGCAGTCAGCGGCTTACTTTCTATTGCCCGTAAAGACCCAAGTGAAACCACCGCTATCGCAGCAACAGAAAACCTAATCCCCTTAGCGTTATTGGAAGCGGCCAGCCAATTACAAGTACACGACCAAGTACTCTGCATTATTTGTGATATGCCTCTTCCGGATCTTTACAAGCCATTTGCTGATTCGCCTTTATTCCCCTATGCCATTGCCATCGTTTTAAGCCGGCAAGAAGGAGAGACTCTTTCTTTAGAAAACCAGCCGCTAAACAAATCGACTAGCTCACCTCAAGACGATGAGTTAAAAGAACTTATTGCACTACTTTGCCATCAATCCAGCACTGCGCATTTCTTGAATAAGCAGCTCAATACTGAATGGATCATCAAGAGGTAGAGTATTTTGTTGAGTAACATAGAATATTGTTGGCGCTGGCTCGCTACTGCGTTTAGTTTCTTTATATTTGGACTGGGGGGCATTTTACTGCCCATTATCGCCATACCTATTTTGTATTGTCTTCCAGCGACGACTTTAGTTCGTGAAGGCAGAGCACAGGCCATTATTCACCATGCCTTTCACTTCTACATTGAGCTGATGCGAACACTCGGTGTGCTCAGTTACGAAACGAAAGACCTATCTAAATTAAAGGATGCTCAACTGATCCTAGCCAATCATCCATCGTTAATTGATGTGGTTTTTTTAATCGCTTTCGTGCCCAATGCAAACTGTGTTGTAAAAGGAAAATTAGCTAAAAACCCTTTCACCCGAGGTCCGATAAAAACCGCAGGGTACATTATTAATGAAAATAACGAAGAAGTAATCGACATGGCCTCTCAGGCTTTTTCTAAGAATCACGCTTTAATTGTTTTTCCCGAAGGGACTCGGTCAACACCCAAGCAAGCTTTAACACTAAAACGCGGTGCGGCAAATATTGCTATCCGCACTCAAGCAGACATTACACCAGTTATAATTAACTGCACACCATCGACACTGACAAAAAGTGACCGCTGGTATCAGATCCCTAAAAAACGTGCACATTTTACGATTCGGGTAAAAAACAAGATCGCAATAAGCGATTACCTAGATGGAAGCTCACCCTCCGTCGCAGCAAGAAAACTGACCTATGACCTAACGAACTATTTTAATTCGGAGTTAAAGTTAAATGGCTAACTTACAGTTAGAACTAAAAGAAATGATCATTACAGCACTCGATCTGGAAGACATAGAAGCAGATGAAATTGATGACGCAGAACCACTCTTCGTAGAAGGCCTTGGCCTAGATTCAATTGATGCCTTAGAAATTGGTCTCGCACTACAAAAACAATATGGCATTAAATTGAAAGCGGATTCAAAAGAAACCCATGATCACTTTGCGAGCATCAACGCTCTTGCCGCACTGGTTGAATCACACAGAGGAACAAACTCGTGAGCACGACGAATATTAACCAAGAAGTCTACAATAGGGTATGCAATATCCTAGCGGAATTGTTTGAGTTATCTGTAGAAGACATAACACCAAGCTCAAATTTATACCAAGATCTGGATATTGATAGTATTGATGCCGTCGACTTGGTCGTTGAACTTAAGAAGATGACAGGAAAAAAAGTCAAACCGGAAGATTTCAAAATGGTCCGAACGGTTGAAGATGTTGTGACTGCTGTTGAAAAACTAATGACATCTTAAGGCTGTACCATGTTACTCAAAAGCATTCTGGTCATCATCACGATTTCGTACCCTTTTATTGTGTACTTTGGGCTTAATCGTTTTGAACCGAGTGTAGTCCTGTATTTTCTCGTCGTGCTACTCGCATTAAGATGGCGCATAGAAAAACAAAGCAGCATGCGTAAAGTCCTTATTTTTTCGGCCCTAGCAATATTAGTCATTGCTTATTTCATAGGGGATCTAGAAGGGTTAAAAATGTACCCTGTGACCGTCAACCTAGCCATGTTAATCCTGTTTAGCAGCAGCCTTTATGCCAAACAAAGCATCGTTGAAAAGCTCGCCCGCTTAAAAGAGCCAGACTTGCCTCCTGAGGCAGTCGCCTATACCAGAAAGGTAACTCAAGTATGGTGTGCATTTTTTGCCATTAATGGCAGCATCGCTTTCTTCACAGCCCTATGGACATCTAACGAAACATGGCTGTTTTACAATGGTTTTTTAGCATACATATTGATAGGCACATTGGTTTCTGGTGAATGGCTTATCCGCTATCGAGTTAAACGCCGTTTATGAAAAAGCTTTCTACATGGTTATCAGACACAAATGACAAGCCTATTGCCATACTGGCCGGCCAAGTCATCAGCAAAAGACAATTTTGCACCAAGGTAGCAGCTTGGCAAACACGCCTGCCACTCGTCCCGAAACAAAAGTGGGCGGTGTATCACAACGATGCAATTGAGTTTTTAGCGATTCTATTTGCCCTATGGCACTCCAAATGCATGGCTTGTATTCCCAGTGATAACTGCGAAGCAACCGTCACACGCCTGAGTGCAAACGTCGCGGGCTTTATTGGTGAATTTAGTCTTGTTGGTGATCAAGCTAGCGTATGGCAACTGGCGGACGGTTTTGATGAAAACAGCTTGGCCCAGCCTCTTTGGAACACCTTAGAAAAGAGCTTTCCGGCACTGGAAGTTTACACATCAGGATCTACCGGTGAACCTAAGCCCATCATCAGAACGCTTGAGCAAATTGATCATGAACTCGCGTCTTTAGAATTACTATGGCCGCTTTCAGCCTCTGCCATGGTGCTGTCAACGGTCACCCATCAACACCTTTTCGGCCTAACCTTTCGACTATTTTGGCCATTAGTAAAAGGACAGATATTTCAGGCTAAACATTGTCCATTTACCGAGGACATTTACCACCTAGCCACACAGTGTGAGCGCTTCATTTTGATTTCTACACCCGCTCACCTGAAACGCTTAAACGACCAACTTGACTGGTTAGGCTTAGCAGGCAAATGCGAGGCAACCATTTCATCTGCGGCACCATTAAAATATGAAGACAGCCTCTACGCCGCTCAATTGCTAAATGCCCCCATATTTGAAATTTATGGCAGTTCTGAAACCGGCGCGCTAGCATGGCGAAACCAATCTAAAAAAGACCAAGATTACTGGACCCTATTGCCTAACGTTAAACTAGAAGCCACCTCGACATCGGGCCGTTTTCTAGCGATAGGCGCTCATATTGCCCCAGAGTATCAAGCGTTATCGGATAATATTGAGCAAATTGCTGAAGACCGCTTTTATTTACGAGGTAGAACAGACCGTATTGTAAAAGTAGAGGGCAAACGCTTATCGCTTGCCAAACTAGAAAAGTGCCTTGAAGAGAGCGAATGGGTCCACACAGCAAAAGCATTGGTTGTTGTCAGAAAACGGGAAGAAGTCGCCGTTGTCATCGAATTAAGCAACTTGGGCTTATCCCTACTCAAACAAAGATCTGAAAAATGGCTCGCAACGCAACTTAAGACGCAATTAAAAGCATCCTTTGAGCCTGTACTACTACCAAGACGGTGGCGCTTTGTAAAAGCATTACCCTATAACCAGCAGGGCAAACTCCCAATGGAATCACTACAAACCTTATTCCAGCCAGTTCAGCCAAAATGGCCAACCGAGCTAGATCGCAAGCACTCAAACAATCACTGCGAATTTACTTTTCATATACCAGCGGAATTAGTTTATTTTGAGGGCCACTTTGATGGCAACCCTATCTTACCTGGCATTGCACAAACCCATTGGGCACAACATTACGGTAGAAAAGTCTTCGCTTTTTCTGGAAAATTTGTCCGCTTAGAAGCAATTAAGTTTCAGCAAATTATTTTCCCCGATTCAGAAGTCACCTTGAAGCTTGAGTTTCTACCAAAGAAAAATCGTCTCGCCTTCCAGTACCTTTCTAGCAAAGGAGTGCACTCCAGTGGACGAATCTGTTTCGAATAATAATTTTAAGCCGGCGATTATTATTCCTGTCTACAATCATGAAGACGCCATATCAACAACCTTAGACGAAGTTTTAGTCTATGGTTATCCGATTGTTTTAGTGAATGATGGTAGCTCTGAAGCCTGTACCAAGGTGCTTCAAACACTGGCTAACAGACATAATGAATCCGTACACTTACTGCACCTAAACACCAACAGTGGCAAAGGGGCAGCCGTAAAATCTGGCATGAAATATCTATTAGAACAAGGTTTCAGCCACGCCTTGCAAGTGGATGCAGATGGGCAACATAATGTCACTGATATCCCTGTTTTTATGCGTACAGCGGAGCTGTCCCCCGCCAGCATCATCAGCGGTTACCCTATCTATGATCAGAGTGTTCCTCGTCACCGCTATTATGCTCGTTACTTAACGCACGTTTGGGTATGGATAAATACGCTCTCTTTTACTATCAAGGATTCCATGTGCGGCTTTCGTGTTTACCCACTACATTTGATCTGTGCACAGCTCAATAAATCCCCTTGCGGCGACCGTATGGATTTTGATACAGAAATCATAGTGCGTTGGATATGGACAGGGCACCCAGTAAAAAACATTCCGACCAGGGTTCGCTACCCAGAGAATGGCATATCTCACTTTAATGCGGTAAAAGACAACCTACTTATCTCATGGATGCATACTCGCCTATTTTTCGGCATGGTATGGCGCTTGCCCCCTTTGCTATGGAGAAAGTTTAATGGCTGATCGCCCTCAACATTGGTCTAACATAACGGAAACCAGTTCCATACTTGGCATGAAAATCCTCTTAACCTGTTACCAGTTATTTGGTCATACAGGTTTTCGCTTATTTCTCGCCCCCGTAATTCTCTATTTTTATATTAAAAATGCTTCTGCCCGAGCGGCATCAAAAGAATATTTAACGAAAATAGCGCCTTTTTTCCCCATAGAAAAACAGAAAAAAATGACCTCGTTACGCCATTTTTTCACCTTTGGAGAAATGCTATTAGACAAGTTCTTAGTCTGGATGGGGCAAATAGAAAAACAAGATATTGTCTTTGAAACCGCAGAGGCTTTTAAAAAAATAAAGCTTGATTCACGCGGCGGCATTATTGTGGTTTCCCATCTTGGTAACACCGAAATTTGCAATGCAATAGGTAACCAGCTACCAGACGTTAAAGTCACTATGTTGGTTCACACTAAGCATGCACAAAAATTTAACAAGATGATGCAAAAGACAAAGAGCAAGGCCTCCTTTAGCATCATGCAGGTCACCGAGATAACACCAGCTACCGCAATGATACTGTCTGAGCGAGTTGCTAATGGGGAATACGTCGTCATTACAGGTGACAGAACGCCAGTTAATGGTGGTGGTCGAGTTTCTCATGTCGATTTTTTAGGCAGCAAAGCGGCTCTGCCACAGGGCCCTTTTATCCTAGCCAGCCTCTTAGCTTGCCCTGTGTACTTAATGTTCTGTTTAAAACAGGATGCTAGCTATCATATTTATGTGGAGTCTTTCTCAGAAGACCTTGCCTGCCATCGTAAGGAAAGACAGCAAAAATTAGAAGAGGCAGTCACTCGCTATGCCCGACGTTTAGAGCACTACTGCCTATTGGCGCCATTACAGTGGTTTAATTTTTTTCCGTTTTGGCAATCCAATCCCAGCTCAGACGAAGCATCAGCCAAAAAATAACCGCTGAGAAAATATAGGGGAAAGCAATGATTGAAACAGAAATAGACTTGGAAATTCCTTTTCACGATGTCGACGTGATGCGCGTCGCATGGCACGGGCATTACGCTAAATATTTAGAAATCGCACGCTGTAAAATGATGGATCTAATTCATTACAACTGTTCTGAAATGGAAGAAACTGGCTACGTTTGGCCTGTCATTGATATGCACATTCGCTATGCTCAGCCATTAAAATTTCAACAAAAAATCAAGGTCCGCGCCACCCTAGTCGAATGGGAAAACCGCTTAAAAGTGAATTATCTGATTTTTGATGCAGAAAGCGGAAAGCGATTAACTAAGGCTTCCACGGTTCAAGTCGCCGTTGATATTGAGTCCGGTGAAATGCAATTTTTTTCCCCAAGTATTCTGTTTGAAAAACTAGGAATCCCACAATGATAAAGTACTGTCTCAGTCTAATGGTTCTCTCTTTTAGCCTGTTTACATCGGCAGCGAGTCTTGATGAATTAAAAGCCATCACCAGCACACCAAACACCCTGTCGGGTACTTTCACTCAAGCAAAATATCTAGCACAACTAGATACTTCACTACGTTCGACAGGTGAGTTTCATTATTTACGGGACAAGGAAATCACATGGCATACCCTAACGCCCATCGACAGCAGGTTAAAACTGACACCTGAAACCATGTCCAATTATCAAAATGGCAAACAGGTCAACAAAATGGACAGTGGCTCCAATCCTGTAGTGGCCATTCTGAGTGACATATTCTTTGCCGTCATGACCGCCCAATGGCAAGTATTAGAAACCTATTTCACCGTCAATACAAAAGTCGCAGATAGACAATGGCAAGCCACATTAACACCGCTAAATGCCAACATTGGCAGCTTTGCCAACAAGATAATCCTACAAGGCGACCAATACCTACGACACATCACATTGTATGAAGCGGAAGGTAACCGAACACAAATAGACTTTAGTCAGCTGCAGCCATAACGATGAGATTAAACCTTAAATTAGCCGCTGTCGGCTGGGCCGCTTTGTTCTTTGTTATTTGCCTATTGGCACTCACAAAACAAACGGCCTTTGATACCAGCATCATGGCCTTGCTACCAAAATATGAGCAGCGTATTTTGGTGTCAGAAGTGCAGCAAGAACAAGCCGAACGCTATGCTAATCATGTTTTCATTCTGGTGTCAGCAGAACAAAAAGAAGCCGCTAAAGCGGCAACAACAGAAGCCATCGCTCAACTGGCCACCTTAAAAGACCGAGTAAGCATCACTGCGTCAGCGGATCAAGCAAACGCTCAATCTAACAATCTATTTGCTTATCGTTTTTCAATACTCAGTGATGCTGTGCGCCAGCGCCTGCTCACTAAAGACTATGAAAGCCAACAGCAACTCGCCCTAAGCCAGCTATTTTCTCCTATCGGAGCTGGAAAAGCAGACCTAATTCAAGACCCATTCTTTTTATACAGCGACCTTTTACTGACACAAAAGAGCGGTATCAAGGTCAAACCAGAAGAGGGTCTATTACGTTTAACGGAAAGCCAACAGCCCAGTTATCTGCTCATCTTAGCATTACACCAGAACCCTTTTGACCTGCCGACTCAAGCGCAAATCATGCCCGTGCTGGAATCCATCAAGAAAGACCTAGCAACACAAGGTGCACGTGTTTCCTACTCAGGTTTATTACTGCATGCTGCGAAAGGGGCGGAACAAGCGAAATCTGAAATATCTACCATTGGGGTCGGCTCAATACTGGGCATCACTCTCATTATCTGCTTGGTTTTCCGCCGAATTGGACCGCTCTTCCAAGTGTTATTTCCAGTCGCAATTGGCTGCCTTGTGGCTATCTCTGTCACCATTCTATGCTTTGATAGAGTTCACCTTATCACCATCGCCTTTGGCGCGGGCTTGGTTGGAGTCGCAGTAGATTATTCTATGCACTTGGTGTGTGAAAATAGCCTTGAACATAGTGAAGGTGTGGTTAAAAAGCTTTTCATTGGGCTGCTTTTAGGCTTGATTTCAAGTGTGCTCGCCTACGGTGGTTTAGCACTAACGCCTTTTCCGGGCTTGCAACAGATCGCCGTATTCTCCTGCGCCGGATTAATCGCCGCTTGGTTGACCGTTATCCTATGGTTGCCAGTTACCATGCCGAACACAAAAACAGCCCTATTGCCTGCGGCTAGAATATTAAATCACTGGAAAGAGACGCTTCCGAGACTGGATCAATACCCTGTCATGGGGGCTTTTCTGGTTGCATGTTTGATATCTGTCACGGCCGGACTGGTTTATTTCGCACCAACCCAAGACAGCATTCGTTTGCTACAGACTTCTCCTTCCTCGTTATTGAAAGAAGACCAGCATGTTCAACAAGCGTTAGGGAACAATGTTAATTCGGCTTTCTTAATGGTGTCTGCCAATAACATGGAAAGCCTGTTACAACAGGAAGAAGCGCTCAGACAACGGCTTGACCCTCTAGTGACATCACAAGCCCTACTTGGCTATCAATCAATCAGTCAGTCATTGCCGTCTTTGCAACGCCAGCAGCAAAACCAACAACTGGTCAATCAGCTCTATCAAACCGAATTGGAAAACTATCTCGGTAAACTCGGTTTATCTGAGCAACAAAAAAGCTTGGCTTCTCACTCTTTAGATCAAAACCAGCCCAACTTAACCGCGGATGAATGGTTAAATATGCCGATCAGCGCACCTTGGCGAAGCTTGCTCATCCAGCATGCTTCTGGCGAGTTTTCTTCCGTCGTTCAAATAATCGGCAATATGCCAACAGCGACCACAGCACAGCTGAAAAGCATCGCTCTCTCAACGCCCAATGTCGATTATGTAAACCAAGTTGAAGACATCAGCAACACCCTAGCCCGTTATCGAGCCAAAATGACCGACTGGTTAATGATCGCCTATGGCGTTATCACCATCATGCTGTTTTTCCGCTATCGATTGAACGTGTGGCGCGTCATGCTGCCACCTATTGCCGGCTCTGTCTTAGCCCTAAGCATTGCGGTGGCAATAAACGGAGGCTACAACCTATTCAACCTAATCGCGCTAATGCTGGTATTTGGCATCGGTCTCGATATGGGGATCTTCTTACAAGAATCAAAAAACAGTCCACATACGTGGTTAGCGGTATCATTGTCGACAGTGACCAGCTTACTCGCCTTCGGTTTACTGGCACTCAGTCAAACCCCTGTTCTATATCACTTTGGCATTATTGTATTACCGGGTTTGACTCTCATCTGGTTGATATCACCTTTAATGCAGTCAACTCGATTGGAGAAATTATAAATGGAAGAACTAAAAGCAGATTTTGATGCCATTGTTATTGGCGCTGGCCCAGCCGGAGCCATGGCTTCATCACTATTAGTTGACCAAGGACACAACGTACTGGTACTCGAAAAACAACACTTTCCGCGCTTTTCAATAGGTGAGAGCCTATTGCCACAAAGCATGGAATTCTTAGAAGCCGCTGGTATGTTGCAAGCTGTGGTTGAAGCAGGATTCCAGTACAAAAACGGCGCGGCCTTTTCAGAAAAAGATACCTACAGCTATTTTGATTTTAGAAAAAAATTCTCTCCGGGTTGGGGCACCACTTACCAAGTCCAGCGGGCTCAATTTGATAAAGTACTGGCCGATTGCGCTCAAGCGAAAGGAGCGGATATACGCTATGGCCATAGTGTAACGGCATTTGAAGAAAATAATGAGCAAGTACAACTGAGCGTTTCTTCTGCAACTAACACTTATAAAGTGACAGCGAAATTTGTACTCGATGCCAGCGGCTTTGGTCGTGTCTTGCCAAAACTTTTAGCGTTAGAAAAAGACTCCGCATTATCCCCTAGGGTTTCTCTATTTACGCATATCGAGGATCAGATTACCGATCCACAATTTGACCGTAACAAGATACTTATCTCAGTACACCCCGAAAACAAGGAAATATGGTATTGGCTGATTCCTTTTAGCAATGGTCGAGCATCGGTTGGTGTGGTCTTACCAAGAGAGCTTTATGATAACCACAACGAAGATAACAAAGCGCTATTGCAACACTACATAGGCAAAACAGAGTTGATGAATAAGTCTCTGGCGAATGCCCAGTTTGATAGCGACGTAGGTAAAATGGATGGCTATTCTTGCAATGTAAAAAGCCTGTATGGCGATAAATTTGCCCTGCTCGGCAATGCCGGTGAATTTCTTGACCCTGTCTTCTCTTCCGGTGTCACCATAGCACTCAAATCGGCTACGCTAGCCGCCCAAGTATTAAACAAGCAACTCAAAGGTGAGACTGTAGATTGGCAAGCTCAATATGCCCAGCCGCTACAAAAAGGCATTGATACCTTCAGAGTATTTGTCGAAAGTTGGTACGATGGCAGTTTACAAGATGTTATTTTTAAGGAAGAAAAGTCAGACGCGATTGAAGGCATGATTAGCTCTATCCTTGCTGGCTATGCTTGGGACACCAAAAACCCTTACGTCAAAACTCCTACTAGATTAAAAGCGTTGGCCGAATTATGTCGAGGTTAATACAAGTTGTTCTAATCTCCATCAGTGTGGCATTAACAGGATGCAGTCTATTCACACCTATCGAACAAACTGTACCTAATTTGGTGTTATTAGCCCCGGTTGCTGGAACGCCGACGCAAGTTCTAAAACAAGGTGTCACCTTCAAAAAGCACGAGCAAGAAAAGCAATTTATTGCAATTACTCGTTTTACCGAGCAACAAACCAAGCTTGTGGCACTACTCCCTACAGGGCAGTCCTTTTTGTACCTAGAATATGATGGGCAAAATTTTAAAGAAAAAAATGAAGCAGGAATAGAACTGCCCAGCAAAGACATTCTCGCCATGATCCAATTTACCTTGTGGCCAGAAGGCAAGGTGAAAGAGTCCTATCCATCTAACCTTGGCTGGCGAGTAGAAATATCACCTAACCTCCGTAGCCTATATTACAAGGCTCAACTGCGACTGAAAGTAGAGCTGAACGGTGATAAAACAAACATCACTAATTATGCCGATGATTACCAAGTAAACATTGATACATTCGAAAAAGAGGAGCTAGCTCAGTGAACTCTTACCCTATGGAGCCATGCTTCCTTAATTCCATGGCAATGATGAGCGCCTTAGGCAGTCATCCAGATGATATAAAACAACGTTTATTACACGGTAACCCTGTGTTGGATTTGTCTCAGGACTATCATAGTGGCCCGCCACTGCCGATCGGACGAATTCAGGAAACGCTCCCAGAGATTCCACTAGACGATGCAAAATATCAAAGCCGTAACAACCAACTAGCTTGGGCCGTGGCGCAA
Organism: Marinomonas transparens; assembly: GCF_016463975.1. Lineage (GTDB taxonomy): Bacteria > Pseudomonadota > Gammaproteobacteria > Pseudomonadales > Marinomonadaceae > Marinomonas > Marinomonas transparens. The sequence goes on along the minus strand of NZ_JAEMNX010000017.1, from coordinate 26,993 downwards.
AAAATAATGCCGGATATAAAAGCTGCCATTAACCAATACGGTAAACATCGCATCGGGGTAATTATTGGCACTTCCACCTCAGGCATCAGCGACAGTGAAGTCTATTTGCGCGAACACGCAGAATCTGGAGAAATGCCTGCAGGCTTCGACTACCGCATGCAAGAAATGGGAGCGACAGCACGCTTCTTAGCTGTTGCCCTTGGCACCTGCGGCCCGACCTTCAGTATCTCAACCGCTTGCTCTTCCGGTGCAAAAGCGCTGGCTTCTGCTCGACGGCTGATTCGTTCCGGTATCTGTGATGCGGTTATTGCTGGTGGTGTAGACACATTGTGTCAATTAACCGTGCAAGGCTTTGCTTCTCTAGAAGCTGTCAGTGAACAACAATGTAATCCGTTTAGCGAAAACCGTAATGGCATTAATATTGGTGAAGCTGGCGCGCTCTTTTTAGTCTCCAAAGAAAAGTCTGCCATAGAACTCGCTGGCGTAGGAGAAAGCTCCGATGCCCATCATATTTCTGCACCAGACCCTTCCGGTGCGGGTGCCATTCGCTGCATGTTGGCTTGCTTAAAAGACGCTAATATTGACTCTCAAGCAATAAATTATCTCAACCTTCACGGCACAGCCACTCAGCTCAATGACCAAATGGAATCCAAAGCGGTATCCGAAGTCTTTGGTGCTAACACTCCTTGCAGCTCCACCAAACCCTTTACAGGGCATACGCTTGGTGCGGCAGGAGCATTGGAAGCCGCCATTTGTTGGTTATCACTCACTGAAAGTTTTATCCCCAAACACCTATGGGATGGTTGCCAAGACCCAAATTTACCAAACATTGGCTTAAGCGAGGGTGCGCAGCACAGCTCAATCTCTTACGCATTAAGTAATTCCTTTGCCTTTGGCGGCAACAATATTTCCCTCATTTTGAGAAAAACATCATGACATCTACTTATACCGTAGAGGATCTGGTACCTCATTCTGGGCGCATGAGCTTACTGACTCGTATCGTAGACCATGGCGAAGACTGGCTATTAGCCGAAGTCGATATTCGACCTGACTCCATGTTTGCTGATGAAAAGGGCGTGCCTGCTTGGGTGGGGCTGGAATATTTAGCCCAAGCTATTGGTGCTTATTCAGGATTGCAGGAGCGCCGAGCTGGCAGCAAACCAAAACTGGGATTTCTACTGGGCACAAGAAAATACAGCAGCTCAGCAGAGTATTTTCCTACTGGGTCCACGCTAACCATAAAAATTAACGTAAACCTGCAAGCAGAAAATGGCTTAGGGTCTTTTGACTGCACCCTGAGCAGTGAGCATTGTGATGCCAGCGGCCGATTAAATGTCTTCCAACCCGACAATGCTAGTGAATTCTTACAAGGTGAAAAAAGTGAATAAAACCATATTAGTGACTGGCTCTAGTCGAGGCATTGGCAAGGCCATTGCTCTACGGTTAGCAAAGGATGGCTACGATATCGTCTTACATTGCCGTACCAAAATAGATGAAGCCGAAGTGATTGCTCAACAAATTAAAGAACTAGGAAGGGAGGTCCGTATTTTACAGTTCGACTTAACCGATAGAAAACTGGCCTGCGATACCTTAGAGCATGATATTGAAGCCTTTGGAGCCTATTATGGTGTGGTTTGCAATGCTGGAATCGCGCGCGACAATGCCTTTCCCGCTATGCCAGCGGAAGAATGGGACGAGGTACTACGTACCAATCTAGATGGCTTTTATAATGTCCTTCACCCTGTCGTCATGCCAATGATTCGACGTCGCAAAGCAGGCCGGATTGTCACGTTATCGTCGGTTTCTGGAGAAATGGGTAATCGCGGACAAGTCAACTACAGCGCTGCCAAAGCTGGTATAATCGGCGCGACAAAAGCACTGGCGGTAGAATTAGCGAAACGAAAAATCACCGTTAACTGCGTTGCCCCCGGTTTAATTGAAACCGACATGACTGAACACATCCCTCTTGAAGAAGCGTTAAAAATGGTTCCTATGCAAAGAGCAGGAAGTACCAGCGAAGTGGCTGGTACCATCAGCTTTTTAATGTCTGAAGATGCGGGTTATATAACGCGACAAGTGATCTCTGTAAATGGCGGTATGCATTAATATGAAACGAGTAGTAATAACCGGAATGGCTGGTTTCTCTCCCATAGGAAATGATTGGGACACCATCTATTCTAATTTAAAGAATCTAAATACTGGTATTGTTCACATGGAAGAATGGGACAAATACGATGGCTTAAATACTCGCTTAGCAGCCCCAGTTACAGACTTTAAAATGCCTAAGCACTACTCACGTAAAGATTTACGCAGCATGGGTCGTGTCGCCCAACTGGCGGTATACAGTACCGAGCGAGCTTTAGAAGACGCAGGTCTGCTTAATGACCCAATCTTAAAAAGTGGTCAAGTTGGTATTTCATATGGTTCTTCCTCTGGCGACACCTTATCCTTCATCGACTTCGGCAACATGCTAACCAATCACTCGGCTGATGGTTTAAACGCAAACTCCTACATAAAAATGATGGCACATACGGCACCGGTGAACATTGGCGTCTATTTTGGGCTAAAAGGCCGTGTATTCACCACATCCAGCGCCTGTACCTCTGGTAGCCAAGGCATAGGCTACGCTTACGAAGCCATTAAATATGGCATGCAAACCGCTATGGTTGCAGGTGGCTCTGAAGGCTTATGTGTTACTCAGTCAGCCGTCTTCGATACCCTATATGCCACCAGCGTCACCAACGATACTCCTCATCTCACACCCAGCCCTTTTGACAAAAACCGCGACGGTTTGGTCATTGGCGAAGGCGGTTGTACATTAATCTTAGAAGAGCTCGAACACGCCCAAAATCGTGGCGCAACCATCTATGCTGAAATCATCGGCTTTGGCACCAATTCAGATGGCAGCCATGTTACTCAGCCCAATGCGGAAACAATGAAAGAAGCCATCGATCTCGCCTTAACAGACGCTCATATTTTGGCGTCAGACATTGGCTATATTAATGCCCATGGCACCGCCACTGAGCGTGGCGATATTGCAGAAAGTCTCGCCACTGCGGAAGCAATGGGTAGCACTGTGCCAATCAGCTCATTAAAAAGTTACACAGGACACACCTTAGGCGCATGTGGCTCGTTAGAAGCTTGGTGCAGCATCGAAATGATGCGTAACAACTGGTTCTGTCCAACCGTCAATTTGACAGAGATAGACCCAGAATGTGGTGATCTGGATTACATCACAGGAAACGGGCGAGAAATAGAAACCGACTACATTATGAGCAATAACTTTGCCTTCGGCGGAATCAATACCTCGTTAATTTTTAAGCGTTTTGACAACTGAAAATACAAAAAATGGGCGAAGGGGTTTTAACCTCCTTGCCCATACATCCACTCTTTTACTTTAAGCCAAGTGTTTATTAAAGAACTCAAGCGTACGCTTCCATGACAACTCAGCGGCTTTTTCGTCATAGCGCGAGGTAGAATCGTTATGGAAACCATGATTCGTCTTTGGATAAACATACGCGGTGTAATCCGCGTTAATGGCTTTCAGGGCTTTTTCATAATCCGGCCACGAGGCATTTACCCGCTTATCTAGCTCTGCATATTGCAGCAACATAGGCGCTTTAATTTGTTTGATGTATTCAGGTTTTGCCGGTGTACCATAATAAGGCACAGCCGCATCGATCATTTCAGGCACGCGTGCCGCTAGCATGTTACTCACATAACCACCGAAGCAAAAACCCACCACTCCTAGTTTATCCGTGGTTAATTCATGGTTTTTCAAGAAGCTCGCCGCATTAATAAAGTCCGTTTCTACCTTAGCTTTGTCTAAGCTTTTCTGCATAGCACGACCTTCATCATCATTCCCCGGATAACCGCCCAAGGTATGCAAGATATCAGGGGCGAAGGCGATATAACCCTCTTTTGCTAAGCGACGAGCGACGTCTTTGATGTAAGGGTTAAGACCACGGTTCTCATGTACCACCAAAACCGCAGCAGTTTTTGCAGGTCTATTTTTGGGCAAAACAAGATAACCGCGTCCACTGCCTAAACCGTCTGGGGAATCAAATTCCGCATAACTGGCCACAATGTCCGCATCATTAAATGAAACCTGCTCTGCCAGTGCATAGTTAGGAATCAAACCACCCGCGACAGCCGCAGAGGTTAAGCCAATCGCGGCAAGGCGTGCAAGAAAGGTACGTCGGTCAATGTCGCCATGGGCATATTCGTCATACCAATCAAAGGCTTCTTGAGGAATCGTATCGTTAGATCTGGTGTGCAAAGGCTGAATAGACATTCTATTTTCTCCATGTGAATGAATCGGTATTAGTCTGTACGTTTCATACTCAGTTTTGGATACATAAAAGTGAAAAAAGTTTACTTTTTTCTTCCATAAATCGCATAAGTACACAAATAGCTGTCCGTTTAATAATGATCAAGGTTATTGGTTTTGACCAGTTCAACCTAATTAACTAGTATCACTGTTCAATATTTTCTAGACGATAACCTACTATGAATCCGATTTTAGAAGCCCAGTTAGCCCACAAATCCATTCGCCAATATACTGATCAAGCAATTGAACCAGCCCTGTTACAGCAACTTATCGCATGCGCACAGGGTGCAGCGTCGTCTAGCTTTATCCAAGCCTATTCTTTGATACGAGTGACGAACAAAGAGAATCGCCAAAAAATTGCCTCCCTAGCTGGCGGACAAAAATGGGTCGAATCTGCTGCGGAGTTCCTGGTGATCTGCGCAGACCTCACTCGCGTAGAATATTGCAGCGAACAACAGGGCTTAGGAAAGTTAGCAGGCAATACAGAACACTTCATCGCGGCGACTACCGACGCCACCTTCATGGCACAAAATCTGATGCTGGGAGCCGAATCCATTGGTCTTGGTGCCGTCTTTATCGGTGGTATTCGTAATGACCCTGCACAGGTAGCCGAACGGCTTAACCTACCCAATCAAGTCTACCCTATTTTTGGACTATGCTTAGGTTGGCCTGATGCCACACCAGATTTAAAACCACGCCTACCGGTGGAAGTGATTCTTCACCAAGATCGCTACGATAGCAGTCGCTGCGAAACTGACGTCAAAGCCTACGATGCGCAGATGCAAGCTTACTATCAAAGTCGAGGTGGCAATCAGAAAAGCAGCAATTGGTCAGAACAGACCGCTACCGCTGTGCAAAAAAAGAAACGCGAACATATGCTAAGCTTCTTGCAGGAACGAGGCTTTTTGAAAAGCTAACTAGCCCACTAATCAGCCTTATTTATTCATCTTAAAAAAGAAAGGAAAAACCATGCCAACAACTGTCCCTAATGTCGTATTTAAAACCCGTGTTCGTAATGAGTCCCTTGGTGGTCCAAATCCGTTTGAATGGAAAGATGTCAGCACAGACGACCTTTTCAAAGGCAAAAGTGTTGTCGTCTTTTCTTTACCGGGTGCTTTTACGCCAACCTGCTCCACTTCTCATTTGCCACGCTACGAAGCACTCTATGAAGAATTCAAAGCACAAGGTGTTGATACCGTAATTTGTATTTCAGTGAATGATGCCTTCGTCATGTACCAGTGGGGCAAGAGCCAAAATGCCAAAAATGTGTTCTTGCTACCAGACGGCAATGGTGACTTCACCCGTCAAATGGGCATGCTAGTGAAGAAAGACAACCTAGGTTTCGGCATGCGCAGCTGGCGCTACGCCATGTACGTAGAAGATGGCGCAATCAAAAAAATGTTCTCTGAAGCCGGCTTCCAAGATGACGCACCAGCCGACCCATTTGAAGTGTCTGATGCGGACACCATGCTTAACTACTTAAAAGCACGTTAAAACCTAATCTCATCAGGTTTTCTCAATAACAAAAAGGACAGGTGATACATTCTCATCTGTCCTTTTTATATTGTAACCATGTCTGCCCAAGCAAGGGTATCAAGACAAACGCAGCTCTGGTGAGAGCGCGCTGATCAATTCACTACACTCGCCATTCATCATATCCATCAATAAAGCCGAGGTCGTTGGCCCAAGGGTAAAACCCTGATGACCATGGCCAAAATGAAACCACAAGCCTTTATGATTCGGAGCTTCTCCCACCAAAGGCAGCATATCCGGCATACAAGGCCGCGTTCCCACCCACTGGGGTTCTGCCACGCGTTCACCCACGTCTATTATCTCGTTTAAAGCCTTTGCTCCACGCTCTAATTGCTTCGTATCCACAGGCGAATTGTGTGGCACCAACGCCGCGCCGGTGGTCACCCTCAAGCCTTTTGTCATGGGTGCCGCTAACACACCATTCGCCACATCAAGAAAAGGACGTTTAAGCCGCTGCGGTGCATCATAATGACCATGGTAACCACGCTTATAAACCATGGGGATACGATAACCAAAACGCTTCAATACCTCAGGTGACCAAGGCCCTAAGGCAATCACGGCTTGCTCCGCGCTCAATTCCCCCTCATCAGTATGCACCTGCCAACCACTTGCACTCTGCTGCAAGGTATTCGCATCACCCGAGACAAATTTACCGCCTCGGGACACAAATAAATCAAAATAAGCGCGGGTTAAATCTCCGGGCGATGCACAACTCCAACTTTGCGTAAAGTGCACCACACCAGCGGGCGTTTTTTTCAAAGCGGGCTCTTCTTTTTGGTAACGTCCCCCATCTAAAATACGTGACGTCACCCCATATTCATTCAGTAAAAAATCTGCTTTTTTCGCTGTTTTATCAAACTCTTTTTGATCCCGTAGTAAGATGGCAAGTCCATCACGAGAGATCAAATGCTCAGCTTGAGAATCACGAATCAAACCGGCATGATCTGCCGTTGAAGAACGAATTAAACGAGAATAATACTGGGAAATTTGGGCGTGCTTCGCAGGCGATGAATGCCTAAAATACGACCATAATGCAGGCAGCATTTGCAACGCACCATCCATACGCCAAGTCACGTCGTTACTGATTTCAAGAGCATATTTACAAAGCGTTAATAAGTCTCTTGGCAAGGCGTAAGGCTGCACCGCCTCCATCTGAATAATACCCGCATTACCATAACTGGTTTCACAGCCAGCTTGGGTACGATCAATAATGGTCACGCTATGCCCATGAGCTTGCAGCGCTAAGGCACTACTCACCCCAACCATCCCAGCTCCTAAAACAACAAACTCAGCCATACCATCCCTACCTAGACGCCATTTCAGACATTGAAAACTGATTAATTTATCACTATAGCAACACCAAACAAGCAGAAACGTAAATAATCGTTATTGTGGAACAACTATCGTCACTGATATGAGACTATTTATTTACGTATTTATAGGAGATCACCATGAGCTTACAACCTTTTCACCTAGCTATTCCCGTCTATGACGTTCCATTAGCCCGTGTTTTTTACCGTGATGTATTTGCTTTAGAAGAAGGTCGCTCAGCTGAAACATGGGTAGACTTTAACTTTTTTGGTCATCAATTAGTGATTCACCACCACCCAAAAACCCCCAGCCAAGAAAACGCCACCACCAACCCAGTAGACGGACACGACGTCCCTGTGCCGCACTTTGGCGTGGTACTCACATGGCAGCAATGGGAAGAGCTAGCAGAACGCCTCACCTCACAAAACATACAATTCGTCATCGAACCTTACATACGTTTCAAAGGCCAAGTGGGCGAACAAGCCACCATGTTCCTCCTCGACCCCTGCGGCAACGCCCTAGAATTCAAAGCCTTTAAAGACATGGGACAACTGTTTGCGAAATGATGAGAATAGGGAGAGTGTCATTCAACAAATGACGACTGTTTTATACAACATCAGAAAAACGGATTTTTTGATAAATGGCTACAAAAACTAAAAGACACTAACGCCAAGATTCAGATATTAAACCGAATCGCCCGGATTGAAAGCGAGGGATACTTCGGTGACTGTAAGCAAATAGAAGGGGAATTAAGCGAACTTCGCTTTTTTATTGGCCCAGGTTATCGCATCTACTTCACAGAACGAAACGGTCAAATCATCATTCTCCTTTCTGGTGGCGATAAATCCAGCCAGAAACGAGATATTGAAAAAGCCAAAACCCTAATGAGTGAATTACCTTAAAGGAGAGGCATCATGACAAACACAACGGCCTTTGATGTGGCAAGCTACCTTGAAACCGATGAAGACATACGAGACTTTTTATCCGCCGCTGCCGAAGATGGTAGCGCAGAGCATTTGCTTCACAGTTTAGGCATTGCCGCCAAAGCGAAAGGCATGACACAGGTTGCCAACGAAGCCGGCGTGACCCGCGCAAGCCTGTATAAATCCCTTTCAGAAAACGCCAACCCCAAGCTCGAAACTATTACTAAATTATTAGGCGTGTTTGGCTGCAAGCTACAAGTCACGTCGATTGAAGAGCGGTAAATCACTAACATTAAAAAGGCTTCTTCAAGCAACCTCAGGCAATTTCAGGTGAGCTTAATAAATACAGCGTATCCTTACTGAAATCCTGCTCGTGAGGCCATTGTATCCCCCCAAAAGCCACTGACGCCTGCTTGAAATAACTCATCTCCTTCAACTCCTGAAAAATGCCTTTTTCCAGAAATGGAGCAACATCAAACACACGTACTTCTTCGTTTTCGAATGTCAGTTTAAGATGGTAAGTGTTCATCACTTCTACATGGATAACGTTAGGATTCATAGGACACATTTATTTAAGAGGATCTATTTTAAACACGGATTCGCCATTCACAGCTAACTCCCAGTCTGCCATCAACTCATCTTTATGGATTTCAACCCAAGCATCGACAAGCTTTTGCTTTGGTTTAGGTAAACTCCCTTCTAGAATAAGTCCACTAGCAATATTAATTATGGCTTCATTTTCCTGATAATACACATGAATATGAGGGCTTTTATGTTGCTGGTTATCGAAGTAATACATACGTACTATAATCCCATAGAACATCGAAATGGTTGGCATAACTGTCTTCCTTGACATGATTGAGCTTCATTATAAAAATATTCTTAATTCATTGCAGAAACATCAGAAAAATACAGAATACTCAAATATCACTTTACATTGTAGCCACTTTTGGCAGCACGCCATATCAAAAACAAGAAGTTAATAACACCTCACAACTTAGTATTAAGTAAAGCCTCTACCAGCGCTTGTAACTGCTGCTGGATCACGGGAAGTGTGCTGTCGTCCAGTTGGTATGTGGATTGTTTCGCCAGTTCGTCGTTTAGATAAGTGGCTTGGGAAAGTTCGAGTTGGATGGCATGAATGCCGGAGCGTGGCTGGCCGAAGTGGCGGGTGATGTAGCCGCCTTTGAAGCGGCCGTTGGCCACTTGACTGTACTGACTAGAAAGACAATTTTGCGCACTTTCCAATAGAGCAACAGAACAAGATTGCCCTTGATTCGTGCCCCAATTAAAGTCAGGAAGTGTGCCCTCAAACAACATAGGGACTTGCGCGGCGATGCTGTGGGCATCCAGTAAAATGGCATAGCCAAACTTGGCTTTTAAACGAGCTAATTCTGTCGCTATGGCACTGTGATAAGGCTGCCAAATGGCAGATTTATAATAGCTTCGTTGCGCGGCCGAAGGGGCAACCGATTCTTTAAAAACAGGGCTTTCATCAAACAATATGTCAGGAAAGAGCCCTGTGGTCTTAGTAGTATAAAGCGGTTTATCGTCTACAGGTCGATTAAGATCAATCACATAGCGGGAGTAATTAGCCTTAATACAGCTCACCCCAAGCGACGCTAAATCCCCATAGAGCTCAGGAATAAACCAGTCGGTATCAGGCAATTTTTGTGCTTGTTCGGTCAGCCCTGCGACGATTTCAGAGGGCACATTCACCCCCGAATGAGGCATGCTGATTAACAGCGGCGTATCGCCTTTCAAAAAATCAAAAGGGTCGTCTATGTTGCTACATAAAGACTGTCGTTCCACTTGGTTCATCACGTAATTATTCCTTGCTGAATGCGCTGCTTAACCAGTTGACCTCCTAACCAGTAACAAAGTTCACCCGGGCTTTCCACCTCCCAACAAACAAAATCCGCGACTTTCCCTACTTCCAACGAGCCATGGGAATCACTCATACCCAATGCTTGGGCGGCATGGAGTGTGGCACCAGCTAAAGACTCTTCTGGTGTCATACCAAACAAGGTACAGGCCATATTCATCATCAAGCGCAATGACAAGGCGGGCGAGGTGCCCGGATTGGCGTCTGTGGCAATGGCCATAGGGACACCATATTGTCGCAGTAAATCCATTGGCGGACGCTGGGTTTCTTTTAGAGTATAGAAGGCGCCGGGTAATAACACCGCAACCGTTCCCGCTTCCGCCATCGCTTTTACATCGGCCTCTTCGATGAATTCAATGTGATCTGCCGATAGGGCTTTGAAGGAAGCCGCCATACGAGCTCCACCCAAAGGTGACAATTGCTCTGCGTGAATTTTTACGGGTAAACCCAATGCTTGCGCGGTTTCAAAATAACGCTGTACTTGTGCTGTGCTAAAGGCGATGCCTTCACAAAAGGCATCGACGGCATCGGCCATGCCGAGCTCGGCGACTTTTGGCAGCATGGTATGGCATAGGTAGTCGATATACGCGTCTTTGTCGTCGTATTCTGGCGGCATGGCATGGGCGGCTAAGCAGGTACGTTTGATGGTCACTGGGAGCTCATCGCTTAACACCCCAGCCACTCGCAGCATTTTCAATTCACTATCAAGAGATAAGCCATAGCCGGATTTAATCTCGACCGTGGTCACGCCGTCTGCCATTAGGCTTTTCAGACGACGTTTTGCACTGGCGATGAGTTCCGCTTCGCTGGCTTTTCGGGTGGCGTTGACAGAAGCCGCGATGCCACCACCTTGCTTGGCGATCTCTTGGTAACTCACGCCATTCAAGCGCTGTTCAAACTCCCCTGCGCGATTGCCAGCAAACACTAAGTGTGTGTGGCAATCTATCAGGCCCGGAGTGACCCAGCCACCGCCCAGATCATGTTCTTGCTGAGTTTCATAAGCAGGTAAGTCACTCGCTTTGCCAAGCCAAGCAATACGGCCACCCGATACAGCAATGGCCGCATCCTCAATAATGCTGTAGTGCCCATTTTGCATGGTCGCCACATGAGCGCCAGTCCACAAACTGTCTAGAACCAAAGGCGTATCGTCTGTTTTCGAAAAGCGCATCAAGACACCCTATGCCATTAAACTTGGTAACAGATCGGCTGGCATGCTGTCATTATGGGCCGCTTCTAGTAGCAGCTCATTAGCCTTTTCAATGTCTGTCGCGAAATAACGGTCTTTATCATAAAAAGGCACACGAGCACGAAGTGTCGTACGCGCTTGCTCTAAACGTTCGCTACTTTTTAATGGTGCACGGAAATCCAGCCCTTGTACCGCAGATAAGATTTCTACTGCCAAGATACCGCGTGTATTTTCTGCCATGTCTTTCAATCGACGCGCTGCAAATGTGGCCATAGAAACGTGGTCTTCTTGGTTCGCCGAGGTGGGTAAGCTGTCTACAGACGCTGGATGTGCGTAGCTTTTGTTTTCACTCGCCAATGCCGCCGCGGTCACTTGTGCGATCATGAAGCCTGAATTTACGCCGCCATTGTCCACGAGGAACGGCGGTAATTTACTCAGGTTACTGTCGATCAATAAGGCCATACGACGTTCTGATAAGCTGCCAATTTCAGCGATTGCCAAGGCAAGGTTGTCCGCTGCCATGGCCACAGGTTCTGCGTGAAAGTTACCACCCGAAATAATGTCGCCCTCTTCTGCAAAAACCAATGGGTTATCGGAGACGGAATTGGCTTCCACGCATAAGACGCTCGACGTGCTACGAATTTGCTCTAAGCATGCGCCCATGACTTGCGGCTGGCAACGTAATGAATAAGGGTCTTGGACTTTCTCACAGTTTTCATGGGAGTTGCCCACTTCGCTGGTTTCGCCCAATAAATGACGATACGCGGCCGCAGAATCAATTTGTGTTTGATGGCCGCGCACTTCATGAATACGTGCATCGAAAGGGCTACGGCTACCTAGGGCCGCTTCAACCGATAAGGAACCACACACGATAGCAGAAGCGAATAAGTCTTCTGCTTCAAACAAGCCTTCTAGGGCAAAGGCTGTTGAGGCTTGAGTACCATTAAGCAGAGCCAAACCTTCTTTTGGTGCCAAGGTAATGGGCTCGAGGCCAGCAATAGACAGGGCCGCTTGACCAGAAATAACCTCACCACGGTAACGGGCTTTGCCTTCCCCAAGTAAAATCGTGCTCATGTGAGCCAAAGGCGCTAAATCACCCGATGCACCGACAGAGCCTTTTTTCGGAATGCAGGGATACACTTCTTTGTTGATGAGAGTTAACAAGGCTTCGATCACTTCTAGACGAATGCCCGAAAAGCCACGGGCAAGGCTGTTCACTTTAAGCGCCATGATCAGTTTAACGGTTTTGTCTTCCATCAATTCGCCAATACCAGCGGCGTGGGACAAGACAATGCTGCGTTGTAGCTCATCTAAATCTTCTGGAGCAATACGAGTATTGGCTAACAGACCAAAACCGGTATTAATACCGTAAACCGTGCGGTTTTCTGCAATCACATCGTTTACGACTTGGGTGCTGGCGTGAATGGCTGGAATCGCACTGGGGTCTAAGCTTAATTTCACCTTACGACGGCTAATCTGGCGCAATTCATTTAGGGTTAATTGACCCGGCTTAATCGTTAATTCAAACATGATATTCCTCAAATTTTATATCGCATCGCGTTAACTATTTCTAATACATTGAACGCTAAGAAAACTCGCTAACCCAAGCAAGGTGTGAAAAAAGCGACGCCCATGGATAGGCGCGGTAGACCATTGCCTACATGGATGTAGGCTGGTCGGCGTTTTCATACTTGTTTGGATGTCTGCAATCCGTTATTTAATTGCCATGGGTAAATTCAATCCCTGCTCTTTGGCGCAGTCAATCGCAATGTCATAACCGGCATCCGCATGTCGCATCACCCCTGTCGCCGGGTCATTATGAAGCACACGAGCAATACGAGCCGCTGCGTCGTCGCTGCCGTCACACACAATCACCATGCCAGAATGCTGAGAGAAGCCCATGCCGACACCACCACCGTGGTGCAAAGACACCCATGTCGCGCCAGAGGCTGTGTTCAATAAAGCATTCAGTAGCGGCCAATCGGATACGGCGTCAGAGCCATCTTTCATGCCTTCGGTTTCACGATTTGGGCTAGCCACCGAACCAGAATCCAGGTGATCACGACCGATCACAATAGGAGCAGATAATTCACCGCTGCGTACCATTTCGTTAAAGGCTAGACCAAGTTTTGCCCGCTGCCCCAAACCGACCCAACAAATACGCGCTGGCAGGCCTTGGAATTGAATGCGTTCACGGGCCATGTCTAGCCAATGGTGTAGGTGTGCGTCATCGGCGATTAGTTCTTTTACCTTGGCATCGGTTTTGTAGATGTCTTCTGGGTCACCCGATAAGGCCGCCCAACGGAAAGGGCCAATACCACGGCAGAATAAAGGTCGAATATAGGCTGGCACAAAACCTGGGAAGTCAAAGGCATTTTCCACGCCTTCTTCCATGGCCATTTGACGAATGTTGTTGCCATAGTCGAAAGTAGGAATACCCATGGCTTGAAAGTCCAGCATGGCTTGTACGTGTTTCGCCATGGATTGTTTGGCTGCGGTGACGATGTCTTTTGGCTGGGTTTGGGCTTTCTCTCGGTATTCTTCCCAGCTCATGCCGACAGGCAAATAACCGTTTAAAGGGTCGTGGGCCGAGGTTTGGTCGGTCACCATGTCTGGACGTATGCCTCGTTTGACCATTTCTGGCAGAATCTCAGCGGCGTTGCCACACAAGGCAATAGAAACCGCTTCGCCTGCTTGCGTGTATTTTTTAATGCGCGCCAGTGCGTCATCTAGGTCGGTTGCTTGTTCATCCACATAGCGGGTTTTCAAACGAAAATCGATGCGGCTCTGTTGGCATTCGATGTTCAACGAACAAGCGCCCGCCAACGTAGCCGCAAGTGGCTGAGCACCGCCCATGCCGCCTAGGCCTGCCGTTAGCACCCAACGACCTGTCAGTTTGCCATCATAATGTTGGCGACCGGCTTCTACGAAGGTTTCGTAGGTGCCTTGCACTATGCCTTGGCTACCGATGTAGATCCAAGAGCCGGCGGTCATTTGGCCGTACATGGCCAAGCCTTTTGCGTCTAATTCGTTAAAGTGTTCCCAGTTTGCCCAATGGGGCACGAGGTTGGAATTGGCAATCAATACTCGTGGCGCATTGCTGTGGGTTTTGAAAACGCCCACCGGTTTGCCAGACTGAACCAATAGGGTTTCGTCTTCTTCCAATTCTTTTAGCGATTCAACAATCTTGTCATAGCATTCCCAGTCACGAGCAGCACGGCCAATACCACCATAAACCACGAGTTCTTCTGGGTTTTCTGCCACCTCAGGGTCAAGGTTGTTCATCAGCATACGCATAGGTGCTTCAGTGAACCAAGATTTAGCCGTCAACTTTGTTCCTGTGGCGGCCTTCACTTCACCGGCACGAAAACGCTTTTGAGCAATCGTTTGTTTGGTCATCTTGCTTACCTTAAAACAGTGTTAAAATTTAAATGTATATACAACTTAAACAAAACATAATTTCTAACTCCAATAGATGCAAGGTTTTTTTATTATAATTAGACCGACACGTGTCAAGAAAACGAAATGCAATAGAGAAAAAGCCCATTAAATTAATGCTTTAGTCCACCAAGAAAGAGAATAAGAAAATAAACCAAAAGACAAAGTTGTATATACAACATATTTTCTATTACACTCAAAGCATTCAAATCAACCTAGGAATGGATTGTGACCAGCCAACCCCCAGCCAATTTTGATCACCAATACTATTATGCTGAACACGCTTTGCTTCCCTCAGGCTGGGCAAGCAAGGTGCTTTTTTCGACAAAAGGCGGTCAATTCGACTCTTTTAACGTCGGCAGTGCACCAACCCCAGACTGCCATATCCTATCAGGGCCGGTATTGCCGACGATGGCAAATGTGCATTCCCATGCCTTTCAACGCGTCATGGCAGGCGCAGCCGAAGTCAGCTTAAACCCCCACGACAGCTTTTGGAGTTGGCGGGACTTGATGTACAAGATCGTCCATAAACTCACGCCCGATGATGCTCGCGTTATTGCCACTCAGCTTTACATCGATATGTTGAAAGCAGGCTATAGCCAAGTAGGCGAGTTTCACTATTTACATCACGACCAAGGTGGCAAGCACTACAATCAACCGTCTGAAATGTCCTTGCAATTGATCCAAGCCGCAGACCATTCTGGTATGGGTTTAACCCTATTGCCTGCGCTTTATGCTCATTCGGGGTTCGGTGGACAAGCCCCACATGAAGGGCAGGCACGTTTTATCCATTCGACCGATTCTTACTTGGCACTTCATCAGGAATGCCAAGGCCACTTGGCAAACCACCCTCGTCACCAGCTCGGCGTTTGTTTTCACTCCTTACGCGCTGTCACCAAGTCACAAATAGAAACCGTGTTGGCGGAATTAAACGTCGCTTCAGATAGTAAAATGCCGATTCATATTCATATCGCTGAGCAGCAAAAAGAAGTGCAAGATTGTTTGCATTGGAGCGGACAACGCCCTGTTGAATGGCTCAATAATGAAATCGGTTTAAACGAGAATTGGTGCTTGGTTCATGCGACTCATCTTGATGTAAAAGAATTGAAAGCCATCGCCACCAGTAAAGCCATTGCGGGCTTGTGCCCAACCACAGAAGCCAATTTGGGGGATGGTATTTTCCCTGCGGTGGATTTTGAGCAAGCCAATGGTCGCTGGGGAATTGGTTCCGACAGTCATGTGAGCTTATCCATCGTCGAAGAATTACGCACCTTAGAATACGGACAACGACTACGTGACCAACAGCGCAATCGTTTACACAGACCAGAACAAAACAGCATTGGGGACAACCTTTTCCAGCAAGCGTTACTGGGTGGTAATCAGGCCTGTGACGTGACATTCGGCCTTGCCGCAGGCAACCGGGCTGACTTTATGGTACTGGATGATTCGACCCCCTTTATCGCAGCAAGCCAAACCGAAAACCTGCTCAACCGCTGGTTGTTTGCGTGCAATGAGAACCTTATCAAAGATGTTTTTGTGGCCGGTAAACACACCATAAAAAGCTTCAAACACGAACAACAAGAAGCCAGTCAAAGGGACTTTATCAGGGTCATTAAAAAGGTGATGTATGACACTTAATTCAAACGCCTATTCAAACTCAAATTACGACATCCTTTGTCCACGTGAATACAAACGTATGCTGTGGAAAAACGGCCTTGGTGAAACCCTAGAGATTTTTCAAAGTGAAGATGGCAGTGGTCAACGCTTTCGCATCAGCCAAGCGGCCGTGAAGGAAGACGGCCTATTTTCAAACTTCGAAGGAATGCACCGTACCTTGGTGTTGCTGTCTGGCGCAGGCATGACCCTTTCCCATAAAAATGCTCAAGGTGAATATACAGAGCATAGGTTGAGTTCCCCCTTGGACATGGCGAGATTTTCGGGTGGAGACCAAACCACAGCAACACTGAGTCATGGTCATATTGAAGACTTGAACATCATGGTGCGCGAAGCCGATACAACAGCAATCGTCACCGCCTGCTTTGCCACTGAGAATAGTAAACTAAAGTCAGCAGCACATAGCCTGCTCAGTGCCTTCTATAGCAATCAAACCTGTAAAGTCATGATAGATGAGACAGAAGAATGGGTATTAGAAGAAAATAGCTTGTTAATCATTAAACAGGGCGAAACACCCTGTTTAATCGAAGGAAGTGGTGTCTTTATCTGCATTACGGCATAGCGTTTTTAGAATCACAAAGTGAACTAACGACCAAAATGCCCAAATAATTGAAAACGAGAACCTGGGTGTAACAAACGCGTTGCGGTAACCAGCTCCTCCCCCGCCCAAGTACGACGCTGAATTTGCAAACAAGGCTCGGTATCAGAAATCTGCAATCGCTCGCACTCTTGTGGCGTAGGCAGGACAGCTTCGACCAAATGCTCCCCTTCTGTCATGGGCGCCACTCGCATTAGGTATTCATAAGACGTGTGTTTCGCAAAGTCTTGTTTGTCGTATTCTGGCGCGAGACTGGCGTTTACCACTCGTTCTTCGATTTGAATCGGCAGATCGTTTTCATAATGCAGAATCACGGAACGAAAAATAGCATGATTGGTACGCACACCCAGCACCATGGCTTCTTCTACTGTCGCCTTAGCGGCTTCTAATACTAACAATTCCGAGCGGTGTTTATGGCCTCGAACGGCGATCTCTTCCGCAATATTGTGTACTTCAAACAAGGCCGAGTGGGCCTTCTTTTCAGCCACAAACGTACCTAAGCCTTGATGTCTCACCAACAAACCTTCTGCCGTTAATTCTCGTAAAGCACGGTTCACCGTCATACGGCTCACACCAAGCGCTTTCACCACTTCTGCTTCAGAGGGAACCCGCTGATTTACTTGCCATTCGCCCGTGGAAATTTTCTGCGAAATGGCCAATTTCAGTTTGGCATAAATCGGCTGAGAGACATCTGGTAAATCATCAAATAAATTTGCGAGTATTGGCGTTGTTTGGTCAGACACTAGGCATTCCATGTGGTTATAAATTCAGGGTAAATAATAACGAGTGCTCTAAATAGGAATCATCCATAAGGCCGCCAACCAAGAAAGCCCTATTAATAAAGAAAAAATCACACCCCACCTAGGAGTTTTCACCGCAGGGACAGAAGCATAGGTTGCTTTACGACCATGAATCATTGCCATGATCAATCGTTCTTTAAAACAAAGCTCATGGTAGAGCACGGCCAATAAATGCATCGCGACCAAAGCCAAGAGTATATTTGGCAATAGGTGATGAATAGAGGCTAACTGACTTGATAAGTCCTCCGAGATTAAAGCATTAAAGGGACCGAACCAAAAAACTTCATCGCTCGTAAATAGGCCGCTTCCCCACTGAACGCTCAGCGCAACCAATAGAGCCACTACCATTAAAGCACCTAACGGATTATGACCCAGATAATGTTTTGGCTTGCCCATCATGAGAGATTTAGCATACCTAAAAACGACTTTTGGCCCTTTCACAAACTGACTAAAGAGCGCATAGCGAGAGCCATACAAGCCATATAAAACACGAGCAATGATGACGGCTGACAGACCGTAGCCCATATAAAAATGATACTGCACATAGTCAGCTTCTACTTTGCCAGTGATGATCAGACCAGTAAATAAAATCACCATAAGCCAATGGCTTATGCGAACAGGCCAGTCCCAAATCAGCTCTGATTTCATCACTGCTACTCCTCTTTATACTGAAAGAAAATACCTCTGCACTACACAGAATGACATTAAACACTTAGTTTTAAAATACAAGATCAAGTTTGCCGTCTATAGTTTAAAAGAAAGTATAGATAAGAAGGAGAAAAGATGTTTCTCGTTGTACTTGTCACCACTCTTGTTATTGTCACATTACTTACCTACTTACTATTCAGTGAAGGAAAGATTTTTGTCCGTCGGAATTCCGTGATTGATCTTTCCATAGAAGAGATTAGTAAAGACCTTGCCGACCTCACTCACTGGCCTCGCTGGTTGCCTTGGCTAATCTATGAAACAGACGCAGACATTTATTATGAATACGCTGAAGCTAAAGCTGACGTCATGTCGGCCTTACCTTCCTGCTTAAAATGGCAAGGTAAGTTAATTAAAGATGGCTATTTATGTTTGAAACCCGCTCGTTCAAACTCACACTCCTTCCAAATTTTACTCGAAATACCTGCTTTTTATCCCAATAATCTGCATTTCAGCATTAATCTCTCTAAACAAGGCTCACAAACACTGATTACTATGCAAATTAGTGCCAAAATCTCTTTTTTAAGCCGTTGGACAAGCAATCTACAAGCGATCAAAGCGAATAAGGATTTAGAGCTCGCTTTATTAAAACTAATCGATCATCTAGCACAATACAGCGAGCCTTCAAGCCACGAATGCCATGCCCCCTCTTTTGAGTGGCTAACCTGTGCAGAGCTAGACTGCTTCGATGCTGTTATGCGCCCTTTTATTGCCAATGAACAACCCATATCCCAAAAAATGACCCAAGGATTCCATGACTTAGCCATTGCCCTAGGACCAGAAAACCCACCGGCAGGGCCAAGCTTTGTGCTCTACAACAAGATAAATCTAGCCCAACATTATTTCTCTGGTTATTTAGGGATTCCTATTCAAAATCTCGTGCCCTGCGATATCCACCCAAAACGTTTAGTCTTAAAAGGAAAATACATACAAATTCGCTATGTTGGCATCTATAAAAACCTCGCACTCGCTTGGCACGTTGCCCACAATTACAGGCGTCTACATGGTTTACACCACCCCAAACATCGACCTAGTGTAGAAATATATGAAGTCAGACCTTCAAAAAAGAACTCAGCAGAACACTTTGTGACCAAGGTTTGCTTACCGGTTAAATAGCAAGATAAATACGGTAATTTGCATTTTCTAGACTATAAATGATCAACCATTTTCCTGTATGGTAAACACTTCTGGACTCCCCCTTTCCACGTCAAATTTCGGCACGATGCCTGTCTTTTGGCAGACATAAGTTTCACTTTTTGTGAGTACATTTTATGGGTAACAACACTTACCAAGCACACCTTTTTGTATTACAAGGTCGCTACGACAAGGCCATGGTACATTTTGAACTCGATGCGGTCGTCTTGGCGTCAGGGGAAAAAACTTATTATTTTCAAGATGACCATAGCCATCCGTTCCACGCCTATTCTGGTGCTCAACAATGGCTGCCTTTCCCCCTAAGCGCAGAAACCTACATTGTTCTGCAAACAGGGCAAAAGCCAACCCTAATCTGGCCTGTTCGTGACGACTTTTGGCACGCTCCAAACCCGATTCCAGAAGGAGATTGGCAACAGCACTGGAATATCATTCTCGCCAGAAAAACAGATAAATGGTTTTCTCATTTACCGAAGCAAACCGCTTGGCTCGGCCCACAGCCTATGACGTTTTCTACGCCTTGTGACGGTTTAAAAGCCTATGTGGATTTTGATAAAGCGGTTAAGACACCTTTTGAAATACAAGCCATCCGCCGCGCCAGCGAACGCGCAGTAAAAGGCCATATTGCCGCTAAAGAAGCCTTTTTGGCCGGCATGAGTGAACTAGACATTCACCTCGCCTTTTTACAAGCTAGCCAGCAAACCGCCACCCAAGAACCTTATCCTGGCATTGTTGGTATTAACCAGCATGCCGCTGTGCTGCACTACGAACATAAAGACATTCAGCAACAACCCAATTCGCTGACCCTATTAATTGATGCTGGCGCCAATGAGCACGGTTACGCCAGTGACATCACACGAACCTCTGTTCGTCACAACGATGATTTTAGTGCGCTAGTGGATAATATGGACACCATGGAACAAAAGCTGTGCAATAACGCCATGTCCGGTGTGTCTTATCAAGACCTACACCAAGAAACCCTTGGCGGAATCGCAAGGTTATTGCATGACCATAAAATTTGTTCATTGGGTGTTGAAGAGCAATTGGCAAAAGGGATTCCGCAAATATTTTTCCCGCATGGTTTGGGGCATCTGCTCGGTTTACAGGTTCATGATGTTGGTGGCCATCAAATTGATCGCGAAGGCACTCTAAACCTGCCGAACGCAAAAGCCCCTTTCTTACGTCTTACCAGACAACTAGAAAAAGACATGGTGATCACCATAGAACCGGGCTTGTACTTCATCCCCATGTTGCTAGAAAAAATGCAGGCAGAGATCGCCAACCATGGTTGTGACATGCAAAAAATACAACACTTTATGCCCTATGGTGGCATCCGTATTGAAGACAACCTAGTGATAAAAGATGACTTACCAGAAAATTTAACCAGAGAAGCCTTTGCAAGTTAAATTCAACAGCACATAAAGCAAGAATCCAAAGCCTTTTATGGGTAATATAGGCAGCCGACGTCCTCCTCAATCGCCTTTTATTAACAAAGGAGATTGAGGTTGAATTGCACCACCAGTGTCCAAGACACTTATAATAACACGGCTCTTACTAGAGCAAGCTGGAGACGATAATGAAAAAAACAACCATTGCTTTACTCGCTGCATTCTCCCTTTCTTCAACAGCAAGTTTTGCAGACTATCCAAGCAAAGACATACAAGGTGTGATCATGTGGGGAGCAGGCGGCTCAACCGATACCGTCATGCGCTCTATTGCCCCCCATGTAGAAAAAGAGCTAGGCACCGATCTCATCCTGACCAACAAAAGTGGTGGCGTTGGCGCTATCTCAATGAAGTACGTCAATAAGAAAAAAGCCGATGGTTATACCTTGTTAATGGGCGCCGAAAACCCTCAAATGCACAAGGTATTAGGGCTGTCTAATATTGATTACAGTGACATGACCCCTATTTCGTTATTGGCCCGCGGCACGCCTATGATTATGGCGCGAAACGATGCGCCTTATAATACGATGCAAGAGTTTATTGACTACGCCAAAGCCAACCCAAACAAGGTAAAAATTGGTTCCACAGGCAAAGGCGGCTTAACCTCCATCGTCTTAGCCATGCTGGCCTCGCAAGTGAAACTAGACTACATCAGCATTCCATACAAGGGGGATGGGCCTGCACTAACGGCTCTTCAAGGCGGCGCGATTGACGTGATGCCAGCGGTACTAGGTGCAGCGATTGAACAAATTAAAGCTGGTCGAATGAAAGCATTAAGCATGGTCGATGTGGAAAGAAACGCTTTGCTACCCGACGTAGCACCTATCACAGACACGCTTCCGGGCATGAAATCTTACCTACCATGGGGCCCCTTCTTTGGTGTGTTTGTGAAAAAAGGCACCCCTGATGAGGCGATAGAAAAACTGCAAAGCGCCTTTCAAAAAGCTGCCACTAACCCTGAATTTGTAAGTCTGATGCAAAACCGTGGTTACACCATCATGAATACCTCAGGGGAAGCCGCAAGTACCTTCCTTGAAGCTTACCGTTCTACCTCTTCTTGGCTCGTCCATGACGCGGGTTTCAGCAAATTTTCCCCAGAGAAGTTTGATATCCGCAAACCATAACAGCCCAATTATCTACTGACCTCATGGAATGGGGAGGCTAAAAATAGACTCCTCATTCTGTTTCCTGTTTCCTCTGGAGTCGTAATGCTCAGTCAACTTTCCGCTCAAAAAACACGTAAGCCAGGTGAGCGCTTGTTCTGTTTATTATTAGTATTAGGCAGTGTTTATTTATTTTGGCAAGCCTACAGTATTGCAGGCTTCAGCGAGTTAAGCTCTGCTGGTGCCTTTCCTATGGCGGCCTCTGCCGTGATGATTTTAGCTTCATCTATTATTTTCGTGAATACATTGAAGCTCCCCGCCGCCGAAGGTGTGCGTTTCATTTATCACTGCTTTCCACCCGTTGTTGCCATTATCATGGCGCTGATTTTAGTGTACGCCGTCATACTAGAAAACTTAGGCTTCATTCTTTCTAGCTTTTTGTTTTTATTTATCGCGATTCAGTTTTTATATCGTCGAAGTGTACTAACCACATTGTCGATTACCTTACTTGCCTTGATTGTGGTCTACATTATTTTTCGTCTCGTTTTTCAAGTCGTACTGCCGGAAGGCATAGTCCCTGAGCGCGACATCATTGCCTCAATAAAAGCCTTATGGAGATAGTCCCCCCTATGGACGCTTTGAACTTTTTCGCCATGTCTTGGCTGTCACCAGAATTATTAGGGTTAACCGCATTAGGCACTTTTTTAGGCATCTATGTCGGCGCGATTCCGGGCCTTTCTGTCACCATGGCCGTGTCAATATTGATATCATTCACTTTTTCATGGGATGTAAATAACGCCCTCTGTCTGATGGTGGGAGTTTACATGGGCGGTGTGTATGGCGGCTCCCGTACGGCCATTTTACTTAATATTCCGGGGGCGCCTTCTGCCATCGCAACCGCATTAGACGGTTATCCGCTAGCGAAAAAAGGCCTAGCAGGAGAGGCCATTGGTTTATCGACAGTAATGTCCGTGGTCGGCGGTTTTGTCGGCATCATTGTACTGGCTCTGGCGGCCCCAACAATTAGTGAATTCGCCATAACCTTTCAACCAAGGGATTACATGATGCTGGGGATTTTGGGCATTATGTTAGTGGGTTCACTGTCTGGCAATAGCTTAGCAAAAGGCATTTTCGCTGGCGCCTTTGGTTTGCTCATTGGCACCGTTGGTCTAGACCCAATGACAGCAGAGGAACGCTTTACCTTTGGCATTATTGAGCTTTGGGATGGCATTAACCCTGTCGCTGTCATGATAGGCCTGTTTGGCATTTCCGAAGCCCTACACCAGTTACATCACATGGATAAAGCCATCATCAAACAGAAGATTGCTCGCATTATTCCAAAAGGGTCCGATGTAAAAAAATACCTGCCCCTTAGCCTGCAAACTTCTTTTATTGGTGTCATCGTGGGTGCACTACCAGGAACTGGCGGCGACATTGCCGCACTCATGGCCTACGACCATGCTAAGCGGGTTACCAAAGACCCAGAAGTGCCTTTTGGCGATGGGGCAAAAGAAGGGTTAATCGCACCTGAGTCCGCCAACAACGCGGCAGTCGGTGGCGCTTACATCCCAATGCTAACCTTGGGTATCCCCGGCGATGCGGTAACAGCGGTCTTTATTGGCGCATTATTCATTCATGGTCTAAATCCCGGCCCACTGCTAATGGTAGAACAGCCTCACATGTTTTGGTTCACTGTGGGCAACCTAACCTTGGCGAATATTTTCGTATTGATTTTTGGCCTGACAGGCATTCGCTTATTTTCAAAAATCGTCGAATGCCCAAAAGGCGTGTTGATTCCGCTCATCTTTCTGCTTTCTATCGTAGGTGCTTACGCAATCAATAACGCCCTTACAGATATCTGGTGGATGCTGGCTTTCGGTGGGTTGGGTTACTTTATGCGCCTCTACGGATTCCCCGTCGGCCCTGTCATTTTAGGTGTGATATTAAGCTCTTTAACGGATGAGAACTGGCGACGAGCCATTCTTACCGAACGCAACAGTATGGCCGACCTGTTCCTTAACTTGTTCAGCAGCCCATTATCAACGCTATTATTCGTCACCATCGTCCTTATTCTTTTTACCCAGACCCCCATTTGGACAACCTGGTTAAAGCCGAAATGGACAAAAAAATAATGTCATTACCTCCCCCTTTTGGAAAAAGGGGGAATTAAAAATAAGAAAAACGAATGCTCACAGGTATGTGAGTATTAGACAGATTCATACCTTCCCTAAATCTACCTTATTATTCATCGATTTCTCCAAGTAAACCGCCATCAAATACTCAATAATCCTTACATAACGCGCACCCAAAGTGATCATAGCAAGCCCTTAATACCAATGGGCAAAGGAAAAACCTAATGCGTTGTTTCATATTGCTTTTTTACTTGAATAGTAAAGTTTTAATCAAACGCATTCTAACAACAACACTCAGCAATATTTTTTATTCACCTAACAGCGAAGTGAAAACGGACCAAAATATCGCAAAAAAGACAAGACGAACCAATTTGGTGCGCCACGTTATGCCGTATAAATTTAATAAATCACTGCTTTTTTCCTTCAACTCAGAAGAAAAGCAATGTCACCCCATAAGTTTAAGGTGAATCAAACTGAAGTTTTATACTGGCAAAACAATGGCAGAAAAATTGCTTTGTAAGGGTCTGTAAGTAGATGTAACTTTTTTGCAACGAGGCAAAAAATAACGCAGTGGAGCGGTTTAGATATGAGCTTAAAAAGCACTCAGATGTCCCTCACGCCAAAGGAGCGTCGTTGGTTAAATTGGTTTGGGAGTAACGGCAAACTCTCTCTTTTCTGGTCATGTTATTTAAATAAAGACACCTACCAAAATGTTGAAAAAACCTTTGAAGGCATTGCCAACACTAGGGTTAAATTACTCAACAGCTGGATAAATAATCAATGGTCTCAACTCGAAGTCTTATTAGAAAGAGTAAAAGGAAATTTCCCTAATATTGAGTTATCGGCCTTAGAAGAACGCCTAGGCATAGTGATTGATGTGTCCGAGTATTTTGTTATTGATGCACAAGGAAAAGTGATCAACTCCACTTTTAAAAAGCGCATTGGAACAACCGACTTACCCATGAAAGCGGTAAAATCAGGCCTAGAAAAGCCTTTTCTCCACGGCCCCTATATCGATCCAAACACCCTTAGCATTGGTGCATCCAGCTCCAAATTCCATGACGCTGTTACCCTAATGCTTTATCTGCCTATTAAACAAAATGGCGTCAGCGTTGGGGCTGTCTGTGCACGCGTTCCCAATGATGTATTGGGCGATCTAATCCAGCGTGAGGCGGGACATATTTATAAAGAATCCGGTGATAACTACCTATTCATGGTAAAAGCTGAATTCGATAAAAACATTTTACCGGGTACAGCGCTGTCTCGTTCACGCTTTGAAGACGACACCTTTAGCCATGGTGAAAACCTCAAAGGTGGTGTCAATACCAACTGGGGCACAGTCAAGGTTCAGCACCATACAGAGTTTGAAATCCGTTTTACTGACCCAGCCACCGAAGAGCTGCATCCAGGAGTACGAGAAACCATTAAAAATGGCCACAACCTCTTTGTGACTTACCCGGGCTATTCCGACTATCGACACATTCCTGTTATTGGCAAAGGCGTTACCTTTCAGCTAAAAGGCAGTCCAGATACTTGGGGCATGATGTGTGAAGGGGATTTAGAGGAAGTGTATCGCCGTCGCTCTATTAACCTAAAACTGATGAAAGGTTATTTGCTGGCCGCCTGTTGCCCTCTTATTCTCAGCGAAGCCCTGTCAGTCTATAGCAGCTTATCCACCACTGCCATTAGCGCCATTTCCTTTGCTACGCTAGCCATTACAGGGTTGTTGTTCCATGCCTTTGGGTCCAAAAAAATCAGCCACAGCATGACGCAAATGACAGAAGTTATTCAAACCATCGCGGAAGGGGAAGGCAACCTAAAACAGCGCCTAGATGATGCGACCCTCAAAAACGATGAAACCGGTGATATGGGGCGCTGGATGAACAGCTTTATTGATAACCTAGACAACACCATGGGACAGGTAATCTCGGCCAGCACCAATGTTAAAAACTCCAATGAATTTATGGTACGAACCAATGAAGAAGCCCTACAAGCCTCCCATTATCTAGATTCCACCGTCGAATCCATGCTGAACGTATTTCAACAACAGGTTGATGAAGTACAAAGCGCCTCACAAACCGCCGATGCCCTCAAGCAAACCATGGAACAAGTCGTTTCAGAAAGCAAATCTCGATTAGAAGTGGCCAAAACCGGCACCCAAGAAATACGTGACGTGGTACGTAAAACCGCAGAATCGGTTAAATCACTGGACCAAAGAACCAACGAAGTGGCAAGCATCATCTCGGTCATCTCGGACATCACCAACCAAACCAACTTACTCGCCTTAAATGCCGCGATTGAAGCGGCTAGAGCAGGAACACATGGCCGAGGCTTTTCCGTCGTTGCCGATGAAGTACGTAATCTCGCTTCGAAAACCGCACTAGCGGCCGAAGAAATTCAAACCATGTTAGAAGGCATACAAGCAGAAACTCAAAGTGCCGTCGCCTTTATGGAAAAAGGCGCGGAAAATGTGGATAAAAACCTACAGGCCAGTGAGCAAACGAATACCGGAGATCAAGCCCTGTACAGCTTAGTCGATACCATGTTTGAAGCCATTTTGTTACTCAATGACAGTAACAAGGAAAACGCCAATACCGCGCAGGAAATGGGCGCCGCAACAGAACAAATGAAACGCTCCATCGCCGCCCTGCAAAGACGCTCGTCTCGGGTAGGGTTATCCGCGCTCAAACTGAACTCCTTGGTCGGCGAGTTTCAAGTAACGGCAAGGTAAGCCATTGCGGTAAGGAATACTCGCTTTAAATGAACCTTTGCTCCTGC
>NZ_JAEMNX010000016.1 GCF_016463975.1 Marinomonas transparens | reverse complement strand
TATCCGCGCTCAAACTGAACTCCTTGGTCGGCGAGTTTCAAGTAACGGCAAGGTAAGCCATTGCGGTAAGGAATACTCGCTTTAAATGAACCTTTGCTCCTGCAAAAAAAATGGCCTTCTGAATCAGAAGGCCATTTTTTTGCACTGCTTGCTATCAATAATAACGCCTACCCCTCCATAAACTGATGGTTGATGTAAGCATGAAGGTTGGTAATGTGCTGCTCCATCCAGACTGACAAGCCATGCAGTTCGATCACCTTGTCTCGGTAGAGAGCTAAGGTTTCAATGGTTTTGCTGACTTCATGAATGGGCAAGACCAGCAAGTCTTCGTCGGGTGCCATGGACTGGGTGGCTTTACCCAATGCTTGATATTGATCTAGATCGTCTTGCTTGACTTGGGCCCCTATTGGTAAGGGGATGGTGGTCGTTGCTTTCATGACTTGGCCCACAGCCCGCCGAACAAAGGGCCTATCTTGAATCGCAATGTAAGCCTGTTGCGGGGTATCGCAATCTCTTAGGTAATCACTGGCTTGTTGGGCTAGCTCGCCCTCTTCTTCCATCGCCATTTCATAGGCCATGTCGAGACTGAGGAAATAGTCCTTGGTCTTCTGCACGCTGGCGTTTACATCTGACGCGGGCCACATCAGGTTGTCGATAATAATGAAGTCTCTTTCTTTGACGAAATACAACTTAGAACGGCTGGTTTTCACCCAATGGAAAAAGTCGCGGTCGAGTTGCAGAAAGGCATAAAGATCACGGGCGCTGACCGTGTCAGCAGGTTGTCCGTTGAGTAAACAGGTATAAAGAGGAATCCGTTTAATAGCCATAGTTGGCCTCCTGTAGTTTTGCTTCAACCACCTAGTGAGGTTCCAATCTCAGTAAGGTGGTGGGTCTGAATCAGGTTGGAACTACCGCCCACAGGTACGGCCTAGCCGAAGCTAGCCCAAGACAGACCCACCCTAACAGGCGGATCTCGGCCATAAAAAAACACGCGGTGCGTGTTTTAAGCCGCTGTAGTTTAAGCGGGGTTCCAATCCCGACACTGGATTTTGCCAGTGCAAGAGGAATGCTAGAGTAAAACGCAGAGAGGGTCAATGACGAAGGCTAGTCGCTTTTTTTCGGGAGCTGAAACAAAGGAATGAAAAGGGGTCAACTGCAAGTAACGGAGACATTAGTTGGATTGGTCGTTGCCGCAAAATGACATTCCTACTCGAAACTAGCGCCTACCTCGCTGGAATGTCATTTTGCTTCAAAGCTGGTCTGTGATGGTAACCATTTCCTACATAACAAAAAGCCAATCACCTGATATGACTGGCTTTGAAAAGTGGGTGACCTAATGAATTTTTAAGTCATTACTCATAGTGACTATAAAGCCGAAGCACTTTTATAACTTTCTCGGTTGCTAATACTTGATACACAAGACGGTGTTGAATATTAATTCTGCGTGAATACGCACCAGCTAGGTCACCAATAAGCTTTTCAAACGGAGGTGGTTTTTGATACGGGTCTTCGGCAATTAAAGCGAGCAAGGCTTGTGCTTTTGGTTTCAACCCACTTGATGCTAATTTTTTGGCATCTTTCTGAGCTTGCCTTGTATAAACCAACCGCCATGTCACCAATCCAACTCCTCATCACACTCACCAATAGGAGTATCCATACCCTCGCGAATAGACTCACGCATATTAGGAACGGACAGCAAAAACAGTGTTTCCTGAATCGCAGACCAGTCTTCTTCCGATACTAAAACCGCGTTATTACGCTTACCAGTAATCATAACTGGCTGATGCGAAGCTGCCGTTTCATCAATGAGCCGATATAAATTACCACGTGCCTCTGTTGCCGTAATCCCAGCCATCCTACACCTCAAGATCAATTAACTTGTCAGTAAATTGTACCCTATCAGATACGTTCGTCAATACGTACGCAATTAAACAATAACGCTAACTGTCAGCGCAATTTGCAAGAAACACAGACTAAAACCCTTGGCTTTACTGATTTCCTAAGATGTCTGTCCTATTAATTCCCTACAGCGGATAATAAAAAGCCAATCACTTGATATGACTGGCTTT
>NZ_JAEMNX010000015.1 GCF_016463975.1 Marinomonas transparens | reverse complement strand
TGCAAAAAAATGGCCTTCTGATTCAGAAGGCCATTTTTTTTCTGGCAGGAGCAAAGGTGCATTTAAAGCGAGTATTCCTTATCGCAATGGCTTACCTTGCCGTTATTTGACACTCTCTAACCAAGGCGTTTGGCAATTTAATAAGACATATATGGATGGCACCGGAACATTCATATATGTCTCAATTATCTGTACTAGGAAGTGTCGTAGGCATCATATTTCATTATTTGCCGTACTAAACAGCTATTGACCACTTTCTCGTTATCAATAAAAGTCAGTTTATTCCTTGTCGCTTTTTGATGGGATAGATGCTTTTATTGCGTAAATGCAATTTAACCCAGTAGGAGAAGTGTGATGACAAGTCGAGTGTATGTTCTTGCTCAATTTAAGCCAAAGGCTGGTAAAGAAGCTGAGCTGTTTGAGGTTTTGAAAGCATTAGAACCAGACTCTTATCGGGAAGAAGGTTGTGTTCAATACATGCTGACTCGTCAGATCGATCACCCAAGCGCCTCAAGAAATGACTATCCTATTGTGTTTAATGAAATTTGGGATGACGCTGACTCTTGGGCTGCCCATGGTCGCAGGAAGCAGATTCAACACTTTTTCACTTCTCAAGTCGAGGCGGAAACAGGCTTAGTGGAAGATGCGATTGTCACGGCTTACAGTGATGAAGGCTATGATTACGATAAGCCTATTTTTGTATAGAGGCCTCGTATAATTAGCAAGGCTTTTTCTGTGACACAAGAATGCCAGTAGTTTAAGACTACTGGCATTTTTTTTATAAAAAACAGCTTTTATAAAAACAGCCAGTTAGTCAAAGTGCAAAGTAACCACATGATCAGTGCATAGTACCAATTGTTTGCCATAATGGCTTTGGCTGGAATGCCATAACGGCTGGTCATTAATAGGCCGAGTCCAGTTAAGGCGCTGCTGCCGGCGGATATGGCCCAAGCGCTTAAAAAGAGGAAGCCGAGCTGGGTAGGATGTGGCTGCAAAGGCAACAGCATGGGGCTGACGATGGCGATACTGACTAAGGGGTGAATCCCTAAATAGCTGATCAGAATCATACCTGCCAATACGGTTGAGAATAGCAAAGGACTAAAGTTGAAACTTTGTAAATTAAACAGTTCCGGATAGCAAAGAATGATGGCTGCGATGCCATTAGAAAAGATTCCTGCCCCCAGAAACAGCGCGAACTGACTGCCTATTAGTGGCAGTTTATGGTCGATAAAATGAAAGAGGGTTTTACCTCTTGGTTTGGTGCTCATAAAGAGAATTGCTGTGCTAGGAGAAAGCAAGCAAATAAGCACTAGAATGCTGGTAGTTGGCCAGAAGTAGTGAAATAAAATCACAGCACCGGCCAAACATGATGGAATAAATAGGCTTTCTAGACGAATAGGGTAGCCCTGAAATTCCTCATTGGTATGGCGGTAAGCATTAATACTGGACAGGATGATGGCGATTACTGCCATGCAGACTCCGGGAATGACGGTATCTTGCCATTTCATACCGGGCGAATAGGTGATGGCGACCCCGGTCGCGATGAAGAAGGGTGACCACCAAGCGGTAGCAGCAAAGCAACGACTCAGAAGAAATTGTTGCGCATGGGTTAGCTTGCCTGAGCCCTTGATGCGATCCGCGAATATCATTAGCACAGATAAATTAATTACAGACCCTAAAAGGTGTACTCCAAAAGCGGTATTGATAATTGCCTTAAGTCCCTTGGGTAAGGGGCGTTTAGCATCCGTAGGGCCAGTGAGATCTAAGAACGAGACAGCGAC
Source organism: Marinomonas transparens (assembly GCF_016463975.1). Classification (GTDB taxonomy): domain Bacteria; phylum Pseudomonadota; class Gammaproteobacteria; order Pseudomonadales; family Marinomonadaceae; genus Marinomonas; species Marinomonas transparens. Next base: position 135,700 of record NZ_JAEMNX010000015.1, on the reverse strand, counting down.
AAACATGGCTAATAGGGGAATGTTCACCGCGAGTACTTGTTGCCATGTCATCCATACCCCTTTTGAGGCCGCAAAGATAAGCGCCGCAATGCCGATTCCCATTAATATACTGACCTGACGCCTTGCTCCTTTTGGTAGGGCTTGCCACATGACGATATTGGCTCCCCAAGCAAATAAAGTCGGTAGCCATAAGGGGGCCCATTGAGCGAAAGACAACAGATAGAAAACCAGTGTCCCCAGTACGAACCAGCCTACGTGTTTTTGAATTGCCTTCATTGACTGGTGAGTACCCTTGTAGAGTGGAATAAGCAGGTGTTTTAGATAATGGAGTTTTGTTGTTCCACAATATCATAAGTTGGTTGATGCGCTACAGGGGGCTTCAGGAAGTAATGAGAATTTACTGTCCATACAGTTGTAAAACAGACACATAGAGAATACAGCTGGCGAGAGATGCTAGGGTTCGAACATGATTCCAGTGGCTCCAGTGCAAGAGGTAGTGTTGCCATACTTGCCTTGTCTTTACGGCAGAACCTTCTGCCGCCTGTAGCGCTTTATTCAATGGCACATTAAAACAAGCCGTGCATAAAAACATGCCAATAACATAAAGACCGCTGGCCGTAAGAAGCACAGCAGCGGGCCACGTGAAGTTGAACAAAGCGGTGAAAGCCAGCAACACTGAAGCAAGAGTGGATGCGAAGAAAAGCGGCATAAACCATGACCTTAAAATCACCCTATTGATGCTGTTCATCACTGCAACGGACTTTTCTGCATCGACCTGTTTAAGGGATGGCATGATAAAGGCTGAAAAAGCGAAATAGACGCCAGCCATGAGTCCTGAACTCACGGCCGCAAAACCAATGATGAAATACGTGATGTTGTTTAGCATGACTTGTCCCATACGCCGCTCGATAACGTTTTTTTAATGTAGTGCCTGAAATCGGTCGCAGGTCTTCCCAAGGCTTGTTCAACGCCATAGGTGATGTCACTGTTACGTCCATCAAAAACCACAGTGAAAAGTTCACGCATGAGCCATTGAATGTCTTGTGAAGCACCTTGTTCCTGTAATGCCCCGATAAAGTGATCGATGGGAATTTGCCTGTAATGTATTGGGTAGCCAACGGCCGTGGAAATTTCTTCGATACATTGACTGAAGGTCATTGGCCTCGGGCCTGTCACTTCAAATACTTGATTATGTAAATGAGGCTGGGTGAGCGCAGCGACCGCTACGTCGGCAATATCATCGGCATCGACAAAAGGTTCAGCGACATCACCCACGGGCAAGAAAAGTTCACCATTTGCTAGGCTTTCTGCCATGAAGCTCTCACTGAAATTTTGCTGAAACCAGCTGGCTCGAACAATGTTCCAAGTGAGGCCACTTTGTTGTAATACCTTTTCGGCACGCTGTGCGCCGTCTTCACCTCTCCCCGATAGTAAGACGATATGCTCTAGCTCTAATTCGAGGGCTAACCTCACAAAGTCTCTGATACTTTGCTCTGCACTAGGGATGGCAAGGTCAGGCTGGAAAGTAACATAGGCCGCACGACTTCCTGCCATAGCGGTACGCCACGAGTCTGGTTTTTCCCAGTCAAAACTTGGGGTGGTCGAGCGCGATACGGCGCGGGTTGTTATCCCTTGAGCTAGCAGTTGTTGGTTCACTCTAGCGCCAGTTTTGCCATTTTTACCGATAATAAGAATAGGTTGTGATTTCATTTTTTTGCTCTCCTGTGACGGCTATTAGCCGTATTTGATCAACTTAGGAGGTCAGTATGAGGTAAATAATAAATTCAATTAATGTTATAAACTCTATAAAATTTGATCTTTCATCCAAAATTATAGATTTTATGTTTTTGTTCGATAGAATCGAGATATGACAACAATACAACGCGATATTACTCAATTAGCGGACCCCCTTGGTGAAACGCTTTATCAGTTACGTTTAAACGGTAGCCTTTACTGTCGTTCAATCTTGACGGCCCCTTGGGGCATCGAAATGCCCGTCATTGAAGATAAAATGATGTTTCATATCATTACCTCTGGTAACTGCTGGCTACAGGTTAATGGTGAAGAGCCTTATTTTCTGCGGCAAGGAGCGTTGGCATTAGTACCCCATGGCCGTGGCCATAGAATTACCGATGAGCTTGATGTGCCCTGTGAAGGGTTATTTGATATTCCGGTTGATAAGGTGAGCGAGCGATATGAAATTATGCACTATGGCGGTGGTGGAAAGCGGACCGAAATGACCTGCGGCGTGGTGAGTTTTGACCACCTAGCAGGCCATCATTTGGTGGCTCAATTACCTAAGGTATTGGTCATCGATAGTTTGGGCGCTGACACGGATGGTTGGTTACAGCATACCTTGCGTTTTATTGCTCAAGAGGCAAGGGTGCTTAAACCCGGTGGCGAAACTCTGATTACCCACTTGGCGGATATTTTGTTGATACAAGTGATTCGACATTGGATCGAATCTTCCCCAGAAGCCGGTGAAGGTTGGCTGGCTGCCCTTAAAGATAAACAAATAGGCAAGGCGCTGGCCGCGATTCATCGTCACCCAGAACAGGATTGGACTGTGGAGGCTTTGGCGCGAGAAGTTGGCATGTCTCGGTCTGGCTTTTCGGCACGATTTTCTGAGCTAGTGGGGGATTCCGCTAAGCATTATCTGACCCGTTTACGCATGCAGATTGCCCGTAACAAGCTGATGAATTCCGTGGTTCCTATTGCCATTGTCGCCGAGCAAATGGGCTATGGTTCGGAAGCGGCTTTTTCCCGTGCCTTCAAGCGTTGCTTTGGTTTCTCTCCTAGTCATGCTCGTCACTAAGCCTTTTCTGATTCCTTACCCACACCCTTTTTAGACCTATATCAGCTTTGTATGAGATTTAAACAGTGATACCTGAATAAGGGAGTAAGCTGAAGGTATCTGCTGTGCCTTTATTTTTTGTTACGGAGAAAGCCTATGTTCCAAATATTCACTGATTTTGCCGGCTGGATCGTATTTGGTCTGATGGGTTTGTTGCCATCTAGTAAACTTGGTGATGCGTTACATTTCTTTGTGGAAGATGTGAGTAAAATTGCCGTACTGTTGGCGGTGATGATTTATGCCATTGCCTTGATTCGCGCCACGCTCAATGTAGAGCGAGTAAGAGACTACCTTTTGGGTAAACATAGGGCGATTGGCTATGTTTTAGGTTCAGTATTTGGCGCCATTACGCCTTTTTGTTCTTGTTCCAGTATTCCTGTTTTTCTTGGTTTTACCTCTGCGGGCATTCCTATCGGCATTACCATGTCTTTTTTAATTACTTCGCCTTTGATCAATGAAGTTGCCGTACTATTGTTGATGAGTTTATTGGGCTGGAAATTTACCCTCTTGTATGTGGTGGCTGGTATGGCTATCGGGATTTTCGGTGGGGTATTTCTGGATGCTATTCGAGCCGAACGTTGGTTGGAATCTTTCGCTTTGGAAGCCTTGCAGCGGGGGCAGGCTGATCAATCTGCCGGCGTCAATCATGGCGTAAAAGAGCAGACGGTAATGAGCTTTGCTGAGCGTCATCAATTTGCCAAAGCGGAAACCGTCGATATTTTCTCACGGGTGTGGAAATGGGTTATTGTTGGTGTTGGTTTAGGTGCAGCATTGCATGGTTTTGTACCGGATGGCTGGATTGAAGCGCACCTAGGGGGCGGCCAATGGTGGTCTGTACCGGCAGCAGTATTGCTGGGTATTCCTTTATATTCCAACGCGGTTGGGGTGATTCCTGTGATGGAAAGCTTGATTGTGAATGGTTTGCCTATTGGTACCGCACTGGCTTTTTGCATGAGCACCGTAGCGGCCAGCTTTCCAGAATTTATCTTGCTTAAACAAGTGATGCATTGGCGATTGCTAGCAACTTTATTTGTTATTTTGCTGGTGGCTTTTACTTTATTGGGTTGGTTGTTTAATGGGCTAACTCCTTATTTATAAGATCATTTTTAAACAAAAGGTTTCGAAAGGATAAATCATGAAAGTATTCAAAGTACTGGGTACCGGCTGTGCTAAATGTGTTAGCACAGAGCAACGTTTACAACAGGTTGCGGTGAGAATTGGCATAGAGGTTGGGGTGGAAAAGGTTCAAGACCCTCGGCAAATTATGGCTTATGGGGTGATGACGACGCCTGCTATCGTTTTGGACGAGAAGCTTGTTCACCAAGGCGGTATTCCTACCGTAGGGCAAATTGAAGCGTGGATTAAGGAATAAGAACAGCGAACTTTAGTCATCACTTATTACCTATTGAGACGGAAAAGCCAGATGCGAATAAAGCATTATCATCTGGCTTGTCTGGGTGCCTAGAAATGATCTTTAATGAGAACTTCGTCCAATTCTAATTGCCCACCTCTTGGCCAAGCGTCGGTTGTGCCTTTTCCGATGGCCAGCATCATAACGATCACATGATTTTCAGGGAGTCGAATGAGCTCGGAGACTTTTTCCATGTCAAAACCTATCATTGGGCTGGTTTGGTAACCTAGCTCGGTGGCCGCGAGCATGATGTTTTGCGCCGCCATGGCTCCAGAGCGAATAGCTTCGTCTCTTTGTAACCATTCTCTATCTCGGTAAAAGTCTTTCAGCATATTAACGAGAGTGTCCCGTGTTTCTTCTGTTGTGTTTTTCCAGTAACGCTCGGGTTGCTGATCCCAGGCTTTTGTATTGGCCGTAATAATAAGCAGCTCAGACGCTTCTGTTACCTGTACTTGCCCCCAAGCGGCGTCTTGTAATTGGCGGCGTTTTTCTTTATCGGTAATCTGTAAAAAACGCCAATGTTGAATATTGAAAGAGGTCGGTGCAAGCATGCCTGCCTTGATCATGGTTTGAAAATCCACGTCGCTGATTAGGTGCTTTTTGTCGAATTGTTTAATAGAGCGACGTGCTTGAATGGTGTCTAGGGTATTCATCTGTTTTCTCCAAATAATGTGTTTTGATGGCACTAAGTGTGGAGATTATTTAGTTTTGTTAAAATAGCTGTTATTGCGGATTCGCTTTTGCGTAAATTACAAAACTAATCGCGTTATCATGTCGGTTAAAAAATACCATGGGGGTTATGTTGTGTTAGAGGCAATGGAGCAATATGTGAAAGTCGTGGAACTCGGCTCCTTTAGTGCGGCGGCCAAGGTGCTTGGTAAGAATCCAAGTACCATTACACGCCGTTTTGATCAACTAGAGCATGAGCTAGGTACAAGGCTTATCATTCGTTCTACTCGTCGCCTAGAGCTAACGCCAGATGGTGAGCAATTTTATAGTCAATGTATTGGCATTTTAAGCTCAGTGGCGGAGGTGAAAGGGGGTTTCCAGAATAAAACCTCGCTAGTTAATGGGCTCATTCATCTCACCACTTTCGATACCTTTGGTCGGGAAACCCTCGTGCCTTTAATGCCAGCATTTCGCAAGCGTTATCCTCATGCTCGTGTAGCATTAAGCTTAGAAAATAAGATGACCGATTTACATGCCAGTCCCTATGATTTGGCGATACGTTATGGCCGACCAGAGGACTCTAATCTTATTTATCGCCCCTTGATGGAAATGTCTGCGGTCTTGGTCGCTGGGGCGGAATATGTCAATCAATGTCCGCCATTACACTCTCCTGAGGACTTGCACCAACATCCCTGCTTGGCATTTTTAAAGCCTCGTCAATTTACTTGGTGGTATTTTAATAAAGGTGCTGAGTCTCGCAAGGTGCGGATTGATCCGGTGCTGGCTTCTGAAGGTGGTGCTCCGCTGCTCATGTGGGCGAGGGCAAATCAAGGCGTTGCTCTGGTGAGTCGAGCCTTTGTTGAAGAAGATTTAGCGAGTGGACGATTGATTGAATTGTTGCCTGATTGGCAAGCCTCTTTGACCGAACATAATGCTGCAATGCTATATTTAACGTGGAAATCCGCTGCTGCGAAAAAGCCCATAGTAAGAGCCATGGTGGATTTTTTAGTTGAGGCTTTGGAGCCGAGGTATTCGTCTGCTGATGCCCTAAAAAACGACGACCCATCTGCGATTTAAGGAAACCATCTTATGAGTGCTGAACAGAGCAAAAACGATTTATTACTGCTGACTGTAGAGCAAATGGCGAGGGCAGACAGTGACGCTGTTCGTGCTGGGGTGCCAGCAGTTGATTTGATGGCGGCAGCAGGTAAAGCGGTAGCGGATGCTGTGCAAGAGCGTTGGTCGCCACGGCCTGTTTTAGTGCTTTGCGGCCCCGGAAATAATGGCGGCGATGGCTTTGTTATTGCCCGTCATTTGCAACAAGCCGGATGGCCAATAAGGCTGGCGTTTCTTGGTAATCAAGCAAAATTGTCAGCGGAAGCTCAGTATTTTTATCAAGCTTGGCAGGGCGACATTGCAGACTTCTCTGTCTCGTTATTGGAGCAAACCGAACTGGTGATTGATGCCATCTTTGGTGCGGGATTAGCCCGTCCGCTGGAAGGTATTGCACTGGAAATGATCACCGCCATGGCGGAACGCAAGACAGCTATTTGCGCGGTGGATGTACCGAGTGGATTGCATGGCAGTACAGGACAAGCGCTTGGCATGGTTGCCCCTGCAGAACTGACCGTGACCTTTTTCCGTAAAAAACCGGGGCATTTACTGTTTCCCGGCCGTGGCCTGTGCGGTGAGTTAGTGGTGGCGGACATCGGCATTCCGGCGTCTGTATTGGACGAGATCGAGGTGAATGTTTGGCAAAACCACCCAGCGCTTTGGCAGCAAAACTACCCTTGGCCACGTCTCGATGGGCATAAGTTTCATCGTGGTCATGCCCTGATATTTGGTGGTGAAACCCTAACTGGGGCAAGTCGTTTAACCGCCCGTGGTGCCATGCGAGTTGGGGCTGGTTTGGTGAGTTTGGCTGTGCCGAGTAAAGTCTGGCCTATCTATGCCAATGCCTTGACTGGCGCCATGGTGAGTAAATTAGAACTCGGTCAAGAAACCGAAGACTTTGAAGAGTTATTATTAGATCCGCGTCGTAATGCTATTGCCGTTGGACCCGGCGCAGGCTTGGTGGCGTTTGAGAGTGTGCGTACCCGTAAAATAGCGCTTGCTGCATTGGTGACAGAACGGGCTACGGTGTTAGATGCCGATGCCTTAAGTGCCTTTGCAAGTGATCCCCAAGTGCTGTTTGACGCCATAGCAGGGCCCTGTGTGCTAACACCCCATGAAGGGGAGTTTGCGCGTTTATTTCCCCGTATTAATGAAACCGCGAATGGCGTGATGCAGGACAAGCTTACGCGTGCTCGACTGGCTGCCAAGCAAAGTGGTGCTGTGGTGGTATTAAAAGGCGCGGATACCCTAATCGCCGCACCAGATGGACGAGCCATGATCAACACCAATGCCCCAGCAGAGTTAGCCACGGGCGGTTCGGGAGATGTACTTACAGGCTTTATTGTTGGCTTGCTGGCGCAAGGCGTTGAAGCCTTTGATGCGGCCGCCATGGCAGTGTGGTTGCATGGTGCCGTGGCAGCGGACTTCGGTGCGGGATTGATCGCCGAAGATTTGCCCGACCACCTACCGAAGATATTGAATGCCTTTATTCAGCAGCAAGCCTTGGCAAGAGAGGTTCGGTAAGGATAACGCTAAGTGTTTAATAGTGTTCTCGATGGTGTTGCTTTGTGTAGGGTGTTTGTTTTCATGGCTAGTATGATTAGCGACTGAACGAATCTGTTAGAAAACGATCATAAGTGCAATAAATTGAGCTGAATATTCGATTGGCGTTTGTGTGTGAAAACGAATTGGATTCGAATAGAGTGATGCTTTTTGTTTGATGATTCGATTTTATAAACACCTCAATTCAGTTTTAAGGGCTTGATCTAAATCAAAATACTGATAGTTTTGCTCCCAATAAAAATAAATGACATTTAGTAGTGGATAATTCTATGTTCGATCGCTATCAAGATAATGGCGTAAGCGCCTTGTCTCAATTTAAAGTTCCTCATCTTTGCCTTGGTGTTGTGGCGGCTTCTTTGTTAAGCATTTCGGCCTCGACTCAAGCGGATACTTCTTCTCATGTTTCTGTCTCCAACAGTACATCTCAACCCAATATCTTATTGATTATGGCGGATGACTTAGGTTATTCCGACCTGAGTGCTTTCGGCAGTGAAATCAATACACCAAATATTGATGCCTTGGCAACGCAAGGTCGCATGTTAACCAATTTTCATACGGCTGCTGTGTGTTCTCCTACTCGATCTAGCTTGATGACAGGGGTAGACCATCATCTTGCTGGTATGGGGAATATGGGTGAAGTGGTGGGTATTAATATCCTTAAAAATAGGCCGATTAATGCGCCATGGGGAAAGTCCAACACCTACGATTTTGACAATATCCCAGAAGGTTATCGCGGGCATTTAAGCCCTAAAACGGCGTCTATGCCGGAACTTTTGTCTGATGCGGGTTACCACACTTATATGGTGGGTAAATGGCATTTGGCCTATGACATTAAGCGGCCAGATAAAAAGCATAAGGCTTTTTATCGCATCAATAAAACAGCGCTGCCTTATGCCCGTGGTTTCGATAAATCTTTTTCTTTAGTCAATGGTGGCGGTTCTCATTTCGCGCCATCTAACCCGCCTACACCTCTGGATATAGTGATGTATGCAGACAATGATCGCTTGATGCCTGCTAAGGCTTTGCCGAAAGATTTTTATTCCACCGAGTTTTATACCAATAAGCTGATTGACTATATTGATTCGAATCATGGCGATGGCAAACCTTTCTTTGCTTATGCCGCTTACACGGCTCCCCATTGGCCATTGCAAGCGCCGCAAGCGGATATTGAAGCGCATAAAGGGCGTTATGATGCTGGCTACGAGGTAATCAAGCAGCGTCGTATTGAACGCATGAAGGCGTTGGGTTTGATCGATACGACGCTCCAAGCCGATAGTGGTGCGATTGGTCCAAAACGTTGGAACGAACTAAATTCACAAGATAAGTTGAAAGAAGCAAAATCCATGGAGATTTATGCCGCCATGGTGAGTAATTTAGATCGTCATATTGGTCGGTTAGTGGCGCATTTAAAAGACATTAATGAATACGACAATACCTTGATTATGTTTATGTCTGACAATGGTGCGGAAGGGGCGTCGGCCTTTGCGCCGCCGATTCCTGGCACCAAGATCAATAATGCCATAGATAATATGGGCAAGCCCGGTTCTGTGGTGGCTTATGGCCCTCGTTGGGCAGAAGTGAGTTCAGCTCCGTTCCGTTTATTTAAGGGCTTTACTGGTGCGGAAGGTGGCACAGCTTCGCCGCTGATCGTTAAGTTGAATGGTCAGCAAGACCAACGTCCAACGTCGAATGCGCGTGTGCAGATAACAGATATTTTACCGACTTTTTTAGCTGCGGCGGGTGTTGCTAAGCCGAGCAGCCAGTATAAAGGTAAGGATATTTATGTGCCTAGCGGTGTGTCTTTCTTGGCAGAGTTGCAGAACTCGGGGAATTTCTCTCGTGTTCATCCTAAGGGCACGGTATTGGCCGATGAACTAATGGGCGCCAGCTATGTGTTGAAAGATAACTGGAAGTTGAGTCAGCAAGCACCGTTGAGTAAAAAACCAGTGTTTAGAAAGGATGTGCCTTGGGCCTTGTATGATGTGTCTAAGGATCGTGGCGAAACGCAAGATCTAGCCGCCCAGTATCCGCAATTGGTCAAGCAGTTGAAAGGGGCTTTTCAAGAGTATGTGAGTGATAATAAGGTCATTGAGCATGCGGCTTCTTATAGTGGTCGTTAAGACGTATTTTTGATCTGTTTGATAAAGGCTGTGTGATGAGTCAAGTTATGGAGCGAATAAATAACTTCGGAGTGATGGCGAAGCCAAGCAGTTCGGTCTGTAATATTGACTGTACCTATTGTTTTTATCTGGAAAAAGAGCATCTTTACCCAGAAAGAAAAAAACGCTGGCGCATGGACAATACCACCTTAGAAAATTACATTCGGGATCAGATTCAATCGCAAAAAAGTGATGTCATTGATTTTGTTTGGCAGGGAGGCGAGCCCACGCTATTGGGGGTGGACTTCTTTCGCCAAGCGATTGCGTTTCAGCAGCAGTATCGAGGGTATAAGACCATTACCAACTCGCTGCAAACGAATGCTACCTTGCTGGATGAGGAGTGGGCACTCTTCTTAAAAGAGCACCAGTTTTTGATTGGGGTGTCGATTGATGGGGATCGCATCAGTAATGATACCTATCGCCTTTCCCGTAAAGGAAAAAGCACCTTTGACGATACGCTCAGGGGGCTTGCCCTGCTCAAAAAACACCATGTGGATTTTAATACCCTAACCGTGGTAAATGCGGAAAACGTCAAGCGTCCGTTAAATGTCTATGCCTTCTTGAAGCGCATTGGCAGTCAATATATGCAGTTTATTCCCTTGGTTGAGCGTAAAGCTATTGTGCCAGACCGAGATGGTTTGATCCTGATTCAGCCAACGTTTGATGGGGAATCTAATCTAGCAGAATGGTCAGTACCAGCGAAGGCCTATGGTAAGTTTCTTAATACGATTTTTGACCATTGGGTGCAGCAGGATCTAGGCAAAATCTTCGTGATGAATTTTGAGCAAACCATGAGCCAGCTAGCGGGTCGGCCGGGGGCTTGCGTGTTTAGTGAAACCTGTGGCAACGGTTTAGCGATGGAATCCAATGGGGATGTGTATTCCTGCGATCATTATGTTTACCCCGAACATAAGCTGGGTAATGTGAATGAAACCTCGCTAATCGAGTTAGTAAACTTGCCGCAAAACCTCAAGTTCGGTGAAGATAAGTTGACCAACATTAGCACCGATTGCCATCAATGTGAGGTGCGTTCCGTGTGCCATGGTGGCTGCCCCAAACACAGGTTTGAGGCATCCAGCGATGGTTTGCTTAATCGTAATTATTTATGCGATGGCTTTAAATCACATTTCAGTCATGCTGTACCGAAAATGTCCCATACTCTGGGCCTTCTTAGTCAGCAAGTTCCGATCAAGAAAATCAAACAAGACATAAAGAAAAGCTTTTATTCTTAACAGAGTGGCTCTCCTTGAGGGCAGCTCTGCTTGTTTTATTCTATGTCCATGTTCGTGGTGGCTTCCTTTAAGATATTCCTGAGCCAAATAAGGCCTTCATCGTTGTTTCTGTATTGATGCCATTGTATGCATTGTTTCATAGGTGGAATGTCGAAGGGTAAGGGTAAGATTTTTAGTGGCCATACTTTGGCCATTTTTTGTGCCAGCCGAACGTGAATAGTGGCGATGTTTTCTGACCCTATTACCAATGCGGGTAGTGAGGTGAAGCTGAAGGTAGTGGCTGTTAATCGGCGTTTGATGCCGTATTTTTGTACCAGGGTGGTTTCGAAAAAATCTTTTTTAATGCCCCATGGGCGCATCAATACATGGCCCACTTCTGCATATTTTTCCTTTGTTAGCTCTCCTTTTGCTATCTCGCTGTGCTGCCATACCACACACACAAACTCTTCTTCGTAGAGGACTTCTTTAGGGTGCTCGTTCGAGGTGAAGCCTTCCGGAATAACCAAGAGGTCGGCTTGACCTCGTTCTAGTTGTTCGTGGGGGTTTTCCACTTGCGCCAAAAATTGGAAGCGGGCGGAGCTTTTTTGTTTGCCGATTAATTCTAGGGCGTGAGGTGCGAGCACGGTCTGGGTGTAATCTGAGCAAAAAAGACTAAAGATACGATCCGTTGTTTGTGGGTCAAAGCTGGGTTGTACCAGGATGGTACTTTCTATGTTGTTCAATGCATTACGTACATTCACCTTCAGGCTTTCGCCCAATGGGGTAATCACCATTTTCCGACCTATTTGCGTTAGCAGGTCATCCTCAAAATAATCCCTCAGCCTCGAAAGGGAGTTGCTTAAGGCGGATGGGCTCATGTTAAGTTTTTCGGCACCTTTGGTGATGCTTTGTTCGGTGAGTAGGGTGTCTAGGGCGACCAATAAATTGAGGTCGAGTTTTTTAAAACGCATTGGTGGTGTCCCGTTCTTCTGTGTCGTTTGATCATTCGATCGGATCGAATGGTTGATTTAGTTTAAAGGATTTTTCTGAAAGGTCACAGTCATTTACATTAAGCCTGTTCTTAATACATAAAAATAAAATTTGAGAGGAAGAACAAGTGAAAACAACTAACCCCATGCCGTTTCGGTTAAAGGCGTTGGCGATAGCCATTGTCTCTAGTACATCCACCGCTTATGCATTTCAGATAGATACAGCAAATTCTGATGTTAGGATGAGCTTCAATAATACAGTTAAATACAGTACCGCTTTTCGTCTTAAAAATCAGTCTGATTTATTGTCAGGGACTGATGGGACGGTTAATGGTGTTGGTGCCGATGCCAAAAACTTTAACGATGGTAACAACAACTTTAATAAAGGTGTTGTTTCTAATCGTTTAGATTTACTTAGTGAATTTGATCTTAGTTATCAGGAACGCTTTGGTTTACGAGTCAGCGGTGCTGCTTGGTATGACGCTGAATACCACAAAAAAAATGATAACACTAGCGACACATCTAATGCTTATGTAACCGATGAGTTTTTACCTAGTACCAGAAGGACTATGGGTGAAGACTCAGAGTTTTTGGATGCTTTTGTATACGCACGTTTTCCTGTCAAAGATGGTATGGAAGGCACTTTGCGTGCAGGCCGTCACAGTCTTCTATGGGGTGAAAGCTTGTTCTATGGAATGAACAGTGTAGCAGCCTCAAACGGGCCTATGGATATTGTGAAATTGACCTCGGTTCCAGGTTCAACTACCAAAGAAACTATTCGTCCTACTGGTAAAGTGTCTATAGATTTGCCGCTCACAGAAGATGTTTCTCTTGGCGCTTATATTGGCTATGAGTGGGAAAAATCGCGCCTTCCTCCATCAGGAGCTTATTTAGCGGCAGGCGACCCTGTTGAAGGGATTAAGATCAAAACCCCAGCGGGTGAGTTGAAAAACGAGTCTGATCTTTCTCCTTCTGATAGTGGCCAGTATGGTTTGCAATTGAAGGTGACGGATTTCGATTTAGATATTGATTATGGTTTCTATGCCACGCGCTATCATTCTGCAACCCCAGCGAATAACTATTTTTATATTGAAGAGAGACAATTTGCTGGCGGTATGGCTGGGCCACCAGTTAAAGGTTCATACCGTTGGGTTTATGCAGAAGGTATTGAATCCTATGGAGCTAGTCTTGCAAAAACGGTTGGTCGTTGGAGTTTAGCGGGTGAAGTCTCATATCGTCGTAATGCGCCTTTAGCTAGCTATACGCAGGACTCTTCTGATGTTGGTGGTATTAATAGAAACTACAATGGTACAGACAATCCCGGTTATGCAGTAGGTGAAACTGCTCATGCTCAGTTTAGCTGGTTGGCTAATGTACCAACCTTTATTTCTCGGGAAGCCGTTTTTTTAGGGGAGGTTGCTTGGAATACACGTGTTAAAACGACGAAAAATGAAGCTATGCTAAACCCTTACTCTGACAAATCAGCTATGGCTGTTCGTATGATATTTAAGCCAACGTACCGTCAAGTGTTTGATGGCGTTGATCTTAGTCCGTCTATTGGTGTTAGTCATACTGTTGGTAAGTCATCTGCAATAGGTCCTGCATTTGGTGTTGATGGTGGTGGAGACATTAATCTTGGGCTTAGTGCTGTGTACTTGAATAAGTGGAACTTTACTATGAATTATGTCAGCTATTATGGGCAAGCAGCGCCATTCCAGATTGATGGTAAAGCCCCGAATACTAACCCGCCAAAAGCTAGCTATCTACAGCCTCTTAAAGACCGTGACTTTATCTCAGCTTCTGTAAGCACCACCTTTTAATTTTTTGGAGAATGATGATGTATAACAATAAAAAACACTCTCTTAGTATGCTTTTTACGGCCACGGTACTAGGTTGTTTTTCACTGGCGACTCAGGCGGCTGTTAGCCCAGAGCAAGCCGCTAGATTGGGTGCCGATTTGACCCCTTTTGGTGGGGAAAAGGCGGGTAACGCGGATGGTTCTATTCCAGCTTGGACTGGTGGATTTAATGACCCCATTCCAGGGCAAAAGTTGGGCGGTAATCGCCTTGATCCTTATGCTGACGAGAAGCCTTTGTACTCGGTGACGGCCGCAAATATGGATCAGTACGCCGATAAGTTGACTGACGGCGTGAAGGCGATGCTGAAAAAATATCCTGATACTTACCGTTTGGATGTTTATCCAACCCACAGGACGGCGACAGCGCCTGCTTGGGTATATGACTTCACAGTGCAGAATGCGTTAAAAGCTAAGCTAAATGGCGATGACTTAGTTGGTGCCTATGGTGGCATTCCTTTCCCGATTCCACAAAACGGCTTGGAAGCGATGAATAATCACCGTTTGTCTTGGAGAGGTGTAAGTTGGGAAACCAAGCTTAACCAATACCAGATTACCTCTAACGGTAATGTCGTGTTGACGACAGATGGTATTTTGAAAAACCAAATGCCTTATTACTTTGATGATGGCTCAAGTGAAGACTTCGATGGCTATTTCTGGGAGATCAACCTTGAAAACGTTGGGCCACCAATTCGTGCCGGTGAACGTATTGTAGGTCGTACCAACATAGAAGCCGATAAATCTAAGTCTTATGTTTATCTGACTGGTCAGCGTCGGGTTCGTAAACTGCCTAATGCCTGTTGTGATACACCAACGCCTGCTTCGGCTGGGTTGATGTCCTTCGATGAATTAAGTGTATTTTCTGGCCGTACTGACCTGTTTAATTGGAAGCTATTGGGTAAGAAAGAAATGCTGATCCCATACAATGAAAACCGCTTCTTACAATACCCAAATGACCAGTTAATTACGGGGAGCCACTTGAACCCAGAGACGGTTCGTTGGGAACTACACCGTGTGTGGGAAGTAGAGGCAACCCTTGCTGAGGGCAAACGCCATCCGGCAGTGCGAAGTAAGTACTACCTTGACGAAGATACTTGGCAAGCGGCCCTAGGTGATCGTTGGGATTCAAATGGTGATCTGTGGAAAACCTTGTGGCAGTTCAACTACGTGATGCCTGATTACCCAGGTACGATTCCACAAACCTTTGGTTTCTACAACTTGCTTTCTAGCGAAGCTTACATAGCTAATGTGATGAATGGTAAGGAAGCTCAGCGTATACCGGTTGAACGTTTCCCAACGAGTACTTTTACGGGCCAAGGTTTGGCACGTCAGGGAACACGATAAGGTTCATTTGATGCTCGGTTGAGTAAGGATTTTGTATCAGAGGGTGGGTTCTATCCTTACCCCCTTTTGGTTGGAGTCAGCCCTTTGGTGCGGTTTCTGAATAATACGAGAGCATTCTCTTTGTTCGAAAAAATGCGTCTGCATTGTCTTAATCACCTGCATTTATGCAGGTGATTAACGTTTAGAGAGCCTATCTATTATTGAGCCCTGCCTTAATTGAGATGATTTATTTAATAAACCCTAGCCGTTAATACGGCATTTAAAAGATATTGGAGAATTTATGTTTCGCTACTTTCCCACTAACTATCCATGGGACCTTTCCATTAACCTTGCCCTAGAAATGGGCGCACGCATTGGTGAAATTGAAGAAATGTGCGCACCGCTTAAAGACGCGGCGAATGCCAAAGATGCAGCGGGTTCAAAAGCATTCCGTGATAGCTGGGAGCGTATGGCAGACAAGCTATGTGAGCTAGCGAAAGAGGACGAAGAATGTGGTCGCCTTATTTCTGCCGGTGACAAATACAATCGTGCAGCGACTTATTACTGTACTGCTGAGCGTCTACAAGGTCATGGTTCACCGGATCGTGCGGCTTTGTATCAGCGTTTTCAAGAAATATTTTTGCGTGGTCTTGAGCTTTCAAAAGAAAACTGTGAACGCGTTGAGATTCCCTATGAAGGAAAACACCTTTCTGCTTTATATGTACGTGCAGAAGGCGTAGACGGCAAAGCGCCGATTCTAGTTCAAGTGAATGGCTTGGACTCTACTAAAGAAATGAAATACCGCGTTGGTTTGCCCGCATGGCTGGCAAAACGAGGCGTGTCTTCCCTGATTGTTGACCAACCGGGAACTGGTGAAGCCATTCGCTTACAAGGTTTTAGTGCGCGTTTTGATAGCGAGCATTGGGCAAGCCGTGTTGTAGATTGGCTAGAGAACCGTGAAGAGATTGATGCGAAACGCATTGGTATGGAAGGTGTGTCACTGGGTGGTTATTACTGTCCTCGAGCTGTGGCGTTTGAACCGAGATTCGCTTGTGGTGTGGTATGGGGTGCAAACCATGACTGGCGTGATGTGCAAAAGCGTCGCCTAGAAAAAGAAGGCAGTTTCCCTGTACCACATTACTGGGAGCACGTTCGTTGGGTTTGGGGGGCAAAAGACATGGATGAGTTCATGGAAATTGCGGAAAACGTTCACCTAGACGGCGTGTTAGATCGTATTAAAGTGCCTTTCCTTGTGACTCATGGCGAAAAAGACTCTCAAATTCCATTGAAATGGGCACATCGTACCTATGAGCAATTGGTTAATAGCCCTAAGAGAGAACTAAAAGTCTTTACTGAACGTGAAGGCGGTGTTCAGCATTCTAGTTTTGATAATTCTGCTAATGCTGGTGCTTATATAGCTGACTGGGTAGCGGAAGTTCTTAACGGTCATACAGCCTAACTACGAAGAGGATAATAATAATGAAAATAGTAGGTTTAGAAACCATCGTATTTGGTGTTGAAGATGTTGCCGCTTGCGCGACCTTCTTAACCGATTATGGTTTGTTTCCAGTAGATGTAACAGAAACGGGTGGCCGTTTTGAAGCCTTGGATGGCACGGCTGTGCTTTTGGCGCAGGCATCAGATGAAAGTCTTCCTCCTAGTATTGGTAATGGCTGCATGATGCGAAAAACCATTATGGGTGTTGCTGATCAAGAAACCAT
The DNA here is from genome assembly GCF_016463975.1 of Marinomonas transparens. Lineage (GTDB taxonomy): Bacteria > Pseudomonadota > Gammaproteobacteria > Pseudomonadales > Marinomonadaceae > Marinomonas > Marinomonas transparens. The sequence goes on along the minus strand of NZ_JAEMNX010000015.1, from coordinate 118,832 downwards.
TGATGCGATCACAGCGGAACTGAGTAAAGACAGGGAAGTGAAAACCCTTGCGGATGGTTCTATTGAATCCAAAGACGATTCAGGTTTTGTGATTGGTTTTCAGGTCACCGCGCGTAAAGAACTTACCTTGCCGGGTGAAATTTCCAATGTACCTGGGTCACCTTTTCAGCGTCCTGTTAATCACCTAGCGGTTAATGATGATGCTGAGCAAATTCGCCCACGCACTTTATCGCACATTGTGTATTTCGTACCAGATCCAGTGAAAGCAGAAGCCTTTTATGTTGAACGTTTAGGCTTCCGTTGTACTGACCGTTTTGAAGGAACAGGTCCGTTCTTACAGCCTGCTGGTACGTTAGATCACCACACTCATTTCTTGATTGGTGCGCCACCATTTATGCAAGGTGTCGAGCATTTTACTTTCCACTTTGGTGGGCCAACAGAAATGATGCAAAATGGTTCGCGTTTCATTGAAAAGGGCTACCAAGCATTTTGGGGACCGGGCCGTCACATTTTCGGCTCAAACTGGTTTTGGTACTTCAACAGCCCATTTGCTTGCCATATCGAAATGGATGCAGATATGGATTTGCATGATCAAAACTGGGTGCCTCGTGTGGCCACATCGGATGCCGATACGTCGCAGACTTTCCTAATGCGTCATAGAGGTAAGTGGGCGCCGGGTAAGGACTCTGGTAAAAATGGCGCTTATGAGTAAATGTGATTCAACACATGACAAATAGACTAGATGTACGATAGATAAAAGACGCTGTGGGGCAGTTGCAGAAGGTAATATCTCTGCCCCATTAGACGTTTTATAAGCGGCAATAATAATGTCGCAACCACAAATAACAATAAACAAAGTGGAAGGTAAAATAATGTTAATAATGTCTGTGATATACGGGACTTATTGCTTTACGGATCGAAGAGAAACGGCCTTCCTAACGGGAGGTGTAAAATGAGTCATCGTTTTGGTTTGAAAGGTAATATTGCTCTGATGGTTTCCCATTGTGCTGGCATGATAGATTTGGTTGCCTTGCCGTTATGGATCGGTGTATTAGTGGCTTCCTACCACTTGGATACTCAGCAAGCGGGTGGTTTGGTGACTCTCTTTTTGCTCGGTGCTGTGTGTGCCAGTATTTTGATCGCCCCACGCTTTAAGCAGCTTAACCGTCGTGTAGTGGCATCCGTTGGCTTTTTAGTGTCAGGGTTGTCCTTTTTGGCGGCATCTCAAACCACGGACTATATTCAGCTAGCGGTATTGCATGTGATGGCTGGTTTGAGTGCCAGTGCGGCATTAAGTATGGCCCATGGCACCTTTGCCCGAGGCCATAATCCCCATCGCTTGTTTGCTATCGCTGGATTCATGTTAGGTGTTTTGGGTTTTGTCTTTATGGGGGCTACCCCCAATATTACTAAAGCGCTTGGTGGGCATTCATTGTTCGTTATTTTTGCCGGCATCATGTTGATTGCTGCCTTGGTGTGTGCCGTGGCCTTTCCATCTTTTACCTTAAACTCAGAAGAAGAAGCGCAAGACAAAGTTAGCAGCGCGACTAAGATTCCTCGCAGTGTTTGGTATGGCATTGTTGGTATTAGCTTGATGGCGGTGACTCAGGCGATGACCTTTAGTTTTATGGAGCGAGTGGGCCATGAACGAGGTTTTGCAACGGATTCAATTACCTTGGTTTTGGTCGCCCTTGCCTTGATTAATATTGTCGCTGCCGCACTGGCAGGGGTCTTTGAAAAACGTATTTCAGAGCGTGTTGTGCTTTTCAGCGGTCCTGTTTTACAAATCGTTTTGTCTAATATCATGATGAATAGCAGCGGCTTTGTTTTCTATGCCGTATCTGCTGCCTTTTTTGTCTCTTTAATGATCTTTACCCATACCTTCGTGTTTGGCCTATTAGCGCGCTTAGACACCTCTGGTCGAGCCATGGCGGCGACCCCTGCGATGGTCATGATTGGTGCAGCCATTGGTCCTATCTTAGGTGGGTCCATCGTTAAATCGGTTGGTTATCATGGCATAGGTATCGCGGCTTTGGTGTTTGGTGTTATTTCCCTTTTTTGCTTTATGCGTATTTTCCAGCGTAGTTCAGAAGCTGTTCAATCTGAGCCTGTGGCGTGAGGTATAAAATGAATAAAGCAATCTGTATTCAAGTTGCTTCTTGCTTTTTGCGTAAATTTTCCAATGTTGTTTTGGCCTCGCTTTTATTGGGCAGTATTCATGCTAATGCTACGGTCGAAGACGCTATTTACCGTCCTGCAATTTTGTCGGAACTGGGTGCTAAAGCTTTCTTAACGTCGGCAGATCAGGTTGGAAATAACCTCGTTGCTGTTGGTGAGCGCGGCTTAATTCTGCTTTCAGAAGACGATGGGACAAGCTGGCGTCAGGTTTCTTCGCCGGTCAGTGTGACCCTAACAGAAGTGCAGTTTTTTGATGATAAAAACGGTTATGCCATTGGTCATGGTGGGACTGTGCTACGTACCATCAACGGTGGTGAAGACTGGCAAGTTCAGCTCAACGGTCGCCAGCTAGCCAGTGATCTGTTGGCTCAAGCCGAAAAAAATAAAGATAAGGAGGCCATTAGGCAAGCTACATTTTTGGTTGAGGACGGCCCAGACAAACCCTTTTTAGACATGTTGGTGCTTGATGCTCAGCATTTGATTGTGGTGGGCGCTTATGGGCTTGCCTTAGAAAGTAAAGATGCCGGCAAAACATGGGTTTCTTGGATGGATCGTTTAGAAAACGATTTTGGCCTTCATCTTTACAGTATTCGCAAACAGGGTGAGCGCATCTTGGTGGCTGGCGAGCAAGGCTTTGTCACGCTTTCCATGGATGATGGACAGTCCTTTACTAGCATTGAAACACCCTATGAAGGCAGCTTTTTTACCGCTCAATTACAGGGTGATAGCAAGATTGTGTTGGCTGGATTACGTGGTACCACCTTGGTTTCCAATGATAATGGTGAAAATTGGAAACATATCAAAAACCCTATTCATGCCTCTATTTTGGCGTCCTTTATTAATGCGGATGGACAAATCACCATGGCGAATCAAGCGGGCATTTTGCTTGGCTTGAAAGCCGATAGTTTGGTTCCTGTAACCCGTAAACGCCTTCCACCTTTAACCAATGTGGTGGAAAAATCTAATGGTAGTGTACTTGCTTTAAGCATCCATGGACCTGTTTCCATTGATGTGGGAGATTTTAAATGAAACATCATTCGCCAGTTCCGGTTTCTCCAGCAGATGAGTTTGACCCTAATACGGGTTCTATTATCGAAAGAGTGCTGTTTAACAATCGCTTAATCGTCATTATTGTTTGTGCCTTGCTGACTGCCTTATTGGGTTGGCAAGCAACGAAACTGACGATTAATGCCAGTTTTGAAAAAACCCTGCCCACTAATCAGGAATATATTCAAAACTATCTAAAATACGAAAGCGAACTGACTGGATTAGGCAATGCTTTAAGAATTGCGGTGGTGAGCCCTAAAGGCAATATTTATGACGCCGACTATTTAGAGTTATTACGCCAATTAAGCGATGAAGTGTTTCTTTTGCCCGGTGTAGACCGAGTGCAAATGAAATCACTATGGACGCCTTCAACCCGCTGGATAGGTGTTACGGAAGAAGGCCTTGATGGCGGCCCTGTCATTCCTGAAGATTACGATGGTTCAGCGGAGAGTTTGCAACAGCTCAAAGCCAATGTGGCGCGCTCTGGGCAAATTGGTCAATTGATTGCTGCGGATGAAGAATCAACCATCATCTATATGCCTCTATTAAGCCAAGACGCAGAAGGTGACGCGCTGGATTACGCCAAGTACTCCGACGCTCTTGAAGACTTGCGAGCTAAGTATCAAGCGAAAGGCTTAGACATTCACATTACCGGCTTTACCAAGGTCATGGGCGACCTGATTGAAGGGGTACAGGCGGTTTTATGGTTCTTTGCCCTAGCGGTAGTGATCGCTACCATCATGGTGTACTGGTATACCCGTTGTGTGCGTTCCACCTTGCTGGTGGTGTTTGCTTCTATCTTAGCGGTGGTTTGGCAGCTTGGTATCTTGCCTACCTTGGGCTATGTGTTAGACCCTTATTCTATCTTGGTGCCGTTTTTGGTGTTTGCTATCGGTATGAGCCATGGCGCACAAAAAATGAATGGCATCATGCAAGATGTGGGGCGTGGCTTTGATAAATTAGTCGCAGCACGTTTTACTTTTAGACGTTTGTTTCTCGCTGGATTGACTGCCTTGTTAGCCGATGCCGTCGGCTTTGCTGTCTTGCTGGTCATTGATATTAAGGTGATTCAAGAATTGGCTATTGCCGCCTCTATTGGTGTGGCCGTGCTTATTTTTACTAACCTGATTTTGCTGCCTATTATGCTGTCCTATGTAGGGGTGGGCAAAAAAGCCGCACAGCGGAGTGTGATCAATGACATTAATGATGACAATGGTAAAAAAGTGCCTGCCTTATGGGTGTTTTTAGATAAGTTCACCCAGCGCAAATGGGCGACTTGGGCCTTGATTGGTGGCTTTATATTGGCCATTGGCGCTTTGGCATTAAGTACCCAGTTAAAAATTGGTGATTTAGATCAGGGCGCCCCAGAGTTACGTCAAGACAGCCGTTATAACCAAGATGTTGCTTTCATGAATCAGCACTATGGTGCTTCTAGCGACGTGATGGCGATCATGGTGAAAACGCCAAAAAATGAATGTTCTCAGTACGATACCTTGAATAAGGTTGATGCACTTGAATGGCAGTTACGTCAGTTACCCGGTGTGGAAACGACTAACTCACTGGCGCTATTGTCACGTCGTGTCCTGTCTGGTTTAAACGAAGGTAACCCTAAGTGGTACGAGTTTTTACCGAATCAAAGCATGCTTAACTACATCACCGCTGGTGCACCACGTGGCTTGTACAACAACAGCTGTGACCTGTTGACGGTTTACGTGTATTTGCAAGATCACAAAGCCGATACCCTAACGAATATCGTCAATCATGTGGAAAACTTTGCCAAAGACAATGACACAGACGATGTGCAGTTCCTCTTAGCGGCTGGCAGTGCAGGTATTCAAGCGGCGACCAACATCTCTGTGAAAGCGGCATGGTATCAAATGCTGTTCCTTGTTTACGGTGCAGTGGCGTTGTTGTCCTTGATTACTTTCCGTTCCTTTAAAGCCGTTATTGTGGCGATTCTTCCGCTTATGCTGACTTCCATCATGGTGGAAGCCTTGATGGTGCAATTGGGCATGGGGGTGAAGGTGGCGACCTTACCTGTTATCGCTTTAGGGGTGGGCATTGGTATTGATTACGCCTTATATATCTTATCCATTACCTTGGTGGGATTGCGAGATGGTACTAGCCTGTCTAAGTCGTATTTAAGAGCGCTTAACTTTACCGGAAAAGTGGTGATGTTGACGGGTGTGACCCTTTCCGTTGGGGTCATTACCTGGGTGGCTAGCCCAATCAAATTCCAAGCCGATATGGGCTTATTGCTGGCCTTTATGTTCATTTGGAACATGCTAGGCGCATTGATTCTACTGCCAGCCCTCGCGCATTTCTTGCTTAAACCGAAATACGCAGGCAGTGAAGAAAGCAAGGATGAGCCTGCGGCATGAGTCAGATGACTGGGACAAAAGTTCTTTGCCATGTTGATGACCTTGAAGAGGGGGCGTCAAAGGGCTTTCTGGAAAACGATGCAGGGCATGATTTGTTCTTCGTGGTGAAAAAAGAAGGCGAACTATACGCGTGGCGCAATGCTTGTCCACATGTTGATGGTGCCCCCATGGCATGGCGTAGAGACGCTTATATGGATGCGAAGAAAATCCATGTGACCTGTCATGCCCATGGGGCCTTGTTTGAGGCAAAAACAGGTTTGTGTATTCAGGGGCCATGCCTTGGTCAGAGTTTAGAAAAAGTCCCTGTGCAGATAAGTGAGACGGGCGAAGTGTCCGTGTCATTAGCGGATATTAATTAACAAGAGAGCTTGGCGTGCAGTATCGAACGAAGGTCTCAATAACATTTACGATAAAATAAGGAGTAGCAGATGGCTGCAGTAAACAAAGTATTAGTCATTGGTGGTGGTTTCTCTGGTATGTCCGCTGCGATCAAGATGCGTTCTCACGGTATTGAGGTTGATCTTGTTGAGATTGACCCGGAATGGTGTGAATTGGGGGCGGGCATCACCATTGGTGGCGCAACATTGCGTGCCTTGGATGATCTAGGTTTGTATGAAGAAGTCACTAAGCAAGGGTGTGTTACAGATGGCCTTGCTGTGCATCTAGCGCATGGTCCTTTGTTGATGGAAATCCCTACACCAAGCCCGATGGGCTCAAGCGTAGCGGGCAGCGGTGGTATTTTTCGGCCGACACTGGCGCGTATTATGTCTAGTGCCACCCTTGAAGCTGGCGTGAATGTTCGTTTGGGTTGTACCTATACCGATATTCAGCAATCGGAAACGGGTGCGAGTGTGACCTTTACTGACGGCACGACGCAAAGCTATGACCTCGTCGTGGGGGCAGATGGTGTGCACTCAACAATACGCAAAGAATTCTTCCCTGAAGTGCCTGATCCAGAATACATAGGACAGGGTGTATGGCGTGCCATTATGCCACGTCCAGCCGAGATTGATCGTGTTCATATGTGGTTGGGTAAGCACCTTAAGTTGGGCGTGAACCCAGTGTCTGATACGCATATGTATATGTTTATTACCGAAGACCGTCCGACCAAGGAACACATAGATAAGACTACTTGGCCACAGGTCTTTGCAGGCTTAATGGAAGAATTTCCAAACCCAACGGTGAAAGCACTGATTCCTCATGCTTTGGCTGAGGGAGCAAATATAGATTATCGCCCGCTGGCTAACCTGTTAGTGAAAGCGCCTTGGAACCGTGGTCGTTTGATCATGATTGGCGATACAGTTGCCGCGACTACACCACATCTCGCATCGGGTGCGGGTATCGGTATTGAGAGCGGCATCGTATTGGCAGATGAACTGGCCGGCAATGATGATCTTAATGTGGCTTTGGATAAATTCCATGAACGCCGTTGGGAGCGTTGCCGCATGGTAGTCGAAAATTCGGCTCGCTTGTGTCATATCGAAATCAATGGGGGTGATAAAAACGAGCACTCAAAAATTATGGGCCAGTCCATGATGACATTGAGTCAACCGATTTAGGTTTACATTTAACTCCCTTAGGCAGTGTGATGGTGTCTGCAACCGATCACTGCCTTTTTTTAATTATCAGAAACCTTTACGCCATGTCGGGTAAAGATTTCTATAAGTGTTTTAACTACCTCCAGCATTAAAGGAGCCGCCATGAGCTTTCCCGATATTTATCGAGTTGTTACTGGGCATGATGAAAATGGCAAATCCATTATTGTCGAAAATGGTCCACTCAAAACCGTCATGGATCTAGAAGCCGTTCCCGGAACCAAGTTCCATGAAGTGTGGAGCACCAGCCATACACCAGCGCCTATCTCCCATACTCAAACGGATCCAACACTGGGGCCTGTGGTGTTACCTCCTGCTTCAACCGGTACTCGTATTCGCTATGTAGACATACCGCCAGACAGTGAAGAGTTCTTGAATCAAGGGCATGGCAAGATGAAAGACATGTTCTCTAAAGTCGGCGACGAAGGCGCGTCAACGGTGAAAGAAGACTCACCGCATCCGCTTATGCACCGTACCGAATCCATCGATTACGGCATTGTCATCGAAGGAGAGCTAACCCTCATTGTCGACCAAGACGAAGCCATTTTAACGCCCGGTAGTGTCGTAGTGCAGCGTGGTACCAATCATGCGTGGGCCAATCGATCAGGAAAAATGTGCCGTATTTTGTTCATCCTAGTGGGTGGCGAATATGATGATGAGTTGGCTCAAGCCCTAGCTTGAAAAAATACAGCTTAACAAGGAGAAAATATGAAATTTGCTACTTTGCCTAATGGCACGTTAGACGGCCGTTTAATTCTCGTATCAAAAGATTTAACCAAGGCGGTAGATGCCACTGCGATTGCACCAAACTTATTGTCCGTCGTACAAAATTGGCAAGCGAAAGAAGCCGATTTACAAGCCCTCTATAATAAACTGAACACAGAGACACTAGACGCGGCCTTTGATTTTGATCCATCCGCTTGTCTTGCCCCCTTGCCAAGAAGTCCGCAGTGGCTAGATGCTTCAGCCTTTCTGAATCATGGCAAACTGATGGAAGAAGCTTTTAATACCGCTCCTATTGCTGACTTCGACACCATTCCTGTGATGTACCAAGGTGCCAGTGATGATTTCCAAGGCCCAACGGTAGACATTCCTATGCCGAGCGAAGCCGATGGCATCGACTTTGAAGGGGAATTTGGTGTTGTCATGGCCGAAGTGCCTATGTCCGCAACACCGGAAGAGGCCGCCAAATCGATACGCTTGATAGTGCAAATTAACGACTGGAGCTTACGTGCCCTTGGGCCACGTGAAATGAACTCTGGTTTTGGCTTCTTACAAGCCAAACCTTCTTCTAGTTTTGCGGCTGTGGCGGTCACACCTGATGAACTAGGCGATGCATGGGCCAATGGCCGAGTCAACATGCCATTACATGTAACTTGGAATGGCGAACGCTTTGGCGAACCCCATGGTAGCGAAATGAACTTCTCCTTCCCGCAACTTATGGCGCACGCTGCTCGTAGCCGTAAACTGACGGCTGGCTGTATCTTAGGTTCTGGCACCGTATCAAATAGTGCTCGCGCAGCAGGATCGGCCTGTATTTCTGAGCGTCGAGTGATCGAAAAAATCGACCTTGGAGAAATCAAAACTGCGTTTATGAAATTCGGCGACACAGTACGTATGCAGGCTAAATTTGACGATGGAACCGATGGCCCATTCGGCGTGATTGAACAAAAAGTGGTTTCTAACTAGTCAGAAGGGTTATGCGATGCATGTAGTGATTACGGGTGCGAATGGATTTGTCGGCCAAGGGTTAATAAAACGATTACTTGAGAACGGCCAAATAGGGCAGCAAACCATCACCCGTTTGACCTTACTTGATCGACAGTTTGACGAGGCACTTTCTAAAGAAGCGCCTGTAGCTGAAACCGGTGCTATCACAGTGGAAAAATACCCGGGTGACCTGGCCGATAGCGCTTGGTTATGGGACACCCTGAGCGGCTCCACCATAGACGTGGTTTTTCACTTAGCCAGCATTCCCGGTGGTATGGCTGAACAAAACGAGAGCTTGGCCCGTCACGTCAATATTGACGCCACCATGACCTTGTTGGACATCGCTAAAGCACAAACAAAAAATGGGCAAGGTAAGCCTGTTTTCGTTTTTGCCAGCAGTATTGCCGTATTTGGCAAGATGCCGGATTTGGTCAGCGACGATACACCGCTAAAACCTCAGCTCAGCTATGGTGCCCATAAAATAGTCGGTGAAGTAATGATCAACGATTTTAGCCGTCGCGGTTGGGTCGATGGTCGTTCCTTACGTCTAGCAGGGGTACTGGCACGTCCTCCGGCAGAAACCGGTCAGTTATCGGCCTTCTTGAGTGACATCATTCGCGAACTATCCCAAGGCCATGATTTTGTGTGCCCCATGTCGCCGCAAGCGAAAACTTGGGCGTCTTCCTTGGCGAATATCATCGATAACCTCATTCATGGTGCCGTGGTGGAAGAAAGCAAGATACAAGACCAGCGAACACTGACCTTGCCGACACTTTGCTTCAGCATGGCGGAATTAGTGGAGGCGATTGGCTCGGTTTATCAACAACCTACGGATGAACGGATTCGTTATGAAGTGAATCCGATGATTGAAGAATTGTTCGGTCGTTTTCCAGCATTAGAAACGCCAGCGGCGGATGCTGCTGGTTTTAAACACGATGGGGAATTGAAGAACCTAGTAAAGCGAGCGTTATGTTAAGAGTGTTTGAGCTCTTTAGCCGCCTCGGTTAACAGGCCTGTTAACCACTGCAACCCCGGATCCGCATCCCTCACGTTATGCCATTGCATGCCTTCGATAATATGCGGAAAGGGTTCCCAAGTTTTATGAAGCTTAATGGGGTAAAGCTTAGCGAAGTGCTGGGCGTAGCGACGATGCATAGTGGCAAGTCGTTTGGTGCCCACTACGGCTTGGCAGAGCGCACCGAATTCTGGGAGTTGGACCTCCACATGCCGCTTCCATCCATTACTGATGATATGACTGTCTGCAATCGAGGGTCTGCGTTCAAGCCCAAAGGTCGCAACGGCATGGCCGGAGGCAAAAAAGGTTTCTTTATCAATCTTATCGAAGCCGGCTCCTGTCCAACTGATAACGACTTCTTCATCCTGCCAAAGCTCGATAAAGTTATGATTTGGCAATGAGAGTTTTTTGACAATGATCAGCAGGTCGATTTCTGCTCTATCGAAGCATTCATTGGTTTGCTCATTAAGAGGAATAATTTCGAAGGTAACGGCAGGGGCTAAGGTAGCCGCTTTAGCAATGACCTTGGCTAACAAGGTGGTGTAAGCGTAATCTGAAGCGGATACCACAAAGTGGCGTGCTGTTGTCGCCGGGTCAAAACTCCCTGCTCGGGTAATTTCCCCTCTGATTTGTAGCAATGCTCTGTGTACCGGTTCGGCTAAGGACTCTGCCTTTGGCGTTAGAAACATACGGCGACCACGTTGCACAAGAAGTTCATCATTGAAATATTCTCGCAAACGCTTCAGGGCGCCTGTAACGGCCGGTTGACTTAAATGTATGCGTCTAGCGGCCGCCGAGACGTGTCGCTCTTCAATTAACGCCTCAAGGGCCACCAGTAAGTTTAAATCTAATCCGTCGAATCTCATCGGTTAAATCTATCAGCCATACTTATTGCTTGCAAGCATAATTCTGATTGGACGCTTATAGCTATTAAATGAAAGAGTAGGCCTATTCTCACCACTGGTGGGCCTTTGTACCCGTCTAAATGAGAGCATTACAGGTTTTTATTTTCATTTGAAATACAACAGTGAATGGCGTGTCTTAATGGGTGCGCTATCTGTTTTATAAAAATAATTAGGTTGAGTTTATGAGTACTGATTGCTGTTCGAATAATAATGTCATTTTGGTGAATCAAAAAGGCAAGCATTTGGTAGTGGACATCCACTGCCATTTAAATGTGCCAGCCGCCGATAAAATTGTACAGGCAAAATATCCTGGTCCACCACCCGGTCTCCATGAGTTTTCTAGCGAAAAAACCAACGAAGTCAATAAAGCGCAGTTTTGTACCATAGGGGCAACTTTAAACAATATTGATTTGCGTCTTGCGGATATGGACAAACAGGGAATTGATGTCCAAGTTATCTCTCCCAACCCGGGTCAATATTTTTACTATACCGACGCAGAAACGGGCTTAAAGGCGGCGCAAGCGATTAATAATGGTATTGCAGAAGCCATTGCGACGAACCCAGAACGGTTTGTCGGTATGGGAACCTTGCCGATGCAAGACATTGATAGGGCGATCATCGAAATGACGCGCTGTGCCAAAGAGCTTAATTTACGTGGTATTGAAATAAACACCAATGTGAATGGTAAAGACTTGCATGATGAAGAATTAGGGCGATTTTTTGCCGCGGCCGAAGCACTTGGCATCTTGCTTTTTATCCATCCACTCGGCTTTACCCATGCCACTCGCATGAAAGAATATTATTTCAATAACCTGATTGGTAACCCATTGGAATCGACACTGGCTGTGGGTCACTTAATTTTTGGTGGGGTCTTAGATCGTTACCCCGGACTCAAAATCTGTGTGGCCCATGGTGGCGGCTACATTCCCGGTTATTGGGGACGTATGGATCATGGTTGGCGTGCCCGCGCTGATTGCAGTGAACATTGCAAAGAACTGCCATCCAGTTACCTGCGTAAATTGTGGTTCGACACCTTAGTTTTCGACAAGGAACAACTGGCTTCTCTCGTCCGTACCCACGGCGCGGATCGTTTGTGTCTAGGGACGGATTATCCTTTTGATATGGCCGAACCTGATCCGCTAGGATTCCATGATCAACTAGATGACGAAGACAAGGCTAAGATACTCGGATTAAACGCCGCAGATCTACTTGGATTAAGTGTTAAACCCTAATCGAGCGTCAAGAGTCGGTACGGTTTTGCTTTAACCTATAAGTATCACCAATAGTAAAACTATTATAATTATATTGGACGCTGATAGGTTTGGGCATTATATTCTTCACAAGGTTGGCGTGAATAGCTGTTTAGGAGGGCAAACCTATTTGTGCGTACCGATGACTTGCTCAGTAAAAAATAAATATAAACAGGAGAACAATATGCGTATTAAAAGTCCTCATCATGTGAGGTTTCAGGTGCCAGACCTGAACAAAACAGAAGCGTTTGCCCAAGACTTTGGTTTGCTGACAGTAGAGCGTACTGAGCAACGCTTGGTGATGCGTACTGGTGGTGGCGATGCCTTTGCTTATAGCGCTGAAAAAGGCGCTGAAAACAAATTCTTAGGCCTTGCTTTTGAAGTAGAAAGCAAAAGTGATTTAGAAAGCGCGATTAGTGAACACGGTGCGAGCCCAATTCGCGAGCTCACCACTCCGGGCGGGGGGATTGCCGTTACCTTACTGGATCCTAATGGTTTTGAAATTGATCTCGTTTATGGCATTGAACGGGTTAATCCAGAAGAAGCTTACAAGCACTTAGAAATGAACGCCCCAGGTCAATATACCCGTGAAGGTCGTTTTTATCCTAAGCGCCCTATGGGGCCAGCAAAACTCTTTCGTTTAGGGCATGTGGGTTTGTTTATCCCAAGTTTTGCCGAAACACTCCCTTTTTATAAAGAGGTCTTAGGGCTAATACCAAGTGATATTTATCATGTTCCAGGTATGCCCCATGTCCAAATAGTGGGCTTCTGTCGCCTTGATCGTGGTGAAGAGCTGGTGGATCACCATGTTATTGCTCTGATGCAAAGTCAAACAGGGGAAACCGCTTGTCACCACATTAGTTTTGAAGCACAAGACTTTGAAGCGCAGTTTATGACCCATCGTTATTTAGAATCTAAAGACTATGAATTGGTATGGGGTGTGGGACGCCATCCTCATGGCAGTCATATCTTTGATGTATGGCGCGACCCAGATCGCAACCGTTTTGAAACTTTCTCAGACACTGATCGTATGAAAGCCAGTGACGGTACACAAGTACACAACATAGCAGAAGTAGATATGGATGCATGGCGTTCAGATCCACCAGATCGCTATTTTGAGTAATGTCCGTTCAATAATAAATTTAATATAGGAATAGAAATTATGACTGAATTTATGATGCATAAGGTAAAACCTGCCGTTGAACCTGAAAATATTAACCCTGCTACTGGGTTAGTTGAAGGCACATTTGGTGTTGGTACTTATCAATTCAAAGAGGAAGCGGCTTTCCCAGGCTTGGTTTTACCAAATGGCGACGTTTTAAACCTGTCTGATCGTTATGCCGATACCCACGCTATCTTTAACGACTGGGATAATGCTTTGGTGTGGTTAAAAGAAGTCGCAGCAAAACCAGACCGTCCTGCCAAATCGTTAACTGACTTGAACATTTTGCCTGTTTTAGCGCATCCAAACTTTATTTGTGCCGCGTCTAACTATCGTCAGCACGTTGCTGAGATGATGACCTTTAACAAATTCAACCAAGACAAGCGTTTACCGGGTGAAGATGATGAAGCCTTCTTCAATCGTAACTACGAAGAAGTAGACCGTCGTGGCCGTGAAGGCACGCCTTTCTTCTTTACTGGCTTGCATTCCTCTTTATGTGGTGCAAATGATGATGTGCCATTGCCGTTAATTGGCGAACAGCCGGATTGGGAACTAGAGCTTGGTTTTATCCTTGGCAAAGGCGAGCGTTATGTTAAACCTGAAAATGCTGAAGATATGATCGCCGCCTACGTTATCGTGAACGATATCGGTACGGTGGATGAATTTAAACGTGCTGACATCAAATTCAACTTTGACTGGTGCAGTAAGTTCCAACCTAACTTCAAACCTTTTGGGCCTTTTGCTGTGCCTAAAGAGTTTGTTGATCGCAAGAAAATGCAAATCAGGCTCAATGTGAACGGAGAAAAGCGCCAAGACTGGCCAGCAGAAGACATGATCTTCGGCCCATCACAAGTGCTTTCCCATGCCTCTGAGAGACTTAAATTAATGCCCGGCGACCTTTTCATCATGGGTTCTCCTCCAGGAAATGGAGCAAACTTTGGCGGAGCATGGCTGAAAGAAGGGGATGTCATGGATTCTGAAATCACCTACCTTGGCCGCCAACGTAACAAGATCGTGATAGAAGAGACCGAAGGTAAGTCTGTGACTTACGGTGCTTTCAAAACAGAATGGTAGGCGACTCATCTTACTATTTGAGTAAGTTGTCACCTTAGTCAGTTACCATTTTAGTAAGCCGCCATCATAGATGGCTTAAAGCCCCCCATCATTGAAAAATAATGGGGGGCTTTTTTCTGCTAGAGACCTTTGCGCGCAGCCAGCGAGCAAAGGTCTCTGTTAATATTGCTGTTCCACTTGATAAGAGAGAACCAAAAATGGAGGTTAACACACTGTTTTCTTTGCAGAATAAAGTGATTCTTGTGACTGGATCATCTGGCGGATTAGGTTCTGCGATAGTCTCTGCCATGCAGGCCCATGGCGCTAAGGTCATAGCTTCTGATCTTAATAACCACAATAAGCCCCAAAGCGGTGTGGATTTTATTCCCTGTGATCTGAGCCGCAATGAAGACATAGACCAGCTTGTAGAGCGGGCGAAAGCCCTTCATGGCCGCATTGATGTTTTGGTGTCAAATGCAGGAATACAAGGTCCTGCTGGCCCGATAGGCGGTGCCACGGACGATGATTGGGATGCTGTGATGTCGATCAACTTAAAAAGCGCGCTACGGCTTTGCTCCGCCTTGCTTCCTGACATGGCGGAACGCGGGCAGGGCTCGGTGATTTTAATGTCGAGTATCGCGGGGGTAAGGGGCAACAAAGCCATCGGGCTTTACGGTTTATCTAAAGCCGGATTGGCTCAATTAGCGCGTAACTTGGCGGTGGAGTGGGGGCCGAAAGGGATTCGAGTAAACTGTATTTCCCCCGGCTTGATTCGCACACCTTTAGCCACAGAATTACTTGAAAACGCCCCCTTTATGGAACGTAGATTATCCCTAACACCGCTGCGTCGAGTAGGCGAACCAGAAGAGATCGCCGGCGTTGCCGTGATGCTCGCCAGCAAGGCGGGTGGCTTTATTTCTGGGCAAAATATTGTCGTGGATGGTGGTACCACCATCAGCGATGGCAGCTAATACCAAAGCGCCTTGCCTATAAAAAACATGAAAAAAGGTTCTGCCTTCCGGGAGAACCTTTTTTCATACTAGGCAGTTATCTTGTTGCCACTTAAAAACGATGGCTCAAAAATGACTAGTCAAAAATCGCTACAGCGCGAATAAAGCCCGCCGAGCCATTTTTGATCTTATAAGGAAAACAAGACACCATGAAGCCATCCGCAGGCAAGCTTTCTAGGTTAGACAACTTTTCCATTTGCCCATAACCGATATCACGCCCCGCCTTATGGCCTTCCCAGATGATGGAAGCGTCACCGGATTCGATAAATCTTTCTCTGGTGTACATAAAAGGCGCGTCCCAACTCCATGCGTCGGTGCCAACCACACGAACGCCACGTTCGAGTAAATACATGGTGGCTTCACGGCCCATACCAACCCCAGCGGCTAAATACCCCGGTTCGCCGTAAATGGCACCGGCACGGGTGTTGACCAACACAATGTCTAAAGGTTGTAGCTCGTGATTAATGCGTTTTAGCTCCGCTTCGACTTCGGCGGCGGTAATGATATGGCCGTCTGGGAAGTCGCGGAAATCCAATTTCACACCCGGTTGCAAGCACCAGTCTAATGGCAGCTCATCGATACCATAAGCAGGCTTACCGCCATCTGTGGTAGAAGCATAGTGCCAAGGGGAATCCATGTGAGTGCCGTTGTGGGCGCTCATCACCATTTTTTCCACCGCCCATGCCTCGTCACCCGGCATGTCTTCTTTTTTCAGGCCGGGAAACATGCCTGCCATTTCTGGCCAACCTTCTTGGTGGTCGGTGTAATCTATTTTAGGAAGCAATGGTGGTGGGTCAGTATAAGGGTTGTTGTCTAAGGTGACAGACAGATCGACAATACGTCGAGTGGTGGATGGTTTCATTACATTATCCCTCTTTTTATTATTGAGAGACCCTTGCAAGCATGTGGTGCAACGGTCTCATTGTGCTATTGGCTTATAACATGCCGACAATAATAAAGAAAAAGCATCATTTCATTAAGTTGATAATAATCAACCAACCTGTTGATCATATCAACTTGACTTTTATTACAGAGGCTAACTTTACCGCGCAGCACAAGATTGGGAAGAGCGGCCTGTTAAGGCATGGCTCAGCCGTTATCGCTTGTCCTATAAATCCAAGGTTAAGGTATCGCTCAGCGCTCTTGAACAACAAGGGGTGAATTGATCGTTTTGTGCCTTTTCAGCATCCGATAAAAAATCGTCCCTGTGGTCGGGAATGCCATCCGTCACCTTAGTTAAACAAGCACCACAAATACCCATTTCACAAGACACATCCACGGTAACGCCAGCCGCGTCAATGGCTTCCAGTGCCGTCTGATCCGCCGCGACCTCTAATTCCAAGCCAGAACGACTAAGAATAAGTTTAAAGGCCCCATCACCGGACTCAGATACCTTTGGCTCGGCTTTAAAAATCTCTTTATGAAGGTTGGCTTCTGGCCATGAATTTGCTCTAGCGCTGTCAAACACATAATCCATATAAGCCACCGGGCCACAGGTGTACAAATGGGCATTGTCGGCAAAAGCACTTAAGGCACTATTGATGGCAGCGTCGTTTTTTTCACGTTCACCCGAAAAATGAAAGAAAACCTTAGCAGCAAATGAAGCGTTTTTAAGCTGTTCATAAAACGCTGCTTCAGTTTTTGATTTGGCGTGGTAATGCAGTTCAAAATCAATGCCAAGACTATCCAGTTCTATCGCCATCGACATAATGGGCGTAATACCGATACCACCCGCAAAGAGCATGACCTTGTCGCTGTTGATATCAAGCGGAAAAAGATTACGCGGCTCAGAAATGGTGAGGGTATCGCCAATCTGAACATGGTTATGCAAAGCGACAGAGCCGCCCCTTGATTGCGCGTCATTCAACACAGCAATCTTATAAAATTCATCAGACTGATCATGGTTAATCAAGGAATATTGGCGGATCAAACCATCAGCAATATGCACATCAATATGGCTGCCAGTGGTAAAAGCGGGCATTTTTTCATTATTTGCATGCGCCAGTTCAAAACTGGCGATGCTAGGTGTTTCTAGGGTTTTATGACGAACAACAACATCAAACATAATTTACCTCAATCGCTTTTAGAGCGATTTAGACGGTTCTTAATCACTTCATCAATTGACCAAGCACCTGAGCCTGCGAAGATGAAGTAAAAAAAGACAAAACAGAACATAATAGTGAGCTCCCCGCCATTCACCACGGGGAAAAAGGCTTTGGCGGGATAAAACATAAAATACGCCACCGCCATTTGACCGGATAGAACAAACGCCACACTGCGAGTGCAAAAGCCTACTAGCAGGCACAAACCACCAAAAAATTCTAAAACGCCAGCCACACCCACTAAGCTAAATAACTCTAATGGACCTTGGTTATGGCCACCGGGTGGGTAATGGAAAAGTTTTTGTGCACCATGTTGCATAAACAAAAATGCGCTAATGACTCGTAGAGCGGCACGGCTGTATATTTCATATTTAGATAACATCATAGACGATTTCCTTTTTTATTTTTTTGAGTAGGGAAGATGTGAATAAGTTTTTTTGACTAAGCCTTAGCAGACTTATTCGCACCTTGTTTTAAACTTGAAAGCGTGACAGAGACGCTGATTAAGGCTCTCTGTCACGGCGGCTTAACGGTTATGCTTCTTCTAATGGAATCTTCTCTTCCGCTAGCATCGCTTCAATTTTCCGGCGTACTTGCACGGCCGGTTTGTCTGCGATGACTAACAACTCTCGTTGTTGTGTGACGGCAAAATCTAAGCGTTTCTCAACCGCATTGATGGCAACAACGTCTTGTCCGCGAATTTTTTTATCAGCAGCCAGTTGGAAGTTATCTAACGATTCATCACCGAGTCTGAAGTTACGGGTAGAAAAACCAAAATAATGCGTCGTGTGGTCGGTTTCTGGGGTGATGCCATGCAGAATCATTAACGCGCCTAATTCTTTTGGCACTTCTGCTTTGCCGGGCACCTTAGTAAT
This sequence comes from Marinomonas transparens, assembly GCF_016463975.1. Taxonomy (GTDB): domain Bacteria; phylum Pseudomonadota; class Gammaproteobacteria; order Pseudomonadales; family Marinomonadaceae; genus Marinomonas; species Marinomonas transparens. The sequence goes on along the minus strand of NZ_JAEMNX010000015.1, from coordinate 100,549 downwards.
AATAGGTAGGCTGGTTGAAATGAATTCAGGACCGTAGAAATCACTTCGAATTGAGAAGTCACAAAGACCATCGAATTGCGCTTCAGGGCCAAATACCAGTTTGAAATAATCATTCCAAGGCGCTTTACCATGTCTTAAAACACGGTAACTTTTTTCATGCTCTTCGGTGACCAATGGAATTTTTGCCATCGCATCTTTGCCATCAACATGATGATGAACGTAGGGTAAATGAGTCAAATCCATTAAATTGTCGACCAATAATTGAGAACGGCCATCAAGGTGGAAATAGTTTTCTGAGTGGAAATCCCAGTCTGGTTGATCCAAACCAAAATCTTCATAAGGCGGGATTAAATCCGTATCGCACTTGTCTTCATCGCCCATCCAAATCCAGCAGAGTGGGCCACGTTCAACCAGCTTATAGACTGGCTGACACATCTTGCCAGTCACCTTGTCTTGTGAAGGAATATCAATACAGTCGCCGTTATCGGCAAACTTAAAACCGTGATAACCACAGACAATGGCATCACCCTCTACTCGTCCTTCCACCAAAGGCAAATAGCGATGCGGACAAAGGCCATACATGGCCACAGGTGTGCCATCTTCTTTACGGTACATAACAACTGGCTTGTTAAGCATCGTACGTTCCATTGGCTCACGGGTAATCTCGGTAGAGAAAGCCGCCATGTACCAACGGTTTTTGACGATAGAGCTTTTGTATTTGAATGGATACATAATGATAATTTTCCTATCTTTATTTTTATAATATAGGCGACCACTTCCTGCCCGGAATGGCCTGATCAAGAAAACCTCACATACGAAACATCGCTTCCCTAGGCGTAGCGGTAAAACGATAACCTTACTATTTCTAATGCCACATGTGATTTTTCAGCAATATAGCAATGCAAACCTCGATGCACCAATCCTTAACAGCGCTAGCTGGTATCGCTAATTTCAATAGTAAAGGGAGAGCCTAAGTACCGTGCTTGTTGATTTAGTTAAGGTCGCCTTTAAAAAATCCTATTTATTGACGAAAAGGCATCTTTAAAATAGATTAGTAAGACTCCTATATAACGATAAAAATGATGGTGAAACCCTTATGCGATTTAAAGGCCTAGATTTAAATCTGTTGGTCGCATTAGACGCGCTGATTGCTGAGCGCAACATAACGCGAGCAGGCGAGCGTATACACCTGAGTCAGTCCGGCATGAGCTCGGCCGTCTCTCGGTTACGTGAATACTTTGATGACGAGTTATTTGTACAAGTCGGCAGAGAACTGATTCCTACTTCCTTAGCGGAGACACTAGCAAAGCCGGTACGTCGGATCCTTGTCGAGATGGAAAACACCATCATTAACCAGCCGAAATTTGACCCAACAACCGATGATCGTTGTTATAAAATTGTCGCCTCGGAACTCACCACCATGGTGCTAATGACTAGCGTTATTAGCCGCTTGGCTCAAGAAGCGCCCAATATACGCTTAGAGCTATCATCCACCAGTGATATTGAATTAATCGACAAGGGCAGTGTTGACCTGATGTTTCTCCCTCGTCAATTTGTCTTAGAAGACCACCCCTACGATGAACTCTATCAAGAAGGCTATAAATGCATTTGCTGGGAAGGCAATACCTCGATTGGTGACAAAATCACCTTTGAGGATTATCAAACAGCAGGTCATGTTGCCGTAAGCTATGGTAAAAACCATTCCCCCGCCTTTGATGGGTGGTTTATGAGCAACTATGGCATCAGTCGCAGGGTCGAAATTACCACCACCAACCTGCTTGCGCCGCCGGCACTGATTATTGGTACCCAGCGTATCGCCACCGTCCATAGTCGGCTAGCCAGCATAGTGCGCAAATCTCTGCCTATAAAAATTTTAGAGCCACCCATGAACATCCCCATGCTAACGCAAACCATGCAGTACAACCGTAACCGCGAAAACGATGCCGGCTTGACTTGGCTACGACAACTCATCGTAGACGTCGCCAAGACCATTTGATGGGGTTTGCTGGGAGGGTGCGAGTATGACGCTCTCAAGCTTGATGGTGAGGCCTTTCCACTTGATTCCCTAGAAAGGCCTTAAGAAAGACAGCAAGAAAGTGCGCATACAAAGCAGCTCTGTGACCTTTATTAAAGATGAATAAAAATGGACGTTCCTCCTTGGTGTGCTTAACCCAAGACCACGAAAAATGCACGACAAAATACGGCGCGTCGCCCTAGAACGGGAAGCCCTACTACTAGGCGGCCTAGCACCAGAAGAACTCGACACCTTGGTCGTGGTACTGCAAAAACTTAATGCCAGAGTAGGGCTGGTTAACGCCTATGAACCGAGTGAGGGCTAGAGGCTAGGGTTAAATCTCTTATGTTAGAGATTCTTAGCGGTGAGTGATCAGCTAATAGGGCTAATAACGCCAATCTTCATAAGCCAGCGGCAAACTGTTTAAGAGTTTTCTGCGCTCTCGCCAATCCTGCATATGTTTGTCCATGAGGGAGCGAAAACGGTCATTGTGGTGGCGTTCGATAAGGTGAACAAGCTCGTGTACCAAAATATATTCCAAGCACTCATGGGGCTTTTTAGCGAGCTCTAAATTAAGCCAAAGCCGTTTAGCCTGAATATTGCAGCTTCCCCATTTTGTTTTCATTCTTTTGATACCAACGCTGTGAGCTTCTACACCAAGTTTTGCTTGCCAATAGGGCAGTCGTTTCTCCAACTCGTCTTGGATGGCTTTGCGATAAAACTGGTTGAGTAACTTAAGCCTATTGTCTGTTGTGGTATTTGGGGAAACCCTTAACTCTAACTTGTTTGCGCCTTTTACGTTTACAAGGTGCTTACCTGTTTGTTCAACAATATCTAGGCGGTGGTGTCTACCCCAAAGGTAATGGCTTTCGCCACTGACCATTTCTCGGCTCAATTGGCGCGGCTGGGCAGCAAAATCGGCTTGCTGCTTTTTTATCCAAGCGAGTTTATTGATAATAGCCAACCGTACCGACTGCTCACTGGTACGTTTAGGAACGGATAAGCGTACTTGCCCATTTGGTGGCAGCACATTCAAATGAATGTTTTTAATGGCCCTACGATTAATCTGAACCTCAATACCCGCAATGGTCTGGCTGGAAAGAGAAGAAGCCATTAATGGTATTCCTTCTGCTTTCTAAGCAGGTCCATGACATCATCTATATTCAGCGCATAATCGGCTATTTTTTCACTTATAGCCTTCTTGATTTCTTTTTCTTTAAAGTGATCACCAAGCCAATCTGCTTTCTTTGTATTGAACATAGTGGTGTCTATATTAGTGGCGAGTACTTCATCCTGCCCAAGGTTGTCATACAGTGCTTGCTTGGCCTTTGTGTTAATAGTATTAGGGTAGTTTGATTGGTTATTTGTCGTTGGGTTAACCACTTTTTTGGTCAGTTCGCGCACTTTTTCTAGGTATGTTTGGTAATTAATGGCCTTTTCTCGACGTTGTACGATCAGTTCATCCAGTAATGACGACATCTGGTCAAAGTACCTTGGGTTTACTGGGTTTTCATCAATGATGGTTTTGCGTACGTTGTTTTCGATGGCTTCAGCCATGGCGTCTTCGTTATCGCGTAGATTTTTAGGAATCGAGTTGGAGTTGAGCCCTTCACCATGGTTATTAACAATAAGGTCAATCAGCCCTAACTCTTCGAAGTCAATAAGTTGTGTACTGTCATCGGCACGAATATACATATCAAGCAGCCGACGCATGGCAGGTTCATACAGCTTCATTTCAAGTGCATCACCGCTGGCGACTTTTACTTCGTTCCTAACTTGCTCGTAGAAGATGACTTCCTGTCTTATGTTATCAGCTTGTTCTTTAGAATAGCCGGCTTGTTCCATCTCGTTAGCAATGTTGGCGTAGGCGCGTAGTAACTTAGCGGCAGCGTGATACAGAGCTAACCTAAGCATTTCTTTTTCGCTTCTCTGATCGCTGTCCAGCGAGTCAACTCCCGATTCTCCGCAAAAATAATGTTGGAAGTTTATGGTGTCACGGGGTGCCTTAACGGGTTCACACAGGGCTCTAACGGCTTCTAATGCATTGGTAATATCCGATTTAGCTTCGACTAAACGATCTTTTAACAGCCCTGCTACATCCTCACGGTCGTAACCATCAAAAGCTTCCGTTGTGTAGTCTTTTATGGTCTTATCAAGTGATGTAAAAAGATCTTTATAATCAACGATATAACCGTATTCTTTTTCATCCCCATCGAGTCGGTTGACTCGGCAAATTGCTTGGAACAAGCTGTGGTCATGCATACTTTTATCAATGTAAAGATAGGTGGCAGAAGGGGCGTCAAAGCCCGTTAATAACTTGTCTACTACAATCAGCAAACGCATTTTCCCCGGTTCTTCTTGAAAACGCGTTTTCACGGATCGTTCAAATTCGTCAAGGCGTTTAACCGCTTCGTCTTCACTTTGTTCAAAATACTCAGCCAGCATTTTTCGGTAGGTGTGATATTTGAACAGCTTTTCTGTTTGTCCTTCTCCAGAATCTTCATTTTTAATGGAGCTGATAAGAGGTTTATAACTGGTCACAATGGCGCATTTATCGGCAAAGTCTGTGTCGCTAAATAACTCGTAAATGACGCAGGCCTGATGAACACTAGCGCACACTAGCATGGCGTTGCCTCGGCCATTGATTAACGGCGCTTTCGTTTCCATATCCATGAGGATATCGTTAACAATTTGCTCCAAACGGGATTTACTGGAAAGCACTTTTTGCATGGTGCCCCATTTTTGCTTAAGCCTGCTTTTAGCAAGGTGAGAAATGTTTCTTGTTTTTGCCTCAAACCATAGATCGACTTTCTTTTGCGAAGTTAAATGCTGATCTATGTCCCGTGCTTCATAGCGTAAATCTAATACCACACCATCGCTTACGGCTTCATTAAACTTATAGGTGTGTATGTAAGGGCCAAAGACTTCTAAGGACTTTTTCTTGTCTGCCTTCATCAAGGGAGTGCCCGTAAAACCGATAAACATAGCCTTAGGCAAAATTTCTGTCATGGCGGCATGCAGCTTGCCAGATTGTGTTCTATGACATTCATCTACAAACACAAAGAGATTCCCCTTGGGGGAAAAGTTACGAGACAGGGATTTTTTGAGCTCGTCAATATAAGCACTGGTGGCTTCTTCGTCTTCTTTCTCTGTTAAGCCATCACCATGACGACCAAACTTTTGCACCAAAGAGCACACCAGCCATGGGTTAGGGTGGTGTAAAGTGCGAATTAACTCCGCGCCGGATGTCGCGCGAAAAATGCTTTCATCTACCCCTGTAAAGACCTTTTCAATTTGCTGGTCGAGCTCCTTGCGGTCTGTGACAATAAGCACACGAGCATCTTTTACGTGTTCACGTATCCACTTGGCAAGCCATACCATGGTCAAACTTTTTCCCGACCCTTGGGTGTGCCAAATAATACCGTCTTGCCTGTTTTCAATGTGCTTTTTAGCGGCTTGTACGCCAAAGAACTGATTATGTCGGCAAGTCTTTTTAATACCTGCATCAAACACAATAAAATCATGAATAATGTCTAAAAAACGTGCCTTATCACAAAGCTGAGCCAGATGGATATCCAGCACGCTGTCGGTTTGAATATGGGGCAATGGAAGGGCGTTAGCGCCCTGTGGTTCTTTCCACGTTAAGAAATATTTTTCCTTGGTTCCAAGGGTGCCGTAACGTATGCCTTGGGTGTCGTTGCCAGCCATAACCAGCTGCATGGTGGTAAAGAAGTGCGGAATAAACTCTTTTTTCTGGCTTTCAATATTTTGTTTAATCGCGTCAGATACGGAAACAGATGCGCGTTTTAGTTCAATCACCCCCAGCGCAATACCATTCACATACAGCACAATATCGGGGCGCTTATTGTTCGCACCAACAACCGTTACTTCTTCTGCAATAGCAAAATGATTGTTCTGTGGGTGCTGCCAGTCAATCAGCCAAACCGTTTGGTTTTGTTCTCCTGCGCCTTCTTTATCGGTTACTCCATAGCGCAGCAAACGATAAACCTCTTTATTGGCATCAAACAGTTTTTTCCCTTCGCCCAGTGACGCCGCTATTTCCAGTTTGCGTAATACACGGGTGATTAACGTATCGGACACACCACGTAACATAAGCCACTGCTTTAACGTAGCCGTATCGATATTGCGGTTATTGTCGCGGTGTTCCCAGTTGCCGAAATATTTGTAGCCCAGCTGTTCCGTGAAAAAACGAACCACTCGGTTTTGGGTAGCGCGTTCCTTTTGACCTACTTTACTCATGGTTCATCCTTTATATTTTTATCGATCAAGCAAAGCTGAACTTAAAAAATCATTAAATAACAATAGATTAATCCTATCGTACCCGTGTCACACGGTTAAATTACATGGCTCAGTCAAGCAAGGGTCAAGCAAATTAACACCAGTGTGGAACATAGCGCATGGCCTTGGTGCCTGCTTCGGCATCGTAGGCTCTAATGAGCTTGGCATTAACTGTGTCTTTTATCACCCGGCTGACCATAGCGCTGTTTTTTCCTTCAATACCAAAGCGTTCTCTTAGTGACGCATTGTTCATATGTTCACGATTCACATAACGCAGGCAACAGTGCTGATAGCAAGCGCGCATTCTGTCTTCCTTGTCCATATCGGCAAACACCCTATGACCAAACAAAACCGTACGAGTATGCCTGTCGGTGACTTCAAAAAGAGGGGCGGGAAGCTGATAAAGTTCTGTCTGAGAAATGACCTTATCGATCCCTGTCCCCCGTTCTTCACAAATATTAATGCGACGCATAAACGAGGCCAGCATTTCATTGCGACTTTGCGGGGGCGAATCAATAAAACGATCTGCATCCACCAGCGGAGTTCCGGGATTGGTGATTTCCATCCGGCTATCAAACAGCTCAATCATTGGCCCTGTGCCAGAAAGGGAAAAATCCTGATGAATAATGGCATTGGCCACCAGTTCACGAATGGCCAGTTCTGGGTACATAGGCACTTCTTTTCGGAAGGCTTTGCCTATCTCCTCGTTAGCGGGTAACAAGGTTTTAATATAATCGATGAGTCCTTCAAACCCGACGGCATAGCCTTTGTGGTCTTCTAGCTCGCGTATGGTTTCGACTCGGCTACTACCTCGGTATAAAATAAGGCGCACGGCTTTACGGTTAAGATGCTGAAAATTTTGCAGTTTTTTAGCGAATAAAATGGCCCCTAAATTGGAGATCTGCCAAAGCCCGCTAACGGTTTTACTGATCAGTTTATCGGCTTGTAATGCGGCTAAAATGCCATCACGACCTTCTGGGAGCGGTTGCTGGGTTAAATCAAAATACGCGGGATAATCGAGCAACTGTAATACGTGTTCTACGCTAGTGTTTTCTGTCGCGGCTTGCTGCTCAAACGGGGTTTTATCAAAGACTCGCCATAAAGCACGTTCTTTTTCCGCAAATTCGCGCAGTTTCTTTTTGTAGGAACCGACACGAATGTATTCCACGCCGTCGAATTGTACCGGCGTATGGCTTGCCGCTTGCACTTCTAAAACGACCACAGGCATTTGGTTGGTGCTGTTAAAGGCATAAAACTGGAAATGAATTTTCGGTGTGGTTTTTTGCAATAGCCAACTTTCTAACTCTTGCTGTTTATAGCGTGTTGTCGCTGGGGTAAATGTTGTGCCTATGACCTCCTGAGTGCCATCATCGACGCCCCATACTAAATAGCCAGATTGCTTACCCAACAAGGCCGCCGAATTGGCTAGCGCTGAGATGTATTCACCAATCATGGGAGCATCGTCATTATTATGTTTAAACTCGACCCATTCGGTTTCACTGGGTAAGCGGCATAACTCACGCAATAGCGCCTGTAACTGTTCAAGGCTTTGCTCAATCGGCATGGGCTTCTCCTTGTTGTTTGGTTTGATCAAAGGGTAAACGGGTTTTGCCCGTGAGCAATTCCTGCATCATGCCTTGTTTGATCTGGCGGGTTTTGTGTAAACGTTGCTCTAAGGCTTGGATTTCGTCATCCATATCTGAAAGGATAGTGGCGATGGCGGTTTGTTCTTCTTGTTTGGGGTAAACAACTTTTAAACTTTTTAATTGTGAGCCTGTAATTAGAGGCTGCCCTGAACCAAATACAAGAGAATTCAAATTTTTTCGAATAAGCAGATATTTATAGAAGGAAATATCTTCGTCTTTCTGTAATTTAATAATTATGGTGTTATCGGATACACCATAGTTTCCACTAACAAAATTAAGAGTGCCTGCATTCGCACCAACCCTAGCAATAAGCAATGAATCACCTTTGTAGTCCCTGTTTTTACATGTGCCTATTTGACCAGTGGAACCGTAAAGCGGGAAGTCGCCTTTTTCTTTTGTTGAAGTTTTGCCTGAACCAACAAAAATTGTTTTGTCACCAAGCTCGATTACTTCCCAATCCTCTGGTATCTCGCCTAATTCACTGGTTTTCATGACTTTGGGCTGGCCTTTCTTCTTACCTTCAGGTGTGTCTTCGGTGTAAGTCGCAAACTCAGGTAGGCGGGTTTTGCCTGTCAGCAATTGCTGCATGGCGGCGGTTTTAATGGCTTGTTTTTTAGCGATAAGCTTTTCTAATTCACTGAGTAAGGCATCCATATCCGACAAGGCATTGGCAATGGCGGTTTGTTCTGTAAAGCTTGGAGATGGGAATGTAATGGATAATAAAGAGCCTTTAGAAATATTCTTCATACTATTGCTAGTACCAGTTGCCGATTCTTTAATTTTTTTTGAGATTGGCTTAGAGCTTAAAACATATGCTAACCATCTAGTATTAGTTTTTATATTTGAACGAAATTGCATCTGCCAAAGTCGATCGGGTAGAAATAAGTTTGGGAAACTATTTCCCACAAACCCAAGCTCTCCGACTAAGTCAGGAGTATTCATTCTACTTATAATAATAGAACCATTTTGAGGAGTTGTTTTAGCTCTAGTAATATCAATTGGCACTATTGATTTTGCTTCATTTGGGTAAAAATAGCCTTTAGATACGCATGAGGTTTTGAGTATGTGTTTTTCATGGGAAAAAGCGCTAATTTCATTTACTGAGTTTACGCTGATTCCTGCCTCTAAAGATTGAACGAAAGTACCAAGTGTAGGTATATCCCAATCCTCAGGTATCACGCCCACCTCTGTCTGTTTATACCCTGATTTTATAGTTTGGCTCATACCGTCCACTCCAAGCCCATGGCTTTTAGGTGATCTGCCACTTTACCGCTTAAGTCATCAACGGATTGAGTCAGTGTGGGTAATGGTGCGCTGTAACGTTCTTCCAGTTCTTTTACCCGGTTGGCCATTTGTTGGGTAACGCGCTCGATTTCCGCAATGATGTTGGCTTGCAAGGTGGCTAACCATTTGTCTTGCACGATCAAGCTTTTCACGTCGTCCAAGCTTAATGTTGGGTAGTGGTTCAGTACCTTAAGATCGAGCTTTTCCGTGGCGCCTTTCACCGCTTTTTTGCAGGCGGCATCGGCATTAAATAACTTGGTTACTTGTTTTAGGGCGGTTATTTCGTCTGCATTTGTGGTCAGTTTTAAACGGGCCGCTACGCTGGCTTTGGTGATCTTGTCTTTGTCGTTTAACGCATCGGCTAATAAGCCTTCTTCGGTACTGCCAGAGCCTGATGAGGTGTGTTCTTCAAGGTAATTGTCTAAGGCTTGGGTGGCGGCATCTTGTTGGGCTTGCAGCTGGTTAATGGCTGCTTGTTCGCTAGCAAAATAGCGGGCGATGATTAGGTTTGGGGGAATAAGCTCCGCTTTGTATTTTTGCTTATTGATAGTGAAGTCGGGTGTTTCTTTCAGTTTTTCTCCCTTAGCCACCACCAGTTCACGCACGGTATTGCCCGCTTGCCAACCGTCTTGGGTCAGCACATACACATCGTCTTGTAGGGTATCGGCCCAGTAATCCATGAGGATCTGGTAAATGTCGTATTTGCTCAATAATTCGCTATGGGTGTAACGGCTAAGCAATTGTTCAGAAATACGCTGGATAAGCTCTTTTGGCTTGTCGCCAAGGGCGATGTCGCTTAACGCTGCATCGTGAACCCAGGCTTTGAAAGGCAATAAACTGCGTGAGGCAAAGTCTTTAAATTCTGGGTGTGCCAGAATAGTGTTTTTTACCTTGCTGGCTTCGATTAATGCATGGCTGTAGCCTTCCCGTGCAGCTTGCCCTTTATTTTCAGTAAATAACGTCGCACGAATGTTTGGGAAAACCTGCCAAAAGTTTTCTAGGGCATCGATGTCACGGTTAGGAATGCCACCTTGTAAGTGAGCACTTAAATCGTGTAAATCTTCAGGTTCACTGGAATCAATATAACGGGGAATGTTGAGGTTGTAATCGTTCTTAGCGATTTCTTCAATGCTGATTAAGCGGCTAAAACGCTCAACTTCTAAGCCTTTGTTAAACACATCGACCACTTTGTGAATGTCTTGGCTGCGCAGGCGGTTTTTGTTGCCATCTTTGATAAAACCCTTGCTGGCGTCGATCATAAAGATAGAGCGGCCTTTCATCTTACCATCGTCAGAGAGGGCCGATTTTTGTGCGTGTTCTTTATCAATCACAATAATGCAGGCTGGAATGCCAGTGCCGTAAAACAGGTTGGCAGGTAAGCCGATAATGCCTTTTATATAACCCTGTTGGATCAAGTTCTGGCGGATGTTGGCTTCGGCATTGCCACGGAACAACACGCCGTGGGGCAAGATGACCGCGCCTTTGCCGGTGCTTTTTAAGCTGGTAATGATGTGCAGTAAAAAGGTGTAATCGCCGTTTTTCTCCGGTGGTACGCCCCAAGCAAAACGCTTGTATAGGTCGGATTTTGGGTCTAAACCACTGGTCCAGTTTTTGTTAGAAAAGGGCGGGTTGGCTACGGCAAAATCAAAGGTTTTTAACTTGTTTGGCGCGTCTTTCCATTCGGGAGAAGACAGGGTGTTGCCTTGCACTATCTTGGCGGTGATATTGTTGTGCAAGATCATGTTCATGCGGCCCAAGGCGCTGGTGGCATTGTCCATCTCTTGCCCATAGATGGATAAACCTCGTGGCGCTTCATTACTGGCTTTTAATAGCAGCGAGCCAGAACCGCAGGTTGGGTCGTAAACCGTGGCATCTTGTGGTGTATCGTGTTCGATGCCGACGACTTTGGCCAGAATCTGAGACACTTCGGATGGTGTATAAAACTGCCCTTTAGATTTACCCGATTCAGTGGCAAAGTGACGCATTAAATATTCATAGGCGTCCCCCAGTAGGTCGTCTCCTTCGGCACGGTTGTCCGATAAATCCAAGCCTTGGAAGATGCCCACCAATTTGGTGAGTCGGTCTACCTTTTCTTTGTCCTTGCCTAGTTTATCTTCATCGTTAAAGTCGGCAACATCGATCACGCCTTTCAATTTGTTTTCTTCCGCCAAGGCCGCAATGATTTTGTTTATTTCATCGCCAATGGCTTTATGATTTTTTAAGGCCACCATGTCATCAAAGCTGGCTCCGGTTGGTATGGTGATCATACCATATGGGTCGCCTTTGTATTTGTCGGACACGTATTTCATAAACAACATGGTGAGTACGTAATCTTTGTATTGGCTGGCATCCATACCGCCGCGTAATTCGTCACAACTTGCCCAAAGAGAGGAGTAGAGTTCGGTTTTTTTAATGGCCATGTGAAGGAGTCTCTTTTATTTCAAAAAAAGGGTCAGAACCCTTTAAAATATTATGATGTTGTATTGCCACTTGCGTGGATGTTTAAGGCTTTTACAGCTCTTCGGTTTTAAATTCGCTGTAGCCTTCGTAGTAGTAGCTTACGTCTATGCCTTTCATAAAGACCGCACGGTCGTGGATTTTATCGGTTAGCGCTTCTTTGAGCAGTACTTTAATTTCGATGTCTTTGACGACGCTGCGTTGCATGGCTGAGAGGTAGTCGTCTTTATCGACTGCATTCCAGTCTATAACCTGTTTGACTTGGTTTTTGAGTATCAGGTCAAGCCAGATTCGTGTGGCGCGGCCATTGCCTTCGCGGAATGGGTGGGCGATGTTCATTTCGACGTATTTTTCGATGATCTCGTCCACAGTACCTTGGGGCATGGCGTCTATATGTTTGAGCGAAGGATCTAGATACATAAACGGGGCAAAGCGGCTTACCTTTTCAGAATCAGCCCCCTTAGCGATGTTGACCTCACGAATTTTGCCAGCAAAGTGATAAACATCGTCAAACAAATAGGCGTGGATATAAGCTAACCCTTTAAAGGTACCGACCTCGGCTTTTTCTATGTCATTGGAGTCAAACAGTTGTTTGGCTTTTTGCTTGCTGAGTTTTTCTTCTGCTTTCGCCAGTTCTATTTGGTCAGTGAGATTGAGCTTATTGTCCAATAGCATGTTGAATCCCCAGTTTGCGCATTTTTACTATTTGTTTTTCATTTTTAAGCCGCTGTTAATGGTGAACTATTTTACCTTAAAAGCGAGAAAAGAGCTCAAGACCCTTAAAAATAATGCCATCACCGCAAACTCATTTTCTTCGGTTAGCGAATAAGCCCATTACCACTTTTCCTTGATTGACCCTTTCCCTGTTTTGCTCTAGCATTTGCCTTGCACTGGCAAAATCCAGTGTCGGGTATACCACCCCGTCTTTCCACAGCGGCCTAAAACACGCACCGCGTGTTTTTTTATGGCCGGAGTCTCACCTGTTATGGTGGGTCTTTGCTCGGGCTAGTTTCGGCTAGGCTGTTCCTGTGGACGGTAGTGGTATCCTGACTTAGACCCACCACCCTTTTGAGCATACCACCTCAAAGGATGGTCAAAACTCAGACCACAGGAGGCCTAGTATGGCTAATCAATGGATTCCACTTTATACCTGTCTGTTAAATGGACAACCCGCCGACACGGTGAGCGCCCGTGACCTTTATACCTTTCTGCAATTAGACCAAGACTTTTTCCACTGGGTAGACTCTAGCCGTATCAAGCTGAGCTTCACCATAGGGGAAGATTTTATCTTGGTGAAGAATCTGATCCGCCCGACGCCAGAAACCCAAAATGCCGTGCAGCCAACGGTGGATTATTTCATTCGTTTGGACATGGCCTATGAAATGGCAATGGAAGAAGAGGGTTACCTCGCCCAGCAAGCGGGTGACTACCTTCGCGGCTGCGACACACCACAAAATCGCCCGATTCCGGTGAAAGGCCATTGCCTACCCGAAGTGAGGCAGGTGTTTCATCAAACGACTCCTGTGCCTGTGGCACCGCGTGTTAAACCTACTGATGTGGAAGAATACCGCCACGCCAGCAAAGCGCTGAAAACCATGGGGCTCAACGAAAATGGCATGGCACTGCCCATGCACGAAGTGAGTAAAATCATCGAGACCATGCGCCTGTACCAAGACAACATAGAGGCCCTAAAGGCGTTATCGAGTTGGTTTGAGCAGCACATCGCCAACTTAAAAACCTACGCCAATAGCCAGTTTATGGATGGTTAGGCGTTATCGAGCTGCTTTCCTATCAAGCTGGTTTGAGCAGCACATTGCCCTATTAAAGTAAGATAAAAGCCTACGCCAACAGCCAGTTTATGGAGGATTAGGCAGCGGTTTTCGTGATGGGACAAAAGTGCGGAAATGGCCTTTCTCAGTGAAGGCCATTTTTTGATCCTATCTTAATTCGCTGAATATTTCAGGGTGTTGTTCTGCTATGCGTAATAAGGCGATGGTGGCCCGTTCAGGTTTTTTCTAATAAGCCGACTCTCATCCTCTTATGAAGGTAAAAACGCGGGTAGAAATGCGGGTAGAAATGAAGGTAAAAACGCGGGTAGAAAGAAGGCAAGCTTGACTATATTGGCTCCAAAAAGAAGGGGGCTTGGCGAGTTTTAAAAGACTAGGGAAGGTGTGAAGCCAGTTCGAAAAAAACACAGAAAAAAGGGGGGGTTAATCGAAAAGGCTCTTATTTGAATAAAATAATGGGTTTGACTCTCCACAGTACACAAAGGGCGATGAGGGAGATAACGGCGAGGGCTAGCCAGCCTAGGTTTAAGGCATCTAAAAGGGCTTGTTGCGCTGTTTCTAGGGGCAGTTTGCTGGGGGCCAGTTGCTTGGCTTGTAGCAGTATGTTGGGGTCGCTTAACTCGGTTAAATAGGCCCGTTCACCTGTGTTGATGAGGGCTTTTTCTAGCGTTTGGTGGTAGAGGAAGTGGATAAAAGACCCTGTGATGGCGGTGCCTAACATGCCGCCGACCAGCCGTAGGGATTGCAGTAAGGCAGTGGCGATGCCTAGGTGGTTTTTCTCGACCGAGTTTTGTGTAAAAAGTGTGAGATTGATCAGGGTGAAACCTAACCCACAACCGGCTAACAGCATGAAAAATAGCAGCAGGTAAAAGCCAGTGTTCAAATCGCTAAAGGCAAGGCCAAAGCAGGCGATGGCGAGCAGTAAGAAACCGCCTCTAGGTAACCAGTTTGGGTTGTGTAAATGGCGAATTACCTTGCTGTTGATAATGGCCCCTAGGGTAATGCTGAGCACCATAGGGGTGATGAGTATGCCAGCTTGTTGTGACGAATAGCCCAACGCCCCTTGGAACATCAGCGGCGTATAGTAGAGCAAGGAAAACATCACCGAGCCTGCCAACATAGACAAGACAAAAAGAGTGCGGACGCTTCCCGCTACAAACAGGGCCGGGGGCAGCAATGGGTGGGGAATGCGGCGCTCTCGATAGACCAAGCACACAGTGGCCGTGAGCAGCACACAGGCCAATAAGATAACCAAGGGGCTCAAGCCACTTTTTGGCACTTGTTCGATAAAGAGTTGAAAAGAAGCGAGTGCCAAGGCGATCAGCAAGGCGCCCAACCAATCCAGCGACACATCACGGCTTTTCGTGTGTCGTACCCACGGAATGTATTGCCACGCACAAAAAACGGCTAAGCAACCTAGGGGGATGTTTAGGTAAAAGATGGAACGCCAGCCAAAAGCATCGGTCAGAAAACCGCCCAATGGCGCCCCGAGTGCGTTAACAATACTGAAGGCGGAGCTTAGAAAAATCTGCCATTTTAGGCGTTCCTTATTGTCGGGAAATAAATCGGGAATGCTGGCAAAGGCGGTCCCAATCAGCATCCCACCACCCAGCCCTTGCAGGGCTCTGGCAATCACTAGTACATAGATGTTTCCGGCTAAAGCACAGGCAAAAGAGGCCAGAGTAAACACAGCGCACGCCACCACAATAAAGGGCTTACGGCCATAATAATCCCCCAGTCGGCCAAAAATAGGTATGGTCACGATGGACATTAATAGGTAGCCGGTAGCCACCCAAGCATAGAGATCAAAACCATCCAGATCGGCGACAATACTGGGCAGCGCATTGCCTATTACGGTCTGGTCTAAGGCGGACAGCATCAGACCAGAAGAGATGCCGACCATGGCTAAAATGGCCTGTTTGGTAGACAGCTTGTTTGGCGCTTGCTCTAGGCCCATCGTGTTTTTTGTCTCATCAGATCCATGGGGCTTGGTCTTATTTTAGTTTTGCAAGGGCCAGAGCGATGCGTTCACAGGCGTCATCCAAGAGGTTTTGGGAGGTGGCTATCGACATGCGAAAGTAGGGCGATAAACCGTAAGCACTGCCTGCGACCGTGGCGACGTTGGCGGTTTCCAGTAGGTAGAGCACCACATCTGTGTCTGTGTTTAGGGTGTGACCCTGTTCGGTTTGTAAGCCGATGAGTTTTTCGCAGCCAACATAGAGGTAAAAGGCCCCATCCGGTGGCGAGCAATGCAGGCCGTCAATCTGGTTGATTTTCGCCAAGGTGTTGTTGCGGCGGCTTTGGTAAACCGCTTGGCTTTGTTTCACAAAGGATTGATCACCATTGTAGGCTTCAATGGCGGCGGCTTGGCTGACAGAACAGGCGTTGCCAGCCGATTGTGACTGAAGTTTTTGCAAGGCATCGATCAGATAAAATGGCCCAGCGGCAAAGCCAATGCGCCACCCTGTCATGGCATAGGTTTTGGAAACGCCGTTAATTATTAGGGTTTGGCCTTTGAGTTGTGGCGCGGCATTCAGCAAGTGCACGTTGTCTTGATCGTCGTAACGTATGTGTTCGTAAATGTCGTCGGTCATGATGAGCAGGTCTGGGTAGTCGGCCAAGACCTCGGCCAAAGCGACATAATCGTCGTGGTTATAGCTGGCCCCAGTTGGGTTGCTGGGGGAGTTGATGACCAACCAGCGGCTTTTTTCTGTCAGTACGGAACGCAGGCGCTCTGGTGTGAGTTTGAAGCCTTCCGCCTCGGTACATTGTGCAATCACTGGTGTGCCTTCACAGGCAATCACCATGTCTGGGTAAGACACCCAGTAGGGTGCGGGAATAATCACTTCGTCCCCGGCTTCTATGGTGGCTAAAAAAGCGGTGAAGATGGCCGATTTCGCGCCATTGGTGACGACAATTTCGTTTTCTTGGTAATGCAGGGCGTTTTCTCTTTCTAGCTTGCCTGTAATGGCTTGCTGCATGGCGAGGCTGCCGCTGTTGGCGGTGTAGCGGGTTTCCCCCCGTTGAATGGCTTGCCAAGCGGCTTCGCCAATATGGGGTGGCGTGTCGAAGTCGGGTTCTCCTACTACTAGGCTGATAATGTCTTGGCCCTGTCGGCGCAGTTCATTGGCTCGGTCCGCGGCACTGCTGCTCGGGGACGGTTTTATATTGGCTACGCGGGATGCAATTCTTTGCTTGTGCATGGGGGACCACCATTTAAATGACTACTGTATGGGGCAACATTAGCCATGATGGGCGCGGAAGACCAAAAGGTCTTTGTTCTGGTTATATAAGTAAGCCTTATGTGTTGGTGAGATTTGTCCAAAAAAGCGTGATTTTATGCGGGCATTGATCATTTTTGGTGCGGTTTTGGTTTCTTTTGAAAGTTAAGATCATTTTTTCTTATGGTCTTTAGATTCCCTCTGATACTTGGCCCTTGTGGAATGGCGCTTATTGTCGGCCGTTTTTGGGGCTGGTTTGGCGCCTTGGTACGAATTATGCCTACTCGCTGTCATCTGGGGTGACAAACCATAGGCTAAGAGAAATGAACCTGACTCGACTGAAGTACTTTGTGAAAATCGTAGATATCGGCAGCCTGACACAGGCGGCAGAGGTGTTGTTTATTGCGCAGCCGGCATTGAGCCAGCAGTTGGCGACCTTGGAAGGCGAATTAAAGCAGCAATTGTTGATTCGTACCAAGCGCGGGGTCACACCGACGGAAGCGGGGAAGATTCTCTATGCCCATGCGCAGGTGATTTTACGCCAGTGTGAGCAAGCCATGGGCGATGTGCTGGCTTCGAGTAAGGCGCTAACGGGTAAGGTGTCTGTTGGCTTGGCACCGGGCACGGCGGCTTCTACCTTGTCTTGGCCGTTATTAAAGCGGGTAAGAGAGCAGCATCCGGGCATTGTCCTGTATCTAAATGAAAACTTCGGCACCACCTTGAGCGAGTTGATTATGAGTGGCCGCATGGACATGGGGGTGTTGTACGGCGATAAGGTCATTCATGGTCTGAGCTTTGAACCCCTAGCCAAGGAACCTTTGTATTTGGTGAGTTCTCCAAAGCGTGATTTACCCAGTGTCGATGTTTCCCTTAAGGACATTGCCCAGTGGGATTTGTTGATGCCAAGAACATACAATGTGGTGCGTAAGTTGGTTGATGAGGCCTGCTTGGGCATTGGCGTGACGCTTAATGTGATCGCGGAAATCGAATCCAGCACCACCTTATCGGCGGCCATTGAGAACGATCTTGGGGTGACTATTTTGCCCAAGTCAGCGGCCATGGCCTTGTCTAAACAGACAGAGGCCAAGCTGTATCGAATCGTCTCGCCCATTGTGGAGGCTCCGCTTGCCCTGTGTCTATCGGATCACTTGCCTCTGTCTATTCCTGCGCAAGCGGTAAAGGATATCTTGCTGGAATTGGTGGCAGAATTATTGCCCAAGCCTGCGTTATCAGAAGAGAAAACTCAGAATATGGCCCTTGCTTAATGGCAGCGAGTTATTCCCCTAGGGGGCGTAAATCAGTGAACACGCCCCCTTCGGTCGGGGATTTTGTTAACCATAAGAGTCTCTTATCTCACCAATCAAAAACCCTCTTAGTCATAACCAAACTAGGTGTTTAGAGTAGTTGTTAACTTGTTTTAGCGACTGGAAGCACGACTATGGATCCTCAAAAAATAAAGTCATTAGTAGAACTTATGAGCTCATCGGATTTAGAAGAGCTCATTTACCGTGAAGGTGAAGCGAGTTTGACCTTAAGCCGCACGGCTAATGGGGTAAGTGGGGCTTCATCCTTGCCTAATGGGCCTGTGTCTGTGGCTACTTTCAATGAAAATATTGGCACAATAAATCAAGATATTAGCCCATCAAGGGGGCTTGAAACGACAGCCGATTCTGACCTCTCTTCCGCTCTTTCTCCTGCACTTTCTTCTGGGTTGCCTTTTTGTGAAGAGGTGCAATCGCCCTTGCATGGGGTGGTGTATTTATCGCCTTCAGAGGGAGAAAACGCCTATGTCTCTGTGGGGGATTCGGTCACCACGGGGCAAACCTTGTGCTTGCTGGAAGCGATGAAGATGTTTCATCCCATTCAAGCGGAAGTGGCGGGCAAGGTGCGTGAAATCTGTGTTCAATCCGGTGACGAAGTGGCATCCGGTCAAAGCTTATTTTTGATTGATGAAGAAAGGTAATCCTATGTTTAGCAAGGTGCTAATAGCCAATCGAGGGGAAATTGCCCTAAGGATTTTACGTGCTTGTAAGGCGTTAAGCTTGCAAACCGTGGTGGTGTATTCGACAGCGGATAAGGATGCCAGCTATGTGACACTAGCAGACGAAGCTTATTGCATCGGCCCGGCGAATTCGAGCAAGAGTTATATGAATCAAGCGGCTTTGCTGTTTGTGGCTAAGGTGTCTGGTGCCCAGGCGGTTCACCCCGGTTACGGTTTTTTGTCGGAAAACGCCGCCTTCGCCGAGCGAGTGGTGCAAGCTGGGCTGATTTTTATTGGCCCTTCGGCAGACAATATTCGTGTCATGGGGGACAAGATTGCCGCACGCAATGCCATGCTGGCGAGTCAGGTTCCCTGTGTGCCCGGCTCGAAAGAAGCCCTCGGCACAGATGCATCCAGTTTACAGGCCATGGCTGAAGAAATCGGCTTCCCTGTCATCATTAAAGCCGCGGCGGGCGGTGGCGGCCGGGGCATGCGCATTGTGCATGCGCCCAGCGAATTGATCGCGGCGGTCAAGCTAACCCAAGAAGAAGCCCGTAAAACCTTTGGTAATTCAGAGGTGTATCTAGAGAAGTTTTTACAGCACCCAAGGCACATAGAAATTCAAGTGGTGAGCGACTCCCATGGCAAGGCCATTTGGCTGGGCAGCCGAGATTGTTCTTTACAACGACGTCATCAAAAAGTGTTGGAAGAAGCCCCAGCCCCCAATGTGGATAGCCAGTTGTTGACGGCGGTTGGTGAGCGTTGTGCGCAAGCTTGCAGGGCGATTGGTTATCAAGGGGCGGGCACTTTTGAGTTTCTTTATGAGGACGAAGAGTTCTATTTTATCGAAATGAATACGCGTATTCAGGTGGAGCATCCAGTGACGGAGATCACCACGGGCATTGATATTGTGCAGTTGCAAATTCAAATCGCCCAAGGGGAAAAAATCCCCTTTGAGCAAGCCGACGTGGTTTGTGTTGGTCATGCTTTGGAATGCCGAATCAATGCGGAAGACCCGAACTCTTTTGTGCCGACACCGGGCCAGATTAGCGGTTGGGAAGCACCCGGAGGCTTAGGGGTTCGGGTGGATACTCACATTCATAGTGGGGCGGTGATTTCCCCCTATTACGATTCCATGGTGGCAAAAATCATTACCCACGGGAAAGACCGCAAAGAAGCCATCGAGAAAATGCGTTTGGCCCTAAGAGAAACCCAGTTAAGCGGCATTTTATCTAATATTCCGCTGCATCAAAGCTTGTTAGAGGATCAAACGATCTGTGAGCAGAGCGTCGATATTCATTATTTGGAAAAACTCTTGAGTGAGTCTGTGGATCGAGGGGTAAAAGCATGAGGATACAGGACCAGCAACCCTTGATTAGTTTATTGGGAACCTCCGCTGTTTTATTGCAAGCGCCTGCCCCTTTGTTGTTTGACACCCAGCAAAAAATTTGGGGGTTAGCGCAACAGGTCGAGGGCTGGGAAGCGGTGTTGGAGGTCATTCCCGGTATGAATAACTTGATGATTACTTATCCGACCTTGCCGGAGGATATGGCGGGATTAAAAGCCCAATTATTAGACGCATGGCAGGCGGTGGAAGGCATAGAAAAAGAAGGCAAGGTGATTGATTTGCCCGTGATTTATGGCGGGCCTGAGTATGGCCCACATATGCAAGATGTGGTGGCGCATACTGGGCTATCCATTGCAGAAATCGTGCGCCGACATACGGCTCCCTTGTATCCCGTTTATGCCTTAGGCAGCCATCCGGGTTTCTGTTACTTGGGGGATATGGACCCGAGTTTGGCGACCCCCAGAAGGCAGGTGCCGATCACCGATCTGGCAGGGGGATCTGTGTCTATTGGGGGGGTGCAAACGGGGGTTTCTGCCTCTCAAGGCCCCAGTGGTTGGAATACGATAGGGCGTACCAAGATGCAGTTTTTTGATGTCAATAAAATGCCGCCTGCTTTATGTAAGCCCGGTGACTATATTCGCTTTTGTGTCGAGGAGGTCATCCAATGATAGAAATTATATCTTCAACCGCCCTGTGCACGGTGCAAGATATTGGCCGCTTAACTTCACGCCGTTATGGTGTGGGTACGGCAGGGGCGATGGATCAAGTGTCTTTGGCCGCCGCCAATCTTATGCTGGGCAATGCTGAGAATTCAGCCTGCATCGAAATCCCTATGTTTCCTTTCAAGGTGCGCTTTATACAGGACTGTGATTTTTCTGTGGCGGGCGTGGAAGGCACCATGACATTGGATAACGGGGTCTTGCCCACTGGCTGGGCCTATCAAGCCAAAGCGGGTCAGCTGCTTAGTATTCAACGCCCAAAAGCCGGTTGTCGTGCTTATTTCGCCCTAGGCGGCGGAATAGATGTGCCGGTTGTGTTGGGGTCAAGAAGCACCCAATTGCGTGGTGAGTTTGGCGGTCTAGAAGGCCGAATGCTGCAAACCGGCGATGTGTTAAACGCGGTCACAGCCCTTAATGATCGCCGATTGGATTTTGGTATTACCTCTGCTTTGTCTGCCTTGGCCCTTGAGAGGGAAAACCAGATTGAGTTAAGGGTGATTCCGGCGGCGGAATACGACGCATACCGTGCCGAGACACAAGCCCTGTTTTGGCGTACCGCTTGGAAGATCACCCCACAAAGTAACCGTTATGGCTATCGTTTGCAGGGGGCAGATATTCGACCTGAACAGCCCCTTGAGACCCTTTCCCACGGCATAGTGCCAGGGGTTATTCAAATTCCACCGGGGGGGCAGCCTATTATTCAACTTCGCGATGCACAACCGACCGGCGGTTACCCTAAGTTCGGTACCGTGATTGAAGCCGACCTGTGGCGCTTGGGGCAGGCGGCGATAGGCAAGCAACTGGTGTTTAAAGAGGTGTCCCTTGAGCAAGCTCGGTTAGCGGCTCAGCAAAACCAGTCTTATCTGGATGACATTAAGCAGATGCTAGCATTGCAGGAGATCTTTGTATGAAGGATAAAAACGCATTCCATCTGGATACCGAGTTCATTTCAACACTGAGTCAATTGCTGGCCGATTCTGAGTTGGCGCAATTGAAATTGGAAACCCCATCAAGCGCTATTCACCTGAAGCGTGGCGGGCAGGGGATTTGCCCAAGAGACACTGAACATACCCGCTTATCTGGAGATAAAGCCAGCCGCCAGAGTCTTAATAAGAACACGGGGAGCGAGTCCATATTGTCGCCAACGGTGGGCGTGTTTCATTTGCTCAATGGCCCGTTAGTTTATCCACGACCTGTGGAAGCCGGTGAGTTATTAGCGATCCTTCATATTGGTGTACTGCAACGGCCGATCCGTGCCCCGATGAAGGCCATGGTGACGGGCATATCCGTAACAGACGGCGAAACCGTGGACTATGGCACCGTGCTTTTTCAATTACAGCCTGCAACTTAAGGACTTTTTATAAATGAAGATTGATTTAAATGCCGATTTAGGGGAAGGCTTTGGCCCTTATCAAATGGGCGATGATGACGCGCTGATCCCGATTTTGTCTTCGGCTAATGTGGCGTGTGGGTTTCATGCGGGTGATCCATTGATTATGCGTAATACGGTCAGATCAACCAAATTTTCTGGTGTGGATTTGGGCGCCCATGTGGGCTTTGCCGACGTGCAGGGATTTGGGCGTAACAAGATGGAATTGCCGTTGGCCGAGCTGGAAAGTTTGGTGACTTATCAGTTGGGGGCTTTAGCTGGGTTTGCCCGTTCTGAAGGTCACACACTGACTCATATGAGTTTTCATGGGGCGTTGGGCAATAAGGTGGCGGCGGATAACGAGTTGGCCGAGGCCTTAATTAATACGGTGGCTAAGTTCGATTCCGATTTGATTATTAGCTCTTCGTCGAGTGTGGCGATAGAAAGCGCTGCTCAGCGCCATGGCCTCAGGGTAGAAACCACATTTTTAGCCGACCGTGCTTACGATGCGTCCGGTTTGCTGGTGCCTCGGGCCAAAGCAAACTCGGTTATTAAGGATGAAAAACAGGTTTTGCAGCGCATTGAGCAGTTGCTTAATGACGGCACGGTGACCTGTTATGACGGTGAACGTATTGCCATGCCTGCGCGTTCAATCTTGGTGCATGGTGACACAGATGGTGCGGTCAATTTGGCCGCAAAAATACGTCGCTATATTGAAGATAATGGCGGTGTGATTACCCCTTTGTCGCTTTTAGTTAATTGATTTTAAAGCGTTTATTTTAATATAAGGTGTTCTTATTGCTAGACACGCAATTCATCTTATTCATTCGTGTTGATTACCTATAAATTGAAATGAAGCCGTGCTGAGATTCAATGTATTAAGGTCAATCAGCCATTCAGTATTTTACATTATAAGGAACACAGCTATGCCATTTTCCACCTATAAAAAAGCCCTTGTTACTGGCGCCTCTTCTGGTATTGGTGCCGCCACCGTTGAGCGCTTAGTACAGGAAGGCATCGAGGTGCATGCACTTGCCCGTAGTGCGGATAAATTAGCCGAGCTGGCGCAAAAAACTGGCTGTATGGTCCATGCTTTTGATGTGACGGACTTGGCTCAGCTTACTGAGCTTTGCCAGCAGCATGACTTCGATATTTTAGTCAACAGCGCCGGTGTGGATCGTCCCGGTTCTATTTTGAAAGCCGATGCGGAAGGTATTGACGCCTTAATCGATGTGAATTTACGGGCGGTATTACAGCTTTGTCGCCTGACATTACCCGGCATGGTGGCGAGAGATTGCGGTCATATTATTAATATCAGCTCTATTGCTGGCGCTTATAACTTTGGTGGTAACTCTACTTACCATGCCACCAAATCTGCGGTGAGTATGCTTTCCCGCCAATTACGTATTGATGCCTATGGTAAGCGAGTTCGTGTCACTGAAATCTGCCCGGGACGGGTGGCAACGGATATTTTTGCCCATGTGCATGGGGATTCAGAAGCCACCTACAAAAATTACATTGAAGGCTATGAATTACCTGTTGCTAAAGATATCGCCGATGCCATTGCCTTTGCCATTGATGCGCCGATTGCCGTCAATGTGGGCCATATGGAGATTACCCCAACCATGCAGGTGCCCGGTGGTTTGCAAACCACACGACCAACCGATGTTTAATGCCTTTGCGCGGTGTCGCGCAAGGGGCTCGTTTTAATTTCTTCTGCCATGGCGATCTGTTGACGCTTTGGAAGGGATTTTTGAATTTACTCAAAGCAGCAAAATGACAAAGCTATTTAGGTGTCCCATATGAGTCAGTTCACACAAGGCCTTGAGAAAGTCCTGCAAGGCGATTACCTCGATATTATTCTTCGTGGCATTAAGATGACGCTAGAGTTGGCGGCTTTATCTTGGTTGTTGGCTATGGTCATTGCCTTAAGTTTGGTGGTGATCCGCTTGACCAATCATAAAGTGGCGGTGGCGGCCGTGGCGGGTTATGTGTCCTACCATCGTAATATTCCAACCTTGGTGCAGTTGATGTTGTGGTACTTCGGTATTTCTTCGTTATTTCCCTATGAATTGCAAATGTGGCTGGTGGATCAGAATGCGGAGTTTATCTTTGCTGCCATCGCCTTAGGGTTATGCCAAGCGGCGTATTTTTCTGAAGATATTCGCAGTGGTATGCGCGCTATCTCCAGTGGTCAAACGGAGGCGGCTAGGGCCTTGGGTTTTGGTTATTTGCGTTCCATGCGTTACATCATCCTGCCACAGGGAATTCGTAATGCGCTGCCTTCGCTGATTAATCACACGATATTACTGTTTAAGAATACCAGTTTGGCGATGGCCATTGGGGTGGTGGAACTGACCTATGCGACGCGAGAAGTAGAAAATTATACCTTTCTCACTTTTCAGTCCTACTTGGTTTGTACGCTGGTTTACTTGTTTTTCTCGCTGTTGCTTATGTTCTGTGGGGCAATTTTCGCGAAAAAACTCAATAAAGTGTATGCGAGGTAAGCCACTATGTTGTTGAACGTGATTGATATATTAAGCCAATATTGGGAGCTTTTCTTAATTGGCCAATATCCCCATGGGCCATTAGGCGGCTTGGTTAATACGCTAATACTGGCGTCGTTAGCCTTGATTATTGCCTTTCCTTTGAGTGTGTTATTGGCGGTTGCGAGAACCTCACCATATGGCATTTTCCGTCATCCGGTGACGGTTTGGGTCTATGTAATGCGTGGTATCCCGCTCATTATGATTATCTTTTGGACTTACTTTCTGGTGCCTTCATTAATTGGACGTAACATCAGTGGCTTTACCACCATGTTATGTACTTTGGTGCTTTATCAAAGTGCCTATTTGTGTGAAATCGTACGGGGCGGTTTGCAATCGCTTCCGGCAGGGCAGACTGAAGCTTCTAGGGCATTGGGGTTGGGGTATTTTAGAACCATGGTCTTTATTCTTTTACCTCAGGCTTTGTATAACTCGATACCCAGTTTAATCAGTCAGTTTATTTCCATTATTAAAGAAACCTCCCTTGGTTACATTATTAATGCCCAAGAAATGACCTTTGCAGCGAATCAGGTAAACAACCAGTTGTTGGTTAAACCCTTTGAGGTGTATTTCATTTTAGCGGTGACTTATTACCTTTTGTGTTTCGGTTTAACTCAGTTAGCCCAATGGTTTGAACGTCGTATCGATACGAAACGACAAGGGGATGCTTTGATAGCCACTTAAGCGTAGCGAGAACGCGCTAACGCTTGGTAAGGATGGGGTTTTGAAGATGATTTTAAAGATGAATAAAGACTGGTGACGTGATGATTATTTTTTCGAAGGTAAATAAATGGTATGGCGAATATCAGGCACTGGTGGATGTTAATGCGGAAGTGAAAAAGGGTGAAGTGGTCGTGGTATGTGGCCCATCTGGGTCTGGTAAATCGACTCTTATTAGGACGGTTAATCGCCTTGAAGACATTCAAGGCGGTCAGATTCTTTATAACGGCCATGATGTGTATGGGGTGGATTCCAATCTGAATACCTTGCGCAGTCGGGTGGGCTTTGTGTTTCAGAATTTTAATTTATTTCCGCATATGTCGGTATTGGACAATATCACCTTAGCGCCAACCAAATTAAAAGGCTTAAACGCTTCCTACGTGAAGACAAAAGCCTTGGAGCTGTTAGACATGGTGGGCATGTCCCATAAGGCGAATGCTTATCCGAATCAATTATCTGGTGGCCAGCAACAGCGTGTTGCCATTGCAAGAGCGCTGGCGATGGAGCCGCCAGCCATGTTGTTTGATGAACCCACCAGTGCCCTAGACCCTGAAATGGTGGGCGAAGTGCTGAGTGTGATGAAGTCTCTGGCGAAAGAAGGCATGACCATGATGTGCGTCACCCATGAAATGAATTTTGCCCGTGAGGTGGCCGATAAAGTTTGGTTTATGGATGCAGGACGTATTTTGGAAGTCGCTGAGCCTGAGACCTTTTTCCAAAACCCGACTCACCCGAGAGCGCAGAGTTTTATTAGCGATATTCGTGCTTAGCGCGAGATTTTTAAAGGATGTACTGAAAAGCAATGTAAGTAAAAACCACTAAAATAGAGGAACGTAAAAATGATAATTAAATCAATTGCTGCCACTTTGGCATTAACCGGTCTTAGCATTTCAGTTGCTCAGGCGGATCAATGGTCAGATATTGAATCAAAAGGAAAATTCATCTGTGGTGTGTTTTCTGATGTGCCACCTTTTTCATCACCGGACCCTAAAACCCGTGAGCTAGTGGGGATGGATACGGATTTGTGTAAAGGTTTAGCGGATAAGTTAGGTGTTCCAGTGGAGCTTAAGCCTCTGTCTGTGGAAGCGCGTATTCCTGAACTTCGCCAAGGGCGAGTGGATGTGGTGATTGCGAATTTGGCTTACACCAAGACCCGTGCCGAGCAGATTCAATTTAGCGACCCCTATTACATCGCCCGTGAACGTCTAGTGGTGAAAGCCCCTTTGGCGAAAAAATCCAAAGCCTACTTTAGCGGCAAGAAACTGAGCTCGACAAAAGGTTCGACTTCGGAACAATCTATCCGTCTTGCGGGCGCTAAGCCAGTTACTTTTCAAGATACCGGCTCTGCTTACCTAGCGGTATTACAGAACAAATCTTTGGGTGTGGTGACCAATGGTATGACGGCCCGTAGTTTGATCCGCAGCGCGAAAGACAGCGGTGTTGAATTGGCAATGATAGACGAAGCCATGGCGCTAGAGCCCGTGGGTGTTGGTATGCGTCAAGGTGAAGCGGCGTTTTATGGCAAAGTGAATACGGCCCTGATGGCAATGGAAAACGACGGAACCATAGACAGTATTTGGGACAAATGGATCGGTGTGGATACTGTGTACGGTATTAAACGTGTTGATAAAGTACAAAAGATCGCTGATTTGGACTTTGAACCACTGAATTAATCTGAAATGGCTCGCTTAAGCCAACTATGAATGGGTTAGCTTAAGCGTGCATGAGTCTATATGAGTACCCAGTTAACCTCTTCGAGCGGCAACTCGAAGAGGTTTTTTTATACCAAGTACAAAGTTCAGTGTAATAGAAGAGACGCTTGATATAAAAGTTATTTTCATCTATATCAAACACTAAGCGGAAATATTGCCTAGGCATAGGTCTTAATTAACACATCCAGCATGGCGGAAGCGGCGATAGAAAGGTTGGATCTTGGCTGGCAAATCACGCCGACTCGGCGGCGGATTTCTGGTTCAACGACCGGGCGTATCACCGCGCCTTGTTCAATGGCTTGCTGACGACATAAAGACGGCACAACGGCCACGCCCATGCCTTCACTGACCATGCGTCCTACCGTGGCGAGCTGGTGAGCATCGAAGGCGACCTGTAATTCAATGCCGGCTTCATCGAGTGTGTTTTCTATCATGGTGCGTACACTGGAGGGGCGTTGCAAGGTGATGAAATCGTACTCAAGTAGCGCTTTCCAAGGCACCTTGTCCTGTTTCTCTAATACGTGGCCTTTGGGCAATATGGCAATGAAGTTGTCTTCATATAGTGGATAAAAGGCCAAATCCATCAGGCTGCTGGGTTCAAAGGAGATGCCTAATTCCACCTGATTGTTGCGTACCATTTCCACCACGATATCCGATAAAACATCGTTAATCGCGACCTGAATGTTGGGGTAAGATTCATGGTAGTTTTGAATGGCTTTAGGCAGTAATGAAGCTGCAAAAGACGGCATAGAGGCGATGCTGATTTTACCGAGTTGTAGGGCAAAGCGTTGCTTCATTTCATCTTCGGCGTTTTCCCACTGGGTTAGTAGTCGTCTGGCAAGGGGGACTAAAGCCTCGCCTTCCGGTGTCAGGGTAATGCTGCGGGTGGTACGGGTGAGTAGCTTCCCTCCCAAACTTTCTTCAAGGCTTTTGACTGATAGGCTCAAAGCCGGCTGAGATAGGTTTAATTGTGTGGCGGCACTGGCAAAGCTCATGGATTGGGCGACGGCTAAGAAAGCACGAACTTGTTTTATATTCATTTGGAAAACTTATTAATAAATAGTAAAAACAAATTTAATTAATTTATCGTCATGAGTCAAACTGGTCGGATGTTCAAAATAACAACAAAACGCTATAGGAGCGCTAAATGGCCGGTTTTGACAAAGTTGTCACCTCGTATGAAGAGGCGATGCAAGGTTTAGAAGATAACATGACGGTGTTGGCAGGCGGTTTTGGCCTGTGTGGTATTCCTGAAAACCTGATTGGTGAAATTAAACGCAAAGGCACCAAAGGATTAACGGTTGTATCAAACAACTGTGGTGTCGATGGTTTTGGCTTGGGGGTTTTGCTCGAAGACAAGCAGGTGCGCAAAATGGTGTCTTCTTATGTGGGTGAAAACGCCTTATTTGAAAAACAATTATTGGATGGTGAGCTAGAAGTCGAGCTGACACCGCAAGGTACGTTAGCCGAAAAAATGCGCGCCGGTGGCGCGGGTATTCCAGCTTTTTACACGGCAACCGGTGTTGGTACACCGGTGGCAGAAGGCAAAGAGGTCAAGGTGTTTGATGGCCGTGAGTATTTGTTAGAGCCTTCTATTAAAGGCGATTTTGCCATTGTCAAAGGTTGGAAAGCAGACCGTTATGGCAATGTGGTTTATCGTCATACGGCGCAGAATTTTAATCCTCTGGTCGCGACGGCGGGAAAAATCACCGTGGTCGAGGTGGAAGAAATTGTCGAAGTGGGTGAACTGGACCCAACGCAAATTCATACTCCGGGTATTTATGTTGATCGCGTCATTCTTGGCACGTTCGAAAAACGCATCGAACAACGCACCGTGAAATCGGCCTAACACCCTAAGAGGAGAAGAATAAAATGGCTCTAACTCGTGAACAAATGGCGCAACGTGTGGCGCAAGAATTACAAGACGGCTTTTACGTTAACCTAGGCATTGGTATTCCGACCTTGGTGGCGAATTATATTCCTGATGATATGGAAGTCATGCTGCAATCGGAAAATGGTTTGCTCGGCATGGGTGAGTTTCCCACCGAAGACACCATAGACGCCGACATGATAAACGCCGGCAAACAAACGGTCACAGCGATTAAAGGGGCGTCGATTTTTTCTTCCGCTGAATCCTTTGCCATGATACGTGGCGGCCATGTGGATTTGACGGTATTGGGGGCATTTGAAGTGGATGTGAATGGCAACATTGCTTCTTGGATGATCCCCAATAAATTGATCAAAGGCATGGGCGGCGCGATGGATTTGGTAGCGGGGGCGGACAACATTATTGTCACCATGACCCACGCGTCGAAAAAAGGCGAATCCAAATTGCTAGCAGATTGTTCTTTGCCATTAACAGGTAAAGGCTGTATTAAGAAAGTCCTAACCGATCTGGCGTGGTTAGAAATAGAAAACGGCGCTTTTGTGTTAAAAGAGCGCGCACCGGGCGTATCGGTGGAAGAAATTATCGAAAAGACCCAAGGTAAACTGGTCGTTCCAGATGATGTGCCAGAAATGGTCTTTACAAAATAAGAAGGGGTCAATTATATGAAAGCTGTCATCGTTGCTGCGGCAAGGTCTCCCATCGGGGCTTTTAATGGCGCGTTATCTTCTTTAAATGCGGTACAAATTGGTACTCAAGTCTTGTCTTCCATATTGGCTAAACAGCCCGTGTTGAAAGACCAGATCGACGAAGTGATTTTAGGCCAAGTATTAGCGGCAGGTTGTGGACAAAACCCAGCCCGTCAAACGGCGGTGCATGCCGGACTAGCGCATTCTGTTTCCGCTATGACCATTAACAAGGTTTGTGGCTCAGGTTTGAAAGCGGTGCAATTGGCCGCTCAAGCGGTATTAAATGGCGATGCCACCATGGTGGTGGCCGGTGGTCAAGAAAGCATGAGCCAAGCGGCACACGTATTACCCAATAGCCGATCTGGCAAAAAAATGGGTAATTGGGAATTGTTAGATTCCATGGTGACGGACGGGTTATGGGATGCCTTCCATGACTATCATATGGGCCAAACGGCGGAAAACATTGCCGAACGCTGGAACATGAGCCGTGCTGAGCAAGATGCTTTTGCGGCGAATTCTCAGCAAAAAGCCGCCAAGGCACAAGCGGAGGGTCGCTTTGTTGAAGAGATAGTGCCCATCTCGATTCCACAGCGTAAAGGCGAGCCTGTTGTGGTCAGTGAGGATGAGCAAATTCGCCCTAATACAACGGCAGAATCCCTTGCTAAATTACGCCCAGCTTTTGCGAAAGAAGGCACGGTAACCGCGGGGAATGCTTCCACTTTAAACGATGGCGCGGCCATGGTCGTAGTAACATCCGATGCCGAAGCGAAACGCTTAGGGCTGCCAGTGCTTGCTGTCATCGAAGCCGCGAGCAGTGCGGGGGTTGACCCTCAAATTATGGGCACAGGCCCGATTGCTGCTACACAAAAAGTGCTGCAAAAAGCGGCTTGGAAAGTGGCGGATCTAGATTTAGTTGAAGCCAATGAAGCTTTTGCCGTGCAAGCCATGTGTGTTAATAAAGAACTTGAATTGGATACTAGCAAGGTCAATGTCAACGGTGGTGCGGTGGCCTTGGGCCATCCTATCGGGGCGTCTGGCTGTCGTATCCTGATTACCTTGATCCATCAAATGCAGCGCCAAGAAGCGAAAAAAGGCTTGGCGACCTTGTGCATTGGTGGCGGTATGGGCGTGGCCATGTTGGTGTCCCGTTAGGGTAATTGCCACGCAAGGTAAAAGGTAAATTCCTAATAAAAATGCCCTATATGATATAGGGCATTTTTTTGTGCTTCATGTCGTTCACGACAGTAGGGGGCTATTATTTTTTATTTAGCCGCTTCATCTGCTTTTGGCGTTTCGTTTACCACAAAGACTTTACGGTGCGGGAATGGAATCTCAATGCCATTTTCATCTAAGGCTTTTTTGATTAACTCTGGCACGCTATACAGCACGTTAAAGTAGTTTTCGCCGTTACAGAATGGACGCACAATGAAATCCACAGAGCTGTCATTAAGTTTTTCTACTTCGACAAACGGCATTGGTGTTTTCAGAATGTGCGGGTGGTTTGCCAAAACATCATCAATGACCGCACGGGCTTTATCTATGTTTTCTGCGTAAGCAATGCCAAAACGCATATCGACACCACGCACAGGGTAATGGGAGTGGTTGATGATTTGCTGACCCCAAATTTGGCTATTTGGAATGATGATCTGTTGATTGTCAAAGGTTTGTAGAATGGTGGTAAACATATCTATTTCAGTTACATTACCGAAACGCCCCGCTGCATCAATGAAGTCGCCGACTTTATAAGGACGGAAAATCAGCAACATAACGCCCGCCGCAAGGTTAGACATGGCGCCTTGTAATGCCAAACCAACCGCTAAACCAGCCGCACCCAAGAGCGCCACAATAGAGGCTGTTTGTACGCCGAAACGATTTAATACCGCGATGATGACGAAGGCTAAAATGATGTAGCGCGCGACACTGCCTAAAAAGCGAAATAGTGTGTCATCTAGCTGAGCGTGTTTTTTACTGATGCCGATCACCAGTTTATTCGCACTGCTGGCAATCCATAGGCCGATAAGCAAAATCACTATAGCAAGAAGAATGTTTGTGGCCCAATCGAGAGCGACGGGGAAGTATTGGTTAACGTCTAGGTTTGCGAGCAACTCCGACATAGTAATAATCCTTATTAATAGATAGATAAACGATGAATTTCTGGGCCAGATACTAGGTTTAAGCGTAGCCAATGTGAAGCAGAATTGCGTGATGATTTGTGCAGAAAAAACAGTTAAGTAAACTTTTGAAAGTGAGAATAACGTGACGAAACGGGTGGTTGAGGGCAGCGTTGAACAATGCAGACTATGGATTTTAATGACAGCAAAAATGGTAGACAAAAAAATGCCCTAATCCATTTTTATGGAATAGGGCATTTTGCCATTTGTGACGCTAAGGTTTTCTACACTAGGTTAGTGAGATAGTCTTTCCACTCAGCAACTCTACCGTAGTAAGAGCTATGTGGTAAGCGGCTTAGCTTGTCATCCTTTTCGATGATCAAGGTTGGGTAACCACTGACTTGTAGCTGTCCCATTAAACGATGGCTTTCTTGTATTTCTTTCATCATGGCGGGTTCAGCACCGGCCATTTTATCTTTCCAAGTCGCTTCATCAAGACCAAGTGTTACCGCTAGGGCTTGTAACGCTTCTGGCTTATCCAGTGCCTTACCATCTTGATAATGGGCCTGTTGAATCGCTTTTAGCATAGTGTGTGGCTCAACACCCATTTCGATACCCACCATGAAGGCTTGGGTCGGTAGGTAAGAATCGATAACAAACTCACCTGTGCTTGCCACTCTTGCTTTGTATGCATCACCAAAGTGTGCTTTTGTCATGGCTGCGATTTGACCGTCAGCCTGCAAAATGTGTTGTCTAAAAGCGGGTTCAATGGCACGTTTCGGGATCATGCCACCTGGGTGGTAAGCGATCTCGAATTCACCCATGTTCGCTAGTATTTCAACTAATGAGGTTGCGCCATAACACCAACCACACATTGGGTCGAAGAAGTAATGAACTTTTACCATTTCATTTCGCCTTTATGGACTTTCGCTGCGATGCTTAGGTTCAATGCACCTTGAGCATTTGGGTATGTCGCAGACATAGTTTTAATAAACTCAGCACTGTCTTTGCTGTCTTTCTTCACTTTTTGGAAAGTGTTGATGTAGTCAAGGGAGAACGTGATGTTATCCGCTGTTAAAGCCGTACCTTGAGACATATGGCCAGGCACAACCGTGGTTGGTTTAAGGGCAATCAGCTCTTTCAACTGTGCTTTCCAAGCGGATTGAATTTCGTCAGATTGCGCATCAGCCATCCATAAATGCATGTTACCGAATACGGCAACATTGCCTAAAATGGTTTTGCTTGATGGAATCCAAAGGTAAGGGCGGTTAGCCAACACGCCTTCAGTACCACGAATCTCGATAGTTTGACCATCAACCGTCAAAGTAGACTGAGTATAAGCTGCTGGAACGATAGGATTTACCGGAGCATTAACACCCATTCGTGGGCTCCAAGTTGCTATTTTAGATGCTAGCTTTTTCTCAATCGCTTTTTTAACAGCAGGTGTGGTGATGATGTCTGCTTTTGGAAAAATCTCATGCAGTGTTTCCGCACCAAAGTAATAGTCAGGGTCCGCTTGGCTAATAAAAATCGTTTTCAATTCTTTATTAGAATCCAACACTTTCGCGGCAATGCGCAAAGCATCTGCTTTTGTGA
Organism: Marinomonas transparens; assembly: GCF_016463975.1. Taxonomy (GTDB): domain Bacteria; phylum Pseudomonadota; class Gammaproteobacteria; order Pseudomonadales; family Marinomonadaceae; genus Marinomonas; species Marinomonas transparens. The sequence continues at coordinate 67,165 of NZ_JAEMNX010000015.1, read as the reverse complement.
ATCCAGCATCAATCACCATGGCTTCTGTTTCACCGTATACCACAGTAGAAGTCACGCCGAAGCTAGTCGGTGCGGCATTGTATACATCTAGAGTTAGCGCTTTTGAGTCCGCTGCAAAGGCAGAATGAGCGATCAGGGCTGAAGCCGCTAAGGTAATCAATTTTTTCATGTTTTTCTCCAACGTTCGTTATGTAATGTTTACAGCAAATGGGTCGCTGCCTTAATGCTTGCAAGTATAGTAAAGAATTGACGTGATCGGAAAAATACACAAAAATGAGCATTATTGTTTCTCAAATCGTTCTAATTATTGGGTGAATAAAATGGACCGAGTTATCGCTGCCAAAGTATTTATAGATGTAGCGCAATCGCGCAGTTTCACCGCCACTGCGGAACGCTTAAATATGTCTAGACCCATGGTGACCCGTTATATGGAAGCCATGGAAGACTGGTTAAAAACACGGCTACTGCACCGAACGACCCGAAAAATATCTTTAACCACAGCAGGAGAGTCCTGCCTAAAAGACGTGGAGCTTTGGTTAGAGCAAGCAGATAAAATTACTTCCCTCGCGAACATGGGCAAAGAATTGTCTGGCTTGGTACGAGTGACCACCAGCATGTCGTTTGGTTTTTCACAGCTCATGCCCGCCATTCAAGCCTTTATGGATGAGTACCCTCAAGTATGTATCGACATAGACCTTGAGGACAGTGCGGCGAACTTGACGGAAAAAAGCATCGACCTTGCTTTGCGCATTGCTTCTAATCCAGACCCTTCTTTAATTGGCAAGCCTATCGCTCGGTGTGAATCGGTATTGGTGGCATCACCGGACTATCTACAAAAAGCACAAGCAAGCGTCGGTGACATTAGCGACCCGCAGGACTTAACTAGGCATGACTGTTTAGGCTACAAAAATTTTGAGCAACATATTTGGCACTTATCAAAAAATGACCAATTTGAATCCGTCACCGTAGACTGTCGTCTCACTGTTAACGAAGCCAACGCACTGTTACATGGCACGCTGAATGGCATCGGCATTAGCATGCAACCAACGTATCTGGCGAACCGTTACATAAAGGATGGCAGACTGATTCACGTGTTGCCAGAATGGAAGCCTAAAGCGCTCAGCATTTACGCCCTATATTCTTCCAGAAAACACCTATCGCCCACCGTACGTGCCTTGATTGACCACTTAGAAAGTTACTTTGCCGCACATCCTTGGTGAGAAAAAAGTGACATGGACAGGCCGTGTATGAATGAAAATGCTTTTTCTCAATCTAGCTTATGTAATAGCGTGTCATACCCATCTTGATATTTTCGCCTATAGTTAGGGCAGTGCAAACGTGCCCCTTTAGGCCATGCCTTTCGAGCCTGAGCGATTGATTTTGCACTGTCCTTACTTCTCATGGCGTTTTATCAATGATGTTGTCTATGTTGATTGACTTTTGTTCCTGGAGAAATGGAGAAACGATTAAACAATACAGGGAGTACAAAATGATGATTAAAAGGTTTTTGCTTAGCAGCTTACTGTTCATTCCTATGCTTTTTTTACCTGCGCTATCCTATGGTGAAACAGCCGCGACATCGTATGCTGCTAATTCGGTCTGTCCCGTTGACTCAACTTGGTTGAGCTCACCTTCTTTACCAACAGAAGTAAAAAAAAGCGATGGGAAGGATTCAAACTTCTGCGACTTCTATCAATTCTCTACGCAGACTTTTTTATATTTGATGTCTCCGTCTGCTAGCGATAGCAAGGTGCGTAACTTTCAAGTGCAGGCTAATTTTCCAGTCTTAGAGTTCAATGGTGATGGCACACCAGCGGATTCTTGCGACGATGTCATTATCGGCCCGACATTACGGACAGGCTTAGATAAGTCGGGGTTATCTACTGGTCAAGCAGGCGGTGGTGCAACCATTTATGCTCAAGACCGTAATGTGGTGTATTACGATGTGAGGTTTGACCGAGCTACGTGTAAGCAAACCGCCAGCGCCGTTAAAATGAATGCCGCAAATCAAATTAACTTTTCAGCTGGCACCATGGAACTAAAATTTGCCTGGAAAAAGCTGTCCACGGCAGAGATCAACTCTAATACCTTTGTCACTCAAGCCGCCCCTTCGATAAGTGGCGTTCTGGGCTTGGTTGGTATGCACATAGCCGTCGCCACGGAAGACCACCCAGAATTTGTCTGGGCAACTTACGAGCATAAAATAAATTCGCCGGACTGCGCGTTTCCCAATGTGAAGACCGATACAAGTTGGATGTTTGCCAGTGCATCCTGTGCGGCTGGATTGCCAGAAACGGCAAAGAAAGGCAATTCGTGCAACTTTAATAATCCTAAGAGCAAACAAACAGAGCCAATGGGAACGCCAACTAACATTTGTCGTGTACATCCCTATGGAACGGCCAGTGGAGATCATAAAGCGGCAGAAAACCTAGCTGATGTCATGGCGCAAAATGCAGGTATGCTGGCTTTGTATGACAAACCAAGCACAGCCGCTTCTATGCAGCTATTAAAGAACTACTTTAATGTGGGCGCGTTATGGGTAAGTGACATAACCAAAAACTCAGGGGGCATTGGCGTGCCAAATGAGCGAGGCTCATTGCGTTTGGCGAACACGGTTGCCGAAACGGATTATCAGCACGTGAATTTAAACAATGACTTCGCGAGCAATTGCTTTGGTTGTCATAACTATCAAGGCACCTCAGAGCAACCAAGTAACAACATTACTTCTCAAGCACTTAGCCATATTTTTAAAGACATTAAATTTGGTCAAGGGCTCGCGATTGATGCGTCCACCAGTAGCATTATTACAGGCAATGGCGCAGCGCCTGCTATCTGTGCAGCTACCTGTAATGGACTGGTAAGTTACAATGGCAAAAAACCATCATGGAATGGTCAGTGGACCAACATCAACCTCAGTGCCGGGTCTGTTTGTGGTTGTGAACTGAAGTAATCATTTACCCTGCTTGTCGTCAGTAAGGGGGCTTTTTAGCCCCCTTACTTATTGTTTTGCATCCCGCCGAAATGCCAGTGGCGATTTGCCCATTCTTTGATTAAAAAGACGCCTGAAACTGCGGTCAGAGGTCCAACCTACTATCTCTGTAATTTCGCTTATCGAGTGTTTTGTCGTTTGCAGGAGCTCCGCTGCCAATTGTATGCGCCAGTGGCTTAAATAGGTGATGGGGCCAACGCCAACTCGTTGTTGGAAGCGTTGTGCAAAACTGGATCGAGACATTCCCGCATGAACCGCGAGGCGAGTGACGCTCCACTGTTGTTCTGGGTGTCGATGAATGGCGGCTAAGGCTTTACCGACTTTTTTATCCAATAAACCTTGTAGCCAACCTTTGGGGTGTTTTGTTTCTGACAAGATATAAGAGCGAAGTTGGCCGATGATAATCAATTCAACTAATTGAGCCGCAATGGCCACAAAACCCGGTTGCTTGTTACTGGCATCTTGACTGAGAAAAGCAATGGCAGATTGAAAGGAGGGAAACTCAGTCCCTTGGTATTGTCGTAGAATGATCGCGCTGGGTAATGCCTTTAATAGGTCGAGTTGCACATTAGGCTGAAATTCAAAGGCAAAGGAGAGCAGGGTTGTCTTTGCTCCGCCGCCACCCCAATTGACCTGATGCAATTCACTCGGCAGGTAGTGATCAAAACCCGCAAAGTTGTCTCCTTTCCATAGGGCGTGTAATGGTGCTATCGGTGCATTATCAGACGAGTAGAAATTGAATTCTCCCCCGATGGGAACCAGAACGGAGTCACCGGCTAGCAATAATTCCGGCTCACTGTCCGGCGCAGAAAACCAAAGTTCTCCTGCCACAATATTAAAGCAATACCCCGCAGGGAATGATTTGGTTTCAAAGCCCCAAGGCTCACTCAACTGCCAGTTGGAGATAATAGTAGAGCGTAATTTCAATGATAAAAGTACGTCACTCAGTAAGTCCATAATGAAGTCTATAAGGCTACTTTTGGATTATATGTCCGATAATATGGATTATGTGGTGTATATTGTCCAATTTATATCTCCTATTCTGTCCTTCCAATTAAAATAAGAAGGATAAGGGCATGAAATTTCTTCGAAATACGTGGTATTGCGCTGGTTGGAGCCACGACTTAGTTGATACACCATTAGCGATTACATTACTGAATGAACCAGTTGTGCTTTACCGAGGAGAAGATGGCACAGCAATCGCTTTAGAAGATCGGTGTCCTCATCGGTTTGCACCCCTAAGCAAAGGGAAAGTACAAGGCAATAATATTGCCTGTGGGTACCATGGTTTGGTATTTGATGCTAAAGGAAATGGTACGCACAACCCTCATGGTAACGGTGCTATCCCGAAGGGGTGCAGTGTTAAATATTACCCTGTCGTTGAAGCACAAGGTGTTATATGGATTTGGATGGGGGAAGCAAGTCAAGCAGACCCTGAAAGTATTATCGATATTGGTGAATGCGATAAGCGTGAAGGTTGGACATCGGTACATGGTTACCTCAATGTAAAATGCCATTACGAATTGGTGGCAGATAACTTGCTCGATCTGAGTCATGTTCCTTATTTGCATTCTTTTCTTTCCTCGGATGGCGAGCCACCAGCAGGCTTTAAAGAGGAGCGCAAAGTCGAGATAGACGGCAATACCGTGTGGTCCATGCATTGGAATTACAATTGCCCGGTTTCGCCATTATTTTCTCTGCTTTGGGACGAAGCGCCCGCGATTGGTACTCTGCGTGCTCATATGTGCTGGCAGCCCCCTAGTGTGCTGTATTTGGATACAGGCTTTTCAGCAGAAAATGGCACCATTGAAGACGGTGCCTGCTTCCCCGGTATTCATTTAATTACGCCTGAAACTGAGAATTCCTCCCATTATTTCTATGCGGTTGCCCGCAACAAAAAACTTGACGATGCCGGTTTAAGTGAAGGTATACGCATTCAAATCAATAACGCGTTCGAGTTTGAAGATGAACCTATGGTCGAAGCCTGTCATGAACGCATGCCAGGAACGGATTTGATCGCCCTAAAACCTGTGTACCTTCCCGGTGATGTGGCCGGAATGCGTGCGAGACGAAAATTACAGGAATTGATTCAAGCTGAAGAAGAGGCATAAAGCACGAGCTTGCTGAAAAGTAAAAGTTTTCTTGTTCTGCTTTATAGGGCTGAGTATTAAGGGAGTAAACTCAGCCTCTTTATGACGCTTGGTAAATCACCACGCCCACGTCTTGAATGTGTTTGATTAAGGCTGGGTTGGTGATGCTGCTTTCATCAACTAAGTCGATCAAGTAGGGGCTGTTTAGTTCGTCTAGCTCGTGGTGAAGATGAGAGAGGGTATCGGCTTGGGATGTAGTGATTGCAAGGTCTATGTCTGAGCCAGTACGGAATTTACCTGTAACGCGTGATCCGAATAGGGTGACTTTTTGTATTTCTGGATACCTTGTAAAAACCGCCGACATTTTACCCATGAGGGTGGTCGGAAGGCCATATTGATTGAGTGTCATAGGTTGGTGAACTTTTCTTGTAGTTGAATGAAGCAGTGATTGTAATTGCGTACTTTTAAAAATTCGGTTTCGAGTATGCTGGCGTCGTAGGCGTGCACGGTTTTATTACGACTTTCTATCATGTCCATCCATGTTTGGCCGTCTTCAATTAAGCCGAGGTTAAAGGCCAGTCTGGTGGCGGTTCTTGACCCTGTGATGTTCTGGTGGCCTTCGTATTCTAGGTAGTCTTTTAGCACTTTCCACGCGAGTTCATGAGTAAACTCGAAGCGTTGTAATACGCCTTCTTTTACGATGTTTGGTGAGGTTTCATCGTAGGCTTCTACCGCTTCATTAAGTTGCAACAGCGCTTTTTTGTAATTCTGAAAACGCTGCTTCCAGCGTTCAGTGGGTAAGTGGTCTTCAGTCATCCTTATCGTCTCTTTGGCCTAATCGATTACGGCATTATGTCATAAGTTACAGTTTTTTTTACTTCTTAAAGTGCGCCGCTAATTCCTGCCATTGCTGTTCTGATTGTGCGGTGAGCATTTCCCCATCCGGTAGGGCGGGTGAGTAGTCTTGGCCGTCTAGGGTGCGGCATACACCGCCGGTTTCTGTGTAGATGAGGACACCAGCGGCGTGGTCCCATGGCATCATTTTGTAGGTGAGGCTGAAGTGGAAGTGGCCTTGGGCCATTTGTCGGTAAGCAGGACATGAGGGCAAGTTGTTAATACGGGCAAAGTGGCTGGCTTTGATGGCGAAGTCGTGTTTTTTGTCGCCTTCATAGGAATGTACTGACATGATGCCTGCCAGTCGTTTTAAGTCGGTTTCTGGGGTGATGTGTAGCGGTTTAGGCGCTTGTGTGAGTGCTTGTATGGGTAAAGAGAGCTGGCCTTTTTCGTCCATGGCGGTTCTTTGGTAAAAGGCGCCTTCTCCTAAATTGCCATAGATCCAATCGTCATTGACTGGGTCATAAAGCAAGCCAAAGCGAGTCACGCCTTCGACCACTACGGCGAGGATGATACCAAAGTCGGATAGGCCATGGGCGAAGTTCCATGTACCGTCAATCGGGTCGATGATGACACAGGTTTGTGCGCGGCTAATTTTGTCTGTGGTGGATGGATCTGCGGCGACAGCTTCTTCTCCGACGATGGCCCAATCAGGAAAGTACTGTTGAATTTGACTGGTTATGAAGTCTTCACTGGCTTGGTCTGCAATGGTGACCAGATCGCTCAGGCTACTTTTGGTGGTGATATCGGCTGCACTAAGTTGGCGAAAGTTTGGCATGACAATCTCTTGTCCTGCGCGGCGGACGATGTCGATGAGTTGCTTTTGGGATGTTTGGTCGAGATTCATTCTGTACCATTCCTAGTATTATTTAGGGCCATTTGATGTGTTTCGCTTTTGTGCGAGGTCAATTGTCACTGAATCGTAATCTTCCAATGTGACGATTCGTGTATAGTATTTTCACCTTTGTGATGGATTTAAATCATGCCAACTTCTGCCTCGGCAGTCCAAGAGAACTTACATTTTCTTTTAAATGAAGTGGAAACCCATTGTCACCTTGTCGAACTCTTTTTCAAAACGCACTCCATTGAACTTTTGCCTCGTATTCGTACCCGTCGTGGTTACGTACAAACCTTACGCGAAAAGATGGAAAAAGAATGTGCTTGGCTGTTAGAACGACGTAAACCGGGCACAGCTTTTTATATTCGTGTCGAGGCGATGCGTTCTTTGGCGTTGGCTTTGGATGGGGTCTCGGTGCATTTTTTTGATTGCATTCAAGAAGGCACATTAGCAGAAGCTTACCCTCATCCAAGTCGTGACGCGTGTCGTAAATTAGTGCGTCGTATCGAGCGCTGTATCAAGTTAGTAAAGTCTGGAATGGGTAAGTCTCACCGACGCACGGGGATTAAATTAGGTCGCCGTACGCAGGCGCTTTTGGTGTCCTATGACGAGATTCAGGCGACGACCTTGGCGGCAAAAGAGCACTTAAATGATGCTCAGTTACAGGCGGCGATATTGAGCAACTTTGCTTTGAAACGGGTGATTAAGCAATTAGCCGTGGTGGGCGAGGCGTTAATCAAGGCAGATTTAGGGCAGGTTGTGTCGTTACAAAACTACGGCCATTTACAGGACTCGGTATCGACGCTGAATTACAGTTTGAGCGACTTAAAAGTACGTCGCTTGGCGTTGACCCGTTCGGGCAGTGCCATTGCGGCAATCTCCCATAAAGATGCGTCAAACAAAGACATATTAGCTGTTTATAAAGAGGGGGATCGTAGCAAGATTGCCGAAGAAGTACAGGGGGTAGCAAACTGGCGCAATATTGACCCGCGTTTGGCACCAAATGTTTTGGCTCACACTTCTTCGAAAGGTGAGACCTCTGCGCTTTTGATAGAACACATGGCGGGTAAAACGTTAGAAACCTTGTTACTGGCGGAGCAGCAGCAAGGTGTCGAAGCGGCGCTTGCTGCCTTATTTAAAACCCTAAATAAAATGTGGAAGACGACCCATACCACAGAGCTGTCCCATGCAAGGTTTATGCAGCAGCTGGATAAACGTATTGGCGACAGTCATAAGGTGCACCCAGAATTTTTCACGCCTGAGCATCGCATTTGCGGACAGGTTAGTCCCAGTTTTAAAACCTTGATTCACCGCGTTGAAGCAAAAGAATTACGCTGGAGCGCGCCTTTTTCTGTGCTGATTCATGGGGATTTTAATGTCGATAATTTGATCTACGATGAAGTGGAAGACCGTATCTATTTCATTGATCTGCATCGGTCTGCGTACTTTGATTATGTGCAAGATCTTTCTGTATTAATGGTGTCCATTTATCGCCTACAAGTGCTGAGTGGTTCGACCCGAAAGCTAATGATGGAGAGTGCGAAACAGGTTTACCAATTTGGTCGTCGTTTTGCTAAGCGCCATGACGATGTCTATTTTGAACTTAGGTTAGCCGCTGGTTTGGCGCGTTCCTTTGCCACGTCAACGCGTTTTATTTTCGATAAGAAATTGGCATCACGCATGCATCTTCGTGCTCGATATTTACTTGAAAAACTTGCTCAAATGACGCCAGAGCAAGAATTGAAATTTAAGATTCCATTACAGGAGCTGTACTTTGAATAAGCCGTCTAGTCGTAAGAAAATTGGCGTTGTAGGAATTCCAGGGAAATGGTCAACGGAAGTGTTGGCAGACCGGTTAGAGGCGCAGACAGGTTTCCGTGCCGTGATTGATATGAAAGACGTCGAGCTACGTTTAGATACCAATCAAGTGATATGGAAGGGGTTGGATCTGGCCACATTAGATGGCTTGATCGTGAAGAAGATCAGCGAAGTTTATGCACCGAGCACAGAGGATAGAATTCATCTGTTGTCGCATCTGGAAAGTCTGGGTGTGAAGGTGTTTAGTCCCACTAAAAGTATGGGGCGTTTGATTAATCGTTTGAGTGGCACACTGGCGTTACAGCAGGGCGGTATTCCTATGCCGAAAACTCGTGTTACCGAGTCAGCGGAGTTGGCGTTTGCCACGGTACGGGAATATGGTTCAGCGATATTAAAACCCCTGTATTCAACCAAAGCACGGGGCATGTTGATATTAGGCAAAGGTGACAGTGACGAAGAAGTACAAGCCAAGTTAGCTGAGTATCGACAACACAATACTATTTTTTATATCCAAGAAGCGCTTGATTTAAAAGGCCGAGATTTAGGCATGGTGTTTTTAGGTGGTGAATACTTGTGTACCTATGCGCGTGTCGCAGGGGGCGATGCATGGAATACAACGATTAACAGTGGTGGGCGCTATGAAAAGCATGATGCTGATGGCCAATTGATCGAATTAGGGCGTCGTGCCCAAGCCTGTTATGACATGAGCTTTACCACCGTCGATATTGCTTTGACGGATCAAGGTCCGGTGGTGTTTGAAGTGTCGGCTTTTGGAGGTTTTAAAGGGGCGCTAGATGGCTGTGGTGTGGATGCTGCGGCAGCCTATAGCGATTATGCTCTCGCTCAAGTAGGAGAAGGAAAATGATAACGAACCTGTTAGATACTCGACAATTGAAGGTCGAAATGTCGAATTGCCAATTTCGATCTCGATTGGTCTTTGGTTCCTTACGAGTCGATGTTTACACGAATAATATGGATATTCTTACCGAACTCGGTGACTACTATAAAAGCTATGTTGAAGACACTGCTATTGAGCAAACGATTAGCGTTTATATTATTGATCAGCCTGCGGTAGAAGATGATCTAGATTGGTTAGAGGTTCCTAGAGAAGCGGGTAAGCAAGGTCGAAAAGAAGGCTATCTAGAAAGTGCTTCTGGCCGTTGGATTAAGAAGTTTAAAACCAATATGTTGATGCTACAGCGCCAGCGTGACCCTATTGTTGTAGGCCCTTGTCTCGATAACCTTGCGCAGGTTATTAACTTTATTAATAACCAGTTTATCAATGTGCATTTACGCCGTGATTGGGTATTAGGGCATGCCTCAGGTTTTAGTGTCGCAGGGCAAGTAACCGCGATTGCGGCTGGGTCTGGCGGCGGTAAATCGACCTTAATGTTGCGTTGTTTGGAAGACGCTTCAAGGCAGTTTCTGACGAATGACCGACTTCTGATGGAAGCGACGAGTGAAGGCGTCAAAGCGGTGGGGGTTGCCAAGTTGCCGAGAGTGAATCCGGGCACCTTGTTGCATTCCCATAATGATAGGTTAAAACATATTTTGCCGCTTAATGAGCAGGAAAAACTCAGTCAGTTAGCGCAGCAAGCCCTGTGGGAATTAGAGCAAAAGTACGATGTGCAGATCGAGGATGAGTATGGTGAAAATAGGGTGCAGTTACAGGGGGAATTGAAAAATTTGATCATGCTGGATTGGTCTTTGGCGTCATCTGAGCCCACTTGTTTGACCTTGGTTGATCTTGAAAAAGAGCCAGACACCATTGAGGGGTTGCGTAAACGTCCGGGGCCATTCTATCAAGACAAAGTGGGTGTATTCAGTGACTCAAATGACTGTCCGTCGGTGGCTGAATACTGCCAGATGTTGAAGACGGTGCGGGTATTTAAATTAACGGGCGCCATCGACTTTGATGTGGCGTTTGAGTTGATCAAGGGAATGGATCAGCTATGAGTCGGGTGTGCGCACTGATTCGCCATGGCGCTTATGAACAGTTGTCTAATGTACCGAGTGCTTTACAGCCTTTTCCCTTGACCGATTCGGGTGAGTTGGAAGTGCGCGAACAAGCCCGTGCTTTTGGGTGTTGGTTGCGGGAAACAGGGCAAAAACTTGACCCTGTTATTGACACCTCCACCTTGCTAAGAGCGTGGCAAACAGGGCAGATTTATCTTGAAGAGCTACAAGATTTTTTCCTTGCTAAGCCACAATTACGCAGTTTTTCAGCGCTTTGTGAGCGCAGTGTGGGGGCCGTCGCCAATTTGACGATTACTGAGATTGAGCGCGTTTTAGCGCTGGACCCACGTTTTACTACGCCGCCGAAGCATTGGAAATCCAACAGTGACTATAAGCTCCCTTTTGATGGTGCTGAGTCGCTATTAGAAGCTGGTGAGCGTGTGGCTCGCCATGTGTTGGCTTGGCGTGACAGTACGAGCCAAGGGGTTAAGTTGATCGTGGGGCATGGTGCGGCGATTCGGCATGGGGCCTTTCATCTTAATCTTATGACTATGGGGGATATTAAAGGGCTAAGTATGTTTTATGGGCATCCTGTGGTATTTGAATTTGTCGATAATCAGCCGACCCGAAAGCGATTTGGTGATTGGAAACAGCGTCACATTCTCAATATGAATCAAGATGTGCCAGATTAATCGTGCTCAAAACAATAGGTGAATCATAATCATGCAAAGTCCTCTTCCTGCTGTTTCTGTTCGTTCAGAACACGCTGATATTATTGCCCGCCTACCGAATGAGTGGGCTCCGTGGCCTGACGACAGTGGTTCGACTAATGCCATGGCCCGTGAAACAGGGCAAACCACGGCTCATCATATAAAGCGCAAGCTGAAGTGGCCAAGTCGCCCTGTGGTGTTTATTTCAGACCCCCATGCGGATGCGACGGCTTTTGAAGCGTCTTTGGTGGCGGCGGGGGTGGTGAAGAAAACCCATGATGGACTTTGCCAGTTTAAGCTCACCAAAACGGGACGACGTTCTGAAATTATCATTGGCGGAGATTGTTTGGATAAGGGGCCAAGCAACCTTTCTTTATTGCGCAGTGTGAAGCACCTTTATCGATTAGATGCCCGTGTCACCCTGTTAGCGGGCAATCATGATTTACGTTTGATCATGGGGTTGCTGGCGTTAGCGCGTCAAAAGGACATAGGTAATCAGCATTTCTTTGTGCGCATGGGTAAAAAAGTCATTCCCTTGTTTAAAGAGGTGTTCGAGCAATACTTAGCAGATACCCATTGGCAGAAGAATATTCCCAGTGAAGATGCCTGTCGAAAAGAGCTATTCCCAAGTGACAAATGGTTTGAAGAGTTTCCCTACCATGCGGCGGGTCAGTTGACCTCGGAAGGGGTTGAGCGAGAAGTGCGCAAAATGCACTCTAAAACGCACAGTTTTGAAAAAAATTGTCATGCTGCTGGTCTGAGTCTACGCCATGTGTACGCGGCTTCGTTACAGTGTCAAAAACTGTTTCTGCATAAGAAAGGCGAGTTTCATTGGTTCTATCGCAAGATGAAGCTGGTGGCGAAGCGAGGCTCGTTTTTATTTCTGCACGCGGGTTTGGATGACACCATGGGCGAGCTGTTGTTAAAAAATGGCACAGGCTATGCCAATAAGGCGTTCCATCGTAATTTGAAACATAGGGATCTGTTTGGTTTTTATTACAGCTCCATTGCCAATACCTTTCGAACCAAGTATCGAGATGCGGATCTACCCTTGACGGAGCGCGGTGTTAAAGCGGTGCATAAAGCCGGTATTCATGTGGTTGTTCAAGGCCATATTAATCGGCAAGAAGGCCAGCGAGTGACGGTGAAAAAAGGGTTGGTGCATGTGGAAGCTGACATCACATTAGACGAGCATTCCCGCCAAAATGAAGGACTGGAGGGTTTTGGTATTGGCGCCACCTTGATTAATAAGCATCAGGGCTTGATTGGGATCAGCTGTGATTATCCAACCGCCAAGGTGATGAAACCAGATGCATTACGTCAAATATATGGGTAGGTCATTATGAAATCGAAAACCGAGTTTAAACACGAAGCCCTATTAGATGCCTCTGATATTCAAGATTTGCTTAAGTCCATTTCTAAAGGATTAGGTAAGGGCAAGTTGGAGTTTAGTGATGACAAAGGCACGCTTGCCTTAGAACCACAAGGGCTATTGTATTTGAAAGTCAGTGCTTCGGAAGAAGATGACCGCCAACAGGTGGATATTAAAATCCGCTGGGAAAAACACCCGAAGAAGTTAAGTAAAGAACTGCCTAAAATAGGCAGTTGAGACGAGATAAAATGGGTTTTCGTAGCGTAAAAGCACCTAATTGGATGATGGTTAAGTGCTTTTTTAAGACATCATTCAGCCGCCATCTATATTCGTGACCATCATTGCCTGCGGTTTTCATGTAGAAAATGCTTCTTTACAGCATAAAGAATATGTCCTTGGTATTTATATCTAAAGCCATACCCCAATCATGTGCAGTAGTTTGTGATCTTTCTAGCGTTGGGCCGTAATTTGTGTCGATGCTACCCACGACAACAGGGTAACCGTCTTTTAAAGCGCTCTGTAATACCTAAGTTGATCCTCTTTGCAGTGGTCTAATAGAACCGCATACAATGACACTTTCATCTTTTTTCCATTCGAGTTGTTTTAATTGCTTGACAAGTGAGAGGGAGTCTAATTAATATCACGAATGAATAATTAATCGAATATGAATAAATATTCATTTAAGAATGAATTATAAAAATTATAAGATGATTTCTTGGAGTGATATCTATGCTGAGAAGCCAATTTGGTGCGTTGTTCTCATTAAGTGGTGTAAATGGCCCATTGGTTGGCTTGTTACTGCTTTGTGCTTTTCTTTTCTTTACGACAGAGTCGTTCTTCTCGTTACGAAGCGTCGTCAATGTTCTTGATCAAATCACCGTGTTAGGCATTCTTTCCGTTGCTTCTATCTTGTCGCTGTGTGGCATGGTGATGGGTTATTTGGCGAAAGAGATGGGCTGACTAATGGAAGCTGCGATAGCCGCTGGCTTGATTGCCTCGGGGGGAGTTGGACTGGTGTCTGGGAGAGGATTGTCTTTTTTGTGTGCCAGCCTTTGTTGCGACGTTAGCCATGATGTCTGTGGCACGCGGTTTGTCGTTTTTTTGTCTGACAGGAATAAATATTCAAATAGGAAAATAAATCCAAGAATGGTATTTGTTTGATTTAATAGGAGAATTTATGAACCCTTTTCAACTTGATATTGAGGGGCTGGAAAATAAGGCTCGCTCGATTAGGCGAAAAATAATCAGGTTAAATGCGGACAGTCCTGCTGGCGGCCATACGGGCGCGGATCTTTCGCAAGTAGAAATTGTCACGTCTTTGTATTTTCGACTGTTAAATTGCGCTCCTGATCGGGTGACGGATGATACTCGTGATATTTATATTCAATCTAAAGGTCATGCGGCGGGTGGTTATTACTGTTGCCTAGCTGAGGCGGGCTATTTTCCAGAAGACTGGTTGCCGACTTATCAACACAACGATTCTAAATTACCCGGTCATCCGGTACGCCAAAAGACCCCCGGGGTGGAATTAAATACCGGTGCGTTGGGCCATGGTCTGCCTGTTGCGGTCGGCTTGGCCTTGGCAGCGAAGCGCGATGGCAGTCCGAGAAAAGTGTATGTGTTAACCGGTGATGGCGAATTAGCCGAAGGCAGTAATTGGGAAGCGGCTTTAGTAGCGGCCCATTATAAGCTGGATAATCTTATTGTGATTAATGATAAGAACAAGCTGCAACTGGCAGGGACAACGGAATCGATTATGAGAACCGATCCACTGGACAAAAAATGGCAGGCATTTGGTTTTCATGTCGCTCAATGTGATGGCAATAATGTCGCGTCCATAGTGGAAACCTTAGAAGGACTTAAAGCGCAAGGTCAGCCCAATGTGGTGATTGCCAATACCACCAAAGGGGCTGGGGTGTCTTTTATTGCGGGTCGTCCTGAGTGGCACCATAGGGTACCAAAAGGTGAAGAAGTGGAACTTGCATTAAAGGAGCTAGCGGATGTCTAACAGTGAACATTTTGCCACTGTCATGGTGCAGTGTTTTATCGATGCGGTGAACAAAGGGGTAGATTTGGTTCCTGTGGTGGCGGATTCAACGTCGACATCGAAAATCAAACCCTTTACTGAGGCCTTTCCGGATCGCTTGGTGAATGTTGGTATTGCGGAGCAGGTGATGGTTGGTACAGCGGCTGGCTTAGCGCTTGGGGGCAAAGTTGCTGTGACCTGTAATGCGGCACCGTTTTTGATTTCCCGCAGTAACGAACAGGTGAAGGTGGATGTTTGTTATAACAATACCAATGTGAAGTTGTTTGGCCTGAATTCAGGTGCCAGTTATGGCCCGCTGGCCAGTACTCATCATTCTATTGATGATATTAGTATTATGCGTGGCTTCGGTAACATTCAAATCTTTGCTCCCGGTTGTCCCCGTGAATGTAAGCAAATTATTGACTATGCGATAACCCATGAGGGCCCTGTCTATATTCGAATGGACGGTAAGGCCTTGCCTGAATTGCATGATGAAAATTATCAATTTGTCCCAGGTGAACCCGTTTTGCTTCGTCAGGGCAAACAGGTGGTGGTTTGTGCGTTGGGTTCCGTGGTGCATGAAGCGGTGGCCGCAGCGAATACTTTGAAAGCTCAGGGCATCGAGGTGTCTGTGGTGAATGTGTCCTCTATTCGTCCTCTTAACCGAGATGCACTTGCTCACATGTTGGGTCAATCAAAGCATGTCGTTACGGTAGAAGAGCACAATGTGAATGGTGGACTGGGCAGTCTTGTGGCAGAAGTGATATCAGAGCAGGGCATCGGCGGTAAGTTGGTGCGTTTAGGGGTCAAAGACGGGGATTATGCCGCCGCTGGAGACCGCCCCTATACCCGTAAAATGCTTTCTATCGACAGCGCAGGTATTGTTGCTGTCTGCCAACGGCTAGTGAGCGAACATTGAATCGTTGGCGAGCATTGAAGATTGAACATAGTGCATAGAGTACAGAGTGCATAGGGTAAAGAGTGAGGCGGTGAATGCGTAAGGTAATTTTAGCCATAGATGAAGGCACGACGAATGTGAAGTCATTGCTGCTGGATCAGCAGGGGAATGTGATTGGTAAGGGCTCTGTGCCTTTATCGATAAGCTTCCCTTCTGCCGGTTTGGTGGAACAAGACCCCCTAGAAATGATTGAGAAGATGAAAGATTCGATTGCTTTGGCGGTGGGCTCTGTTGTTTGCGCTGAAGGCTCTATTGATTCAGCTGAAGGCTCTAACGAAGTGGCGATTGAAGCGGTAGCCATCAGTAATCAGCGGGAGTCTGTGGTGTTGTGGGAACGCAGTACTGGCAAACCTCTGACTCAGGTGATGAGCTGGCAGTGCCGCCGTTCCGAGTCCTTGTGTGAAACCTTGCGTAAAGATGATGCCTTTAGTCGTTACGTGCAGAAATCGACAGGTTTGACCCTAGACCCCATGTTTCCAGCCACAAAAGTTTCCATGGCGTTACAGCAGATTCCTGATGGTCATGCCCGAGCAGAGCGAGGGGAAATTTGCGTGGGCACCATTAATTCTTGGATGGTCTGGAACATGACCAACAATGTCTTTATTACCGATGCGTCGAACGCGTCTCGCACTCAGTTGTTTAACATTGATGAGCAAGTTTGGGACACGGCTATTTTAGATCGATTAGGCATTTCTGCCGCGACCTTACCTGACGTGGTGCCTTCTTCCCATGTGGTGGGGTTGAGTCGTGAGTTTGGAGTGCTTAAGTCAGGCATTCCTATTGCCTCACAAATTGGTGATTCCCATGCGGCTTTGTATGGCCATGGTGGTTATCAAAAGGGCGTGGTGAAAGCGACCTATGGCACAGGCAGCTCAGTGATGGCGGCGATGCCAAAATTACCCACTATTCGCAGTGAGATCAGTACCACGATTGCATGGGACGATGCGACGCTATTTTATGGGCTGGAAGGCAATATCACCCATACTGGATCCGCGATAGATTGGGTGCGACGCATGCTCGGTGTTGAGGACATGGAGGCCATGTGTGAGCTTGCCGCGCAGGCAAGCGCGGACCAGTCGGTTTTTTTTGTACCAGCTTTATCTGGGCTGGGTGCACCCTATTGGGATCTGGAGGCAACGGGGATTTTTTGCGGATTAAAAAGCGCCACTGAACGAGCGGATATGGCGCGTTCTGCTTTTGAATCGGTACTTTTTCAGGTGGCGGATGTGTTTCATGTGATCGCAGAAGAGTTGCCCGAGAAGATTGAATACCTAAGTGTCGATGGTGGTCCTACGCTCAACGATTGGCTTATGCAGGCGCAAGCTGACTTATTGGGCGTTACTATTCGACGTGGTGATGTGGCTGAAGTATCGGCTATGGGAGCGGGTTATCTTGCCGGTCTTGCGATTGGTTGGTGGCAAACGACAGAAGAGCTGGCGCAATTAGAAGGTCAGGCCACCCTGTTTACCCCCAGACAAGAGAAGCAAGCCTACTGGCAAGCTCGTTATGCGCAGTGGGCTTTGGCCGTTAAGAAGTGTCGCTTGGCCCAATAATGACAAGATGGGCAAGCTCTCTTATTTTGTTTATTTATCCTAGGGGAGGGCTGGTTCCCTAGGCTGATTTAATGACCGAGGTTCCTATTGGTCATAAGGTCTTTTAGAGAGAGTATCAAACTAGATTTAACGATTAAGCTTTGCTTTGAGTTATTTTTAAATAATGATTATCTATTTGATTTTATTGGTTTTTTATCTTTGTTAGGAAGCTTTTTATTGTCTCTAATTCGACTTAATAAAACGACTTTTTAATATTTTTCTATAATGATGTAGACATTTTTTAAGAGGTTGTATTACACTAGGTTTGCATAAATAGCACGTCTTGAATAAATATTCACTGAGGAAAATAATATGAATAAAAAAATCCTTGTTTCTGCTTTGTTTGGTTTATCTGTTGTTTTTTCTGGAGTGGCTTCTGCTAGTGGTCTGATCGCCATTATCACGCCTTCCCATGATAATCCTTTTTTTAAATCTGAGGCCATGGGGGCAAAGGCGAAAGCCGAAGCTCTAGGCTATACCACTCTCGTTGTTTCCCATGACGATGATGCGAATAAGCAAGACCAACTTATTTCCACCGCCATTGCGCGAAAAGCCAAAGCCATCATTCTCGATAATGCCGGTGCTGATGTGACCATCGGTGCTTTAGAAAAAGCCAAAGCGGCGGGTGTACCTGCCTTTCTTATTGACCGAGAAATTAATAAAACCGGTGTGGCTATCTCCCAGATCGTTTCTAACAACTATCAAGGTGCCCAGCTGGGTGCAGAGAAGTTTGTTGAGCTAATGGACGGTGAAGGCACTTATGTTGAGTTACTCGGCCGTGAATCAGATACCAATGCTAGGGTTCGTTCTCAGGGTTACCATGATGTCATTGATGACTATTCAGATATGAAAATGGTGGCTCAACAAACGGCGAATTGGAGTCAGACAGAAGCCTTTACTCGTATGGAGTCTATCCTACAGGCCAACCCTAATATCAAAGGGGTGATTTCAGGTAACGATACCATGGCGCTAGGTGCTGAAGCGGCGTTAAAAGCGGCAGGTCGTAGCGATGTGATTGTGGTCGGCTTTGACGGCAGTGATTACGTGCGTGATTCGATTTTGGCAGGCGCTAACATCAAGGCCACTGTGCTACAGCCAGCTTGGGAGCAAGCGCAAATGGCCGTTGTGCAAGCCGATAAATACATTAGAACTGGCAGTACCGGATTGGATGAAAAGCAGCTTATGGATTGTGTGCTGATCGACGAATCTAATGCGCATAAGCTAGATACTTTTGCATTGAAATAATGTCCTTCTGAAGGCAAAGGCTAAGTTGTGGCTTTTGCCTTCTTTTAATGCTTGGAAATTATCTGTGTTAAAGGATGTAGATAATGTATAAGAGTTTTGTTTCAAAAGTCTGTCAGCTAAACCTATGTCAGCTAAACACACGCCTGCTCAAAACTATTTTGCTGAGCGTGGTGTTTGCCAGCCTAACGGCTTGCCACGTTGTTGACTTGGATGAAAACGGCAAGCCTATTATTCCTATGTCGGCGGCGGATGCGGCATTATTTAAAAATATGACACCTGAGGCCATTACTGAAAAAATCTGGCCGTCCGTTAAACAGGATGCCCGTGATAAAGCGGTTGAATTATCAACAGTAGTAGAAAATGCCAAGCTAGTGAGCTTTGTACGGTTTCAAGGTGTGGTGTTAAAGCTGGATGAGTCAAAGCTAAAAAAATCGCTGATTGTCGAAAGTTCTGGCTATCAAATTGCCCTGCAAGTGGGTTCTATTATTAAAGGAAATTCGATTCGAGATGCCATGTCGTTTCTTTCTTTTGATCAGTTTAAAAACCAAATTCAATTTGCACGCTTATCAAAAGCGCTGAATAAACAATCCATTCGTCAAATTACTCAGCCCGATGCTAGTTGGGTGGGGGAAACCGTCGATGTCTTAGCCGCGGTGACTATTACGTCAAATAAGGTGACTCACGCCGTTCCTTTAGAGATTAAAAAGGAGGGCTTGTGATGGCGGTAGAAAATGAAGACGTCATCCTGAAGGCGGAAAATATCTCCATGGTATTTCCCGGCACCAAAGCCTTAGATCAGGTTGATTACCAGGTTTATCGCGGGGCGGTCAACGTCATCATTGGTGAAAATGGTGCCGGCAAGTCGACTCTAATGAAGATTATTTCTGGTGTTCAGCAGCCGTCAGAAGGTCAGCTTTATCTAAAGGGCGAAGCGATTAATATTACCAGCCCACGATTTGCCGCGCAGTGTGGCATTGGCATGGTTCACCAAGAGCTGAATTTATCTGAAAACCTAACGGTCGCCGAAAACATTTTTCTTGGTAGAGAAAAGCAAACTGGCTTAGCACCGATTGATAACCAGAGCCAAAACCAAATAACCAAAGAAGCCATGGCTCGCCTTAAACAAGACATTGACCCCACCGAGCTGGTCGCCAATTTAAAAGTCGGCCAAAAACAGTTGGTTGAAATTGCCAAATCCTTGGTCGGCAATGTGGATATCTTGATATTAGATGAACCTACCTCGGCATTGAGTAAAAAAGAGGTGAAGATTTTATTTGATGTGATTAATGATTTGACGGAGCAAGGAGTATCCATTGTTTATATTTCTCACCGTCTAGAAGAACTGATGGAAATTGGTCAGTACATTACAATTTTAAGAGACGGAAAATTTCAATCCGAGGCCTTGGTTGAAGACATCGATGTGGCTTGGATTGTCAGGGAAATGCTCGGCAGTGAACCAGTCACCAATTTTTTAAAGCCTGACCGGTCTTTTGGTGATGTGGTGTTACAAGCAAAAGGCATTACGCAGATAAATGAAGCCGAAGTCAAAGTGGTTGATGATGTGTCTTTTTCGCTTAGAGCTGGTGAGGTGGTCGGCATCTACGGTTTGATGGGGGCAGGCAGAACGGAGTTGTTTGAGTGTTTATTGGGGAAGGCGACTTACACGGGTGAGTTTTCCCTAAGCGATAACATCATCAGTGGCAAAACCAGCACACCAGAGCGCATCAAAATGGGCATAGGTATGGTGCCCGAAGATAGAAAAAAAACAGGTATTTTTCCGATCAGCTCGGTGTCAAATAATCTGACCATGTCGAGTTTATGGAAACGGCTTAAGGGGTTTGTCATCGCGGAAAGTGAAGAAAAAGAATCTGTCGCGCAAGCCATTAATGAGCTCTCTATCAAGGTGTCTTCTCCACAGGTCGAAATACAGGCACTAAGCGGTGGTAATCAGCAAAAAGTGGTGATTGGCCGGTCCTTATTAACGGGCCCGAAAGTGCTGTTGCTTGATGAGCCAACACGGGGGATCGATGTCGGCGCGAAAGGTGATGTATTTGAAATGATGGTGAAGTTGTCAGAACAAGGTATTGGTATCTTATTTTCGACGTCCGACTTAAAAGAAATTATGGCGGTTTCTGACCGAATTTTAGTCATGTCCAACGGCAAGATGACGGCAGACGTGTTGCGAAGTGAAGCGGATGAATCAAGTTTGGTTTTTGCCAGTGCTCAAGGATTTTAATGATGAACATGAATAATAAAAAAGTCTCATACAATGCCAATAATATTGGTTTGATCTTATTAAAACTGCGCACCTTTATTGCGTTATTTATCATACTGGGTTTTTTCTCTTTCACCGTGGATGGTTTTTTAGCGCCAACCAGTGTGATTATTATGATTAAACACATCTCGATTAATGCCTTTCTCGCGCTGGGTATTACCTTTGTCATCATTACCGCGGGCATTGATTTGTCGATTGGTGCGACCTTGGGTTTTTGTGGCATGGTCGCTGGGTATTTAATCTCCAAAGGACTGGTTATTGCGCCATTAGGTATAGCGATATTTCCTAGTGTTTGGGTGGTGGTGCCCGTCGTCATTATTATTGGCGGATTGATTGGCGCGTTAAACGGACTGATTATTACCCGCTATAACGTGGCGCCCTTTATTTGTACGTTGGGCACCATGTATATCATTCGTGGTGCGGCTATGCTGTTGTCGGGTGGTGAAACCTTTCCGGCGTTACAGGGCAACCCAGAATTAGGCAATACCGGCTTTGACATTATTGGAGCGGGGCACTTCCTTGGCTTACCAATCGCCATTTGGTTGATGTTCATCATGGCTGGCATTATTGCCTATATTGCTAAAAAATTGCCTTTTGGTCGCCATGTCTATGCCATAGGAGACAATGAAAAAGCCGCAGAGCTTTCGGGCATTAAGGTGAATAATGTCAAAGTTTGGGTGTATACCATTGCGGGATTATGCGCTGGGGTAGCGGGATTAGTGGTTACGTCGCAACTTGTTGCGAGTCATCCCGCGACAGGGACGGCTTTTGAAATGAATGCCATAGCGGCTGTGGTGTTGGGCGGTACTTCCTTAGCGGGGGGGCGAGGCACCATATCTGGCACGCTGATTGGCGCCTTTGTAATAGGCATTTTAGCCGATGGTTTGGTGATGATGGGAGTCAGTGAATTTTGGCAGATGGTGATTAAAGGTTTGGTGATTATTGTGGCGGTGATCATCGATCAGATGCAAAACAAGTTGCAATATAAAGCGGCCATTAGTTCTCAAAAATTGGCATCTTAATTTATAGGTTAAGCCATGAGTAAAATGATTCATAAAAATGAAAAAGAAAAGCAGAGAGGTTTATTAAATAAAAACAATAAGGCAAGAAGCAACTGCCTAAATTTTTATCACTTTTGAGTGTCCTTTGGAGAATAAAAATGAAATTAATAAAAGACAAAAAGATTTTAGTTGCCGCTGATTGGGCTGGTTTTCCGCTTAAAGAAGTTATTGTTAAGTATTTGGAAAGCAAAGGTTGGGAAGTAACAGACATTGGTGTGAAAGACCCCGATGATCCAGATGTGGAAATGTTCCATCGCATTGGTTTACGTGCAGGCTCAAAGATCACTGAAAAAGAGTTCGAGCGTGCGATTATTTTCTGTGGTACTGGTATGGGCGTTCATTTAGCTGCGGCTAAGTGTCCAGGTGTGCGTTGTGGCGTGGTGGAAAGTGTTCCTGCTGCCCGTCGTTGTGTGATTGGTAATGATGTTAACGTGTTGTCTCTGGGAGCTTGGTATGTCGCGCCAGAAATGGGTAAGGCCGCTGTTGATGCATTCTTGAGCACAAAATTTGGCGATGACCATGAATGGTGGCCGGACTTTTATGAATATCATAAAATTGCTGTGGATGAGATGGAAGCATTTGATTACGACGAATACAAAGCCAATAATTTTGAAGTGCACAAATTAGGTGACTTGACCCTAAGTCTAGTAGATAGACCTGAAGAACAGTAAGATGATAATCCCCAGCTTTTTGCTGGGCTTGTAATTGGCTGGTGGAAAAATAAGGAAGAGTTGTCAGCACTCGAAAGTGATGGAACTCTATTCCTCCCCAGACAAGGAAAATATGATTACTGGCAAAATCGTTATCAAAGGGTGGTCGTTGGCTGTTAACAAGTGTTGCTTAGGTTAATGCTTTAAGATTGCTTCTGCAGTAACCCGATCGGTAATCAACACGTCGATGTAATTTCCTGACAGCGCGCCTTTTATCGCTTCTACCTTATCTGCTCCGCCCGCTAGGGCGACGACCAGTTCACAGGCTTCTAATTGTTCTAGTGACATGCCGATGACGGGGTCGTCTTTCAACGCCATCATGGGAGTGCCGTTTTTATCATAATAATGTAAACAGATATCGCCAACGGCACCCTTGTCAGCGAATTCTTTAAGTAGTTTGGTGTCGTAATAGTTGCCAGAGTTACGTAGCAGGTTAGAAGGTTCGAGCATGCCAATGCCGACAATGGCAAGATTCACTTGATTGAACATGTCAACCACTTCGGATACCTCTTCGGTACTGAGTAGTTTGTCTTTTTCCACTAAGGATTGCTCAATACTTTGAGCGGGTAGCATATAAGCTGGACAAGACAGAATATCGGCCATGTTTTTGGTCAAAATGGTGGCTTGAATATTCCCGTTATGGCCGACACCACCAAGCAATTGAATTAGGCCTTTCGCCTTGGCTTTGGTGGCATGCATCTGGTCAACCATAGAGCGAATGGTGTCACTCCAAGAAGAAATACCAATTAGGTCACCATCGCGTAATGAGGTATCTAAATAATGGGCAGCGGAAGAGCCAATGACTCTTTTTATCTGCGCATCGCTCGGGTTGTCTTCGATATCGACCACGATCACATTGGGCACGTTAAAACGTTGTTGAATTTGGGATTCTAAGCCAATGAATACTGAAGGAGGTTGGATAACACTGATTTTTACTATGCCTTCTTTTAGGCAGCGGGTAATGGCTCGGGATACTTGAGACTGGGATAAACGCAGTGTTTTTGCGATGTCCGCTTGTTTTAAACCATCTTGGTAATACAGTGTGGCTATTTTTAACAGCAGCCTTTTTTCGTCAGCTTTTGACATTATTATGAAGTCTCTAAACAGTCGTATTTTACGTCTAATAATAGCAACGATCATACCATAAAATACGACTGTTTAACCTGATGATGTTTTAAGCCAACTGCCTAGGTGCGTTTTTACCATTTTGATGGTTGAGTAGGTTATCTATGGTGGTTTCTGCTATATGGTTTAGGGCTTCTTCGGTGAAGTAGCCTTGGTGTCCTGTGACAACGACATTGGGAAAAGTCAGCATGAGTTGGAAGACGCTGTCTTGAATAATGCGGGAGGACATGTCTTCAAAGAAAATAGCGCCTTCCTGTTCGTATACATCCAGTCCTAAGTAACCAATTTTTTTGCTATATAAGCCATCGATGGCTTCTTGGGCGTGAACCAGTGCGCCACGACTGGTGTTGATGATCATCACGCCGTCTTTCATTTTGGCTAAGCTTTTACTGTTGATTAAATGATGAGTAGAAGCATTCAAGGGGCAGTGTAAGCTAATGATGTCGCTTTCTTGGTAGAGACTTTCCAAATCTAGGTATTCACAACCTAGGTCGATGAGTTCCTGTGACGGCATGATGTCGTAGCAGATAACATGACAGCCAAAGCCTTTCATAATATGGCAAAATGCCGCGCCAATACGGCCTGTACCAACACAGCCGACGGTTTTACCTTGCAAGTTAAACCCTAACAAGCCTTCTAAGGCAAAGTTGCCCTCTTTTACCCTGTGGTAAGAGCGATGGGTTTTTCGGTTTAACGTCATAATAAGGGCAACAGCATGCTCTGCCACGGACGTTGGACTGTAATCGGGGACATGGAAAACATGAATGCCGACGGCCTTTGCCGCATAGAGGTCGACGTTATTGAAACCCGCACAGCGCAATGCAATGGTGTTGATGCCCTGTTCTTTTAGCTTGTGAATGACTTCGGAGTTTACGTCATCGTTGACAAAGCAGGACACAGCATCAAAGTCTTTTACCAAGCTGATGGTCTCCATGCTGAGACGGCTCTCGAAATAGGTCATTTCTAAATGAGTGCCATGAGCGCATGTTGATAGAGTTCTTTTATCATAGGGTTTGCATGAGAAAACAGCGATTTTCATTAAAGTCATCCAGTCCTTTATATTTCAATACTTGTTATAGCCTAAAAAGTTATAGCGTGTTTAATTGGTGTTTCATAGTTTGATATGAAACAAGAAAACAAAGGCATTTTTTGTTGTTAACGGTGAAATACAGGTGGAAAGTATTCATCGGGGGAAGTTAAGGAAGGTGTGAATAAGTCTACTAAGGCTCACAGGACGTGACCTAAAAGCCTGAATTTTTTGTTGATCACCTCGAAAATAGGCTCACTATTTAGGTTCGTTACTCGCCTCGAATAACAGGCTTTTATCCACATGCTGATGTCTATATGGATATAGGTTATTAGGGCAATGCAGGGGCATGAGGACTTGTTCACCCATTCCTTAATTTCTACTTGGTTTTAAATGGGTAAAAATTTGTTGTTTTTTCTTTTGTTTTTTCTTAATAAAGGAAAAAATATTTTCCTCTAGACTACACTTTATGCTTATAAACTATTTTCTATTACTTTAGTAATTGTTTGATTTTTATTGTTTTTCTAATATGAAGTTTGCCATTGGAGGCAACATATGAGCGGGAAGTTCTCTAAAAATATTTTCCATCCGTTGGTTTTTTTTACACTGCTTATTAGTCTGAGTCTTACAGCATTTGTAACGAATATTGTTTATCAAAGTAATACGATGCGTATTGCTAAAGCTACAGAGCATGCCTCCAAGAATGCGATGCAGGCTGTTATTTCTCGAATTCAACTTTATAAATATGGCTTAAAAGGCGCCCGAGGGGCCATTTTAATGGCAGGAGAGCATGACATAGATAGGGCTACTTTTCAGCGCTACGGTTCAGCTTTGAATATAGACACGGCATTTCCAGGAGCGAAGGGCTTTGGCTTTGTTCGTCGTGTGTCTCAGGTTAACGAGGAAGGGTTTGTTGATATTACGAGAAAAAGTGGTTGGCCGTTGTTTACCATTAAAGAGCTGTCCCCCAATATTGGTGAGCGTTACGTGATTCAGTACGTTGAGCCTATTGCCAGAAACGAGCAAAGCATAGGACTGGATATAGCGTCTGAAAAAAAACGCCGAGACGCCGCCCGTGCAGCACTGGAGAGTGGTGAAACTCGACTTAGTGCGCCTATCTTAGAAGAGCAATCGACTGGAAAACTTGAACAGTTTTTTGTGATTTTCTTGCCTATATATCGCGGCGATGTTGTACCAAGCTTGCTTGAAGAGCGGTTGGAAATGGGCTTTGGTTGGAGTTATGCGCCTTTGTCGATGGACGGGGTATTAGCGGATTTAGAGATAGATACCAGTCGTCAGCATTTCGAGCTGTTTGATATAACGGATTCAGAGGAAGGGGAACGTTTTTATACTAAGGGGCAGTTAATTACCAGAGTGTTTGAACATGCTGAAGAGTATTCTATTTTTGGCCGAAAGTGGCGAGGAGGAGTCGCCGTTTCTCCGTTGTTTATTGAAGATCTTAATTTACCTAGTATTTATAAAATTGCGGCGACAGGTGTGCTGATTAGCTTTTTGGTTACTTTTTTACTTGGGGCGATTAGAGTGAATATTACCCGCCGTCGAGAAGTAGAAACACAACAGTCTATGATAACGGCGGTGGTGGAAAGTTCTGCTGACGGTATTATCAGTAAGACGTTGGATGGCAAGATTACCAGTTGGAACCGTGGTGCTGAGCGACTTTTAGGGTTCAGTAAAGAGGAGGCGATTGGCAAGACAGTTATGGAGCTTCTGGTACCAGATTCGCTTCGTTATGAAGAAGAAAGGGTGCTTGCTAGTTTAAAGAATAAAACCGCGATTATGCCTTTTGAGACTTGGCGCAAAACCAAGTCAGGGGCTGAGATAGCGGTTGCCGTTTCCGTATCACCGATTATCAATCATTTAGGCCAAGTTGTTGGGGCTTCTAAGTCGGTTCGTGATATTTCCCATCAGAAAGAAGCCGAAGCAAAAATTCGTGAACTCAATACGAGTCTTGAGAAGCAAGTAAGAGAGAGAACGACCGAATTACGGGAGTCCAATTTACTTCTGAACAATGTTTTAGATTCGTCTTCGGAAATTGCCATTGTGGCCACAGATCTGAATGGCATTATTAAATTATTCAATTCAGGCGCTGAAAGAATGTTGGGTTATTCTTCTGAGGAAGCCATCGGTAAACTGACGCCGCTAGATTTTCATCTCCAATCTGAGGTGGAAGCTCGCCATAAAGAGTTGCAGGCGGAAACTGGACGAAGAGTGCCGGAAGGCCTCGCGACTTTATCTTATAAAGCCTATAAGAATGATTACGACCGACAAGAGTGGAGCTATGTTGCTAAGAATGGCGAGATTATTCCCGTGTCATTAGTGATTACGACCATGAAAGACTCTAGCGGTGAGATGGTGGGTGTTTTGGGCATGGCGCAGGATATCTCTGAACAGAAGGCGAGTCAGCAGGCGCTCATTTCAGCCAGAGATCAGTTGTTGATGGCGGCGCAGGTAGCACAATTGGGAATTTGGCATCTAGATTTGACGAGTCATACTTTGGAATGGAGCGATACTTTATTTGAGATCTATCATTATCCATTATCGCTAAGGGAAGAAGGTATCACCTATGAGCACTGGTACAATAGAGTCCACCCAGAAGATCGAGAGAGCGCCATATCTGCATTGAATAATGCAATAAAGGGGGTGGAAGAGTATGACCGTGTAATTCGAATTGTGTTACCGGATGACAGTGTCCGTTATCTTAAATCGGGTGCGTTTGTGGAAAGGGATGAGAATGGGAAGGCGCTTAAGGTAACCGGTATTAATCGTGATATTACCGATGAACGGAATTTAGAAACCTGGCTACGTAAAGCCAAGGACGAGGCGGATGCGGCGAGCGCGGCTAAGTCAGACTTTCTTGCTAATATGAGCCACGAAATACGCACTCCAATGAATGCGGTATTGGGCATGCTGCATCTGGTACTGCGTACGAATTTATCGAATCAGCAACATGACTATATTTCTAAAGCCCAAATCGCAGCAAAATCCTTACTGAATTTGATCAATGATATTTTGGATTTTTCTAAAGTAGATGCAGGCAAGTTAGAGCTTGACCATGCGCCGTTTGAACTGGAAGAGTTATTGTTTGAACTCTCGACTGTGTTGTCAGGCACGAATAGAGATAACGGGGTTGAGCTGGTATTTGATATTGATAAGGACATTCCCCCTTTTCTTATCGGAGATCAGATGAGGCTCTTACAGATACTGATTAATTTAAGCAGTAATGCCTTAAAGTTCACTTTAGAAGGTGTCGTTACTCTAGAGGTCAAATGCCTTGCTACTAAAGGAAATGTTGCTCGGCTTGCTGTTGCGGTGAGAGATACAGGGATTGGCATTTCGGAAGATCAGCGTGAACACATTTTTGATGTCTTCTCTCAGGCGGAATCTTCCACCGCAAGGCGTTTTGGCGGGTCAGGTCTTGGTTTAGTGATTTGTCGTCGGTTTGTTGAGTTAATGGGAGGCGAGCTGCTGGTTGAGAGTGTGGTAGGAGAAGGCAGTTGCTTTCATTTCACAATAGAGTTGCCAATTGCAGAAATGACCCAACAAAAACAACTTATTGATACACAAACAAGACGCTCCATACGTATTTTAGTCGTTGAAAGCAACAGGGTCTCACAAGCTATGTTTCTTCGTATGATCCGTACCTTGGGTTGGACTGGCGTAACGGCTGAGACTGGACAACAAGCGGTAGATCTTATACTTGCTTCACAAGCAAATGAAGAGGCGTTTGATGCGATTTTGTTGGATGCACATATGCCAAACTTTGAAGGTCTAGACGGGGTAGCATTTCTTCATGCCCAACTTGCAGAAGGTTCATGTCCCAAAATTATTATGTTGACGAATAATCCAAATGATCGTCTAAACAATAGCAATGAAACCGGTTTGTTCTCAGATTATTTGCTGAAGCCTGTCACCCTGAGTCAACTATCTGAATCTGTTTATCAGGCTGTGTCAGATGGCAAGGAGTTTGTTGCACAACTTGCCGATGGGGTTTGTGCTAAGCGCTTGGCAGGAGTGAATATCTTGTTGATAGAAGATAATGCTTTTAACCGTCAGGTCGCTGACGAATTACTGACTGCAGAAGGTGCCACGGTCACTTTGGCTGAAGGCGGCATTGAAGGCGTTGAAAAAGTATGTGAGCAACAGGAAGGGACATTTGACCTTGTGCTGATGGATATGCAGATGCCGGATATTGACGGTCTAGAAGCAACACGCAGAATTCGAAAGGATAAACGTTTTCTCCCGCTGCCAATTATTGCGATGACGGCTAATGTTTCTAATTTAGATCGTCAGCGCTGTTTGGATGCGGGTATGAATGACCACCTCGGTAAACCGTTAGATTTAGAGCTGATGGTGAAATGTATTCAGTCATACGTAAAGGTTGTGCAGACTGAGACCACCATTGAGAGTGAGAGTCAGAAGCCGCCAGTTCAGGAAGTGCTTGAACATGGAGATAAAGCCTTAACGACTGGGTCTAAAGTTGAAGAGATTCATTCCATTTTGGATCGCTTTGGTGGCAGCACGGATTTGTTGACGAGCCTTGTGGATGGTTTTGCACTTGAATCTAAAAACTTGTTAGACAGTATTAATAAAGGCGCTAAACAGAAAGATAAAGCGTTAACATTAGAGGGTCTACATACCTTAAAAGGTTCCTGTTTGACCATGGGCTTAACCGGTTTATCTAAACGTCTTTTGTCATTTGAGCAAGGCTTAATCGCATCAGAAGATCAAGCGCTCATTGAAGATTGTCTAGCGACGATTGATACTGTCGAGTTAAGTGCTCAGGTAGAAGAGGAATTGGCGATTATTATGGCTGCATTGGCTGAGGTGAGTTAAGACAGCTTGTACGAGTGATAAAAGCTTTTTGATCACCAGTACAAGATTTGTAAGAAAGGTACGAAGAAATCTACTAAGCCTCAGTCTTTCGATAAGATTTGTAGCTTTTCTAATAGCCATGTGACTTCGTCATCATCTTTTAAGCGTGATGCCATTGCCTGTTCGTATTCCATCACTCGTTTAGTTAATTTTTTAAAATAATCTTGGCCGTATTGGGTCATAAATAAGGCATAGGAACGTCGGTCATTTTTTGCTGGTCGACGTTCAATAATGTCCATGCCTTCAAGTTTATCAACCGCGGCTACCATGGCTGATCTATCATTACCTAAAGCCTGTGCAACAGCCGTTTGGGTTAATCCTGGGTTTTTTTCAACGATAACTATAACGGCAAAGAGGCCGGGACTGATGCCAAGGTCAGAGCACACTTCTGAGAACTTGGTAAAGAAGTTCATTTGGGCACGACGTAAACGATAACCAATGAGAGTGTCTAATATGCCAAAATCTACGGGAGTGTCAGTGGTTTTTTTGTCGTCAGCCATTCGAGCCTCAATCATTGTTGGTTAATACTTTTGCCATTATAGTAGAAAAACAAAAACTGTTGCACTTCTAAACTGTTGTTTTGTCTAATTAAAAGGGCTGGTTCATTGTTGATTTTTCCAGCCCTTTTCAGTTTTGTAGATCAATATCAGCTTATTAAATGCACTAATCCGAGTGTGATACCTGGGAAGAGTATCAATAACGCCACTCGAACAAAGTCCGATATTAAGAAAGGAATAACGCCTTTGAAACATTCTTTTAATTTCAGGCTGTCATCGAAGGATTTAATGATAAAGACGTTCATGCCAACAGGTGGCGTAATGAGTCCAACTTCCACCACTATGAGAGCCAAAATACCAAACCAAATACCTAAATCTACTGGCGGAATGCCAAAGTCCATGGCAATAACGATAGGGAAGTAGATAGGAATAGTCAGTAATATCATGGCTAAACTATCTAGGAAACACCCCATCACCAAGTAGGTGAGTAGCATTAGGACAAGGATGGTGTAGGCGGATAATCCAGAGTTTTGGATCAGCTCTACCCCTAGATCAGGTAACCTAGACAGAGCAATAAAGACACTAAAAAGATCCGCTCCTAAG
Source organism: Marinomonas transparens (assembly GCF_016463975.1). Lineage (GTDB taxonomy): Bacteria > Pseudomonadota > Gammaproteobacteria > Pseudomonadales > Marinomonadaceae > Marinomonas > Marinomonas transparens. Next base: position 36,486 of record NZ_JAEMNX010000015.1, on the reverse strand, counting down.
ACGATGAAAAAGATCATCGCCGCAGAAACGGCGGTACGCATTAAGCAGACCAAGAGGCCGTCCAAGCGCATTTTTCCATGGGTGAAAGCCAAAATAGCCGTCAAAATAACCCCCACAGAAGCAGCTTCTGTTGGCGTGAAAATCCCCATATAGATGCCGCCTAATACCACGAGGAAAATCCCCGTAATATGCCAGACATCTTTCGTGGATTTTATTTTTTGCGCTAAAGTCGTTTTTTCACCGCGTGGGCCTGATTCTGGGTAGATTCGAACATAGATGGCAATCGCCAGAATATAGCCTCCAGCCGCTAGAAACCCTGGCACAAAGGCAGCGATAAACATTTTCGAAATGTTTTGCTCGGTCAGTACCGCAAAAATGATTAATACCATAGAAGGTGGAATCAAAATCCCCAATGTGCCACCGGCTGCCAGCGATCCCGCAGCAAGCGCACCAGAGTATTTTAGGCGTTTCATCTCAGGTAAAGCGACTTTGCCCATGGTCGAGGCGGTTGCTAACGATGACCCGCAAATCGCCCCAAACGCTGCACAGCCAGCAATGGCCGCCATGGCAATGCCGCCACGTTGGCGACCAATCCAAGTATTACAAGTTTTGAACAGCTCGGCGGTAATGCCTGAGCGGGTGGCCAGTTCTCCCATTAGTAGGAAGAGGGGGACAACGGAGAGATCATAGCTGGAAAATTTAGAGACAGGCGCTGTACCTAAATATTCCAGTAAAGCAGGAATGCCACCAATTAAGGAATAGCCAATACCACCACAGACTAACATGGCAAGGGCAATGGGAATGCGAATACTCATGAGTATCAGCAGGACTGCCATCATGAAAAAGGCCAGTTCGATATTACTCATTATTACCTCCACGGAACGTGGTGAACAACCTATAAAGACCACATAGTCCGCAAAGAGACATGCATATGACACCCACAATGAAGGTCCACCAAGTGGGGAGTTCAAGCAGCATACTTTGCTCTAGGTAATCATATGCCTCAAAACCACTAAGGCTCATACGATAGGCAAAGGTAAAAGAAACTAGGGTGAAGATTATATTAGAAATGACCTCTAAGGTATGTAAGGTGCTCGGCTTACAGGCTGAGGTAAATAGATCCACAATGACGTGGCCCTTGCGTAGATAACATTCAGGCAAAAACAGAAAAACCGCCATGGCTAAGCCCATTTCTGTGATTTCGTAATCGCCTTCTATTGATTGACCCATGGTAGTTCGACCAATAATACTGGCGACAGTAACCGCCGCCAGTATTAACATGATAAACCCACCTGTAAGAGCAAAAATATTTGACAAGCGACCTAGGATAGATCGCTGTATGTCGGTAGTAAAACGTATCATGCTAAATTATCCAATGGCGCGTGGCTTAACGGTTTTCGTATTTCTTGATAAGCGCTCTGGTTTTATCTAATAGACGTTGTCCATCGTAGCCATCGTCGTTCATATCTTCGACCCATTTTTTGGTGACAGGCGCCATAGCTTTAACCCAACGAGCATGTTCTGCCCCTTCGATGTAATCAAAACTATTACCACGGTCGACAGCAAATTTACGGGCGTAACCTTCGTAGCTATCGAATTTTTCACCGATGTGCCCAGCTAGCGGAATGCTGGAGTTGTCATCGATGACTTTTTTCAAATCAGCAGGCAGGCTGTTATAGGATTTATTGTTCATGGAGAAAATAAAGGTATTGGTGTATAAGCCAGCGCCTTTGAATTGGGTGTGGTGTTTAACCAACTCATGGATCTTCAACGGTAATACCACTTCGAACGGTAGTACTGCGACATCAATGACGCCTTTTGATAAGGCGCTAGGCATTTGTGGAACGGGTAAAAATACCGTATTGGCGCCGACATTGCTAAAACCACCAGACATGATTTTATTTGGCGCACGAACTTTCATGCCCTTCAAGTCTTCTAATTTTTTAATGACTTTATTTCTGGAGTGGAAAGAACCCGGTGCATGGGTATGAAGGGCAATCACGTGCACATCTTTCATTTCGTCTTGCATCTCAGCTTCGGCGTATTCTTGCAGTGCCATACTAGTCGCTTTTGCAGAACCAGGAACGAAGGGCAATTCAAAGGCCGTCATTTTAGGAAAGCGTCCAGGGGTATAACCTGCGACGGTCCAAGAAAGGTCTACAATACCTTTACGAGTTTGATCAAATAATTGTGGCGGTTTGCCGCCCAATTGCATGGATGGGTAGACATCTATTTTGATACGACCATTCGATTCTGCTTCTACTTTCTCGGCCCAAGGTACAAGAAATTGCGAGTGCGCCATGGACATAGGTGGCAGCATATGATGCAGCTTAAAGGTGTATTCAGGTGCTGCGAATGCACTGAAAGACATGATTGAGCCCGCAAGTAGGGCCAGGCTAGAGAGTTTGAATTTACTCATTATTAGTCACCTTATTTTTTTTGTTATGTAAGTGTTCTATTACTCGACTCTCATTGTAGTCAATTTCAAGTTGAGTAACCTTAGATCTTTTGGAGTCATTCTATTTCTGCATAAACAGTGCAAGTTTTCAATCAAATGAATTATCAAATTTTCGCATTGCTCATTCAAAAAAAGCATGGGTGATAAATAATTTGAATTTTTAATAGTTGTAGTGTACAACAATGTGATGTTTCCCAAACATAACAATAAAAACGTAATCACAAAATATAGGTGAAGGTAAAATGAGCAAGATTATTTCTCTGGATCAGGCGGCTGAGCTAATTAAAGACGGTGATTCCGTAGCATGGTCTACTATCGGAATGTCGTTTTTTGCCGAAGCGATTGCTAAAGCGGTTGAAAAACGTTTTGTGACAACGGGTCACCCGCAACAACTTACCTTGATTCATGATTGTGGTTGCGGTGACGGTAAAGAGGCGGGCATGTCTCATTTGGCGTACCCTAATTTAGTCAAACGCTTAATTTCTGGTCATACGGGCCAAGCACCTAAAATGGCGCAAATGATTACCGATGACGCCATCGAGGCTTATCTTCTTCCACAGGGTGTATTGACCACCATGTGGCGTCAAATTGCAGGTAACAAACCCGGAGTGATTACTAAAGTCGGCATGGGCACTTATGTAGATCCACTGATTAGCGGTGGCAAAGTGACCTCTCTTGCAAAAGACGACCTGGTTAAGCGTATTAACATTGAAGATGAAGACTGGTTGCTTTATAAAACGTTTCCCCTTGATGTGGTGATTATTCGCGCGACAACGGCGGATGAAGACGGCAATCTGTCAGTCGAAGAAGAAGCCATGTTAGCGGAAATTCTACCTATGGCTCAGGCGGCCAAAAACAGCGGCGGCATTGTCATTGCCCAAGTGAAATACATTGCTGAACGTCACTCGATTCATCCCAAAGAAGTCAAAGTCCCCGGTGTTTTGGTGGACTACATTACGGTCGCGCCAGCCGAAGATCACAAGCAAACCATCACCACGACTTATAACCCAGGTTTAGCAGGCAACTCTCGAGTGCCGTTGGGCGCTTTGCCTGCTATGCCTTTTGGTGACCGCAAGGTAATTGCCCGTCGTGCGGCGATGGAACTACAGGCGGATGTGATGGTTAACCTAGGGATTGGCATGCCAGATGGTGTTGCTGCCGTCGCGGCAGAAGAAAATGTGTCTAATTTATTTACCTTGACGACTGAGTTGGGTACCTATGGCGGTATTCCTGCCTCGGGTGGTGATTTTGGTGCCGCTTGGAATGCCGATGCGATTATTGAACATGAAGCCCAATTCGACTTTTACGATGGTGGTGGTTTGGACATCGCTTTTTTAGGTTTGGCGCAAGCGGACATTAAAGGCAACCTGAATGTCAGTAAATTCGGTCCTAAAGTGGTGGGCCCCGGTGGTTTTATCAATATCTCGCAAAGTGCTAAGAAGGTAGTGTTCTGCGGTACCTTGGTAAATGGTGCTAAGTTGTCCTATGCGGATGGTAAGGTATCTGTGTTGCAAGAAGGCAAGGTACAAAAATTTGTTGAGAAGGTGGATCACATTACTTTTAGTGGTGACCTTGCCCGTGAAAATCATAAGCCTGTGGTATTTGTTACCGAGCGTTGTGTATTGGAGCTTCGTCAAGAAGGCATGGTATTAACGGAAATTGCGCCCGGTTTAGACCTAGAAAAAGATGTGCTTAGTGCCATGGCTTTCCGTCCGATTATTGCCAATGACTTGAAAACCATGCCAGCAGAGATTTTTGCCGAGCAATGGGGTGGGTTAGCACAAGCAATGACATCAGCAACACAATAAGAATAAATGAGCGAGGAATAAGTTATGGCTATTGAAAATGTTGAGATCCCTTATGGTGCCTATTGGAGTACCCCCTTTACCAAGTGGCAGGGTAGCTTACAACATTTACACTCGATGCAGTTTGCAGCCCATGTGACGAAACAAGAGTTGGCAAAGCGCAATATCGATCCATTAATTTTTGATTCTGGCGTGCTGGGCATGACAGTGAATCAGTTTCAGTCGTTTAATGGGGCACCTTGGCCTTTATATGATATTGGTGCCGTTAATACACCGGGCCATGCGGTGAATCAGGTGTGTGCAACGAGTGCGCGAGGTTTGTTTGCGGTGACTTCTGAAGTACTGGCGGGCATGGCGAATGTTGCCTTGTTGATGACCGCAGACCGTTGTTCAAATGGCCCTCATATTTATTACCCCAATGCGAAAGGCCCTTCTGGTACGTCGGAAGATCAGGTGCTTTATAACATGTTGAATGACCCCATGGGTGGCCATTCCATGATGCAAACAGGTGAGAATGTTGCCAAGCGTTTTGCCATCACCCGTGAAGAACTGGACGCAGTGACCTATCGTCGTTATGAGCAATATCAAGAGGCTCTAAAAGATGATCAGGCGTTTCAAAAGCGTTATATGACCTTGCCCTTGTCGGTACCCACCCCTAACTTCAAAAAAGAAGAGGGTGTGTTGACAGGTGATGAAGGGATCTTCCCCACCACCCCTGAAGGCTTGGCAAAGTTAAAACCTGTCGTAGAAGGTGGGGTGATTACCTACGGTAATCAAACCCATCCTGCTGATGGCAATGCCTCCATGATTGTTTGTCGCTCTGAAGACGCGGCTGAACTTTCTACTAACTCAGCGATTAAAGTGGAAGTGGTCGGTTTTGGTCAGGCCCGTGATGATCTGGCTTATATGCCGGCGGCACCGATTGAAGCGTCTAAGCGTGCCCTTGCTATTGCCGGTATAGATATTAAACAGGTAAAAGCCATCAAAACCCATAACCCATTTGCGGTGAATGACGTGGCGTTAGCCAAAGCTATGGACATTGATGTGATGGCAATGAATAACTATGGTTGTTCTTTAATCTGGGGACACCCTCAAGGTCCAACAGGCTTACGAGCAACCATCGAACTGATCGAAGAGCTCGCAATGAACGGCGGCGGTTATGGCCTATTTACTGGCTGTGCGGCAGGCGATACCGGTATGGCAGTGGTTATTAAAGTATCCGATCGATAAAAAATCCATGCCCTGTGTGTATGCACAGGGTATTTTTTTACCTGTTAAATATAGTTTAGCTTTGCATTTGTTTAGTTACGCAACTAATGTTTTGTCGGTACATTGTTACTGCTTTACGGTGCGCAATGATGTACAGCTAGGCCTATAAACATAAAAATAGAGGCAACCTTATGACAACCTATCAATTTATTAACTTTTCTGTAAATCAGGGTGTTGCACACTTGCAACTTAATCGTCCTGAAAAAAAGAACGCCATCAATGACAGCCTGTGTCTTGAAATTGAACATGTCTTTCTGAACCTTACGGATGACGTGAATGTCATCGTCCTTTCTGGTAATGGTCCTGAGTTTTGCTCTGGCTTAGATTTACGTGAGCATAAAGCTCGTGAGCCTTTTGAGGTGGTTAAGCACTCGCAAATGTGGCATCGCGTTTTTGGTCATATTCGTGAATCAGGCATTCCGGTTGTTGCGGCTATGCACGGTGCTGTAATCGGTGGTGGATTAGAGCTGGCGATTTGCGCCCATGTGCGTGTGACCGAAGAAAACACCTTTTATCGTTTACCAGAAGGCAAGCACGGCATTTTTGTAGGTGGTGGTGCTTCGGTCAATGTGTCTAATGTGATTGGTACTAGCCGGATGACAGAAATGATGTTGACTGGCCGTGATGTGGATGCGCAAGAAGGCTTGCGCATTGGTCTGGGGCATTATGTGGTTGGCGCTGGCGAGGCGTTGACTAAGGCGTTTGAATTAGCGGAAGGCATTGGTAAAAACTCCAAGTACTCTAACTGGGCGATGACCACAGGGATTAGCCGCATTAGTAACATGTCGGCACAAGAAGGCTTGTATACCGAGTCCTTGATTTGCGGTATTACACAAACCAGTGAAGAAGTGAAAGCACGTATTGATGCTTTTCTTAATCGTAAAAAATCCTAGTCAGTCCTCACAGGAGTAGCAATATGCAAATTCAAGATAAACATTTTGTTGTCACAGGTTCCGCTTCTGGTATTGGTGAGGCGGTTGCTCGTCGTCTACATGGTTTGGGTGCCAAGATCACATTAGTGGATATTAATGAGCAAGGTTTACAGCGCGTGCAAGCTGAGCTGGGTGAGCGAGTCCAAGGCGGTGTGACTGATATCGTCAGTGAAGAGTCTGCACAGGCTGCGATTGATAAAGCGGTGGCCGCGTTTGGGCCGATCAGTGGTTTGATTAACTGTGCCGGTATTCCAGGTGCTGAACGGGTTGTCGGCCGTGAAGGGCCACACCGTTTGGCGTCTTTTCAGCGGGCGATCTCTGTTAATCTAGTGGGTACCTTTAACATGATTCGCTTGGTAGCGGATCAGATGCAGCACAATGAACAAGAGGCTAACCTCGAACGTGGCGTGATTATCAATACGGCCTCGGCAGCGGCGTTTGATGGCCAAATCGGTCAGGCAGGTTATTCTGCTTCAAAAGGTGGTGTGTGCGCGATGACCTTGCCGATTGCCCGTGAACTAGCGCGTTTTGGGATTCGTGTGATGACGATTGCTCCCGGCTTGTTTAAAACCCCTATGATGGATGTGTTGCCAGAAGAAGTGCAAAAATCCTTGGGTGAGTCTGTGCCTTTCCCTCCTCGTCTTGGCGACCCGGATGAATTTGCCGCACTGGCGCAGCATATTATTGAAAACGGTATGCTAAACGGTGAAGTCATTCGTCTCGATGGTGCCATTCGTATGACGGCTAAGTAAGGAGCTTATGATGACTTACCAAGCGCCCTATAAAGATATGCAAATGCTGGTGGAGCAAGCCTATCTCCAGCACGGGCTAGATAAACAGGAGGCATTGGAAGACTTTGACATAGAGTTGGCCAATGCCGTGATGGAAGAGGCAGCTAAGTTTGCTTCCGGCGTATTAGCGCCGTTGAATCAAGTCGGTGATATTCAAGGTTGCCGTTTTGACGATGGCAAAGTCATTACTCCAGAGGGCTGGAAAGACGCTTACCAACAGTTTGCTGAATCCGGCTGGGTAGGGCTTTCTTTGCCTGAGGCGTTTGGTGGTCAAGGCTTGCCGAAATATATTTCACAACCTGTTAATGAAATGTGGTTGTCTGCAAATTTAGCCTTTGTCATGTTTCAAGCGCTTGCTCAAGGTGGTTCGGAAATATTACTGAAATTTGCGAGTGAATCATTGCAAGCCCGTTATTTGCCGAAAATTGTAGCGGGAGAATGGACGGTTGCCATGGCGCTGACGGAGCCGAATGCGGGCTCAGATCTTGGCGCCTTGACCACCAAAGCCATACCGCAGCAAGATGGCCGCTATAAGATCAAGGGACAAAAAATTTACATTACCTATGGTGATCATGATTTAACGGACAACATTGCCCATTTGGTATTGGCGAGAACGCCTGATGCCCCTGCGGGAAGCCGCGGTATTTCATTGTTTTTAGTCCCCAAGTATCGGGTTAATGAAGATGGCTCTGTTGGGGATTTCAATGATGTTCGCTGTACCGGGATTGAACACAAAATGGGCTTGCATGGCAGCCCAACCTGTTCAATAAGCTATGGTGATCAAGATGATTGTGTGGGCGAATTGCTAGGTGAAGTGAATCAAGGTTTGATGGGCATGTTCGTACTAATGAACGAAGCTCGTTTAAATACAGGGTTACAAGGAGTGGCCCTAGGTGAATTGGGTTATCAACGGGCTTTGCAATACGCACAAGAACGTACTCAAGGTAGTAACAGCAAAGGTGAACGAGTGGCTATTGTGCAGCATGGCGATGTGCAGCGTATGTTGCTTGAAATGCGTTCAGAAGTGTTTGCTCTGCGCTCGTTAGGGTATCAAATTGCTGCACAAATTGACCTAGTAGAATCGACTGGCGATAACAGCGCGAGAGATCAAGTGGCTTTACTGACGCCCATTTTTAAAGCCTTTTCCACGGAACGTGCCAATGTGATGACGGGCAATGTGGTACAAGTGTTTGGTGGGATGGGGTTTGTAGAAGAAACGGGTGTGGCGCAGTTTATGCGTGATGCACGCATTACTACTATCTATGAAGGAACCACAGGCATTCAAGCTCGTGACCTGATGTTTAGAAAAGTACGTGGTGACCAAGGACAGGCGTTGTCCGCTTTGCTGGTTAGTATAGAAAGTCTAGCCAATGAATTAGTCTCTGATGACAGTCTTGCGCACATTGCCAAGCAAGCGAATCAAGCGGTGGTGGTTGTGCGTCAGTTGATGGTTGATCAATTGCTCAATGATGCAACGGACGAGGATACCTTGCATGCTGTGTCTGTGCCTTTTCTTGAGGCAATGGGCACGCTTTGTTGTGCATGGCAATTGATGAATGCAACATCGACAGCGGCTAAAGCCAATATTGAAGATCAAGATTATTATCAAAACCTGATGGCGATGACGCAATTTTATGGCGCTTACCGATTACCGACGGCGATGGCGTCCTTGCAGACAGTGGCTTCTGCTGGAATGGGGTTAAAGGCATTTGATTTTCAACAACAATAAATGTCTGGTTTGTTTTCATGCGTCGTATTCGTTTGTAAATCGACGTTAGAATAAAAATAATTAAAGCGGTTTTAGGAGCAAAAAATGAATGTAGGATTTCACCCTATTAAGGTGGTAGCCCATCCGATTGAGGTCGCTAAATTGGCCGATGGAGTTCAGATCGTCAGCAGTCAGAAGCCGCTAGGAGACTACGCACGCTGCTGGACAGATCAGCTTGAATACTGGGCAAAGCAAGCCCCTGAGAGAGTATTTGTAGCGCAGCGTAATGCTCAAGGCGAATGGGATGAAGTGACCTATGCGGAAGCCGTGATACGTGCTCGTAAGATTGCCTCATGGTTGCTCACTCAACCGGTTTCTGTTGAACGTCCCATTGTGTTTTTATGTGGTAACAGTGTCGAGCACCTAATGTTGGCGTTGGCCGGCATGTATGTGGGCATTGCCCATGCGCCTGTGTCACCTGCCTACTCATTGGTGGCGACGGATTACACCAAGCTAAAAAATATTTTTGATATTTTAACGCCAGGGTTGATTGTCGTTGATGATTTGGCCCCCTTTGAAAAAGCAATAAAAGCGGTGTGTAGCGATACGCAGACACCCGTTGTGGTGATCAAGGGCGATACCACAGCACAGCAAATTGTCAATCCTACCATTGCTTTTCAAACCCTATGGGATACGCCTGAAAATACCGCAATCGATGCAGAAAATGCCAAAGTAGATGGGAATACCATCGCGAAAATCCTCTTTACTTCAGGTACCACAGGTGCGCCAAAAGGGGTGATTAATACCCAAAGAATGATCTGTGCGAATCAGGTGATGATTCATCAAGTGATGCAATTTTTGACGGATCAGCCGCCGATTATGGTGGACTGGTTGCCCTGGAACCATACCTTTGGTGGTAACCACAATGTTGGCATTGCCTTGTACAATGGTGGCAGTCTCTATTTGGATGATGGCAAACCAACGGAAAAACTTTTTGCTAAGACGTTAAAGAACTTAGCGGATATTGCCCCAACTGTGTATTTCAATGTCCCTAAAGGCTTTGAATTGTTGGTGCATCACCTACAAGCGGATGGGGAACTCGCGAAGAAATTTTTCTCCCGTTTGCAATTTACCTTTTTTGCGGCAGCAGGTTTAGCGCAACACATTTGGGATGATCTTGATAATTTAGCGATTCAATACACGGGCAAAAAAATCCCCATGCTAACTGGGCTTGGTTGTACTGAAACGGCACCGTCGGCGACCTTTGCTTCAGTGGAAGAATCTACCTCTGGTGTGATTGGTGTTCCTGCCCCCGGAGTGTCGATCAAATTGGTGCCAAACGAGGGTAAGTTGGAAGCGAGAGTCAAAGCCGTTACCGTGATGCCGGGGTACTGGCGTCAGCCAGAGTTAACCGCGAAAGCCTTTGATGCTGATGGCTTTTATTGTCTTGGGGATGCCTTTAAATATTTGGACGAACAACAACCCCAGCGTGGCTTTCGTTTTGATGGTCGAGTGTCGGAAAACTTCAAACTAGACAGTGGTACCTGGGTCAGTGCGGGGAATTTACGGGCGCATTTTATCAGTGCTTTCGCACCACTCGTGCAAGACGCGGTAATTTGTGGCTCTAACCGTAGCTTTATTAGTGCCATGGTGTTTCTTGATTGGGCCCATTGTCGAGCCATTTTACCGGGAAATGAAACGGTTAGTAATGAAGACTTGATTCATCATCCGTTGGTGTGCGATGCCTTCCAGCAAAAATTGAATGAATTTGCTAAGCAAGGAACAGGGGGAGCGACCTTGGTTAAGCGTATTATTTTGCAAGCCGTGCCACCGAGCATTGATGCCCATGAAATAACGGATAAGGGATCCTTGAATCAACGTGCGGTACAAGAACATCGCCAAGATCAGCTAGAACGACTTTATCAAGAACCCTTGTCAGATCGGGTAATTAGCCTTTAAAAAGAATGCTGTTAAAAAGCAGGAGAAAGAGTAATGCGTGAGTCGATGGAATTTGATGTTGTCATTGTCGGCGCAGGGCCATCTGGTTTGGCCACTGCAATACGCTTAAAGCAAGCATCGGTGAAAGCCAATCAAGAACTGAATGTTTGTGTGATAGAAAAGGGCTCCGAAGTGGGGGCGCATATATTGTCAGGTGCTGTGGTTGAACCACGCGCTTTAGAAGAGTTATTTCCAAACTGGCAAGCGTTAGGTGCTCCCTTGGCGACGGCGGTCACAAAAGATGAAGTCTATTTGCTAAAAAATGCCCAGCAGGCCAGTAAAATTCCAAATGTCTTTGTGCCAAAAACCATGCATAACCAAGGCAATTATATTGTTAGCTTGGGCAATCTTTGCCGCTGGTTAGCGGGGCAAGCAGAGGGGCTTGGTATTGAGATCTTTCCTGGTTTTGCCGCCGCAGAAGTTTTGTTCCATGATGATGGCCGAATAAAAGGCGTGGCGACAGGGGATATGGGGGTATCCGCGACGGGTGAGCAGCTTTCGACCTACATGGAAGGCATGGAGTTGCATGCCAAGTACACGGTGTTTTCTGAAGGTTGTCGTGGGCATTTGGGTAAACAACTTATTCAGCAGTTTAATTTGGATGAAAAAGCAGACCCTCAACATTACGCCTTAGGCATCAAAGAACTTTGGCAAATTCCGCCTGAAAAACATCAGCCGGGTTTGGTGATTCATGGTTCCGGTTGGCCATTAACGGGTGACAGTAGCGGTGGTTTTTTTCTTTATCATGGTGAGAATCAGCAGGTGGTGGCGGGGCTTATCACCGACCTAAACTACAAAAATCCTTGGTTGAGCCCCTACGAAGAGTTCCAGCGTCTTAAGCATCACCCTATTTTTGCACAATATCTAGAGGGCGCGGAGCGAGTTTCCTATGGTGCGAGAGCGATTGCAAAAGGCGGTTTTAATGCCTTGCCGACTATGACGCTACCGGGCGCGGTGCTAGTGGGGTGTGATGCGGGTACCTTGAACTTTGCGAAAATAAAAGGCACCCATACGGCGATGAAGTCTGGCATTATCGCGGCTGATAGTATTGTTGAAGCCTTGCTTGAATCGCTTGATGATGGCGCTTTCGACAAGCTGTTTAAAACCCAGTTTGAAAGCTCTTGGTTATATGACGAATTAAAGGCATCACGGAATTTTGGCCCTGCTATGCATAAGTTTGGCACGCTATTCGGTGGGGCTTTTAACTATCTGGATCAGAACTGGTTTGCAGGTAAGCTGCCGATTACTTTACGGGATCAAACCCATGACCATGCTGCCATGTTGACGGTGGATGAGGCCGAGAAAATCGATTATCCCAAGCCGGATGGAAAGCTGAGTTTTGATCGTCTGTCTTCAGTGTTTTTATCGAATACCAACCACGAAGAAGAGCAACCGTGCCACTTGGTATTAGCCGATGACAGTATTCCGACGGGATCGAATTGGCAAAAATTTGCAGAGCCTGCCCAGCGTTATTGTCCTGCTGGCGTGTATGAAATGATTGAATTAGAAGGCAAAGATACCTTTAAGATCAATGCACAGAATTGTTTGCACTGTAAGACGTGTGACATCAAAGACCCAGCTCAGAATATTACTTGGGTAACCCCAGAAGGGGCGGGTGGTCCAAACTATCCGAATATGTAGTGCAAAGTTACCTGAGTCGATAATCAAGAAGATAATGAAACCGAGTTTATGGTGTTATGCCATTTAGCTCGGTTTTTTTATTGATCGTCAGATTTCGTTCGACAGCAAGTGTCGATAATTTGTCTGCTACTGACCACTAAAAAGCAACAGACAATGATGGCGATGGCTGTGAGGTGGAGAATGTTGTCCAGTGAAATGCTTTCCATATCCATCCCTTTCATTGTTGTTATGCGCTGGTGAGCGCAATATTGTTGCTTTCTTCTTGATAAGCTTCCAATTCGATAGCGATGCTTTTTGAGGTAGGGGTATTACTAAATTCACCGTGACTATCTAGCGGAACCAAGGGGTTCGTTTCAGGATAATAAGCGGCGATATTGCCAGCAGGAATGCTATACGGCACCAGTTTGAAACCACTTATTTTTCGATCTACCCCATCATCCCATAAGGAACGTAGGGTGACACTTTGGCCTTCTGTAAAGCCCAACCTTTGGATGTCAGCTGGGTTGATAAAGACCACTTTACGTTCACCCTTAATGCCACGGTACCTGTCGTCCATACCATAGATGGTGGTATTGTATTGGTCATGGGAGCGCAACGTTTGCAGAACGAGCGTTTTGTCCGAGGCTAAGTCATTAGCGCGTTTCGCCAGTACAGATTCTGGTAACGGGTGGCTATGCAAAATGGCTTTGCCCGCAGGTGTTTTCCAGCTTCTCTCTCTGGCACTGTTACCAAGGTAAAAGCCACCATCTTGTTTGATGCGTTGATTGAAATCCTTAAAACCGGGAACGACCTCAGCAATGTGGTCACGAATAATATCGTAATCGCTGACCGCTTCTTCCCAATTAATGGGGAAAGAGCCTAATGTGGCTGTTGCCATACCGGCAATAATGGCTGGCTCAGATTTTTGTTCTGGGCTTAAGGGGTCAAGCACACCGCCTGAGGCATGGACCATGCTGAATGAATCTTCCACTGTGACTTTCTGTTGGCCTTTAGTCTGGTGGTCGATATCGGTACGACCAAGACAAGGTAAGATGATGGCATCGTTACCCGCAATCAAATGAGAGCGGTTTAGCTTGGTGCTGATTTGTACGGTTAACTCACATTGTTGTAGTGCGTGTTCGGTGGCTTGAGTATCTGGGGTGGCGGCGGCAAAATTGCCCCCTAAAGCGATAAAAACCCCCACCTTGCCATCGCGCATGGCACGTATGGTATCGACGACTGCCAAGCCATGTTCTTGTGGTGGTGTGAAGTTGAAATGCTTTTCCATCGCATCAAGAAAGGCTTGAGAAGGGCGCTCATTAATGCCCATGGTGCGATCCCCTTGCACATTACTGTGCCCTCGGACTGGACAAGCGCCAGCACCGGGTTTGCCAATATTGCCCCGCAGTGACAGCAAGTTAACCATTTCATGAATGGTGGCAACGGAATGGTGGTGCTGAGTAATCCCCATGGCCCAAGTGATAATGACGCTTTCGGCTTTAGCATAAACTTGTGCCGCATGGATGATGTCTTCTTTTAATAAGCCAGACTGTTTCAGAATATCTGTCCAATGTGTGTTTTTTACCTGTTCAAGGTAGTCGTCTAGTCCTTGAGTGTGCTGCTTAATAAAGTCGTGATCAAAAATCGGTTTGTTGCCTTGCTGTTGCGCTTTTTCTTCCATTTCGATGAGCACTTTGACCATGCCTCGCACCACGGCCATGTCACCACCAATATTGGGACAATAATAGCCGGTATTGGTTGGTTTTGAACCGTTGGTAAGCATTTCAATCGGCTTTTGAGGATTCTGAAAACGTTCTAAGCCTCGTTCTTTTAAGGTATTAAAGCTTAGTAATTGAGCGCCTCGCTGTACCACTTCACGTAGCGTTTCTAACATGCGTGGGTGATTGGTACCGGGGTTTTGGCCGAACACAAAGACGGCATCAGCGCGCTCAAAGTCTTCTATTTCAACCGTGCCTTTACCAATGCCAATACTGCTGGTTAAAGCATAGCCGCTGGCTTCGTGACACATGTTAGAGCAATCAGGAAAGTTATTGGTGCCATAGGCGCGGGCAAAGAGTTGATAGAGAAAAGCCGCTTCGTTACTGGCTCGTCCAGAAGTATAAAACGCCACACTATCTGGATTAGCTTGTTTTTTTAAGGTGTCGGCAATCTGGGTATAAGCTTGTTCCCATGAGATAGGCTCATAGTGATCCGTTTCGCGGTTGTATCGCATAGGCTCGGTAAGGCGACCTTGGTATTCAAGGAAGTAGTCACTTTGGGTATTTAGCCAAGCGACACTATGTTTTGCAAAGAAGGCGGCGTCGACTCTTTTTGAGGTGGCTTCCCAGTTAACGGCTTTGGCACCATTTTCACAGAAACGAATTTTAGCTGGGTCGTGTTTTTCTCCCCAAGCACAACCGGGACAATCAAACCCGTGGGGTTGGTTGGTTTTCAATAGGGTATGAATATTACGCACCGCATTTTCACTTTTGAGCCAATGCTTGGTCGTACTTTGCAATGCGCCCCAGCCGCCAGCAGGACTTTTATATGGGGTAAAAAAAGGGGTTGAAGAAGCGTTTTTCTTACTCATATTATTTTTCTCTATGGCTGGGCTGTTGCCGCATATATACGTGGTGTATCTTGCTTAGGTAAGTGAATCAATGACAGCTTATATTGCCTAGCAAGTTCAACTGCTAGAGTACTGGGGGAGGCGAGGTGAATCAATCCCGACAGCTTTGCTCTAATGGCTTTTTGAACCAGTTCAGCACTGCAACGGCTGGACATGACCACATGGTGATTATGCAAGGGGATTTGTTGCTGTAAAGCATAGCCGATCACTTTGTCTAGGGCGTTGTGCCGACCGATATCTTCCATGCAGATCAATATGTCACCTTTTGATGAAATCAACAAAGCACCATGGATGGCACCGCTTTGTTGACCGATGACCTGATGTTCGAAAAAGGATGCTCTTAAAGTTTTCAAACTGTCTTCTATTAAGGGCTCGTGATCGGGTAATGTGCCCAGAGCTGGAAATGCTTGCTCTAGGGATTCTATGCCACATAAACCGCAGCCAGTTGCCCCTAAACGCGCTTTTTGGGACTGTTTGAACTGATTGAATTGTCGAGCGCTGATTTCAAGGTTGATGGCTAAGCCTGATATACCTGAGGTTGATTGGTTGGCTTGTATTGTCATATCTCTGACGTCAGAAGCTTGTTTTATTAACCCTTCACTTAAGGCAAAGCCCAACGCAAATGCATCAAGATTGACAGGGGTCACCATCATTACCGCGTGGTTAATATTGTTGATACTAATTGCTAGGGGGATTTCTTCAACCAATAGGCTTGTTTCAATGGGAGCTGCTTGATCTATTCTTTGAAAACTGTAGATGTTGCTACTGGCAAGAGAAAAGGGGGTATCTGACATGGTCTCTAGCTCAGTTAATTTAAGAAGATATTAAGGCCTTTTATATTACTAAGAGGAAACCATATCGTCCAATGCTTCTGATGAATAGTTCAATAAGTAAGGATTTGAAACTGTCTTCAGTAATGATCAGGTGGCTTAGAGTAATTTCAAGGTGATAGCTATTTATAAAGCTAAAGAAATACCGTATTCTCCCAGCAAATTATTTTACGCTGTTTTTTTGTTGTCTTTTTGTAAGATGCAGCCTTAATAAAGTAGCGCGTGTGGTTATCCACATCGCAGGGAATCTACACACAGCAAAAGTGTGGTTCTATTTATAATATATAGAGAGTTATTTTAGGTTGGTTAACAGCATATAAAGCCTCTCTCTAGGCCACTTTTTTGTTTAAATGAGTTTGTTTTATGTCTTTAAAAACACGCCCTTCCTATTGGGGGCTTCTATCAGGGTTAGAAATTTGGCTGCTGATGGTCGCAACTGTTTTTGTTGTACTCATGTTTGTTTATCAATTGCTTGTCTCCCCGACAGCAGACCTACAAGACTATGTTTTGCCTAATAGTGCACAAGCCGTGTCACCTTTTCCAAAAGCAAAGGAGGTAGAGCTTGATGATGACCAGCTAATTAACTCGTTTGTTACTACGAACCCTCTTCATAGTATAGAAAAAGCTGTTGCTCCTGCGTCTGTTATTCATTATGAAATTAAACCTGGCAATACACTGGCGCGTATTTTTTCCCGTTTAGGCTTATCTAAGCAATCCATGTATGAAGTGCTTGAGGCTGACCAAGAATACCTTGTACTGGAGCCTTTGATTCCTGGTAATAAGTTTACTTTTGAATTAAATAGCGATGGCGAGTTGATTAAACTGACTCGGCGTATTGATCTTAGTAAAAGCATTGCTTTTGTTAGGCATGATAATGGTGGCTATAGCTATGAGGAACATGTAAAGCCAATTACCTATGTGCAGACGGCGGTGCATGGCAATATAAAAGGCAGTTTCTACCTTTCAGCCAAAAAAGTGAATTTGTCCGATAGCAATATTTTAATCATCCATAACCTATTAAAAGGTCGTTTTAACTTTAGTAGGGATCTGCGTACTGGGGATACTTTTGATTTTGTGCTAAAGGATGGCAATATCGATGGTAAAAAAATTGGTGAAACCCAGTTAGAAGCCTTACAGATGACAGTAAAGGGGAAAACCTATCATGCTTTTTTACATACAGACGGCCGCTATTATGATCAAGATGGCAAAGGTTTAACTCCTGCTTTACGTCACTGGCCAACAGCAAAACATTACCGTGTTAGTTCGCCCTTTAATGCCCATCGACTACACCCTATTACCGGCCACCCAGCCCCTCATAATGGCGTTGATTTAGCCACGCCTATAGGCACCAAAATATTAGCAACAGGGGATGGCATAGTAACCCGTGTGGCGACCCATAAGTATGCGGGTAAATATGTCGTCATTGATTATTCTGGGCCTTACAGCGCGCGTTTTTTGCATTTACAAAAAGTGTTGGTCAAAAAAGGTCAGAAAGTTAAGCGTGGTCAAGTCATTGCTTTATCTGGTAATACAGGTAGAACGACAGGGGCGCATTTGCATTATGAACTGCATGTGAAAGGTCGCCCTGTGAATCCTATGACGGCGAAAATTCCCACTGCTCAATCTGTCCCTAAGGATGAAATGGCTGATTACAGTGCGAATGTTGCTAGCTGGATTCAGATGATGGACACCAGTGCAAGTTAGGAGACCAGTAAAGGATTTAACAAGTGCTTTGTATAAACACTCCGAAAGTTCATATCCCAAGCTCACAAAATGACATGGAAAGAAAACCTTCTCTTTCCATGTTTTCATTGTTTTCCCTTATTGATTAATACGACATAAAGAAGAGCAGGCGCTGGCTATAAAGTGCTTGGTTGTATTAAGTAAGTTTTAAGCAGGAATAGAGCCTTTCATGAAGCGAAACGAGTTAAATTACTCGCATTCCATCCCTCGCAATGAGCATATTTTTAGGCAGCTTGTCTAGATGTTCCATTAACCAGCAGTCTAGTCGATGGCTTATGTGGGTAAGTATCATTTGTTTGGGCGCGAGTGTGTTGTAGGTCCACAGCGCTAGGTTGATGTCGTTGTGGTTTCTAGGAGCGTTTGGGGTCGGTGGTTCTGAGCAATCAAGAATAAGATAATCGAGCTGTTTGTTGCTTAAGAAGGCTTGGGTACTATCGGGCAAACCAACGGTATCGGTGAGATAGGCAACTGTGAGGTTATCTTTTTCGATCAAATAGCCCAAGGTGACTTTGGAATGCACTAGGGGCAATGGGGTGATGGAAAAATCGTCAAATTGCACGTTATTGAAAGGGACAAAGGGGTCTTGGAAATCTAATACGCCCGCATGTTTATAAAGGTCATCGGCGCCTTTTTCGTCATCGGGTCGGAATACGGGAATTTTTTCTGGCCTTTCGGACCAACGTAAATGAAACAAGCCTTGTACATGGTCCATATGAAAGTGGGTGAGTACAATGCGTTGTATGTCGTCGAAATCGTAACGCTCGGCCAAGTCGGTCAATCCGGCATCGATGAGCGTAATGCCAAGCTCCGTTTTAATCTCTAGGCTGCAAGGCCCACGACGGTAAGAAGCATCTTGTTTGGCTCGTACACAGGCGAGGCAATGACAACCCCAAACGGGGACTTGCCCTGCGTTACCTGAGCCGAGAATGCGGATATCCAACATGGGGTTCTCCTTGGTTACTTGTCATGCAATCGATGGTTGATATAAGCACTCAGCTGATCAACAGCATGATGGATATGAGTGTTGTTATCAATTACCTGACAATGTTCAAATAAAGCCGTTGTGGCAGCAAATTGTTCTTGGGTTCTGGCGATACGGGCTTCAATTTCGTCGAGGGATTCTCGGCCTCTTTGGATTAAACGCTGACGTAAAATTGAGTCATCCACCTTGACCAGCACAGGGATAAGTTGCTCACCGTATTGGTTTATTGCCGTGGGTAAATAGCCCCTTGAGCCGTTGACGATAACGGTCTGCCCTTGCTCTCGCCAAAGGTCTATTTCGCGTCCTATGGCATAGCGTTGTCCATTCGCTTGCCAATCTAAGGCAAATAGGCCAAGTTGCTGACGGTGCTGGAATTCCGCTTCGCTCAGTTGTATGTGGTTTTCGTTACCGGATTGCCAATCGCGACAGATGTAGCGATGGGCAATCATCAGGTTGAGCGGGGCTTGGCCTTGTTCTATTCTCTGGCGTAAAGCGGATAGAATAGAATCTTTGCCGCTGCCAGAGGCACCGATAAGGTAGAGTATTTTACTCATACTGATCCTTTTATTATGTCAGCCAGCTTAGGCATTAAAACGCCCGCTGACCATTTTTCCATACCTGTTCGATGTGAACATGATCCTCTTCCACACTGCTCCAAATTAAGTCGGCTTTATGGCCTATGGCAATCTGGCCTCTATCATGTAAACCAACGGCTTTTGCAGGGTTTAGGCTGACTAAGTTTATCGCTTGAGGAATGTCGTAATCATTGCTTTCTAGTTGGGCGATTTTAAACGCGGATTCCAACAAGCTGGCAGGGTAGTAATCGCTAGATAGGATATCCAGTACGCCAGCGGAAGCCAGCTCATGGGCGGCAATGTTGCCTGAATGAGAGCCTCCGCGAACCACATTAGGGGCGCCCATTAGAACACTCATTCCTTTGTGGTGCGCTGCTTTGGCCGCTTCTGCTGTGGTGGGGAATTCGGCAATCACCATTACCAAAGGTTAATTCTTTGCTGTATTTCAACATATCAGCAACAGAGTTGATTTTAGTGTTGTTTTTATTAACTAATAACAAACTTCAGTAACTAGGGTTACCTGTAACGTCTACCTTTTGAGCGAAAATTTGTCCGCCTGAGCGATCAACGGCTTCTAATGCTGACTTGTTGCCTAGCCAAGCGATGTCTACTTTATTAAAGCGCATTGCTTGAATGATGCCTGCGTAATCAGAGGCAAAGAATGGCTTTACTTCCATGCCCAATTTTTTAGACATATCGTTTAAAAAGGTACCCAAACCGTTTTTAAATTCTGTGATGATTCGGTAGAGATAATACCGAAGTTTATCGATTTCATGTCTTTTACATGGGCTGTAAATGGCACAGCAAGCACTGCGAAAATATGACAGCTCCAAATTGAGAAAGCATGGTGAGTTTGTGTTCTTTTACTTGTCTAGCTAAGTGACTAAGAGCTAATGCCAAATAAGGTGAGTGTTTTGAAATAGTTAAGCGAATACCTGTCTAGTGACAAAAAAAGCTGAGATTAAGTCGCGTAAAAGTGTTGAGTGTTATTAAAAAAATTATTTTTATGCTGTTTTTTATTTACCAATCAATATTTATGGTATTTGACGAAAAGCTCCATCGTTTAAAAAAGCCAGACTGCTATACTGTTTAGTATGTAAACAAAAAATCAAAATTAGGAGTACTCCTTTGTTTAATGCCGTTTTCACTCAGCTAAAAGGTCTATTTACTTGGAATGCGACGAACCGCCCTTGGCATCTAGCCTTTCTTGCGGCCATTTGTGTTGGTATTCCTGCTTTGATAGGCGCCGCTGTTGAGCAGTTTGCTTTGGCAACCTTATCCAGTTTGGGGGCGATGGTGATCTTGTATTTGCCAAAAACTAGAACCGCTCACCGTATGGTGACGCTTGCCATGTGCTCTTTTGGTTTTATGGTGTGTTTTAGTATTGGTTCTCTTGCTAGTTTTAACCCTTATGTGGCGGCTTTGGCGTTGGGGGGATTGTCGTTTGGGGCGATTGTTATTACCCGTTATTATTGCCTGCCAGCACCGGGCAGTTTCTTTTTTATTCTTGTCTCTTGCTTGGCTATTTATCTGCCCTTTAATTTAACGACATTTGCTAACAATATCGGCATGGTGGCGTTAGGGGGCATCTTATCTTGTGGTTTAGCCTTCATATATAGCTTGGCGATCGGCGCAAATGATTTACCCAGTGTCAAAATAGAAACGGATCCGCAAGTCAATGCGATTCTTCTAGAAGGGGCCTTGGTAGCGTTTTTTATTAGCTTATCTTATCTGGTGGCATTGTTCTTGGATTTACCTAATGCGCTTTGGGTGCCGATTTCTTGTGCGGCGATTTTACAAGGGGCTACTTATCGGATGATTTGGCATCGTAATATTCATCGCATTGTCGGAACCAGTATTGGCATGGGGTTGGCTTGGTGGATTTTTTCGTTGCAGCCAAATTACTGGCATTTGGCACTTTATATGATCTTGTTTCAATTTTTAGTGGAGTTATTGATCGTCAAAAACTACGGTGCCGCGGTGATCTTTATTACGCCATTGACTGTGATTATGGCTGAGTTTACCAGTATGAATATGTCCACCGATGTATTGCTGCAACACAGGTTAATCGATATTTCTATTGGCAGTGCGATTGGTATTGTCGGCGGTACTATCTTCCATAGAACGTCGTTGCTGAAGAGCATTGAGTCGAGAATGAATGCCCGTAGTTCTTTATCTGGACATAAACCTTCTTAGGTTCTGTTTACGTGGTTTTAGAGGCGCATAGCTTAGAATATGAATCTTGTTCTTTTTTATATGAAATACAGTCTTTTAAAGAGAGTATTTGCAAGGCGTTGGTTGCTTAAATCGTGTTTAAAACGTAGGCTTCTCTGTTCTGATGGTAAGTTATAAAAAAAGCTTATCAGTTCTTGTAAAGGTGCCAATGCATTGGTGAAACGGGAAACAGGTACGCATTATGTAAAGCCTGTACTGCCCCCGCAACGGTGAGTAAATGGTGTGCTTTTTTGTGCGTTCCACTGTTCTTATTAAGAATGGGAAGGGGCAGTACTTAAGAAAGAAGCATATGTAAACATTGACGAGTCCGGAGACCGGCCTTTACTGATTAGGATTGCTTGCAACTAACCATAGGTAGCAACAAGTCCGTTAATTTGAATCATACGGGTGAGTATGACATATAATTTGGAGGCACAGAGTGCATATTGAACCAGGTATTGTGGACGGCGCAAAAATTGTTTTGAGTTACGCGACTGCTTTAGGAGCTTTCGGATTGTCTGCTAAGGCATCGATTGAGATGATTAAAAAAGATGGGCTGATGTCTTTAATTGGGCGCAGTGCATTGACTACCTTCCTTGTCTTTGTTTTCTTTGAATTGTTGCCACATCAGGCGGTTGGTGTGTCAGAAGTTCACCTTATTTTAGGCTCGACGTTATTTTTGATGTTTGGTCCAGCCGCCGCTTCTATCGGCTTGTTTTTAGGATTATTGGTACAGGGCGTTTTCCTTGCTCCTTTCGACTTACCTCAATACGGCATGAACGTAACCACTTTATTGTTGCCTTTGTTTGCTATGTCTATCGTGGCACAACGCACTATTGCAGCCAATACCGCTTATGTAGACATTTCTTATAAGCAGGCTTTGCAATTGTCTTTAACTTACCAAGGTGGCATTGTCGCTTGGGTCGCGTTTTGGGCTTTCTATGGTCAAGGCTTTGGTGCAAGCAACATGGCTTCTGTTGCCACCTTTGGCATGGCTTACTTAAGTGTTGTATTGCTTGAACCTGTGATCGATCTGGCGGTACTCGCGGGTGCGAAAAGTTTCAATCGTTTCAAGCAGTCCTCTTTATTTGAAACGCGTTTGTTCCATTAATCTGAGCATTTTAGCAAGTTATTGCTAAGCAAAAAGGCCCATGCTAGTGATGGCTAGCGTGGGCCTTTTTATTCTGATTTAGCGTTTGAAAGCCAGCAGCAATACGCCGCTAGCGACCAAAGAAATACCTGCCCAGTCGCGTATAGATGGGCGCTCACCAAGAAATATAACAGCAAACATCGCCACTAATACCAAACTAAACTTATCGATAGGCGCGACCTTAGAGGCATCTCCAAGTTGTAGGGCACGAAAATAGCAGAGCCAAGAAGCGCCTGTCGCTAGAGCTGATAAGGTTAGGAACAACCAAGTTTTAGGGGAAAGTTCCAATGGATTACTCCATTTTTCAGCGTACCAGACAAAGCAAGCTAGAATGACAATAATAATGGCGGTTCGAATCAGTGTGGCGAGATCGGAATCGACATCTTGAATGCCAATCTTTGCAAAAATGGCCGTGAGTGCCGCGAACACGGCGGATAGTATGGCCCAATAAAGCCAACTTGTATCAGTTTGCATGCTTAACCTCAATAAACCATATTAGGCTGTATTTTACTGAACCAATGTTTTTTATCTATGTAATCTCCCTGAAATTTGGAAATAGGCGTATAATACCCACACATTTTTTCATGTCTTTTATAAGGTAATAACAGTATGAGTCTTCCAAATTGTCCTCAATGCAACTCAGAGTATGTGTATCAAGACCAAGATATGCTGATTTGCCCTGAGTGTGCCCATGAGTGGAACCCAAACGAAGTGGTCGTTGATGAAGACGCGCTTATCATTAAGGATGCCAATGGCACGCAGCTGCAAGAGGGCGACAAGGTAACCTTAGCAAAAGATTTGAAAGTGAAAGGATCGTCTCAGGTTTTGAAAATTGGTACTAAAGCGACGATCAAACGCTTTGTTGATGGCGACCATGACATCGACTGTAAAGTGGATGGCGCAGGCGAGATGATGTTGAAATCTCAGTTTGTGAAAAAGGCTTAAGCTTTACTACGATGAGGGTTTTAAACGGCAAATAAGGCCAGTTTAAAACCCTCTTTTAGTCTATGGCTTTAGCTAAAATTCTAGATTGGGTTTGAAAGCCCAGTTGTTGATAAAAACCTTGTGCTTCTTCATTAAATTCCATTATTTCCAGCCTAATTCCCTATGTTCATATCAATGTCCGTTTGGGTTGTCCATTAGAGAATGATGGCTTTAGACTTTTCCATAATTTTGCCCATGTTCACAAACAAAGTCGAGGAAGGCTTGGTTCGCCTTGGATAGGTAGCTGCCCTTGCGCCATGCGATGTCGAGGTCTAGCCAGATAGGTGGATCAAAGGAACGGGTGATCAGTTGATCGTCTTGTTCTACGACCATGGCGAGTAGGGTAGACACACCAAACCCCTGTTGGATGATGGATTTGATCAAGGGAATCAGGTTGGTCTCGAAGCCGATATTCGGTGTCATCTGGCACTTTTGGGCGAGCTTATCGACGATGCGTCGGTGGAAGTAACCCTCTTTGAACATGACAAGCTCTTCTTTGAAAAATCGCTCTGCTGTGATCTTGTCTAGCTCACAAAAAGGATGATCTGTGGCGACGGTCACGAGCATTTCTTCGCGAATCAGTGCTTGTGTTTCCAAGCTAGCGGGCAGAGTGTCGGCAACGATAACGCTGAGATCTAACTCACCACGTTCGAGCATCTTTTGTAATTGCCAAGTGCCACCTTCAATGACTTTTAAGCTAATGGTGGGGTATTTATGCCGAAATGCCATCAGTATCGGTGGAAAGTAATAAGACCCCATCATGCCGGGAATACCGACACGAACCTCACCTTGGCTCAGACCTTTTAATTCACTCATTTCCAATAGGGCTTCATCGGTCGCTTGAATGATTTTTTGGGCATGGAATAAAAGCTTTTTACCTTCATCCGTGAGCACAATATTACGGTCTGCCCTGTGAATTAGGGTGAGACCCAAGTCTGTTTCCAGCTTTTTAATGGCCATACTCACCGCTGGCTGAGCCACGTTTAGTTGCTCTGCCGCTTTGGTAAAACTGGCGGTTTTAGCAATCGCTATAAAATAGCGTAGAGGTTTAATGTCCATCAATAACTCTTATGAATTTGATAAGGTAGATATATTTTATTGATAAAAAGGCGGAGCGTATAGTGGCCCAATAAAGTTTGAGACCTTTGCATAGCGGTTATGCAAAGATCTCAATTTATTTAATGGCTGCAATAAAAGGTAAATTCAATGATAAGCGCAGGTAGTGCAGTATTTTGGCGAGGTACCATCGCCTTGGTGATTGGCTCTTTTATGGTATTTGCCAATGTTTATGTAACTCAACCTTTATTACCTATGATCGCTAATGAGTTTGCAATCAGTCCCCTGCAAGCCAGTGCCAGCTTTACCATTACCACTTTTACCTTGGGTATTTCCTTGCTGTTTTATGGGCCAGTGTCTGATGCCCTAGGTCGTAAAGGCATTATGCTGATGACCATGGCCGGTATTACCTTGACGACTTTTTGCTTAGCCCTAGTGCAAAGCTATGAATCTTTGCTGATGTTGCGTGCGCTACAGGGCTTTTTTCTCGCTGGCTTGCCTGCCGTTGCGGTGGCCTATTTAGGCGATGAATATACACCAGAAGCTTTAATGGTTGCCGTTGGCTTGTATATTAGCGGCAACTCATTGGGGGGCATTGGTGGCCGTTTGATCGGTGGTTTTGTGGGGGAGTGGTTAGGACGCTCCGCTACTTTTGGTGTGATGGGGGCGATTAGCCTATTGTGCTTGTTGGCATTTTTCTTTTTATTGCCGAAACCCCAACACTTTGAGCCCAAGCCATTGCGAGTGGGGCATATTCTACGGAACATGAAAAGTCATCTACAGAATCGTCGACTATTGACCAGTTATTTTATTGGGGGATTTAGCTTCTTTATTTTTATTAATCAATACAGCTATGTCACCTTCCTATTGGAAGCCGAGCCCTACAAGTTGTCGGCAAAGTATGTGGGGTTGCTGTTCCTTACGTATTTGTCTGGCACTCTGGGGTCCGCGATATCCGGTAAGTTAGCGAGACGTTGGCAGCAGCCAAGCATCATGGTGCTGGGTACTGGTATTTTCATGTTGGGCTCTTTGGTGACCCTTGGGAATTCTTTGATGGCGATTATTTGTGGATTATTGATCAATAGCTTTGGTTTCTTTCTTGGTCATTCTACCGCCAGTGCTTTTGTTAGCCGTCATGCCAAGCACTCAAAAGCCAGTGCGTCTTCGTTGTACTTGGTGTTTTATTATTTAGGCGCCAGTTTAGGGGGCTTTTATCTCGACCCTTTTTGGCAGGCCGATGGCTGGACGGGGGTGATTATGGGTTCTTGGTTGGTGCTGGGCGCTGTTATGGTCGCGGGGGTGAGTCTTATGCGTAAGGAGCGAGTCGCTTACCTTAGAACATCTTAACCCCGGTTATTGAAGGGGGCTTGATGGCTTAACTCGAAAAGGCCAGAGTATCAAGCAAGCTCTATTGGCCTTCATGAGCTTGTTCCAAGCATGGAGGTTTTAAGCACGTACAGCGCCTTCAACTAAAAGACGGTTCGCTTATTTTGCAAATAACATTTGCAGCCTTTGATATTCGGCCAGTGCGATCTTATCTGCCGCAATGTCGATAGGGTTTGCATCAAGGGGATGCCAAGTGACTTCATCGGCTTCGAGAGACAAGATATTTCCTGTCCAGCTAGTAACAACATAATAGTGAATAAGCTGAAGCTCTCCCGTTGGATGGTAAAGAGAACATAGGTAGTTATAGGCATTTGGAACAATATCGAGTTCTTCTTTTAGCTCTCGCAACAGGGTTTGTTCTCTCGTTTCCCCTTGCTCCATATGACCACCGGGAATAGCGATTAAGTTAGGGTCATGGGCTTTGTCTTTGGAACGTTTTTCTAACAGTACCCTGTTGTCTCGTAGCAAGATAAAAGACACACACTCATGAACTTGCATTGTGCTATTTCCTCAGATAATGACCAGCAAGGCATGCCATCATAGAAGTAAGCTGGATTTTAGTAAATTTTATTCGAAAAAAAGGGCGTTTTGCGTATCTCATAGAATTAACAATCGGCTATTTTATTAGGTTATGGATGGGCAAAAAAAGGATTTACTAATCTGACTTTTCCTAGGAGCATTCTCTCTTCGTCAAGACAGATAAAGTAATGACCGTCATCTGTTGATCATTCGCCTTTAGAAAGGATAATGTCACTGTCTTTCATCCTCTAATGTTGCTTATCATGCGCCTTGATAAATTCGTTTGTAAAAGTACCGAGCTCACAAAAAGTGAAGTACGGCAGAAGATTCATGCTGGGGCGCTCAGTGTGAATGGCGAGACCATCACAGATGAAGCCACACAAGTTCATGAAAACAATAGCGTCATGTTAAATGGAGTGACGCTGAGGGCTCGTGATTTTCGTTATATCCTGCTGCATAAACCCGCAGGCACGGTGTGCTCAAATATCGATGAAGCCTATCCATCCCTGTTCAATTACTTAGATCTTGATAGGGTGTCAGAGCTGCATATTGCAGGCCGCTTAGACGCGGATACAACCGGTTTGGTGTTAATTACGGATGATGGACGCTGGTCGTTTAGTATTACGCAACCTGCTAGCGAATGCCGTAAAGTTTATCGTGTGCAGTTGTCTAAAGCGTTATCTAAAGAGCGTGCAGAGGAGATCGCCTCTCAGTTCAAAAAAGGCGTGCAGCTGCAAGGCGAGAAGGCATTAACCTTGCCTGCGAGCTTAGAAGTGATGAGTGCCAACGAGGTACTTTTGACCATCACACAGGGCAAGTTTCATCAGGTTAAACGGATGTTTGCTGCGGTAGGCAATCGAGTCGCGTCACTTCATCGGGAGCAAATTGGCGCTGTGTGTCTGGATGTCGAAGTTGGGCAGTGGCGCTATTTAAGCGAGGATGAAGTACAGAGCTTTCGCTAAGGTTTTATGTAAAAAAGCCCCAGTCTGACAATGGACTGGGGCTTTAACTTTGCAAGTAGCTGAGTTGCTTATTTACGAATAACAATGCCGTGGGTTTTCACTTTATCCCCCTTGCCATTACCGCTTAATTCGACATTGTGTAGGCTAATAGAACCTTGTTCTTCTGTTTGGCTCTCATCGTCTTCTACTAACCATTGCTCAATTTTCACACCGGCTTTCTTGTTGTCAGTAGAGCGAACATTATCCAACTTGGCGTTCACTTTACCTTTACCAAGTTCGGTAAATTGAATACCGTCATCGCCGCCGTTAGTGGTAATAATATTTGATAGACTCACGTTCAGGTCACCAGCGTCTTCTTCATCAAGCTTAATGCCTTCATCGTCCGTGTAGGTGGCTGTCACATTGGTGATCGTCGCGTTAATGTTGCCCGCACCTGCTTCGTCAAAGTCTAAACCTTCGTCGCGGTTGTTTTTGATTTCAAGGTTATTGAGTACAACAACTAAGTCGCCGTCATCACCTTCATCAATATCAAAACCATCGTCTAAATCCGCTTCGTTGTAAGCGCCATTATTGATGACAGACACATTATTCATCATAGCAACAACATCACCAGCACCGGCTTCATCTAACTCAATACCGTCGCCACCGTTACCGTAAATGACTGTGTTATTGATTTCAGACGTGATGCTGCCTGCACCACGCTCATCAACACGAATGCCGTCAAAATCAATCGCGCCAGTACCGTTATTAATAAAGTGGGAATTGTTGATTTTTAAATCGATGCCAATGGCAGAACCTAAATCACCATCGTCTAACTCATTTAAATTGTCGTCTAGGTGCAAACCGTAAAGCGCAGAGTCTTCTACTTTTACGTTATTAAGCGAAACGTGAATATCATCACCTTGCGCATCAGCAGGAATGGTAATGACTATGCCGCGAGTATGGCTTTTAACAACAGATAAGTTATTGATATTAATATCCGCCGCGGTATTAAACATTAAGGTGCCATCATCCGTGCGTACGGTAGTGATTTTTTCTTTTGCGTCGTAAAACTCAGCTGATGTACCAGACTGCTCACCATTAAGAACCGCACCATTGCCTTCAATAGACAGTGTTTGCTTGCCGGTGTAGACAACCGGAGAAGTTAAGGAAATCTTCACATTCTTTTTGAAGACGATTGAAGAGATGCTGCTATCCATATTCGCTTTATTGATCGCCATCGTTAATGACGCTTCACTGTCGACTTGATCCATCGCGTAAACAGAAGAGGATGCCATGACTGAAAGCATAGCTATAGAGAGTAGTGTCTTTTTCATAAAAAATTCCAATACTTATTCGCTGATTTTAATAAGGGATAATCGAACGAAATCAGTCTATATAATGACTATGACACTATTATTGCGCTTATATTCGGATAGGAGGGCAAGCGTCTCGTTTGCTCAGTGAATTTATGCATTATTCTTAGTTTTGGCTGTCACTGACTTCATGGTGAAGCTTGCGATGTCACTTGCTAAGTCCTTAGAAAGATAATTGAAGTACGACAAAGCTGTCATAAGTTATCGATTAAAATTAACATGGTTCTCATCGGTACCTTGAATGTTTAAAGCAGAGTAAAATATGAACACAAAAATCTATAAAGAAGTGCTTTTTTTAGCCAAAGAGTTAATGAACTTTGCCAATAAAAAGGATCAAGCGAGCTTTGATGCTTATTATCAGGAACTGAAGCAAATTTGCGACGACAATGATGAGACGGATAAAGACCATCCAGTACAGTGGGAAGCACTCGGTGATTTTACGGAAGACCTGGCATTGGCGATTTCGATCTACGACAAAGCGTTACTGAAAGCGGCAGCGATTCATTCAAAAGATTACCTGTCTTCTATTGGCTTCTCGGCGGCGTTACTGAAAATAGAATTAGGCGATAAAGCAGGGGCTATTCAGTACTTGGAACAAGCCAAGATTCACAGTAATAAAATCATCGATAAAGAGCTTAAAGCCGAAATTCATGATGTATTGAAAGACCTACAAGAAGCGTAAAAAAAGAGATTACGAATGGAACGTCCTACTAAGGAACAGATCAGAGAACTCCCTTTATATGATGGGCTTAGTCTTTCCGATATTACTCTCGTGGAAAACGCAGACGATGCGGCACAAGCGTTACAAGCTCTCGTAAACGAAACTTGCCTAGGGTTTGATACCGAAAGCAAACCCATCTTCCGAAAAGGCGAAGTGAGCCCCGGCCCAACACTGATTCAACTGGCCACCGAATCAACAGCCTTTCTCTTTCCAACGCGATTTCCCATTGCGGTGACTGCCGCAAGGGAAATACTCAGCAACCCTAATATTCAAAAAGTCGGCTTCGGCATAAAAGACGACAACAGAGAACTGCGTGGCAAACTCGATATAGACATCACCAACACACAAGACTTATCGGTGACATTAAAAAGATTAACAGGGGAGAAAAATACCATAGGCGCTCGTGCTGCCGTCGCCATGGTACTCAAAGCACGCCTAGGAAAAGGCGCGCAGAAATCCAACTGGGGGGCTTATCCTTTCAGGGAAAACCAAATTTTATACGCCGCAAACGACGCCCACTCGGCGATTTGTGTTGAACTGTCATTGAATAGACTAAATATGGATTGGAAAACACCTTGAGCCTGTCAAAAATAACCTTCTTTGAACGTTTTGAAGCCGATATATTGTCTGGCAAGAAAACCATCACCATTCGTGATGAAGCGGAAAAAGACTATTCGCCCAATAGCATAGTGCAGGTCTCCACCTATGAAGATGACCGTTGGTTCTGTGCGTTGAAAATACACAGTGTCCACGCCATCACCTTTCATCAACTGTCAGACTTTCACGCCAAACAAGAAAACATGACACTGCCAGAGCTTAAAAACGTCATTCAAGACATCTACCCCAATGTAGACAATCTCTATGTGATTTCATATGAATTGGTGGATTAGGGTTATTGTTAGAGCTGCCTGACATGCATGATGAGCGGTAGATTAGCTAAGACGTGACAGGTAACACCTATGGGGGTTATTTTTAGCCCCGTTTTTAGTGTTAGCCAGTTAATAAGAAAGAACAAAATACGGCTGGTGATTTTACTTCTTTCGTATTTTAGCTAGGCAAATTCTGCCTGTTATCCAGACATTAATTGTCAAAGAGATTCGCATGATTGAAATAGATTGTTCGATTACATCCGGTGATGTCACCCTAATGGGGACGGCTTGCTTGCCTGAGGAGTGCGGCCAATTCCCAGTGGTGTTAATGATACATGGTAGTGGCCCGCTTGATCGTGATGAAAACGTGAATGGGCAAGGGCTAAATATATTCAATGCAATGGCACATTATTTAGCTGAACAGGGTATCGCTAGCGTTCGTTATGATAAGCGCGGTTGCGGTGCAAGTACGGGAAACTATTATTCTACAGGACACTTTGCGCTGGTTGATGATGCGGTTGAGTGGTGCAATGCCTTGGATGGTTTTCCGTTCTGTGATAAAAATCAAAAATACCTATTAGGGCATAGTGAAGGCTGCATTATTGCGGCACAGGCAGATATTAAGAGTCCTTCTATCGCTGGGCTTATCCTACTTTGTCCATTCATAGAATCTTTGGAAGCGATTCTTAAGCAGCAGGCTAAGGTACTACAGAAGGATGTGGATGGCCGCAAAGGCATGACAAAACTCTTCTTGCGATTATTTGGTCAACCTGTAGACCTTCAGAAGAAGCTTATTACCAAGATCAAGAATACTTCTTCGGACTCTTTCTACGCACGATTTAGAAAGGTTGAAGCGAAATGGTTTAGGGAGATATTCACAATAAATCCTGTTGAAACCTTTCAGCAGGTCACCTCGCCTATTTTGGCAATTGCTGGAGAAAAAGACCTGCAATGCAACCCCAAAGACGTTGAGGAAATCGCTCACATTGCTAATGTGGAAGTAGAGCAGCACATAATTGGTGACCTAACGCATATCCTTCGCTGCGATCAAGAAAGCGCCAGTTTTGCTAATTACCCTGGACTGATGAAAAAGTCGATAGAACCGACAGTGTTAACAATCATTTCAACCTGGTTATCTAATCAAACTGGACAAAAATAGCGGACTATCGCTTATGGTGCCCCTCGATTAAACGCGGAACGAATCAGTCCAAAACCCGCTAAGGTGAACAAGCCTGCGACTACGCCATTGATCCAACGATTCGCTTTTTGATACCAGCTCATGACACCGCTAAACGAGAAAAGTACCGAGTACAATCCATTCACAATAAAACCAACCACGACACATACAATAACGCCTGATACCAGCGCCATGGTATTGTCATTAGCGCCAAGCCCGACTGACAGCGCCGCCATCCACGCAATAACCGATTTAGGGTTCGAGATATTTAAAACCACACCTTTCATAAACCAGTTTAAATAAGACTTAGGAGCCGTATTGATTTGCAGATTTGTTTTTGTTGGGTGCATGGCATCTTTAGCCGACAAAAACGCCAACCAGATTAAGTAAAGTCCGCCGAACACTTTAAGCACCATCAACAAATACACCGAGTTTTGCAGCACAACACCAAGACCACTTGCTGCGACAATGCCCCAGAAAATCAAACCAACCGACAAACCCGCTCCGTAAATTAAACTCACCTTTCGGCCTTGGCTCATCGCTATCGTCGCATTAGCAATATTCGCCGGCCCAGGAGACGCTGCAATAACAAAAAACGCCAACGCAATACTTAACAAAGACAACATGTTTAGATCCTCTCGATGGTTGTGAATTAATTTAACGACTTTTAGTTAGTGCTTCAAATCGTAGTGCTGTTTTTCGTTAAAAAGCCAATCATTTTATATGATTGGCTTTGAGGGGAGACGGTTAAGTTTCCAGCAGGCTACTTCATTACGAAATAGGCTGAACAGCCCCCTTAAACATATGACGTAGTTTTTTTATTAATTAAATATCTTGGTTAATTTGTCTTTCATTTTTGCCTTTTTATGACCTTCATCTGAGTTGCCAATTTTCCAGTAACTGCTGATATAAATCTCATCCTTACCAACATGATGTTCTTTTTTAAAATAAGTCCGTAATTGTTGCATGCCACTAAATTCGCAAGCAGACCAAACATTCGGTTTACCTTCAAGCCAGGGCAAGGCTTTCACCGCATCAGGTAACAGAGTATTCGCCTTTTCTGGGTGTGGGTTAATCACCCATACAATCTTCATTCCTTCAGGCGCGCCGATGTCTTGTTTATCCGCTTCTTCAATTATTTCGATAACCGCATAGCCTTGAGCATCACGGGGCATTGTTTCTAAATTAACACTGATGGCTGGCAGGGCGGTCATATCACCTACAATAAAATACCAATCTTCACTTTGAGAAATACGCTTAACGAGGCCAGGGCCTGCAATCTCAATTTTTTCCCCGCTGGATACATTGGCAGCCCAAGTTGAGGCTGGGCCTTCTTCACCATTGTCCCCATGTAATACAAAATCCAAATCAAGCTCTAATACATCGGCACGAAAAGCGCGAATGGTATAGCTTCGTTTGAACTTCCCACCTTCTAAAAGAAGCTTAACGTAACCGCTTTCCATCCCTTCAGGAAATGTCATCAACTCATCTCCCCCCAAGGTAATGCGTAACATATTGGGAGAAACTTGGTGTTTCTTGATGACAGAA
This sequence comes from Marinomonas transparens, assembly GCF_016463975.1. Lineage (GTDB taxonomy): Bacteria > Pseudomonadota > Gammaproteobacteria > Pseudomonadales > Marinomonadaceae > Marinomonas > Marinomonas transparens. The sequence continues at coordinate 3,205 of NZ_JAEMNX010000015.1, read as the reverse complement.
AGGTGTCTATTTTTAATGGTCATGGAGCGTCCAATTAATTGAGGAATAGAAAGAGGTTGATCTAAGTGTCAGAAGGAAATGACCTTCGTATTCTGGTTTTCATAAGTACCATTGAATACATAGCACCGCAAGCCGCTGAGCTTTATTGCGGAGTTTTTGCGTTTTTTATGTGAAAGTGAGGCTTACCTTGAACTTGTCTCTCGCGCTCTTCGTCAAAACTAGGCTGATGCAGCAATGGCCAAAGAGAATATGTGAGGCGAGGCCCCACTGGCGGGGCCTGCTTTTTCCTTGTAGTCAGTTACTGAAACTTGGCTTCTACAGCGACTTTAAGCTCTGCATTGAAAATACGGTAGACTCCCATCGCGTCCTGCGAGATGAAGGCAGTGGTAATTTCTGAGCCCTCCGGCCCAACGCCGGTGAAGGTGTCATACTGTTTGAAGCGGGTTAGGCATTCTGAAACTGGCTCGATCTCGAAAACGTGATTGTCGGCCATTTTAGGTGCGAAACCCAAAGGGTCACTCCAGCCATATCCAACGCCCTCGTTATAAGAGATTGTGTGTGGAATTTCAGCGACTCGATCCGGGAACTTGTAAGTGACGGTAACCTGACCACCATCGCGAATGTCGCCCACCATTCCTTGGAATGTGGTGCTCCAGCTCGGCATATTCTTAAAGTCGCTCAAGACACCCCAAACTTCAGATGCTGTGGCGTTGATGAGAACCTCGGTATGCACATGGTGCTGGTTTTCTCCCATCGTATCGACGCGATAGCCCGACAAAGGAAGTCCATCTACCGGAGCGCAATCTTTAGCAAACGCAGGCGCGATAGCCGTTGCAATCGTGATGGAAGTGAAGGCAGTAAGGTTCAATAGTTTCATCGTGTTCTTTCCTATTCAGCTATTTTCATATTTGAGGTTAGTAATTTTGACGCTGTCAGGAACATCAAGCTCGTAAGGAGCGCTAGACGACCAAACTTTATTATGTGCAGGTACGGTATTCTGTGTATTCATATTGTGACCTACTACTTATTGATATCGATAGCCAAAGGATACAGCTTAAAGCAAAATTGGCCGCTGAGTTAGAGCAATTTTCAGAAGTGTTGGCCCAAAGTGATAATGCTGACCCTGTCCCAAGCTAAAGGTTTCCCGTTTTCGGAGGACATGTCAGAGGGATTTCTTACATTGAGACATCAAGGCCCGGATCGGCTGTCCATCATTCAGTCTGTTATCAGTAAACACATAACATGTTCTGTTAAGTTTGGCATTGACCATCTTATTATGGTCGAGTGTCGGTAATTTCCTCAATATCAATGAGATCAACCTCTCTACCTAGAATGGACTTATAAGCAATAAGCTCAGAGATAGGAATAACCGGTAGTGCTACTCCCTGATAGTCGCCAGTGGTTGAGTGGTCGTAGTTAATATTTAGTTCAAACCACTCTCCGCTCGCCCCGTTGAGTATTTTTGTACCAGATGATAAGCCTATTTCTATTTTCTGCTCTTGATAAATTAACTGAAAATACTCTACATCCCATCCGTATTCGACACAGTGCTTCAATGGTTTTGATATAAAACTTTCTACCTTAGGTAATACGACCCGCGAAAGTTCTCTTGGTATATAAAGGTCAATGTCAGCGACAGGTCGTTTACCTCCATGGATAGAGGCAGCCAAACCTCCAACGATTTGATAGGGGATATCCGCTTCTTCAAGGATTTGCTTGATCCAGACTAACGCGGTTAACACCTTTTTGCTCATTCAACACCTTTTAACGACGCTTGTTTAAAATAGAGACCATAATTCTGCCAGAAGCAGCCGTCGTGGAGAAAGGGTTAGCAGGACACATATGCTAAAAGCCTTGAGTTTACTGGCTTCTTAATATGTGTGTCCCATTAAGTTCTGTTATCTTATCCAAACATGGTCTACTAGAAGCTTTCCAGCTTGTTCGACGATGCATATTTCAGCCAAAAATTCTTCATGGCTATTAGTAAACCACTGTTTCCATAATACAAATATAGAATCACTTTTGTGAATAATTGATAGAAATTCTCTTTTAGAAAATTCGCCTATCTTATTTTCCTTCCATTGTTTCAGAAGGTTCTCTTCGGTAACGATTGCTTTGAGGCGATCAGTAAAATCACGAGTATGCTTTTGGTGACTCCTCTCGCTAGAGCCTTCCATAAGGTTATCCATTAATGGATTTGCTATATTTAGTATTTCTTCATCGGTAAGCTTATCGAAGTCCATGTTTTCTACCTGTAGTGCTAACGCCTTTGTAACAGGCATTTTTTGCGTAGTGGAGTTTTGCGGTAAAGTGGCGAAGCCACCGCAAAACGAAGCGCAGCAAAAAATGTCCTGTTGACAAACTTGTTAAGTTTATTCATCTTTTGTGCGCACCCATTCGGAACCTACCGACTCACGTACAGCACTCCAGCCCGGAGGCAAATCAGCAATAGAATATAGAGTAGAGTCCAAGCTAACGATCTCGCTCATGCCCACAATCATTAGATCTTCTGATTTATTCGTTGTGCCACAAGTAAATGCCCAAGAATCGTCATCCTCGTAATGCACAACCATTAATATGGGGAATGATGCTTCCACCACCTGTTTAGTAGTAATTGCAGCTACGTTTTCAGCTTGATCAAAAGGCCAGTTCAACTCATTTTCTCCATTTGCGGCGAATGAAAAAAGAATTGCCGCAAGTAATATTATTGCTCTCATGATTACGAAAACTTAACATTTTAATAATGCGCATGCTCATTTACACTTTTTTGAAAGCCTATCAAAAACTACCTAAGTAATTTATTTAATTCACTTTTATAGCCTTATAAACAAAAGCCAAAACGGGGAAAACGAGCATGCGCGTTATTTCATTTATCCACAGCACGTTATTTTTTAGCTGAGAATCCTTATGCCTTGATACTAAAATGCTTTTTTATTTTCTACCAGTACAAAACGCGAATTCTTACTAGAAATTCTTACTAGACACGCACGTTAAAGAATTCTTACTAGACACGCACGTTAAAAACTTAACCTCATCCTCGAACAAAAACCGCATTTGTCTCAAATGGCCTCTTTCGCGCTTTTTTATACGCTAAATTAATGAACTAAAAGTAGGTTTATTGATTTTCATAAAATAACCAATCTCTTGATATAACTGGCTTTTAGAGGTGGGTGATGAGATGGACGCTCCTCATTACGGCGTCAAT
>NZ_JAEMNX010000014.1 GCF_016463975.1 Marinomonas transparens | reverse complement strand
AACTAATTGTTATTTATATTAAATTCGTGGGGATCCCTCAGACTCCGACCCCATTTATTTTTTTTCGACGACCCAAATATCAGGAGATTCAAAACTAATGTTGTGATGAGACGTAATAAGGTTGGAATGGATGTAATGATTGAGCAAAAGCCTTGATAACGAGACGAATCATCAGTCGCAGATTGAATCATTCTGCAGAATAGATTTTGCTTAAGAGGTCATCTTGATAGATTTAGAAACCTCTCTGATGTACCCCAATAATACTTGAACCGCTTCGTTTGACGCACTCGTCTCTGGAGACATCATTCTTAATGAGCAACCTAAGAAAGGCGTCATTGGCTGTCGCATCACCTGCTTATTCCAATCATAAGGAAAGGCTAGCCCAGGGACAAGCGATACTCCGTAGCCTGAAGCAACAATAGAAAACAAGGCGCCTATATCAGACACCGTTGCTTTGACGTTGAGTTCTTGATTTGACTGCTCAAAGATTTGTTGTATAAACGGCTCACAGCCAGATGAAGACATGACAAAACCTTTATCGCAAAGATCAGATAATGCTAAGTTTGCGCTTGAAGATAGCCCTCGTTCTTGAATAAGATAAAACTGATCTTCAATTAATAACTCACTACTTTTGGCTTGCAGATTGTAGGCTATGCCAATATCAGCAATCCCACTTTTAACCCACTGCTCGACTTCCTGATCTGTCCCTATTAAGAGCTTAACTTCAATATTTGGATAATTTCGACGTGTGTGAACCAAAACTTCTGGAAGAATAACTCGAGAAACACTATTCACTGTTGCTACTTGAATCGTGCCCGAAATAACGGTCGTCGCTAACTGTAAAATATCATTGATAGCCGCAAGAGCCACATTCGCCGATTCAGTCGCACTCTTGCCTGCCGCTGTTAAGGTAACACCCCGAGCTTCCCTTATCAGAATCTGTGTATCTAGAGTACTTTCTAAAGCCTTTACAGTATGACTGATGGCAGATTGAGTAACATGCAGTTGCTCGGCTGTGCGGCTAACGCTTCCCGTATCTCTGAGTGACACCAGAACTTTTAGCATTTTTATATTGATATTATTTTTATTCATATATAAGTATTCTATTAATCATTTTACTCATGTCAAGCCAATCCGGTATTCTCTAAGTTAAAACGCATTGACTTAATTTGAGGATTATTACTATGACTTTGGCTATTCACTCTATGAACACAAAAGTATGGGGCATGCTCATCTTACTTTCCATCTTATGGGGTGGCTCTTTCTTCTTTGTAGGCGTAGCGGTCTATGACCTTCCTCCATTAACCATAGTGACACTTAGAGTAGGGATTGCAGCGCTTACACTATGGGGGATAGCTTTGATGCTTGGCTTACGTCTGCCAAAAAGTATAAAAGTCTGGGGGGCATTCTTAGGAATGGGATTGCTGAACAACGTTATCCCTTTTGTTCTAATTGTATGGGGGCAAACGCAGATTGCATCAGGCCTCGCCTCGATTCTGAATGCCGCAACACCGATATTCACCATAGTGGTAGCAGGAATTCTACTGCCTGATGAGCGACCAACCCCGTTAAAACTAATCGGGGTCGCTCTCGGCTTCGTGGGTGTTGCAGTAATGATAGGCGTACCCACGTTAGGTAGCGATAGTAATTTGTTGGCTCAACTTGCCGTTGTTGGCGCAGCCATATCTTATGCATTTGCGGGAGTATATGGACGTAGATTTAAGTCATTGGGGGTAAACCCTGTAATTACAGCGGCAGGACAGGTAACAGCTTCTACGCTTATTTTGCTGCCAATTTCGTTATTTGTTGACGGTACTATCGATGTGAACAAGGTACACATGAACACATGGATAGCTATACTAGGACTTGCAGTTGCGTCCACTGCGATAGCGTATGTGCTTTATTTCAAAATTCTTCAACTTGCAGGCGCAACAAACGTACTGCTGGTCACACTACTCGTACCCGTGTCTGCTGTTCTGCTTGGTTGGCTATTTCTTAACGAATCGCTCGAATTCATTCATGTTTTGGGAATGGCATTAATAGCATTAGGATTGTCTGCAATTGACGGCCGCCTGTGGCACCGTTTGAAATATAGCTTCTCCTAATGAGTGACATACCATGAACAGAAGCTTTGGTAGAAACTAGGATGAGTAATCACTCTAAATGGTACTTGGGCATCACCTTTGTAGTCGAACAACTGCCCAAACACGCCTTTGGACAGGAATGAGTTACATGTGACCTATTTCTGCTGCACTCGCATAAGTTTAATTGTCATAAGTATGAAATCAGCTTCCAGATATTCAGCTAATGAACTTCTAGAAGCTGACTTTGAAAAATGATATTCAGAAAAGATTCAGACCAAAAATGTCCTTAACATCAAAAAGCACTTTGGATGTTTTTTCTCTAGAGACTTGGCTTCCCTTGACTAAAAAATCAATTAGTTGGGCTTTATCATTCAAAAACTGGCTTCTACTTTCTCTTATTGGTCGAAGCATTTCCTGCAGGCACTCTTCTAGCACCTTTTTCGTTGTACCGTCGCCAAGCCCGCCAAGTCGATAGTGTTCTTTTAGTTGCTTGACATAGTCTGTATCAGAGTGGAAAGCCAAGGTGTATACAGAAGAGACTAAGCCCAGATTGTCTGAGCTAAAGCTTTCGTTTTTTTGCTGACTCTCAACCCAGACAAACTACGTTCGATGCAATCCTGATTGCGCGACCATGATCACCTCACGTAACACAGTAAAGCCGAACCTCAAACACCAGAAGAACCTATCAACACCTTACGTCAAACATCGTTGTGCTAAAAATCATGCTAAACAAAGGCAACGACACGTTTTGGGCTGAAAGTCCGACAAAAGATTTTTTGGTTACTTTTGCATCGTTTGGCAAAAGTTACCCGCTCAGCAGAGCGGAATAAAACTTATGGCTCAAAGCATTTGAATGGAACCAACAAAGACATAACCCCATCCTAACCTCCCCTTACTCTTTAATTCAGGTAACAAAAACAAGGGGAAGGAACAAAGCTACTTGGTAGCTCAAAAAGGGCAGGGCGCGACAAACGCCACCCACGCTTGGGTAAACGGATGCCGAAACTCCAGCCGATAGGCATGCAACAAAAGCCGAGGGTGGTTCTCTGGTGTGTATTGGTCGTCGTAGAATTCATCGCCAATAATAGAATGCCCAATGCTTTGCATGTGCACGCGCAGTTGATGAGAACGACCTGTAAAGGGGGTTAACCGAACTCGGGTGGTGTTGCCTTCGTAGCTGATGGGTTCCCATAGGGTGATGGAGTCTTTGCTCCATTCATCGGTGCAAACAATTTGCCTAGGTCGGTTGGGCCAGTCGCAGCGTAGGGGTTTACGGACTTGGCCTTTTTCACCCAATAAACGCCCACGCAGTAGGGCGCGGTATTCTTTGGTGACTTCCCGTTCCCGAAAATAGGCGTTCATGCGTTTTTGGCAGTCGTGGGTTTTGGCGACGAGGATTAAGCCGGAGGTGGCTTCGTCTAGTCGGTGGATGGTGTAGGCTTCGCCGTATAAAGATTCTGCCCGATGCAGGATGGAATCGAGCTTATCTGCGCCACGACCGGGCACAGATAAGCAGTTAGCGGGTTTGTTGATGACGGCGAACCAGTCGTCTTCATACAGTACATCTAACACCAAGGCTTATTCCGGCTTGGTGGTTAGGATGATGCGAATGGCGTCTAGGCGAATTTGGTGTTCGTCGATTCGGACTAGGCCTTCTTGCATGTTGTTTTCTAGGTGCTGTATGTCTTCATCACGAATGGCCGAGTTGAAGGATTTAAGCTCGGTTAGGCGCTCAATCTCATTCTGACATTTATGCTGATAAGCCGTTTTCGCCGCATGGACGATAGGGCGTGCTTGGTCTTGGGCATTCAGTTGATGAGCTTGCAGTACTTCGATCAGGTCTTTACGCAGGGCGGCGACCCATTGTTCTGCGACTCGGTTTGGTACGCCTTTGAGTTTTTCCGCCCATTTATCGGCAGTGAACTGTTGGTGTAGGAATTTGCTATTGGAGTCGGACAGTTGCCACATTGGCGTCATCGGCAGGGATTGTGCCAATTTCAAACGCGGGTGAGCGGTGGCTTCGATCACAAACATGCTTTCTACTAGTACTGTGCCTTCTGGTAAGGCGCTAATGGGTAAAATAGCAGAGGTCAGTTTGCCGGAGTCGAAGCCTTGTACTTCGTCCATCAGCATGGTGATCAGCGGGTGTTCCCAGGTGGCGAAGGCGACGTCTTCTCGCTGGCTGGCTTGGCGACGGTCTAGCATGAGCATTTTGCCTTCTTCTTCGATGCCCGGTAGGGCTTCGAGCATCATGTCGCTAGAAGGGCGAAGGAACCAAGCACTTTTCTGGGGATCATCGTTCATGCAATCCGCATAAATATTGAAGGCGTGGGTAACTTTTTCTATGTAGTTGTGCAGGCCTTGGGTAGCTTGGTCGTTGATCTGTTCGATCAAGGCTTTGGCTTGCTCTGGTCGGCAAGAGCTCATTTCCAGTAGGCGGTTACGGCCTTCTTCCATTTGTTTAAGCACGGCTTCGTGATAAAGCCTCGCTTCTTCTAGTAGGTTGGTGTCGTCATCTTGACCATGCAAATAGGCATGTAGGCTATCGCCAAAGGCTTCTTCTACTTTGTCGCCTACGCCTGTGGTGCGGCAGAAGGCGTTAAGGGCGTGGTGGTACCAGTTGAATAGGCGTTCTTGCACACTTTGTTGCAGGTACGGTACGTGTATTTGTACGTCGTTAAGTTGTCCGAGACGATCCAAGCGACCAATGCGCTGTTCAAGCAAGTCAGGGTGTTCTGGCAAATCGTACATGACTAAGTGATGACTGAACTGGAAGTTACGACCTTCACTGCCAATTTCTGAACAAACTAGCACTTGTGCGCCTTCTTCGTCGGCGAAGTAGGCGGCGGCTCGGTCGCGATGAATGAGTGGCATTTGCTCATGGAAGTCGGCACTTTGAAAGCCAGCAAAGGTCAGTTGGTCGTTCAGCCATTGGGCCATATCGGCGGTGTGACAGATAATGAGGATTTTCTCAGCCTGACATTCGAGGAATTCTTTTAGCCAGTTCCAGCGTGGGTCTTGTTCCCAAAGGCCATCTTGGACTTCGGTTTCTGGTTGTACGTGATGACTGGCCGACGCAAAGGCTTCGTTGTTTTCAAGCGGGTAAGCGTGCAGGTAACGATCAGGGAACCCACCCACTGCGGCCCGTGTATTTCGGAACATTTCACGGCCAGTACCATGACGGTCGATCAGCCAGCTAATGGCTTCTTTGGCGGCTTGGCTGGGGGTCTTGTTGTTGGCGTCGGTCAGTTCAATAAACCAATCTTTGGCTTTGACTTCTGTTAAATAATCGGCAAACAGGGTTTGCCAATCTAATGGCGCGTCTTGGTTGTCGTCTTGGGAGAACGGCAGCAAGGTTTCAGCCAGTTCAGCCGCTTGTTTGAATTCCTGTTGCTGGGCTTGGTAGCGTTCAAAATCATGATAATGATCCGCATCCAATAACTGCAAACGAGAGAAGTGTTCACGTTCGCCAGTTTGTTCTGGGGTCGCACTGAGCAAGAGTAAAGATTCTGTTTTAGCCGCTAACCGCGCTACCACTTGGTAACCCACACTTGGGGTTTCAGGGTGCCAAGCTAGGTGGTGGGCTTCATCGACAATAACCATGTCCCATTCTGCGTCCAGCATGTGCTGGGTGGCGTTCGGGTGTTGGCTGGCCCAATCGATAGGCGCGATAACAAAAGGTTGTTGCTCAAATGGGTTGTCGTCGCCTTCCATGAAGTCTTCGTAGACGGCTTCATTGATCAGGGAGAAGGGCTGGTGGAAACGGCGCAACATTTCAACCAACCATTGGTGTTGTAGGTTGGTCGGTGTCAGGATGAGTACGCGTTTACATAGGCCGTTTAGTAGACGGTGGTGCAAGATCAAACCGGCTTCTAGGGTTTTCCCCATGCCGACTTCGTCACACAGTAAAGCCCGTGCCTGTGGACGGTTGGCGATTTCATTGGCAAGGTAAATTTGGTGTGGCAGCAGTTCGGCTTTTAGGCCCATTAAACCACGTACCTGAGAAGCGGCATGGGTGGCTTGATGTTCTAGGGTATGACGACGTAGGTCAAACCACATGCGACGGGCTGGTGAGAGCGCTAATAATGAGTCCAGCTCGTTTTTGTCGTTACGTGGAAATTGGATAAGGGATTCTTCGAGCCAGTCGTCATCGTCGCTGACGCGGTATTCGATTAAGCCGTCGATTTCTTCTACTTCGAGTACGGTGAAGGTGTCGTCTTGGTAATGTAATTGGTCTCCGACCGTTAGGGTGCGTCGAACTAGACTGGTCTGGCTGCTTGAATATTGGCGATCAGATTCCGCATCAGGGAAATGTATCGTAAAGGATCGATTTTGTTTTTCGATAATCATGCCAACGCCGAGATCAGGCTCGTTGCGGCTGCTCCATCTTTGTCCAGTTTGGTACATAGTTATGCTTTGTCCGGTTCAATTAAAGTTAAGCTACCTTGGCATAAATCCGTCAGAGTGACTTTGTGTTCAGGCCAGGTACGTTCAATAACAGCAAGCTCAATGATTATGCTGTCGCTGTAGGTTTTGTTATTCACCTCGATGTCGCTTTGTTCTAACCAATATTCGACTTTTCCTAATAAAGGGTAGGCGATTTTTAGCTGAACTGGGGTCCGTGGGTAAATACTTTCATGTTCTGTTTGACTGAGGGCTTCCTGTACGGCTTGGCTATAAGCTCGAACTAAGCCACCTGCGCCGAGCTTTATACCACCAAAATAACGTGTGACGACCACTGTGGTTTCGCCAAAATCCGAATGTTGTAACACATTCAGCATGGGCTTGCCTGCTGTGCCTTTTGGTTCACCATCGTCGCTTTGGTCCCACATATGCACATTATCTGGTGCGCCGGCCACACATGCCCAGCAATGATGATTGGCATCTGGATAACGCATGCGCATTTGATTAACAAAGGCTTTTGCCTCGTCACGCCCCTTGGTTCGACACACTGTGGTGATGAACTGGCTGTTTTTTATTTCAAGGTCGAAACGTTGAGTGTGTGTTGGGCTGAGGTAGTAATCCATGTAAACTTCGACTGTTTCTCTATGAAAAATAATAGGTTGTAAAGTATATGGAAAATTGGCTTTGGCAATCCGTTTGGGCATTATCGGGCTTTTGTATCGGCGCGATTCTATTATCTGGCCTTGCGGGTTTTATTGTACAGGCTATGCGCCGTCAGTGGCAGCGTACAGAGGAAAAAATACAGCAACAAAATGAGGAATTACAGCGGCTTTTGACGCAAGCCAAAGACCAAATTCATTATTTGGAAAAAGAAGCGCTGACTTTAGAGCAGCAGTTTGCGGCCGCGCAAAGTGTGTGGCAGGAAAAGGAAGCCTTTTATCGTGAGCAAAAGAAGCAAAATGAGACCGAGTTTAAGCAAATGGCTCAGGAGATCATGAGCCATCAGGGTCAACAATTAGCGAAAGAAAATGAGCGTCAGTTAGGTTCTTTGCTGACCCCCCTCGGCAGTCAAATTCAAAAATTCAAAGAGAGTGTGGATAAGAGTTATCAAGACGAAGCGCGAGAGCGCTTTTCTTTGGTAAAAGAAATTAAAGGCCTACAGCAGCTTAATCAGAAAATCAGCGACGATGCGATAAATTTAACCCATGCCTTGAAAGGCCAGAATAAGCTGCAAGGTGGTTGGGGGGAGGTGATTTTAGAGCGTATTTTGGAGCGTTCAGGGTTAGAAAAAGGTCGCGAGTATCAGGTGCAAACGTCTTATCAGACAGAAGCAGGGCGTCGTTTACAGCCGGATGTGGTGATTCATTTGCCTGAAGGCAAACAGGTTATTGTCGATTCCAAAATGGTGTTGGTGAGTTACCTTGCTTATATGGAGGCGCAAAGTGATGAGGAACGCAGCAGGGCGTTAAAGCAGCATTTGGATGCGGTGCGTCGCCATATGAAAGACCTCAGTGCTAAGTCCTATCATGACTTGCCGGGGATCACCTCGCTCGATTTTGTGTTGTTGTTTATTCCCATTGAGGCGGCGTTTGGTCTGGCTTTGCAGGGGGATAATAGCTTGTTCAGTGAAGCGTTTGAGCACAATATTATTATTGTCGGGCCCTCTAATTTATTAGCGACCTTGCGTACTATTCAAAATATATGGCGCAATGAAAAGCAAAGTCAAAATGCCATTGAAATCGCCCGTCAGGCTGGGGCCATGTACGATAAGTTTTCGTCCTTTGTGCAAGATATGGATGATATCGGTAGCAAGCTGGATTCGGTTAGCCGCAGTCATGATGCCGCGTTGAAGAAGCTCAGCTTAGGGCGTGGTAACTTAATGATGAGAGCAGAAAAACTCAAGCAAATGGGCGCGAAAACCACCAAGTCTCTACCGGAAGCGTATCTGAATAGTGAGGCTCTCACCGACGAGACTAAGTTTGAGGAAAAGAGTTAGGCGCTGGGAAATTGCCAGAGTACTGTTGCTTTGCTTATGTAGGCGGTTGTTAACAGGTCTTGGTTGATGCGTGCCACTAGCTGTTGTAGGTTGCTGTCTTCTGGTGTTTTTGAGGCGTCAGCAATTAGCTCTAGTTCGAGTGTGTTACCTAGGTAATGCAAACGAGTGTTGGGGATATCAAGGTAGCCAGTATGCTGACGTAATAGAAAGCCAAGGTCGGCGAGTATTTGATGGCGAGCGGGAAGCTTTAAATGCTCAGGCTTGCCGTTTTGCGAGTGAAGCGTATCGGCGATTTGAATTTTGTCATCGGTATCAATATGTACCATCACATCCTCGACTTGAGGGTGGGCTTTTTTGATGGTGTAGATGACGAGATCGCCAAGGTAGTGACCTTCGCTGACACTGGCATGACTGGGCACATGAATGTGCATGTCTAAATAGATTTTACCGGCCATGGATCTGGCCCTGACATCATGGGGCGCCATGACATTTTTCAGGCTGTTGGCCGTTTCTTTGATTTGTTCAATGAGTTTTGGGTCGGGGGCCGTATCGACTAATTCCGTCAAACTTTCCCACATCATGCCGATGGCCATTTTACCAATTAATACTGCCACTACGATGGAAGCCAGCATGTCGGCCCAAGGGTAACCAAAATACACCCCGATTAAACCAATGAGTACGGCAATGGAAGATAGTGCGTCACTGCGGCTGTGCCATGCGTTAGCAATCAGTAATTTACTGTTGATTTCTTCACCGGCTTTTTTGGTGTAATGAAAGATCGCTTCCTTGACTACTATGGTGGCGAGTATGGCGGCGACACCATACCAGGTAAATTGTGCTTGCGTTTGTGCGCTAATCGATTGATAGCCGATGCCGATAGCAACGGCCACCAATATTAAACCTAAAAAGACCGTCGCTACGGTTTCAAAGCGCAGGTGACCATATGGGTGGTTGGCGTCAGGGGCTTGTCTGGCGTTGGAAGCGGCAAAGTAGACAAAGACGTCGGTGACTAAATCCGATAGGGAGTGAATGCCATCTGCGATGAGCGCTTGTGATTGGGAGAAATAGCCAGCCACAATTTTTGCCAAGCCTAAAATAGCATCCCAAATGGCTCCGATTAGGGTGACTCGTTTTGCAATGCTTTGTTCTTGTTTAAGTTTTGACATGTCTGCTCAAGGCTTTATTTAACGGTTAACTTGAACGTCCTTTTCTGTAGGGCGCTGAGTCGGATTTGCAACGAATCACCATTATCACTTGCTTGGCGAATGTTCTCCCCAAGCTTATCCACGGTATTTGTGGAAAAGCTTGGGAGAGGATAAGTTTAGTCTATTGGGAGCTTGTTTGATCGATTTCAAACCACAGGCAGTAAGAGGCAAAAAATTCTCTCATGGTGAGGGTCATTAGCGAGAAGTTGGCATCCATATCGGATAAGCCGCCACCCTGAGAGTCATTAAATGCGGCTTCTTTTAGGGCGTCATCAAACTTGATTTTACGTAAGGTGAGATCTTCATGGAGCACAAAGCTGAGTTTGTCTGACCAACGTAGGGCGAGGTTTTTCACCGCCATGCCTTGTTCTAGGTGGCGTGTTACGTCTTCTGACAATGGCTCTAAAGATTTAAAGCGAATCGTAGCTTTGTCTTCTGAGCTGTCCTGTATTTCACATTCATCCCCAGTTTCTAAACTGGCTGGTACGTCATTTTTTACTAGCCAATCTGTCATTAGGGAAGACGGAGAAACTTGCGCCTGTAATGGCGTCATCGGAAAGCTGCCAAGGGTGGTTTGCAGGTGTTTGAAGAGTTGTTCTGTCATGCTGGCATTGGTGCTGTTGAGAACTAGGATTTTTGCTTTTAGATCAATGTAAGCCCAAATGTCAGTACGCTTTGAAAAGGCTTTTGGACGTAGGGTGAAAACCAATTCGTCCTTCATGTCGGATTTTTCTTTACGGCCGACTTTGCGACCTTCAATCAGTTCTATTTCAGCGACTTTTGTTTCTAATTCTTCTCGTACGACAGCAGACGGCAGCACCTTTTCTTCTTTACCAGCACGGAACAATAGGCAGCGATCACTGGCTAGGCTCCATTGCTCGCTGTTGCGAATAAGGGGCAGCCAACCAAAAGAGAATTCTTCTTGTGAACCACACTCTTTCAATGGGAACTCAGGGATCTTGTCAATCAGCTCATTGGTATCCAGTGATTCTGTATCTTGCAATTGGAAAATTTGGGCGTTCTTGAACCACATATTAATCTCTCACGGCTTCTTTGAAGTGTTTACGGCAGACAGATAGGTAGCGGTTATTACCGCCAATTTCTACCTGATCACCTTCTTTAACGGGTAACCCTTGTGCATCGATCCGAATGACCATAATGGCTTTGCTACCACAATGACAGACGGTTTTTAATTCCACTAGCTTATCAGACCAAGCGAGTAAAGCTTGGCTGCCTTCGAATAATTCGCCTTTAAAGTCGGTACGTATACCAAAGGCTAAAACTGGAATGTTTAATTCATCGACCACATTGGACAGCATATGGACCTGTTGTTTGGTAAGGAACTGTGCTTCGTCTATTAGGATGCAGTTTAATGGCTCTTGATCTTTTTCGTTCTGAATCAATGCCATGATATCTGTATTTTTATCAAATAGACTCGCGTCAGCGGCAATGCCGATACGTGAGGATATTTTTCCTGTCTCAAAGCGGTCATCAATGGCAGCAGTCAGTAACAGTACACGCATGCCTCGTTCTTGATAGTTATGGGCAGATTGTAACAAGACAGTGGATTTACCTGCATTCATTGCAGAATAGTAAAAGTAGAGCTTGGCCATATTATATCGAACTGTTCGTAAAATGAGCGGGTGAGTATAGCAAATCATGCTTGCTTAGCGTGTTTTTTCCTCATAAAGCAGTATGAGGTGTTCTACGTTAGCTTGAAGCGGCTTTTTTTAACTGACTGGCGCTGAGCGAATCATATTTTTGGCTAATGTAGTTGGTTAGCCATTCAGCACGCTTTACATCGTCTAGTTTACAAAGTTGATCGAGTTTGTCGATGATGGATTGATCAATCACTAATTCAAGACGTTTCATGCCTAGGGCTTTTTCTTTTTCCCTCTGTATGCGCTTGTTGCGTTTTAGTTGTTCTTTTCGGTTGAGTGGTTGTCTGCGAGGGCGCCCTACAGGTTTGCCGAAGAGGTCGATGGTGTTGCGGTCGGATGTTGCTTTTGCCATGTCATTATTTTTTCAAGAGGGATAAAAATGGTCGCAATGTAGTTGAAAAAGAGAGATGTGAGTCGTCGCATCTCCCTTTCGTCTTCGTTAGTTGCTTGCTTGTTTTTGGCTGGCTTCTTTTTGTGCCTGTTGGTTGATGGCAATAAAATCGAGTAAGATTTCTGCGCCTTCTTTGGCATAGGTATCTTCTTCCACTGGTTTTATGTCATCCACCGAGGCGACGGGGTCGAGCCCTAGCGCTTTGCGTCGAGTATTCTCACGAGCGAGTTCTTTGGTTTTACTTTCTTCTCTTTGTTCAATGCGAGTACTTTCTTTCAAAGAGATGTTTTTATAATCCTCTATTTGCTTTTTAAACTCAACTATCTGCTCATTGAGCGCAATAAAGTTAGGGTCTTTTGCCATTCTAGATTCGTGGCGTGGTTCTAAAATAGGCAAGTAGGCTTTCATATCCCAATAGACTGGGTAGCGGGTTTCATGGATTTTATCCCATGCAAGCGGGTTGTCTAATGCGCTTTCGCCCACCTTATCTTTATCAACCAGAGAAGGAAACGGGATGTCAGGCATCACGCCTTTATGCTGCGTGCTTTCTCCTGATATGCGATAAAACTTAGCTTGGGTCACTTTTAGTTGGCCTTTATCCATTCCCTGTAATACTTGTACCGTGCCTTTACCAAAGGTTTGGTTACCAAGGATTAGGGCACGTCCGTAGTCTTGTAAGGCTCCCGCGACTATCTCTGAAGCAGAGGCACTCATGCGATTAATGAGCACTGCCATTGGGCCGCTGTAGGTAATGCTGTTGTCTGTGTCTCCTAGCGGGGTAACGCGACCGCTGCCGTCACGGATCTGTACGGCTGGACCTGAAGGGATAAATAGACCGGCTAGGGCATTTGCTTCTTGCAATGAGCCACCGCCATTATTTCTTAGGTCTAGAATGAGCGCAGAAATACTTTCTTTACGTAATTCTTCGATGAGCTTTTTGGTGTCTCTGGTGGAGCTTTTATAGTTTTTCTCACCCGCTTGAATGGCGGCAAAATCAGAATAGAAAGTTGGCAGTTTAATCACGCCCACCTTGTAGGTTTGATCACCGCGTTTTACTTCGACTACTTCTTTTTTTGCGGATTGGTCTTCTAGTTTTACTTTTTCACGAACAATGCTGATGATCTTACTGGTCTGAGTACCGTCTTTACTTGGAATAATTTCTAAGTTCACTGTCGTGCCACGTTCGCCACGAATCATGTCCACTACATCGTCAAGACGCATACCCACCACATCGACCATGGCTTTGCCTTCTTGTCCAACGGCAATGATCTTGTCGCTTGCCGCAAGCTCACTTTGGGTCATGGCTGGGCCGCCCGGAATGAGGCGCACCACCTTGGTGTAGTCATCATCCATTTGCAGAACAGCGCCTATGCCTTCTAGTGACAGGCTCATGTTAATGTTAAAGGTTTCTGAAGCACGAGGCGCAAAATAGGTTGAGTGAGGATCTAGCGCAGCGGTGATCGAGTTGGCGAAGGTCTGGTAGATGTCGACGGCATTGGTTTGATCAACACGCTTAAGTTGGTTCTTGTAACGGCGCTCTATGATTTCAATGATCTTTGTTTCATCGTCACCGTTTAATTTTAGGGTTAAGGCGCGGTTTTTTATGCGTTTACGCCAGTAGTCATCCAGTTGTTTTTCTGTTTTCGCCCATTGTAGAGTATCTGGGTCAGCATTGAGTGTTTCGTCTTTTTCATAATCAAAGGCTTTTACCATGTCTGGCAAGGTGTCTTGTAAGCTTATGAGTCTATTTTCAACACGTTTAAGATAAAGGTTGTAGATGGTGTAGGCAATTTGGGTATCACCGCTTCTCAAGGCATCATCAAAGCTGTCTTTGTATTGAGACAGTTGGTCTATATCCGCTTGCAGGAAAAAGCTTTTGCTTGGGTCTAGGGCATCGATATAGTAATCAAAGGCCATTGCCGAGATTCGATCATCAATAATGGGTCTGTTATAGTGAATGGCTTCCAGCATCTCAACCAATTCTTTGGATACTTTGTCGTATTCATGAGGAGGTTGTAACTCCTGATAGGCGGACGCAGATGTTGTAAGGGTAAGGCCTGTTAACAGGCAAAGTAAAAAGCGTTTATAGTTCATCCGGTATGGGTACTCTCAATCTATTTTATGCGTCATTGGTAAAATCATATTAGACACAGAGCAGTAAGACCAGCCTAACAGTTAAAAAGTCACTTTTTTTAAGGCATTGTCCTTGCGGGAAATTATGGAATATTCAAGTTTTAACAATTCTTTGCTGTCATTTCTTCAAGCTTCACCAACACCATTTCATGCAACAGACAGTATGCGTCGTGCTTTATTGGCTAAGGGTTTTGTCGAATTATTCGAAGCGGATGATTGGGTGATAGAAGAAGGTAAGCAGTATTTTGTTACTCGTAATGAGTCTTCTTTGATTGCTTTTACCGCACCTAGTTTGAATTTTAGCCAAACTGGTTGGCGCATGATAGGGGCTCATACCGATAGCCCTTGTTTAAAATTAAAGCCAAATGCTCAGGTGGATCGATTTGGTTATCATCAATTAGGGGTAGAGGTCTACGGCGGTGTTTTGTTACACACATGGTTAGATAGAGATTTATCCATTGCTGGCCGCGTTACTTTGAAAACGGATAATGGTGAGATTGTTAGTCGTTTAGTGGATTTCAAAGACCCTATTGCTGTGGTGCCGAATTTAGCGATTCATTTAAATCGTGGGGTGAACGATGGCTTTTCGGTGAATCCACAGGAAGAAATATTGCCTATTTTGTGTGGGGTGGAAAATGAGTTTGATTTGCATCAGTTGCTAATTAGCCAACTTGAGGCTCAGTATACGGATTTGTCGATGGCTTCAATTTTAGATTTTGAGCTTAGTTTGTATGATACTCAGGCTCCTGCTTTAGTTGGCTTGCATCAAGAGTATATTGCGTCAGCGCGATTGGATAACCTCTTGAGTTGCTTTGTCGGTTTGCAGTCCTTACTTGACTCTGACTCTCGGTGTCCTAGTTTGCTTATTTGTACTGACCATGAAGAGATAGGTAGCTTGTCTGCCTGTGGTGCAAATGGGCCTTTCTTAGAAGATGTTTTACGCCGCTTAACGCCTAACCCAGAACAGTATGTTCAATCTATTCAGCGCTCTATGCTGGTGTCTGCAGATAATGCTCATGCTTTGCATCCTAACTATGCTAATAAACATGATAAAAATCATGCGCCTGCGATTAACAAAGGGGCTGTTATCAAGGTAAATGCGAATCAGAGGTACGCTACAAACAGTGAAACGGCCAGTGTCTATCGAGATATTGCCGCAGAAGAAAACTACGATGTACAATGTTTTGTGGTGCGTAGTGACATGGGGTGCGGAAGTACTATCGGCCCGATTACTTCTGGTGAGATCGGTGTGCCGACGATTGATATAGGTTTGCCGACCTTTGCTATGCATTCTATTCGTGAGTTAGCAGGCAGTCATGATGCCTATGGCCTGTATAAGGTGTTAGCGAGATTTACCCAACGAACGACCTTGATTAGCCGTTCGAATTAATTTTCCTGAATTTAGTCGAAAAAAAACCGTAAAGTAATGCTTTACGGTTTTTTTGTGATTTCTAAACGCGTTATTTAGTAGACACTAACCACTTGTCTAATTCTTGAATTTTGTCTTCGCTTAACTCGCCTGTTTCTTCGAGTAAGTTAAGTTTTTTGACAACAAAATTATAGCGGTATTGCTCGTAGGTATTTTGTGCGTTGTATAGGTTGGATTGCGCATCCAATAATTCAACGAGATTACGTGTACCAACATCGTAGCCAGCTCTTGTTGCTTCCAGAGCGCTGGAACGTGAGCGTATAAGCTGTTGCTGGGCGGCAATTTGTGCCACTGCTGTTTGCAGTTCAAGGTATAGGCTACGAATGTTGAGTTCAATGCCTTGTAAAGCACTGGCTTTTTGTTCGATGACAGATTCCGATTGGGCAACGGCTTGGCGTACTGTCGCGTTAATTGCACCGCCACTGTAAAGTGGGATACTAACGCCTAAACCAATCGTGGCACTATTGACTGCGCCATCTTGGTTTCCGACTGGAGTGCTGTCGGTATCATTACGAGCAAGTGAACCTGTTAAGACGACAGAGGGGGTGCGACCATTCGATTTTTGAATTTGAATGTTGTTTTCAGCACTTTCTACAGAAATCGTTAAGGCTCGTAAGTCTTTATTGTTCGCTCTAGCTTGATTAATTAAAGACTCAACTGTCATATTTGGGTCGAGTTTAATTGGGTAATCGGTAGATAGCTGTTTGCTGTCATTAATGACATGCCCTGTTCTTTGAAATAAAACTTTTTGAGCGTAGGAAACATCAGAGCGGGCGCTTAATTCGGTAACGCGAATTGAGTCGTACTCAGCCTGTGTGTCTTGTAAATCAGTAATGGAAGCTAGACCCACTTCATATTGTTTTTTGGTTCTATCTAATTGGCTTGCTGTACTTTTTACTTGAGCTTGGGTGGTTTTTAGGGTGCTTTGTGCGATCAATAGATTGAAATATTCTGTTAATGCCGTGAGTGCTAGGTCTTCTTTAGTGTTGTCAAAAGTAACCCCCGCATTTTTGTAGCTTAACTCTACCGCATCCACAGCATAGTTGAGTGCCGGAGAATAGATGGGGTAATTCATGTCAAGCGATAATGAGTTGGTTGTGGTATCCACATCATTGACAGGGCCATCAGCGGTTTTATAACCAAGGTTGCCATTAAAAGTAATGCTTGGGTATAGGTTACCTTTGGTTACTGTTAAGCTTTCATTTTCTGCTCGGTAAGTCGCGGCTGCTGCTCGAAGACCGGGGTCATTTTGAATAGCAAGCTGATAGACTTCATAAAGGCTTTCTGCTTGGGTGGATGTGCTGCTTAGCACGGCGATGGCGACTAGTGATGATACAATATGCTTTTTCATGGATCTCTGTGGGCTCTTAGTATGAAATATAGTTATAATACTACCTCAGGTCCTGTCCTTGGGGCAGTGCTGCTCTTGCTATATCTATTATGATTATTGACCATACCATAACGAAATGCTTTAAATTAGCTTTGAATGTGGAAAACTCATGCATAAACAGGGTGCGTCTATTGAAACCCTTCTGATTAAAGGTACTACTTTTTTAATTTCAGAGTGTATTGAATGACTTTTGTTGAATGGCTTTTTATTTGCCCTGTCAGCATTAGGGTATTCGCACTTGATTGACTGACACCATCTCCCGCCACGCTTTCTAATATACCTTCTACGCTTTGTTCAATAGAAAAGCTCTGTGTTTGATTTGAGTTATTTCGAATTTTGGCTTCCCATATTTGTGTGGTAGGAAGTTTAGGCGATGATGCACTGACTAGGGTGATATTACCTGTCAGGTCTAGGCTTTTATTACTGCTTATACTGGCTGTTTGCTTAGCCCTGACAGTATTGAAATATGTCTTGTTACCAGGAATAAGTAAGTTGTCTCTTTGCCAATAAAGCTGATATTCCCCAGGTAACCCTTCTTCAGTGAAAGTGAATTTCATCATGCTTTGGAAATTTAGATCGATTTTTCCTCTATTATTTCTGTTGTTATTACGGGTAAACAGACTAGCAGTATGAACTGATTGCTCAATTTTACTTCTGGTATTTTTAAGGGGATAAAGCGTATCGGTATGAGGAGCAAGGGTGATGCTTTCTAAAGAATAGGTCGCTTCGTTGTTTTGGTATTCTATGGGGCGGACAGAAGATTGTAGCGCCATTGATGTTCGCTCAGCTTTAAACAGGGTAGGTTGTGACCGAGAGTAGTGTAGTAGGCTATTTTTGAGTTCGATGGAGGTGTCTGAACGATTATGTAATAGGGCGTTTTGATGAATGATTATTTTGCCGTTTGCAACGATTAGACTGAGTTGTGGTGTCCATGATAGCTGGTTGCTTTGGTAGCTCAGTTTGGCTGGATATTGCTGCTGGTTATTCTTGCCGCTTGTTTGATTTTCAAGTGGGATTAAGTAGAAATCGTCTAGAGGCAGTAATATTGGTTTATTATTTACCTTCAATAAAAATGCGTTTGACTCTATTTTACTAAGTGTCCCTGTATAATTTAAATCTCGTAGTTTGTGCTCCACTTTTACCTTGTTTCCTATTGAGTTGATCCAATTAGCATTTGCATCGTTTTGCATGAAGGAAATAGGTGAAAAAGCCTCTTCTAAAGGCAGTATGCTTGCCTTGTTTGGTATTAAGCTGATGCCTTGGTTCAATTCCGTGATTTGGCTGTTATCCAAACCAATAACGGCATTTATTATAGGGCCAGAAAATGCTGAGTTTGTTGTGGTTAGTGCGAAAGAATAACAACCAATGGCGATGAGTTTTTTCATGAAAAGTCCTTGTTTCTTTATTTTACATTGTAAAGAGTCATTATGGTCGAATAGGCTACTTTGAGAACTATAAAGGGTTCTAGGGGCCTTTTCTAAATTACTCAACTTATAATAAACAAATATGTCACAAATAAAGGGTTATGTGTGGACAAGAAACTATTAATTATCGATGGACTGAATTTGATTCGTCGCCAATATGCGGCGTTGGTATCTGAAGAAGACTTAGATCGTCGAGTAGAAAGAACTCAGAGTATCGCGATTGAGGCTTTGGCTAAGCTAACCAAGCAGTTTAACCCTTCCTATGCGGTCGTGGTTTTTGACTCTAGCGGCCAGACATGGCGTCACCAACTGTATCCAGAGTATAAGTTGGGCCGTGTGCCTATGGATGATAAGTTACTTGAATCCTTGCCTGATTTTGCCAAGTTGTTTCGTTATAACCATTTACCTTGCCTAAGGCTAGATGGCTGGGAGGCCGATGATTTGATTGCGACCTTGGCAGTAAAGGCGGCGCAGAGTGGGGTGAAGTCTTATATCGTCTCGACTGATAAAGGCTTTACACAGCTTCTCGATAATGAAGTGATTCTGCAATATGACTATTTTGCTAAACTTGGTTATGACAAAGTCTGGGTAGCAGAAAAATACGGTATTGGGGCTCATCAGCTGGTGGATTATTGGGCTTTAATAGGGGACACCACGAACCGAATTCCTGGGGTAAAAGGAATAGGTCCTAAAACGGCAGTGAGCATTATAGAATCTTTCGATACGATAGAAGCCATTTATGCAAACCTCAGCCATTACTCTGAACGTATCCAAGGATTGTTGTCCGGTGGTTATGAGCAGTGTCTGCAATCTCGGATGCTGGTGGCGCTAAAAACGGATGTAGAAATTGGTGTTCGCCTTTCCCAATTACGCTATACCCCCAAATTTTAAAGTGCCGATACCTTCTGCTTAAGTTGTTCAAACCCTGAATGAATAAAACTAAAAACCTCATCAATAATTTGGGTGGCTTCTTTGAATAGGGTATCAGGGTTTTGTTTGTTAATATTCTGCTCCTTAATACTTAGCGTCACTTTTTGAACATACTGGTTTAGGTGTTCATAGTCTTTTTTTGCAAGGGATGAACGCAGTGCGTGAAGGTGTTTCTCAATTTTTCCTAGGGTGAACACAAGTTGTAACTTTTTATCTGAACTGATGGTTTGCGTTGAGGCAATTTGTACTGATAGTGCTCTAACTTGTCCAAATGCTTCTGCCAGTTCAGGCAATGTTTTTACGAACCTTTGTGCTGAGCTACGAATTTCTTCGTCGTGGTTTGAAGTGAGTGCAAATTCGTCAGACATATCCCATAACGCATCTAGCTGACGAGCGATCAGGCCTGAGTGGAGTTGGAAACTTTCAGAACTGGTTATATTGTTTGCTTGTATTAATCTTTGCCATTGTTTGAATTGATAGTGTGAGCTTAAAGAGTCTGGGTATTTTTGTTCTGCTTCAAACTTGAGTAGAGCCTTGTATCGATATTGAATGTTGCTTTCCAGTGAATCTAGCTTACTTTTAAACTCGCTTTGTCCATTGATAAAACCAGAGTGCATTCCCCTATGCTGTTGAGTCAGTTTGATTAACTCAATAAGCTGTTTTATTCCTGACACTCCGTTTATTGATTTTTGTTTTGACTGTTTTTTTGCCCATATTTGGCGGCTGATTGCGAGTACGATTATGGCAACACAGATACCAACAAAAAGACTAATAAGTATCATGATTGCAACTCCTTTTGTTCCAATCGGGAGGAGAGCCATTCAAGGTATTTCACCATATCTTTGGTGTCTTTACTGGCTTGGCTATGTTTTTCACTGACTGCGGCAATGTTCTGTAGGCGCTCACACATTTGCTCATTGGCAAGACTAAATTCCGAGATCAGTTCAGTAGATAAGGCAATTTCTTCTTGGGTTGATTGGGCGGCTTGATAGATGGATGTTAGAGACTTGGTGACTTCTGTTGAGCTGTCTGTTGCACTGCGTGTAAATTCAATTAGTGCAAGGCTGGTTTTTTCTGATGCGCTCACTTGAGTGACGATTGAGCCAACAAGGTGATTAATGTCCTGAGTTGCCTGTTCAGTATTAGAGGCTAATGTGCGTACTTCATTGGCAACAACAGCAAAGCCTCGTCCTGCTTCGCCAGCTCGAGCGGATTCTATGGCGGCATTAAGTGATAGAAGGTTTATTTGCTCGGTAATTTTTCCTATGGTGGTGACAAAGCTGCCTATGTCTTCGGTTGCTTTAATTAATTCCTTCATTTGCTGTTGGTTACTTTCCACTGTCGACGCTATGGTTTCCATATGTCGTTTCAATACATCTAGCGCGGTTTGACCTTCTTCCGATTGTAAACGGGTACGATTGGCTACATCAGAGGTGAGCTTTATGCGAGAGGCAATATCATTGATGGTAGTACTCATTTCTTCACTGGTAGCGGCCAAAGCATCAAGGGCAAGGTATTCTTCTTGAGCGCCATCAGCAACATCATTTGAGGAATTTTGTAATTCAGTGGCTGTATAACGGGTCTCTTGAGAGCAGCTTTGTATTAAATGTCCTTTTCTTTCTAGTGTTCGTAGCAATAGGTTTATCTGACTCGCTAGATGATTAAATTCTTTATCATTGTAAGACAGTTCAATAACGCTCAGGTTTGGTTTGTCAAAGTGCTGCATAAACTCTTTTAGGCGTAACCGTGTTAACTGACTTGCTGATATTGAGAAGTAGACCAATAAGCAGGTCGTTACTAGGATAGGTGTAATTGGCTGGAGTGAAAATAGTGGAATAAAAGGAATCGAGCAGCCAATAGCTCCTAGTAGAATAAAAATAAATAAACGAGCGCTATGGGGAATAGCGGCCATTAAGACGGTTCCTGGCATGAGTATCATCAGCGTTTCCTTGTGATCAAAAAATGTCAGTTAGTTTGTTGAAGTAAAAGCAATAAACAGACCATGAGCAGGAAGTGCTAGGGATCCATTCTCATGAGGGGGAATTTACTGTTTCAGTGACTACTTGTGATGAAATAGGGAAGAGAAACATCTTGTTCAATCACTGAAATGAGGCGTTTTTCAAAGGTGTGTTTATTTTTGGTGCGTCGTTTTTATACTTTACAGAACAAAGTTGTGCAATTATCAAACTTCATTGCAGAAAAGATCCAAGGAACCTCTTACCCGCTGGCGATGAGGCGATTATAATAATGCCATTTTATGAAACGGATAAATGAGATCGTTATGTCTGAGGTTAGAACACGTATTGCGCCATCACCCACGGGCGACCCACATGTGGGAACCGCTTATGTTGCCCTATTTAATATGGCCTTTGCTCGTAAAATGGGTGGCAAGTTCATTTTACGTATTGAAGATACCGATCAAACGCGTAGTACGCCGGAGTCTGAAAAAATGATTTTGGACGCTTTACGTTGGTTGGGGCTTGATTGGGCCGAAGGCCCTGACGTAGGGGGAGAATATGGCCCTTATCGTCAGAGTGAGCGTGGTGATATCTACGGGCAATATGCCAAAGAGCTAGTGGATAAAGGCCACGCATTTTATGCATTTGAAACGTCAGAAGAGCTTGATCAAATGCGTATTGAGCAAAAGGAACAAGGATTACAGCAAAAATACGATGGTCGAGCTCTGAAACTAACCGAACAAGAAGTTCAAGCCAAGTTAGACGCTGGCATACCTTATGTTATCCGTATGAAGATTCCTGAAGAGGGGACTTGTGTGGTTGACGATATGCTGCGTGGCACCATTGAGATTGATTGGGCGCAAGTCGATATGCAGGTGCTCTTGAAAGCGGATGGTATGCCGACTTATCACCTTGCTAATGTGGTTGATGATCACTTGATGAAAATTACCCATGTAATTCGTGGAGAAGAGTGGATTAACTCGGCACCTAAGCACATTTTACTTTATCAATATTTTGGTTGGGATATGCCGACCTTGTGTCACATGCCTTTGTTACGTAATCCTGATAAGTCCAAGCTATCTAAGCGTAAAAATCCAACTAGCATTTTGTACTACCAACGTATGGGGTATATGGCGGAAGCGGTAATCAACTACCTTGGTCGTATGGGCTGGTCCATGCCGGATGAGCGTGAGAAATTTTCCCTTGATGACATGATTGAAAATTTCGACATTCAACGTGTTTCTTTAGGAGGGCCTGTTTTTGATGTTGAGAAATTGAGTTGGCTAAATGGTATGTGGATTCGTGAGGACCTGACCCCTGAAACCTTTGCACAGAAATATGTCGAGTGGGCATTGAATCCAGAATATTTAATGCAGATTCTGCCATTGATTATGCCGCGCGTGGAAACCTTCTCTGATGTGGCGGAGGTGGCAGGTTTCTTCTTAAAAGGTCTGTTGCCCATTAACAAAGAAGACTTTGCCATGGTAAAAATGGAAGAAGAAACGCTTCGAAAGGCGATGCAATTTGCCTTGTGGCGCCTAGAAGCGTTAAAGCAATGGGAGAAAGACACCATCTTTAATGAATTGAAAGCCTTAGCTCAAGCTATGGATATCAAACCGAAAGACTTTTTTGCACCCTTGTTTGTTGCTATTTCAGGTAGTACAGCTTCTGTCTCTGTATTCGATTCAATGGCGATTCTTGGTTCGGATATTTCGCGTATGCGGATGCGTACTGCTGTTAATGTCTTAGGCGGTCCATCTAAGAAAGAAGCGAAGCGTTGGGAAAAAGAATACGCGGCGCTCTAGGGGCGGGTTTTTGCAAGACCAAGAAAAGGCCGGTGTCTGATGAAACCGGCCTTTTTTATGGCGTATAATACAGGGCTTAATGAAAAGAAATTAACGGCTAGTAGTGAATACACCGGTTTTGCTATCCAGACTATTTACTTGGTCATGGATATGGCGAGTATTCTCTTCAATGCTGTCTATGTTGCCGCTATCACGTTGTAACTGTTGAGCAATTTTGTCCATTTCTTCACTCATGTGTACGGCTGTTTTGGCCACTTCTTGGATAGATCGAGCCATATCAATGGAAGAAGATGAGCTAGTTTGTGCATTGTTCTCTATCTCACGAATAGCGACTTCCGCCTTCTCACTAAATACTTCAATAGAGTGTAGGCTTTCCTGGCCGCTTTGCATTGTCTCAATGGCTGTTTGTGTCGATGATTGAATTGTGCCAACAATATCCGTGATCTTAGCGGTAGCATCGACTGTTTTTTCGGCAAGTGAACGCACTTCGTCCGCGACAACAGAGAAGCCTCGGCCTGCTTCTCCAGCTCGTGCCGCTTCAATGGCCGCATTTAGTGCGAGTAGATTTGTCTGATTTGCTAGGTCATTGATCATACCAATAACGTTATCAATGTCTTTTGATAGCTGTCCTAGTTCATTTAGGTGCTCACTGGTTTCGTTCACAATTTCGATTGTGCCAGAGAGATTCGAGAGCGCCTCTTTAATTGTCTCGGAACCTACTTTGGCTGAATTATAGGTATTTTGAGATTGCTCACTAAGTTCTTCTGTTGTTGTTGAAATGCTCGATATTGTCGTTGAAATTTCTTCTGTTGCCGCGGCAATAGAATTGGTTTGTTGACTTACTGATCGGTTGCTGTCGGCAATTTTAGTAACCGTTGAATTTAGCTCGGTCATCATTGTACTGACGTCCCGTGTGGTGGTAACAACATCACCGATGACTGAACCAAGACCACTGGTCATTTCAT
This sequence comes from Marinomonas transparens, assembly GCF_016463975.1. Lineage (GTDB taxonomy): Bacteria > Pseudomonadota > Gammaproteobacteria > Pseudomonadales > Marinomonadaceae > Marinomonas > Marinomonas transparens. The sequence continues at coordinate 121,500 of NZ_JAEMNX010000014.1, read as the reverse complement.
TAACCGAACTACACAAGGAGTCAAATTCATCATTACGCTTCTGGTTTACTGTCAAGCGAGCGGTGAGGTCACCACCTTTCACTTTGCCAAGATCTTTGATGATTTGGGAGAGTGTTTTTTTAACATTGCTACCAATTCCCATCAGAATTAATGAAGCGACGATCGCAACGACAATGCTGACGGTGATTAAGCTGATACTGGCTTGTTGAGAGCTAGCTGAGGCTTGTTGGCGAGCTTCTGCAACCGCATTTTGCATATAGTCGGCTGCGGCGATACGAGCCGCACCTAAAATTTCTTTATCTGTGGTAAATAATTGCTGAAGCTCTGCTAGGGTATGGGTTTCTTTATCAAATGTTTCGATCGCAGATAAGTAAGTGTTAATGACTTCGCCAAAGCGTTCTTCAAGGCCAAAGTTGGTAACGCGTTTATAGAATTTATCGTAACGCCCCATGAAGGCTTCTTTATTGGCTACTGTTGGCTCAAAGATAAAGTTTTTTTCTGCCTCACGTACGGGTAAAAATTCTTGTTTGACGAGACTTAGAAAGGAGATTTCAGTCGTCACTTTTTCCCCTAAAGCTGAGATTTGGCCTTTAAAGCCAGATGAACCATTGAAGCCAACTTTTTGTCTTTGAGTGACTAGTTGTTTCACAACATCACTGTAAGCTGTTAATGCGGCGATGACATCGTTAAGATTTTTCTTTGCTTCAGGGTCAGTGAGGATGGCGACGTTTTGTTCAAGAGTTGCCATTGAGGAGGAATAATTAAGATCAAGCTGCTCCAAAAAGGTTGCATAAGTACTGTTGTCAATTCCATTTAGTACTTCATACTCTTCCATTAAGGTAATAACGAGGGACGCTAAGTCTTTATCGACTGTGGTCAGTGTTTCAAATTTGGAAGCGGAAGTTTCTTGTACTTTTAGCCCTTGTAGAGCAACGATGGTAACCACAATGAAACCAATAACCGCAGCGGCAAGCAGAGCAATTAATTTGGTGCGAAAACTTAGGTTTGCCAACATACTTTTTATCCTTACTTTTTATTATTAGTTGAACGAATAAACATCTGATTGCAGATGGTGTCGCTGTTTTCATGCAATTTATTTTGTGTTTATTGTGAGCTCATCCCGAACAGTTGATATTCTATTTCCTTCACGACTATATTTGCAACGAAATGTAAAAGAAACCTCTTTATATAGATAAAATCAGCAACAACTTTAGAGAAATGGTGCTTTAGTTTTACTTTCATCCTTAGTTTAAAGCCTTATAGGTGATGAGGGCTTAACCAGACGTCGGATTGTTGGTTTCCTAAAAATGTGATTGTTCCTGGGTAACGGGAAGCGCCAGTGGAAGTAAATTCGAAGCGGTAGACTCTTTTAATGCATAGGGTGCCATGTTGCCATGTAGGCTTCCAGCCATTACCAGCAACACTCTGATCTAATAGTTGTAAGTTAAGCTTTTTACAATGCTGTTTTACTATTAAGAGGGCTTGTTCTCGAATAGTGATATTACGCCACCAGCCATAGGTGCATGCTGCAAGAGCCAAAATAATGACTAGATCACTTAATTGTAGATTCATTCATTCCCACATAACAAAGTCAGTCTTAACATCATAACCAATTTTAGAGAGGGAAAGGAAGAGTGTAAGCACTTTAAAAAGGTCATTAGAAGCAAGTGTATTTGGTGATAGCTTGCTTGTTTCCTTCTTTTAATAAGAAAAGTACGTGGCTACTCCCAAGCAGGAGAGAAAGGAGGAGTAGCCACGGTCTTCACGCATTTCGAGCGAGCAATATAACAACCTCATTATAAAGGCTAAATTTGGGCATTCGGGGCAGCGAATGTGTGGAAATCCAAATTTGAGTCGTTTGCCTTTATTAATGGCCAGTCAGGTAGTCGTTATGCTGCTTCTACTGCTCTTTCTGCGTAAAGTTGGATAACCCACTGCTCAACACGTTGGTCAGTGAGTTCAAACTGTTGATCTTCGTCTATTGCTAGACCGACGAAATGTTCTTTATCATGTACACAGGCTCTTGATGCTTCAAAGTCATAGCCTTCTGTGGGCCACTGGCCAATGAAGTTCGCCTTGGTTGGAAGTAGTTTTTCGTATAACCACCCCATCGCATCAACGAAATAGTCACCATAGCCAAATTGGTCTCCTAATCCGTATAGGGCAATGGTTTTGTTTTCTAAGGATAATTCACTTAAGGCATCCCCTAGGTCTTCCCAATCAGATTGAATGCCGCCGAAGTCCCATGTTGGAATACCTAGAATTAACATGGAGTATTGTTCAAGCAGGCTTAGTTCTATGTCTTTTATATTAAAAAGTTCTACTTGAGTGCCAAGTTCTTCCCACTGTTTAGCAATTTTATGGCCGATTTCCTCAGTGTTATTCGTGTCTGTGCCATAAATAAGGGCAATTGAAGATTGATCCATGGTGTACGGTTTTCCTATAACTTAATGAATTTGTGCGTATTGATGGCTGTTAACACCGAAATGTTGGATAAATGCTGCTTCAAATTGGGCCTCAGAAAAACCGCTTTGAGCAAGAATATGAGGTTTAGCCTCAGGGTCTTGCCTTAGCTTGGCAGCGGCAAATTTAATTCGGCTGCGTAGGCAATAATCATCCAGAGACTGTCCAACTAAATGGAAAAAGCCGATAGCGAGAGCTTCATTATTAAGCCCTACTTGATGGGCGAGCTTTTCCGTATTTAATAATTCATTATTAGGTACTTCTAATAGGTTTTGTGCTTGAAAAAGTTTGCCTTGGCATTCTTCGCACTGAGACAAGTGACTAAGCATTTGTAATTGTTCTATTAGGGTGAAAATTAATGCGTATAAATGACCAGCTAGACTAATAGAATGGCCTTTATGACTGAATATTGGCTGACAGATCTCAGCGGTTTTTTTTGTCATTGGTAGTTGAATAACACAGCCGCCATGGCCCAATTTTTCCATTAACAGAGAAAAGTGTTGAACGACTTGTTCTTCTGTTTCACCCAACACAGCTGCAAGTTGTTCTGCACTAATATGAACTTGCATCAGGCTACGCTCTTGGTTTTCAGTCATCAAGAAGTCACCATTAATATCTCTGGCTTGATAGCTTATCTGTACCGAAGTGACATCAGTGGCAGTTTTAATCGGCTCATTACCGAGCAGAGAGAAATACAGTCCTCGTGAGGCCGTCTCTTTGAAGCTAATTTCTGTTTTAGTTTGTAGATATTGATGTAGTAAATGTAGGTTAGGTAAAAGGGCTTTGACCTGCCTATATCCTGTAACCCACTGGGACATATCTTTATTGATACTTCCGTGCTTGTTATATACATCGTGCATACTTACTTGCATCGCATGTCGCTCTTTATTTGATAATGGTTATCATTAAAGGATCTTTTTTCATTCGATGCAAGTGATTCTCATTATTTTTTTGTAAATTTATTAATTTTTTTGCAGAGTATTGAGGCTACTCTAGATAGTCTGCTCTGTTTAACCCATATTTTTGCATCTTCTGATTGAGTGTTCTGCGAGGTAGTTGTAATTGCTCTAGTACGGCTTGGATATTGCCTTTTTGCTGGCGAATACTGGCCTCTATTAGGCTGCGTTCGAATTCTTGTACCTTTACACTTAAGGGTAAGGGAGTAAGTGTGTCTATGTTGTCTTGTGCCTGATAGCCGGCCAGTATTTTAGCCACGCTCGTATTAGGTTCAAGAGCATACCTTAAGGCAACATTACGTAATTCACGAACGTTTCCTGGCCATCCATAAAGCGTTAGGGTTTCATGGTCTATTGGGCTAAGAGGCCTAAAGTCACCGCCTCGTTCCTGCACGGCTAAACGACAGAAATGTTCAAATAGGAGAGGGATGTCTGACCCTCTGTTACGTAGATCAGGCAAATGGATTTGCGAGACATTTAGGCGAAAGAATAAATCTTGTCTAAAATTTTCTAGGGTTTGTAGGTCATTTTTTGCCGCTGCAACGACTCTTAAATCGATTTCAATTGTATCGTTACTGCCAATACGCTCTAGCTGGTTTTCCTGTAAAACTCGCAATAGTTTGATCTGCATTGCTAGCGGCATACTTTCTATTTCATCTAAAAAGAGGGTACCGCCACTAGCATGTTCTAGTTTGCCGATTCTTTTTTTATTGGCACTGGTAAAGGCGCCGGCTTCATGGCCAAATAGCTCACTTTCAAATAGGTCTGTAGGGATAGCTGCGCAATTGATAGCAACAAAAGGCCGTGTTTTTCTGGGGCTACAATCATGCAAAGCTTTAGCGACTAACTCTTTACCGCACCCTGTCTTACCATAAACAATGACATGGGTGTCCATGCTGGCGAAGGTGTGAATTTGTTGGCGAACACGTGTGATTTGTTCATGTTGGCCGATGATGGTTTCTTCTAAACCATGTAAATCACCTAAATATTGAGATTGGCCGGCATGTTGGCATTGTATTTTTCGTAGCTGAACGGCTTTTTCGACAGTTTGAATAAGTCGATTAGGATCAAAAGGCTTTTCTAAAAAATCAAAGGCACCATCGCGGAGGGCGTTGACAGCAGTATCAATGTCTCCGTGTCCTGTAATTAAAATGATGGGGAGTTCTTTTTCTTGCGAAAGACACTCATTCATTAGAGTTATTCCATCCATAGGTGCCATGCGGATATCGCTGATGATGATGCAGGGCTGGCCACTCTGAAAGTTATTTAGGATATCTTGAGCCCGGTGGAACTCTTTTACTTCATAGTCGGATAAGCGTAACCATTGGGCGGTTGTCGAGCGCACAATATCATCATCGTCGAGGAGCCAGATTTCAATTGAACTATATTGAAAAGCATTATTCATGTTAGGCCTTTAAAAGCGTTAATCGAAACACTAACTGGGAGGTTTCATTATGTTGAGCAGTCAATATACCATTCATATCTTTGGCTAGGTTGGCACTAATAGCTAGGCCTAGGCCTAAGCCTTTGCCGATTGGTTTAGTAGTGAAAAAAGGTTCAAAAATATGTTGGATTTTATCCTTCTCCATTCCGGGGCCGTTATCCTGATAATTGATTGTTATAAGTTCCTCTTGTTGTTGCAAGGATAAGTGAATAGAGGGAATGATTTTAAATTCGTTACAAGCTTGTATTGAGTTGCTAATAAGATTTGAAAAGATGCGTTCTAGTCTTGTTGGTTCTGCCATGACGTTATCAGAATCATTTAGTTCAATATACCAGTTCGCATCATGGGCCTCTTCACCTAAGTTTTCTATGGCTTGTAATACGCATTGTTTAACCGGGGTTGAGGTGAGCTTTTCTGGTCTTCGATAGGCAAGAACTTTGAGTTCACTGGTTAGTGTTTGCATACGTACAACTAAGAGTTCTAAATCAAGTAGTGTTTTTAGCGCTTGCTCTGATTGCTGGCGTTTTAGTAGTAACTCGGTGGTATAGGCAAGGGTTTTGATGCCTGTTAATGGTTGATTAAGTTCGTGAGCAATGGCGGTTGATATTTGCCCTATTGCTGCCAGCTTTTCTGTTCTAAGCAGTTCTTGTTGGGCGGCTTCTAGTGCCTGTGTTCTCTCTAGTACTCGCTCTTCGAGGCGAGTATTAGCTTGCTGAAGGTTGAGTTCTGCTTTTTTACGCTTGCTGATATCGAGCAAGGTGGCGAGGTAGCCGTGTGAGTCACTCCACTCTAGTGACGATATTGAAAGTAAGGCTGGAAAGGTTTGCTTGTTACCTTTTTGTAAGATGACTTCCTGTTCGAGAAAGTGGTTTGTTTGAGGGCTCTTTTCATGCTCTGAACTTGGTAAGGAGCGAATAAAAGATAAGGCGTATTGGTTTTCAGGATAATTGGGTAGTAGCTCGTAGAGGTAGCGAGAATTGAGTTGAAAATGTTGGCCAAAATAGCGAATGCCCATTGGGTTTACAAAAGAGATTTTGCCTTCTTGGGTCAACTGTAACAAGCCGACATGGGTTTTTTCTATGAGCGCTCTTTGGAGGTGAGCGCTTTTGGCAATCAATTGCTCATTTTCTAACTTAGAGGCGATTTTTAAGCTGCGCTCACGGAGGTAGAGCCAAAAAAGAAAAATGAGGGCACCTATTCCTAAGCAGATAAGAGCTATGTTTTGGGCTCTTTTTTGTATGCTTTTTAGGCTAGATAAGTAATGTATTTGCCACTTCAAATCATCTAGGGTGACGTTCTGAAGTAGGTACTTCTTGTGATTGTGGAGATATATTTTTGCGTTAGTTTTATTCAAAAATTGGATGTTTGATTGATTTTCTAACCATTTTTGATCAAATAAATCATTTAGGTTATTGGCTTGAAAAACAAGGTTGTTTTGATCTGTCATGACCACTAGGTCACCCGCTAAACTCCATCGTTCCACTAGGTCATTAACATCTATGAGAACAGCTACAGCACCGGCAAGACCTTTTGATGTATAGACTGGAGCAAGTGCTAAATGAGCTGATTGTGAAAGAAATTGGTTGTAACCAGAAATGAGAATGGCTTCTCCTTGTTGTTCCTTTAATACCTGACTAAGGTGCGTTTTTTTGAAATAGTCATAGAAGGTGAAGTTGGGGGATTGCTTGCTGGAAAGTAATAGCTGCCCTTGATCTGAAAGGATAAACCAGTCAAGGGTTTTGGATACATGAGTGAGATCTTCGAGTTGGCGTTGCAGTTGTGTGCTCAGTGCTTTGTCTTTGTTTGGGGCTTCCATATAAGTTCGCAAGACAGGGTTATCAGCTAAAGCATAGGGGAGTATTCGGTAATCTTTTAGTTCATTACGTAGCTCAATAACATAGTTAAGTAGGCGGTTTTGACCATCACTATGCTTATTAATAATAAGGATTTGATAGGCAATGATGTTGCTGCACCAGAATAACAGAGCAAGTATTATGCAGCCTAAGAAGCTAAAGAAAAATCTATGTTTACGAAATTGATCAATCAAAGAAAATCCTATTAGCGTTACCTGTTTTGGTGGTGAGGGTTTTAATTACATTAGACTTAAACTGCGCAACAAAGTAACGCCAATGCTGGTACTAAGCAAGGAGGCGAGTGTGGTGATGACAATAATGTTCGCAGCTAAGGCGGAGTTGCCTTGCATGGCGCGAACCATGATATAGCTTGCTGAAGCGGAAGGTGCAGAAGACATAAGAAAGAGCACACCTAATTCCATCCCTCGATAACCGAGTAAATAGCCCCCTAAAGTTAACGTAAAAGGGATGAATATAAGCTTCCCTACAGAAGACAATAGAGCACCTATTATGTCTTTTTTTAATGCCCCAAAGCTTAATGAAGCGCCTGCACAGAGAAGCGCTAAAGGAAGTGTCATTTGTGCAAAGTAGTTACCTGCTTTATACAATGTGCTAGGAAGTTTTAGGCCCGTTGCGGAGAATAATAGTGCGGCTAGAATAGCTATTACAAGAGGGTTTTTAGCAATGCCTTTAATGGTATTGATAACGCTTTTATTCGCTTCCATTGCCCTGTTTAAGCAGATGACGGATAACACGTTAAAGAGCATGGTGACGCCTCCTAAATACATAGAAGCAACGGAGAAGACTTCATTTCCGTAAGCGTTCACGCAATACGCTAGGCCTATAATTCCCATGTTAGAGCGAAATGCCCCTTGTACTATAACGCCTCTATCTGCTTTGTTTTTTATACAAAAAGACATTAATAACTCTAAAGCAATATAGGTTGTGGCTACTGCCAACATGGCATAAATAACGAGTGAAAAATTACTATTAACGCTGATGTTTGTTTTAGAAATGCTAATGAAGAGCAAGGCAGGGAGGGTGACGTTGAATACTAGTTTAGAAGCAACATCGATAAAGTTGTCATTAATAATGCGAATACGATACAGCACAATTCCCAGCACCAAAATCAAAAAAATAGGCATGGTGATGGAAAAAGAAAACGCTAGTACGTCTAAGAAGTTATTCAAAGATATTCCTTATGACAGGGTATTAAGGCAAGCTATAGGTTTGTTATCTTATCTTGCTGGTTGCTCCTGCATAATGTTAGCAACCTACATCCATGTAGGCCTAGTACGAAACTTTAATCGTTGTTCTCAAAGCGATATCCAGCACCGTATACGGAGTGAATAACGTTCAATTCAGGAGCAACGGTGGCGATCTTCTTACGTAGTTTTTTAATGTGGCTGTCAATTGTACGGTCACTTACTACACGACTGTCTGCATAGATGCTTTTCATAATTAGATCACGTCCAAATACGCGTCCTGGTTCTTTGATCAGCAATTGCAGTAGCTGAAACTCTACTGTGGTAAGGTCAATAAGCTCACCTTTATAAGTAGCTCGTAAGCGGTCTACATCTAGGTTAAAGCCATCTGTTTTGGGTGACTCTGTTTGATCTAGCTCAACGCGACGCAGGTTGGCTTTGACACGAGCGACGATCTCTCGTGGGCTGAATGGTTTGCATACATAATCGTCTGCACCCATTTCTAAGCCGATAAGACGATCAATCTCTTCTGCTTTGGCGGTCACCATGATGATAGGAATACTGCTGAACTGACGTACTTGCTTACAGATCTCGATACCATCTAGGCCGGGAAGCATAAGGTCTAGAAGGATAAGGTCGAACTTGTTGTTTTTTACATAGTCTACGGCAATGTCACCACGATCAAGGTGGTGGTGTTCATAACCGGCTTGATCTAAATAAGCGGCCATGAGTTCGGCTAACTTGGGTTCATCCTCAATAATAAGTATTTTGCTCATAATGCTGTGTTCCATATCAGTTTAAAGGGAATTCGATTTTTATTCCTAAGCCACCATCAGGAGAATGGTAGGCGCCGATGGTGCCTTGATGGCCATCTACAATGCTAGAGCAAATAGTTAGGCCTAAACCTCTACCGCCTGTTGCTCTGTTTCTTGAGTTTTCGACACGATAAAACTGCTCAAAAATTCGGTTTTTATTATCTTCACTGACTCCCGGAGCACTATCTTCAAAAAGAATAATGGCTTTTTGGCTTTGTTTTAAAAGTTTAATCCTAAGCTTTCCAGGAGCATTTGTGTACTTTAACGAGTTATTCATAAGATTTGAGAAAAGTTGATACAACCTGTCTGTATCACCCGTTATAACAATAGGTGGTTTTGCTAGGCATTCAAATACTAAGCTAATGTTTGCTTCTTTGAACGGCAAAGACATGGATTGCACGGCTTGCTCAATAATGTCATCTAAATTGGCATCTTCCATCTGGTAATTTAAGCTGCCCATGTCATGCATAGATAATTGGTTTAAATCGTCAATTAATCTAGCGATATGCATGGCTTCTTGTTGCAGGGAGGTTAGGCTATCTGCCGATACTTTGATGATGCCGTCTTGCATGGCTTCAATTTCCCCTCGTAGTATCGCTACTGGGGTACGTAGTTCGTGCGCTGTATCTGCTACCCAGCGCTTACGAGCTTCTCGAGTATTTTCTAGTGTGCATGCTAAGTGATTAAAATCCCCGCCAAGATCCGTTAGCTCATCGGAGCCCTTGATCTTAATGCGTGTTTCAAACTTACCTGCTGCTAATTTTTTGGTGGCTTGTCGCATCGTATAGATAGGTGAGCTGAGCCATTTTGCTAAAGGCCAAGTTAATAAGACAGTAAGGACCAACATGAAGGCAGAGATAAGTAAAAAAGCTTCTCCCTGTTGACGCACAAAGCGCAATGTTTGGTCTTGAACCAGTTCCTTGACAGAGCGGAGTCCAACATAGCCGACGATTTGTTTATTGGCTTCAACTGCATGAGTTTCGGCATCTGCAAACTTGGTGTTGCCTATAATGGGTTGTTTATCTTGATCAAATAATAGAAAACGCTTGCGATAATATTGTGACGGGTAAATTAAATCGAGATTAGGGGTGCTGGGTGGTGGCAGCAAATCGTGTAAGTTTTCTAACTTAGCTTGATACCACTCTTTTTCCATACGGCTTTCTTGGGCAAGGAAGTACCAGTCATCGTAGTAGATATAAAGGTTGGCGCTTCTATTGGCCATTTGTTCGAGGAAATCACGGTCACGTTCTGTTGCGTAAGAAACAAATCCTCTGTCGAAGCTCCATTGAAAGACTTGCCACATTGAAACAATAAGTAAAATGTTACTTAGAATGAAAACGGCGAAAAGCTTGTGGCGAATTTTGAACCCTTTGGTAAAAGTCATAACTGGGTCGTGGAATCCTATGATTAGCCTTACTATTTTATAGTAGGGAGGTTGAGTTCATGCATATTTATTTCTTATTCTGCCTCGTTGGGCAGTAGGAAATATTGTAATCGTATGTTTACTATACTGTTTTTTAGGGAAAGCTGGCTACTTTGTGTGAGTGTAATAAATGAGGATTTCCCATCCGTTTATTTCCTTAGTATTATGCCGGAGTTTACAACTTTTGAGCCTAGTCTATGTCGTTCCTGCCTGTTTTAAGAGGGTCTCTTTCTCTTTCTCTTATTATTTTTAATACTTTGCTTTGCTTTATTCCTATTGTTTTTCTTGTGTTGATTAAATGTGTTTTACCTTTTGCTGTCATTCAGGCCGCGTTAAGTCGTATATTAGATTGCATTGCCACCACCTGGATAAGCATAAACAACATTAATCAAAACTGGTTAGGGCGTTCGATACTGAATGTGTCTGGTAACCAGAGTTTGCTTCATAAAGAGTGGTACATGATTACGGCTAATCATCAGTCTTGGGTGGATATTCTGATTTTGCAGAGAGTGTTTAATCATAAGGTGCCGTTTATTAAGTTTTTTCTTAAGCAAGAATTGATCTGGGTGCCTGTTATTGGTTTAGTCTGGTGGGCCTTGGATTTTCCTTTTATGAAGCGCTATAGCCAAGCTTTTTTAAAGAAGCATCCTGAGTTGAAGGGTAAAGACATTGAGGTAACGAAAAAAGCCTGTGAGAAATTTCAGCATTTCCCTGTGTCCATTATGAACTTCTTAGAGGGGACCCGGTATACGCAGGTCAAATATGAACAACAAGCGAGCCCTTTTAAGTACTTGTTAAAGCCTAAAGCCGGTGGGCTGGCTTTCGCGTTAAATGCCATGGGAGGCAAACTTCATCAATTGATCGACGTTACAATTGTGTACCCTAATGGCATCCCTAGTTTTTTTGGTTATCTGTCAGGCAAGGTGCCAGAAGTTAAAGTGCATTTTCGATCTATGGCAATTGAGGATAAGCTATTGGGTGATTATGTTAATGACCCTATTTATAGAGCGTATTTTCAGCAGTGGGTAAATGAGCTGTGGCAGGAAAAAGACCATCGCATTGAGTTAATGCAGGTCATTGAGGCGGCTGAATAGCGTTTATCGGTTTTATCAAGCCATGGTAGCTGTATCCTTTTTTTATACAAAAACTGTATCTTTTTTGTTGTTTCAGTATCTGTGATGCTGCTTCTTATCCTTAATTTTCTCAGGGCATTTTGAATGACTATTTCCCATTTGTTGACGCATCCTTGTAAAAATATGGAAGCTTCTCTGGTTCGTGAAGTGCTGCATTATAGTCAGCAGCCAGATATCTTATCACTCGCTGGTGGCTTGCCAGATGAGCGTTTTATGCCTGCATATCCAGATTTGAATGCCTTGGTGGATAGTCGTCAATATGGGGCAAGTGAGGGGGAAAATAGCCTTCGTGATCATGTGGTGTCCATTGTTGCAGGGCGTGGTTTGACGACGGCTGCTGATAATGTATTGATTACTAATGGTTCTCAGCAAGGTTTGGATATTGTTAGCCGATTAATTTTAGACAGTGATTCAACTATTTTGACGGAGCAGCCTACTTATCTGGCGGCTTGCCAGGTGTTTAAATTACAGGGTGCGAAGGTTCAGGATGTGGTTTCGGATGCGCAAGGTATGTCTCTCGAGGCGCTGCGCGAAGCGATAGATCTTTATAACCCCAAAGCCGTTTACCTGATCCCTAACTTTCAGAACCCTGCTGGGCATTGTTACAGTATTCAGCGCCGTAAAGAAATCGCCGCTTTGCTAGACGAAAAAAATGTCCTATTGATTGAAGATGATCCTTATCGGGAGCTGTGCTACGAAGAGGTCGATCTCACGCCTATTTCTTCTTTAGTAAAAACAGCGCCTTGGCTGTATATGGGGAGCTTTTCAAAAGTGCTTTGGCCTGGTTTACGGACTGGGTATGTTGTGTCATGTGCTGTTTTTACCTCCTATTTGATTAAAGTGAAGCAAGCTTCAGATCTCCATACTAACCGCTTGGGGCAGGCTATGATTTCCCATTTTTTATCGTCAGGTGCTTATCCTGCTCACGTGGCAAAATTACAGGAAGCCTATCGGCAAAAACGCGATGCAATGATGGCCGCTCTTAATACTCATCTTGGTGACTTGGTTGAGTTTACTGTGCCTTCTGGTGGGATGTTTTTCTGGGTGAAATTACCAAGCGGTTTATCTTCGAAGCTTATTTTGGAGGAGGCATTGAAAGAAAAGGTGTTGGTATTACCAGGTATACCTTTCTTTCCTTGTAAAAGCCCATTAGAGGATTCGTTTTTGCGGCTGAGTTTTGCTCGTGTATCGCCAGACGATATAAATAAAGCGGTTGCGGTATTGGCTAAGGTAATTAAACGCCTTATTGTTTAAAGTTTTAGGTTATTTAAAGTGCCAGCATTAAGCGTGAGGAGGAAGCTCCTTGCGTTTTTTTATGCCTATTTATCGTTGATTTTATGGTCTTTATGCAAGGTAGACAGTTCCTTCTTTTTGGGTGACACGTTAGAATCATTCTTTTTAAGAATGAATAGAATAGGAATACGTAATGGGCAGAGCCTTTCAAAACCGCAAAGAGTCCATGGCTAAAACGTCTGATCAAAAAGCCAAGGTTTATAGTAAATATGGTCGTGAGATTTATGTTTGCGCAAAATCCGGTGGTATTGATCCTAATGGCAATTTATCACTGCGCTCTTTAATTGAACGAGCTAAAAAAGATCAGGTGCCGACTCACGTTATTGATAAGGCGATAGATAAGGCAAAAGGCGGTGGTGGAGAAGACTTTGATACGGCTCGTTACGAAGGTTTTGGGCCGGGTAATACCATGGTTATTGTTGATTGTTTATCCGATAACCCGAATCGTACCTTTGGCGATGTGCGTACTTGTTTTAACAAGGTAAAATGTAAGATTGGTGGTCAAGGTAGCGTGAGTCATATGTTTGACCATAGTGCTATTTTTGTGTTTTCAGGTGACGATGAAGAAGCTGTGTTAGAAGCCTTGATGATGGCGGATGTCGATGTTACTGATATCGAGTTGGAAGACGGCAAAGTGACGGTTTTTGCACCAAATACAGATTATGGTAAAGCTAAAGCAGCTTTGATGGATGCACTTGGTGACATTGAGTTTGATGTGGATGAAATTCAATTTGTTGCCCAAAATACCTTGGAAATTTCGGGGGAAGAGGTTGAGCAGTTTGAGCGCTTTTTAGATATGTTGAACGATCTAGATGATGTTCAGCGTGTTTATCATAACGCTGAGTATTAGGATCGTTAAGCCTTGCTTTAATAGGGCAAGGCTTTTCTAGCGTTTTTAGCTGTTGGGTAGTGATGTCTCAGCGCCATCAGGACTGGAAGGTAGAGGAAATGAAAAATAAAGAAACTGGCAAAGTAAGGTCTCCCTGTGTAAACCTTTGCTTGCTGAATGATGACGATGTTTGCACTGGCTGCTATCGTACGGGTGAAGAGATTACTTTGTGGGGGCGGATGGATGAAAATGAGCAACGTGCTGTCATGATGAAAGTTCATAAGCGTGAATCAGCGAGTCTATTCGTCAGTAAATAACCTTTCCTTTTATACCTCTTTCTCTTGTTTGTTTTTTAGCTCAATCCATTGGGACATGTACTGGGTACTCTTTAAGCTATGGTGTCTTAGCATCAGGCCTAAAAAGTGCTTTTTACGTAAACTGTCTTTTAATTGCATCTGTCGTTCTAGTCGTTTCATTAATTTGGGTTCCCACTCTTCAGCTTGATATCGTGCTTCAAGTAAGTGCTTGCCATTTTGTTGCATTAGTTGCCAGCTTGCTGGGTCCTGATAAAGGGATACGGCAGCATCTATAAAGGTATCTGGGTCATCTGTGATCACTCCGTTCCAAGGGAATTGCCCATGCATGGATTCGGCGCCAATACTTGTGGTTATGCTTGGTGTTCCCATCTGCATGGCTTCAACCAGTTTGCCTTTTATGCCCGCGCCAAAACGTAATGGTGCTAAGCAGACGCGAGCCTGCTGCATGACTTGTTGGGCATCTTGTGCCCAGCCTTTTACTAAGAAGCCTTCTTTTGCATTATGAAGTTGTGTGGCTTTCGGTGGTGGGTAGGCTCCATAGATATGCAGTTCCGCTTTGGGAAGTTGTTTTCTTATGCTTGGCCATAGGCTGTTTTTTAAATAAAGCACGGCATCCCAGTTCGGCGCATGACGAAAATTGCCGATGCTAATAAAGTGTTGTCGTTCATCGAAGGGGATTAGCTTGTTGGTGTTTTTTGGGGCGGGTAGCATAAAGGGGAGATGAAATAGATGTGTTTCAGGGACGTGAAATTCATCCATTAAAAGCTGTGTTTCTACTTCCGAAATCATCAATGTCAGGTCACAGCGATGAATCGCCGCGATTTCTCGAATGCCTTGATCACTGTATAGATCTTCGACTTGGAATGTTTTGTTTTGCTTGAGGGCGCTGTGTCTAGCTTGCCTTAAAGAGTGTAGGTCTTCTGTATTGAGTATTCTGAGCGAGTTTGGACTGAATTTCTCTACTCGCCAAGCGAATTGTTCTTCCATCATAAAACGATCAAATACAACGATATCAGGGGTCTGGTCGGCAATGTATTGGTCGAATGAGGCGTCATTTAAAGTAATCTGCTCAGAAGTTATGCCTAATACAGACAAGTCTGCCATGTGCTCTGTTTGTTGGGCTGGGCTTGCAAATGTGACTTGCCAGTTATGTTTTCGGAAGGTATTGAGCAATTGCATCATTCGGCTGCCTGCGGCAGAGGAGTTTGGTTCTGGCCAGACGTAACCTATGATAAGTAAATTCACATTGATCTCTAAATGGAAAGGGTTGTTTTTCGACTCTGTAATTTTAATCAGAATCAGGACATATGGATTTGGCTATTGTATCATGGCGCACAGATTTGTGTTGTCTGTCCCTTTACTAGGTAGTTAGTGGGTCTTGTCAGGCAAGACGTAAGTAAAACATGACGTTGAGAAGATACTATGATCATAAAACCAAAGATTCGCGGATTTATTTGTACAACCACCCACCCTGTTGGTTGTGAGCAAAATGTAAGAGAACAAATCGCTCTGACAAAGAGCAAAGGCCCAATTACTAATGGCCCGAAAAAAGTTCTCGTGATCGGTGCATCTAGTGGCTATGGTCTTTCTTCTCGAATTGCGGCGGCTTTTGGTTCTGGTGCGGCAACCATTGGTGTTTTCTTTGAGAAACCAGGAACTGAAAAGAAAACCGGTACGGCAGGTTGGTACAATTCTGCGGCTTTCGATAAGGTTGCAAAAGAAGAAGGTCTGTATTCAAAAAGTATAAATGGCGATGCCTTTTCCCATGAGGCGCGTGCACAGGTGATTGAGCTAATCAAAGAAGATCTTGGCCAGATAGATATGGTTGTTTATTCGTTGGCATCACCGGTTCGTAAGTTGCCAGATACGGGTGAAGTGATTCGCTCTGTGCTTAAGCCGATTGGTGAGCCCTATCGTTCTACAGCAATTGATACTAATAAAGATGTCATTATTGAGGCTGAGATCGAGCCTGCTACGGAAGAAGAGGTGGCGGCGACTACGACAGTAATGGGTGGACAGGATTGGGAATTATGGATGTCTGCTTTACAGGAAGCGGGTGTGTTGGCTGATGGTGTTCGCACTGTTGCCTATTCTTATATTGGCTCTGATATTACTTGGCCTATTTATTGGCATGGTGCCCTTGGTAAAGCAAAAGAAGATTTGGATCGCGCTGCTCATGCGATTAATAATCAGCTTACTGTTATAAAGGGTGGGGCGAATGTGGCGGTTTTGAAATCAGTCGTAACGCAAGCTTCCTCCGCTATTCCTGTTATGCCTTTATATCTCGCTATGGTGTTCAAGATAATGCGTGCAAAAGGTTTGCATGAAGGTTGTATGGAACAGGTTTTTCGCCTGTTTGCTGAGCGCTTATATAATGATAATACCCCGGCGCAACTAGCAACGGATGATAAAAATCGTTTGCGTGTGGACGATTGGGAATTACGCGATGACGTTCAGCAGGCTTGTCGTGATTTGTGGCCACAAGTGACAAATGAGAACTTGTTTGCTGAAACAGATTATCAGTTGTACAAAGATGAGTTTCTAAGGTTGTTTGGTTTCGGTATCGATGGGGTTGATTACGATGCTGAGGCAGATCCGGTTGCAGATTTTGAAGTTATTACGCTTTAATATTAGCTGAAGGAAATCAAAAAGGAGTTGAGGGTCACCTCAACTCCTTTTTTAATGGCTTTTTATCTCTTATAGTGTATGGAGTCATGTTTGAGGTTGTTATGAAAAAAACACTTTGGTTGCTTTGGTTTTTGCCTTTATTTGTGAATGCGCAGACAGTAGAAGTGAATCCTGTGGATATTATTTATGGCGATAAAATTATTCATGGTCGTCATCAGGTGGTGCAGAACTCCTCTGCAAGTGTTGCTGTGATTCCTGCTGAAAAACCAAAGTTAGAACTAGAACCAAATGTTGTGTTTTCTGCTTCTGGGCAAGGCTTATCATATCTTGAGGAAGGTGCTGTTTCTGTGCGCGAACAGGCAATTTATGAAGAGGTGAATAAACGTACAGACGAGGCGCCTTTCACTGTGTTATTTACGGGTAATATTCCTGAGGTTATTCAAGAGAAACGTCTACGCATGATGCCTAAGATTGGTATTTTTGGTGATCAATTGAAAAAGGCTGAGAGTGGCAAGGCAAGCGAGTCTGAAGTCGGTGAAGATGTAGCTCCTGATACAGGGGAGTTTTCTGCAATTTCCCCGAGTGGTGAGCAGCTTCCTTCTGTCAATGAGAGTGAAGTCTCTGAGCCATTGACAGAGGCAGAAAAATTAGAAAGGCTGATCGGCGGTTAATTGATATGCTGATGCAATGGGAGGCTTGGCTCCCATTGATCTAAGGTTTTTATTGGGCGTTTATCGATTGGCCGTTTATTGACAGGCTGTCTTTGCCCATTAGGTAGAGGTAAAGAGGCATGATGTCGGTGGGTGTGGGTAAGGTGCTTGGATCTTCGTCTGGATAGGCATTTGCTCGCATACTGGTTCTGGTGCTACCTGGATTGATGGCATTTGAGCGAATGTTTGATGTGCTGCCAAGTTCGCTGGCAAGAAGTTGCATCATGCCTTCGGTAGCAAATTTGGAGATGGCGTAAGCCCCCCAATTTGCTTTGGCTGTACGGCCAACACTAGAGGAGGTGAAAATAATGGAAGCTTCTTCTGCTTTTTGGAGGAGAGGAAGTAGTGATTGGTTCAGTAAAAACTGGCTGCTCACATTAACTCTCATGACTTGCTCGAAAGTGTTTGGGTCGTAGTTAGCAAGAGGTTCTCTGTCTCCTAATAAGCTGGCATTATGTAAGATCCCATCTAGGTGACCAAACTCATTTTCAATGGTGTTGGCGAGTTCCATGTAATCGTGTTCAGCGGCACCATCTAGGTTGAGTGGCACAATAGCGGCCTGTGGGTATTTCTTCTTTTCTATTTGATCATAAACGGCTTCTAGTTTTTTAATGGTGCGACCTAGTAAAATTACTGTAGCGCCATGTTTGGCGTAGGCTATTGCAGCGGCTTTACCTATGCCATCTCCTGCACCTGTAACAAGGATTATTTTATCTTTTAGTAGTTGTTTGGGAGCTTGATAATTGAACATGATCTTCTCCTTACCCTGTACTGTTATATTTGTGGTTTCTGGGTGTGCATTAGATAGTTGACTGATACGTCTTTGTCGTTAAGTTTATAAATTTTAGTGATTGGGTTATAGGTCATTCCTGTGAGGTGTTTGGTCTCAAGGCCAGCATTTCGTGCATAGTTGTTCAATTCTGCTGGTTGGATGAATTTGGCGTAGTCGTGGGTGCCTTTTGGTAGCATGTTGAGAATGTACTCAGCACCGATAATGGCAAACAAGTAGGCTTTAGGATTTCTATTGATAGTTGAAAAGAAAACGTGTCCACCTGGTTTTACTAAGGACATGCAGGCTTTAATGACAGAGGAAGGGTCGGGTACGTGTTCAAGCATTTCTAGACAGGTGACAACATCGTACTGTTCTGTTTCGCGCTCAGCGATTTCTTCTGCGGTGATGCGCTCATAGTCGATTTTAAGTCCAGATTCTTTCAAGTGTAAGCGAGCGACATTAAGTGGTGCTTCCCCCATGTCTATGCCTTTTACGTCGGCACCAAACTGAGCAAGAGATTCAGATAGAATTCCGCCACCGCAGCCAATGTCGATCACTTTTTTACCAGCAAGAGGTGCGCGGTCATTGATGTAGTTTACGCGCAAGGGGTTGATGTCATGTAATGGCTTGAATTCATTCTCTTTATCCCACCAACGACTCGCAAGCGCTTCGAATTTTGCTACTTCATTTAAATCTACGTTGCTTTTGTGTGTGTTTGTCATTTTGGCTTCCGTTGTTATGTTCGGTTGTGGTGAGGGACGATGTGTTTGAAGTGTCCCTGTTTATACAAGTCATGACTTGAGGTGTGCTTAGGTGCTGACTCAAGGTGTTTTTTATGTTGATAATTCATTATAGCTGCATCAGATGTGGTGACCAACAGTAAACTTGAATAGGTTGGTATCTGCATCAAGATATGAGTACTTTTCGGTTGTTTTTTACTGCATGTGAAGAGGATGAATTTTGAATGCAAGTAGGGCGCAAAACATATCGCTTATAGGGGTGTTATTTATTTCGTTATGGTACAATGCAGCGCTTATAAAAAAGATATTAGGAAGTCTCTCAGACTCCGAGGCATAAGGATCGGTTGTATATATGGGTGAATTAGCCAAAGAAATTATTCCCGTCAGTATCGAAAACGAATTGAAGGGATCTTACCTAGACTACGCAATGAGCGTTATCGTCGGTCGAGCATTACCGGATGTACGAGATGGGTTGAAGCCAGTTCATCGTCGCGTTCTATTTGCGATGAATGAACTTAAAAATGATTGGAATAAACCGTATAAAAAATCGGCGCGTATTGTCGGTGATGTTATCGGTAAATATCACCCCCACGGTGATGTTGCTGTTTACGATACCATTGTTCGTATGGCGCAGCCTTTTTCATTACGCTATACCTTAATTGATGGACAAGGAAACTTTGGTTCTGTTGACGGTGATAGCGCTGCAGCTATGCGTTATACCGAGATTCGCATGGAGAAGATTGCTCATCATCTTCTCATGGATTTGGAAAAAGAAACCGTTGATTTTGTGCCTAACTATGACGGCACAGAGTTTATGCCAGAGGTCTTGCCAGCTCGCATTCCAGGTTTGCTGGTCAATGGCTCAGCAGGTATTGCGGTTGGGATGGCAACGAATATTCCTCCTCATAATCTTGGTGAGGTGCTGGATGGTTGTCTTGCTGTTATTGATAATCCAGATGTAACGATTGAGCAGTTAATTGACTATATTCCTGGTCCAGACTTTCCTACGGCCGCTTTTATTAATGGCCGTGCTGGTATTATTGATGCCTATAAAACGGGACGGGGTCGTATTCATATGCGCGCTCGTCACCATATTGAGGAAATGGAAAAGGGTAACCGACAGTCTATTGTCTTTACCGAAATTCCTTACCAGTTAAACAAAGCAAAACTGATTGAAAAAATTGCGGAACTGGTTAAAGAGAAAAAATTAGAAGGCATTAGTGAGTTACGTGACGAATCTGACAAAGATGGCATGCGTATTGTTGTTGAGCTGCGTCGTGGTGAAAACCCTGATGTCGTGGTAAATAACCTCTTTATTCAAACTCAATTGCAATCTGTATTTGGTATCAATATGGTTGCTTTGGTCGATGGTAGGCCGCAACTTCTTAACCTTAAACAGATTTTAGAATGTTTTGTTAAGCATCGTCGTGAGGTTGTTACCCGTCGTACCATTTTCGAACTTCGTAAGGCTCGTGAGCGTGGTCATATACTCGAAGGTCTTGCTGTTTCTCTCGTTAATATAGATCGAATTATTGAATTGATTCGAACTTCGCCAACGTCAGCGGAAGCAAAAGAAAAATTAATTGATGCATCTTGGCAGCCAGGAGATGTCATGGCCATGCTGGAACGCGCCGGTGCTGATGCCTGCCGTCCTGATGACCTTGAAGCTCAGTATGGCTTTGTTGATGGTGCTTATCATCTTTCGCCAGATCAAGCGCAGGCTATATTGGATTTGCGTCTACACCGTTTAACTGGTTTGGAGCACGATAAATTATTGGCAGAGTATAAGTCTCTTATTGAGCTGATTGCTGAGTTGCTAGAGATTCTATCTAATCCGAATCGTTTGATGGAAGTGATTCGTGAGGAATTAGAAGAGGTACGTGCTAGTTTTGGTGATGCACGTCGTACTGAAATCCTAACCTCCCGACAAGACTTAACCATTGCGGATTTGATTGATGAAGCGCCAATGGTTGTGACTATTTCCAATACTGGTTATGCCAAATCGCAACCACTCGAAGAGTATCAAGCTCAGCGTCGTGGTGGTCGCGGTAAATCTTCAGCTAGTATGAAAGATGAAGATCATATTGAGCATCTTCTGGTTACCAGTAGCCATGACACCATTATGTTGTTTAGTAACTTTGGTAAGGTTTATTGGTTGCGCGTGTTTGAAATTCCTGTTGCAAGTCGTAATGCCAAGGGTCGTCCTATCGTCAACTTGCTTCCTTTAAGTGAGGGTGAAGCGATATCTGCTTTATTACCATTACCTGTTGTTGAAAAACCTGATGCCGATGGCGCTGAGGTGGCAGATGACGAAGTAGTTGAAGAGGCAAACAGTTATATTTTCATGGCAACGGCTAACGGTACTGTGAAGAAAACCGCAATGCAAAACTTTGCTCGCCCTCGTTCAACGGGTCTAATTGCCTTGAGTCTAGATGAATCGGATGAGTTAGTTGGTGTTTCTGTTACCAATGGCGAGAATGACATCATGCTTGTTTCCTCGTCTGGTAAGACTATTTGCTTTAAAGAGTCTGATGTTCGAGCTATGGGTCGAACAGCGGCTGGTGTGCGCGGTATTCGTTTGGGTGAGGGGGCTAAGGTCGTTTCCCTTATCGTGCCTCAGAAAGGCGCGGCAGTGCTGATGGCTTGTGAAAATGGCTTTGGTAAGCGTACTTTGGTTGAAGATTTCCCTACATATGGCCGTGGTGGTCAAGGGGTTATTGGTATTCAGGTTTCTGATCGAAACGGGCCAGTTGTTGGAGCGACTCAGGTCGATGAAACGGATGAAATTATCCTGATTACTGATCAGGGTACTTTGGTTCGTACTCGTGTGACAGAAGTGTCTTGCCAAGGACGGAATACTCAGGGTGTGACCCTAATTCGCCTCACTAACGATGAACATTTGGTAGGTGTGGTGCGAGTTATTGAAGACGATGAAGAAGAGATTGACGCGGAAGAGGGTGATGCTGTTATCGAGCAGATATCTACTGCGGAAGATGATTCTCCAGATGTCCCAGACTCTGACGTAGAGTAATTAAAAGCGACGCACCTAGGTGCGTCGCTTTTGTTATGTCTTAGTTATGTTTTTTTTGATTGTCGTTAGAAGCTAAGAACTTTTTGAGGTAATAGGCGGAATGAGCCGAGTATATAATTTTTGTTCTGGACCAGCAGCGCTTCCTGAAGCGGTTTTAAAGAAAGCACAAGCTGAGCTGTTGGATTGGCATGGTGCAGGTGTTTCCGTTATGGAAATGAGTCATCGTAGTGCTGAGTTTATGTCGATACTTGCATCCGCGAAGGCGCGGCTAACTCGTTTGCTTGATATTAATGATGATTATGAAATTTTGTTTGTTCAGGGTGGCGCCTCTACATTATTTGCCCAGATTCCTGCTAACTTAACAAACGGTTTTGATTCTGCTTGCTACTTAGATACCGGTGCTTGGTCTAGTAAAGCGATTAAAGAAGCGAAAAGGTACACGGATGTAAAAGTCGTTGCTTCTTCTAAAGAGAAGAAATATCTCACTGTTCCAGATTTTTCAACTCTTCAACTTGATGAAAAAGCCGCTTATTTACACCTTTGCCCAAATGAAACCATTGGTGGTTTAGAGTTTGCTGATTTGCCTGAAACGAGTTTGCCTATCATTGCCGATTTGTCCTCTACTATTTTGTCTCGAAAAATCGATGTTAGTCAGTATGGCATGATTTACGCGGGGGCTCAGAAAAACGTTGGACCTGCGGGCGTTGTTATTTGTATTGTGCGTAAGGATCTTCTGAAGCGTTGTGATGATAGTCTGCCATCGATTTGGAACTTTGCTAATCTAGCGGCCAATGATTCTATGATCAATACTCCGCCAACCTTTGCTATTTATTTAGCAGATTTGGTTTTTGAGTGGTTGGAAGAGCAAGGTGGTGTGGCGGCGATGGAGGCGCTTAATATACGGAAGGCGCAAGCTTTGTATGATTATATTGATGCCAGTACTTTTTACTCTAACCCTATTGATCCGGCTTTTAGATCACGTATGAATGTGCCTTTTATTCTTTCTGATCAATCTTTAGATGCTTTATTTATTAAAGAGTCTGAGGCGGCTGGCTTAAGAACCTTGGCAGGTCACCGTTCAGTTGGTGGGATGCGTGCAAGCATTTATAACGCCATGCCGATGGAAGGGATTCAGGCTCTGATTGCTTTCATGGCTGCTTTTGAAAAACGTCACGGATAATATTATGTCAAATACAAACCAAACCGTGCCGAATACCTTGCCTTTATTGCGAGATCGCATCGATTCAATTGATTCTCAAATCCAGTCTTTAATCAATGAACGTGCTAGATGCGCGCAAAAAGTGGCTGAAGTTAAATTGGCTGAGCAGGGTGATGAAAAGGTTGTTTTTTATCGCCCAGAGCGAGAAGCTCAGGTATTACGCCGAGTTATGTCGCGTAATGAAGGACCTTTAGATAATGAAGAAATGGCGAAGGTTTTTCGTCAGATTATGTCTTCCTGCTTGGCACTAGAAAAGCCGATGCGCATTGCTTTTTTAGGTCCTGAAGGGACTTTTACCCAGCAGGCTGCATTGAAACACTTTGGTAAGTCCATTGTTAGTGCGCCTATGGCGGCGATTGATGAGGTGTTTCGCGAAGTAGAGTCTGGTGCCGCTAATTATGGTGTTGTGCCTGTTGAAAACTCGACGGAGGGTGTGGTTAATCACACTTTGGATAGCTTTCGTGACTCGCGTTTAAAAATATGTGGGGAGGTGGAAGAGCGTATTCATCATCACTTATTAGTAAGCCCACATATTAACTCTGAAGATGTGATGCATATTTACTCTCATCAGCAATCATTGGCTCAGTGTCGTGCTTGGTTGGATCGTTACTGGCCCCATGCTGAGCGAATCGCAGTTAGTTCAAATGCCGAAGCGGCTCGTCTTGCTTCTGAAGCCGGTTTGAATGGTCGTGCTGTTGCTGCGATTGCTGGGGAAGTGGCATGTGAGCTGTATAGTCTTGTAAAAGTCTCAGCCAATATTGAAGATCACCCTGATAATACCACCCGATTTTTGATTGTTGGTAACCAGTTGGTGCCAGCAAGTGGTAAGGATAAAACCTCCTTATTAATCAGTGCAAAAAATGAACCTGGTGCCTTGTATCGCTTGCTTGAAGCGTTTGAACGTCATAGCGTGGATATGACGCGGTTAGAAACTCGCCCATCATTGGTGAGTCGCTGGGGGTATGTTTTTTATATTGATTTTGTTGGCCATTATCTTGAAGAGTCATGTCAGGCAGTGATTAGTGAGCTGCAGGAAAGGGCATCTGAGGTTAAGGTATTGGGTTCTTATCCGGTAGCTG
Organism: Marinomonas transparens; assembly: GCF_016463975.1. Classification (GTDB taxonomy): domain Bacteria; phylum Pseudomonadota; class Gammaproteobacteria; order Pseudomonadales; family Marinomonadaceae; genus Marinomonas; species Marinomonas transparens. The sequence goes on along the minus strand of NZ_JAEMNX010000014.1, from coordinate 97,590 downwards.
TACTGTAGTGATGAGTGAGAGTATTCTGCTTTGAATAATGAGAGTGACTTCAAAACGCCTTCTGATATGACGCATCAAAAGAAAAGATTTGGCAATGTGATGATTGTTGGTCTTGGTATGATTGGTGGCTCGTTTGCTAAAGCTCTGAAAGAGCGTGGTTTGGCGACCCTCTATGGTGTGGACCGTAGGAATGGTGAGGTGGCGCTTGGAGTGTCCACTGGTGTTATTGATTATCCTGCTGAATTGTCTGCTGACTACGTGGCTAAAATGGATGTGATCATTCTAGCCACCCCTGTTCGGGCTATGGAATCTGTGTTGTCAGATCTTAAGCCATTGCTTTCTTCGACTACCTTGTTAACGGATGTTGGCTCTACCAAGGGCAGTGTGGTTGAAGCGGCGCGCCGAGTGTTCGGTGAGGTGCCGACGCACTTTATTCCTAGTCATCCTATTGCAGGTGCCGAAAAAAGTGGTGTTTTAGCTGCCAACTCTTTGTTGTTTGAAAAGCATATGGCAATTGTTACGCCCTTACCTGACAGTGACCCTGTTTTACTTGATTGTTTACATCGCTTATGGAAGGCCGTTGGGGCGGATGTGGTGAGTATGGATGTAGAGCATCATGATCATGTGCTTGCTTCCTCAAGTCATTTACCTCATCTGCTTGCTTATACTTTAGTTGATGCGCTTGCTAGCAGTGAGCGTAGCCAAGATATCTTCAAGTTTGCTGCGGGTGGCTTTAGAGATTTTACTCGTATTGCTTCTAGTGACCCTGTGATGTGGCGTGATGTTTTTATGGCGAATAAGGAGGCTACGCTCGCCACCTTGGATCATTTTACCGATCGACTTGCTGATATGCGTACAGCGATTGAACAAGGTGATGGCGCTAGTATGTTTGGTGTGTTTACTCGAGCAAAGTCTGCGCGAGATCATTTTCTTCGCCTGCTAGAGCTGCGTACCATAGGATCAATAGAAGAGGTTCGTTCTGTTTCTGTTACGGTTTTGCCTGCTTCGGCTATTAAAGGAAAAATTTCTTTATTAGGTGACAAATCGCTGTCACATAAAGCCATTACCATGGCGTCACTTTCGCAAGGTGTAAGTAATATAAAGAACATTGATTTGACCGGTGATGTTCGAGTTACCGTGCAAGCCTTTAGAGATATGGGGGTGGTAATTGAAGAGATTGCCACTGATCAGCTGCGAGTGCATGGTGTTGGGCTTCAAGGATTAAAGGCACCGATTGCGCCTATCAATGTTCATCAGTCGAGGGACAGCTTGCATTTACTGATTCCTGTTTTAGCGGGTCAGCAGTTTCCTGTTACCGTTACTGCTGAGGGAGAGCTGCTGTCTCAGTCAATGAAAGAGTTGTTTGATTTGGCTCGCAAAATGGGAGGACAGTTAGAATCTTCTGTCACAGATTGCTTGCCTGTTTATCTTTCACCGGGGACTCCTTCAGATGTTTCTATTCGTCTAGAAACTGGGTCTGAACGGCTAAGAATGGCGGCTTTATTGGCGGCTCTATATTCTCCTTATGAAGGTGTGTTAGAGGTCCTAGAGCCTTGCTTATCCCATAGTGAAGTTTTATTGCGTCAATTTGGCGCTGATATTCGTGAGACGAATAGTGGTTTTCATATTTTTTCTAAGCCTTTAACTGGGGCTGATTTTATTTTGTCGGGAGATGTAAGTAAAACTGCTTGGTTGGTTTTATTGGCAGCTTTGTCTCCGGGTTCAGATTTGGTTATTCAGAATGCTTGCTTAGGTGCGGTTTCATCAGGTTATCTTGAATTTTTACAATCTATCGGTGCCAATATTTCTTTAAATCCGCTGAATGGAGATGAGGTATATGAAGGTTCTGTAGAGGGAGGATTTGCAGAGTTAAAAGCATTTACACTGTTACCAGCTCAGACTTATCGACTAAGAGAAGAATTACCCTTATTATGCGTCGCCGCAGCGTATGCTAAAGGGGAAAGTAAAATTCAAGGGATAAGTGCCTTGCCCTACTATGATGAGGATCGAGTTTTATCCTTGGTAGATGCGCTTAACCATATGAAGGTGGCTTGTCGTTATCAGTCTGGAGATTTGATTATTGAAGGTGGTGTCCCTCAAGGTGGTGAGGTGGACTGTGTCGGAGACGATAGATTAGCGCTTGCTATGCTTGCATTAGGTGTGCGAAGCAAAGCTTCTACCAAGGTTAATGATTGCCAAAAATTATTAGAAGAATTTAATGGCTTAGAGCATGTCGCAAAGCAATTGGGTTTTCATTGTTCTGTGGCATAACAGAGATTAAAGAGGAATTGTTATGATAAACCAAGCCCCAGTTATTACGATTGATGGTCCAAGTGGCGCTGGTAAAGGCACGGTGAGCCAATTGGTCGCAGAAAAGCTGGGATGGCACATGCTAGATAGTGGTGCTTTATATCGATTGCTTGCGCTGGCTGTTTCTCATCATGGGATGTCTGCTGAAGATGTCGATACTTTAAAGGTGCTTGCTGAGCATCTTGATATTCAGTTTGAGCATTCTGCAGATGGTAAAGTGGAGATTGTCTTAGAGGGTGAGACGGTTACTCAGGCAATTCGCACTGAGGAAGTGGGCAATCAAGCATCTAAGTTGGCTTCTATTCCTGAGGTGCGTGAAGGCTTATTGCTTCGTCAGCAGGCTTTTGCACAGGCTCCTGGCTTGGTCGCAGATGGTCGTGATATGGGGACAGTTGTGTTTCCTGATGCACCGATTAAAATTTTCTTAACCGCTTCTGCTGAAGAGCGAGCTCAAAGACGCATGCTGCAATTGCAGCAAAAAGGTGGAACTGTTAATCTAGACGAACTTGTCAAAACCATTAAAGAAAGAGACGAGCGAGATGCCAACCGTGCTATCGCCCCTCTGGTGCCTGCTGCAGGTGCACTGGTAATTGATAGTACAGACTTAACAATAGAACAGGTTGTCGAGATGGTTTTTGCTGAAACAGTAAAGGCTGGACTCGTATAACCTGTTCTTTTGTGCGTCTAAAATGTGCTAGAATAGATCAAATGTTATTCAAGTCGGCGAGGGGCCAGCATGCCTTTGTCGCAACATCCAAAAAAATTGACCCACATTTGCTGGCAATGTGGATAAAGGTTTAGCCTAGCTAAACCGATTATATAGGAAATACAATGACTCAAAGCTTCGCAGAACTGTTTGAAGAAAGCCTGTTAACCGTCGAAATGGCGCCAGGCTCAATTGTTACTGGTATCGTTGTTGATATCGACAGCGAATGGGTAACTGTTCATGCAGGTCTTAAATCTGAGGGTGTGATTCCTCGTGAGCAATTCCTATCGGATAGTGGTGAGTTTAGCTTAAACATCGGTGACGAAGTTAAAGTAGCTCTTGATGCTGTTGAAGATGGCTTCGGTGAGACGAAATTGTCTCGCGAGAAAGCGAAACGTGCTGAAACTTGGTCTGTGCTTGAGAAAGCCTACGAAGAAAGCGCCATCGTTCACGGTGTTATCAACGGTAAGGTTAAAGGTGGCTTCACAGTTGATATCGCTAACATCCGTGCTTTCTTGCCTGGTTCTTTGGTAGATGTTCGCCCAATTCGCGATACTTCTCACCTAGAAGGTGTTGATCTAGAGTTCAAACTTATCAAGCTTGATCAAAAACGTAACAACGTTGTTGTATCTCGTCGCGCCGTTATGGAAGCGACTAACAGCGCTGAACGTGAAACGCTACTTGCTTCTCTTGAAGAAGGTCAAGAAGTTAAAGGTATCGTTAAGAACCTTACTGATTACGGTGCGTTTGTTGACCTTGGTGGTGTTGATGGTCTTCTACATATCACAGATATGGCTTGGAAACGCATTAAACACCCAAGCGAAATCATTGCTGTTGGCGATGAAATCGACGTTAAGGTTCTTAAGTTTGACCGCGAGCGTAACCGTGTGTCTCTAGGCCTTAAACAATTGGGTGAAGATCCATGGGTTGCTATTAAAGCCCGTTACCCAGAAAACAACAAAGTCACAGCTCGTGTTACTAACTTGACTGATTACGGTTGCTTCGCAGAACTTGAAGAAGGCGTAGAAGGTCTAGTTCACGTATCTGAGATGGATTGGACTAACAAAAACATTCACCCATCTAAAGTTGTTCAGATCGGTGATGAAGTTGAAGTTATGATCCTAGACATCGACGAAGAGCGTCGTCGTATTTCTTTGGGTATCAAGCAATGTACTATGAACCCATGGGAAGAATTTGCTACGTCTTTCAACAAAGGCGACAAGATCTCTGGCGCAATCAAGTCTATCACTGACTTTGGTGTGTTTATCGGTCTTGATGGCGGTATCGACGGTCTTGTTCACCTATCTGACCTTTCTTGGGAAGAGACTGGTGAAGATGCCGTTCGTCAATACAAGAAAGGCGACATGCTTGAAACCGTTGTTCTGTCTATTGATGCTGAACGCGAGCGTATTTCTCTTGGTGTTAAGCAACTGGAAGAAGACCCATTCCTTGCTTACGTAGCAGAGAATGATAAAGGTGCTGTTGTAACTGGTACCGTTGCTTCTGTTGATGCTAAAGGTGCTGTCGTTGTTCTTGCTGAAGGCGTAGAAGCGACATTGAAAGTATCTGAAATCAGCCGTGAGCGTACTGAAGATGCGAGCACAGTATTGAAAGAAGGCGACAGTGTAGAAGCGGCGATCATTAATGTTGATCGTAAAGCTCGTACTATCGCAATTTCTATCAAGCAGAAAGATGCGACTGAAGAAAAAGCGGCGTTGAAATCTCATACTGAGAAACAACAAACTGAAGCAAATGGTCCTACCACTATCGGTGATTTGATCAAGGCTCAGCTAGAAAACCAAAACTAAGTTTTGATTTTCTAAGTGTCATTAAAAAGCGGACTTCGGTCCGCTTTTTTTATATCAAAAATTTATGAATTAATTGACAAGAAAACTATACACAGAACATGTGGATAACCATGGGTATAGACTCGGTGTAGTTTCTTAGCGTAGTGAATCTAATAATTTTTGTGTGTCTTCCTCGTCCCATTCTTCTTTTTCTAATAAGCTTTTTAATGCTTCACTTTGTTGTGCTACTTGTTGGTTTTTTTGAAATTTCGCGTAATGGAAGTCCTTTATTAGGCGTTCATCGTGCTCTGAGCGGTATAGTGTCGGCTTCTCGTTAGGAGTTGCCTTGTCTTTATTCAGAGCGTCGATTTTTTTATAGGTATTAAGAAATTGCTTTTTGTTCATTCTTTGCTCTCTTGCTTACTTTCTAAGCGGAGAATTTCTAGGTGTGTATTTCTTGCACACCATTTAATGTCAATATCCCAAAGTTGAATGCCATGCTCTCTATCTGTTTGATCTGATAAGTAAGAAGGGCGAGGGTCTTGAGCGACTATTTGTTTAATTAAAGTGCTTATGTCTGTTTTGTGCAACTCTTGGTATTCAATACATTGTTGTTGAGCAAGTTTGGAAAAGACAACAGGTTTGGTTTCTGTTGGAGTAGGTGCAAACCCACCTTGTGCCTCTTCAATTATATCGGCGTAGGGAAGGTAAGGCTTAATGTCTAAAATAGGTGTGCCATCAAGTAGATCTGCACCGTGCAAATCGATAAAGATTTTTTTACCTTCTTGGTAAATGTTGCCGAGTTTTATAACTGACAGGCCTATTGGATTGGGTCTATGGGTAGAACGTGTTGCAAATACTCCCATTTTTTCCTTCCCGCCAAGACGTGGTGGACGCACTTTTGCTTTCCAGCTAGTGGATAGGTTGGCGTGGAAAATAAATTGAACCCAAATGTGTGAAAAATCATTTAACCCATCTAGTGTGTCTAGGCGATTGTAAGGGGAAACAAGTTCAATGCGAGCGGTCGCGGCGTTAACTAAGCCAGGCTGCCGAGGGATACCAAATTTTTCTTTATAACAAGAATGTACAATGCCAATTGTAGATAGGGTATATGAGTTGCTGGGTGTCACATTGCTTTCCTTTTTGTAGGGCTCCACACTAAACGAATAAAAAGATTGTGGTAGTATACTGGCAAGATTAAATCGTTCGCGACATTTTTACGATTTACCATCCATTATTTAATTTAGTTAGAGATCCAATAATGTCTTTAGAATCCTATATGAATCAAATTGGTCAGCAAGCTAGGGTGGCCTCTCGTCAGCTTGTTAAAGCATCGACAGAGCAAAAAAATATGGCGCTAATTGCCATGGCGACTGCTTTGGAAGAGGCCCGACCTCGATTGATAGAGGAAAATACTAAAGATATTAAAAATGGTAAAGAAAAGGGGCTGGATGCCGCTTTATTGGATCGCTTGCTACTTAATGATGCCCGTATCGATGGCATGATTGAAGGGCTTAAACAAGTGGCGGCTCTACCTGATCCTATTGGTGAAATAACGGACATGGTTTATCGTCCATCCGGTATTCAAGTCGGCAAGATGCGTGTGCCTTTAGGGGTTATTGGTATTATTTACGAGTCTCGTCCAAACGTGACGATTGACGCAGCAAGCCTATGTTTAAAATCTGGTAATGCGACTATTTTACGGGGAGGCTCGGAAGCTTTTTATTCTAATCAAGCTATTGCCCAAGCTGTTATTACAGGGCTAGATAAAGCAGGTTTGCCAGAACATGCCGTGCAAGTTTTAAACACCACAGATAGAGAGGCGGTAGGTAAACTGATTACTATGCCTGAGTATGTGGATGTGATTGTCCCTCGTGGTGGTAAAGGCCTGATTAAGCGTATTAGTCGGGATGCACAAGTGCCAGTGATTAAGCACCTAGATGGTAATTGTCATGTTTATATTGATGATGAAGCAGATTTTGATAAGGCACTTTCTATTATTATAAATGCTAAAACTCGTCGTTATGGTGTGTGTGGGGCCATGGAATCTTTGCTTATTCATAAAGATGTAGCGGAAAGCTTTTTACCTAGAATAATTGCTGGTTATCAAGATAAGAATGTTGAATTAGTGGGATGTACTGCTTCTCAGGCGTTGTCTTCTGTCATTGGGGAGGCGACGGAAGAAGATTGGTATACAGAATATTTGGCACCTAAGCTTTCTGTGAAAATAGTGAAAGATATTGACGAGGCAATTCTTCATATCAATAAATATGGCTCGCATCACACGGACGCTATTGTGTCTCAGAATTACTCTAAGACTCGTACTTTTATGACTGGAGTGGATTCTTCTTCCGTCATGGTGAATGCCTCTACGCAATTTGCCGATGGTTTTGAATATGGTCTTGGTGCCGAAATAGGTATTTCAACAGATAAAATACATGTGCGTGGCCCTGTAGGTTTGGTGGGGCTAACCAGTCAAAAGTATATAGTGCTGGGTGATGGTCATACCCGTGACAATTAATTTTAAGAATGACAAAGAAAGAGTTGGCGTCGCCATTATGGGGGGGACATTTGACCCAGTTCATAATGGGCACTTGCGTACAGCAGTGGAAATATTAGATCGTTACGGCTTTCGGGAACTAAAATTGATTCCGTGTTTCCAACCTGTCCATAAGAGTGCGCCGAGTGTTACGGCTAAACAACGACTGGATATGGTCAATATGGCGGTTTCTGGTGATAGCCGATTAGTGGTCGATGACAGTGAAATTAAGCGTGCAGGGCCAAGCTATACCATAGACACATTGCATGCTATTCGTGATGATGTTGGTGTCGATGAACCTTTGATTATGGTATTGGGGATGGACAGTTTTTTATCCTTACCAACTTGGCACAATTGGCAGGATTTAATTCAATATGCCCATATTTTTGTTGTATCTCGTCCCGGCTGGGAGCCAGATTTGATTTCGGAGTTGAATACATTCTGCGAAAACTATCGTGCCGCTTCGCCGCTTGAGTTACAATGCGCGCCCTCAGGACTGGTCTGGTTGGAAACATTAACGCCACTAGGGATCTCTTCAAGCATGATTCGATCTCTTTGCCGTAAGCAGTCATCTATTGCTTATTTGCTACCGGAGCCTGTTCAAGCATACATAGAAAAAAATCAATTATATCGATAGGATAACGTAATTATATGAGTCAGCCGAATCTCACAGCAGATCAAATTTTAGCTTTTGCCGTTGAAGCATTGGAAGATGTCAAAGGCGATAAGATCACTGTGTTGAATGTGGGTAACCATACCGACATGATGGACTTTATGGTGATTTGTACCGGTACATCTAAGCGCCATGTGGAATCATTAGGGCAACATGTTTTTGAGCACCTAAAGCAAAAAGGTCTACAGCCACTAGGGTCAGAAGGCCGTGGTATGAGTAGTGATTGGGTATTGGTAGATCTGCACGACGTCGTTGTTCACGTGATGACAGAAGAGGCCCGTGCATTTTATGATCTCGAAAAATTGTGGGATATCAAGCCTGAAGTATTATAGGCCTTTAAAATGCATGTTCGTTTGATTGCTGTTGGCAATAAAATGCCAAAATGGGTGACGCAAGGCTATGATGAGTATGCTAAACGTCTACCTAAAGACTTCGCTTTAGAGCTGATCGAAATACCTATGTCTCCCCGTGGGAAAAATACGGATATAGCAAAAGCCATTCGCAAGGAAGGCGATGCTATGCTGAATGCCATTCCAGCAGGGGATAAGGTGATTGCACTGGAAGTGCTGGGTAAGGAATGGTCCACCGAGCAGTTGTCGAGTCAAACGGAGCTGTGGCGTATGGATGGTTTTAATGTCAGTCTTTTAGTTGGTGGGCCTGATGGACTTGATCCAAGGTGTTCTGTTAAAGCTGATCAATTATGGTCGTTATCTCGTTTGACCTTGCCGCACCCTATGGTGCGTATTATTTTGGCTGAGCAGATTTATCGAGCTTGGACATTAATGAATAACCATCCGTATCATAGGTAAGGGGCGTTTGGTGAGCCGTCAACATCAACACTTTCGCAATTATCGCCAAGAACAAAAGCTGACTCAGCAGAGGGTTTTTGCCGCCGCTATTATGGTGCTTTTGTTAGCTGGCGTGCTGATGGCTCGTTTGTTTTATTTGCAAGTGATTGAGCATAAACTGTATCAAACTAAAGCTGATGATAACCGCGTGATGTTGGTTACCGAACCGCCGCCAAGGGGGTTGATATATGACCGTCATGGTTTAGTGCTTGCCGACAATCGTCCTATCCACAGTTTAACAGTGACCCCAGAACGCGTTTCTAACTTTACTGAACTCAAGAAAACCTTATCTAATGTGATCGATATTAGTGATGCTGAGTGGGAAGACTTCAAAGAAAGACGTAAAGAGTATCGACGTCCTTATCAATCCATTACCTTAAAGTCCCAGCTAACCGATGAAGAATGGGCAAAGGTGGCGGTTGATTTATATAAATTGGACGGTGTTCAGGTTGAGGCGCAATTAACACGTTATTATCCCTATGGTGATGCTTTTGCTCATGCTGTTGGGAATGTAGGGCGAATTACTTCAAAAGACCTTGAGCGAGTCGACAAGCTGGCTTATCAAGGGGCTTTGTTTATAGGTAAAACAGGGATTGAGGAATATTACGAGACAACCTTGTTTGGCCAAACAGGTATTAGTAAGGTTGAGGTAAATGCTCGTGGTCGCATTATGTCCGAACTGGAACGGAAGAATCCAACCCCAGGGCAAGACGTTAACCTCTATTTAGATGCAAGGTTACAGCAGTACGCCTATGATTTACTAGGTGATTATACTGGCTCTGTGATTGCTATAGACCCTAATAATGGCGGTGTTTTAGCTCTGGTTTCCAAACCAGGTTATAACCCTAATCTATTTGTTCGTGGTATTTCTGTTGAAGACTATTCTGCGTTACGCAATTCGAAAAAACTTCCCTTATTTAATCGTGCCCTTCGTGGTGGTTATCCACCAGCATCTACAATTAAGCCTTTTATGGCCTTAGCTGGTCTTGAGTATGGCCATGCCTCGTGGCAAGAGCGTTATTTTGCTCGTGGCTATTATCAAATTAATCCCGATGGGCGTCGTTACCGTGACTGGTTGCGAACAGGTCATGGTTGGATAAATTTAGAACGCTCTATTATTGAGTCCGTTGATACCTATTACTATCAATTATCTAATAAGATGGGCATTACACCGATTCATGATTTCTTGTCGCGTTTTGGTTTTGGTAAGGATTTGTTATTGGACTTGAATGGTCAGAGCCGAGGCCTGTTGCCTTCTAATGAATGGAAAATGGCCAAGTATAACGAGCCATGGTATCCGGGGGATTCTGTTAACGTTGGTATTGGCCAAGGCTTTATGGTCGCGACGCCTATGCAAATCGCTGCGGCTACTTCAGCATTAGCAGCTCGTGGGCATTATTTTGACCCTCGTATGGCAAAGACAATTGGAGATCAACCTGCTCAGTTTTTGGATGGTTTAGGTGGCGAGCGAGAAATTGTTCTTAAAGATCAGCGTAACTGGGAAAAAATGGTTAATGCTATGCGTAAGGTAATTACAGACTCTAAAGGAACGGCAAGACGTTTACGAGGAACGGATTACTCTATTGCGGGGAAGACGGGGACGGGGCAAGTCTTTAGTCTACAAGAAGATGAAGAGTATGACTCGGAAAAACTTGCTAAACGCCTTCATGATCATGCTTTGTTTATAGGGTTTGCTCCAGCAGAGAAACCTAAAATAGCTGTATTTGCGATTTTTGAAAATGGTGGTAGCAGTTCTAAGCCTGCTGATTTATCTAGGGCGTTATTTGATGCTTATTTATCTGGGAAATACCCTAAGCGCTATGACTATCTAAAGGGGCCAAATCATCATGACTGATAATAGCTTGTATCGTCGTGTGGTTGCTTTTAGTAATGCGCGGTTATGGAATCTAGTGCATATTGACGTGCTCTTGATCGGCTCTTTACTTTTGCTGATCGGAGGTGGTTTGGTGGTGCTTTATTCTGCCTCTGGGCAGGATGTGGCTATGGTTGAAAGGCAAGTTTTCCGGTTGGTGATAGGGATGGGAGGGTGTCTTATGCTTGCCCAGCTTCCTCCTAAATATATGCGTCGAGCTTCTCCTTTGTTGTTTACCTTTTTGGTGTTGTTATTGGTTGGTGTTTTGTTATTCGGCGTGGGGGCAAAAGGTGCTCAGCGATGGTTAGCCTTACCCGGAGGTTTACGTTTTCAGCCTTCTGAAATTATGAAAATTGTGATGCCAATGATGATAGCTTGGTATTTTTCTGATCGGCCGTTACCACCAAAGTTTAAGCAAATTGTGATGGTATTGGTGCTTATCATGGTGCCAGTTCTTATGATTGCTAAGCAGCCCGATTTAGGTACCTCCTTACTTGTGGCTGTTTCTGGCATATTTGTTTTATTTTTAGCGGGTTTAGGCTGGCGTTATATTCTTGGTTCCGCCGCTTTAGCGCCTATTGCCGGTTATGTTTTATGGCAGGTGATGCACGACTATCAGCGGCAACGAGTATTAACTTTTTTAAACCCGGAGAGTGATCCGCTAGGCTCGGGCTGGAATATTATCCAGTCGAAAACTGCGATTGGTTCTGGAGGCCTTTATGGTAAAGGTTGGATGGAGGGAACGCAGGCACAATTAAACTTTCTTCCAGAGAGCCATACTGATTTTATTATTGCGGTGTTGGGTGAAGAGTTTGGCATGATTGGGTGCGGGGTTTTGATACTTGCTTATCTATTGGTTATCGCCCGTGGCTTGTATATCGCAGCGATGGCTGAGGATAATTATGCTCGCCTTTTAGCAGGAAGTTTAACTCTAACCTTCTTTGTGTATATGTTTGTAAATATTGGCATGGTGTCAGGTATTCTGCCAGTTGTTGGGGTACCCTTACCCTTGGTGAGTTACGGTGGAACTTCAATTATTACAATAATGGCTACTTTTGGCATTTTAATGTCGATACAAACACACAAAAGAGCAAGGTAATGATAATAAAACAAGCGATAGGAATATTGTTGGTGCTTGGCTTAACTGCCTGTAGTACGACAGATCATTCAAATGAGTCTTCATATTTGGGCGTGAGTAATTCATTGCTCGAGGAGATGCCAGAAGAGTGGGCCGACTCCTATGCTGTGAACCCAGAAGTACAAGCTTTTATTAGTAAAATGGTCGCTAATTACCATTATGATCGCTCTACCTTAGAGCTGGCTTTCTCGCGTATAAAAGTTCGTCCTAAAGTCATTGAAAAATCAAACAATCAACCAGAAGTAATTACACCTTTTTATCAATATCGTACTCGTTTTGTTTCTGATTCTCGTATCAAGAAGGGGCGTGAATTTGCTAAACGCAATGCGTCTTGGCTGCGTAAGGCTGAACAAGAATTTGGTGTTGAGTCGCGAGTGATTGTGGCTTTGATTGGTGTCGAAACCTTTTATGGGCGAGTGACAGGGTCGACCGATATATTTACTTCTCTGACAACATTGGCTTTTGATTATCCTCGTCGAAAAGACTATTTTCAAAGTGAATTACAGGCCTATTTATTACTAGTACGAGAAGAAAATTGGGACATTGGTGCGACAAAGGGGTCATACAGTGGTGCCATGGGGATGGTGCAGTTTATGCCGAGTAACTATCGTAAGTTAGCAATAGACTATGATGCTGATGGCCATATTAATTTGTGGACGTCTGAAGCGGATGCGATCGGTAGTGTGGCTAATTATTTACAGCATCATGGTTGGCAAAAAGGTCAACCTTGGTTTGTGATGGCGCAAGTTGCCAATCCAGAAAAAATCTCTGAGCGGGTTAATGAAGGTCGATCTCCAAGTAGAAGTATAGCGGATTGGTCTTCTTTAAATGTTTTACCGACAGAAGCGTTTGTTTCACAAGAAGCCGGCTTGATTGGCTTAAGAACGGAATCTGAAAAAGTTTCCTATTGGCTCGCTTATGAGAATTTTTTCACCATCATGGATTATAATCCTAGTAGACGTTATGCCATGTCTGTGTTGCAACTTGCTGAAAAAATAGGAAATTATGAAGATAGTTAATATATGCTTTCTTGCTGGTATCAGTTTGTTGTTACTAAATGGTTGTATGAGTACCAGTCATGTACTTGGCAAGGACGATATAGATTATGAAAAAGCATCTGGTGGCGGTCGTTATTCTATTTTACAAGATCATGCCCCTACAGGTGATATCAAGGTAGATCATTTGCCTGATCTGGTGCCCAAGTGGGAACCTAAAAGCCGTGGCGGTAACAAAAAGTCTTATGAAGTATGGGGTAAGACATATTCGGTGATGGATTCTGCAAAGGGTTATGTCGCAGAAGGTACGGCATCTTGGTATGGCAAAAAGTTTCATGGTCATAAAACGTCAAATGGAGAAAAGTATGACATGTATGGTTTTTCTGCCGCCCATAAATCGCTTCCTATACCCACTTATCTTAAGGTAACTAACCTTGATAATAAGCGGACTGTTATTGTTCGAGTAAATGATAGGGGGCCGTTCCATGGTGATCGTTTGATTGATTTATCTTATGCGGCAGCAGCAAGGTTGGGGTATCACAAAAAGGGGTTAGCTAGGGTTCGAATCGAAGCTATTGTACCAAGTAAAGGAGAGGTTTATCGACCTACTACTGAAGCTGCACCGCAGAAAGTAGTGGTAAATACACCAGAAGCTTTACCTGCAATTCCTTCTGATGTTTCAGCAGAATTGTCTTTCACTCATTTACAGTTGGGGGCCTTTAGCGCAGAAGAGTCGGCAGATCGTTTAAAAGGGAAGTTATTCGAAGCTTTTGATACGGATATTAAAGTACTGGTGAATAAGCAAGAAGATGGTCTTTATAAAGTGTTAGTAGGGCCATATTCAGATGCTAATGAGTTGCTAAATTGGCAAGAAAAGCTCGATCAAGCTGGCTTTAGTCGGCCTGTTAGGGTTGTTCTGTTGCCTTAGCAAAGTATTTATGAACTAGAGAATTATTGCTTGCTCTAGTATTATCCACACATATTTTTATAGATGACATTTTTGAGTATGAAAAGACTGCTAGTTATTGTATCCCTAGTGTTTGGTTTGATTACCAATCCACTGTTTGCTGCCCCTTCACTGATTCCGGCACCGCCGCAATTGTCTGCTAGTAGCTATATCTTAATTGATGCCTATACTGGCGATATATTGGTTGAGCATAATGCTGATCAATCAGTACCACCAGCCAGTCTAACAAAGCTAATGACAGCTTATATTATGGAATATGAGCTGGCTCGCGGTAATTTATCTTTTGAGGATAAAGTCACTGTTAGTGAAAAAGCATGGCGTATGAAAGGTTCGCGCATGTTTATCCGAGAAGGGACGCAAGTTTCTGTGGAAAACCTAATGCGTGGTATTATTATTCAATCAGGTAATGATGCCAGTGTCGCTGCCGCTGAATATGTGGCAGGTAGTGAGTCGGCTTTTGCTGATTTAATGAATCAACATGCGCAATTGCTTGGTATGAAGAACAGTCATTTTGTTAACTCAACTGGCTTTCCTGCTGACAATCATTTTTCTAGTGCTAATGATATTGCCAAGCTAGCACGTGCGACTATTTTGCAGTTTCCACACAATTATCCTCTTTATTCTGAAAAATACTTTACCTACAACGATATTCGCCAACCGAACCGCAATAAACTCTTGTGGAGAGATAAAACGGTTGATGGCTTGAAAACAGGCCATACTGAAGCTGCTGGCTACTGTTTAGCCGCCTCTGCAGTAAGAAACGGCACACGTTTGATTTCGGTCGTGATGGGCGCTAAATCTGATGAAGGTCGTGCTGTGGAATCGCAGAAATTGCTCGATTATGGTTTTAGGTATTACGAAACTCGTAAGCTATATAGCCGTGGACAGGTCGTTAATAATGCCCATGTCTGGGGGGGGAGTCAGTCTAATGTAAAAGTGGGGTTTGCTGAAGATGTGCTTGTTACCATGCCTCGTCAGCAAGGTACTTCTATTCCTGCAACGTTAGATATGCATAAGGAAATTGTTGCGCCAATTGCTGTTGGTGATGTTCTAGGGACGATTGTGGTTGGAACGGAAGGTGATGTCCTATTAGAGCGTCCTGTTGTTGCTCTTGAGGCTGTTGAGGAAGGCGGTTTCTTCAAGCGCTTGTTTGATAATATTAAACTTTTCTTCACTAATTTGTTTTAAGCCCCAAGGGGCCAAGTGGTAATTTAATGGCGTTAATTACAAAAGAGGGTGATCAAGCGGAAACAGCGGTTGATGCCCCTAAAATAGAGTTTCCTTGTGAAAACTATGTGATAAAAGTAGTGTCTCTTGACCTTGATGGTAGTTATGCTCAAATTGTTGAATGCATGACGAGCCATGCTCCTGAAATGGATCCTAATGCAGTCGCTATTAATCGTTCTAGTAAAGGGCGATTTGCTAGTTATAGCTTTCGAATTGTTGCTACTAGTGAAGAGCAATTGTCTGCTTTGCATAAAAGCCTTATGTCAATTGATGCTGTTAAGATGGTTATGTGATGACACCTGACCTAATTTGCCGTGATTTGGGCCTGGTTGAGTACTCAGAAACTTGGGAAAGCATGAAAAGCTTTACTCAAACTCGATCAAAAGAAGAGGCAGACGAAATTTGGTTGTTGGAGCATCCTCCCTTATTTACGCAGGGGCAGGCGGGCAAAGAAGAGCATCTTTTAGCACCGGGTGATATTCCCGTCATTCAAGTCGATCGTGGTGGTCAGGTTACCTATCATGGCCCGGGGCAATTAGTGGCTTATGTATTAATTGATCTAAAGCGTCTCGGTATTGGGGTTCGTGATCTCGTTAGTGTATTAGAGAACACAGTTGTGGCCGTGTTAGAATCGAATCATATTAAGGCTTATGCTAAGCCAGATGCGCCGGGTGTCTATGTGAATGAACAAAAAATTGCTTCGTTAGGTTTACGTGTACGCCGAGGCTGTTCATTTCATGGCTTGGCTTTGAATGTAGATATGGATCTCACTCCGTTTAATCGTATTAATCCATGTGGCTACCAAGGCTTGAAAATGGTTGATATGAAGCATCTGAACAAGCATGTTATCTTATCAAAAATTAAGATTCAGTTGGCGAACCAGCTGGCTGAATTACTCGGATATGATCATCCGACTATCCAACAAGGGTGGAAATAAAATGACAGCAGAACGCAAGCGCGTTGTCCAAGGGGAAAAGTTACGTGGTGCCGATAAAATGGCGCGCATTCCCGTGAAAATTGTACCTACGGAAGAAATTCCTCGTAAACCTGATTGGTTACGGGTTCGTGTCCCTGCTTCGCCAGAAATTGCGCGGATTAAAAGCACCTTGCGAGAGCATAAACTGGCCTCTGTTTGTGAAGAGGCAAATTGCCCTAATTTAGGTGAGTGTTTTAGCAACGGTACTGCTACTTTTATGATAATGGGGGAGATTTGCACTCGCCGTTGTCCTTTTTGTGATGTCGCTCATGGTCGTCCTAATGCGTTGAGTCAAGACGAACCGAAAGAGTTGGCGGCTGCGATTCGCGATATGAAGCTTAAATACGTTGTGATTACGTCTGTTGATCGTGATGACCTTCGTGATGGCGGTGCTCAACATTTTGTCGATTGTATTCGTGAAACCCGTATTGAAAGCCCAAATATTGAAATAGAAACCTTGGTACCTGACTTCCGTGGTCGGATGGAGGTTTCTTTGGATATTTTACAAATTGCCCCGCCAGATGTTTTTAATCACAATTTAGAATCAATTCCCCGTTTATATCGTCAGGTAAGGCCGGGTTCTGATTATCAGTGGTCTTTAGATCTATTGAAAAACTTTAAAGACAGATGCCCAGATGTACCGACAAAATCGGGCTTAATGGTAGGAATGGGCGAAACCTTTGAAGAAATCGTTGAGGTGCTCAAAGATTTAAGAGCTCATAATGTAGATATGTTGACGATTGGTCAGTATTTACAACCTTCTAAACATCATTTTCCAATGGCGCGTTTTGTACCACCAGAAGAATTTGAGCGTTACGAGCAAGTGGCGAAAGAGCTCGGTTTTAAACATGCGGCATGTGGGCCCTTGGTTCGTTCTTCTTATCATGCAGATAAGCAGGCTCACGGTGAGCGGGTGTCTTAATTAGTAAGCTATAAAAGAAGCGGTGTTGGGACTATCGTCCCATCACCGCTTTTTTTTTGAGTTTTATAGTGTGAGTTGTGAACGTGGAAATGTTTCAAGCAGTGATAAGGGCAGATTGATTGTCTGAGTTGAAGTAGGCTATCAAGATGACTATCTCTAGTTTAGAAAATACATTATTGGCAAAAAAATGCCCGCGTTTGGCGGGCATAAAGCTCTACTGTGCTCAGGAGGAAAACTAATAAAGAGATCGTCTTGGGTTCTGCTATGACAAATAAGTAAGCGGATTTTGGTATAGATAATTGTACTGATAAGTACGGTTCGCCCTTTTACTGACCTTTTTAAAAACCTTGTTAGGCAATCTCTTATCATCTAACTATAGTCTTAAATTTGACTTTATGAGCAAATATTTTATTTTGCAGCGATGAAGTTTGTATTGGGGAAGGCTCGAATAAGCTTTTTTGTTTCATAGCGGATTAAAATTTTGTTATTCGTTCCTTTTTCAACTTAGTAATAGAGGCATTATGGATCTATTTAGTTACCCAGAAAAAGCACCTTATTTCGCTGTTAGCTTGTCCAGTAAATTAATATTGAACGATATGATTTATCGTATTATGACGGATAAGATGTTGGACTTAGCCAAAGAACAAGCTGACTATCTTGGTGCCGAGTGTGCTTTAAGTGAGACAGATATGGTGGTGACTTATTGGCAGACTCGACAAGCGGCGGAGAGCTGGTTGGATCATGAGATGCATCGTAAAGTATTGTCTATCGCTGAGCAGTTTTGGTACGAAGGTTATTCGTTGAAATTGTTTGAGGTGCTTTCTGAGCGGTCATTTGTACAAACGAATAAAAATATACATGCTTCGCGTTTCCCGCGTATCGTTACAGAACGAGGGATTTTAACCGTCTTGAAGGAATCTCAAGCCCACCTTCTACATGACTATGTTAATCAGGAAAAAGCGTTTCTTGCTCCTTGGGAGCCACTTAGGAGCGAAGCCTATTATTCTTTCGAAACCTGTCAACTTCGGGTTAAAGAGATGCGACGTGACTTTTTGGAAGATAAGGGGCTTGTGTTGTGTTTGCTTTCTCCTGATGAAAGCAAAGTGATGGCTTATAGCAATTATACCAATATTATTCGGGGTGTTTTTCAAGCTTGTAACCTCGGTTACAGCTTGCGAGAAAGTGAACAAGGCAAAGGTATTATGCTAGAAACCCTGAGTGCTGGTTTAGACTACCTCCATAAAGAATTAAAGATTAATCGAATTCAAGCGAATTATATGCCCAGAAATGCCAGAAGTGCGGCAGTACTAAAAAAATTAGGTTTTGAGAAGGAGGGCGTGGCGAAGGACTATTTGAAGATTAATGGGCGCTGGGAAGACCACATTATCACGGCTCAAGTAAAGCGCTGAGTGTTATCATTTATTTGCACGGGTGAGGACTAGAACACGACCTTTTTCCGCTGGAGAGGTGGTTACCGTTAAGGTGGTGACGCTTTCTGTATTGGGGTTAAGTATGGCTCTTGGGGTTCTTGTGGTGATGATTTTTCCTATCTCTGGACAAGCTTGTGGTGTGCCCTTGCCGTTATTGATAAAAACTTGGCCGTTTAAAGGTTGTAGGTATTGGTTGGCTGCTTTCTGGTAGTAAAGCGTTTCTTTGTAGTAGGGCGGGTAGAGTTCGATTGCTATATAGCCTGAGTCACCTTGCCAAAGTGGCCAGGTTTTAATGCCGTTACGTCCAGAGACGAAGTTCACTGTTCCCGACGAAACTTTTTTTAAATTGTCTAGGCTTTTACTTTGGTCACTAGCCTTGAAGCGAATCAGGCAAATTTCAATAGACGCTTTTAATAGAGTGACAATATTGACGGTATTTGCCTCTAACCAGACACCTTGATGTTGCTTGATTACCCTGTCTTGCTCATCTTGTTTTAGATAAAGCTCACCTTTCAATACGAACAAAAAGGTATTCGCTTTATAATGATAGAAGCGTGTTGGCGTGTCGTCCTGAAAGAGGTGCTCGTGAGAAATATTGAGGTCATTCTGGTTATGAATAATGATACGCTGACTGGATTGTCCAAGGTGATATTGAATAGGGTAGAGAGAATGTGTGTTGGACAAGTTCGCCATGCTGCACCTTTAATTTATAAACTTATATATTGAAGCATGAGAATGCCAACCTTTCCATGATAATCTTACTTCGACTGTTGCAGGTCGTTGGGGTGTTTCTTTATAGTATTCCCATCATAATGTTTAGCAAATCTGTGTGTGTTGAAAATTCACCCACCCAAACGATAGTAGAAGGAAAGATTCCTTGAGCGAGTTGTCAAATTTTGAGTCTAATGAAACCCTTTCATTAAAGGACTATACAGAAAAAGCGTACTTAAATTATTCCATGTACGTCATTCTAGATCGTGCCTTGCCACACATTGGTGATGGTTTAAAGCCAGTGCAACGGCGTATCATTTATGCCATGAGTGAGTTGGGACTGAAAGCCTCAGCTAAGTATAAAAAATCTGCTCGTACTGTGGGTGATGTACTTGGTAAGTTTCACCCCCATGGCGACAGTGCATGTTATGAAGCCATGGTTCTTATGGCCCAACCTTTTTCTTATCGTTATCCGCTGGTTGACGGCCAAGGTAACTGGGGGGCACCGGACGATCCAAAGTCTTTTGCGGCTATGCGTTATACCGAATCTCGTTTGTCTAAATACGCTGACGTTTTACTGGGTGAAGTAAGCCAAGGGACGGTGGATTGGGTGCCGAATTTTGATGGCACATTACAAGAGCCTTCTGTATTACCGTCTCGTTTACCTAACTTGTTACTTAATGGCACAACGGGTATTGCGGTGGGGATGGCGACAGATATACCGCCACATAATCTACGTGAAATAGGTGGTGCCTGTATTCACTTACTGAATAATCCCAATGCTGATTTAGATGAGTTGCTTAATTATGTGCAAGGGCCAGATTTTCCTACAGGTGGAGAGATCATTACGCCGAGAAGTGACATCGTTAAGCTATATGAAACGGGCAAAGGTCAAATTAAAGCCAGAGCGCGCTTTGCATTAGAAGAAGGCGAAATCGTTGTTAATGAGTTGCCTCATCAAGTTTCTGGTAGCAAGGTATTAGAGCAAATTGCCGCGCAAATGCAGGCGAAGAAGCTTCCTATGGTGGTGGATTTACGTGATGAATCTGATCATGAAAACCCCACGCGCCTAGTCATAGTTCCTAAGTCTAATCGTGTTGATATTGATTCTGTGATGACGCATCTTTTTGCGACTACTGATTTAGAAAAATCCTACCGCGTTAATATGAACGTGATTGGCTTGGATGGTTTGCCTCAGGTGAAACCATTAAGAAGTTTTCTAGCCGAGTGGTTGCGCTTTCGCATTGACGTTGTACGTCGTCGCTTGCAATTTCGCCTTGATAAGGTGGTGAGCCGCTTACATATTCTTGAAGGCTTATTGATTGCATTTTTAAATATCGATGAAGTGATTGAGATTATTCGCACGGAAGAAAAGCCCAAAATTGAGTTGATGTCTCGATTTAGTCTTAGTGATACTCAAGCTGAGTCAATTCTTGAACTTAAACTTCGTCACCTTGCCAAGCTTGAGGAAATGCGAATCAAGGGAGAGCAGGACGAACTGGAGAAAGAGCGTAAGAAGCTTGAAGGTTTGTTATCTTCAGACCGCAAGTTGAAAAAGCTGATTACAGAAGAAATTCAAGAAGCAATAGACGCTTTTGGTGATGATAGGCGAACGCCTATTGTGGCACGTAAAGAAGCTCAAGCCTTTAGTGAAGAAGATCTGCTTTCAAATGACCCAATTACTGTCATTATCTCCAAGCAAGGTTGGGTGCGTGCTGCAAAAGGTCATGATATTGATGTGAATGGGCTGAGTTATAAGTCTGGCGATGAATTTTTGATTAGTGCAAAAGGGCGTTCTAATCAAACTTTAGTATTGCTGGCATCGAATGGCCGTACCTATTCAATTAAAGCTCATACGTTACCTTCTGCCCGTGGACAAGGTGAGCCGATTACAGGACGAATCACTTTAGAAAGAGAAGTGACCATTGTTTCAGCAGTACTGGATAGTGAGGATGCCCATTATCTGATTGCTTGTGATGCAGGTTATGGCTTTGTGGCGCAGCTTAAAGACTTATACGCGAAGAACAAAGCGGGTAAGGCAACATTAAGTCTTCCTAAAGAAGCACGGGTGATGCCTCCAGTTCTGGTGGAAAATCCAGAATTTGGAAGAGTAGTTGCAGTTTCTAATGAGGGTCGAATGCTGGCCTTTGATGTTGCTTCTTTGCCGAAAATGGCAAAAGGTAAGGGTAATAAGATGTTGAGTATTCCAAGTGCTCGTGCGGCAGAGAGAGAAGAATTGCTTGTCGCCATGGCATGTGTCCAGCCAAATGATCTTTTACTGGCCTATGCGGGTAAACGTTTTATGTCTTTTACAGAGAAAGATCTAGAAGATTATTTGGGCGAGCGTGGTCGAAGAGGCTTGAAGTTACCGCGAGGCTTCCAACGAATTGACTCCTTTGACGTTAAAGTCGGTGAAGGAAAAGTGTCAAAAGGCGAAATAAGCAAGGATCAGGATCTATTTTCAGAATAGACTATAAATTGCAATATTCGATTAATAGGCTAAGTTCTAGAGTGAGGGGCGGCTTACATTAGATCTGTAGTTTTCATATTGCACTTACTTTTAACTGTGGGTGCACTTCTAGTAAAGGAGAGGGTGAAATGAAAGGTAGTCAAAAAGTAATAGACAGTTTAAATAAGTTATTAGCCAATGAGTTGGCGGCGATTGATCAGTACTTTATACATTCTAGAATGTATGAGGATTGGGGGTTGGGCAAGTTGTATGAACGTCTTGATCATGAAATGGATGAGGAAAAACAGCATTCGGATTGGTTAATTAAGCGCATTTTGTTTTTGGAAGGTGTGCCATGTATGACTAATCGTCGTGATCTTCTGATTGGAGCGGATGTTCGCTCTATGATGGAAAATGATTTAACGCTAGAGCTTGAAGTGGTGACTTGTGTTCGTGAAGTAATTGCTGTGTGTGAAGCTGAAAGTGACTATCAGACTCGCGAAGTATTAGAGAAATTGTTGTTTGATACAGAAGAGGATCATGTCTATTGGTTAGAGCAGCAGCTTGGCTTGATGGAAAAAATTGGTATGCAGAATTATTACCAATCACAGATGGCTAGCTAGGGAGGCTTTATGAAAGGTGATCGTAACGTAATTGCTAACCTGAATAAGGTGTTAGCCAATGAGTTGGTTGGTATCAACCAATATTTTTTACATGCGCGTATGTTTAAAGATTTTGGTTTTAGTGCACTAGATAAAGCAGATTATAAAGTCTCTATTCAAAAAATGAAAAATGCAGATCGATTGATCGAGCGTATTTTATTTTTAGAGGGGTTGCCAAATCTTCAAGATCTTGGTCGTCTTCGTATTGGTGAAAATAGCGAGGAAATGATTGCTGCTAATTTGGAGTTTGAACTAGATACTTTGCCAACACTAAGAACGGCGGTTGATTTGTGTGAGCAAAAACTGGATTTTATGAGCCGAGATGCGCTTGAAAAAATTCTGGAAGAGCAGGAAGAGCAAATTGACTGGCTGGAAACTCAGCAACATTTAATTGCTTCATCTGGCATTGAAAACTATCTTCAGTCACAAATGTAAAGACTAGTCGGGGGTAGTTCGTTTTACTAAATATAAGTGGCTTAATCTTAAGCTACCTGAACTTGGGTTTCTGCAATTTGCAGAAGCTCATTGTTCAGTATTTTCTTGGCACACTGACAGCACTTTCCACATTGGCTTCCAACGTTGAGTTCTTGATAAAGCTCGCGCAGGGTAGTCGCCCCTTGTTGAATAGATTCTTTTACTTCTCTATCCGTAACGCCGTTGCAAAGACACACATACATAAATGAAAATCACTCTTACTAATATTCTTACCGTTTCAGTCTAGTAAGAATGTGAATGATTATCAACATGTATTTGTTTATTTATTTTCCAAGTTTGATAGTTTTTGTTGTAATTGGATATTTGTACGGATGAGCGCCTACTTTCATCCGTACAAAAAGAAGGTGAATGGATTATTGTTCTTTTTGTGCTATGTCGGTTAATACCTTGAGGAAAGCTTCGGGGTCATGGGCACCTTGAATCATATATTTATCATTAATCACATAGGTGGGTACGGATTTGATATCTAGGCTGCGTAGGTGTTGTAGTTTTTTATTTGTGAGCTTTTCTGCTTGTAGAGAGAGAGCATAATGAATATCACTGTCTTGCATACCAATACTGAGGGCAGCCTCTTTCAGTATGCTTGTTAAGCCTATGTCTTTTCCGCTCGTGAAGTAAGCATGATATAAGGCCATGACAAAAGGCGTTGCTAGGTCCGCTTTGGTTGCGGCTAAAACAAATTGATGGCTAATTTTGGTGTTAGGTACTCGGTCCTTGTCTGAAAAATTGAACTGGATACCTGTTTCTATACCAACTTGTTGGAGCGCATGAGTGGCTTCATTGAGTTTTTCTGCACTGCCAAATTTTTCTCCTAGGTAAGTGTCGCGGTCAGCACCTTCTAAAGGCATGTCTGGATGTAATTCGAATGGTTGCCAACGAATGTCTATTTTGTAGTCGTCACCTAGTTGTTCAATAGCTTGTTTGAGGCGTGTATAACCTAAGTAGCACCAAGGGCAAACGAGATCTGAAATGATGTCGATACGCAGATCGGCCATGTGTTCTCCTATAGATAAATTAAATTTTTTTACTTTGGTTAAGTCGTTAGTTGACGCTTAAGGCAATGCATTGACTGATTTCTGTGTAACTACGTCCACTTTCTTGGTGCCAGTGGTTAAAGGCGTTTTGAGCTGCCTTCCAAGCAGACTGAGTATCTCTTCCTGTGGTGATAATGCCATTCTTGCGTAAATAGCCTTCTACATCTTTAGTAAGGAGAAAAGAGTCTTTCCCCATCGCTCTTAAAGTATAAGGTCCAGTATTACCACCGAGCCGTGCGCCGTGTTTTTTTAGATAGGCCCATAAACCAATGATGTCGCTGCTAGGCCAATTGGCGATAAAATCCGTAAAGCTGCCGTGGCTTGTCTGACACTCATTAATCATGATGGCATTTTCTCTAATGGTCATTACTTTGCCAAAGTTTCGTATTATGCGTGTGTCTTTAGCTTTTTCTTCCCACATTTCATCATGAATAAGCAGCATTTTTTCGATATCAAAACCGAAGAATACTTCTTCAAAACCTGGCCATTTATTACGCACTACTTGCCAGTTGATGCCAGATTGAAATACCTTCTGCGAAAATGCAGCTAACCACCTATCATCACTATGTTGGCTTAGTTCTTTCGCTGGTAATGGGTGGTTTAGTTTGCTTTCAAGGGCTTTAATGCCGCCATGACGTAAGGTCGCACGGTCATAAATTGTTTGGAAGAGCTCGTATTGCATGCATGACTCCTATTTTTCTAGGCTGAGTTTATCATAAGCCTTCGCTGGTATAACTTATCTAAACGATATCTTGTTTGGTATTTTAGTGCTGTAGGCTATGTGTTTGTCTTATAATGCGGAGAAAATATTAACCGAGAGAAGTTAAATGACACATTTGAGCGTAAACCTAAATAAAATTGGCTTACTTAGAAACTCTCGTGGCAGAAATTATCCTAACCTGATGAGTATGGCAGAACGCACTTTGGAGCTAGGTGCGTTTGGTATCACGATTCATCCCAGACCGGATCAGCGTCATGCGACCTACCAAGATGCTTATGATCTAAAGAATTTATTGCAGCGCTTTCCAGACCGAGAGTTAAATATAGAAGGCTTTCCTGATTCGCAATTCTTAAGTGTTGTACTAGAAGTCGAACCTGATCAGTGTACCTTGGTTCCAGATGACCCAAATCAGTTAACTTCTGACCATGGTTGGAATGTTGCCCGCGACCAAGACGCATTGCGTCCAGTTATTGCTAAACTGAAAGAGAAGGGGATTCGCGTCGTATTGTTTATGGACCCGGAAGCTGAAAATATGACTTTGGCTAAAGAGATTGGTGCTGACCGTGTGGAGTTATATACGGAAGCTTATGCCAATGCCTATGGAAAAGATGGCTTTGAACAGGTTGTGGAGCAATACCAACAAGCTGCTCAGGCAGCTATTGATGCTGGGCTAGGTGTTAATGCTGGGCATGATTTAGACCTGAATAACATTGAGCCTTTGTGTCGTGCGGGTCGAGTGACAGAGGTTTCCATTGGTCATGCTTTGACCATCGAAGCATTAGATTTAGGTTGGGACAATGTAGTGAAGGCTTATTTGTCAAAACTGGCCTGATAATATGCAGGTAGAAACGCGAGCTTACTGCGAAGTGTGTGGGTTCTTGGTTGTGCAGTGTGTGTGCCGTTGGCTTTCACCTATATCCACGTCTATACAGATTCTTGTTATTCAAGAAGCAAAAGAAGCAAAGCACGCAAAAAATACCGTGTCTTTATTACGACTCGCTTTGCCTCAGGTGACGTGTATTGACTCTGATGATAAGGAAAAACTGCTTAGCACTTTATCTGAGCTAGACTATAGCAAATGGAGATTGGTCTACCCTTGCGAAGGGGCGGTCGACATTGAAACGTTAGATCACGAATCCTCATCTAGGCTCGAAGGCATTATTTTGTTAGATGGGACGTGGCGTAAGGCAAAAAAATTGTATTTAACTGATCCCCTGCTGCATAAATTTAATGCTGTAAAGTTTGCTATGCCGCCAGCTTGCCAATACGATATTCGAAAATCTCCTAATGGGCAGGCATTATCAACTTTAGAAGCTTGTGCTTATGCTGTCGAGCAAATTACAGGGCAGAGCATGCAAGCATTGCGAGATTTCATGGTTTCCTCTCAGCGGTGGCAATGGCGTAAACGGCCATTAGCTGATGATTCCCACTAACCACTTGATAGTAGAGACTAAGTTGTGTCTATAAATAAACAAACAGAAATTGAAGCTGCCGTGTTGCGACGTTTGCTCAAACATTTAGATGATAATAAGTCGGTACAAAATATTGATTTAATGAACTTGGCTGGATTTTGTCGTAATTGTTTAAGTAAATGGTATATGGCAGAGGCTGAACAGCAAGGCGTTAAAGTAGATTATGATCAGGCTCGAGAATATGTTTATGGCGAGCCTTATGACGCTTGGAAAGCTAAATACCAGCCTCCTGCAACGGTGGAACAATTGGCTGCCTTTAATGCGACCTCTGTTAAGTAGTGATCAGTGAGTAGGCGTTTTTTTTCGTCTTTACTCGTTTTAAGCAGAAGCAAACGTTTTGTTTGCTTCTGCTTATTTGCGTGCATAATCCCTCAGATGTGGTTATATGCCGATGTCTCGGATAAATATCGTCAACTTGCTCAACAAGCGGGTGTTACTTATGGTGAGGATGCTGAAAAGCGAATTTTAGCTTGGCGAAGATTAATTGATAGCAGTAAAGATTTGCCAGTCGTAGAAAAGCTTATTGAGGTGAATAATTTCTTTAATCAAATGGACTTTGTTAGTGATATAAGTTTATGGGGTAAAGAGGATTATTGGGCAACTCCTATTGAGTTTTTAGAGGTCCGTGCTGGGGATTGCGAAGATTTTACCATAGCAAAATATTTCACCCTTAGAGAACTTGGCGTACCAGATGAAAAGCTTCGTTTGGTTTACGTTAAAGCATTAAAACTGAACCAGCATCATATGGTACTGGCTTATTATCATAAACCCACCTCTGTCCCCGTCTTGCTCGATAATCTTGATAAGGAATTAAAACCAGCGATAAAGCGCAGAGATTTGCTGCCTATTTATTCATTTAATGCGAACAATTTGTGGCTTTCGAAAGAGCAAGGGCGAGGTGTGTTAGTAGGGGGCTCATCTCGACTGAGCTTGTGGACAGATTTAAATAATCGGCTCGATACCTTTAAAAACTAGGAGTACTGGGATGACACTTTTTCGCCAATTAATGATGACGATTGTGATGATATTCTCACTTATGTTGGTGGTTGTAATGGGAATAAACTTTAATACAACCAAGCAATATTTGATCAATCAATTGGCAACCACGACACAAGGGTCTGCGACTTCACTTGGTATGTCCGTGTCCGATTATATGGCGCTAGAAGATTATGCTGCCGTTGAGAGTAGTATTAATGCCGTTTTTGATAGTGGTTATTTTTCTGAGGTGCGCATTCATGTCTATGCGACAGATGAAGACATAGTACGCAAAAATGCCATGAAGATTAATGGAGTACCTTCGTGGTTTATTCAATCCATTGATTTTGATGTTCCTCAAGCCAGTTCGGTGATCTCAAACGGCTGGAGTGAATTAGGTCAAGTGTATGTTACCGGTAGTGCGGGTTATGGTTATTATCAACTTTGGTTAGCTAGCCGAGATATCTTAATCTCATTTTTAGCGATTGGGTCGATTACTATTTTAATGGGAGGCTTGGCGCTACGCCTATTATTTAAGCCTTTAGCGGAAGTTGAAAAACAAGCGGAAGCCATACAGCAGCGCCGTTTTATTAAGATGTCTAATGTTCCTAAAACACGGGAGCTTAGATCTGTTGTTCTCTCGATGAATCGGATGGCGGAGAAGCTCGAAAAAGAATTTGCTTCTGAAGTGGAAACGGCCCAATGGTTACAGGCAAAAGCTTTCAAAGACCCTGTTAGTGGCCTAGGTAATCGTAATTTCTTTGAAAGCCAAGTGAAGTCCCATTTTGCTGGTAAAGAGCGTTCAGTGGATGGTCTGGTGTTAATCAGTTTAGCGGACCTCTCTAAATTAAATAATGAGCGGGGTTATGAGTCTGCAGATATGTTTATTCAAGCTGCTGGCGACATATTGGCTGAGCAGGTATCACATTTGTCTAAGTCTGCTACGTTAGCGCGTTTATCCGGCGCTGACTTTATTTTGCTGTTACCCAATTTTGATCATGAGCAACTTAAGCAAGCGGTTGACAATATTATGTTGGAACTGTTAGAGCTAAATGCGGCACATATTAGTTATTCTGAACATGTTGCCAATATTGGCGCAGTGACCATTGATAGTCTTGTGGATCGGTCTAAAGCCATGGCGCAAGCGGATGCCTCATTGCGGGCTGCTAAGCTTGAGGGCATGAACACTTGCCAAGTATTTGATCTTAAAACGGGGCAAGGCGTGGCCATTGGCCGAATGACTTGGAAAACGATGATAGAGTATGCCATAGAGCATAAATCCTTTAGCTTGAGAAAGCAGAAAATTTCAACGTTAGATGGGCATCCAGTTACCTTGCATGAAGAAGTATTTGCAAGTTTGGAATACGAAGGTGAAAAATATCACGCAGGCTATTTCATTGATTTGGCTGAGCAGTTTGATTTGGGTGATCAGGTGGATCAAGTCATTATAGGGCGAGCCATTGAATACCTTAAAAAGACCAAGCTTGATGCTCCTTTAGCTGTGAATCTGTCCGCGTCGGCTTATATAAAGCCTTCTTTTGTTGAGTGGCTTGAGCGTACATTAACGGGGCTAGATAGCACAATCAGATCTAAACTGATTTTTGAAGTCTCTGAGCAAAGTGTGTTGGTAACAGAGAAAGAAGTGACTGTATTGGCGCAAATGCTGAAGCAGAAAGGTGTTTTATTTGGCATTGATAACGTGGGTAAGCAGTTTTCTGCTTTCCAATATTTGCAGAACCTGATGCCTGATTATGTAAAAATTGACCCTTCTTATACTCGTATGGCGATAGGAAAAGAATCTGAATCTTTCTTTATGCATACCTTGTGTAAGATGTTTAATAGCTTAAATATAAACGTTATTGCTACTGGTATTGAAAGTGAAAAACAAATTACCGTACTAAAACGTTTTGATATTGTTGGTGGGCAAGGTTTTATGATTGGTCGCGCACAAGATATGTAGATAAATGGTTATATACCTTGTGTGGTTAAGTAAATAGAAGAGAGATGATTTTTATATTAGGGAATCATTGCCGGGGGTGAAATTTTCATCGTCACTAATAAGGCCTTCATCACCACCGTTGTGTACTCCACGTACCCATTTTCTGCTAAGTAGTTTTTTCTGTGCAGCCAGAGGCAATTCGGTAAACTGTATTAGGCGCTTTTCTGCTAGTAGATCGACTAAATCTTCTAATACCCTCATCATCTCACTGTCTGAAGTAGTGAGCATTTCTTGAGTTTTTGTATTGCTTGCAGTGAACTTTTGTTCTAATAGCGTTGCGACTATCGGATCATTGGGAGCAACCAATAATTTGTACTCATCGGATTGTTCTGTTGCAACATCAATAATCTCTCCGCTTTCGTCTACCTTGGCGTATAGCATCTTGATTTCCTTGTGTGTTTTATTTTGTATTAAGTCTGCGCACTATACTTTCCATCTTACCGAATAAGCACTATCCTAGACCAGAGTAATTATAATATAGGCGTATAAACCCTATATTTCTTAAGTATTTAAGGGGTAATTGTAGTATGTCTGACTCCGATATTTCAGGGAAAAAGCCTTTTTCTTCGGCTGAGACTGATATTAAGCCTGAAAAGGGGGATGTTAACAATCCTGAAGAATCAACGAAGGCGCCTGATGACAGTACTTTCAGTGGCTCTAAAGAGCAGTGGAATGTCCAGAGTGCAACATTGGAATATCCCAATCCACTATTAGATTGTTTGGTGTTGTTGAGTAAGTTTTTTCATAACCCTTACACCGCGGATGCTATCGCTGCAGGCTTACCTATTACCGATAATGATATGGCACCGGAATTTTTCCAGCGTGCAGCAAAACGTATTGGTATTAGCTCTCGCTTTGTAAAGCGTCCTCTGAAAAAGATTCCAGACATGGTGCTGCCAGCAGTACTGTTGTTGAAAGATAATCAGGCTTGTGTGTTACTGGAAATTGATCATAAGCAAAATATCGCGAAAATTTTCCGCCCTGAATCTGGTGAGGGTGAGGTTTTTTTACCCTTAGATCTGCTAACCGATAGTTATATGGGGTATTGCTTCTTTGTTCGTCCCCTGTATCAATTTGATAAACGCTCTGAAAAAAGTGATGAAGTAGACAGTAAGAAAGGCCATTGGTTCTGGGGAACCGTGTCTCGTTCTTGGCGTATTTATCGAGACGTTTTTGTTGCTTCGTTGCTGATTAATATTTTTGCTGTAGCAAGCCCTTTGTTTGTAATGAATGTATATGACAGAGTGGTACCAAATAATGCCTTTGACACGCTTTGGGTATTGGCTATTGGCGCTATTGTGGTATATCTATTTGACTTTTTGCTTCGCTCTCTACGGGCATATTTCATCGATATTGCGGGTAAAAAGTCCGATATACTAATTTCTGCTACGATCTTCTCTAAGGTCAATAATATCACTATGGCGGCACGGCCTAAGTCTGTCGGGGCCTTTGCTAAAAACTTGCAAGAGTTTGAAAGTATTCGGGATTTTATCACTTCAGCTTCGATTACGACCTTAGTTGATATTCCTTTCATGTTTTTGATTATTGGGGTGATCTGGTTAATTGGTGGCCCAGTGGGCTACATTCCCATTGTCACCATTGCACTGATTATTTTATTTAGTTTGGTTATTCAAATTCCACTCAAGCGATCTATTGTAGAAAGCCAAAAAACCGCATCGCAGAAAAATGCGGTGCTGATTGAAAGCTTGTATAACGCAGAAAGTGTCAAGCTTAATAATGCGGAAGGCGTATTACAGAAACAGTGGGAAAATGCAGTGGGTAATATTGCTGATTGGGGGGTGAAAACCCGCCAACTTTCTCAGTCATGTTCGTCATTTGCTATGGTGGCGCAACAGCTAACAACCGTGATTATTGTGATTGTCGGGGTTTATCAAATATCCGAAGGCAATATGAGTATGGGAGCTTTAGTTGCATCGGTGATGCTAACCGGAAGGGCGCTTGGTCCAATGGCACAAGTGGCCAGCTTAGCGACTCGTTATAATCAGGCTAAATCTGCTTTTACTTCTCTTAATGAAATCATGTCTTCTCCCGTTGAAAGGCCGGATGATGTGAAATTTGTGCATCGTCCGAAGTTTAAAGGTGAGTTTCAGTTTGAAGCGATTAATTTTTCATACCCTGATCAAGAACAAGCTGCTGTTAGTGATATTAATATTAATATCAGGGAAGGGGAAAAAGTTGCCATTATCGGGCGTATTGGCTCTGGTAAGTCGACTTTAGGTAAGCTGATGACTGGTTTATATACCCCAACTAGTGGCGCGGTACGTATTGATAGTGTGGATTTAAGACAAGTAAACCCAACTGACTTACGGCGGAATATTGGGGCTGTCTCTCAAGACGTAAATTTATTTTATGGCTCTATCAAGGACAATATTGTCATGGGCGTACCTTATATGGAGGATGAAGCCATTATTCGCGCGGCGGATTTGTCTGGTGTGTCTGAGTTTGCTAACCGTAAACCGGGTGGTTTAGATAGTAGTGTTGGTGAACGTGGTGCCTTGTTATCTGGAGGTCAGCGTCAAAGTATTGCTATTGCTAGAGCACTATTATTTGATCCGCCCATTTTAATCTTAGATGAACCTACGGCTTCCATGGATAACACGACTGAAGCAAGAATGAAGCGTCGTTTAATGGAGGCTGTGAAAGAAAAAACGCTTATATTAATTACTCACAAAGCCTCTATGCTAGACATGGTTGACCGTATTATTGTGATGGATAATGGTCGCTTAATTGCGGATGGTCCAAAAGCACAAGTACACGAAGCACTCCGCCAAGGTAAGTTGAAGGTAAGCTAATTATGAGTAACAAAAATTCAGTTTCTCAAAATGATTTAGGGTACCTAAATGATCGTAATGCGGCGCTGATGCTGAAAACCCCTCGAGGGGGGCGCATTATATTATGGGCGATTTTCTTCTTTGTGATTGTTGCCTTGATATGGGCAAATTACGCTTCGTTGGATGAGGTAACTGTGGGTGAAGGAAAGGTGATTCCTTCTAGTCAGGTGCAAGAAATCCAGAACCTAGAAGGGGGGATTCTTAAAGAAATTAATGTATCAGTGGGTCAAACGGTAGAGCGTGACCAAGTGCTGATGACAATTGAAAATACGGAAGCCCTGTCTTCTTTACGCGAGCAGCAAACGGAGTCCTTGAGCTTGCAAGTACGCTCTTCCCGCCTAAGAGCCGAATCTACTGGCGAGTCACCTGTGTTTGATCCTGATATAAGGGCACTTTCTCCTGAACTTGTTAATCGGGAGATGGATTTATATAACAACCGATTAGAGTCACTTAAAACAAATCAACGGGTTTTTCAGCAGCAAATAGAGCAAAAGAAACAAGAAATTGTTGAACAACAAGCTAAACTTTCTAACTTAAGGCAAAGCTTCGAATTATCGACGGAAGAGCTGGATTTAACTCGACCAGCGTTTGAGCAAGGTGCGGTTTCTAGGGTCGAGTTATTGCAACTTGAGCGTCAAGTAAATGAATTGAAAGGGGAGCTGGACGCGACTAAGTTGGCGATTCCTCGTGCTCGGTCTGCTTTAAAAGAAGCACAAAATAAATTGAAAGAAAGCGATGCTAAGTTTCGTGCAGATGCCCAAGAAGATTTAACGAAAGTACAAAATAAGTTAGATCAGCTTAAAGAAACCAATGTTTCGTTGCAGGATAAAGTATCTAGAACGCTAGTGCGTTCTCCTGTGAAAGGGGTGGTGAAGCAGATTCAAATTAATACGGTAGGTGGTGTTATTCGTCCCGGTATGAGTTTGTTAGAAATTGTACCTCTTGAAGATTCTTTGTTGATTGAAGCAAAAGTTCGGCCTGAAGATATTGGTTTTATTAAACCTGGTCTCCATGCTGTCGTGAAGCTTTCGGCTTACGATTTTGCTGTTTTTGGTGGCTTACCAGCGAGTGTAGAAACCATAAGTGCGGATACGATTTTAGACGAAGAAGGTAATAGCTTTTATCAAGTTCGAGTGAGAACAGATAAAAACTTCCTTGGTACAGAAGAGGCACCTTTACCCATCATTCCGGGTATGCAAGCAAGTGTGGACGTGATTACAGGGAAAAAGACGTTATTAGACTATTTGCTTAAGCCAATTTTAAAAGCTAAGCAGAATGCACTTCGTGAGAGGTAGTTACATAAAGTTTGATTTGTGTAGGGGGATTATAACAAATGTTAACACTCATTTTATCTATCATAGGTAAAATCTGGGTACACATTTTGTTTAGCAATAGGTGGGAGTGATTTTGAGAATTTTGTGTTGGAATACAGATGAGACTGTATGGCGTCATTGGAATCGAATTGTAGGTTCTGAGGTTGTCTTAGTTCGTGTAACCCAATGGTCTCAAATGCTTGAAGCGTTGCAGAGTGAAGATGGCTCTTTTCGATACTGCTTTATCTATTTAGACAATGAAAATTTTTCTGAGCGAGTAGAGCTGGTGGTGTCCTTACGGGCTTCCCATCCTCAACAAAAGATGATTGTTTTTCCAAACCAAGCAAGTCAGCAGGCGGCTTTAAGGCTTTTTTCAGTGGGTGTTAGCGGTCAATGCGCTCCTTATATTGGTGAAGAGCAGCTTAAATTAGTTTTGTCTGTTGTAGAATCGGGCGAAATTTGGGGTGGCAAAGCCTTTATTCAACAGTTGATTATGCAATCGGCTTTTGCAATGAACTCGGGTGACGCTGAATTAGATGGATTGTCGGATCGTGAGCAAGATGTTGCTCGGCGGATAGGCAAAGGCTTGTCTAATAAACAAATAGCCAATGATATGGATATCACAGAGCGTACCGTTAAAGCGCATTTAACCGCCATATTTAAAAAGACCAATACGAAAGATAGATTGTCTCTCGCCTTAATGGTGCAAAAATCTCACGCCATGCATTAATCTTGCTTCTTAAGAGTGCATTAGTAGCACGCCTTCTCTTTTCTTAGTTTGTTTTTCTTAGCTGTTATTTTCTAACTCACTTATAAATAAGCTTTTAAAGTGGGTTTTTTGCTTTGTTGTGATTTTATTTTTTGTGTTTCTTTATGGCGCATATATTGCTTGCTGGTAAGGATAAATACTTTCCTTGTTGTGAGAATGCACCATGTCAGCGCCTCCTAATAAAGAGCTAACTGTAATGCTTGTTGACAATGAGCCTGCTAGGGCCGCCATTGTGGAGCAAGCAATGAGAGACAGTGGTTATCGTGTCATCAGGCGACTTGAAAATGCAAAGAACCTGACTGAAGCGGTGACAGAATGCCAACCAGATATGGTTATCATCGACATTGAATCGCCTGATCGAGACATGTTAGAAAATATGTCTCGTCTTACCAAAGACAATCCCCGTCCTATTGTTATGTTTGCTGAAGAAGACGATTCACGACATGTGGAAGCGGCCATTCGTGCGGGTGTTAGTGCCTATGTTGTGGATGGGGTGCAAAGCGGTAGTGTGAAGGCGTTGTTACAAGTTGCTATTGCACGTTTTCGTGAATTCCAAGCATTGCGTTCTGAATTGGAAACAGTAAAAAGTCAGCTTGAAGACCGAAAACTCATAGATAAAGCAAAAGGCCTAATTATGAAACATCAACAGTGTGATGAGCCAGCTGCCTATAAAGCCTTGAGGAAATTGGCCATGGATCGTAGTCAGCGAATGACGGATGTGGCCCGCAATATTATTTCGGTCATGGAGTTGATGGGAGACAGAAAATGAACATGATGGATTCCCAGGAGATTTTAACCAGTAGTGAGCCAGTGCGAGTTGGTTTTATTCCTCTTATCGATTGTGCGCCTTTTGTTATTGCTAAAGAAAAAGGCTTTTTCTTTAATGAGGGGGTAGATGTACAGCTTTCAAAAGAAGCCTCTTGGTCAAGCGTTCGTGATAAAGTGGCATTTAATCTACTTGATGGTGCTCATATGTTGGCGTCTATGCCAATAGCGGCTAGTTTAGGTATTGGCACTATCAAAGCAGCCATGCAAACCAGTTTCACGGTAAGCCATAATGGTAATGGCATTACAGTTGGTAATGCTTTATATGAACAACTTCTCCCCTTGTCTGAATCCTCCGCTGATATACGTAGTGGCGTGGCTTTGAAGCGCTTGATTGAACGACGTGGGGCACAGGCTGTACCATTTCGCTTTGCTATAGTGTATCCATACTCTTCACATAATTATCAGTTGCGTGATTGGTTTGATCGAGCTGGGATTGATCCGGATAAAGATGTGCAGATTATTGTGATTCCGCCGACTCAGATGATGGATTATTTAAAGCAGGGTGAAATTGATGGTTATTGTGTTGGAGAGCCTTGGAATAGCTTAGCGGTTGAGCAGGGAATAGGTCACATGTTGGTGACAGGCTATGAAATATGGGGCAGTACGCCAGAAAAAGTATTTGGGGTTAACTCAGTTTGGGCGAAGAAAAATCAAGCTGTCCACATGGCAATGATTCGCGCTTTAGATAAGGCTTGTGTTTGGGTGGATGCACCTGAGAATCAAACAGAGTTGCTACAAATCCTCAGTCATCCCGATTATCTAAATTGTACGCCTGAGCAGTTGATATATGGCTTTAGTAGTATTAAACCCAAAGGGCAGTTTGACTGGCCAATGGAGGCATATCAGCGTTTTTCTGGTCAAGAGGTTAATAAGCCTCTACCGAATTATGCCTTGTGGGTTATGGCGCAGATGTATCGCTGGCAACAGTTGGCGAAGGTGTCGTCCTTAAATGCAGTTGCCGAGCAGGTCTATTGTCAGGACTTGTATGATCAGGCGCTTGGCCATGAAATGGTAAAGGAAGAGCCCTGGAAACTTTCTTCGCTGCAAGAAAGTCAGTGGCTAGATGCTGTGTCTACCGGAAAGATACAACTGCACCCAGAGGGAATTTTAAAAGGCTTTGAGTTTCGCGATGTCTAATATGGTGCGTGCTGCTTACTAAGTGGGCGTAAAGTTCCAATGATTTGTTTGATTTTGTGCTTTTTCTACGAGAAACCTTATTAAATCAAAGGGGTTTGTTATTTGGCATACTCCGTGCTTATTATTGTTTATGAATTAAGTTTCAGACATACATCTTGGTGAGATTAACCCTATTCGTTAATTATCACTCATGTTATTAATAGCTCAATGAAGATCTATTAACTAACTGGCAAAGGCGCCTGCAGACACATTAATTGTGATTTGCATGCGCCTTTTTTGTTTTTTGAGCCCGAAGCGGAGTTTAGTTATGAAATTGAGAAACTTGAAAACGGTTTTACCTTTATCCAAATTAGCATGTGCTGGTAAAAAAATGAGCCTTGCCGCCTTGGTAGGTTCAACACTTTTGTCTGGGATGGCCCAAGCTGAGTTAGGTTATCCAGAAAAAGAAGAGCTTAAGTTCGGTTTTATCAAGTTGACAGATATGGCACCGCTAGCGATTGCCTATGAGAAAGGCTACTTCGAAGACGAAGGTTTGTACGTTACCTTGGAAGCTCAAGCTAACTGGAAGGTGTTATTAGATCGAGTGATTGACGGACAACTTGACGGTGCGCATATGCTAGCTGGTCAACCGCTAGGTGCGACCATAGGTTATGGAACGAAAGCTCATATCATTACGGCTTTTAGTATGGACCTAAATGGTAACGGCATTACCGTATCGAACGACGTTTGGAAGGAAATGAAGAAAAACATTCCAAATGGTGCTGATGGTAAGCCGGTTCACCCTATTAGTGCGAGCGCCTTAAAACCTGTCATCGATGGTTATAAAGCCGAGGGTAAGCCTTTTAAGATGGGCATGGTATTCCCTGTTTCTACCCATAACTACGAATTGCGCTACTGGTTAGCCGCTGGCGGTATTCACCCCGGTTATTACGCGCCTGCAAAAGGCGATACTAGCGGTCAAATTGATGCTGATGCCTTGCTTTCTGTAACACCACCACCACAAATGCCAGCCACCATGGAAGCCGGAACCATTTCAGGTTATTGCGTTGGCGAACCTTGGAATCAACAAGCGGTCTTTAAAGGCATTGGTGTTCCTGTTATTACCGATTACGAAATTTGGAAAAATAACCCAGAGAAAGTATTTGGTGTAAGCAGTGGCTGGGCGGAAGAAAACCCAATTACGCACATTCGTGTAGTGAAAGCCATGATTCGTGCTGCCAAATGGTTGGATGAAAACAATAATGCTAACCGCCCTGAAGCCGTAGAAATTTTATCTCGCAGTGATTATGTGGGTGCGGATTATGATGTTATTGCGAACAGCATGACAGGGACGTTTGAGTATGAAAAAGGCGATAAGCGTGATGTGCCTGACTTCAACGTATTCTTCCGTCATAACGCCACTTACCCGTATTACAGTGATGCCATCTGGTACCTAACGCAAATGCGCCGTTGGGGACAAATTGCAGAGCCAAAATCAGATGAGTGGTTTATGAAAACGGCGAAAGAGGTTTACCGTCCTGATATCTATGCTCAAGCAGCTAAATCTTTGATCGAAGATGGCTTAATGATGGCCTCTGAATTTCCTGATTTTGATAAAGAAGACGGCTTCAAAGCACCATTAAATGACTTCATTGATGGGGTGACTTATGACGGTAAACGTCCTAATGATTACTTGAAAAGCTTCAAAATTGGTTTGAAAGGCGACGAGCAAATATAAAGATAGCGCATGATAAGGCAGCCATTAGACTGCCTTATCTCGTTAAGAGTGCTTAGTTAGATTAAGTGAGAAAGGAAATATGAATATACCAAGTTTATCCATAGCATCATTGAAAGACAGGGTCGAAAATTTTTCCTTTAAAGCCCTGTTGTTTCCCATTTTCGGCATTTTAGTATTTGTTTTGCTGTGGCAGGTTGGAGCAAGTCGAGTTCATACTTCTTTAGGCGAGTTTCCAGGACCTACTGTAGTGTACGAGCAGTGGAATAGTCTGGTAACAGAGCATCATAATGAACGTGTAAAAGAAGATAAGTTTTACCAACGTCAAGAAAAACGTATTGAAGCTCGACAAGCTAAAGACCCTAACTATGTCGGTAAACTGAGAGATTACACTGGTAAACCTACTTTTTTTGACCAGATTTTTACCAGTTTATATACCGTATTAGCAGGTTTTGGTTTAGCAAGTTTAATTGCCATTCCATTGGGTATTTTGATCGGCTTGAATAGTTCTGTATACAGTGCACTTAATCCCATTATTCAGGTGTTCAAGCCAGTGTCTCCACTTGCTTGGTTGCCTCTAGTGACCATGGTGGTGAGTGCCAGTTATGTATCGGAGGATCCGATGTTTTCCAAATCTTTCTTAACGTCTATGTTTACCGTGACCTTGTGTTGCATGTGGCCAACGCTGATTAATACTGCCGTGGGTGTGGCCGCTGTCGAGAAAGACTTACTTAATGTGTCCAAAGTGCTGCGTCTTGGATGGATTACCCATGTCATTAAAATTGTGATTCCATCCGCTATTCCTCTTATGTTTACGGGTCTTCGTTTGTCTCTTGGTATTGCTTGGATGGTATTAATCGCCGCAGAAATGCTGGCGCAAAACCCTGGGCTAGGAAAGTTCGTGTGGGATGAGTTTCAGAATGGTAGCTCAAACTCGCTTGGTCGAATCATGGTTGCTGTGTTGATGATTGGTTTTATCGGTTTTCTATTAGACAGAGCCATGCTGGTCATTCAGCGCTTTGTTTCTTGGGATAAAACACAAGTGCTTCGTTAATGAGAGACGAGTTAAATAGCAAAGGCTAATTGGAGAGCAAGATGGCAACACATTTGGATATCAGTCAAGTTTCTATGGAGTTTCCGACGGCGAAGGGATCGTTTAAAGCATTAGACAACGTCAGTTTGAAAATTGCGAAGGGCGAGTTTGTTTCTCTGATCGGACATTCCGGGTGCGGTAAATCAACCGTGCTTAATATTGTTGCTGGTCTTTATGATGCAACCGAAGGTGGAATTTTACTCGACGGAAGGGAAGTTAGAGGGCCGGGACCAGAGCGTGCCGTGGTTTTTCAAAACCATTCTTTGCTTCCTTGGTTAACTTCTTACCAGAATGTTGAACTGGCGGTTAAACAGGTTTTTAAGAAAACCAAAACGAAAAAAGAAATGCATGATTGGATTATGCATAACTTAGAACTAGTGCATATGACCCATGCGGCGGACAAACGTCCAGATGAGATATCTGGTGGTATGAAGCAGCGTGTGGGTATTGCCCGTGCGTTGGCGATGGAGCCAAGTGTGTTGTTGATGGATGAGCCTTTTGGCGCGTTAGACGCTTTGACTCGTGCTCATCTTCAAGATTCCTTGATGGAAATCCAAAAAGACCTGAATAACACCGTCATTATGATCACCCATGATGTGGATGAAGCCGTATTGCTGTCTGATCGCATTGTGATGATGACCAATGGCCCAGAAGCGACCATTGGTGAAATTCTTCAGGTAGATTTAGAGCGTCCACGGGATCGTCTAGCTTTGGCAAATGACTCTAAGTACGTGGACTATCGAGCACAAGTACTGACCTTCTTGTATGAAAAACAACGCAAAGTAGAGCCTATTGCGGTTGCTAAAGAGAAGAAGACTGTTGTTAATGCCAAGGTTGCAAATGCTTAACGCAATGAGTCAAGCAGGTCGTATTGTTATTGTCGGAGCCGGCATGGCAGGCAGTAAATTAGCCAATGATTTGCTGCACAAGCAAAATGCCTATTATTCAATCACCTTGATTGGTGAAGAGGCTCAGGTCGGTTATAACCGCATTATGCTGTCGTCCTTATTGGCGAAGGATATTTCTGATGCCGAAATGCCTTTGGTTGATACCAATAAAATGCGTAATGAGGGTGTTGATATTATTGCAGGGGATCCTGTTATTAGTATGAACCTTGAGGCGAAAGAGCTTTATTTGCGCAGTGGCCAAAAAGTACCTTATGACCAGTTGGTATTGGCGACTGGCTCTCGAGCTAAGGCTCTTCCAATAGAGGGGGCTTCTGCAGTGAATGTTATGGGGTTTCGTACTTGGCAAGATGTTGATGTGATGGCTGGCCTTGAAGGTCGTCAGCCTATTTGTGTTATCGGTGGTGGACTTTTAGGGCTAGAGGCCGCCGTCGGTTTGGTTAAGCGTGGTCATCAGGTAACCGTCTTTCATCGTTCAAACTGGTTGCTTAATCGTCAGCTTGATGAAGAGTCTGCCCAGCTGTTACAAAATAAATTAGAACAAATGGGCATCGTGTTTCGGCTTGGAGAATCACCTAAGTCGTTTGTACAGTCTCAACAGGGTTTGGTAACCCATGTGGTTGATCAGAATGATCAACAGACTCCCGCAAGTTTGGTGGTCATGGCGGCAGGTATTTCTCCTGAAACCTCATTGGCGAAAGCGGCAGGGCTTGAGGTTCAGCAAGCGATTCTAGTGGATAGCCAAATGAAAACCTCTCATGAAAATGTGTTTGCGTTAGGCGAATGCTGTGAGTTTGATCAGCAAACCTTTGGTTTAGTAGCGCCTATTTGGACACAAATTAATGTGCTGATTGAGGTGCTTGCTGGGAATGATGCGAATTTTTCGATTGAGCCAACACCGACCAAATTAAAAGTATCTGGGGTAAATCTTTTCTCTGTTGGAAAGATTCAACCTTCTGCAGAAGATGACTGCCTCTTTTTTAAAGATGTGGCCGCGAATCATTACCGAAAACTAGTGGTCAAAGATGGCTTATTAGTCGGTGCAATTCTATACGGCAACGTCGCCGATGGTAGCTGGTATTTCCAGCTTATTCAAAATAAAACCAATGTCTCTGACATGCTCGATTTACTGGTATTTGGTGAGGCCTATTGTTGCCCTCAAGTGGCCTAAGTAGATCGTTTTAGATGTTGCCAGCCTTTTGGCGCGTAGACAGCAAGAGGAATAGATAATGACAACTCGAATCGCTTTTTCAACCGCAAAACCACACCTTGTTGTGGTGGGTAACGGCATGGTAGGCCATCACTTTGTAGAGCAAATAATTGCTCAAGGTGGCCATGAAAATTTTCAAATTACCGTTTTTGGCGAAGAGCCACATTTGGCCTATGACCGAGTCCACCTAAGTGAATATTTTACTGGAAAGGGGGCGGCAGAGTTAGCCATGACCGATGGCACACTATACGACGATAATGGTGTACGTTATTTCACCAACAGCTTGGTGACAGAAATTGATCGGTCAGAAAAAACATTACGATTACAAAATGGTGAAACATTAGCCTATGACAAGCTGGTTTTAGCGACAGGCTCTTATCCTTTTGTTCCTCCCATTCCGGGTCATAAACGCGAGAATACGTTTGTTTATCGTACCCTAGAGGACTTGGATGCTATTCGAGATTGTGCGAAAAAAGTTACCCGAGGTACGGTAGTTGGTGGCGGTTTATTGGGCTTAGAAGCGGCCAATGCGCTAAAAAATCTTGGCCTTGAAACCAGTGTGGTTGAATTTGCGCCACGTTTAATGCCAGTACAGTTAGACGAGAAGGGTGGTAGTGTTCTTAAGGAAATGATCGAAGGTCTGGATGTGAAAGTCTATACCGACACCGCAACACAAGAGATTGTCGATGGTGAGGCGGCTTTCCATCGAATGAACTTTGCTGATGGTACTCACCTTGAAACCGATTTGATCTTATTCTCTGCGGGGATTCGTCCTCAAGACGCCTTGGCAAAGCAATCGGGTCTTGAAATGGGTGAACGTGGTGGCATAACCATTAACAATCATTGTCAAACCAGTGATAAAGACATTTATTCTATCGGTGAGTGTGCCCTGTGGAATAACCGTATCTATGGTCTTGTGGCGCCGGGTTATACCATGGCGAAAGCCGCTGCCGGCCATTTGTTAGGCGATGAAAGTCTTGCCTTCACTGGTGCCGATATGAGCACCAAACTTAAACTTTTAGGGTGTGATGTGGGTTCTGTCGGTGATGCCCATGCCCAGTCACAAGGTTGTAAGGTCTTTGTCTATCAGGATGAGCTAAGCCAGAGCTATCGTAAAATGGTGGTATCGGAAGACGGTAAGAAATTACTGGGTGCCGTATTGGTTGGTGATAACAGCTATTACGATACCTTGTTGCAATATTATTTGAATGCGATTGACCTTCCTGAGTCGGCTTCGTCTTTGATTCTGCCTGTTACGGATGGTGCACCAGCGGCATTAGGTGTAGATGCTCTGCCCGCGACGGCCTCTATTTGCAGTTGCCATAATGTGTCCAAGCAAGATATCAGTGATGCCGTGTGCAATGGTGCCTTGTCGGTGGGGGATGTGAAAGGCGTTACTAAAGCGGCGACAGGTTGTGGTGGTTGCGCAGCATTGTTGAAAAAGGTCGTCGATAACGAATTACTTGCCTTGGGTGTGGAAGTGAGTACGGATATTTGTGAGCACTTTCCTT
Organism: Marinomonas transparens; assembly: GCF_016463975.1. GTDB lineage: Bacteria > Pseudomonadota > Gammaproteobacteria > Pseudomonadales > Marinomonadaceae > Marinomonas > Marinomonas transparens. The sequence continues at coordinate 55,349 of NZ_JAEMNX010000014.1, read as the reverse complement.
ACACTCGCCAAGATTTATACAACTTGGTTAAGGTCGAAGGCATTAAAACCTTTGCTGATTTGATTGCTCAACATGGTAAGGGTCATGGCTGTGAAATTTGCAAACCTGCGGTGGGTTCGATATTAGCCAGTGTGTGGAATGAATATGTTCTGAAGAAAGAACATATTAGCCTACAGGATACTAATGATAGGTTCCTTGCCAATATGCAAAAAGACGGTACTTATTCGATTGTACCGCGTATTCCTGGTGGCGAAATTACCGCAGATAAATTGATCGTATTGGGGCAAGTGGCGAAGGAATATAACTTATATACCAAGATAACTGGTGGTCAGCGTATCGATTTATTTGGTGCCACTCTCAATCAACTGCCAGATATTTGGGGTAAATTGGTGGCGGCTGGGTTTGAAACAGGGCAAGCCTATGGCAAGTCTTTACGTACCGTCAAGTCCTGCGTTGGGAGTACTTGGTGCCGCTATGGTGTGAATGACAGCATGACCATGGCGATTGATTTAGAAAATCGCTACAAGGGGCTGCGTTCGCCCCATAAGATCAAATTTGCTGTTTCTGGTTGTACACGAGAATGTGCTGAAGCTCAAAGTAAAGATATCGGGGTGATTGCTACTGAAGGTGGCTGGAATTTATATGTGTGCGGTAACGGTGGTATGAAACCTCGTCATGGGGATTTATTCGCCACGGACCTTGATGACGAAACCTTGGTGAAATACATCGACCGTGTCCTGATGTTTTATACCAAAACCGCTGACCGTTTACAGCGTACTTCTGTTTGGATGGACGGTTTAGAGGGCGGGCTAGAGTATCTTAAGTCTGTTGTGATTGACGATAAATTGGGGATTTGTAATGAATTGGAAGCACAAATGCAGTTGGTGACGGATACTTTTCAGTGTGAATGGAAAAGCACATTAAAAGATCAAGAAGCATTAAAGAACTTCCGCCAGTTTGTTAACTACGAAGGTAGTGATGACAACGTGGTATTTGTTGAAGAGCGTGATCAAGTACGTCCTGCAACAGAAGCAGAAAAGCAGCAATTGATCATGAAAGTGGGCTAGGAGATAAAAGATGCAGTGGAAATTAGTATGTAAGCAAAGCGACCTTGTTGTCGGTGCTGGTGTGGCCGCTATGGTTAATGGTGAACAGGTCGCACTCTTTTATGTACCTGAGTCTGAAGAAAAGGTCTTCGCCATTGCCAATTGGGATCCTATTGGTAAAGCTAATGTATTGTCTCGCGGTTTGGTTGGTCACCTTCAAGATCAATGGGTCGTTGCGAGCCCATTGTATAAACAGCATTTTGATCTATCTTCTGGCCAGTGCTTAGAAGATGATCTAAAGATTCCTGCATGGGCAGCGAAGCTTGAGGGAGATGAGGTTTTTTTGCGCTGCTAGTGTGTATTCAATGTGCGTGATGCACCTCATGTGTGCGTTTTAATAGCGGATATTGATTAATGCAAAGAGTTTTTTTTAACTAACTGATATAAAAGACTTTTATTTTATATGTTGTCGTTTTTTATTTGGCTTGAATATTGCTTTATTAGTATTAACTGTAGCACCGTGAACCGATGATGGTTGACTCATAAAGCGTACAGATATTACAAAAGGCAACGAAGCCCAAGTCTCTTTCTATAAAAGGGGCTTGGGCTTTTTTTGTTCAAAGGATTCCTATGACAGCGACAACCAGCAAGACAACTTGCCCATATTGTGGCGTAGGCTGCGGTGTGAATTTCACGCTTCCAAGTCAAGTGGGAGGAGCGGTACCTCCTGTTTCAGGCGATAACAGCCATCCAGCCAATTTTGGCCGTTTGTGTGTCAAAGGAAGCAGTCTTGCTCAAACGATTCAATCGAATGATCGTTTGCTCTCACCTATGGTCGAAGGCCATGCTGTTTCTTGGTCAGAAGCAATTGATACTATCAGCAGCAAGATTGCCGATGTGGTGAAAACGCATGGGCCAGATGCCTTTGCTTTTTATCTATCAGGCCAGATTCTTACCGAAGACTATTATGTCGCGAATAAGCTCGCCAAAGGTTTTATTGGTACTGCCAACGTAGATACTAACTCTCGCCTCTGTATGGCATCTGCGGTAGTGGGTTATAAGCGTGCATTTGGTTCTGATACCGTGCCTTGTAATTACGAAGACCTAGAACTCTGTGACTTGCTGATTATGGTCGGCTCCAACGCTGCTTGGACACATCCAGTTTTGTATCAGCGGATTGCTGCTGCCAAGCAACGACGTCCCAATATGAAAGTGGTGGTGGTTGACCCTAGGAAAACCGCAACCTGTGATATTGCCGATTTGCATCTAGCCATTAATCCAGGAACGGATGCCGCTATTTTTTCTTTTCTATTACAACACTCTGTGCAAGCGGGCATTCTTGATAGTGATTTTATTGCGGATCATACCAATGGCTTTAAAGAAGCGCTAAATCAAGCCAACGAATCGACTCCAAACCTTATTTCCACAGCGGATTTTTGCGGCGTTAGTGAACAGGAAGTGATGATTTTAGCCAACTGGTGGAGCGATACGGCAAAAACAGTCACTTTTTATTCTCAAGGGGTGAACCAGTCTTCGTCTGGTGTTGATAAATGTAACGCGATTATTAATTGTCATCTCGCCACAGGGAGAATAGGCAAAGAAGGCGCAGGGCCATTTTCGATTACCGGACAACCTAATGCTATGGGTGGACGGGAAGTGGGTGGTTTAGCAAATCAGTTAGCTGCCCATATGGATTTTGCTACGCCGGGTGCACAGGATTTGGTGCAGCGTTTTTGGCAAGCGCCAAATATGGCAACAGAAAATGGCTTGAAAGCCGTAGACTTATTTCAAGCCATAGAAGAGGGCAAGGTCAAAGTGGTGTGGATTATGTCTACTAACCCTATGGTGAGTTTGCCGGATACCGCACAGGTTCGACGGGCATTAGAAAAGTGTGAGCTGGTGATTGTTAGCGACTGTAAAGCACATACTGATACCACGGCCATGGCAGATGTTCTATTACCTGCGACTGGCTGGAGTGAAAAAGACGGCACAGTCACGAATTCAGAACGAAGAATCTCTCGTCAGCGCGGCTTATTGCCTGCGCCGGGAGAAGCAAAGCATGATTGGTGGGCGATTTGTGAAGTGGCTAAAACGTTGGGGTTCAGAGATGCTTTTGCTTTTCGAACACCTTGTGAAATTTTTGCAGAACACGCCGCCCTGTCAGCTTTTGAGAATAACGGCAAACGAGATTTCGACATTGGTCATTTCAGCAGCATCAATAAAGATGAGTATGAGAATCTGGTGCCTGTTCAATGGCCTGTCCCTAAAGGTCGCCCTGAAGGCACAAAGCGGATGTTTGAGGACGGACGTTTTTTTACCCCTGATAGCCGGGCTCGATTTATTCCTGTAACACCGAAAAAACCAGTTAATGCACCGACTAGTGAGTGGCCCTTTGTTTTGAATACTGGTCGGGTAAGAGATCAATGGCATACCATGACGAGAACGGGGGATGCAGCCCTGTTGACTAAGCATACTGATCAGCCTTATGTGGAAATTCATCCCAAGGATGCTAATCAGCTGGGGATCGAAGATAAAACCTTGGTGCGCCTTACCTCACCTCAAGGCGAGGCTTTATTAAAGGCTAAGGTTAGCCGTGCGGTTTCTCCGGGGAACGTGTTCACGCCAATACATTGGACACAGCAGTTTGCAAATGCATCGGTTGTCTCTAATTTGATTCCATCATTGGTGGATCCTTTATCGGGCCAACCGGAATCTAAACATGCACGAATTAAGTTGGAAGCGGTAACCAATATTAGTTATGGCTTTATTATGTCGATTAATCCCATCATGGATTTGGATTGTATTTATTGGTGCCGTATTCCATCAGATATCGGTTATTACTATGAAGTGGCTTGGTCTAAAGGGGAAAGTATGTCTTCTCTTCAATCTTTGTTAGAGAAAGGGAAGGTGAGCCAAGAGGGGGCTGGCGAATGGCTTGAATATAGCCATCTTAAAACTCAACAAATTAGGTTAGCGCATATTGAAGGGAAAAAGTTAACTTCTGTGGTGTACTTACATAACAAGCCTGAGCCAATATCAACCGATTGGTTGCTGTCTAAATTGATTGATCGCTCGCTAGTCTCTGAACAGGAACGAATGGCTCTCTTAGTGGGTTTACCTGCAAATATTGAGGATAAAGGCGATATTGTGTGTTCCTGTTATCAGGTCGGTAGTAAGCAAATTAATAAAGCAGTCGCCGCCGGTGCTACGTCGGTTGAGGAACTTGGAATGCAGCTAAAATGTGGCACTAATTGTGGTTCTTGTCTTCCTGAATTGAAATACTTTTTACCTGCTATTACGGAGCTGTCCGCATGAGTAATGCTTTTACCCAATATATAAAAATTCTAGGGCGAGGCAAAAAAGGCGCACGTAGTTTAACGGTGGAAGAAGCCGAGCATGCTATGTCTTTAATGTTGTCTGGTGACGCTGCACCAGAACAGTCTGGTGCGTTTTGGATGCTGATTCGTATTCGTGAAGAAACGGCGGAAGAGACAGTAGGCTTTACCAAGGCCACCCGCCAATTTTTAGCGAAAAAAGAAGCACTGAATATCGATGTCGACCTTGATTGGCCTGCCTATGCAGGTAAACGGAATGAGTTACCTTGGTTTTTGTTGGCCGCTATGGCTCTGGCTAATACGGGTATTAAGATTGTTATGCATGGTCATGCTTTTGAGGGTGAAGAGCGCATTTATGTGGATCAGACTATCAGTGAATTAGATTTGCCTATTTGCCATTCTCGTCAGCAAATTAGGCGTGAGCTTGGGCATAAAAACTTTGCCTATGTGCCTTTAGCTAAAGTGGATTCTACCCTAGGTGAAATGATGGACTTAAAATATAGCTTAGGGCTGCGCTCTCCAGTGAATACCGTGGTTCGCATGATGAATCCATTCTCGGCTTCTCATAGTGTGCATGGTGTGTTCCATCGAGGCTATGATGAGCTGCATTTATCGGCCTGTGAGCAATTAGGTGACCCTTCCGTCTTGGTATTTCGCGGGGGGAATGGTGAGGCAGAGGTGAATCCTGAGCGTGATGTGGTTTTGGGTAAATGGCAAAACGGTGTCGCTAGTTGGACTAGTTGGCCGAAAGCCGAACATGAACACAAACGATTAAAGCATAATTTAGACGTTTTACGTCTTCGTGAGCATTGGAGTGGCGAACAGGTAGACCCATTTGGTGAACAAGCGGTTCGACAAACCATTGCGTCGGTGGCTGGGCTTATTTATGGTGTGCAATCCCATGAGGAATGTCTTGTATTAGCGGATCAAATTTGGGCGCAGCGAAATAAATCCTGTTTCGAGCAGAAGGTAGCTTAATAGAAGCTCATAAAGAAGGTGGTATGGAATTTAGCTCACTATCGGCTGCGATATTGGCTGGCGGTAAAGGCGAGCGGATGGCTTGCCAAGATAAAGGTCTAGTGCTTTACCAAGGTTTGCCGATGGTCTTATTGGTTAGTAAGGCTTTGCTTAAGGTCGTCGATCTTGTTTTTGTTAACGCTAATAGGAATCTTGAGCAATATGCGAGCCTAGGTTTTGAAGTGGTGAAAGACTCTGCTGACTGCCAAGGCAAGGGCCCCTTGTGCGGCTTGCTGGCTTGTCTTGATAGGACAGCTACATCTCATTTACTTGTTTCGCCCTGTGACACACCTTGTATTTCAGGGGAAGCTTTTAAGCAACTTAAGCAAGCTAGCCAGCAACAGCCTGATAAAATTCATTATTTGCGAGATTCGAATGGCTTGCATCCATTACACGCGGTTTTACCTGTTGAAGCCTGTGTCAATGCTTTGAAAGCTTTCTTAGATAGTAGCAGGGGGTATAGTGTAATGGCTTTTTATGAGGCTTATGGGTGTCACCCTGTTGTATGGGAAAAGTCCAGTGAGCTGCTCAATATTAATACATCGGAATATTTAAAAAGTTAATGGCTGTGTTTATTTTACTGAGTCGATGTCTAGGCGATAGGATTCCCCATCTTCCTTATGTTCCAATTTGACCAATAAGTAATCGTGTTTTGGTGAAAACCAAAAGGTGGTTCTTTTGCCGCTTTCAAGCTTATCTGTGCGGATCAATTTAATCGCAGAAAGGCGACCAATACTGGTTTCTATCTTATCTCTTCCTGCTCGCTCAAAGCGCCAGTTTTTTAGCCGTCCACCGTCAGCAATTTGATAATTGAATTCATTTTTTCCAAGCTTAAGGTCTTGTCTTACTTGTAGCTGTATAGACAATTTATCGAGTGTTTTTGGTGGAATGGCTAGATGCCAAGGTTTATTCTTGATGTCATTGCGAACCCTCATCTTGTCCCAGTCAAAGGTAATGGTGGCTAGCTTCTTTTTGCCCAGCACACTGCTCTTATATTGGTAGACAGAGGGCAGAATTTGATGGTTTTGGACTTTGAAACTTGAGGTTTCTTCTAAAGAGGCGATCATGGCTTCTGCAGTGAAACGAAATTGCCATAGCCCATCATCTTTTTGTGAAAGAGTTTGTTTTCCTTCGACTTTTAGACTGATGCCTTTTTTCCAGACCGTGCTGTAAATCGCCGTGTAAGGTGTGAGAAAAGTATCTTTATCGGACTCTGAAGCGGCAAAAGAAAGTATGGGTAGGCTCATTAAGGTAGCAATTAAATACATTGAAACTTTATGAGTGACCATACTTTCTCCTAACTGACTTTATTCTAGGGTTTTGTTATAAAGCACGCCGCTTTCCGGTAGCTTAGTATTGTCTAAAAAAGCCGCCCCGTCACTGAGTGTTAACCTTTCTTCACTAAACCATTTTACCGCCAGAGGGTAAATGATGTGCTCTAAAGTATGCACCTTAGTGGCAAGTGAGTCTGCGTTGTCATTTTTTTCGATCTGAGTGCTAGCCTGTAAAATAACAGCTCCGGCGTCCAATTCTGGGCTCACAAAATGTACAGAAACACCATGCTCTTTATCATTTGCATCAATGGCTCTTTGATGGGTATTCAGCCCTTTATACTTTGGTAAAAGAGATGGGTGAATGTTTAGCATTCTACCTTCATAATGTTTCGCAAATGTTTCAGATAGAATACGCATGAAACCTGCTAAAACAACGAGTTTTGGCTGGTATTGGTCAATAAGCTTTTGTAACTCAGCGTCGAAGGCTTCGCGGCTTTCGAATAACTTATGGTCTAAAGCATGGGTTGCTATGCCTGCTATTGTTGCTCGCTCTAAACCGTAAGCTTGTGCCTTGTTACTGATGACGGCAGCAATGTTGATATTGAGCTTTCCTTGCAAGCTTTGGTCAATCAAAGCTTGCAAGTTACTACCGCTGCCAGAAATTAAGACAACGACAGGGAAACTCATGCTTGCGTCTCTAAATCAGAGATAAGCACATCTTTGCCGCCATTACGTGGTCGAATGTCGCCGATGATCCAAGCTGTTTCACCTTCTGCTTTAAAGATAGTCAGTGCTTCATCTGCTTTGTCCGCATCAATAGAAAGCACCATGCCAACGCCACAGTTGAGCACGCGGTACATTTCTTCTTGTTCGACATTGCCTTGTTCTTGTAGCCAGTCAAAAACCGCAGGACGTTGCCAGCTTGAGGCATCAATATACGCTGCCGTATCTTCAGGAAGAACACGGGGAATATTTTCGAGTAAACCGCCACCAGTGATATGAGCAAGAGCATTAACCGGAATCGTTTCCATTAGCTTAAGGATGGATTTCACATAAATGCGAGTAGGCTCCATCAAGGCGTCTTTTAGTGCGATGCCGTTAATGTCTTGGTTTAAGTCGGCTTCACTGACTTCAAGAATTTTACGGATCAGAGAGTAGCCATTTGAATGCGGGCCAGAAGAGCCTAGCGCAATTAATTTGTCGCCTGCTTTTACATTGCTGCCATCAATGATGCTACCTTCTTCAACAACACCTACACAGAAGCCTGCTAGATCATAATCACCATCGTGATACATGCCAGGCATTTCGGCGGTTTCACCACCAACAAGAGCACAGCCTGCTTGTAGGCAGCCTTCCCCGATACCTGTTACGACATTAGCAGCAATATCAATGTCTAATTTGCCTGTTGCATAGTAGTCAAGGAACAATAGTGGTTCTGCACCAGCCACAACGAGATCGTTGACACACATGGCGACTAGGTCAATGCCAATGGTATCGTGCTGATTTAAATCCATTGCTAGGCGCAATTTAGTGCCTACACCGTCAGTGCCGGAAACAAGAATTGGGTTTTTATATTTGCTAGGAAGGCGTGTTAGTGCGCCAAACCCACCTAATCCCCCCATTACTTCTGGGCGACGAGTTTTTTTGCTAACACCTTTAATGCGTTCAACAAGTTGGTTGCCTGCGTTGATATCTACGCCAGCGTCTTTATAACTAATCGATGCTTTATCCGATTTGGTCATTGCCTATGCCTTATTCATGGTACGAGGAGAGGCGCATTTTAACATAGTGACGCATTAGGGCTATGGTTCTTTATCATTAAGACAGTAGAATAGGGAAATAAACGAAGGAAGGGCTATGAATTCTCGTATATTTTTATTGTTAGTTAGTGTTTTTTTAATGCCTTTCGCCATGGCAGTTCCTGTTAAGGGACTTTATCAGGCGGAAATTAATTTACCAGCGACCGATTCTGAAGCAAAAATGTTGCAAGAGGCCTTTTCTTTGGCGGCTCAACAGGTTTTAGTTCGGGTGTCTGGTAATAAAGCGGCGATATCGGGCGAGGTGCTGCAGCAAGCGCAACAAGCTGCGTCTACTTGGGTGGCTCAGCATTCGGTTACGGCGCTTTCTGAATTACTGCCCTCTGGTGATGGTTTGGTATTGGGTAAGCAAATTAAAGTCACTTTTTATCAAGAATCGATAGACAGCTTCCTGACGCAAAATAATTTACCCGTTTGGGGAAGTAATCGACCTTCGGTATTGATTTGGCTGGTGAGTGAGAATAATGGGGTTCGAACGCTTGCGGGTTCTAAAGCCCCTTCTGCGCTATTAAATGGTTTGGCTCAATCTGCGACATTAATTGGTGTGCCGATTTATGCACCCTTATTAGATGATGTTGATAAAAATGCCATTACTGCTGCGGATGTTTGGGGTTTTTTTGAAGATACGGTAGCGGCTGCTAGCAAGCGTTATCAAACGGATTCGGTTGCGGCGATACGAATTAGTAACTTTTCTGGTCAGGTTAGTGGGAGCTTATTACTTTTGTTTAGTGATGGGGATGTTCAGCGGTTTAATTTAACTGGCTCTAATCAGCAAGAAATCCTCGATCAGGCCAGTGCGGATTTAGCGAAAGCCTTTTCTAGCCGATATGCAGCGGTGCGTAATAATCAATCGAGTAGTCGCTTACAGCTGCAAGTATCTGGTATTACTGGCTATAACATTATGAATAAGGTGCAATCCTATTTAGAGAGTATTGGTGTGGTTCGAGATGTACTCTTATCTAAAATAGAAGGTGATAAGGTCGAATTCTCTGTTGATATTGATGGTGATAAGCAAAAGTTACTTAACAGTATCGCGTTAAATCGTTTGTTGCTGAATGCACCATTAAGTGCCCTTGATCCAGATGCAAATCGAGTAGAGTCTTTCCAGTACAGTGGAGCGAAATAATGTTAGAAGAAACAAAAGATATTCCAGTAACTGAAGCGGTTGTTGAGCAAGATTTTTTTGCGCGTTCAGTGGAAGAGCAGCAGGATTTTTTGTCACAAACTTGGTGTAATCACTGTGCAGAAGTGGATTTAGGTATGAAGAACCCTAAGGAATACTCCAGTGCTGATCGAGTTTGGATTGAAGGGGAGTGTTTAAAATGTGGGAGTTCAACTATTACTGAGATAGTTGAAGAAGACGAAGAGTAGGTCACGACTCTTGCGCTTGCAATACTGCGTTAAAAATAGTCTTTACTGTGCTCATGGCATCGTGAAAAGAGTTATGGGGATTTATTTGATTCATAAAAAAACCGCGCATAGCGCGGTTTTTTTATGACTTTATATTGCTGTTTTCATTTTAGGAAACGAAAGCCTTTCTACTCAGTTGGGTAGTCACGTTCAGGCTTGCCGACATAAAGTTGGCGAGGGCGGCCAATTTTATAAGGCCCGCTAATCATTTCATTCCAATGTGAAATCCAGCCTATAGTACGTGACATGGCAAAAATTACCGTGAACATACTGGTTGGGATGCCAATTGCTTTCATAATAATGCCAGAGTAAAAGTCCACATTAGGGTAAAGCTTACGTTCTACAAAATATGGGTCTTCAAGGGCGATTTGTTCAAGACGTTTAGCAATTTTCAACAGCGGGTCATTTGACATGCCTAGTTCAGCGAGTACCTGATCACAGGTTTCACGCATTACTTTTGCTCGTGGATCAAAGTTTTTATAAACACGGTGACCAAACCCCATTAGGCGGAATGGATCGTTTTTATCTTTTGCTTTAGCAATGAAGGTATCGATGTTTTCAACATCACCGATTTCTTCAAGCATAGTCAGTACTGCTTCATTTGCGCCACCGTGTGCAGGCCCCCAAAGAGTTGCAATGCCAGCTGCAATGCAAGCAAATGGATTGGCACCAGAAGAGCCAGCTAAACGAACCGTAGAGGTTGAAGCGTTTTGTTCATGATCTGCGTGTAGGATAAAAATGCGATCCATTGCTTTAGCGAACACGGGGTTTACTTTGTAATCTTCACAAGGTGTTGCAAATAGCATGTACAAAAAGTTTTCTGCATAAGATAGGTCGTTACGTGGGTACATAACAGGTTGATCTTTAGAATATTTGTAGCATATTGCTGCCAAGGTAGGCATTTTTGAAATCAAGCGAAAGGCTGCGATTTCACGATGCGTTGGATTATTGATATCCATATGGTCTTGGTAAAAAGCAGAAAGTGCACCGACTAAGCCACACATTATTGCCATTGGGTGGGCATCATTACGAAAGCCTTCAATGAACTTATGCATAGATTGGTTAACCATGGTGTGTTTACCAACGGTTTTTTCAAACTCTGCTTTTTGTGTTTTATCTGGAAGCTCTCCATAAAGCAGGAGGTAACAAGTTTCTAAATAATCCGAGTGCTCTGCAAGTTGGGCAATTGGATAGCCTCTGTGCAGAAGGATTCCAGCGTCACCATCTATATAAGTAATAGCAGATTCGCAAGAGCCTGTAGACATGAATCCTGGGTCATAGGTGAATACACCTTGAGAGCCTAGACTGCGTACGTCGATAACGTCTGTGCCTAAAGTACCTGAAAGAACAGGTAATTCGATGGTTTGATCGATCCCATCCACTGTGAGTAGCGCTTTTTTATCAGCCATTTATGGTCTCCTTCATATTCTGATCCGGGGCAAGAGGTCGTGGATTGACGCTTCTCTGCCCAGAAGGTGCGGAAAAAATACTGTTTCTGCACTATAAAAGTCAATCTTGTTAACTTGCAATCTCGTTATATTTTGAGGTGTTTTTGGTAATCATCTGACGAAACGAGTGCTTTCAGACAAAGGCTTTTAATCTTAGGTGTTTTGTAAATTATTGATAAATAGGTATTTTATTTGTTTTTTGTGCGAATTAAAAAATGTAATTTTATACCATTATTGTTTCGGTTTATGGCTACATTCATTTGCTGAATGGCGATCATTGAAAAGCTCTTGTTCAGTCTATTTGTCTTAGTATTTTTCGCTGGTCTATAATTACGCCCAGACGATTTCATTGATTTGCTGATATTAATGGATAAAAGAGAGTCGCTTTTAAATATTGGTGGGCAAATCGATGAGATTTTCAAAGCAGGCCTATGACGTAGCTATACTACATTTGATCTAATGTAAAAGTAGTTACGTATAGCCATTGGGTCGTGATTGACCATTCAATCGATAAAATGGTGTAAAAGTCGTGAACAAAAAAAGACCAGTCAACCTTGATATTTTAACAATATCTCAGCCAGTCACAGCAATAGTGTCTATTCTTCATCGTGTAACAGGAATCATCCTTTTTGTAGGTTTGGCCTTCTTGTTTTATGCGTTTGACCTTTCCTTGGAATCTCAAGAAGGTTTTGATCAAGTCGTTACAACACTCCAAACAAACTTTTTGGCGAAGTTTATTATTTGGGGTGTAGTTTCTGCATTGATGTACCATTTCGTTGCAGGTGTAAAACATTTGTTTATGGATTTGGGGTATTTTGAAGAATTGGAAAGTGGACGTAATGCTGCCATCGCAAACCTTGTGATTGCTGCGGTTCTAATTGTGTTAGCAGGAGTGTGGATATGGTAACTCAAATTACAAGTTTTGGTCGTTCAGGTCTTTACGACTGGATGATGCAGCGTGTTTCTGCACTCGTGTTGTCTTTATATACAGTTTTTATTATTGGTTACTTGTTGCTGAATCCTGATCTTACATACGATCAATGGAGCGGTTTATTTGCAGCAACATGGATGCGTATCTTCAGTTTAATGGTGCTTTTGTCCATTGGTATTCACTCGTGGATTGGTTTGTGGTCGATTTCTACCGACTATATAAAAGCAACCGGTCTTCGTTTTTTCTTTCAATCTCTATGCGGCTTTGTAATGTTTGTTTATGTCGTATGGGGTGTTCAGGTTCTTTGGGGGCTATAAGTAATGGCAAATATTCGTACTCTTTCTTTTGATGCCATTGTTATCGGTGGTGGTGGCGCAGGTATGCGTGCTGCACTTCAGTTAACAGAGTCAGGTTTAGATACCGCATGTGTTACTAAAGTATTTCCTACTCGTTCGCACACAGTGTCTGCCCAAGGTGGTATTACTTGTGCAATTGCCAGTGATGACCCAAATGACGATTGGCGTTGGCACATGTATGACACTGTTAAAGGGTCAGATTATATAGGTGACCAAGACGCAATTGAATACATGTGTTCTGTTGGCCCGCAAGCGGTTTTTGAACTAGAGCATATGGGTTTGCCATTTTCCCGTACTGAGCAAGGGCGTATTTATCAACGTCCATTTGGTGGGCAATCTAAAGATTTTGGTAAAGGTGGTCAGGCTGCTCGTACCTGTGCCGCTGCAGACCGTACTGGTCATGCTCTTTTACATACGCTTTATCAAGCTAACCTGAAAGGTGGTACTACTTTCTTTAATGAGTGGTATGCCACTGATCTAGTAAAAAATAGTGAAGGTGCCATTGTTGGTGTTATTGCTATTTGCATGGAAACAGGTGAAACCGTCTATTTGAAAGCGAAGGCAACGGTAATGGCGACCGGTGGTGCTGGCCGTATTTATCAGTCTACTACTAACGCACATATTAACACGGGTGATGGTGTTGCCATGGCATTGCGCGCTGGCTTCCCGATGCAAGATATGGAAATGTGGCAGTTTCACCCAACGGGTATTTATGGTGCGGGTACGCTAGTAACAGAAGGTTGTCGTGGTGAAGGTGGCTATCTGATTAATAAAGATGGTGAACGCTTTATGGAGCGTTATGCGCCAAACGCGAAAGACCTTGCAGGTCGTGATGTTGTTGCACGATCTATGATTCTTGAAATTCTTGAAGGTCGTGGCTGTGGCCCCGAAGGTGATCATGTACTATTGAAATTAGATCATCTAGGTGAAGAGACTCTTAATAAACGTCTACCAGGTATCCTTGAATTGTCTCGTACTTTTGCTCATGTTGACCCAGTAAAAGAGCCTATTCCAGTGGTTCCTACTTGCCACTACATGATGGGCGGGATTCCAACGAATGTTGGCGGTCAGGCAATTAAACAAAATGCCGATGGCGAAGATGTCATTATTGATGGGCTTTACGCTTGTGGTGAAGCTGCTTGTGTCTCTGTACATGGTGCAAACCGTCTTGGTGGCAACTCATTGCTTGATTTGGTTGTATTTGGTCGTGCCGTTGGCCTACAGGTTAAAAAGTCCCTCGATGAAGGATTTGAGTCATTAAGTGCCGATGATACTGACATTGAAAAAGCTATGGCGCGTTTGAATCGTTTAAATAACTCAACCGACGGTGAAAATGTTGCAGAAGTGCGTGCTGAGCTTCAAAAAGTGATGCAGCTGTATTTTGGTGTGTTCCGTGATGGTGCATCTATGCAAGAAGGTTTGAAACAATTGGCTGTGATTCGTACCCGTGTTGAGAATTTAAGTCTTGATGATAAGAGCCAAGCATTTAATACGGCCCGAATTGAAGCGTTGGAACTTGAAAACCTGCTTGAAATTGCAGAAGCAACAGCAATTCCTGCTGAATTTCGTAAAGAAAGCCGGGGTGCACACGCCCGTAATGACTTTACTGAGCGTGATGACGAAAATTGGTTGAAGCATTCTTTATTCCATCCTACGGATAAAACTGTCACTAAGCGTGACGTGAACTTTAAACCGAAGACAATGGAAGCTTTTCCACCTAAGATTCGTTCGTACTAAGGAGTACTCAGTATGTTAGTTAGTATTTATCGTTACAATCCTGAGGTGGACGATGCGCCATATATGCAGGATTACCAGATTGATTTGCCGGAAGGTAAAGACTTGATGGTGTTGGATGTTCTGAATTTGCTAAAAGCTCAGGATACGACTATTTCTTACCGTCGTTCATGCCGTGAAGGTGTGTGTGGTTCAGATGGTATGAATATGTCAGGTAAAAATGGTTTAGCATGTATTACACCCGTCTCAGAGGCGGCCAAGAATGATAAGTTAGTATTGCGCCCACTTCCTGGTTTACCTGTAGTACGTGACCTTGTTATTGACATGGGGCAGTTTTATAAACAGTACGAAAAAATTCGTCCGTTCCTTATTAACGATACACCGGCTCCAGCAATAGAGCGCTTGCAAAGCCCAGAAGAGCGTGAAAAACTTGATGGATTATATGAATGTATCTTGTGTGCATGTTGTTCGACAGCTTGTCCTTCATTCTGGTGGAATCCTGATAAATTTGTTGGCCCATCTGGTCTGTTGCAGGCTTATCGCTTTTTGGCTGATAGTCGTGATACGGCAACGCAAGAACGTCTTAGTGATCTAGATGATCCGTTCAGTGTGTTTCGTTGCCACGGTATCATGAACTGCGTAAATGTATGTCCTAAAGGGTTAAACCCAACTAAAGCAATTGGTAGTATTCGTACTATGCTTCTACAAAGAGCGACTTGATGAATAGCGTGGTCTATCATTGTGTTTGATGCGACCATATGAAATTGGCGGCTTGGAGATCTATTCAATGCCGCCGTTTTTACATCTTTTGTAGTAGAGAATGTAATAAAAAGAATTTAAAATTCGACTTTCACTAGAGTGTTAATCGGCTAAACTTAGTTTTTTAGTTAAGTAGGTTAATGTTTTAGGTGAATGAAGTTGGAAGAAGCGAGAAAGTAAACAAAAAAAATGAGGCTTTAACAGCCTTGCGGGCCTTAAAATGATTGATCTTGATTTTAGATCGATACCGGACCCCGGTAGCTGGCTCGAACATAAGGGTGATCGAGAATGCACGAAAGTTTAATGGAGTTGCTATGGAGCACTTCGCATTTTTCAGGTGGAAACTTGGAATATGTAGAGGGGTTGTTTGAAAGCTACCTTGTCGATCCGAACTCTGTATCGGAAGAATGGCGGAAATGTTTTGACCAATTGCCCCGCATTAGTGAGGCACAATCGACGGACCTTCCCCATTCAGTAATTCAACAGCAGTTTTTGCAAATTGGTAAGAATAAATTTCGCTCTATGCCTGTTTCGTCGGATGGTGCGGTTAGTTCTGATCACGAGCAGAAACAAATTAATGTATTGCAATTGATTGATGCTTATCGAGTGCGTGGACATCAGCATGCGACACTTGATCCGCTTGGATTGCAAAAACGTGAGAAAGTCGCAGACCTAGATATTGGTTATCACCAATTGACAGGCGCGGATATGGATACCAGTTTTAACGTAGGTTCTTTGTTCTTTAATAAAGACTCTATGAAGCTAAGTGAAATTGTGGCTGAGCTTGAAAAAACCTATTGCAGCAGCATAGGTTATGAGTTCATGCATATTGTTAATACGCAAGAAAAAGCCTGGCTTCAACAGCGTGTTGAGTCCGTGCGTTCCCATCCTGAATTTTCCCAAGAAACCCGTGAAAGTTTACTTGAACGTTTGACTGCTGCGGAAGGGTTGGAAAAATACCTCGCTAGTCGCTATCCAGGAGCAAAGCGTTTTGGCCTTGAAGGTGGCGAAAGCTTAATCCCGATGATTAATGAGCTGATTCAGCGTTCTGGCGCATTAGGTGCGAAAGAAGTTGTGATTGGTATGGCCCACCGTGGTCGCTTAAACGTATTAGTTAATACCTTAGGTAAGAGCCCAAAAGACTTGTTCGACGAGTTTGAAGGTAAGAAACTGGTTAATACTTCTGGTGACGTTAAATACCACCAAGGCTTTTCTTCTAATGTGATGACGGCGGGCGGGGAAGTTCATATCGCTCTTGCTTTTAACCCATCTCACTTAGAGATTGTTTCTCCAGTTGTTGAAGGTTCAGTTAGAGCGCGCCAAGATCGTCGTAAAGATACTACTGGTAAAGCTGTTGTTCCTATCTCCATTCATGGTGATGCGGCTTTTGCTGGTCAGGGTGTGGTCATGGAGACGTTCCAAATGTCTCAAACCCGAGGTTTCCGCACTGGTGGTACGGTTCATATTGTGATCAACAACCAAGTTGGCTTTACGACTAACCGTCAAGAGGACTCGCGTTCTACCGAATACGCAACAGATGTTGCTAAGATGATTCAGGCTCCTATTTTCCATGTAAATGGTGATGATCCGGAAGCAGTATTGTTTATTACTCAGCTTGCTTTGGATTATCGTTATGAGTTTGGTCGTGACGTTGTGATCGACATGGTTTGTTATCGTCGTCGTGGACACAATGAAACAGACGAGCCTTCCGGTACTCAACCATTGATGTATAGCATCATCAACAAGTTAAAAACGACTCGAACTTTATATGCTGAGCGTTTGGTTGCAGAGTCTGTTGTTTCTCAAGCAACGGCCGATCAAATGGTGAATGAAAACCGAGAAGACTTAGATAATGGTCGTCATGTCTCTAAGAGCTTGGTACTAGAGCCAAAATCTGAGCTGTTCGTCGATTGGAAACCTTATTTAGGGGTTGAATGGACGGATGCGGGTGATACCACATACCCGCTTGCTAAATTGCAAGAAATAGCGAAGAAATTGACCACTATCCCTGATGGGGTTGTGGTTCAACGTCAAGTTCAAAAGATTTACCAAGATCGAGATAAAATGACGGCAGGGGCGCTTCCTCTTAATTGGGGTTATGCTGAAACCTTGGCTTTTGCTACCTTGCTTGAGCAAAATTATCCGATACGTATTACTGGCCAAGATTCTGGTCGTGGTACTTTCTCCCATCGTCACGCGGTTATTCATAGCCAAAAAGACGGTAGCACTTATGTTCCTTTGAAGCACTTATCAGACGATCAGCCAACGCTTGATTTGTATGATTCTTACTTGTCGGAAGAAGCGGTTCTAGCCTTCGAATATGGTTATTCGACTACGTCCCCAGAAGGCATGGTTATCTGGGAAGCACAATTTGGTGACTTCGCTAACGGTGCACAGGTGGTGATTGACCAGTTTATTACCAGTGGTGAACATAAGTGGGGACGTTTATGTGGTCTGACTATGTTGTTGCCTCATGGTTATGAAGGTCAGGGCCCAGAGCATTCTTCTGCTCGTCTAGAACGCTTTATGCAATTATGTGCGGAATTTAATATTCAAGTTTGTGTACCTACTACACCAGCTCAAATATTCCACATTATCCGTCGTCAAGCGATTCGACCTATGCGTCGACCTTTGATTATCATGTCTCCTAAGAGTCTGCTGCGTCATAAGCAAGCTATCTCAACATTAGAAGACTTAGCGGAAGGTAGCTTTAAAACAGTATTGCCAGAAGCGTCAGAGACGGTGGCTGCAGATAAAGTGAAACGCATTATTCTTTGTAGCGGTAAAATTTATTACGATTTGATTAATCGTCGTGAAGAGCTGAAAAAAGATGATGTTGCCGTGATACGTTTGGAGCAATTGTACCCGTTCCCATATGCAGACCTTGAATCTGAATTAGAACAGTATAAAAATGTTGAGCGTTTGGTTTGGTGTCAAGAAGAACCTAAAAACCAAGGTGCTTGGCATGCCAATCGTCATCGTATGAACCGAGTATTGGAAAAGTTATATCCAGCACTGAAAATTAGCTTCGCAGGTCGAATTTCGTCTGCTGCGCCAGCCGCTGGTTATATGTCAATCCATGTTGAAGAACAAGAAGCGCTGGTCAACGACGCATTAGTTGGTTAGTACCATAGCCTGTCAGAGAGAGATAAGGGTATAAAATGAGTATTGAAATTAAAGCACCTACTTTTCCAGAATCCGTAGCAGACGGTACTGTTGCTACTTGGCACAAACAGCCAGGCGAAGCGTGTAAGCGTGATGAGCTAATTGTTGATATTGAGACTGACAAAGTTGTTTTGGAAGTCGTTGCTCCTGCTGACGGTGTACTTGAGACAATCGTTAAAGCTGAAGGTGATACCGTGTTGAGTGATGAAGTTATTGCGACCTTCGAGTCTGGCGCAGCAGCATCGTCTGCATCTGTTGAAAAAACAGCTGCGCCTGCTGCGGCGGCGCCAGCCTCTAGCGCTTCAGAAACGGTTGAAATAAAAACGCCAACTTTTCCTGAATCTGTTGCTGACGGTACCGTTGCTACTTGGTACAAGCAGCCGGGTGAAGCTTGTGCTCGCGATGAGCACATTGTTGATATTGAAACCGATAAAGTGGTTCTTGAAGTGGTTGCTCCAGCCGCTGGAGCCATTGGCGAAATCTTTAAAAATGAAGGCGATACAGTGCAGAGCGCTGAAATATTAGGGAATTTCCTAGTTGGTGCTTCTGGTTCTGCCGCAGCGCCGGTAGCTGAAACTGCTCCAGTTGCTGTTGAGTCTGACGAAGACGGTGTTGCTGGTCCTGCCGCACGTAAAGCACTGGCTGAAGCTGGTCTTTCTGCAGCACAAGTGAAGGGTACAGGCAAAGGTGGCCGTATTACTAAAGAAGATGTAGATGCAGCAGCTAAAGCGAAAACTTCTGCTCCTGTGGCTGCTGCCGCGCCAGCTGCGATGCCAGCTCTTGGCGCAGATGGCCGTATCGAAAAACGTGTTCCTATGACTCGTCTACGTGCCACGATAGCCAAACGTTTAGTCGAAGCTCAACAAACCGCTGCCTTATTGACGACTTATAATGAAGTCAATATGGGTCCTGTTATGGAGATCCGTAAGAAATACAAAGATGAGTTCATGAAGACTCATAATGGCACTAAGCTTGGCTTTATGTCTTTCTTTGTGAAAGCGGCAACAGAAGCATTGAAACGCTTCCCAGCGGTGAACGCTTCTATCGATGGCAATGACATGGTTTACCATGGCTATCAAGATATTGGTGTAGCAGTCTCTACGAATCGTGGTTTGATGGTTCCTGTACTTCGCAATACTGAAGCGATGGGCCTTGCAGATATTGAATCTACTATCATGGACTTTGCTATTCGCGGTCGTGACGGTAAATTGGGTATGGATGATATGCAGGGTGGTACTTTCACCATTACTAATGGCGGTACTTTTGGTTCTTTGATGTCTACGCCGATTATTAATCCGCCTCAAACAGCTATCTTGGGTATGCATAAAATTCAAGATCGTCCAATGGCGGTAAATGGTCAGGTTGTCATCCAACCAATGATGTATCTAGCACTGTCTTATGATCATCGTATGATCGATGGTAAAGAAGCTGTGCAATTCTTGGTAACGATTAAAGACTTGCTTGAAGATCCAGCTCGTCTATTGCTTGAAATCTAAGTATTCGTACCAATAGAGTGTATGAATTGATACTGTAGCAGCGCTTATCAAGCGCTGCTTAGTTTGACTGATAAAATGGAACCTCTTATGTCTGATAAATTTGATGTTGTTGTAATCGGTGGCGGCCCTGGTGGTTATGTTGCTGCAATTCGTGCTGCTCAGCTAGGTCTGAAAACAGCATGTATCGAAAAATGGTTAGACAAAGGAAACAAGCCTCGTTTAGGTGGTACTTGTTTGAACGTTGGTTGTATTCCTTCCAAAGCATTGCTTGATTCTTCTCAAAAATACCATGATGCAAAAGAGTCTTATGGCGTGCATGGCATCAGCGTTGGCGATGTCGCTATGGATGTGAATGCCATGGTTGATCGTAAAGATAAAATTGTTGATCAATTGACCAGCGGTATTACTGGTTTATTCAAAGCGAACGGTGTGACCAGTTTTGAAGGTTTTGGTAAGGTTCTAGCGAACAAAAAAGTTGAGTTTACAGCGCATGACGGTAGCGTGACTGTCATTGATGCGGAAAACATCATTTTGGCGACAGGTTCTATTCCAGTAAACATTCCACCTGCTCCACGTACTGGCGACATTATTGTTGATAACGAAGGTGCATTAGATTTCCGAGCAATACCTAAACGTCTTGGTGTTATCGGTGCTGGTGTGATTGGCCTTGAACTTGGTTCTGTATGGGCTCGCCTAGGATCTGAAGTTGTGGTTCTTGAAGCGCAAGACTCTTTCTTGAGTGTTTGTGATCAAGATATTGCTAAAGAAGCGGCTAAGATTTTCAAAAAACAAGACCTAGATATTCGTCTTGGTGCTCGTGTTACCGGTAGTCAGATCAACGGTGAAGAAGTAGAAGTGACTTACCTTGACGCTAAAGGTGAAGAGCAGAAGCAAACTTTTGATAAATTGATCGTTGCAGTTGGCCGTAAGCCATTTACTGATGGTTGTTTGGCTGGTGACTCAGGCGTTAATCTAGATGAGCGTGGTTTTGTTTTTGTTGATGAACAATGCCGTACCTCTGTACCTGGTATCTTTGCGATCGGTGATATCGTTCGTGGTCCAATGTTGGCACATAAAGCATCTGAAGAAGGTGTGATGGTTGCAGACATTATCGCTGGTCATAAAGCACAAATGAACTATGACTGCATTCCTTCTGTTATTTATACTCACCCAGAGCTTGCTTGGGTTGGTAAAAATGAGCAAGAGCTGAAAGCGGAAGGTGTAAAATATAAAGTGGGTAAGTTCCCATTTGCAGCATCTGGTCGCGCTATGGCGGCGAATGATACGGATGGTTTTGTTAAAATTATCGCTTGTGAAGAAACAGATCGCATCTTGGGTTGCCATATCATTGGTGGTCATGCGGCGGACTTGATTGCACAAGCGGTTATTGCAATGGAATTTGGTTCTACGGCAGAAGACATTGCTTTGACTGTATTTGCTCACCCAACAGTAAGTGAAGCAGTACACGAAGCCGCGTTGGCAGTAGATGGCCATGCAATTCATATTGCAAACCGTAAAAAGCGTTAATAAAAAAAATAGATTTGCCGGCCACGAGCCGGCAATTTCTGTCTTAACGGACAGAGCTTATGTCAATCATTAAGATGAGCGGAAGAATCAAATGAACCTACATGAATATCAGGCTAAACAGCTTTTTGCTGATTATAACCTGCCAGTATCTACAGGGTACGCAGTAGACACGCCAAAAGCGGCGGTGGAAGCGGCGAAAAAAATCGGTGGTGACAAGTGGGTTGTTAAAGCTCAAGTACACGCAGGTGGTCGCGGTAAAGCGGGCGGTGTAAAACTTGTTGATTCTTATGACGCAATTACTGAGTTTACGCAGCACTGGTTAGGTAAAAACCTAGTTACTTATCAAACAGATGAGAAAGGCCAGCCAGTCGCTAAGATTCTTGTAGAATCTTGCACTGACATTGCCAACGAATTGTATCTAGGTGCAGTCGTTGACCGTTCAACTCGTAAAGTCGTTTTCATGGCGTCTACTGAAGGCGGTGTTGAGATTGAGAAAGTGGCTGAGGAAACCCCTGAGCTAATTCACAAAGCGATCATTGATCCTCTTGTTGGTGCTCAACCTTATCAAGCACGTGAAATGGCATTTAAATTGGGTCTTAACCCAGCACAAATCAAGCAGTTCACTAAGATCTTCCTTGGTTTGTCACAAATGTTCCATGACTATGATTTTGCATTGCTAGAAATTAACCCTCTAGTGATCACGGATGAAGGTAACCTCCATTGTCTAGATGGTAAAATCGGTATTGATAGCAACGCAGTTTACCGCCAGAAGAAAATGCAAGAGTTTCATGATCCATCTCAAGAAGATGAGCGTGAAGCACATGCCGCACAGTGGGAGCTTAACTACGTAGCACTAGATGGAAACGTCGGTTGCATGGTTAACGGTGCCGGACTAGCGATGGGTACTATGGACATCGTGAACCTACATGGTGGCAAACCTGCTAACTTCCTAGATGTCGGCGGCGGTGCGACAAAAGAGCGTGTTGCTGAAGCATTTAAAATCATTCTTTCTGATGACAATGTTAAAGCCGTATTGGTTAACATCTTTGGTGGTATCGTTCGTTGTGACATGATCGCTGAAGGTATTATCGGTGCCGTTGAGCAGGTTGGTGTTACCGTACCTGTTGTTGTACGTCTAGAGGGTACGAATGCTGACCTTGGTCGTGAAGTACTAGCGAAATCTGATCTTGATATCATCGCGGCTACCAGTCTTAAAGATGCAGCTATCCAAGTTGTTAAAGCTGCGGAGGGCAAATAATGTCTGTATTAATTAATAAAGATACTAAAGTTATCTGTCAGGGTTTTACTGGCGGACAGGGTACTTTCCATTCTGAGCAAGCGATTGCTTATGGTACAAAAATGGTTGGTGGTGTAACACCTGGTAAAGGTGGTCAAACTCACCTAGGCCTGCCTGTATTCAATACAGTAAAAGAAGCCGTTGAAGCAACGGGCGCTGAAGCGTCTGTTATCTATGTACCTGCTCCTTTCTGTAAAGACTCTATCCTTGAAGCGGCTAACTCTGGCATCAAGTTGATCGTTTGTATTACTGAAGGTATTCCTACTTTGGATATGCTTGATTGTAAAGTGGCTTGTGATGCTCTAGGTGTTCGTCTAGTTGGCCCTAACTGCCCAGGTGTTATTACTCCTGGTGAATGTAAGATTGGTATCATGCCTGGTCATATTCATCTGCCAGGTAAAGTAGGTATCGTATCTCGTTCAGGTACTTTGACTTATGAAGCAGTTAAACAAACTACTGATGCAGGCTTTGGTCAATCTACTTGTGTTGGTATCGGTGGTGATCCAATTCCAGGTACTAACTTCATCGACGTATTGGAATTGTTCCAAAACGACCCACAAACTGAAGCGATTGTGATGATCGGTGAAATTGGTGGTACGGCTGAAGAAGAAGCGGCTGCTTATATCAAAGCAAATGTGACTAAACCTGTTGTTTCTTACATTGCGGGTGTTACTGCTCCTGCTGGTAAGCGTATGGGTCATGCTGGCGCTATCATCTCTGGTGGTAAAGGTACGGCAGATGAGAAATTCGCAGCCCTAGAAGACGCTGGTGTTAAAACCGTTCGTTCTTTGGCTGATATTGGTTCTGCATTGAAAGAATTGACTGGCTGGTAAGCTGGCTTTTTCAATAACGTTTTACTGATTAAAATCCCTGCTTTATGCAGGGATTTTTTGTTTAAGCTGAGTAAAATGATTGATGGAATGTCCATTTTGTTTAGAGAATAATAATTGCGCTATTGATAAAAACTCTGCTGTTAAAAACAGTCAGCCTTGTTGGTGCTTTGCCGTTAATGTTCCCAATGAGATGCTACAACTTATTCCGAAAGAGAAGTCCGTTTCGGTGTGTGTTTGTCAAAAGTGCATCGCGCAGTACCATCAAGATAAAGGAGAATTTATTAGGCGTTTCGCTATCGATAGTTAAAGCGGTCTTTTGTCGTGCTTAAGTTACTTTAAATGGCATGCTGAGTTCCAAATAATAATAAAAAGAGGTGTTGAATGGTTAGCCGGTTTGGGGAACAAATGTATGATATCGCTGTAATAGGTGCCGGAATTGTGGGCTTGTCTACCGCTTGGCAACTGCAAAAGCGTTATCCCCAATGGAATATTGTATTAATTGATAAAGAGCAAGAGGTAGGTACGCATCAGACAGGCCATAATTCTGGAGTGATACATGCGGGAGTGTATTATGCACCGGGCAGTCTCAAAGCCAAGTTTTGCAAACAGGGAGCAGAGGCAACAAAAACATTTTGCCATAAGCATCACATCGATTTTGATCAATGTGGAAAGTTGTTAGTCGCCACCAACGAACTTGAAAAACAACGAATGGATGCTCTCTATACACGTTGTTTAGAAAACGACCTTGAGGTGATTAAGCTGGATGAAGAACAACTTAAAGAGCGAGAGCCTAATGTAAAAGGAATAGGGGCACTTTTTGTTCCTTCTACGGGCATAGTGAATTACCGCCATGTCTGTCAGAAGTTAGCCGAATTATTTGTTAAAGGCGGAGGTGATCTCCGGTTAGGCAGTGAAGTGGTTGATCTGAGCGAAAGCCATGAGCAGGTTACTATCACATTGGATAATGATGTAGTGAGTGCCTCGTACTTGGTCAGTTGTAGTGGTTTGATGGCTGATCGGCTGACTAAAATGCTCAACATCCCCACAGACTTTCAGATTATTCCCTTTAGGGGGGAATATTATCAATTGCCAAGCAAATTCAATAATGTGGTGAACCACCTTATTTATCCTATACCTGACCCAGATTTGCCTTTTTTAGGTGTGCACCTTACTCGTATGATAGACGGGTCCGTCACGGTAGGCCCAAATGCGGTACAAGGATGGAAGCGAGAAGGTTATGGGCGCATAAACATTAGCCCAAGGGATATTCTAGACATGGTGCGTTTTTCAGGTTTTTGGAAACTACTGTTTAAGCATTGGCGTACTGGTTTGGTCGAAACGAAAAATTCATGGTACAAACCGGGGTACCTTGCGCAAGTGAGAAAGTATTGTGAGCAAATTAAATTAGAAGATTTACAGTATTATCCCGCGGGTATTAGAGCACAAGCCGTGATGAAAGACGGTAGCCTAGTGCACGATTTTTTATTTTCGCAAAGTACTCGCACCCTGCATGTGTGCAATGCGCCTTCTCCAGCAGCGACCAGCGCGTTTCCCATTGGAGCTTATATTGTGGATACTCTAGATAGGCAAATTACATCTCTTTAAAATACTCTTGCTCAAGCTAAAAAAGGAGCCCTGTTATAGGCTCCTTTTTTCATGCAAAACCTTCTTACTTAAAACGAGTAATTGGCATTAATCATGAAACTTCTGGAAGGTCCGTAGAAATTGAACGTCCCAGTAGTGCCAACGCGCTCATAATATTTATTATCTAAAAGGTTTTTGATATTGAGCGATACTTTAAAATCATCATTAATTTGTTTGCTAACAGAAGCATCGACAATGGCATAGCCGGCGGCATTTATGCGTGTCCCTCTTTCGTAATAAAAGTCACTCATGGCGGTCAGACCAGCTCCGACTGTGATCCCTTCTAAAGTAGGCATTTTATATTTGGCCCATGTGGATAGAGTGTGCAGTGGCATGGAGCTAAAGTTGGCATTCTTATCACCGCTGATGTTTTTAGTATCCATATAGGTGTAACCCATTAACATGTCCCAAGCGCCGTATTGTCCACTTAGCTCTGCCTCAAAGCCTCTAACCTGCGTTTTACCAGAGGCCTCATAGGTATTTCCTGTTATTGATGTAGCACGGTTTTCATCTGTTAGTTGGAATAAGGAAATACGGCTGTTCAATAGACCATTATCGTAGCTTCCTTTCAAACCAATTTCATATTGCTCACCAACACGAGGGGCAATGATATTGCCATTAACATCGCTTTGCGTTTGCGGCTTGAAAACTTCTGAATAACTAGAATAAAACGCTTGAGAGGATGTTAAGTCGTAAACGGCTCCCGCGTAAGATGTGAGTTGATGGGTTTCGCTTTTTGTTTGCTTGCCATTGTCTATGTCATATGTACTAACACGTGCCCCCGTAATGAGTGCTAAATTATCAATTGGACGGAATGTTAGTTTTCCATAAATACCTTTCTCTGAAGAAGAGCCTTTAGAGTGGTCGCTATAATTCGTAGCTGCATAGCTAACATTGGACGAATTAAAAGTATTGATATTGATACTACCGATATTCCTATCATAAGAGGAATCAAAATGGTTTTTATCCTTTTTATGGTCTATTCCGACAACAAACTCATTGATATTGCCCATTGCCTCAAAAGGCTGGCTGTAGCTTGCATCCAATGCCCATGCCGTTTCACTACGATCACCCCGGTAATCAGCAAGGCTTGTATTTCCTAAGCTATCTACTGAGCTACCTGTAAAGGCATATTGGAAATCCGTATCCCGTTCTGAATAACGTCCTGCTATGCGTCCACGGCCGCCATTAGCAAACTGTCTTGTGAGATCTAAAAATAAATCGGTTGATTCATAGTTAAAGTCGTTCCAATTGGCACCCAAGAAAGTGGAAGGAGCAACATCCAGTAAGCTGCCGTCTGCATAGCTTGGTAGGCCATTTGAAGGGGTAATGCTTTTTGTTTGATGCAAGGCAGCGACTGAAAGTTCAGTCTTATCATCTAGGTCAATATCCAGTGTCGCGTAAAGGCTTTGATCCGTATTTTCATTCTGATCGACTTCATTTGGTGCATCTGCGTGAGAAAGAACGATACGGCTACGCACGCTTTCGTCTTCATTTAATGCCCCAGATAGATCAGCACTTAATTGATTGCGTCCCCAGCTGCCAAGACCTAAATTCACAGAGCCTTGAGTATCGGATGTGGCGCGTTTACGTACTAGGTTGATGATGCCGCCCAACTCACTTGTACTGCTAAATAGCCCAGAAGGGCCACGCATAATTTCAACACGGTCAAATGCGGATAGAGAAGGGAGTGACCCGTAAACACTGCTAATGGGCGCTGGTAAGCCATCAATGAGTGCTTCATCATATTCGTAACCTCGGGAAAAAATCGAGGAGCGTCCGCTGTCATTACTCAAGGTACGTAACCCCGGCGTTACTTTAGCGACATCATCGAGGTGAATGATATTACGGTCTTTAAGGTAGTCGTTGGTGAGAACGGTGATCGACTGTGGAATATCTTTTAGCGCCGCTGGCGTTTTTGTGCCTACTGTTGCGGCTTCAACATTATAACCCGTCATCTCTTCACTTGACTCTGTATCGTATAAAGCATTGCCTTCAATTGTTAGGGTTGGAATGACAATGCTGTTTTCGATTTCTGTCGCTAATAGTGTCTTTGGAAATAATGTTAATAATGCGATTGAAGCCACTTTAATAGGTAGGGAAGGTGATACTTTTAAATATAAGGATAAATGAGTGTGTCTGTATTTTGGCATGACTTTGGTCTCTAGAAAGGTATATTAATCAACAAACGTAAAAGAGAATCAATTGCATTTGTAGGGTCTGGGGCGTATTATTCCACAGCTACTGATTGGCTTTCTTATGCGTGGTAATCAATCTGTTATGCGTATCCCTCAAATAGCCAATGAAAGCGGTATTCTTGTCGTAATACTGGCAAAGTGACTTACTAAGGGTGGATGAATTGATGGAATACCTTGAACTAGAAGATAATGCTCAGTTCTTAAAGCGCTATCAGCTTTATGTTAATACGTCAGACACACCTCAAAAAACGTCTAAAACTCATCGTCAGTCTGCATCTCTTATGCAAGGCATGATGCTGACAGAGTTACTTCCTTCAGGTATGACCTTCCACATGGTCAATGCGAAAGCGATACGAGATTTTGGTTTTGAAGCAGAACTGTTTCCTAATTTTAAAATTGCCTTATTTCTCTCGGGAAACATGCGTTTCCAGCTAGGCGAGCAAAAGACTCAGCTTGGAGAAAAAGCAAGACACGCGAAAGTCATGACCTTAAGTGAGCCTGACTTATGCTCAATGAATGCAAAAGCTGATGAACAAAGGTCTGCCTTATATTTGTCAGTAGAACCTGATTGGTTTGAAAAAAATGGTATGGAATCTAGCGGCATCAAGCAGCAATTGGCGAATCACGGTGGTCTCGATGATTGGGCCTTGCCAGAAATATTGTGGTTGCAGGCTCAGCAATTACTGACACAAAATGATCAAAGTTATGTGAGTCGTATGGCCAGAGAAGGCTTTGCCTTGTCATTGATGGCGTGCTGGTTAGATACTTTATCTTATAAAGAGCCTGTGAATTTACGCCCAGAAAGTCGTCGAGTGCAACAGTTTCGAGATTTATTGAATAGTCAGGAAGTACTGACCATGAGCCTAAGTAGTATTCGTAATCAACTGGGTATGAGTTCTGCTACCTTACAACGTTACGCCCACGAACACCTTAATATGAGTATTACACAATATTTAAGGCTGCGTCGTTTAGAACTGGCTCGCACTGCTTTACATCGAGATGGTATCTCTATTATTGAGGCGGCTCTGCTCGCTGGTTATAATCATGCGAGCAACTTCACAACAGCCTTTAAACGCGAGTTTGGAGTGTCGCCCACCGACGCACATCTTTTACCAAGATTGATGCGCCGCGCCCTCTGAAGCCAATATCTTATACTTAACAAGATCAGTGAAAGGCTTCTTCCCGTGTTATTGAAGAAAAAGCGGCTGACCCCCATGGCCTTGTTAGCTAATTAGTTGCTCAAAAATTTTTAGGGAAGCGGTGTTTATGATGGCGTTTGCTTTGTCATAGCGTCATAAATGATCTGTTGTTGAGTGGCTAAGTCTTGACCTTGTTCTAGAGTGATTACTCTTACTTGTGTTTTCAGAATACCTTCCCAGATATTATCTGCAATAGTGATGGACTCGCCTTGTATTTGTACAAGTAGGTCCACACCATACTTATTGATTAATGCAGATACCTCACTGGGTGAATAGACAGTGACTCCATGTACCTGAGTGCGATTAGCCCATGGTTCATCATTAATAAATGCCGTTATTTCAATGGGTTGTGATGAAGTTAGGTTGTTATCCAGTAAGGACTTAGATAGAGTGAAGCATTGGTAATCGATCCCAATAAAAACGACTTTTTTAGGTGGTGTGTTAGCTTTAAAAAAGCGGCATAAGCGTTGTTGTAATGTAAGAGCCAATATAAACCTTAGTTAGAATTTGAGCCATTTTGATTGCCATCCAGTATCGCATTTTTATGAATAGGGCATCAATATCTGCTGACTTGACTCTAGGGAAATAGGATGGACTCTCACACTATAGGCATCTAGGTGCCAAGAATAAGAGAAGTTTTTACACAACTGTGCTCGCGGTCTTTTGTAAAAAACTCTAAGATAATTTCAATGGATCAATCACTTGAGTAATGGAGCAATAATGAAGTTCACTCGTATTCTGCTTTTACCTTTTTTATTTATTGGCTTTAGTGTGTTCGCAGCGACACCTGAAAACAACGTTCAATTAGGTATTTATACTTCCATAATTACCTATACAGAACCTTCAGTGATGGAAGAAGAGGGCTCTTTATTTGGATTTATTGGCCGGTTTTCATCCCATAAAAATGGTGACTTTCTATCATTAGAAGCGTCTTATGCTAGTGGCTATATGGATTATGAAGGGTCAGGGACAATCGAAGATATCCCAGATGAAATGCTTGAAATACGAGGTTTGATCGGGCGAGATTTGAAAATCAGTTCAAACTATCGAATGACCCCTTATATTGGCTTGGGCTACCGTAACCTGAATGACGACTCGAGTGGTATGGTGTCCAGCACATTACGTTATGGTTATGAACGCGAACAGATTTATTTATATGTGCCATTTGGCTTAGAGTTTAAAAGAGCAAGCTTGGCTGGCGGCGGCTGGACATTAAGTGGTCGTATTGAATTTGACTACTTGCTTGAAGGAAAAAACAAGAGCTATACCAGTGTGGGGGGAAGTGACCATAATGACTTGTCTTTTACCCAATCTGAGGGCTATGGAAACCGTATAAGCATTGGCTTTACTCGAACCTTCGGCACAGGCCGAGCTATTATTATTGAACCATTCTATAAACATTGGGATATTGCCAGATCAACGGTAGATTACGATGGTGATACACCTATGGTAGAGCCCTATAATTACTCTAGAGAGATGGGCATAGCCTTATTACTGACTATTTAGCACCGGATCATGAGACTAATAGCTTTTAATTGATCACAAGAGGCTGAAACTGAGGGGACATAATTTGAATGATAGAAAGGCCGCCTAAGAGTCTAGGTGGCCTTTCTTATTATCTAATTAAAGAATGATATTCGTTATGCAATAAAGCTAGGCCTGCTTGGAACCGATAAAAGGCGCTTTATGAAGCCACTCATCCGAGGTGATTTGCGCCAACATAAAATGGCCTAGATCAAGGCGAGTAACTGCACCTTTTGGCATAGCAACATCACTTGCTACTACCTTACCATTGGCCGGTTTACCGACAAGAAAAGCACCACGAACAGAGACCCACTCAATTTCTTTATGCTGTTGCAGTACTTCCATTTCCGCTTTTTTCGCTGGGATCATGCCGTTATTGATCAGGTTAACCATAAACCGCATTGCTTTACGCTTAAAGTCTAGCGTTTCACCCGGCATCACACTGCCAGCACCATTAATGCTAACCAAACGCTTAATACCGAGCGTATTCATAGCAGACACAATGATTTCCGTCGCGGCTTTAAACACCTCAGCCTGATTCGGTTCTTTCTTGCCACCGGCCATATTGATCACGGCATCACAGCCTTCAAATGTTTGTAAAATGGCGGCTTCGTCTTGGATTAAGCCTTCTACCACAGTGACCTTGTCGCGTAATGCCCCAAGCTTTTCTGGAGACCGAACTAAGACCGTCACGTCATGTCCTTCCGACAAAATGGCTTCTAATACGGGTTTACCAAGCATTCCAGTTGCACCTAATAATGCTATTTTCATGATGTTTCCCTTCCTTTTATAAAGGTCTCTTTATCTATTTAAAACAAGTTAATTCAATTATTTTTACAAAGTCAAAATAATTGAGAATGAACATGGTTACCATCTTGTACGAAGAACAGATTAGTGTCACTTTTTAACTGTTATTTCTCTCTTAATCTTGGGTTATATCTCTTTGCCTTGAGGATAAGGGCTTATCTATTTTTATATGATTTTTGGCTTTTATCCATTGGGTTTTCATAAAGAGTGTTGGCACCAAAGAACCTGTGACCTAATAAAAACTGGTCTAGGTGTTGGCGCTGTGATGCTCAAAGACTCATTTGGCAATGAAATCGGCTGGAATTCATTACTAAAGTGTTAGTTTTGTTTTCAACTTCATCTCAAGTAACCCAGAAGTGTATTTATTAATAGAGCCTTAGGGATGTTAGCTATTCCAGTTCCGTTTGCAGTGTTTGTACTATCTGTTGATGCATCACATCGACCACGGTGGATTTTTGCGACCGTTTGCTGCGTAAAACAGCCACCTTCATAGATTGCAACTCAGGTAAGCTGTATTCCGTCGGTAGGTTTTGTAAAATTTTCAGTTCACTAGGAATGCTGCAACGGGTCAGGGCGGCGATGGCTAATCCGCTTTCGACGGCGGCAAGCTGCCCAGATAGTCCCGAGCTTTTATACACAATGCGATAGCTTTTGTGGCATTGTTTTAATGCGGAAATGGTTTCTATTTGTGCCATGCTGCCGGCCTCATAAACGGCGATTGGCAAAGGTTTTTTACGCCATATTTCATATTTTTCCGCTCCGACCCACAGCAGGGGTTCTTGAAAAAGCAATTGGCCTTGCCCTTTTTTATCTTGCGAGACTAACGCAATATCCAGCTCATTATTATGGATGCGAGGAATAAGCGATGTTGATTGTTCGCAGGTTAACTCAATTTCTACCCCAGTATGGCGGCTAGAAAAATGCCTTAATATGGGGGACAAATACAGGGCGTAATCATCTGGCACACCGATGCGAATTAGCCCAGATAATTGCTTTTTGAACAGTGCATCATGAGCTTCATTTTGAAGGTCTAAAATTCGACGAGCATAGGTCAGTAACTCTAGGCCTTTTGGTGTAACCTCTAAGTGATGCGGTCCTCTTGATAGCAGCTCGCTACCGACCAAATTCTCTAATTTCTTGATGTGCATGCTGACAGCGGATTGGGAGCGATAAATCAAAGGCGCAGCCGCCGATAAGGACCCAGTATCGACCACCGCAATAAAGGTCCGTAACCAGCTGATTTGAAAATCGGGATGAGTCATCATTTTCACCTTTACTAGAGACCTTTTCACGAAGTCGCGAGCAAAGCCAAGACGAGGAAAAAATAGACGAAAAAGCGGACACTAACATGGATGTAAGTGTTAGGGCGACGCAGGATGCCAAAGCCGCGTTTATGGGTTATAAATGAGCACTTTGAGTCTATTTTTAACAATGTATTGGTACGTACAGCAGTCGTGCAATGGTCTCTATTATTCGTTTATCAAATAATAACATAACCAACTATTCGTTTTACTATTTTATTCAGCTAAGCGACTCTATCGCCAAAGCAAAATAGCCTGATGGTAAGAGGAACAATTATGTCGTCTGAAATGGTCAATACGAAGCCACACTCTTCTGGCTTATCGGTAAATCGGGGTTTGGTTTATGTGGGGTTGGCGGCTACCGCATGGGGGACAGGCGGCGCCGTCGCGGCGATGCTTTATGAGTACAGTGGTCTTGGCCCGGTCGCCGTGTCATTTTGGCGATTCGCCATTGGCGTCGGCATATTGGCATTAGCGGCTTTTATGATGAGTTCTAAAGAGCAACGGCAAGCAAGAAGCGATTTTATTGTTAACTGTTGGGGGCGTGTTGTTGTGATTGGCATTGGGTTAGCCATTTACCAGACGGCCTATTTTGCGGCGGTACAGCGCAGCGGTTTAGCCATAGCAACGGTCGTGACCTTGGTGTTAGGGCCGATTCTGATTGCCATTGGCGCCTATCTGACCATGGGGGAGCGAATCACTAAGCTGGGCATACTGACCATTGCTTGTTCCATTCTGGGGCTTACTTTGTTAACAAGTGGTGATGCAGAATCTAACTCAATATGGGGGCTGTTTTTTGCTTTGTTATCGGCTGTTGGCTACGCCTGCGTGACCTTAATGGCCAGAGCAATAGGACGATACAGCCAGAGCGATCAATTTAATGTCACCCTGTTTGGCAATGCCGTTGGAGCCGCTTGTTTGTTACCTTTTTCCATAGTAGAAGGCATGATTCCTGTGTCTGACCAGCTTCTTCACAGTGTCATTTTGCTCGGCTATTTAGGTTTCATTCCAACGGCAATCGCCTATTTATTGTTTAATATGGGGCTTTCAGCCATCCGAGCCACCACCGCCTCTATCTTAGTGCTGGTGGAGCCCATTACCGCAACCGCGATAGCCGTCTTATTCTTGAATGAGAAACTGACGCTAATAGCAGGATTTGGGCTGGTCATATTGATGGGGTCGGTTCTTATCTTGGCTCTGTCTGAGAACAGCAGGAAAGGGTAAGTCTTTTAGTTAGTGCAAAGCGGGGGTCGACAAAAGTCGATTCTAACCACAAGACCTATTATCATGGTCAGCACAAAGCTATTACGACCAATTTATTACCGAGAAGCGTTTTACTATGTCTCTACCCGCCTGTCCAAGTTGCCAATCCGAATACGTCTACCAAGACCAAGAACTGCTCGTTTGTCCCGAGTGTGGCTACGAGTGGAACCCTGTTGCCGTGGCGGAAGAAGAGGCCATAAAAGTCCAAGACTCAAATGGCGCATTGTTAGCCGTCGGCGATAAAATCACCTTCATTAAAGACCTAAAAGTGAAGGGCAGTTCACAGTCATTAAAGATCGGCACCAAAGCCGTGATCAAACGTATTTACGATAAAAAAGACCACCAACTGGATTGCAAAATCGACGGCGCAGGTGAAATGATGGTGACTGCAAAATTCGTTAAAAAAGCCTAGGCTTCCTTTAACCACGCCACCGCAACAGGTATCCTTAACTTTTTAAGAGTCAACGAGAACACATTTATGATAAACGACAACGACATAATCGACACCCTAGAAGAACTAGAAACGTTTCTTTTATTAGTAGAAAAAGGCGGTTTAGGCTTAAACAATGTAGAAGGCGTTGCCTTAGCTACCGACAACAAAACAGGCAAACCCTTTATTGCCGTGTTAGACAACAATCATCAGCTAGTACTCGGCCGTTGGGTCACACAAGACGTGTTTGATAATGGAAAAGACATGGTTCGCAGAGGGCCCAATAAGATTCATTAAGCATACCGCTCCCTGTTTCCTCCCTTTTTCAAGGGGAGATACAAGGGCTAGGGTGGGGTTATTCTCTATATGGCTCTAAGTGCATAAATGATGTTCGAATATTGGAAGTGTATTTAGTGGGTTTGGTTAATGCAGCTAGCAAAGGTGCTGTTTTGCAATGTCTGTTACAGTAGAACGAACTTGATTGATTTCTAACGTTTATGTGCCCATGTATTTATACTTGAAATAGCAAACACGCCACCGAAAAATAATAAGGCAAGTGATATTAGTCCAACAAAGTGTATGTTATTGAGGTTATCTGGCTCTACCC
Organism: Marinomonas transparens; assembly: GCF_016463975.1. Lineage (GTDB taxonomy): Bacteria > Pseudomonadota > Gammaproteobacteria > Pseudomonadales > Marinomonadaceae > Marinomonas > Marinomonas transparens. Next base: position 20,931 of record NZ_JAEMNX010000014.1, on the reverse strand, counting down.
ATTTCCAAAGTAGTGGAATTGCAAATAATAAACCAGCAGTTAAGCGGTAAATACCTAGTGTCGTATCGCCAACTGCACCAATATACTTAATTATTGTCTTTGCAGTTCTCTGATTATCAGGACTAATCTTATACCCATAAAGCCAAAGGAATAATGCAGAAAAAAAATGAGTAACAAAGAACAGCAAAAAGTAAAAGAATAGATAATCAGGTACAACAGCTCCAGATACAAATTCTTTAAGCTGGTTGATCCCCTCTCGATATTGAACAATCAATGCTGGTATCACTCCAGTAGCACATACAAGCAATGTTTCTTTGGGTAATATTTTCATCTTTTAGTTATAGTCTTCGCGTAATGGGCATGATTTTACATACTTTTAGGCAATTAACTAATGTTGATTTTGGCAAGCTCAACTTTGAACCCCATATTAATTAGTCTTCTTGCATGATGCCGAAGATTTACTTTGGAAAAAAACGGCAAATGAAGGTCTCCGGCATTCTTTTGCATAATCGCAAGAACAATTCTGTATTTTCGAGGGTTATCTTCACTATTAAAATTTACACTCAAGTACGTTTCCTCTAGGTGCTTATTGACCTGCTCTTGCACACTGGGGTCATTCAAAAGGAAATCGGTCGCCACTGATGCTTGTGAGAATAGATGACTCAAAACAGATGAAGAACCATATTTCTTGACGTGAATAAATGCATCACACTGAGAAAGTAAATCACAAAATTCAAGTCTATTACCCGTACCTTTTGGATGAATCCACTGCTGATCCAGCAGCGCAAAATTTTCACCATCGGCTATTTTTCGCAAATACTCACCTTCTTTCATTCCATTATAGGGAGGAAATTCAATTTGACACCTATCTAAAGAATTGAAGAAGTTGTTTACCGACCCAGAAAATTCACTGTCAATACGGTACCATTTTCCATCATTTAAAATGTATGTTTCATCATTCAGGGGTAGCTCGCAATTCATACAGTGAAATACTGGCCAGCCTCCAATATTTTTTTCTTCTGCATTAAATTTCAATATCTCCCTTCTTTTTAATGCGTCAACTGTTATAGGTTTTCTGGGCTTTGATTTGGCTATATAAGTTGATAGATCTAGCTCGCTATGGAAGCATGGAGATTGGCCTTTTCTTATATTGTAGACAAACCCCGAAAAATCATTGTAATCGATAACTTCTGGTGGAGAAATCCATACGTCATCATATCTCCCTTCATTTAAAAGCTTAACCATTTCTTCATTTAGCTGTTGAAGTAGTGATGGGTCAGAGACAAACTGAATAAAATCCACCCAAGGGTATTTTTGTTGATATTTATCATCTCTATAAGCTACAAGTAGTCTTTTTGCTAAATCTGGGAATATATCCAACTCGATTTCAGTATTTATTGAAACAGAGTCGCAACCTGATACCACCTCCGAACTCTCAGTATCACTGTCTTCAACTACAGCGCAGATTGATTTTAATATTTCTTGATCAAACTCAAAATCAAAGTCATTTACATTTGTGTTTTTTGATGTTTGCGAACGCGTATTCAGAGAAACCTTTTCTAAAGTTGATTTATCGATTGACTTTATTTGATCGGAATCTCCTAGATTGAGGGTAACCCGTAATCCAAATCCACGCTCCACCATAAATGATTTTAACATTGACCTACCATGTCCAAAGGTAAACGCAAATAGTCTGTTTTCAATATTTACAACTAAAAGCCCTTTAACACTTTCCGACCTAAAAATATTTGGATCAATACCATTTATATTATTAAATAATTTTGACCATTTTGGTTCTGAGTGAGTTTTTTTAATATAAAGGCCACAGGGCGTTCCATTAATTTCTATAGGAGTTCTCTTAGATAATTTCTCCTTGTCTAAGGCATCCTCTTCATTTACACCTGCCTTGATCAAGTAGCAAACTACATTCAGTTTCATTAGATGTGACTCCATGTCAGTTACCTAATGCCTCGTTAGAGGCAATAAAATAGTTGTTTAAAAAGCGTCGAAGGAATAAAGTCGATTGTTTTGTCTTTTTCAATGGCTTGTTATATTTACAATTCGATCATGTCCGCGATTTGATAACCAAGGTTAGTAATTCTAAATACTTCACCTTTATGACCACGATCTTCGATCAACTCTTCAACCTCGAGTTCTTGTATAGCTGATTTCCAGCGAGCTACCTCTCTTGGTTCTTTAGATAAAATCAAATTTTTTCCATTTGTTTGCACGTCATCACCGCCACTATAGCTTAGAGACATAATTCTCCCATCACTATCGAGGCTAGCTTCTTTAAGTAGTATACGAGCTTCGTTTGATAATTTTGGAATTGAAGTATCTGATTCTAGTATTTCGCTTTGAGGTAACAATGAATCATTTGCCTCAAACTTAAATAAAGAGTGTTCATTAAGTTTAAGTTGAAGGTGGCGATAAAATCTTTCTTTGAAATCAGAGTGGCTATCATAACCTTCATATAAGCCACGAGATCGACAAGAATTTTTGAACCTACTTAATTCCGAATACTGGTCAGGGTCAACGGTATCTATTACGACTGGTTGACTCGAAAAATAGAGCATTGCGGGCTTTTCAGAGGTAATATGTTTTTCAATCTCTTCAACAGTTCCACTTGCATACTCAGTTGTGGCTGTTCCAATACGAGTCCAGAAAACACCGACAAGAAAGTCACATTTGTCCAAAATTTGATTGTTTATAATTTCTTGAGGTGATGCTCCCATTTCTGGAGATGAATGAGACTCCCATCCAACAGGCAGCAAAACAATATTTCGTAACTTAGAATGAACAGCATTCCATTCATAAATCACATCTCGAATGATTGCTCTTTCAGATGCTACATCCCCCGGTGAAGCAATCATTACATTGAATACTTTAGCTTCGTAACTCATATCCTAAACTTTCCTTGCAAATGTAACTATTTTTAATAGTGCATACGCATGTTGAGAGAATTTCAAAAACCTCTAAATAATTTTATAAAGCTCTTCACAAAACCAAAACTGGAAAAGCGAGCATGCGAATTTTTTTATTTAATTTATTAGGAAGACTAAATGAAGAGGTAAATTCCATCTCTACACAAACCCTCCCTGATCATGCTTAGACGTTACTATAAAATGCGTTTTAAAAACCACTTTTAATTTGTGTGTTTTCTTTAATGTACGAGTGTTTTGTAAGGCGTGGTTACTTTTTAATTGGGCGGATATTAGCTAGGTAAAGCAAAACTTATTACGCAAACGCTTTGCGCTCTCCGTGCTTTCCTTCCAACTTTCCCAAAGCCGACTTCTTCCTCTGTCGTAAATTGTCATTCGCTGGACGTTCCCAAGCATTAGGGTGTAATTCTTTGACTCTATTATCGATGTGAGAATTTCGCACGATTATATGTACTCGTCACATAGTGCCAAGCTCTCATGCGATTCTCATGCGATATAAACGGTTTCGATCCGTTGTAATTTTTTCCACCACTCCAGCAGCCGTTTGAATCGGTTGTTTATGTAAGGGAGCTGATCTGATGCAGCATTATTCAGGCTTTGGGTTGTTAAAGCACAGTTTTAGCCATCATGAAAACTGGCAGCGGGTGTGGCGTAATCCAACCCCTAAAAAGAAATACGATGTGATCATTGTCGGTGGCGGTGGTCACGGTTTGGCGACGGCGTATTACTTGGCTAAAGAGTTTGGTGTCACCAATGTTGCGGTCATCGAGAAAGGCTTTTTAGGCGGTGGTAATACCGCACGTAATACGACGATTGTGCGTTCCAATTATTTATGGGATGAAGCGGCACATTTATACGAACATGCCATGAAACTGTGGGAAGGTTTGTCCCAAGACCTTAACTACAATGTGATGTTTTCCCAACGGGGTTGTTTGAACCTCGGTCATACCTTGCAAGACATGCGAGATATTGAGCGCCGTGTGAATGCCAACCGTTTAAACGGTATTGATGGCGAAGTATTAGACGCTCAGCAAGTGCAAGAAATCGTTCCTGTTTTAGATTGTTCAGACCGAGCTCGTTACCCAGTGATGGGCGCGTCTTGGCAGCCGCGTGCGGGTGTCGCGCGTCACGATGCGGTGGCATGGGGGTTTGCCCGTGGTGCCGATGCTCATGGTGTGGATTTGATCCAACAAACCGAAGTGCAAGATTTGATCATTGAAGACGGAACCGTGGTGGGTGTGCGTACAGCCCAATACGGTGAAATCCGTGCAGATCGAGTGGGTTGTGTGGTCGCTGGTAATTCCAGTGTGTTGGCGAAAATGGGTGGCTTTGAGTTGCCATTAGAGTCCCATCCTTTACAAGCCTTGGTATCTGAACCCATCAAGCCGATTCTGGATACGGTCGTCATGTCTAACCATGTTCACGGTTACGCGAGTCAGTCCGATAAGGGGGATTTAGTGATCGGTGCGGGGATTGATGGCTACAACGGTTATGGTCAGCGCGGTTCTTACAGCACCATCGAACATACTATTCAAGCGGTGTTGGAAATGTTCCCTGTGTTTAGCCGAGTACGCATGAACCGCCAGTGGGGCGGCATTGTTGATACGTGTCCAGATGCTTGTCCGATCATCAGTGAAACACCAGTGAAAAACTTGTTCTTTAACTGTGGTTGGGGAACGGGTGGTTTTAAAGCCACACCGGGCTCTGGTCATGTTTTCGCGGCGTCTTTGGCGAAGGGCGAAATGCACGAATTGGCTAAGCCTTTTTCTATGTTCCGTTTCCATAACGGAGCCTTGGTAGATGAACACGGTGCAGCGGGTGTTGCCCACTAATCGGGTGAATACCGAGTTAGCAGGTTAATACCGATTTAGGAGAAAAAGAATGTTTCATATTTATTGCCCTCATTGTTGTGAGTACCGCGAAGAAGAAGAATTTCATGCTTCTGGGCAAGCGCATATTCCTCGTCCATTAGACCCTGACGCTTGCACGGATCAAGAGTGGGGTGAATACATGTATTTTCGTAAAAACCCAAGAGGCATACATCACGAACTTTGGGTTCATGCGGCGGGTTGTCGTAAGTTTTTTAACATTACTCGCGACACTCAAACTTACGAAATTAAAGAAGTCTACAAGATTGGTGAACAGCCATCTGTTGTGGCCAATTCAGATCAATAAGGGAGCGATTACATGACATCTAGCTCACATACACATGGTTCACAGCAGTCTAATCGTCTTCAGGATGGTGGCCGAATAGATCGCTCTAAAACGCTGACCTTTACTTATAACGGCAAGCAATACAAAGGCTATGCAGGGGATACGTTAGCCTCTGCTTTGTTAGCCAATGGTGTGGATATTGTTGGCCGAAGCTTTAAATACAGCCGACCTCGCGGCATTGTGGCGGCGGGAGCAGAAGAGCCAAATGCCATCATGCAAGTGGGTGCGACAGAAGCGACGCAAATTCCTAATGTTCGTGCCACTCAGCAATCTTTGTACGATGGTTTGGTCGCAGGTACGACGAACGGTTGGCCAAGTGTCGAAACCGATTTGATGGAATACGTAGGTAAGGTTGGTGGGAAAATGATGCCACCGGGCTTTTACTACAAAACCTTTATGTTCCCGCAATCCATGTGGGAAACCTACGAGACATACATTCGTAAAGCGGCAGGCCTTGGTCGTGCGCCAAAGGAAAGAGATCCAGATAGTTACGACAAAATGAATCAGCACTGTGATGTGATGATCGTTGGCGCAGGTCCAGCAGGGCTGGCGGCGGCATTAACGGCAGCACTGGCTGGGGCACGAGTCATTATTGCCGATGAGCAAAGCGAGTTTGGTGGCAGCTTATTAAGCAGCACAGAAACCTTAGATGGAAAGCCAGCGTCTGAATGGGTCACTGATGTGGTGAAAGAATTAGCCACTTTTGATGATGTGATGATGTTACCTAATTCACAAGTTAATGGTTATCACGATCACAACTTCTTAACCATTCAGCAACATTGTACGGATCAGTTTGCAGATCGTGCGCCTAACGGTCAGGTCGCCCAGCGTTTGCATCGTGTTCGTGCGAAATGGGTGATTCTGGCAACAGGTGCTCATGAACGTCCTTTGGTATTCGGTAATAACGATGTGCCCGGTTGCATGGTTGCCAATGCGGTATCGACTTATATAAACCGTTATGGCGTGGTGCCGGGTAATGATTTGGTGCTAATGACGTCAAACGATAACGCTTACCGCACCGCGTTAGATTGGCACGATGCGGGTCGTAATGTGGTAGCGATTGTGGATTCGCGTAAGAATCCTCAAGGAACCTTGGTAGACGCAGCAAGAGAACGCGGCATTACCATCATGGTTGGCTCTGGTGTGATCGATGTCCAAGGCGGCAAACGAGTAACGGGCGTTTCGATTGCACCGTTAAATGATGCTGGCGATGAAGTGGCTGGTTCCATCGTGAAGATGAAAGCCGATACCGTCGCTTCATCTGGTGGTTGGAGCCCAGTGATTCACCTGTCATGCCACACTGGCGCTCGTCCTGTTTGGAACGATGACATTCTAGGCTTCACACCAGGAGCAACGGTTCAGAAACAACTTACTGCTGGTGCGATTAACGGTTCTTTTAGTACCGCTCAGGCATTGTTAGAAGGGTTAAGTGCTGCTCAGGATGCGGTACAACTGTTGGGATTGACAGAAGTTGAAGTGGCTTTGCCAGTGACGGAAGAAATCACAGAAAGCAAAGCGATGGCTTTGTTCCATATACCGCACACTAAGCCAACGGCTAAAGCCCCTAAACAGTTTGTAGATTATCAGAATGATGTGACCGCAGCGGGTATCGAATTGGCGTGCCGTGAAGGGTTTGAATCTATTGAACATGTTAAGCGTTATACCGCCATGGGATTTGGTACTGACCAAGGCAAACTTGGCAACATTAACGGTATGGCGATTGCGGCAAAAACGCTAAATCAAACGATTCCTCAAACGGGTACGACCATATTCCGACCGAACTATACGCCTGTTACCTTTGGTGCAATAGCGGGTCGTGATTGTGGTGCTTTGTTTGATCCAGAACGTTACACGGCGATGCATTCTTGGCATGTGGAACATGGCGCCAAGTTTGAAGATGTTGGCTTATGGAAGCGTCCTTGGTATTACCCAAAGGCGAATGAAACCATGCAAGACGCTTTGAACCGAGAATGTGTCGCAACGCGAGAATCTGTCGGCATTTTAGATGCGTCTACTCTCGGTAAGATTGATATTCAGGGGAAAGATGCCCGTGAATTTCTAGGTCGTGTTTACAGTAACGCATGGGCAAAATTACCCATTGGTAAATGTCGCTATGGCTTGATGTGCGGCGAAGACGGCATGGTATTCGATGATGGTGTGACGTCTTGCCTAGGCGAAAATCATTTCTTGATGACCACGACTTCTGGCGGTGCGGCGCACGTATTAGAGTGGTTAGAAATTTACCATCAAACCGAATGGCCTGAGTTAGAAGTGTATTTCACTACGGTGACTGACCATTGGGCAACCATGACGATCTCTGGTCCGAATAGTCGTAAATTGTTAGAAAAAATCACTGACGGTGATGTTTCTAAAGACAGCATGGGCTTTATGGATTGGAAAACAATGAAGGTTGCTGGCATTCCTGCGCGTGTTTTCCGCATCTCTTTCACGGGGGAATTGTCCTTCGAGATAAACGTGCAAGCGAACTACGGTTTGCATGTGTGGAAAGCATTATTTGAGCATGGAGAAGAGTTTAACCTTACGCCATATGGCACAGAAACCATGCATATATTGCGCGCTGAAAAAGGCTTCATTATTGCGGGACAGGATACAGATGGCTCTGTGCACCCATTTGATTTAGGGCTTTCTTGGGCTGTCGCGATGAAAAAGCCATTTAGCTTTATCGGTAAGCGAGGTATGCAGCGAGAAGACTGTGTTCGTCCAGATCGTAAGCAACTTGTAGGCTTGAAAACCATTGACCCAAAAGTCGTGCTACCAGAGGGCGCGCAAGGTGTGCTTGATCCTAATGCGCCGATCCCTATGCCAATGGTTGGTCATGTTACTTCCAGTTATTGGAGCGCTAATTTGAATCGTTCTATTGCCATGGGCTTTGTTAAGGGGGGATTGGAAAAAATGGGCGAGAAAGTCTTTTATCCATTGGCAGATGGTCGCGTGATCGAGGCCGAAATTTGTAACCCTGTGTTCTTAGATCCAAAAGGGGAGCGTCAACATGTCTGATGTCACGTTAGAAACACCAGAAGAACAACCAATCAAATTGGTCGAAAATCAGCTACCCGACGACAACACGGTAGGTGACAAAGTGGTCGGTGAAAGCCCTTTACATCATGCTGATTTAGACAGTATCGCTCAAAAAGGCCCACAAGAAGGTGGCGTGTATTTTAGGGAACAAAAACTAATGGGCATGCTGACGTTACGTTGTGTGCCTTCAGCCGCACAACAAAAAACCATTAAGTCTTTGCTTGGTGTTGCTTTACCAATGGAACCATTAACGTCGGTCACGAAAGGAGAAGGTGAAGAGGCTATTTCTGTGCGTTGGATTAGCCCCGACGAATGGCTAATTATCGTAGCGGGTGATAAAGCGTTTGAGCTGGAAAGTCGTTTCCATGAAAAGCTTAAAGGCCATTTTTCTATCGTAAATGTGAGTGGTGGTTCGACTATTTTTGAGGTGTCTGGTGATCATGTTGTGGACATGCTGAAAAAATCGACAGCGGTGGATTTTCACATTAGTGAGTTTCCCGTTGGAAAAGTGGTATCGACTGTTTTTGCGAAAAGTGGTGCCGTCATTTGTCGTATAGGTGAGAAGCATTTTGAATTGGTGGTTCGTCGTAGTTTTGCGGATTACTTATGGTTATGGATTCAAGATGCGAGCCGTGAATATGGTTTGGCGGTAAAAGCCTAATCCTTTTCAGCCTTTTGAACTGGTTGCTTCCCTACTTGGCGACCGGTTCTTTTTTATTGATTAAGATATTAAGAGATAGTGTTATGAAGCCAAAAACCGCTCCTTGGATCTTTACTGCCAATTGCCCAAGTATTATCGGCACGGTGGATGTGGTGACGCGCTACATGGCTGAAGCGGGTAACTACATAGACGAGATACATTCTTTTGATGACCGAGAGTCAGGCCGCTTTTTTATTCGCATTGAATTTTTGCCACAGGGGGAAAACTTTAGTGCCGATGTGTTTGCCAAAGCCTTTGCAGCCCGTGCGGCTGAGTTCAATATGGAGTGGCAACTGACAGCACCAGACCATAAGCCAAAAGTGGCCATCATGGTGTCGAAATACGACCATTGTTTGAACGACTTACTTTATCGCTTTAGAACGGGGCAGCTAGATATCGACGTGACTGTCATCATCTCTAATCATCCAGATTTAGAAGATCTCGCGAAATGGCATGGCATTCCCTATTATCATCTGCCCATTACCCCTGAGAGCAAGCTAGAGCAGGAAGCCAAAGTTCGTGAGTTAATCGAGAAATACGATACCGAGCTGGTGGTGCTTGCTCGTTATATGCAGGTACTTTCCCCTAGCATGTGTGAATATCTAGATGGTCGAGCGATTAATATTCACCACTCTTTATTGCCCGGTTTTAAAGGCGCTCGCCCTTATCACCAAGCGTGGGAGAAAGGCGTAAAAATGGTCGGTGCGACGGCCCATTATGTAAACAATGACTTGGATGAAGGCCCAATTATTTCCCAAGGTATTCAAACGGTTAATCACGCTCACTATCCTGAAGATCTGGTGGCGAAAGGCCAAGACATAGAACGGGTTACCTTGTTTAACGCGGTGAAATGCCATATAGAAAAACGGGTGTTTTTAAATGACAAACGTACCGTGGTACTTGGTGGCTAGGCTTTGTAGCTTAGAAAACTTATTGAGGTTTCTAAGCTAAGAAAAGAGTTTAGCCGAGTTAGATCACCCGGCCTGAATTCAATATTCCATTCGGGTCCATCGCACTTTTTAAGGTTTTCATTAGGGCGACTTCTTCTGGGGTTCTGGAGTGGTGTAAATACTTTTTCTTTAATACGCCAATGCCGTGTTCAGCGGAGACAGAACCTTTGTATTCGCCTGTGACGCCCATGATCATAGCGGAGATAGCGTCTAGGTCTTGTTCCGAGCCGGTTCCCGCGCACACGTGTAAGTTGCTGTCACCAATGTGGCCAAAGATGCGTAGTTTGACGTTAGGGAAGGCTTCGTAGAGGGCCGGTTCAAGTTGCTCTATAAAGGCTTTCATCTGGCTGATAGGGACACTGATATCGGTATTTACCACAGGGCCCATGGTGGTCAGAAGTTCGCCGATACCATCGCGAATCGTCCAAAAAACATCGGCTTCTTTCAATGACTGAGCAAGAATGGTATCGGCAATGATGCCGTCTTCGATGGCTTCAAATAAGACACTCGAAAACTGTTCCATATCGTGAATACGGTCTTGGCTTTTGTATTCCACCAAGGCATAAAATGGGTATTTTTCTATAAACGGGCTTTTTGCCTGTTCAACCGTTTCGACCACTTCATCATAATAATTGGCCCACATGACTTCGAATGAAGTAATGCCATCGCCGAGTGTGGAGAAGGTTTTTTTAAGCAGTTTTAACACGCTGGTGAAATCGGGCAGGGCGCACAATGCGGTTTGTGTGGATGTCATTTTAGGGTAAAGGCGCATTACCGCTTTTGTCACAATCCCTAGGGTGCCTTCTGAGCCGATAAACATATGCTTTAAGTCGTAACCCGCGTTGTTTTTTAGCATTTTATTCAGCGAGCTAATGATGGTACCGTCAGGAAGTACGGCTTCTAAGCCAAGGACGAGAGATCTTGTTGCACCATAGCGTATGACCTGATTGCCGCCTGCGTTGGTTGCAACAACACCGCCGACAGTGCAGGTGCCACGAGAACCCATATCAAGAGGTAAAAAAAGCCCGGCTTCATCGGCCGCTTCTTGCACCACTTGTAATGGCGTACCAGCATGGGCAGTGATGGTCATAGAGTCGACATCCACTTCAATAATGCCAGACATTTTTTCTAGGGAAATGGCGATCTCACCCTCTTGTGGCACCGCGCCACCACTAATACCTGTCATACCGCCTTGGATAACAACCGCTTGCTTGGCGCTATTACATATTTTTAAAATGCTGGCTACCTCTTCAGTTGAGGACGCTCTAACCACGGTACTAGGCAGTAACCCTTCTAAACCACTCCAGTCTGTTTTGTATTTGTCGCCGACTGAGGCGCCTGTAATAACCGCTTTTTCTCCAAGAGTGTCCGTAAGTTGTGAGATAACATCATTCATGAATAGAGCCTAAAATTGTTTGATCGTTATTGTTGTAGGGCAGAATGCTTGCCGATTTAAGAGTCTACATGATGAAGGCAGGTGGCGACTACCATAAAAAAACCGTTCAGAGGAACGGTTTTTTTATGGAGATCAAAGAGCTCTACAAGAAGTTTAACGCCATAAGAAACCTGAATGACGCCACCCGAATAAAGAACCAGAATAGATTCTTTCCGCAGGTTGGTTGTTCGAAATCGCAGCACCAAAACAAACATGCAGAGGCAATAAGTGGTCTTCTCTACGGTGACAGTTACGCGCCGCAGGAGCCGATGCCCAATTGGTAAGCTTTTCTTTTGCTTGTTCAATAGGCGTAGAGGTAAGGGTTTCCGTTAGCCAATGATCAAACTGAACACTGTGGTCAAAGGTGGCATCGCGTTCATGAAATGTCATGCCTGACCCAACAATCAATACCCCTTTTTGACGTAGTGAAGTGATGGCTTCGCCTAAGGCGATGTGTTTGGCTGGATCCAAAGAGTTCAATAAAGACAGCTGTACAACGGGAATATCAGCGTTAGGGTACATCAGCATTAAAGGTACGAATACACCATGATCGTAGCCTCTTTTATCATCCAGTACACAATCAATGTGGTGGGATTTTAATAAGTCAGCCACTTCCTGAGAAATTGCTGGATTGCCCGGTGCTGGGTATTGATATTCATACGTTTCAGGTGGAAAACCACCGTAATCGTAAAACATCTTTGGCGCTGGTGACGAAGACACCATAGCCACTTTTCCTTCCCAATGACCACTAATGATTAAGATGGCTTTAGGCGTTTTTAATTCAGTATGAATGTTTTTTAAAAAGCCAATAAGATCTTTATGACCGGGTTCGCCCATAAGGGGCATGGGCCCTGCACCGTGAGGTACGTAGATAACTGGCATTAACTCATTTGTATCGTGAGTACTATTAAGCTCTGGCATAAAAATACCTATGTTTCATCGTGATGTTTGATGACATCCAAATAGAGACCTTTGCACGACTGCTGTGCTTACCAATACATTGTTAAAAATAGACTCAAAGTGCTCATTTATAACCCATAAACGCGGCTTTGGCATCCTGCGTCGCCCTAACACTTACATCCATGTAAGTGTCCGCTTTTTCGTCTATTTTTGCCTCGTCTTGGCTTTGCTCGTGACTTCATGCACAGGTCTCAAATAGAAGTTTAGATAGAGAAAGACCACCAAAGGGTGGTCTTTGTTCGTTATTTAGACCAAGGTTTTAAGCGATAGCTGCTTGGTTTTTACCGAATACAACACTGTGTTTTTTGTTAACAAAGAAGATAACAATTGAGAAGACAAACAACAGCGCAGCTACTGGGAAGCCTTGTGGGTCAAACATAAGGTGGTAGTACATTGCACCAGCCATGATTAAACCCAAGCCAACAGCGGCGAGAGAGCTAAGTTTCTTGATGAAAATACCAATCGCACCAGCAATCTCGCAAGCGCCAATGAAGTATCCGAAGAATACTGGTAAACCAAGTGTTGCAAATGATTGATGCATCATTTCAACACCCATCAGTTTACCAACACCGCCAGCAAGAAATGCCAATGCAGTAAGTCCAAGAATTGCCCAAAAGCCGTATTTTTTAAATGTATTCATAAGTCACCCGTTATGTTCGTTTCGTTGATGTAAGCCAGTATAGAGAATGATGGGTTAATTAAAATTGATAGTATTTTATGTTCTGGTTAATTTTTAGTTATGTTGTTGATGGTTATGTATGGCGTGTACCATCAATATGAATCAGACCACACAGGATACTTTTCGGTACTTCCTGGCGCAGAGCCAAGCATGCTGGAAGCCAATACAGCACTAGAAAAAGCCTTACTACCAGCAGGAGAAGACTTGGCTTTTCTGGAGAAGGCAATGCCAGAAGTCGTCATAGATGTTTATATTGCTGTTATGTCGTCCTAAATGTATGCATAGGTGAATAGCAATAAAAACCGTTAAATAAATGCCTTTATCGAAAAGTATTTATTGAAAATTTTTCAAGAGCTTCTAATCTAACAAAACCATTTTGTTAAAATTGCATTTCATTAAAAATGAAACGCATCTGTTTTATAAATGGTGGTAGATGTGTAAAGCAGGCGGGTTTGTCTGCTGAGGCATCAAATAAAAATAAATATAATAAAGGTATTTGTACATGAAGTACTCAATTGTAAACAGGATTTGTGCGTCCAGTGCATTGCTTGCGAGCTTTGCTATCTCCTCTATGGTTTATTCGGAAGAATCTAACTCGATTAATAATGCCGCATGGCAATGTCCCTCGTCTGGCTTATATTTTTGCGACGATTTTTCTCACAATAACACCAATAATTGGAGCCTCTATCCAGATAATATCAATGCGCTAAAACCGAATGGTGCATTCGATATTGTTAACGATAATGGCAACTATGTACTGCGTCATACCTCTGGCACATCGGGCGGTATTATTGCTTTAGCCACACCAGAAGCGATGAGTGGGATCACTTCAGACTATTATGTGGAAGCCAAAATACGCCCACGTAATAACTCCTCGGCAGCAAATAAACAACTTTATTTGTTGGCTCGCTATCAGGATGGTAACAACTGGTATGCAGGCGTGATGAACGTGCAAAACTCCGTCAGCAGCACCCAAGTAGAAATTGCCAAAATGACCAATGGTGCGCTTTCTCGCATGAAGAAAGTGAAATCACCTATCGTTCAAGGTGCTAAGGGCGAGTTAGACGGTCAATGGTATTCCTTAAGATTAGTGGTGAAGGGCGATACGCTGACGGTCTATTTTGATGGTGACAAATTAGCCAGCATCACGGATGCGACGTTCACCGATGCTGGCACCATTGGCCTATGGACGGCCAATAAGTCGTTTGAAATTGATGACATAAAAGTCGGTAATGCCGATGACATTCCTGCTTCATTAGTTATTTCACCCAGTGAAACACGTTACGACGCAGAAGTGGGAGACGCTGCAAAAGTGATTACCGTGATCGCCAAAACCGAGCAAGGTGAGGCCGATTCCATCAGCGTTGTTTCCAGTGACCCTGCTGTCGTTGAAGTGACTCAGGAAAATGGCTCCGTTACCCTAACGCCGGTGAGTGCGGGTGAGGCAACGGTTACCTTCCGTAGTGGTTCAAATTTGCAGCGTAAAATAGCCGCGAGCATTGCGCCTCGATTTGTGATGCCATTGGCAAGCTACGATTTTACCCATCAACTGTCGCCAACTCAGGGTGAGCTAAATGCCTACGAAGATACTCAGTTAACACTGCGCTTTGATTCCGAGCCAACCTTGGGGGAAGGTTCTATTCGTATTTTCAGAAGCAGCGATGATGCGTTGATCGATAAAGTCAGTTTAACAAATGAGTCAGACACTTTTGGGGCGAATAAAACCAGAACAATGAAAACAAACCCCGTCCGTATCAATGGCAATACGGCCAGTATTTCATTGCATACGAATACATTAGAAGCGGGTGTTAACTACTATGTTGCCATCTCAGATACGGCTTTTTCAGGGGCTACCTTAGCGGGTCAAGTATTTAAGGGCATTGGTAAGCAAAGTGCTTGGACATTTACTACGCGTTTGCATCAACCTGATGCAAATAAAGCGGAATACTTGGTGGATTACCATGACCACTATGCGGATTTTCGTACTGTGCAGGGCGCTTTGAACTTCGTGATGAAGCACTTTTCTGTCGATGAACCTGTCACCATTAGAATTAAAAATGGGGTGTATGAAGAGCCATTATTCTTGGTTGATAAAAACAATGTCACGATCAAAGGCGAAACGAAAAATGGCACCATTATTCGTTATAAAAATAACGAAGGCATGAATTCAGGTTCAAGCAACCGTGCTGTCTTTTTAGCGAAAGATGTCGACATGCTCACGCTGGATAACTTGACGTTGAAAAACACCACCTTGATTGGTGATGGCCATCAAGCAGAAACCATTACTTTTAATAGTCCTAACGGCCGTTTAATTGCCACTAACTCCGCCTTTATTAGTGAGCAAGATACCTTGCACCTAAAAGGCTGGACCTGGTTCTACAATACGCTTGTGGCGGGTAACGTAGACTTTATTTGGGGCTACAGCAAAGCATCACTTTTTGAGAAAAGTGAAATCCGAACCCTAGGCGACTCCCGTGGCAAAGTGGGCGGCGGCTACATACTGCAAGCACGAGTTCAGGATGAAGGTGACGTGGGCTATGTTTTCTTAAACTCGCGACTCACTCGCGGTAACGGTCCTCTGGGTCATCCTATCGTAGACAAGTCAACTTACCTTGGTCGTAGCGGTGGTTGTTCTGGTTGTTACGACAATATTGTTTTTGTGAATACGCACATGGATAACCACATCAAACCAGTGGGGTGGTTAAATGAGCCATTACCAACGCCCAGTATTGCCCAAAGTGTTGCAGGCTGGCGCGAATTTAATTCCATGGATTTCAATGGCAACAAACGCGACCTTGCCGATCGCTTGGCAACGCATTCCTATGAATTAACCGAAAGTGAAGTCGCTAATCACTACTGTTCTCGCGCTCAGATCTTTTCGGCGTTTGACGGCGGAAAAGGTTGGAACCCGATGCCAGAGAACAAAGAAAACTGTGGCGTGGATGGCTATAACGACAATGGCACAGGTACGGGGGGAAACTCAAATAACAGTGCATCAAGCTCCGCTGCGGCGCCAACATTGCCAGCCGCACAACTGGCAGGGGCTAACAACGAACCGTTAACCAATGGGTTACCTTCATTTATGGATAACCTTGTTGCTAATGCCACCCAGGTCACCTCAACAGATGAATTAGTGAGTGCGATATCGACAGCAAGGGCGGGCGATGTTATCTACATTCGCCAAGGGACTTACAATATGTCGTCTACCATTGTGTTGGAACAGAGTGGTACAGAGGCTCAGGCCATTGTTTTGAGTGCCTATCCGGGAGATGAACGACCAATCATTGACTTTTCTAGCATGACGGAACATTTTGAGCATCGAGGCTTTGATGTGCTTGGCAATTACTGGCACATCTATGGCTTTGACATTCAACGTGCTGGCGATAATGGCATGCACATGAGCGGTTCCCATAATACGGTGGAATTTATGTCATTCCGTGGCAATGCGGATACTGGGTTGCAGTTGGATCAGGGAGCCTCTTATAACTTTGTGAAAAACTCAGATTCCTACTACAACGCCGACTCTACCCAAGAAAACGCCGATGGCTTTGCTGCAAAACTGGGTGTAGGGACGGGGAATTACTTTTACGGGTGCCGAGCGTATCAGAACTTAGACGATGGTTTTGATGGCTACTTGCGTGACAATAACCAAGATATTCTCACCACGTGGGAATATTCTTGGATGGTGCGTAACGGCTATCAGGAAAATGGCAGCAAAGGACTTGGCGATGGCAACGGCTTTAAAACCGGTGGCAGTGATGATAAAGACTTGGCCCATAATGGCCTTTACCTGAACACCATTGCCGCAGGTAACAGCAAAGATGGCTATGACCAAAACAGTAACCGCGGCAAGGTGACTTTGCACCATGCCATTGCCTACGCGAACCATCGTAACTACGGTTTAAGCGATGGCGCGGAACGTATTCTCAATAAACTAGAGATCAAAAATAGCATCTCATTAAATACTATCAGCAGTGATAAATTTGGTGCGCTAGAAGAAAACATGTCAAACAACAGTTGGGATAACGATACCGCGTCATCAGCGGATTTCGTGAGCCTAAACATGGATGAACTATTAGGTATGCGTCAGGCCGATGGCAGCTTACCCGTGGTTAATTTTTTTCAACTAAAAAGTGACAGTGATTTGATCGATGCTGGCGTAAACCTAGGTTTAAATTACAGTGGCTCGGCACCTGATCTTGGTGCCTTTGAATCTCTCTGAAAAGTTGATCGTAAAGGGTCATCTGATTTTTATGCATGACTTAGATCAAAATTTAAAGGGCTAAATCCATAAAGATTTGGCCCTTTGTATTTTTTACCTTGAGTGAAGTCGAGTATACTTTGCTGCATCTTAAACCCATTGCCATGGCGAAGTACCTTTATGACCCAGTCCCATTCTCATGTTGATATTGCTGATGACCTTAAGGCTATTGTCGGTAGCCAGTACACATTATTAGACGAAGATAAGAAACAGCCCTATTGCCGAGGGTTTCGTCTAGGGGCAGGTAATGCCTATGCCGTGGTGCGTCCCGGTAGTTTGGTGGAAATTTGGAAGGTATTAAAAGTCTGTGTCGATGCCGATGTGATCGTCATCATGCAAGCGGCCAATACCGGTTTGACGGGCGGTTCAACCCCGAACGGCGAAGACTATGACCGTCCGATTGTGGTGATCAGCACCATGCGCATTGACGATATCCAACTGGTTGACCAAGGCAAGCAAATTATTGGATTTGCAGGCAGCACCTTATTTGGTCTAGAAGACACCCTTAAGCCCTACGGACGAGAACCCCATTCAGTGATTGGCTCGTCTTGTATTGGTGCATCCATTGTGGGTGGGATTTGTAATAACTCTGGTGGGGCCTTGGTACAGCGTGGGCCAGCTTATACGGAAATGTCCTTGTACGCTCAAGTCACTAGCGACGGAGAGTTACAACTGGTCAACAACCTAGGCATCGACCTTGGGGCGAAGCCAGAGGAGATTCTAGAAAATCTGCAAAACAAACACTACAAAGAAAAAGACGTACATTTCCCCGACAAACGGGCTTCCGACAATGAATACCATGAACGCATAAGAGACGTGGATGCCGAAACCCCATCCCGCTTTAATGCTGACCCGCGCCGCTTATACGAAGCCTCTGGTTGTGCTGGTAAATTGGCGGTGTTTGCGGTGCGCATTGATACCTTCCCAATTCCTGAGAAACACCAAGTGTTTTACATCGGCACCAATGACCCTGCGGTCATGGAGCAAATGCGCCGAGACATGTTGTCTACCTTTAAAAACCTCCCCGTGTCTGGTGAGTATATGCACAGAGACAGTTACGACATCAGTAAAAAATACGGTAAAGACAGCTTCTTGGTGATCGACAAACTCGGCACCAAATACATTCCTAAAATGTTCGCCCTTAAGCGTACGGTAGACAGATGGGCAGGCAAATTTAAATTCATGCCGAGCAAATTTTCTGACCTGTGTTTGCAGTATTTTAGCCAGTTGTTTCCAAACCATTTGCCCAAACGCATGGAAGAATACCGAGACAAGTACGAACACCACTGGATAGTGGAAACCTGTAACGAAGGGGTAGACGAAGCAAAAGCCTACCTAGAAAATTTCTTTAAAGAACACGAAGGCGATTTTATCGAATGCACCGATGAGGAAGCCGACAAAGCCATTTTGCATCGCTTTGTTACCGCTGGCGCATTGGGCCGTTATCATTTAATGAAAGGCAAAGACCTAGGGTCTATCATGACCATCGACGTGGCGTTCCCACGCAACGAGCTCGACTGGTTTGAAAAACTCCCACCAGAGATCGATGACAAAATTGCCGTGAAAATGTACTACGGGCATTTCTTTTGTCACGTCATGCACCAAAACTACATCATGAAAAAAGGCGTGGACGCCAAAGCGGTGAAAGCGGAAATCCTCGCTAGCTACGATGCCCGTGGTGCGGAATACCCAGCAGAGCATAACGTAGGCCATGAATACATAGCCAAACAAGCCTTGCGTGATTTCTACCAACAGACAGACCCAACCAACGCCCTTAACCCAGGAATCGGCAAAACCAGCAAACTGAAAAACTGGCAGGTATTGAGCGACGATCACGACCATACGGGTTGTGGCTGTTAAAGCGAAAGAGTCTTAAGGGTTTTATATGACAAAGCCGAGGCGTTAAAAAAACGCCTCGGCTTTTTAGTGTAGAAATAAGTATTAATTGGTTTTGTAAAAATGTAACGGTAGGCTTCTGTCCCTATCACGTCCTCTGTAATAAGATGTCTGAAATTTTCTAAATGGAATAGAAGCCAACCATGTCACATTACGATCAGCTTATAGCGCATTACCAAACCATTCATCATTTCAATCATGCCCAAGCCATGTTGGGTTGGGACGCAGCGGCCAATATGCCAGCAGGCGGTAGCGAAGCACGCTCAAACGCTATGGCGGAGTTATCGGTTCATGTTCATAGGTTATCGACTCAGCCACAGTTAGAAGACTGGTTTGGCCATGCCGAACAAGCGCCATTAACCACCGAGCAACAAGCCAGCCTGCGTGAAATGAAACGACAGTGGCAACAAGCGACCCTAGTGCCAGAAAAACTGGTTCAGGCGCAATCCATCGCCGGTTCTAAATGCGAACACACTTGGCGTACACAACGACAAGAAAACGATTGGAAAGGCTTCGAGAAAAACTGGAAAGAAGTGGTGGCCTTGTCCCGTGAAGAAGCCAAAATCCGTGGTGAAGCACTAGGGCTGACCGCTTACGATGCCATGCTCGATAAATTTGAACCGGGCACCACAACGTCCTCCCTTGATATGTTATTTACTGATGTAAAAACATGGCTGCCAGAGCTAATAGAAAAGGCATTGGAAAAGCAGCGATCCGACTCTATCATTTTGCCATCGGGCACTTTTTCAACCGATAGACAAAAAGCCCTTGGTTTAGAGGTGATGAAGTTACTTCAGTTTGACTTCAACCACGGCCGATTAGACCAAAGCGTTCATCCATTCTGTGGTGGCGTACCCTCTGATGTACGCATAACGACCCGTTACGATGAAAAAGACTTTGTGCAAGCGCTGATGGGCATAGTGCATGAAACTGGCCATGCCCGTTATGAACAAGGTTTACCGAAAGCCTTTTCCGGTTTGCCCGTGGGTGAAGCACGATCCATGGGGATACATGAATCCCAATCGCTTTTCTTTGAAATGCAGGTAGGGCGCAGTAAGTCGTTTATTTCACATCTTTCTCGATTATCAATGGATGCCTTTAACGCCCATCAAGACCCCGTATTTGCCGAAGAAAACCTGTATAAAATCTACACCCAAGTAGAGAAAGGCTTTATTCGGGTGGATGCCGACGAGCTAACCTACCCAGCTCACGTGATACTGCGTTATGAAATAGAGCGAGACCTCATTAACGGCGTAATCGAACACACCGACGTACCGGACATTTGGGACGAAAAAATGAAAGCCAGCCTTGGTCTTTCAACCCAAGACAACTATAAAAATGGCTGCATGCAAGACATCCATTGGACAGACGGCGCCTTCGGCTACTTTCCATCCTACACACTCGGTGCCATGTACGCCGCACAGTATAAAGCCAGCATGGTGAAAAGCCTTGATCTAGAAGTTGCCATTGAAAGTGGCGATCTAAGCCCCATCTTCCAATGGCTCAACGACAACATCTGGTCACAAGCCTCACTGCACAGCACGGATGAACTGGTCAAACGCGCCACCGGGGAGACTTTGAATGCCGCGCATTTTAGGAAGCATTTGGAAGGGCGGTATTTGTAGTTTAATTGGATTTTTAAAAGCTGCTTGTTCCCTCCCTTTTTTAAGGGGAGGGGTTATGTCTTTGTCGACTTCCACTCGAATGCTTTGCATTCATAAGCTTTATTCCGCTCTTTAATTCAGGTAAAAGCTGAGCGGGTAACTTCTTTCTTTGAAACAAAGAGCTGCGATACAAAACTTTAGTTTAAAGGAAAGCAAAAAGTCTTTTGTAGGACTTTCAGCCTAAAACGTCT